>CAVSLP010000009.1:0-398016 GCA_963728775.1 uncultured Actinomycetota bacterium
CGACGGTGCCGTTGACGCTAGCGATCATCCCTGAGGGCAGGTCCTCGATGTCACACGGGCGCAACGCCAACACCTCGCCGGTGCGCATAGCGGTCCCAAGCAGGATCTCGCTGATGTCGCGGACCTGGCCGTCCGGCTTCGGGCCGGGGAGACCCGGGTTTGCTTCGCCAGGCCGCGGCGGCCTTCCGGATCGCGGTGATCTGGTCGATCGTCAGCGCCTGAGGGGTCGCCTTGGTCCGTCGCAGCTGCGAGGTGCCCTCGACCGGGTTACGAGCGATGGCGTCGTGGCGCAGTGCGAACCCGAAGAGCAGGTTCACGCAGGGTCCGGGACCGCGGGCCTGGAGGTCGAGACGACCGTCTGACTTCAGGAACCATTCGACCCGGCCGGTGGTGATCTCGCCGAGGGTGAAGTGTTCCAGGTCCGGACCGACGTGCAGGTGGATGTGGTCGCGGTAGCCGTGCTTGGTGGTCTCGGTCAGGTCCCGCCGGTCGAGGTCGGCCAGCCACAGCTGCGTGAGAGCGGTGAACGGGCTCGACGGACGCAGCACTCCGGCGCCCGGCGAGCGCCGGACGCTCCCGGATCCGCTCCATGAGCCGGGCTGGCGCGGCGGCGCGGTCGGCCCGGTCGCGCTGACCTGGCGGAGCCGCCCATCGGGGTCGCGGACGCGGGTCTCGGCGACGCACGCGGCCGCCTCCGCCGGGTGTTGATCGCGCCGTGGGTGCCGATCGGGGTCCGCGGCCGGCCGGTGCGCATCAGCCGGCCTCCGCGTGGGTGCCGCTCGGCGTCGTCGGCCTCCATCCGCGCGAGCCAGGAGTCGACCTCGCTGACCCGGAACCGTAGCTCACGGCCGACCCGGAATCCGCGGGGGCCGCGGCCCTGGCTGCGCAGGTCGTAGATGGTCTGGACGCTGACACCGAGCTGGGCGGCCAGCTGCGACAGGGTGACGACGGGATCGAGCCCGGCTTCGAGGAGCGGCATGGGCGTTGGCGTGTGTGGTGGTCTCCATGCCCCACAGGTGCGCCAGGTCGCGCCGAAACCAGCCCAGAGCGGTCCAGACGGCGCCGAGGACGCGGCCGGTGCGCCGACTTGTGCTGAGTTTGTGCTGAGTTGCCACTGCCTGCTCCTGATATCAGGATCCTGGCAGGCCTCTGACCAGCGGGTTTGGTGGAGCTGAGGGGATTCGAACCCCTGACCTTCTCATTGCGAACGAGACGCGCTACCAACTGCGCCACAGCCCCAGTGCGCCGTTCCCGGCGCGAGCAGAAAACATATCACCTGCTCGGCTCGGGTTTCGAATCAGGAGCCGACCGCGCGCTGGGGCTCGACCGGGGCGGCCTGCTCGGCCTCGGCCGCTTCGGTGTCCGCGACCAGCCGGGCGTCCTCCTCGGTGCGGCCCGAGGTCCAGGTGTTCGGCTCGTTGAGGTCGATCGTGCGGACGGTGCGCTTGGCCCGCGGCTTGGTGACGTACGTCGGCAGGGTGACCGGCAGCGGGTCCCACAGCGAGCCGCCGTCCACGGTCGGGACCGCGACCGCGTCGAGGACCGCCACCGGGATGGCCACGGTGTCCTCGTTCGGGTCCACCTCCTCGAAGCCCTGCTCGTTGCGGGCGACCTCGCGGGCGACCCGGCGGGCGGCCGGCCCGCGCAGGCTCCCGTCCTGGGCCTCGACCCGGGCAGCGCGACGCGGGGTGACCCCGGTGTCGGCAGACCCGACGAGCTCGCGGTCCCAGGCGGCGGCCTCCTCGCGGCGGACCTGGGTGCGGCACAGCACCAGGTAGAGCACCGTGAGCGCCACCGGAACGGTGACCGACCACCAAGAAAGCACGGCCGCGGCGGCGAGGCCGGCGACGGCCAGGTCGAGCAGGGCCAGGAACGACAGGATCCGGCGACGGCGGCGGGCCGCGGCACGCGCGGCGGCCCGGCGGGCGGCCGGGCGCGGCCCGGTAGGCACCGGCTGCGCGGCCGGCGTCTGCGCCTCGGGCACCAGCATCCGGGGGTTGTCCGCGGCGCGGGGCGGCGTGACCACCAGGCGGGCGTCTCGCCGGTTCACCGGCTCGCGGCGGGCCAGCACCCGCATCGCGGTCGAGAACCGGTCGATGGAGCGGGTCCGCGCCACCTCGTCATGGTGCCGGAGCGCCTTCGGAATCAGATAGACGGCCCACGCGACCGCGAGCACTACGAAGATGATTCCTGACAGGTCCACGCCTCAGACGATAGGAGCGGTGCGGCAATCCGCCCCGCAAGTCAACCGGTGTGTCGCAAATGAACTCGTGTGACTGATGTGAAAGTTGCAGATCCGGAGCGTCAGGGCCCGGCGTCCCCGGCCTCCTGGCCTCCGGCGAGCCGGAACCGGCGCAGCAGCCCACCCTCGCACTCCTCCACGGTGAGCGCGAACAGCCGGTGGTCCCGCCAGTCGCCGTCGATGTGCAGGTAGCGCCGCGCGTACCCGACCTCGGTGAACCCGAGCTTCTCCACCACGCGCAGGCTCGCGGTGTTCTCGGGCCGGATCGCCACCTCGATCCGGTGCAGGTTCATCTCGAACAGGCAGTAGTCCACGACCAGGGCCACCGCGGTCGGGATCACGTTCTGCCCCGCGTAGCGCTCGTCCACCCAGTAGCCCACCTGTCCCCAGCGCGCGGAGCCGCCGACGATGTTGGTGACCGTGAGCTGGCCGGCGAACACCCCGTCCACGGTGACCGCGAACGGCAGCGCCCGGCGTTCCCGGGCCTGCCGGCGCAGGTCGCGCACCAGCCCCCGGAAGTCGCGCGGCGCGGACTTGTCGCCCGGCGGCACGGTGGCCTCCCAGGGCTTCAGCCAGGCGGCGTTGCGGCGGCGCACCTCGGCCCAGGCGTTTCGCGTCGCGCATCCCGAGGGGACGCAGACCCACCCGCCCGGCCTGCAGCTCGACGCGCCAAGGGGGGTTCAGTGGTCGCTCCCGACGATCTGCTCCACGGCGTGCCGGAGCAGGGGCACGACGACCGCGAGCCCGTCCTTCACCCCGCCCCGCGACCCGGGCAGGTTCACCACGAGCGCCTGCCCGCTCACCCCGGCCAGCCCGCGGGACAGCGCCGCGGTGGGCACGCCGTGCGCGACGCCGTACGCGCGGATCGCCTCGGCGATGCCGGGGACCTCGCGGTCCAGCAGCGGTCGGGTGGCCTCGGGGGTCAGGTCGGTCGGGGTCAGCCCCGTGCCGCCCGTGGTGAGCACCGCCCGCGCCCCGCCGGCGACGGCGTCCCGGATCGCGTCCGCGACCGGCTGCCCGTCCGGTACGACGACCGGGCCGGTGACCTCGAAGCCGACCTCCCGCAGCGCCGCGACGATGACCGGTCCGCCGGTGTCCTCGTAGACGCCCGCGGCCGCCCGGTTGGACGCGGTGACGACCGTGGCCCTCACGGGTGCGCCCGGTGGTAGGGGCCGGACTTGCCTCCGGTCTTGGACTCGACCCGGACGTCGGTGATCACCGCGCCCTTGTCCACGGCCTTGACCATGTCCACCACGGTCAGCGCCGCCACGGACACCGAGGTCAGCGCCTCCATCTCCACGCCGGTGCGGTCGGTGGTGCGCACGGTGGCGGTGATCTCCACCGCGTCGTCGGCGACCAGCAGGTCGACGACGACCCCGGAGATCGCCAGCGGGTGGCACAGCGGGACCAGGTCGGGGGTGCGCTTCGCGGCCATGATGCCCGCGACCCGGGCCACCCCGAGCGCGTCGCCCTTCGGCACCCCCTCGCCGCGCAGCAGCGCCACCACGGCCGGCGAGACGAGCACCCGCCCGGTGGCGACCGCCTCCCGCCGGGTGACGTCCTTGGCGGACACGTCGACCATCCGGGCCGCGCCGGCCTCGTCGACATGGGTCAGCCGCGGCTCCTCGGCGGCCATCTCAGAAGTCCCGGTCCAGCACGAGCACCTGCACCTGGGAGCCGGGCGCCACGCCGGTCACGTCCTCGGGCACCACGATCAGCGCGTTGGCCTCCGACAGGTCACCCATCAGGTGGGAGCCGTGGCCGCCGACGGGGGTGACGTGCGCGCCCTTGCCGTCGATCTCGAAGTGCGCGCGCACGAACTGGCGGCGGTCGGGCGCCGAGGAGAACCCCACGGACGTCAGCGCCCGCACCATCGGACGCCGGTAGGGAACCCGGCCCATCATCCGGCGGATCGCGGGCACCACGAACACCTCGAACGAGACGTACGACGAGACCGGGTTGCCGGGCAGCGTGATGATCGGTGTCGCGTCCTCGCCGACGAAGCCGAACCCCTGGGGCTTCCCGGGCTGCATCGCGACCTCGCCGAACGACACCGTCCCGAGCTCGGCGAGCACCTCCTTGACGACGTCGTAGGCGCCCTTGCTCACCCCACCGCTGGTCACCACCATGTCGGCGCGGACCAGCTGGTCGGACAGTGCGTCGCGGAACTCCGAGGGGTCGTCGGAGACGATGCCGACCCGGTAGGCGATCGCGCCGGCGTTCCGCGCGGCCGCGGCCAGCATGTAGGAGTTCGCGTCGTAGATGGAGTCGTGGCCGAGCGGCGAGCCGGGCTCGCGCAGCTCCGAGCCGGTCGACATGATCACCACCCGCGGGCGCGGACGCGAACGCACCTGCGACCGGCCGACCGAGGCCAGCAGGCCGAGCTGCCGGGGGCCGAGCAGGGTGCCGTCCTCGAGGAGCACGTCGCCGACCTGCACGTCCTCGCCGCGGCGGCGCACGTGCTGGCCCCGGACCGGCGCCTGCGTGATGCGCACCGTGGCCACGCCGCCGTCGGTCCACTCGACCGGCACCACCGCGTCCGCGCCCTGCGGCACCGGCGCCCCGGTCATGATCCGCACCGAGGTGCCCGGGGAGAGCGCGAACAGCCGGGTCTGGCCGGCCGCCATCTCGCCCACCACGGGCAGGTGCACCGGGTGGTCGGTCGAGGCGGTCGCCACGTCGTCGAAGTAGACCGCGTAGCCGTCCATCGCCGAGTTGTCGAAGGACGGCAGGTCCATCGGCGCGGTGATGTCCTCGCACACCGGCAGGCCCATCGCCTCCAGCAGCGGCTGGTCGTAGGGGGGCAGCGGGACCAGCGACTCGAGGACCCGTTCGACGTGCTCGTCGACCGTGCTCATCCGGTCGCCCGGCATGAGGGGTGCGGACATGCCTTGACCCTAACGCTCAGCCGACCGTGGCACCGGGTTGCACCCGCTCGGGCGCGCCCGGGTCGTCGAGCGCGGCCTCGCCGACCACGGTGACGTCGCGGCCGAACGTCCAGTCCCCGTTGACCACCAGGGCGCTCGCGTTGCGCAGCGACGGCGGCCCCGCGGGAAACCGGGCCTCGAAGTCCGCCACCAGCTTGTAGTGCGCCGGGTCGAGGTCGACGAACGGGACCTTGTCCGGGACCAGCTCGAGCACGTAGTCGTCGCGCACGTCGTAGCAGTCGGACCGCAGCACCAGCAGGTCGTTGGTGGTCTTGACCGGGACGAACCGGTCCCGGGTCACCTCGATGGTCCGGGCGCCGTCGAAGACCTCGATCGCGGCGCCCATCGCGGTCTCGATCTGGATGACCTGCGGGGTGGCCGGGTCGGCGGGGTCGACGGTCTTGGTGTTCTTGATCATCGCCAGCCCGAGGATCCCGTCGCGTCGCTCCAGCTCGTCGCGCATCGCCGCGACGTCGAACCAGAGGTTGTTCGTCGAGCAGTACTGGTGCCTGCCCAGGTCGCCCAGCGCCTCCTTGTCCTGCTCCAGCGTCTGGGCGCTCTCCCGCAGCACGATCCGGCCGTCGCTCTTGCGGGTCGCGAAGTGCCCGCCCTTCCGGTCCGAGGGGGTACGTCGCACCGCCTCGATCGCGAACGGCGCCCCGGACCGGGCGAACCAGCCGGCCACCCGCGGGTCCGGCACGGCACCGAGGTTGTCGGAGTTGGACACGAACACCTGGGTGAACCCGGCCGCGAGCATCCGCTCGAGCAGGCCGCTGCTGTGCAGGACGGTGTAGAGGTCCCCGTGCCCGGGCGGGCACCACTCCAGGGCGGGCTCCTTCTCCCAGGACACCGGGGTCAGGTCGTCGGCGCGCAGCTTCGGCTCCTTGTTCTGCAGGAACTCCAGCGGCAGTCCGTCGTACCCGAGGTCGTCGTAGCGCGCGAGCGCCGCCCGGGTGTCGGCGGAGGTGCGGAAGCTGTTCATGAACAGCAGCGGCAGCGCCGCGTCGTAGCGCTCCCGCAGCGCCAGCACCTGCCGGGCGATGACGTCGAGGAAGCTCACCCCGTCGCGGACCTCGAGCAGCGACTTCGCCCGGTCCATGCCCATCGAGGTGCCCAGCCCGCCGTTCAGCTTGATCACCACCGTCTTGCCGATCGCCTCGCGGGCCACCTCGTCGGGTACGTCGGCGTCGGCGAGCGCGGGCATCTCCAGCGGCTCGATGCTGGACTCCGGGACCATCCCGGTCTCCCCCGACTCGACCAGCCGGTAGTAGTGCGCGAACACCTCGGTCGCGAGCGGGTCGACGCCCTCGGCGGCCATCTTCTCGCGTGCCTGCTGCAGTCCTTCGTCGCTCATGCGCAGAGGTTATCCGGGTGGGGCGATAGCGTCGGGGGCGTGGACCCGATCGAGGCACAGAAGATCGCGCTGCGCGACCAGCTGGTCACCGCGCGGGGACGCCGACCGCTGCTCGAGGTGAGCCGGGGCGCCCGGGCGATCGCCGAGCGGCTGCTGGAGACCCCGGAGGTACGACGGGCCGCGACCGTCGCGGCCTACGTCTCGATCGGGACCGAGCCCGGGACCGGGCCGCTGCTGGACCTGCTCACCGCCGCCGGCAAGCGGGTGATCCTGCCGGTGCTCTTGCCCGACAACGACCTGGACTGGGCGCGCTACACCGGCCCGGTCGACCTGATGCCGGCGGGCCGCGGGCTGCTCGAGCCGCCCGGCCCGCACCTCGGGCCGGACGCGGTCGCCACCGCCGACGTGGTGCTCGCCCCCGCGCTGGCCGTGGACGCCTCGGGCATGCGGCTCGGCCGCGGCGGCGGCTCCTACGACCGGGTGCTCGGCCGGGTCCCGGTCGGCACCTTCGTGTGCACGCTGCTCTACGACGGGGAGCTGCTCACCGAGGTCCCCGCCGAGCGCCACGACCGCCGGGTCTCGGCGGTGGTGACCCCCGGCGGGGTCAGGAGGTTCTTTCCGGCACCAGGGTGAGCCGGTCCTCGGCCGCGTCCTCGACGGCGGTGCGCGAGTACGGCCACGGCAGGTGCCGGCCGTCGACCCAGAGGTCGGTCTGGTCGGTGTAGTGGCCGTCGAACGCGTGCCCGGAGACCCCGGTCAGGTTCACCCAGGTGGAGTCGTCGAAGTTCCGCAGCGACACCACCATCCGCATCGACGGCGCGACGGTCACGTCGTAGGAGTCGGTCGAGGCGTCCCAGTGGGTGGCGTCCACGATCTCGCCGCCGCCGCCGACCTGGTAGCCGCCCCGGTTGAACAGCCAGCGGACCAGCCCGACGTCGGACTGCCCGACGGTCTGGTTCTCCAGGTTCATCCGGTGCAGGTGCCCCCAGGTCCAGTCCACCGCGCGGCGTGCCTGCCGGCGGACCAGCTCGTCGCGGGCGTCGGACATCGCCTGGGCGAGGATGTCGTCGCGGGTCTCCACCACCCCGTCGGTGTCGGTGTTGTCCCACCACGGGCTGTTCGGATGCGCCAGCAGCCGCCGCATCACCTCGAACCAGCGCCCGTCGCCGTCCGGCCAGATGGACTGCTGCAGCTGGTCGTGGAAGGTCAGCGCCAGCGTGTTCTTCCAGACGGCGTTGTAGTAGGCCGCGGCGGCCGACCCGGGCCCCTCCTGGTAGTCCCAGTTCTCCAGCAGCCGCTGCCCGGCGGCCAGGTAGTCCGAGGGCAGGAAGATGTTCTCCAGGTAGGGCACGAAGGTGGGCGCGAACCCGTTGCGGGTGTCGAGCTGGATCGCGGACATGTCGGCGGGGCTGAGCCGGGCCTTGCGCTGCAGCAGCTCCACGATCCGCTGGCTGCGGTAGCCGTAGGACCACGAGTCCCCGAGGTAGTAGGGGTAGCTCTTGCCGATCACCGCCTGGTTCGCGGTGGCCACGAACCCGTCCTTCGGGTCGAGCACGCTCGGCAGCGCGTCGAAGGGGACGTACTTGCCGGTCCAGTCGTGGGAGGGCTTCCAGCCCTCGGCCGGGTAGTCACCGGTGTTGCCCGACTTGCGGATCGGGATCAGCCCGGGTGCCTGGTAGCCGATGTGCCCGTCCCGGTCCGCGTAGACCAGGTTCTGCGAGGGCACCGCGAAGTCCTTGGCCGCGGCGCGGAACTGCTCCCAGTCGGTCGCCTTGTCGAACTCGAACACGGCGTCCGCGGTGTTGCTCGGCGTCAGCGCCGTCCAGGACAGCGCCACCGCGTAGCCGTTCCCGCGGGGCGGCGCGGGGCCGTCGACGGGTGCGTTGGCGCCGACCGTGGACAGCTGCGCCGAGACGTCCGAGAGCAGCGGCCCGTGCTTCGTGGAGCGCACGGTGAACCGGAACGGCTCGGTCTCCCCCTCGATCTTGATCGACTCGTCGTGCATCCGCAGCGGCAGCCGTTTGCCGCCGTACTCGTAGGTCTTGCCGTCGACCTTCTCCAGGTACAGGTCGGTCACGTCCGGGCCCAGGTTGGTGAACCCCCAGGCGATCTGCTGGTTGTGCCCGATCACCACCCCCGGCATCCCGGAGAACGTGAACCCGGAGACGTCGAACGGGCAGGACGGGGTGAGCCGGGTGCAGTGCAGCCCCATCTGGTACCAGATGCCGGGGATCGAGGTGCCCAGGTGCGGGTCGTTGGCCAGCAGCGGCATCCCGGTCGTGGAGTGCGCGCCGTCCACCACCCAGGAGTTCGACCCGATCCCCGAACCGCGGCCGAGCATCTGCGGCAGGTGGGCGAGGCCGCGCTTCAGCTGGTCCAGCGCCCGGACCTCGCCGGCGTTCACCGGGGGCCGGGCCGGCTTGCGGGTGCCGCCCCGGGTGGCGTCCTGCTCGAAGACGCCGTCGACGACCGCGCCCTGGTCCACGATCGGCCGGTGCCGGCGGTAGGGGTAGCCGGGGTAGAGCTGCGCGATCTCGGCCGGGGTGTGGTGGGCCGAGGCGATGGCCCGGGTGATCTCGTCCTTCATGTTCTCGCGCAGGTCCCACGCCATCGCCTTCATCCAGGCCAGCGAGTCCACCGGGGTCCAGTCCTCGGGCGCGTAGTTCAGCCCGTTCAGCGCGAGCACGGAGTACTCCAGCGACATCTGCGACGGGCTGTGCGAGTGGATGTAGGCGTTCACCCCGGCGCTGTAGGCGTCCAGGTAGCTCACCGTCTCGGGGTTGAGCAGGGCGAGCTCCCGCTCCGCGACCCGGCGCCAGCCCATCGTGCGGATGAACATGTCGGCCTTCAAGGTGGTGCGGCCGAACATCTCCGAGAGCCGCCCGGCGGTGATGTGCCGCCGCACGTCCATCTCGAAGAACCGGTCCTGCGCCTGCACGAAACCCTGCGCGTAGAACAGGTCCTTCGCGGAGTCGGCGTACACCTGCGGGATGCCGTGGGCGTCGCGGAGCACGGTCACCTTCGACCCGAGCCCCGGCACCTCGATCTGGCCGGTGGTCTGCGGGAACGACTTGCGCACCACCACCACGCCCGCGACCAGGGCCGCTAGCACCACCAGCACGAGCACCACGACGCCGTACGTCGACCACCGCGCGGCTCGGGACCAGGACCGGAACGGCCGACGGGTCTCGCGGGGGGGCTCATCGGGACTGGCGGCGGCGTCGGACACGGCCGCAATTGTGCCCCACCGGGGTCCGCCGTCCCGCCGGAGCGCCCCCGATCGGGCGCGGGAAGTTTACGAAACGCCCCGCTGTTGGAATAATTGGCAGTCGAGCCCCCGGAGTGCCAATCGCTGCGCGGGGCCCTGGTCTGAGATCCCGTGGAGGACACGTGCCCACCTATCAGTACGCCTGCACCGAGTGCGACCACGCGTTCGAGCAGTTCCAGAGCTTCAGCGAGGACTCACTGACGGTCTGCCCGCAGTGCGCGGGCCGGCTCCGCAAGGTGTTCAACGCGGTGGGCGTGGTCTTCAAGGGCTCGGGCTTCTACCGCACCGACAGCCGGACCGACAGCCGCACCGACAACGGCTCCGACGCGAAGCCCGCGGCGGCGAAGCCCGCCAAGGCCGAGTCGCCCTCCACGGACAGCGCCGGCTCGCCGGCGAAGGCCGAGTCGAGCAGCAGCACCACGAAGGCGGACTCCAGCGCCGCCTGAGCCCTGTGGACAGCCGCCGACGCCGTCGGCGGAACTCTCCTAGCCTCGGGGGATGACCCGCCTCGGACTCCTCCACCGCCGGATCCGCCGCACGATCCTGGCCCGCCGCCGGCTGCTCGCCGCGCTCTGCGCCGGGCTCGCCGTGGCCGCCGCGCTGCAGGCGAACGCCGCACCGGCCGCGCCCCGGACCCCGGTGCTGGTGGCCGCGCGTGACCTGCCGGCGGCGGCGGTCCTCCGGGCCGGTGACCTGACCACCCGGGGCTTCGCGCCGGACAGTGTCCCGCACGGCGTCGTCGATCCGGCCGCCGCCGTGGGGCGTACGACGGTCGGCCCGGTGCGCGCCGGGGAGCCGGTGACCGACGCGCGCCTGCTCGGCCGCTCGCTGCTCGCCGGCTACCCGGGCGCGGTGGCCGCCCCCGTGCGGATCGGGGACCCGGGCGCCGCCGGGCTGCTCCGGGTCGGGGACCGCATCGACCTGATCGCCGCCGACCCGCAGGGGCGGACCGGGCCGCGGGTGCTGGCCCACGACGTCCCGGTGCTCGCCCTGCCCCACCGCGACGCCTCCGGCACCGACCTGGTCTCCGGCGCGCTGGTCGTGGTCGCGGTCCCGGAACCGACGGCGCAGGACCTGGCCGCCGCAGCGGTCTCGTCCTTCCTCTCCCTGACCATCAGCCGCTAGCGTGAGCCCCGACCGGCCACCGCGCGCAGCGCGCCGGCCGACCGACCCGCACGGAGGAGACCAGACATGCTCAAGGGGTTCAAGGAATTCATCATGCGCGGCAACCTGGTCGAGCTGGCCGTCGCGCTGATCATGGCGCTCGCGTTCACGGCGGTCGTGACCGCCACGGTCACCGTGATCATGGACCTGCTCGGCAAGATCGGCGGCACGCCGGACTTCTCCTCCTACGCACCGGGCGGGGTGCACGTCGGCGCGTGGATCACCGCGATCATCTCGTTCCTGATCCTGGCCGCCGTCGTCTACTTCCTGATCGTGCTGCCCTACAACACCCTGCAGGCGCGGATGGCCCGCGGGGAGGAGCCGGTCTCCCCGGCGCCCGACATCGCGCTGCTCACCGAGATCCGCGACCTGCTCGCCGGCGAGCGGGGCAGCGGCACCGTCTCCGGGGGTGGCGGTCTGAGCTGACCGGGGGGTCGAGGGGCGGGCCCCCGGCCGCCCGGGGGTCGGGGAGCGGACGCCGCGGAGGTCTCGGGACCTCAGCCGTGGTGCGGCGGCACCTCGCCGCGCAGCCACTCGTCGCTGCCCTGGTCGCGCTCGCCCCACCCGTCCGCGCGGTCGTCGCGGGTGCCCTCCGGGAGCACCTCGCCGAACACCCGGGCCCGGGCCCGGCGCCGGCGCCGCTCGGCCTCGCGAGCACGCCGCCCGGCCGACTCGTCGGCGGGACCCTGCGGCTCCGGGTCGCGCGGGGTCACGGGCACGCGCCGGAAGAGTCGCGCAGCACGTCGAACCAGCCCGCCCCGAAGCTGCCGCGACCGGGCGTCCAGCCGCTGCCGGCGATGAACGCGTCGGAGCTGATCCGCAGCGAGCGGGCCAGCGGCTCGACGCGGGCGCCGGCGAGCCGCGTCATCAGGGGTCCCATGAAGTCGATGCTCTCGCGCCCGGCGGCCTCGGCGAAACCGCCCACCAGGTCGACCCGGCGGACCGGCTCGGCGCCGACGTTGTAGACCCCGCTGGGCGCGTGCAGCGCGCCCACCACGGCCGGCCCGAGGTCGTCGGTGTGCACCAGGTGCGCCCAGCCGTCGGGCGAGCCGAGCCCGATCGGGCGTCCGTGCCGGACGGCCCGCAGCTGGAAGCGGGTCAGCGGGTCGTCGCCGACGATGATGCCGAAGCGCAGCACCACCCCGGTCCGCGAGCCGCACGCGTAGTCCTGCACGTGCGACTCCCCCACCGAGGCGGGCTCGGTGGCGCGGGTGATCGCCACCGGGGAGTCCTCGGTGATCCACTCGTCGCCCTGGTCGGCGTACAGGAAGGAGACGCTCTCCTGGACGAGGCGTCGGACCCCCGCGTCCCGGGCGGCCGCGACCACCCGCCGCACCCCCTCGGTGCGCAGCCGGTCGTGGGTCCGCCAGCGGGCCGGCCACAGGGCGGCGTACCCGACCGGGATGTTCGTGGCGAAGTTCGCGACCGCGTCGGCGCCGGTGAACATCGCGACCAGGCCGGCGTGGTCGCTGAGGCTGGTCAGCACCGGGGTGGCACCGAGGCCGGTCAGCAGCGCGGCCTTCTCGGGCGTGCGCGCCAGTCCCACGACCTCGTGCCCGGCGGCGACGAGCGCGGGGAGCGCGCTCCTGCCGATCACGCCGGTGGCACCGGTGACTGCGACCCTCACGTGGCCTCTCTCGCTGTTCGACGTCTCCTCGACGGCCTGCCGGGCCAGTCCCTCACGTCCGCCGCCGCAGGGCGCGGCGCCGATTCCCGCCCGGGACAGTCTCCGATAACAGATCAGTAACGGCAACCCGTTCGCGGGTTCTGCCCGCGAGATCTTCGGGCCGCGACCCCGCCGGCGGGGGTTCTTGCGGGCCGGGGCCGGGCCCGGCCGGACGCGCCGCGAGTCAGCGCAGGCTCTGGTACAGCTCCACGGTGCGGGCCGCGATCGCGTCCCACCCGAAGTCGGCAACCGCCCGGGCACGGCCCGCCCGCCCCATCCTCGCGGCGAGCGCCGGGTCGGCCGCGAGGCGGTTCACCGCGGCGGCCAGGTCCGCCTCGAAGGACTCCGGGGCGGACTCCTCGTAGTCCACCAGCAGGCCGGTCTCGCCGTCGACCACGACCTCGGGGATCCCGCCGACCCGGCTGGCCACGACCGCGGTCTCGCAGGCCATCGCCTCCAGGTTCACGATCCCCAGCGGCTCGTAGACCGACGGGCACAGGAAGGCCAGCGCGCCGGTCAGCACCTGCCGGACCTCCTCGCGCGGCAGCATCTCGGAGACCACGAAGACGCCGTCGCGGGCAGCCCGCAGGTCGGTGACCGCCGCGTCGGTCTCGGCCTTCAGCTCCGGGGTGTCGGCGGCCCCGGCGAGCAGCACCACCTGCAGGTCGGGGTCGAAGGACAGCCCGGCGCGGAGCAGGTGCGGCACGCCCTTCTGCCGGGTGATCCGGCCGACGAACGCCACGTAGGGCCGGGCCGGGTCCACCCCGATCCGCTCGAGCACCGCGCGGTCCGGGTCGGGGGCGTAGAAGTCGGTGTCGATGCCGTTGTAGACCACGTGCACCCGGTCCGGGTCCAGGTCCGGGTAGGCCGCCAGCACATCGGCGCGCATGCCGTTGCTGACCGCCACCACGGCGTCCGCCGCCTCGTAGGCGGTGCGCTCGGCCCACGAGGACAGCCGGTAGCCGCCGCCGAGCTGCTCGGCCTTCCAGGGGCGTTGCGGCTCCAGCGAGTGCGCGGTGACGACGTGCGGGACGTCGTACAGCAGCTTGGACCAGTGCCCCGCCATGTTGGCGTACCAGGTGTGCGAGTGCACGACGTCGACGTGGCCGGAGCCGACCCCGGCGACCATCGCGAGATCCGTGGAGAGCACCTGCAGCGCCGGGTTCGCGCCGGCCAGCCGCGGCTCCTTCTCGGAGTGCGCGGTCGCGCCGTCCCGGGGCTCGCCCATGCAGTGCACGTCCACGTCGATCAGCCGGCGGAGCTCGCGGACCAGGAAGTCCACGTGCACCCCCGCCCCGCCGTACACGTCCGGGGGGAACTCGCGGGTCAGGATGGCAGCGCGCATGGGACGAACCTATCGGCAACCGTCCCGGGTGGGACTAGGGTCGGCGCATGGCGAAAGTACTGGCGATCGTCCTGGCCGGCGGCGAGGGCAAGCGACTGATGCCACTGACGGTCGACCGGGCCAAGCCCGCGGTCCCGTTCGGGGGCAGCTACCGACTGATCGACTTCGCGCTGTCGAACCTCGTCAACGCGGGTTACCTGAAGTGCGCGGTGCTCACCCAGTACAAGTCGCACTCCCTGGACCGGCACATCTCGCTCACCTGGCGGATGTCCACGCTGCTGGGCAACTACGTCACCCCGGTGCCGGCGCAGCAGCGCCGCGGGCCGAAGTGGTACCAGGGCAGCGCGGACGCGATCTACCAGTCGATGAACCTGATCAACGACGAGCGGCCGGACACCATCGTGGTGTTCGGCGCCGACCACGTCTACCGGATGGACGCCTCGCAGATGGTGCAGGCGCACATCGACTCCGGCGCCGGCGTCACGGTGGCCGGTATCCGGGTGCCGCGCAAGGAGGCCTGGCAGTTCGGGGTGATCAAGACCGCCGACGGGCTGCGGATCGACGACTTCCTGGAGAAGCCGGCCGACCCGCCGGGGCTGCCGGACTCGCCCGACGAGGTGTACGCCTCGATGGGCAACTACGTGTTCACCGCGGACGCGCTCGTCGAGGCGCTCGAGCAGGACGCCGCGGACCCGAACTCGCGGCACGACATGGGCGGCGACATCATCCCCCGGCTGGTCGAGCAGCAGCAGGCCTGCGTCTACGACTTCCGGCAGAACGTCGTGCCGGGCTCCACGCCCGGGGACCGCGACTACTGGCGCGACGTGGGCACCGTGGACTCCTACCACGAGGCGCACCTGGACCTGGTCTCCGTGGAGCCGGTGTTCAACCTGTACAACACCGACTGGCCGATCTTCACCTCGCACCCGCAGCTGCCCGGCGCGAAGTTCGTCGAGAACGCGACCGCCCGGGACTCGATCGTGTGCGCCGGCTCGATCGTGTCCGGCGCCACCGTGGACAGCTCCGTGATCGGCGCCCACGCCTACGTCGCGGACGGCGCCAACGTGGAGCGCAGCGTGGTCTTCGACAACGTCACCATCGGCAAGGGCGCCGTGGTGCGCAACGCGATCCTGGACAAGAACGTGATCGTGCCCGACGGCGCCCAGATCGGCGTGGACCACGACGAGGACCGGCGCCGCGGGTTCACGGTCAGCGAGGGCGGGGTCACGGTGCTCGGGAAGTACCAGCTGGTCGTGCCCTGAGGCTTTCGCGTCCCGGGCTTTCGCGTCCCGGGCTTTCGCGTCCCGGGCTTTCGCGTCCCGGGCTTTCGCGTCCTGGGGTTTACCGTCCCGGTCGCTGGTTACTGGACGGGCTCCAGACGTACGACGACAAGGAGCGTGTGATGACCGACCAGACGTTGCAGGGCAAGACGATCGCGTTCCTGGTGGCCGCGGAGGGCATCGAGCAGGTCGAGCTGACCGAGCCGTGGAAGGCCGTCGCGGAGGCCGGCGGGACCCCGAAGCTGCTGTCCCCCGAGCCGGGCACCGTCCAGGCGTTCAACCACCTGGACAAGGCGGACACGTTCCGCGTGGACGTGCCGGTCGCCGAGGCCGACCCGGGCCAGTTCGACGCGCTCGTGCTGCCGGGCGGGGTGGCGAACCCGGACGCCCTGCGCACCGACAAGGCAGCGGTCGACTTCGTCCGGACGTTCGTCGAGTCCGGCAAGACGGTCGCGGCGATCTGCCACGCCCCCTGGTCGCTGGCCGAGGCCGGCGTGCTCCAGGGTCGGCGGCTCACGTCGTGGCCGAGCCTGCAGACCGACCTGCGCAACGCGGGCGCCACCTGGGTCGACGAGGAGGTCGTGGTCGACGGGAACCTGGTCACCAGCCGCAACCCGCACGACCTGCCGGCCTTCAACGCCAAGCTGGTCGAGCTGGCCGCCGCCGGCTGAGCGCGCGACCGCCCGCCCACCGCCCGGTCCCGCCGCCACAATTGTGCTGTTGTGACGGTCGTTCGGCCGGTTTCGGCGTCAGAACCGCACAATCGCGCGATTGCGGCCGGTGGGCAGCAGCGTCGACCGTCTACCGGGTGCCGGCGTTCTCCGGGATGAACGTCGGCACGCCTCGTTCTCCCACCCGCACGTCGAGGATGGCGTGGTGGGCGCGCTGCCCGAAGTAGGCCTGGTTCGCCACCAGGACCCGGCGGCCGAGGAAGGTGGCGCTCGAGGGCGTGTCGAACGGGACCGGGGACCCGTTGTCCCCGGTGCCCGGCGTCTGCGGGAACCGCTCCAGCTCGGTGCCGTCGCGCCCGACCACCACGATCTGGTTCGACAGGCCCGCCTCGGCGATGTAGATGCGGCCCGACCGCGCCACCCCGAACCCGTCCGGGAGGTCACCGGGCCGGCTCTCCCAGAGCAGGTGCAACCGCCCGGGACGGCCCCCCGTGCGGATCGGCAGCCGGTACAGCTTGCCGGTCGACGGGTCGGGTTCGGCCGGCGGCACCGCGGGGCCCATCGAGCTCTGCTGGGTGAGCAGCAGCGCGTGGTGGTCCGGGGCGAGCACCAGGCCCGCCGTACCGAACTGGCCGCCGTCGAGCTTGCGGCTGCTGAACCAGGCCCGGGGCCGACCACCGCCGGGCGGCACCGCCCAGATCACCGCCTGGCCGTAGTCGCTGACGTAGAGCCGGCCGTGCGGGCCCCAGGCGGCGTAGTTCGGGATCGCGGGGCCGTCGGCGGCGTTGGGTGTGCAGCCCGCCGCGCCGGCCGCGCCGGTGGGGCCGCAGGCCGGCAGGTCGGGCAGGGTGGCGTAGCGGCGGAACCGCCCCGTACGGGGGTTCAGCAGCAGCACCCGCGAGGTGGACTTCTCCAGCAGCACCAGCCGGCCGCGCGCGTCGCTGGTGGCGACCTGCACGCCGTGCTCGGAGTCGAGGTGCTGGCCCGGCACCCGCCACGACCGCAGCAGCGTGCCGTGCCGGGTCCACTCGAACACCCGGGAGGCGGTGTGGTCGCCGGCGGGGTTGGTGTAGGTGCCCGCGTAGACCCGGCCGTCGGGGTGCACGTAGGCGTACGCCGGAAACCCCGGCGGCGGCACCGACGCGAACACCCGCGTGTCCCAGCGGGGCCGGGTGCCGGCGGCCTGACCGGCCGCCACCGGGACGAGCGGCAGCAGCACCGCCAGCGCCGCGGCGAGCGCGCGGATCCGGCGCCTCACGGCAGGTCCAGGACCTCGCGGGCGGCCCGCTCCCCCGCCCGCACTGCGCCGTCCATGTACCCCGACCAGTACGTCGACGTCTCGGTGCCGGCCCAGTGCGTGCGCCGGAACGGGGTGCGGATCGTGGACCCGTAGGCGGTGACCGCGCCGGGCACCTGGATCGCCACCGGGCTGCCCTTGGTCCACTGCTCGTGGGTCCAGTCGTGCTCGACGTACTGGATCGGGTGCAACGCCTCGTCGCCGACGATCGCGGCGAAGCCCTCCAGCACCGCCTTGCGCCGCGCGGCACGCGACTGGGTGCCGTACTTCGCCCAGGTGGACCCGCCGACGAAGGCGAGCAGCACCCCGACCGAGGCGTCCGCGGGGCTGTTGTCGAAGGAGACCCGGACCGCGCCGTCGTCGTTCAGGCCGCTGCCGGAGAGCCCCTTGGCCCGCCAGAACGGCGTGTCGTAGACGGCGTCGCACTTCATCAGCGCGCCCATCGGCATCCGCTGGAGCAGCTGCAGGCGTTTCGGCGGCAGCAGCGGCGCCCACTCGATCCCGACCACGGTCGGCGGCGGTGCCGCGACGATCACCCGGCGAGCGCGGACCTTGCCGCGGTCGCTGGTCACCTCCACGTGGTCGTGGTGCTGCTCGATGCGGCGCACCGCCGCCTCGAGCGCCACCGCGTCGCCGAGGTGCCGGGCCAGCCGCTGCGGGATCAGCCCGGACCCGCCGACGATCCGGGAGTCCTGGGCCGCACCCGCGGTCCCCGAGGAGCGTTCGAAGGTGCCGACATGGGTCTCGTCGCCGGCGGTGGCGATGTACCACAGGAAGTACAGCATCGACATGTCCAGCCCGTCGCTGCCGAAGCAGGGCTGCAGGTAGGACAGCAGCAGGTTCCGCACGTCGGGGTTGACGGTGTTCTCGCGGACCCACTGGTCGACGGAGTAGGCGTCCAGCTCGGCCGCGTTCTCGGCGGCCCAGGGCGCGTCCACCGGGATCTTGGCGGCCATGTCGTCGATGCGCGTCTGCAGCACCGCCGCGTCCGGGAGGATCAGCGGCGCCGGCGGGACGGTCCCGGTGTACTCCATCTTCCCGGTCTTCGAGGACACGTAGACGTTCTTGCCCGCGTCGTACTCCTTGAAGGTGCGCACCCCGAGCTCCTTGGCAAGCCGCAGGATGTGGTTCTGGGTCGGGCCCACGAACGCGCCGCCCTCCTCGACCACCGAGCCGTTGCGCAGCTTGTGGTTGTGCACCCGCCCACCGACCCGGTCGCGGGCCTCGAGCACCAGGACCGAGCGGCCGGCGTGCCGCAGCTTGCGCGCGGCGACCAGCCCGGAGATGCCGGCGCCGACGACCACCACGTCGACCTTGCGCGGCAGCGAGCCCTGCAGGGTGGCCGCCTCGGCGGTGTCGGCCAGGCCGAGCCCGCCGGCCGCGGTGAGCGCTCCCCCGGCAGCCAGTCCACCGAGGAGCAGTCTCCTGCTCACGCCGTCGCCGACCGGACCGTTCCCGGGTGTCGGGCTTGTCGGGACCATCTGCACTCCTCGTCGTCGGGTTCCTCGCACAGGCACAACGAGCGAACGTGTCCTAGGCCACGGGGTGTGACCCAGGACACGTCGAGGAGAGCGGCCGCCGGCGGTCCCGGCGAGGCCGCGACGGGCGGGCGGTCAGGCGCAGAGTCCGTTCTCGCGGGCCTGCTCGGCCTTCGCGGCGGCCTCGGCCTGCGACTGCTGGTCGCTGGGCGCGCTGGTACCGGCGCTCGGGCCGTTGTGCGGGCCGCCGTGGCCGGCCTTGCTGGCCTTGCCGTGGCCCTCGTCGGCCGCGGTGGTCACGCCGCTCATCATGTCCTTGGTGAGCGGCTTGTCGTGACGGATCCGGTTCCACAGCTTGTCGGCCGACGAGGCCCAGATCAGCCGGTTCGGGTCCGGCTGGTAGGTCTCGAACGGGACGGTGAGGAACTGGATGTGGTCCAGCCCGACGCCCTGCATCGACTTCGCCAGGCTGGCCAGGTCCTTGAGGCTGGCCAGCGCGGGGTCGGTGGTCAGCGACTTGGTGGCCGCGTCCAGGAACTTGTACAGGCGCACCGGGTTGATCAACGTGCCGGCCGAGATCGCCTTGTTCGCCATCGAGGCCAGGAACGCCTGCTGGCGCTTCATCCGGCCGATGTCGCCGTTGTTCGAGATCACGTGCCGGACGCGGACGTAGTTGAGCGCCTGGTCGCCCTTCACCTCGTAGCTGCCCGCGGGCAGGTCGATGTGGCCGGTGGTGTCGTGCACCGGCTCGGGGACGCAGACCGGGACGCCACCGAGGGCGTCGACCATGCTGCGGAAGCCGTTGAAGTCGACCACCACGAAGTGGTTGATCCGGATCTGGGTCAGCTTCTCGACGGTCTTGATGGTGCACGCAGGCCCGCCGACCGCGTAGGCGGCGTTGAACATGCTCAGCCCGCCGGGGTCGACCCCGTTGCCGTCCTTGCGCTGGCACTCGGGCCGCTCGACCATCGCGTCGCGCGGCAGGCTGACGCCGTACGCCAGCTTCCGGTCCGCCGAGATGTGCATCAGGATCGTGGTGTCGGACAGGCCCGGGGTGTCCCCGCCGATGTGCCCGGTCTGCCCCTGGCGGGTGTCGGAGCCGAGCAGCAGGATGTTCATCGGCTTGTGCGGGACGTTGTCCTTGACGATCTCGGTGGGCCGGTCGCTGCCGAGCGCCTGGTCGACGTTCAGCGAGGTGATGTTGCCCTCGAGGTGCCGGTAGGCGAAGAACCCGCCGGTGACCACGACCAGCAGGACCACGGAGACCGAGATGGCCATGGCCCTGATGACGCGGTGCCGAGGCACCTCGTCGCGATGACGCGGCAAATCTGACATAGGTCCAACTGCGCTAGAACGGCGGCGGCCCTTCGACCCGGGCCGCCCTGAAGCGTAGGGGACCGTCCGAGATCCGGATGGCTCCCTCCCCCGTCGAGCCGCAGCCACGACGGCTCAGAGGCCACATTCTGCCCTGACCGGGCGGGTCGGACGAAATCGGCGCCTGAGAGACCGCTGAATATGTGACATACGGGCAGTATGCCCGCGCGGCTCCGGCGCTCGGTGGGTCAGTCGCCGTTGCCGGTGTCGGCGTCGACCTTGGCGTCCGGTGCGGAGCTCGGATGGATGAACACGTGGCCGCGACCGTCACAGTTGGGTCGGGCACAGGTGAGTGTTCCGCGCGGTGACCTTGCCTCGCACATGGCGTCGCCTCCCAGGTTCCCGCGGTGTCGGCCACCGCGGTGATGCGCCACCTTGATAGTTGCCACTCAGGGGGCGGGTGACACACTGGCACGGCGGCTACCCCGACCGTTCGACCGACGGACCTGGCCGGCGTGGCGTGGTCTACGCTTCTCGGTGCGTGGCTGGCCCTGGGTGCAGCGAGGTTTGCGGCGAGGTCCAGCCATGCTCCGCCCTCGTAGCTCAGGGGATAGAGCGTCGGTTTCCTAAACCGTGCGTCGCAGGTTCGAATCCTGCCGGGGGCACCCTGTGATGTCCCGGGACACCGTTGACAGGTGTCTCAGGACATCGCGGCCATCTTCGGCCGCCTGGCCACGCTGGTGCGGTGCGGTTGGACAGACTGCGGCTGTGACGTTCCCACGGTCCAGGAGGGATCCGGTCCCCAGCGTCTGGCGCGGACTCGCTCTGGTCTGTGGAGCCGGTGTGATCTGGGGGACCATCGGCACTGCGGTCGACCTCGTGTACGGGCGGTCGTCACTGTCGGTGCTGATGATCGGTGCGTACCGGGCGATAGCCGCGCTGGTCACCCCGGACACGAACGATCGCTGTCGGACTCCTCACCGCCGCGTTCCAGCTGCTGTTCCTGGTGGCCGTCGTGGCGACCGGGGTCAGCATCGCCACCGTCGTGTGCCTCGGCTGCGCTCCGGTGCCCCTCCTCGTCCTGGGCAGCCTTCAACGACGGCGCGCACCGCGCGGGCGGGCGGCCTACGCAGCCTCTGCGGAGATCGGCGCCCCGATATCGAAGACGCACGACGCCCTTGTCGTCGCGAGCGCGACCATGATGGTCGCCGCCCTCGTGCTCGTGCCGGGCGGTCTCATCGTGGCCGTCACCAACGGCGAGGCGTTGGTGCCCACGGATGCGGGCGCGTGGCTGCTCCTTGCCTACCTCGGCGCCGTGACGATGGCGCTGGCCTACACGCTGCTGTTCGCCGGTCTGCGGACCACCCCGAGCGGGACTGCGGTGATCGCGACCCTGCTCGAACCCGTCACGGCCGTCCTGATCGCCGTCCTCTTCCTGGATGAGACCTTGACGCTCGTGGGCGCAGTCGGGGCACTGCTCCTCCTCGCGGCCATCGGCAGCCTCGGTCGGACGATGGAGGCCCGCGAGCCGCAGTAAGGTCCGGGTCGACGGCACACCGGTGAAGACCTGAGAGCGGAACGGGGTATGGCGGAGTCACCTTCGACCACTGATCGGCCCCGCATGGCGGGCTGGGGATGCCTGGCGCAGCCAAGCAGGCGTGCTTCGACCGTGCGCCGGTGACCTGGGCTCCGCTGCGGGGCGTGCGGTTCGGCACTCGCGATCTGAGCGCAGAGTACGAGCTGGCCGGCGCGGTCATCGCGCTGCTGTTCGCGGCTGCCCTGGTCGTCCTTGCTCGCCGATCCGCGCGTCGCCGCACCAACGGGTAGCACCACCATGCGCGCCGGGGGATGAACATCCCCCAAGACGTCGGGACCGACGTACTCCGGTGTCGGACCTTCGCCTCTGTCGGCGCATGCCCGTGGCGCCATGCGATGGAACCGACGGAGGTGATCCTCGTGTTGTTCGACGTCTCGTACCGATGGCGCCCGCTGCTGTGGAGCATCTGGGTGGTCGGCGCGCTGCTGCTGCTCCCGGTCGGGGTCGGGCCCGTCTACTTTGCCCTGGTCGTCGGCAGCGGCCTGCTGCTCGCGATCCTCCCGGGGGCGTTGCCGCGTCGGCCGCGGCTGCGTGACTCGCGGGACCTGGTGGCCATCGGCCTGCTCTACCTGTCCGTGGTGGCACTCCTGCGGTTGGCGTTCGTGGTGTTCACCCCGGACCACGTCGTCGGCCTGTTCCTGTGCTTCGCGGCCGCGCTGCTGCTGGGCGTCGCCGGCCCGGTCTACTACACCGTCTGGATGCGTCGACGCCCGCTCGCCGACCTCGGCCTGCGCCGGGACAACCTCCGGGCGGCAGCGGGGCTCGCGGTGCTCTTCGGCGGCGTGCAGTTCGCCCTGACCCTGTGGCGTTACGACCTGCCCGCCCCCGCGGACTGGGTGCCGCTGCTGTGCATGGCCCTGGTCGTCGGCGTCTTCGAGTCGGTCTTCTTCCGGGGCTTCGTCCAGACCAGGCTGGAGTCACAGTTCGGCCCGGTCACGGGCGTGGCGGGCGCCGCCGCCTTGTACGGCGCCTACCACGTCGGGTACGGCATGGCCGGCGGCGAGCTGCTGTTCCTGACCGGGCTCGGCGGTGTGTACGCGGTGGCGTTCGCACTCGCGCGCAACCTGCTCGTGCTCTGGCCGCTGCTGACCCCGCTCGGCTCGTTCTACGCCAACGTCAAGGCCGGCGACATCGACCTGCCCTGGGCCTCCATCGCCGGGTTCGCCGACGTGCTCGGCCTGATGCTGCTGGCGTGGTGGCTCGCCGCCCGCCACCGGCGCCGCCTGGCGGGTCCGCCCACCCGCCACCGCACGCCGGCGCACACCTGAGTCGGGCCTTTCTGCCCATGCGCGACCGGAGCCGGACCGCCAGCATGGTGACGACACGAGGTTCCGACGTGCGGATCACACCAACCGACGCGAGGGGGTTCCCATGCAACCCGTCAAGGACGCTGCCAGCGAGTTCCTGGCTCGCAAGCGCATCGCCGTCACCGGGGTGTCGCGCACCCCGGGAGGCCACGGCAGCAACGTCGTCTACCAGAGGCTCCGCGACCGCGGGTACGACGTGTTCGCGGTGAACCCCAATGCCACCGAGGTCGAAGGCGACCGGTGCTACCCGGACCTGGGCTCCATCCCCGGAGGGGTCGAGGCGGTGGTGATCGGCACCCGGCCGGAGCACGCCGAAGAGACGATCCATGAGTGTGACGACCTCGGGATCGCGCACGTGTGGATGCACCGGTCCTTCGGCGGCGGCAGCGTGTCCAGCGAGGCCGCCGACTACGGCCGCGCCCACGGGATGACCGTGATCGACGGCGGCTGCCCGCTGATGTTCGAGCCGACCTCCGACGGCGGACACCGCTTCATGCGGTGGGCATTCACCCTCAACGGTCACGTGCCACGCCGGGTCTGACCACGGCGCTCCCCGCACGGACCCTTGCGACGGTCACCCCCGAGCGTGACACTGCGAGACAACGGAGCGAACGGGAGCGACGTGCTGGCGGCGCCGCCACGCCGCGCCGGGGTCTCCCGATCCCGGGTCGTTCTCCCATAACCTCGCTGTTGGACTGAAAGCAGGTGGTCGCCATGCCGCTCGGGCAAGGCATCGGGGAAACATGGGAGGCGGTCCGGGACCGGATCGAGGTCGCGGGCCACGGCCCGACCTGGCAGATCACGGGAGGCTCGTTCGAGGGCGCGCTGGGCTACGCGCGCGAGAGGTTCGGCGACCCGTTCGTGCTGCGCCGCAAGGACCGGGACCGGTGGTGGCCGCGGGTCACGCTCACCGTCACGACCGACCCGGCCCTGGCGACCGGGGCGCCCCCGCTCGAGGAGCTCGCCCGGCCGCCGGCCCCGGCTGCACCGCCGCCGCGGCCGTTGCCGTCGCCGGCGGACCGGTCGGACTTCCGGGTCAGCACCGACCCGCTGCCCGCCTCGCTGGAGGCGATCTTCGCGCACCAGGAGCAGCAGCGGATGGCGCGGCACCGGATTCCCGAGCAGCGCACCCGGGCCGGCTCCACCGCCGACGCCGGGTCCTGACCTTCCGCGCCGCGCGCCTTGACGGTCCGCGCGATGATGGGCGGATGGACCAGGTTGCCACCACGCTGCACGCCAAGCGCGCCGAGATCGCCGAGCAGCTCACCCAGCTCACCGCGAAGCCCGACGAGCAGGGGTCGATCTCATTCGGCAAGCGGGTGGGCGAGGGTACGTCGATGGCGGTGGACCGGCTCTCCCAGGTGGCCGTGCACGACAAGCTCCAGATGACGATGGCCGACGTGGACCGGGCCCTGGCCAAGCTCGAGGACGGCAGCTACGGGACCTGCGACGCGTGCGGGCGGCCGATCGGCGCGGAGCGGCTCGAGGTGCTCCCGTGGGCAGTGCGGTGCGTGCAGGACGCCGGCCGCCGCTGAGCGCCCACGGTCGGACTTTCCGCTACCGGTTGGACAGCATGGTCTCGAACAGGTCGGCGTACTGGATCAGATGCCGGTCGCCGAGGAACCGGTCCTGGACCCGGGCCCGCGCGGCGGCGCCGAGGCGTTCGGCGGTCTCCGCGTCGTGCAGCAGCCGCGCGACGGCCTGCGCGAACGCGTCGAGGTCGTGCGGGTCCCGGAGCAGCAGACCACTGACCTCGTCGTCGATCTGGTCCTGGATCCCGCCCACCGCGGAGGCGACCACCGGACGCGCCTTCCACATTGGCTCGGTCACGGTCAGCCCGAACCCCTCCACCAGGCTCTTCTGCACCACCACCGCCGCGTAGCGCTGCAGGGCGTTGACCAGGATCGCGTTCTCGTCGGTGTCGTCCATCGGGAGCGCGGCGAGATGCACCCGGTCCCGGACCCGTTCGGGCAGCCGTCGCCACAGCGACACGCACTCGGTCAGCACGGCGGCTCCCTCGGGGTCGTCGGTCACCCCCCAGGCGTCCGGGCCCACCAGCAGCAGGTGCGCGTCCTCGGGCATCTCGGTGACGTGCTCGCCGAAGCCGAGCAGCACCCCGGCCATGTCCTTGAGCCGGTCCCATCGGCTCACCTGCAGCACCACCCGGACGTCCCGAGGCACCGGCCCGCTCTCGATCACCAGGCTGTCCCGCTCCCGGACCCGTCCGGGCAGGCCGCTGCGCCGCACGAAGTCCACGCTCCCCCCGTCCGGGGAGATGTCCACCAGTCCGGAGGTGCGCAGGGTCGCGGCGACGTCGGGCGGGCTCAGCACGGTGTTCTTCGTGCTGAACGGGTCGAGGGACGGCGGGATCACCCACAGCTTGTCCCGCGGCACCCAGGCCGGGGCGTACTGCCGCCGGGAGAAGATGAACGCGTCCGCACCCTCGACGAAGCCACGCAGGAACTCCCAGCCGACCGCGTCCAGGTCGTTGGGCTCGTCCCGCCCGATGTGACAGCGCCACACCACCTGGGCGCCCGCCGCCTGCAGCCCCGCGACCATGCCGGCGGTCTGCGGGTCGTGCAGCAGCACGAAGTCCCCGGCGCGCACCCGGCCCACCAGCGACCCGAGGTTGGCCTCCAGGACTTTGCGGTAGTGGGTCGTCTCGTCCGGCCCGAGCTTGCCGCCGTCACCCTTGTCCCCGTGCAGGAAGTTGTGCAGCCGCTTGGTGATCGTGAAGAACTCCTGGTCGCCGTCGAGCACCAGCCACCGGGTGTCCACGCCGGCCCCGCGCCCGTAGGCGATGATGGCCTGCAGCATCTCGGCGACGCCGCCGCCGTGCGCGGTGGCGTTGATGTTCCACACGATGGTGCCGCGCAGCAGCTCGCGCGCCCGCGCCGCGTAGCCGCGCAGACGTGCGGCACGATCCGGCTCCAGGAACTGCTCCAGCCGCTCGAGCTCCATCGCGTCCACCGCGACATCTCGCATGCCTCCATGCTGCCATTGCCGGGCAGCGGATCCGCCCGGAATGCGGACAGTCGTTTCGGAGGCCGCACACTCCCGCGGGAAGTGGGTAATGAGCGGCGGGGGCGCGCCGCGCTCCCGGACCGCACCCGACGAGGAGGGCGTGTGAGCACCGAGGCTGCCCCGCGCACCATCCGCGAGAACCCGCACCCCGACCACCGGACGGCGGGGCCGGTCGCCGTGCGGGCGGCGGCGCCGCGGGAGCACGAGCGCGCCGTCCTCCCATGACCGGACGGAGCCCCGACTTCGACGCGATCTACGGGGCCAACCCGGACCCGTGGCAGGTGGGCACGTCCTGGTACGAGCGACGCAAGCTCGCGGTGCTGCTCGCCTCGCTGCCGCGCGAGCGCTACCCGACCGGCTGGGAGCCGGGCTGCGGGCCCGGGTTCGTGACCGCGGCGCTCGCCGGGCGCGTGGACGACCTGGTCGCCACCGACGGCTCGCGGGTGGCGGTCCGGCTGGCCCGGCAGCGCTGCCGGAGGGCGGACATCCGGGTGTCCGAGCTCCCCGAGGTGCCGCTGGGCACCCCCGTCGAGCTCGTCGTCGTGGCCGAGTTCCTCTACTACGTGCCCGACCTGGACGAGGAACGCGAGATGTCCACCGGGGGCGCACCGGGACCAACGTGGCCCACGAGCTTGACGGCGCCCCGGGTCATCGCGTCGAGCGCCACCAAGCCCGGCGGAGCGGGACGCCCACACCCCGTAGGTTCCGGCCCGTGCGCACCCCGGCGATGGACGCGTCGCGCTCGTTCTCGGGCCCGGTGCGCCGCCGCCGACCAGGTGAGCACCAGCGCGCGGCTGGCACGCACACTGGCCGACCTCACGATCTACGTCCGCCAGCACCACCTCGACGACGAGCTCGAGCGGCTCGGCGGCCACGCCCTGCACAGCCACCGGGTGGTCGGCGGGTGACGAGCCGAACGGTGGCCGGCGTCGCCGCCCACCGCCTCGCGGACGCCTGCGCGACAGGGGCCGACAGGCCCGTCGACGTGTGACCGGTGCGACCTGTGGGGGCCGCACGCCCCGGCGCGCAAGGTTTCTATCTCGAATGCCAAGTCTAGAGGTTTGCTGCCCGGGGCCAGGGGTACGCATCCGCATTCGGGGAGACCGTGCACACAGTCTCGGAGGGAAGTGCCATGAGTGCTGCGGGAAAGATTGCCCTAGGAGTCGCCAGCGGCTATCTGCTGGGGCGCACCAAGAAGCTCAGGCTCGCCATCACGGTAGGGAGCATGCTGGCGGGCAAGCGGATTGCCACGGACCCACGTGGCCTGATGCAACAAGGTTCCAAGCTCATCGAGAGCAACCCGGAGCTGGCCAAGCTGTCCGACCAGATCCGCAGCCAGCTGTTCGAGTCTGCCCGGGCGGCCGCGATGGCCACCGCGAGCAGCCGGATGAACGGGCTCAGCGACGCGATCCGGGACCGCTCGGAGCGGCTGGCGCTGCCTCCGGGTGAGGACGAGGACGCCTACGCCGACGTGGATGAGGACGCCGACGAGTACGACGAGTACGACGAGGGGGAGCTCGACCAGGAGGAGCCCGACGAGGAGGCGCCGGAGGACGAGGCCCCGGACGAGGAGCCCGAGGAGGAGCCCGAGGAGGCACCACGCCGGAGACGGCCGGCGGCCAAGCGATCGGGTCGCTCCCGCGGGACCGGGGGCCGGGGGTCCGCGGCGAAGGCCTCGAGCAGCGCGCGCAGATCCAGCCCGTCCTCGCGGTCCACCACCAAGAAGTCGAGCGCCGCGAAGCGGTCCAGCACCGCGAAGAAGGCCCCGGCCAAGAAGACCGCGGCAGCCAGGTCGTCGAGCGGCAGCGCCCGCAAGACGAGCCCGTCCTCGCGGTCCACCACCAAGAAGTCGACCTCCGCGAAGCGGTCGTCGACCGGAGGCGGGTCCTCCTCCACGAGGAAGTCCTCGTCCAGCGCCGGGAAGCGCGCCTCGTCGCGCGGCCGGTCGACCAAGAAGGCGTGATCGCGATGGCGGACAACACCGACAACAACGGCAGCAACGGCACCGGTGTGCTGCGGGGGCTGCTCGACGAGCTCCCCGTCGACCGGCTCAAGGACGAGCTCCAGCAGAGCTTCTCGACGCTGAGCGGGAAGGCGCTCGAGACCGCGGGCGGCAAGATCGGCGACCTGTCCGACCGGCTCACCGACGTCGCCGACGGCGGCGGCTTCATGGGCAAGGCGGCCAAGGAAGGCATGGAGGAGGCCGCCGAGGGTGGCTCCCCGGTCAAGGGTGCGCTCAAGGGTGGTCTCGGGGGCGTGAAGGACAAGGTCAAGGAGAAGCTCGGCGGCGGCAAGAGCGGCGGCGAGCAGGGCACCCGGTCGACGAACATCATCGAGGAGATCGACGTCGGTGTTCCGGTGCGGCTGGCGTACAACCAGTGGACCCAGTTCCAGGACTACTCGAACTTCATGAAGAAGGTCGACACCGTCGACCAGGAGGACGAGGTCAAGGTCAACTTCAAGGCCCAGGTGTTCTGGTCACACCGCAAGTGGGAGGCCACCATCCTGGAGCAGGTCCCGGACGAGAAGATCGTCTGGCGCTCCAAGGGAGAGAAGGGCCACGTCGACGGCGCGGTCACCTTCCACGAGCTGGCGCCGAACCTGACCCGGATCCTGGTCGTCCTCGAGTACTACCCCCAGGGGTTCTTCGAGCGCACCGGCAACCTGTGGCGGGCGCAGGGCCGACGGGCACGGCTGGAGCTCAAGCACTTCCGTCGGCACGTGATGACCCAGGTGGCCCAGAACCCGGACGAGGTCGAGGGCTGGCGTGGCGAGATCCACGACGGCGAGCTCGAGCGCGACCACGACGAGGTCGTGGCCGACGAGCAGGAGCGCGAGGAGTCGCCAGGGCTCCGAGGACTCCTACGACGAGCCCGACGACATCGACGAGGACGCCGGGGACGAGGAGTACGACGACGAGGCCGAGTACGACGAGGCCGAGCCGGAGGACGACTACGAGGAGCCGGACGCCGTCGACGAGGACGGCTACGACGAGCCCGTCGAAGACGAAGAAGCGGCCGACGAGTACGAGGAGGAGCCCGAGGACGAGTACGACGAGGAACCGGTCGACGAAGAGCCCGCTCCGCGCCGTCGACGCCGCGCCGCCGGCAAGCGCTGACCACCCCACCCTGACTGGAAGGATCACCGGAACATGACTGTTGCGACCTCACAACGCCGGGGCGGGGGCTACCTCGAGCGTCCGGCGCCCAGCGGCCTGGCCGACGTCATCGACATCATCCTGGACAAGGGCATCGTCATCGACGCCTACGTCCGGGTGTCGCTCGTCGGCATCGAGCTGCTCACCATCGACGCACGCATCGTGATCGCGTCCGTCGACACGTACCTGCGCTTCGCCGAGGCGACCAACCGCCTCGACCTCTACGAGCACGGCGGCAAGGACATCACCGAGGCGGTCGGCGACCTGCAGCAGGGTGGGGCCGCGAAGAAGACCAGCGGCGCGATCAAGGGCGTCAAGCAGGCCCTCACCAGCGGCGACGACGGGGAGGACGGCGGGGGCTCCCGCCGACCCGCCAAGAAGTCGCCCGCCCGCCGACGCAGGACGCAGGAAGAGTGAGCCGGACGCAGACCCGGCGGGCCGGGCCGGTGACGGGCGACGAGCCTGCGGCTGACCTGGCCTGCTACGTGTACGGCGTCGTCGCCGGCGCGCAGCAGATCCCGGGCGACCTCGCCGGGGTCGACGACGGTGCGGTCGAGCTCGTCGGGCACGGCGACATCGCCGCGGTGGTGAGCGAGATCGAGGTCGAGCGGCCCCCGGGCCGCCGCAAGGACCTGGTCGCGCACGGCACGGTCGTCGACACCCTCGCCACGGCCGGCCCGGTGGTACCGGTCCGGTTCGGGTCCGTGCTGCCCGACCGGGCGTCGGTGGTCGAGCAGCTCCTGGCGCCCGACCACGACCGGTTCACGGGGCTGCTGGGCGAGCTCCGCGGCCGGGCGCAGCTCAACCTGCGCGCGACGTACAACGAGGCCGCGGTGCTGGCCGAGGTGGTCGCCGAGCAGCCGGAGATCGCCGAGCTCCGGGCCCGCACGCGTGACCTGACCGAGGAGGCCGGGTACGCCGACCGGGTGCGGCTCGGCGAGCTGGTCGCCCGCGCGATGGAGGCGAAGCGGGACCACGACGCCGGGATCATCCTCGACGCCACGCTGCCCCACGCCGCGGCGCACAACCCGCGCGCCGGCTCCGGGGTGGACCACCTGCTCGACGTGGCGTTCCTCGTCGACGACGACCGGCGTCAGGCGTTCGAGGACGCCCTCGAGTCGATGGCCGCGGCGATGCACGAGCGCGCGCGGCTGCGGCTGTTCGGCCCGTTGGCGCCGTACGACTTCGTGGAGGGATGAGGGATGGGGCTGATCAGCGGGCTGCTCACGCTGCCTCTCGCGCCGGTGCGCGGGACGGCGTGGGTGGCCGACCAAGTCCTGCAGCAGGCCGAGGAGGAGCTCTACGATCCCGCGAAGATCCGGCGGCAGCTCGACGACGTGGACCGGAGGCGTGAGAACGGGGAACTTACCGACGAGGAGGCGACCGCGATCGAGGACGAGCTCGTGGACCGCCTGCTCATCAGCAGGAGCCGACCTGGGACCCGGGAGGGGTAGCACCATGGCGACCAACAAGACCAGCACCTCCGGGCGCGCGACGAAGAAGTCGTCGTCCGCGAACGGCGACGGGCAGGCGACCCGGAGCCGCTCGTCCGCGAGCCGGCAGCGCGCGGGGGCCCCGCGCGCGGCGGCACCGCGGACGATGAACGGGGCGGCCGTCGCCGCCGAGGCGTCCCGGCAGCTGCTGCAGCTGACCGGCCGGGCGGCCGAGGGGGTGACCGGGCTGGAGCGGACCGACGACGGGTGGAAGGTGCAGGTCGAGGTGGTCGAGGTCCGCCGGATCCCGGACACCACCGATGTGCTGGCCGTCTACGAGATCGATGTCGACTCCGACGGTGACCTCGAGGGCTACCGGCGGCTGCGCCGCTACACCCGCGGTGTCGCCCGGGAGGAGTAGCCGATGACGGAGAGCCAGAGCCCCGCGACGACCTCGCGCCCGTACTCCGCGCCGATGGGCGCCTCGTCGCGGCCGCAGCCGGCCAGCCTGGCCGACATCCTCGAGCGGGTGCTGGACAAGGGCATCATCATCGCCGGCGACATCCGGGTGAACCTGCTCGACATCGAGCTGCTCACCATCAAGATCCGGTTGCTGCTGGTGTCCGTCGACAAGGCCCAGGAGATGGGCATCGACTGGTGGCGCAACGACCCGATGCTCACCACCAGCGAGCAGGGCCTGGCCGACGAGAACCGCCGGCTCCGCGAACGCATCGAGGCGTTGGAGTCCGGCGACGGCGCGAAGGCGGGCGGGCGTGGCTGAGACCGGCCGGTACCTCTACGCGATCTCGCGTGGCCTCGAGCCGACCGCGCTCGACACCACCCCGGGTCTGCGTGATGCCCCGCTCGCGGTGGTGGAGCACCGCGGCCTGTGCGCGGTGGTCAGCGACGTCGACCTCGACGAGTTCGGCGAGCAGGCGCTGCGACGCAACCTCGAGGACCTCGGGTGGCTGGAGTCCGTCGCCCGCGGCCACGACGCGGTGGTGCACGCGGTGGCCGGGCTCGGACCCACCGCACCGCTGCGGCTGGCCACCATCTGCCTCGACGAGGACGGCGTCCGGGCCCGCCTCGACGAGTGGTACGACGGGCTCACGGCTGCCCTGGACCGGGTGCAGGGACGTCGCGAGTGGAGCGTGAAGGCGTTCGCGCCCGTCGGGGAGCCGACCCCGGCACGGCCGGCCGGTGGGTCGAGCCGCGCCCCGGGCGCCGGCGCCGCCTACCTGCAGCGCAAGAAGGCCGAGACGTCGGCCCGGCAGCACGCCGAGCAGCACGCGCTCGACGTCGCCGAACACCTGCACGCTCGGCTGTCGGCGCTCTCGGTGGCCAGCCGCCGACTGCGTCCGCAGGACCCGCGGCTCACCGGCCACGAGGGCACGATGACCCTGAACGGTGCGTACCTCGTCGAGGTCGACGAGGAGGCCGGCTTCGCGGCTGCCGCCGACGCGCTCGCCGCCGGCCTTCCCGAGGCGCGAGTGCTGGTGCAGGGGCCCTGGCCGCCGTACTCCTTCGCCACCCTGGAGTGCCCGTGACCGAGATGGCGGTGGACCCCGACGACCGGCCCGCCGGGCAGATCGCCCTGGTCGACCTGCTCGACCGGCTGCTCGGCACCGGCGTCGTGCTGGCCGGGGACGTGGTGATCTCGCTGTCCGGGGTGGACCTGGTCCAGGTCCGGCTGCATGCCCTGATCAGCTCGGTCCGGGCCGACATGGTGGGGCTGGTGGGCGAACGGTGACCGAGGAGCCACGGCTGTTCCCGCAGCGCCTGGAGACCGACCCCGAGTCGGTCGAGCGGGACCTGTTCAAGCTGGTGCTGACCGTCATCGAGCTGATCCGCCAGCTCATGGAGAAGCAGGCGCTGCGGCGCGTGGACGAGGGCGACCTCACCGACGAGCAGATCGAGGGCCTCGGGGTCGGCCTGATGCACCTCGAGGAGGCGATGACCGAGCTCAAGGACCGCTACGGACTCACCACCGCCGACCTGAACATCGACCTCGGCCCGCTGGGCACCTTGCTCTCCGACTGACGCATCCGCCGGGCCGGCGGGACCTGCGACCCCTCGCCGACGACGAAGGTCCCTCGACGGCGGGTTCCCCCGCGGCGCACGCTCGAAGCATCAGACGGGGATGCGGTTTGGAGGCGTCATGATCGTGATCGGGATGTTGCTGGTCGCCCTCCTCGCGGTCGGGGCGATCGTCGCCCTCGGGCTGCGCAGGTGGACACTCGACGAGGCTCGGACCGAGGGCCGGCTCCACCAGCCGGGCGCACACGCCCTGACCTACGCGGTGCCGGCGGGGCAGGACCCGGCCATCGTGGCCGCGGCGCTGTCGCACGAGCACTTCACCACGGTGACGGACTACGAGGGGGGCCACGAGCGACTGCTGGTGGCCGCCGACGAGCAGGACCGGGCGCGCGTGCGCGACATCATCGAGCACGTCGACCGGGCGGGCATCGACGGGCCCGAGATGCACGTCGCCCACGTGCGGTTCGAGGACGAGACGCCCGAGCCCGCGTAGCGGCGCCCGGGACGGCGGCCCTCCTCAGGCGCCGGCGACCTCCGCCTGCTCCTCGCACTCGGGGGTCGCCTCGCAGGAGCGGCGAGCCCGCAGCTCGCGCACCGCGAGCACCAGGGCCACCAGCACGAACCCGACCGCGCAGCCGAAGGTGACCGTCACCGACCGGGCCAGGTCGTGCGCCGCCGAGAACGTGATCCGGTACGCCGCGGCGAGCACCGCCGCCCCCACCGCGCTGCCGATCCGCTGCCCCGTCTGCAGTGCCCCTCCGGCCGCACCGCCCATCCGCGGCGGCACCGAGGCCAGCGTCATCGTGATGTTCGGGGAGATCACCGCGCCGCTGCCCAGCCCCGCTACCAGCAGCGGGGCGACCAGCACCAGTGCCGGGTGGCCGGGCAGGGTCGCCGGGACCACGACGATGATCGCGGCGAAGCCCACGGTGACCAGGGTCAGCCCGGCCACCGTGACCCAGCGGCCGAACCGCTCCACCAGCCGTCCGGCGAGCACCGAGCTCACCGACGACCCCACCGCGAACGGGGTCACCGCGAGACCGGACTGGAACGGGCTGAAGCCCAGGCCCTCCTGGAAGAACAGCGCGAGCACCAGCCAGATCCCGCTGAACCCGCAGAAGTACACCAGGCCGAGCACGATCCCGGACGCGTAGCCGGGCGTGTGCTGGAACAGCGCCACGTCCAGCAGTGGGCTGCGCCCGCGACGCAGCAACCGCCGCTCCCACCGCACGAAGGCGACGCCGAACGCCGGGGCGAGCGCCACCAGCGCCCACAGCCAGGTGCCGGGGTCGCCCATCGCCGCGACCAGCGGCAGCAGCACGCAGAGCACCCCCAGGCCGAGCAGCAGCGCGCCGGTCCCGTCGAGCTGCCGCCGCAGCGGCTCGTCGCGCGGCTCGGCGGGCGGGAGCCAGCGGGCGGCCAGCACCGTCGCCACCAGACCCAGCGGGACGTTGACGAAGAACACGTAGCGCCAGCCGTCCTGCTCGCCGAACGTCGCGAGGATCACCCCGCCCAGGATCGGCCCGGAGGCCGCGGAGATCCCCACGGTGGTGCCGAAGATGCCGAACGCGCGGGCCCGCTCGTCCCCGCTGAACAGCTGCTGGATCAGCCCGGACGCTTGCGGGGTGAGCAGCCCCGCGGCCGCACCTTGGAGCAGCCGGGCCACCACGACCAGGTGCTCGGTCGGCGCCGCCCCGGCCGCCGCGCTGGTCAGCGTGAAGGCCACCAGCCCGACCAGGAACATCCGGCGCCGGCCGACCACGTCACCGATCCGGCCGCCGGCCACCAGGGTGAGCCCGAAGGTGAGCGCGTAGCCGGAGACGATCCACTGCACGGCCTGGGCCGAGGCGCCCAGGCCGGCCTCGATGGAGGGCACCGCGACGTTGACGATGGTCACGTCCAGCAGGCCCATGAAGCCGACGAGCAGCGTCACCGACAGGGCCCGCCAACGGTCCCGGTGCCCGGGTGTCCGGGCACCGGGGGCGGCGTCGGTTTGCTCGTGGAGGGTAGGCATGGCACGAGACGGGTACCCGCGCCCGTACAACGGAAACCGGAAGGGAGCCCAGATGACCGACCAGCCCACCGTCGCACTCCTCGGCACCGGCGTGATGGGGGCCGGCATGGCGCGCAACGTCGCGGCCGCCGGCATCCCGCTGCGGGTGTGGAACCGCAGCCCCGAGAAGGCCGTCCCGCTCGCCGACTCCGGCGCCACCGTCTGTGCCAGCGCCGCCGAGGCGGTCGAGGGCGCCGACGTCGTCGTCACGATGCTGTTCGACACCGACAGCGTGGCCGGCACGATGCGCGCGGCCGCCGAGGCCCTGAAGCCGGGCACGGTGTGGCTGCAGATGGCCACCGTGGGCGTGGACGGCTGCGCGACGCTGGCCGGGCTCGCCGACGAGCTCGGTGTCCGGTACGTCGACGCGCCGGTGCTCGGCACCCGCAAGCCGGCCGAGGACGGGGCACTGGTGGTGCTCGCCTCCGGGCCGGACGACGTGCACGACCTCCTCGCACCGGTCCTGGACGCGGTGGCGTCGCGGGTGATGTGGCTCGGCGCGGCCGGCAACGGCAGCCGGCTCAAGCTGGTGGCGAACTCCTGGGTGCTCACCGTCGTGGAGGGGATCGCGGAGTCGCTGACGCTGGCCCGGGCCCTCGGCCTGGATCCGCAGCAGTTCCTCGACGTGGTCAAGGGCGGCGCGATGGACGCGCCGTACGTCCAGCTGAAGGGGTCCGCGATGCTCGCCGGCGACTTCGCCACCGCGTTCGGCCTGGACGGGGCGGCCAAGGACGCGGAGCTGATCGTGCAGGCGGCCCGGGACGCGGGCGCGGACCTCGCGGTGATCGAGGCGGTGCGCGACCACTTCGTCCGGGCCCGGGAGGCGGGTCACGGCGACAAGGACATGGCGGCGACCATCCTCGCGCACTGAGCTTGCTGTGGCCCGGCCCACACCGGGATGACCCGGCGGGACGTCGCTGTTAGGCTGCCCTTACTTAGGAAAGCCTTACCTTCACGTCTCTGCGAGGTGCCCGTGCTGGCGAACTACCTGATCGGCCTGCGCGAGGGCCTCGAGGCCAGCCTGGTCGTGGTCATCCTGGTCGCCTACCTGGTCAGGTCCGGGCGCCGCACCCTGCTGCCCCGGGTCTGGGCCGGGGTCGCGATCGCCGTCGGGGCCTCGCTGGCCTTCGGCGCGCTGCTCACCTTCGGCCCGCAGGGGCTGAGCTTCCGGGCCCAGGAGGGCATCGGCGGCACCCTCTCGATCGTCGCGGTCGGGTTCGTCACCTGGATGGTGCTGTGGATGGCCCGCTCCGCCCGCGGGCTGTCCGGGGAGCTGCGTGGCCAGCTCGACCGGGCCGCCGAGGCCGGCTGGGCCAGCCTGGTGCTGGTGGCCGTGCTGGCCGTCGGCCGGGAGGGACTCGAGACCGCGTTGTTCCTGTGGGCCGCGACCCAGGCGGCCGCCGGCACCGCCGCGCCGCTGGCCGGTGCCGCGCTCGGCCTGCTCACCGCGGTCGGGCTCGGGTTCGGGATCTACCGGGGCGCGCTCCGGCTGAACCTGGCCCGGTTCTTCGCCTGGACCGGCGGGGTGCTGATCCTGGTCGCGGGCGGGGTGCTCGCCTACGGCGTGCACGACCTGCAGGAGGCCGGCCTGCTGCCGGGCCTGCACAGCCTCGCCTTCGACGTGAGCACCGTGGTCGACCCGGCCTCGTGGGTCGGGGCGCTGCTCAAGGGCACCGTCAACTTCTCCCCCGCCACCACCTGGCTGCAGGCCGGGGCGTGGCTGCTCTACGTGGTCCCGACGATGACGCTGTTCTACCGCCGGATCCACCTGAGCAGGCAGCCCACGGAGGCGGCGCGCGTGCCCGCCGGCGCGGCGCGCTGACCCGTCCCGAACACCGAGAAGGAACCACCCGTGAACCGACGGACGCTGAGTCTTGCCCTGGTGCCCGTGCTGGGCCTGCCACTGGCCGCGTGCGCCTCGAACGCCGACCCGGACCCGGGCGACGCCGGCGTGGTCACCGTGTCGGCCACCGACGACGGCTGCGCGCTCTCGACCGACCGGGCCCCCGCGGGCAACCTGGTCTTCGAGGTCAGCAACGACGGCGGCAAGGTGACGGAGTTCTACCTCTACGCCGCCGACGGCGTCCGGATCGTCGGCGAGGTGGAGAACATCGGTCCGGGGCTGAGCCGCCGGCTGGTGCTCAAGGCCCGGCCCGGCCGCTACCTGACCGCCTGCAAGCCCGGGATGACCGGCGACGGGATCCGGGCCCGGTTCACCGTCATCGGCGCCGACGCCGACGCGCCGCTGACCGGTGCGCAGCGGCGGCTGGTGGACGCCGCGAACGCGGGCTACCGCCGCTACGTGCGGGAGCAGACCGACGCGCTGCTGGCCGGCACCCGGCGGTTCGTCCGCGCCTACCGGCACGGCCGCGACGACCGGGCCCGGCACCTGTACCCCAGGGTGCGCGTGCACTGGGAGCGGATCGAGCCCGTCGCCGAGTCCTTCGGCGACCTCGACCCGCGGATGGACGCCCGCGAGGCGGACCTCGAGCCGGGGCAGCAGTGGACCGGCTGGCACCGGATCGAGAAGGACCTGTGGCCGCCGCGCGGCCGGGGCTACCGGCCGCTCGGCGCGGAGCGGCGCGCCGGCTACGCCAGCCGCCTGCTCGACGACACCGTCACGCTGCACGCGCGGGTGCGGAAGCTGAGCTTCACCGAGGACCAGGTCGCCAACGGCGCCAAGAGCCTGCTGGACGAGGTGGCCACCGGCAAGGTCACCGGCGAGGAGGAGATCTGGTCGCACACCGACCTGTTCGACTTCCAGGCCAACGTGCACGGCGCCCGGGTGGCGTTCGACGGGCTGCGCGCGGTGCTCGAACGGAGGGACCCGGCGCTGGCGCGGCTGATCGCGCGCCGGTTCGCTCAGCTGCAGCGGCTGCTGGACCGCTACCGGACCGGCCCGGACGGCTTCGTGGGCTACGACAGCCTGCGCACCGGCCAGGTCCGGGAGCTCTCCGACGCGGTCAACGCGTTGTCCGAGCCGCTGTCCCGGCTGACCGCCGCGGTGGTGGCGTCATGAGGGGGGCGCCCGGGGCGGGCGGGCTGAGCCGGCGCGGCCTGCTCGGCGTCGCCGGCGCCGGGGCGACCGCGGGGGTGGCGGGCTTCGCCGGTGGCCGGCAGACCGCCGGTGACGCGGAGCCGGGGCCCGCGTCGGGCCGCTACCCGTTCCACGGGCCGCACCAGGCCGGCATCGTCACCCCGGCACAGGACCGACTGCACTTCGCCGCCTTCGACGTCACCGCCGCCGGCCGCGGCGAGCTGGTCCGGCTGCTGCGGGCGTGGACCGCGGCGGCCGCGGCGATGACCCGCGGCCGTCCGGTGGGCGGCGGCACCGCGCTGCCGTACGACGCGCCACCCGCCGACACCGGCGAGGCGACCGGGCTGCCGGCCGCCGGGCTCACGCTGACCTTCGGCTTCGGGCCCTCGCTGTTCCGCGACGCGCACGGCAGCGACCGGTTCGGCATCGCGGACCGCCGGCCCGCGGCGCTGCGCCGGCTCCCGCACTTCCCCGGCGACATGCTGGAGGAGGCCCGCAGCGACGGGGACCTGTGCGTGCAGGCGTGCGCCGACGACCCCCAGGTGGCGGTGCACGCGATCCGCAACCTGTCCCGGATCGGCTTCGGCACCGCGGCCCTGCGCTGGGCGCAGCTCGGCTTCGGGCGTACGTCGTCCACGTCGACGTCGCAGGCCACGCCGCGCAACCTGCTCGGGTTCAAGGACGGCACCGCCAACCTGAAGGCCGAGCAGGCCGACCTGGTCGACGAGCACGTCTGGGTCGCGCCGGGCGACGACCCGGGCGCGGAGTGGCTGGCCGGCGGGTCCTACCTGGTCGCGCGCCGGATCAACATGACCATCGAGACCTGGGACCGGGCGTCGCTGCGCGAGCAGGAGGGTCTGGTCGGCCGGGACCGGGCACACGGGGCACCGCTCTCGGGCGGCGGGGAGTTCACCGCTCCCGACTTCACCCGCAGGGGCGCCGACGGGACGCCGCTGATCCCGATGGACGCGCACGTCCGGCTGGCGCACCCGAGCCGCAACCACGGCGCGCGGCTGCTGCGCCGGGGCTACAACTTCACCGACGGGAACGACCCGCTCGGCCGGCTGGACGCCGGGCTGTTCTTCCTCGCCTACGTCCGGGACCCGGACACCCAGTACCTCCCGATGCAGACCCGGCTGGCCCGCGACGACGGTCTCGCCGAGTACCTCCGGCACACCGGGTCGGGGCTGTTCGCGGTGCCGCCCGGCGTGCGCCCGGGCGGCTTCGTCGGCGAGCCCCTGTTCGCTTGACGCCCCCGGACGTCATACGAACTGGTCGCTATGACAGCCACCTCGTATGACGTCCCGTGGCGCGGCTCAGTGCGGGAAGGAGCCGTCGGCGTTGCGGTAGCCGGTGCCGTTGATGGTGTAGACGACCGCCGGGGCCGTGCCCTTGCCGACCTGCAGGTCCACCGTGCTGCCGACCAGCCCGGCCAGCTCGGCCAGGTTGGACTCCACGGTCCCGTCACCATCCAGGTCGGCGACCGCCGTGGCGGCCAGCTGCGCGTCGGGCCCGAGGTCCAGGGTGGTCGTGCCGACGCACCAGGTCGGCCCGCACGCCGTCAGCGGACCCGACAGCCCGACCAGCACCGGCGCCGGCTGTGACGGAGAGGGCGACGGGGACTTGCTCGGCGACGGCGTCTTGCTCGGCGACGGGGTCGAGGTCTTCGTGGGCGACGGCTTGGGCGAGGCGGTCTTCACCTGCGGCGTGGTCTGGGACTTGGCCGTCGGCTTCGACGCGGCCTTGTGGTGGGCCTTCCGGGTGTGCCGGTGCACGGCGTGCTTCGCGTGCTTCTTGGCGTGCCGCTTCGGGTGCTGGTGGTGCGCCTTCACCGCGGCCGCGGGGGGCGCCGGCGGGGACGGGATCACGAACACACCGGTGCGGTAGCCGCGCTCGAACGCCATCACCAGCGCGACGTAGTAGTCCGACGGGTTGTAGCGGAAGATCGCGGCCCGCATCCCCGCGTCGGTCAGCACGCTGCCCGAGCCGGAGCACAGGTAGTACGCGGCGGCCAGCGCCGCGTCGTCGATGTCGTTGGGGTCCGCGACGCCGTTGCCGTCACCGTCGCGCCCGGCGTAGGCCCAGGTCGAGGGGATGAACTGCATCGGCCCGACCGCCCGGTCCCACACCTTGTCGTGGTCGAACCGGCCGTTGTCGGTGTCGTGGATCGCCGCGACCGGGCCGCGGCCGTTCAGGGCCACGCCGATGATCGTCGGGCGGGGCACCCCGTCGTTGCCGAGCACCGCGCCGCCGTACCGGCCGTGGTCGGACTCCACCCGCCCGATGCCGGCCAGCAGCGTCCAGGGCAGCTGGCACGCGGGATCCGCGACCGCCAGCTTGGCCGCGGCGTTCTTGTAGGCGCGCATCGCGGCCGACGGCAGGTCGTGCTCGGCGAGCGCGCTCGCGGTCCACACGTGCCCGCCCCGGGGCCCCTCGATCCGGATCTTGCGCCTGCTGTTGGCACGCAGCCGCCCCTCGATCACGGTCTGCGGCTCGATCTGCTGCGGCGGCGGGTGGTCCCCGAACCGGGAGCTGCGGTCGACGGTCTCCATGCCGGGACCGACCGGCAGCGTCCGCCCGTCCGCCGACGGGTCCAGCAGCGGCGCCGTCCGCATCGTGGCGTGACCCACGACGCCGGCACGACCCGCCGTGCTGTCCGTCACCGACGTGGCCACCGGGCCGACCGCCAGGGGTGCCAGCGTGACCGCCAGCGCCGTCGTCAACCGCGCGCCGACGCGCATCCGCAACCGCATGAGCCCGTGTCCCTCGTCAAGTACCCCGATGGCTCAAGGCTAAAGGGAGGCCGGCGGACCGAAGCGCCGGATTCGCGACAATGACCCGAACGGGTCAGGGGCGGCTGCTCAGCCGACCGGTTCGTCCCTGGTCACCGTGAAGGTGATCCCGGCCTTCACCAGCCGGCGGACCAGGTTGTCGCCCATCGCCGCCGCGGTGGTGACCTGGCCCGCGGTCGCCGGGTTGTCGTCGAACGCCAGCGAGAGCGCCGACTCGGCCAGCATCTTCGCCGTCTCGGTGTAGCCCGGGTCGCCGCCGGCCACCTCCGTGCACACCCGGCGGCCGCCGCCCTCGCCGATGAACTGCACGGTGAACCACGACCTCGCCCGGCGCTCCTCGCTGGGCCCCTGGCCCTGCGGGACCCGGCTGAGCAGCAGCTTGCGCAGCGGCGGCAGCTGGGCCGCGGCGGCCAGCGCCCCGACCCCGGCGATGCCGGCGACCAGGGTCGGCAGCCGCTTCACGGCCGCGTAGTGGGAGTAGGTGAAGTCCGGCCCGTAGCGCTCGAGCGCCGCGGCGGAGCGCTTCACCACGAACGGGTCGATGGTCGGCAGCGGCACCAGCCAGTAGCCGGCCTCCGCGTCGTGGTGCGGGCGGCGGGCCGTGGTGTGCACCTTGCGTCCCTCCGGTCGCGGCTCGACCCGGCGGCGCTCGGCCATCGCCCGCTTCATCTGCGGCCCCCGGGACATCGCGGTCATCGCCGAGGCGAACGTGCCGCCGGAGAACGTCGCGTTGCTGCGGACGTAGCCGCGCACCCGCAGGGGCACCCCCTCGGGCAGCTGCTCGACGGTGAACAGCGCGCCGAGGTCGTGCGGGATCGAGTCGAACCCGCAGGCGTGCACGATCCGGGCGCCCGAGTCCACCGCCTGCTGGTGGTGGCGGACATACATCCGGTCCACGAACTCCGGCTCACCGGTCAGGTCCACGTAGTCCGTGCCCGCGGCCGCGCAGGCGGCCACCAGCGGCTCGCCGTGCTCGAGGTAGGGGCCCACGGTGGTGATCACCACCCGCGCCCGGTCCGCGACCTCCCGGAGGGAGGCGGGCTCGGCCGCGTCGGCGTGCAGCAGCGGCAGGTCGGCCAGCCCGGGGTCGACGGTCGCCAACCGGTCGCGCACCGCCTCGAGCCGGGCCTGGTTGCGGCCGGCGAGCGCCCACCGGCAGCCGGCGGGGACGTTGCCCGCGAGGTAGTCCGCGGTCAGGCCACCGGTGTAGCCGGTGGCGCCGAACAGCACGATGTCGAAGTCACGGCCGGTCGTCGACTGGTCGGGCACGTCGCTCTCCTCCGGGGCTCGGGGTGGTCCGCCCACTCTGCCAGGGGAACCGGCCGGCGGATACGTGCGTCCCATCACAGCAACCGCTGCAGGACGGAGACCGTGATGACCACTCGACGCACCGTGGCCGGGCTCGGGCTCGGCGCCACCGCCCTCGCCACCTGCGCCCTGCTCGCCACCGGCACGGTCGGCGGCACGGTCGGCGGCGCGGGCCTGCAGGCGCGGACCGGGGGTCTGCTCGGCGCGCCCGCCGCGGTCGCCGACGAGCTGCCGGCCTTCGCCGACTGCGCCCGGCTGCGGCAGTGGTACGTCGACCGTGCGCTGCCGCACGTCGGCCCGTGGGGGTTCGACGTCGGCGGGCCGGTGGCCTACCTGGACGGGACGCGCACGGCCGCCCCGGTGCCCGGCCAGGCGGTGCCGCTCGCCGGCGCGGCCACCGGCACCACCGGCCCCGCGGGCACCGAGCGGGCCGTCGGCAGCAGCCCGACCGGCACCAACGTGCAGGAGGCCGGGGTCGACGAGCCGGACACCGCCAAGACCGACGGGACGGTCCTGGTCCGGGTCCGGGGCCGGTCCGTGGTGGTGGCCGACGTCGCCTCGGACCGGCCCCGCGAGCTGTCCCGGCTGCGGATCCCGGGGCCGCGGCTGCAGAACCCGGAGCTGCTGCTGGTCGGGCACACGGTGCTGGTGCTCGGCGACGAGCAGACCTTCTGGGGCGGGCCGGTGCCGCTGCTCCGCTCCGCGCCCGACCGTCCCGCCCCGGCCCCCGGGCGGGTCGCGCTGCCGGTCCGGCCGCAGCCCGGCCGCGTGCACCTGGTGAGCATCGACATCACCGACCCGGCCGCCCCGCGGGTGACCAGCGACCAGCGCGTCGACGGCGGGCTGGTCAGCGCCCGCGAGTACGGCGACGGCACCGTGCGCGCGGTGCTGAGCACCGGGTTCCCGCCGCTCGACTTCGTCTACCCCAACCGGGACCGCACCCGCCGCGAGGCCCGCCGGGAGAACCGCCGGATCGTCCGGGCCGCCCCGCTCGACGCCTGGCTGCCCGGGATCCGGTCCGCCGGCGGCCCGCGGCACCCGCTGCTCGGCTGCCCGGAGGTGCGGCACCCGCGGCACCGCTCCGGCTTCGGCACGATCAGCGTGCTCACCCTCGACCCGGCCGCCCCGACGTCGTACACCGCCACCGCGGTGACCGCCGCCGGCGACCTGGCCTACTCCTCCGCGACCCGGCTCTACGTGGCGACCGCCGGCGGTCCGGGCACCCAGGTGCACGCGTTCGCGCTCGACGGCGGCTCGACGTCGTACCTCACCAGCGGGACGGTGCCCGGCACCGTGCGCGACCGCTGGTCGTTCTCCGAGTACGACGGGCACCTGCGCGTCGCGACGGCGCTCGGGGGCGGGTGGCAGCCCCGGGAGAACGCGGTGGTCGTGCTCGACGGCGCGCTGCGCGTCGTGGGCCGGGTCGGCGGCCTCGGGCGCGGGGAGCGGATCCAGTCGGTGCGCTGGTTCGACGACCTCGCGGTGCTGGTGACCTTCCGGCAGACCGACCCGCTCTACACCCTCGACCTGTCCTCGCCCACCCGCCCGCGGCTGGTCGGGACGTTGCGGATCCCCGGGTACTCCAGCTACCTGCACCCGCTCGGCGGCGACCTGCTGCTCGGCGTCGGCCAGGACGCCACGGGCTCGGGGCGGGTCCTCGGCGCGCAGGCCGCCACCTTCGACCTGCGCGACCCGCGCCGGGTCCGCCGGACGGCGGTGCTGGGTCTCGGGGCGGGCACCGAGTCGGTGGTCGGCGCGGACCCGCGGGCGTTCACCTACCTGCCCGGACCGCGGGTGGCGCTGCTGCCGGTCACCCGGTGGCGCGACGGGTCGACCCGGGTCGTCGCGGTCACGGTCGGCGCCGACGGGTCGCTGCGGGCGGGCCGGTCCTGGCCGGTGCGAGGCTGGCAGGCGGGGGTGCGCGCCCTCCCGCTCGGTGGGGACCGGGTGGCGCTCGTGGCCGGCGGGATCCGGGTGCTGCACGTCGGATGAGTCGTAGGCTCGGGGCATGTGCCGCAACATCCGTACCCTGCACAACTTCGAGCCGCCGGCCACCCACGACGAGGTGGCGGCGGCGGCGCTGCAGTACGTCCGCAAGGTCAGCGGGGCCGCGCGCCCCTCGGCGGCCAACCAGGCCGCGTTCGACCGCGGGGTGGCCGAGGTGGCCGCCGCGACGCAGCGACTGCTCGAAAGCCTCACCACGACCGCACCGCCGAAGGACCGCGCGGTGGAGGCCGCCAAGGCGAAGGCCCGCTCGGCGGCCCGGTTCGGCTGATGCCGGACCCGGGCGCCTCGGACCGGGTCGCGGCGGCCCTCGCCGCCGTGCCGCGCCGCGCGTTCCTGCCGCGCGAGCAGGTCCGGTTCGCCGCCCTGGACCGACCGCTGCCGATCGGGCACGGGCAGACCAACAGCCAGCCGACCACGGTGCGCGAGATGCTCGCGCTGCTCGACGTGCGACCCGGGCAGCGGGTGCTCGACGTGGGCTGCGGCTCCGGGTGGACCACGGCGCTGCTCGCCCACCTCGTCGGCCCGGCCGGCACGGTGCGCGGCGTCGAGATCGTGCCCGGGCTCGTGGACCTCGGGCGCACCCACCTGGCCGCCCTGCCCCGTGCCGACGACCGTGGGGCGGCCGTCATCAGCCGGGCGGCCCCGGGCGTGCTCGGCCTGCCGGACGAGGCGCCGTTCGACCGGATCCTGGTCTCGGCCGGGGCCGCCGCGCTTCCCCGGGAGCTGGTCGACCAGCTCCGCGTCGGCGGCGTGCTCGTGGCACCGGTCGCCGGCTGCATGACGCGGGTCCGTCGCGGCGAGACCGACCTGGACGTCGTACGGCTGGGGGCGTACTCGTTCGTGCCGCTCCTTGACGGACCGGCGGGCTAGAAGACCGGCTGCCGCTCGAGCTCGCGCTTGTGCTCGGCGGAGACCGCGGCGGTCGCGACGCCGGTGAAGCCGACCGCCAGGGCGAGCACCTGGACCGCCATCCCGACGCGGCCGAGGTGCGCGTTGAACGGCGCGAGCAGCAGGAAGAGCAGGAACAGGCCCGGCACCCACTTGGGCGTCTTGCGGGAGACGAACAGGGCGATCGCCACCAGCAGCACGCCGAGGTAGAAGCCGCCGATCCAGCCGTACAGGAAGATGCTCAGCCCGGCGTCGTGCGTCATCTGGTCGAGGTTCTTGCCCTTCAGCAGGTCCTCGTTGACCAGCGCGCGGAAGAACACCATCAGCATCGAGTAGCCGGACAGCCCGATCGCGCCGACCGCGAAGACCCCGACCGCGAGCAGCCCCAGCCTGCGCCCGCGCCGCGCGAACAGCGACAGCAGCGCGGGCAGCCCGAGGGCGAGGGTGATCGAGGCGAGGAAGAACATCACGGCCATCCCGAGCCAGCGGCCCCCGGAGTTCTCCACCACGCGCAGCGTCGCGCCCGCGTCCTGGCTGCCCGACGCCGGGTTGAGCAGGGTGCCGAGCACCAGCGACATCGCGCCGATCACCAAGGCAGACGCGGAGATCGGGAGCCAGTCGGTGCGCATGCGGCAAGGGTATGGCCGCGCTTCGCGCGGAACAGACACGTCGCCGACCAAACGGCCCCGGTGGACGCCAATTGAACCCGATATGACTATGTTCTTCCCACCCGACTGGGGTCGTACCCTGGTCCCGATGGTCCAGTCCACTGTGCCCAGCACCGCCGCCCATGACGTCCAGGCGGCGATAGCCCTTCTGCGCGGGCGACCGATCCTGGCGCTGACCGGCGCCGGGATCAGCACCGACTCCGGCATCCCGGACTACCGCGGCCCGGGCTCGCCGGCGCGGACCCCGATGACCTACCAGGAGTTCGCGTCCGGGGCGGCCGCGCAGCAGCGCTACTGGGCCCGCTCGCACCTCGGCTGGACCCGGATGGCCCGCGCGGCCCCGAACCCCGGCCACCACGCGGTCGCCCGGCTGGAGGCCGCGGGCCGGGTCCGGATGCTGATCACCCAGAACGTCGACGGCCTGCACGAGTCCGCCGGGTCGCGGGCGGTGTGCGCGCTGCACGGCCGGATCGCCGACGTGGTCTGCCTGGGCTGCCGGTCGCGCACCGCCCGCGCGGCGCTGCACCGGCGGCTCGCGCTGCTCAACCCCGGGTGGGCCGAGCGGCACGCGGGCGCCGAGGTCCGCCCGGACGGGGACGTGCAGCTCGACGACGTGGCGGGGTTCGCGGTGCCCGGCTGCGAGTCCTGCGGCGGGGTGCTCAAACCCGACGTGGTGTTCTTCGGCGAGAACGTCCCGAAGGAGCGGGTGCTCCGCTGCTACGCCGCGGTCGAGCAGCTGCCGGCCGTCGGCGGGGCGCTGCTGGTGCTCGGGTCGTCGCTCACGGTGATGTCCGGCTTCCGGTTCGTGCGGCACGCCGCCAAGCTCGACGTACCGGTGGTGATCGTCAACCGGGGCGCCACCCGCGCCGACGCCCTGGCCACTCACAAGCTCGACGTCGGCACCACCCCCTTCCTCGCCGAGTTGTCAGGCGCTGAGCACGCCGGGGCGGGCTGAGCGCCTGACAACTCGGTGGGTTGTCCACAGCTGGCCGGTGTCCCCTGGCGGTACGTCGACCCGCGACCGATCGTGGCCGGATGAACCGACCCCCGCTCGCTCCCCCCGCCGCACCGTTCCGGGACCAGGCCGGGGTGGCCACGATCGACCAGCTCGTCGCGGCGGGGTGGACCCGGTCCGGCGTGGCAGCGCAGACGGCGGCTCGCCGGTGGCAGCGGGTCGGCAGCCGCTGCGTGGTCGCGCACAACTCCGAGCTGACCCGGGCCCAGTGGGCCTGGGTCGCGCTCCTCGACCCGCAGGCACCCACCGCCCTCGCCGGGTTCACCGCCCTGGAGGTCGGCGGGTTCCGCTACTTCGGCGACGAGCCGGAGCCGATCCACGTGGTCGTGCAACGCGGCGCCCGCTACCACCGGTTCCCCGGCGTGCAGGTCCACGAGTCCCGCCGCTTCCACCCCGGGGACGTCGTGCGCTCCCACGGGGTGCCGCACCTGCCCTTCGCCAGGTCGGCGCTCGACGCCGGGGCGTGGCAGCCCCGGACCCGCTACGCGTGCGGCGTGCTGGCGGCCGTCGTACAGCAGCGGATCTGCACCGCCGGCGAGGTATCCGAGGCACTCCCCCGGGTCGGCCGGATCCGGCACAAGCAGGCGATGCGGTTGGCGCTGCTCGACATCGCCGGGGGCGCGGAGGCGCTCGGCGAGATCGACGTCGCGGCGCTGTGCCGGACGTTCGGCCTGGCGCCGCCGCACCGGCAGACGGTTCGCCGGGACCGGCACGGGCGCAGGCGCTTCCTCGACTGCGAGTGGGACCTGCCGAGCGGCGCCGTCGTGGTGCTGGAGGTCGACGGCAGCCACCACCTGCTCGTCGAGCACTGGGAGGCCGACATCAAACGCGAGCGCGGGCTCGTGGTCGGCGGCCGGACGGTGCTGCGCGCGACGGCGCACGAGGTGCGCTACGAGCAGGGCGACGTCGCCGCCGACCTGCTCGCCGCGGGCGTCCCGCCTCTCTGAGTTGTCAGGCGCTGTGAACGCCATGGCGCGCGCAGCGCCTGACAACTCGGTCAGGTGATGTCGCGGCGGGTGGACAGCGCGACGCCGAGCGCCGCGAACAGCACCGCGTAGCCGAGCAGCACCAGGCCGCCGGCCCACCAGTCCAGGTAGTGCAGCAGCGTGCCCGGGGGACTGGTCAGCGCCGCCGACGCGTTGCTGGGCAGCCACTTGCCGACCCAGTCCAGGTCCAGCGCGTCCAGCCCGAGGCTGGCCAGCGGCTCGAGCAGGAGGGTGATGAAGACCGCGATCAGGATCGCCGCGACCTGGTTGCGGACCAGCGTGCCGATGCCGATGCCGAGCACCGTCCACAGGGCGACCGCGACCACCGCGAGCAGGGCCGCCCGCCACAGTCCCGGCGTGCCCAGCCCGAGGCCGTGGCCGCGGACCGCGATCACCACGGCACCCACCACCAGCGCCGCGGCCAGCGCGACCACCCCGTAGAGCACGCCCATCACCAGGTGCGCGCCCATCTTCGCCACCACCACCCGGCTGCGGCGCGGCGAGGCCAGGAAGGTCGACGTCACCGTCTGGTAGCGGTACTCCCCGGTCATCCCGGTGATCCCGAGGATCATCGCGAACACGTAGGTCCCGGTGACCACCGAGCCGGCGTAGATGCCGCGCAGCGCCTGCGGCGAGTCCAGCCCGGGTGTCCGGGGCTGGCCGGCCCCGGGGTTCATCCCCGCCAGGGCCGCGGAGGCGCCCGCCTGGATCACCGTGTAGACGACCGCGCCGATCAGCAGCCCCCACCACAGCCGGGTGGAGCCGATCTTGCGCAGCTCGGAGCGCACCAGTGCGGTCACGAGGGCACCACCGCCTCCGAGGTCATCTCCAGGAACAGCCGCTCCAGGTCGCCGGCCTCCGGGGTCAGCTCGTGCAGCTCGACACCGTGCAGGTGCGCGAGGTGGCCGACCTGGTCCGTCGTACACCCGCTGACCCGCAGGCGGCCGTCCACGGCGGTCTCCACCTGGTACGACGCGAGCGCCGCCCGCAGCTGCTCGGGCTGCGGGGTGCGCACCAGGACGGCGCGCGGGCCGGTGTCGAGGTCGGCGAGGCGGCCCTGGCGCACCAGCCGCCCGCGGGCGATCACCACCACGTCGTCGACGGTCTGCTGCACCTCGGCCAGCACGTGGCTGGAGACCAGCACGGTGCGGCCCTCGGCGGCCAGCGAGCGCAGAAAGCCGCGCAGCCAGGCGATGCCGGCCGGGTCGAGCCCGTTGGCGGGCTCGTCGAGCAGCAGCACCGGCGGGTCGCCGAGCAGTGCCTGGGCCAGCGCCAGCCGCTGCCGCATGCCGAGGGAGAACCCGCCGACGCGGCGGTCGGCGACCTCGGTGAGCCCGACCAGCCCCAGCAGCCGGTCGGCGCGGGCGACGTCGATGCGCGCGGCGAGCGCGAGCACCTGCAGGTGGGCCCGGGCGGAGCGGCCCGGGTGGAAGCCGGACGCCTCGAGGGCGGCACCGACGACGTGCAGCGGGTCCTCGAGGTCGCGGTAGCGCCGGCCGTCGATGGTCGCGGTGCCGCCGCTGGGCGTGACCAGCCCGAGCAGGCAGCGCAGCGTGGTGGTCTTGCCGGAGCCGTTCGGCCCGAGGAAGCCGGTCACCACGCCGGGCCGCACCGAGAACGTGAGGTCGTCGAGCGCGGTCACGGTGCCGAACCGCTTGGTCAGCCCGACCACGTCGATCCGGTGCCCCAGGGTCCCCATGGCTCCATCCAACCAAACCGGGCCGGGTGTCCGTCCGGAAACCGAGGCGTGGCGCCGGCCGCTACAGCCTGCGGACGAAGAGGTGCTGGGCGAGCTCGACGTCGATCTCGGCGGTCTCCCCGCCGCTGCCGAGCAGCACGCCCCCGGCCCCGGCGGTCACCGTGACGACCTTGTCGGGCAGCGCCCCGATGCGCCGCAGGGCGGCCATCATCGTCTCGTCCTTCTGCATCTCCTCGCTGATCCGGCGCACCAGCACCCGGACCTGGGCGGCACCGTCGACGACCGCGTCCAGCGGCTCGACGTCGGCCATGAAATCCTCGCCGTCGCCGTTCTCGCCGAGCTCGTGCAGGCCGGGGATCGGGTTGCCGTAGGGCGACTCGGTGGGGTGGTCGAGCAGCGCCACGAGCCGACGCTCGACGGTCTCCGACATCACGTGCTCCCACCGGCAGGCCTCGGCGTGCACCAGCTCCCAGTCCAGGCCGATCACGTCGGTGAGCAGCCGCTCGGCGAGCCGGTGCTTGCGCATCACCCGGGTGGCGAGCCGGTGTCCCTCGTCGGTGAGCTCGAGGTGCCGGTCCCCCTCGACGGTGAGCAGCCCGTCCCGCTCCATCCGGGCCACCGTCTGGCTGACCGTCGGGCCGCTCTGGTGCAGCCGCTCGGCGATCCGGGCACGCAGCGGCACGATGCCCTCCTCGACCAGCTCATAGATGGTGCGGAGGTACATCTCGGTGGTGTCGATGAGGTCACTCACCCCTCCATTGTGGCGCACGGTGCGGCCCGGCCCTCCCCGCCCACCTGGCACAGTGGACGCGTGGGTGCGACGAGCGTGATGTGGTTCCGGCGGGACCTGCGGCTGGCCGACAACCCGGCCCTGGTCGAGGCCACCGCCTCGGCCGGCGTGCTCCCGTTGTTCGTGCTCGACCCCGCGCTGTGGGGGCCCGCCGGGGCCCCGCGAAGGGCCTACCTGTGCGCGTCGCTGCGCGCCCTGGACGCGTCCCTGCGCCGCCGGCGCACCCGGCTGTCGGTGCTGCGCGGCGACCCGGTCCGCCAGGTGCTGCGCGCGGCCCGGGAGGTGGGCGCGACCCGGGTCCACGTGGCGGCCGACTTCGGGCCCTACGGCCGCCGGCGCGACGCCGAGGTGGCCCGCGCCCTGGCCGAGCACGGCATCGAGCTGGTGCGCACCGGGTCGCCGTACGCCGTGGCACCGGGTCGGGTCAGCAACGGCTCGGGGGACCCCTACCGGGTGTTCACGCCGTTCTCCCGGGCCTGGGCCGAGCACGGCTGGCGGCAGCCGATCGACGCGCCCACCGGCGGCCACTGGCTGCAGGTCGACGGCGTCGACGTCCCCGAGCCGCGGCTGCCCGGGGGCCTCGAGCTCCCCGAGGCCGGTGAGCGGGCCGCCGCCCGCCGCTGGTCCGGGTACGTCGACTCCGCGCTCGGCGACTACGCGGAGCACCGGGACCGCCCCGACCTGGACGCCACCTCGCGGATGTCGGTGCACCTGAAGTGGGGGGAGATCCACCCCCGCACGATGCTGGCCGACCTCGCCCGCCACCGCGGCACGGGCGCCGCGGCCTACCGCACCGAGCTGGCCTGGCGCGAGTTCTACGCCGACGTGCTCTTCCACCGGCCGGAGACCGCCCGGGAGTACCTGCGCCCGGAGTTCGCCGCGATGCCGTACGACGAGCCGGGCGCGCGTCTCGACGCCTGGCGCGAGGGTCGCACCGGCTACCCGGTGGTGGACGCGGGGATGCGCCAGCTGCGGGCCCGCGGCTGGATGCACAACCGGGTGCGGATGATCGTGGCCAGCTTCCTGGTCAAGGACCTGCACCTGGAGTGGCAGCACGGGGCGCGGCACTTCATGCGCTGGCTGGTCGACGGGGACCTGGCCTCCAACCAGCACGGGTGGCAGTGGACCGCCGGGTGCGGCACCGACGCGGCGCCGTACTTCCGGGTGTTCAACCCGGTCACCCAGGGCGCGAAGTTCGACCCCGACGGTGACTACGTGCGACGGTGGGTCCCCGAGCTCGCGGACGTGCCGACCAGGTACGTCCACGAGCCGTGGGAGAGCCCCGGCGGCACGCCGACGGGCTACCCCGACCCGATCGTGGACCACAAGCAGGAGCGCCGCGAGGCGCTGGAACGGTACGAGCACCTCAAGCGATGAACACCACGCCCGACGAGCTGAGCATCCCCCAGCGCTACCGCGGACCCGCCAGGTCCGGCAACGGCGGCTTCACCGCCGGCACCCTTGCCGAGCAGCTGCCCGCCGGCGACACGCCCAGCACCGTCGAGGTGACGCTGCGCCGGCCGCCGCCGCTCGAGGTGGCGATGGCCGTGCGCCACCTCGCGGCCGACGACCCGGACAACGCGGGCGACGCACCGCTGACCGTGCTGTCCACCGACGGCGAGCGGGTCGCCGAGGCGCGGGTGGTCGACCGGGAGCTCACCCCGGTCGAGGCGGTGACCGCCGACGCCGCGGGGGCGGCGATGGCGAGCTACGCGGGGCTGCGGCAACACCCGTTCGGGGGCTGCTTCGCCTGCGGTCCGGACCGCGCGGAGGGCGACGGGCTGCGGATCTTCCCCGGGCCGGTCGCGCCGGACACGGTGGCCTCGCTGTGGTCGCCGCACGAGAGCCTGGCCGAGTCCAGCGACCTGCTCGACGGCGGGCTCGCCCGGGTCGGGGTCGGCACCACCTGGGCGGCGCTGGACTGCGTCGGCGGCTGGTCGGAGGACCTCGAGGGCCGGCCGATGGTGCTCGGCCGGATGACCGCACGGGTGGACGCGCTGCCGGTCGTCGGCGAGCAGCACGTCGTGGTCGGCCGCCGGCTGCGCGCGGACGGCCGCAAGACGTTCACCGCGAGCACCCTCTACGACTCCGACGGCCGGGTGGTGGCCACCGCCGAGCACGTCTGGATCGCGGTCGACCCCGACGCGTTCAACTGACCCCGCCCACGGTGGTACCGCGGCTGCCCCTGTCCAGCCACGGGCCCACGCGTCCTTGACGGTGCACCCCCGCGGTACCCCGGCCTCGCCGGCCTAATCACCGGTTCCCGGACGCAGTTCGGCGACCCGATCCCGGGTGTACGACGTGCAATCGACTGCTCCGGGATGTAGAAAGTGACCCATGGACCAGAGCCCGATCCGAGTGTTCCTCCTCGACGACCACGAGGTGGTGCGGCGAGGGCTGCGCGACCTGCTCGAGGGCGAGGGCGACATCGAGGTCGTCGGGGAGGCCGGCACGGCCTCCGAGGCGACCGCCCGGATCCCGGCGCTGCGGCCGCACGTGGCCGTCCTGGACGCCCGGCTGCCCGACGGCAGCGGCATCGACGTGTGCCGCGACGTCCGCTCGGTGGACCCGACGATCAAGGCGCTGATCCTGACCAGCTACGACGACGACGAGGCGCTGTTCGCGGCGATCCTGGCCGGCGCCGCCGGCTACGTGCTCAAGCAGATCGGCAGCAACGACCTGATCGAGGGTGTCCGCCGGGTCGCCGCCGGGCAGTCGCTGATCGACCCGGCGCTCACCGCGCGGGTGCTCGACCGGGTCCGCAACGGGCCGGAGGAGCACGAGGAGCTGTCCGGGCTCACCGACCAGGAACGCAAGATCCTGGCGCTGATCGCCGAGGGCCTGACCAACCGGCAGATCGGCGAGCGGATGTTCCTCGCCGAGAAGACGGTCAAGAACTACGTCTCGAGCATCCTCGCGAAGCTCGGCCTGGAGCGGCGCACCCAGGCCGCGGTGCTCGCCTCCAAGCTGCTGCGCTGAGGGACCAACGTCCCAGACACTGGTGCCCGTCGACCCTGAACCGGTCGGTCCTCCCGGCGAGACGCTGAGCGCGTCAGAAGGTAGTAACCGGGAGGCACACCATGAGTACCATTCCTCGCCGCCATGAAGCCGAGCTGGCCAACGTCATGCTCGAGAGCGACGTCGTCACCCACTCCGCGGCCCGCAAGGGGCTGGCCGCGCTGCGCATCGCCTACGGGCTCACGTTCCTGTGGGCGTTCTTCGACAAGCTGCTCGCGCTCGGCTTCCACACCGGCGCGATCACCAACGACGCCGGCGTGAAGACCGGGGTCGACTACTTTGGTCCCGCCGCGTGGATCAACGGTGGCAGCCCCACCGAGGGCTTCTTGAAGTTCGGCGTGCAGGACAGCAACCCGTTCCAGGGCTTCTACAACAGCATCGGTGGCACCTGGGGTGCCGACTGGCTGTTCATGATCGGCCTGCTCGGCATCGGCCTGGCCCTGACCTTCGGGTTCGGCATGCGGGTGGCCGCCGCCACCGGCGCGCTGCTCTACCTCCTGATGTGGACCGCCAGCCTGCCGCTGGAAACCAACCCGGTCATCGACGACCACGTCATCGGCTTCATCGTGGTGATCGTCCTCGCGCTGACCCTGGCGGGCGACACCTGGGGCGTCGGCAAGCGGTGGGCGCAGACCCACCTGGTCCGGCGGTACCCGGTACTGCGGTGACCGAGACCACGCTCGACCCGACGACCGACGAGTGGGCGAACCACTCGCCGGTCGTCGTCGGCGTCGACGGGTCCGAGCACAACCGCGCCGCCGTGGCCTGGGCCGCCCATGAGGCCGCGCGCACCGGGGCCGAGCTGGTGCTGGTGACCGCCGTCCACGGGGACGGCCCGCGGCTGCGCCCGTCGGTCCGCGCCGTGGAGCGCAACGCCCGCACGATGCTGGACCGGGCCGCGGACAAGCTGACCGAGACCGTTCCGGTCGAGCGGCTGGACAGCCAGGTGGTGTCCGGCCGTCCCGAGGAGGTCCTGCTCACCCGGTTCCCCGAGGCCCGGCTGGTCGTGGTCGGCAAGCGCGGGCTGGGGGCGATCTCCCGCCTGATCGTCGGATCCACCTCCCTGGCCGTCGCCGGCCGGTCGCACTCCGTGGTCGCGGTCGTGCCGGACACCTGGACCCAGCACGGCCACGAGCGGCTGCCGCTCGTGGTGGGCCTGGACCCCTACCGCCCGCACCACCGGCTGATGCACCTGGCGTTCCGCAGGGCCGAGCACCTCGACGTACCCCTGGTCGCCGTGCACGGGTGGGAGACACCCGCGTCCTCGCTGATGGGCGGGCCGGCCGTCGACGAGGGGGTGGCGCAGTGGAAGGCCGACGCGCGCGCGGAGTTCGACGAGGTCGTGGAGGCCTGGGCCAAACGCTTCCCGCACGTCCGGCTGAGCACCGTGCGGTCCGACCTGCACCCGGCGACGGCGGTGCTCGAGGCCGCCGAGCGCGCCCAGCTGCTGATCCTCGGCCGGCACGCGAGCAGCCGGTTCTCCGGCTTCGCGTTCGGCTCGGTCACCCGTGCGGTGCTGCACTACGCCGACTGTCCGGTGCTGGTGGTGCCCACCGACGAGCTCTGAGCATCCTGCTCAGCTCTCGAGCGGGACCTGCCACTCGACGCGGGTGCCGTGCGGCTCCTCCGGGAGCATCCGCACGGCGCCCCCGTGCTCGACGGCGCGCCGCCGCACGTTGCGCAGCCCGCTCTCGTGCCGCTCCTCGGGCAGCCCCTTGCCGTTGTCGGTGACCCGGAGCACCAGCTGGCCGTCGGTGGTCTCGACCTCCACGACCGCCGCGCTCGCCTCGGCGTGCCGGGCCACGTTGGACAGCGCCTCGCGCAGCACCGCGAGCAGCTGCTCGCCGAGCTTGCGCGGGACCGCGGAGTCCAACGGGCCGGTGGTGCGCACCAGTGGCGTGAAGCCCAGCACCGGGACGTACTCCTTGGCCACCCCGCGCACGTCCGCGCGCAGGGACAGCTCGTGGCTGTGCTGCAGCTCGAAGATCGTGGACCGGATGTCGCGGATCGTGACGTCGAGCTCGCCCACCGCGGAGTCCAGCCGCTCCTTGACCTCGTCGCTGAGCGCGATCCGCCGGGCCCCCTGCAGCTGCAGCCCGGTCGCGAAGAGCCGCTGGATGACCAGGTCGTGCAGGTCCCGCGCGATCCGGTCCCGGTCGGCGACCAGCATCAGCTCCTGGCGGTCCGACAGCGCCTGTGCCCGGTCCAGGGCCAGCGACGCCTGGTCCGCGAACGACGACAGCAGCTCGGCCTCCTCGGCCTCCAGCGCACCGCGGCCGCCCTCGAGGACGACCAGCAGCACACCGTTGACGGCCACGTGGGCACGCAGCGGCACCAGGACCACGGTGCGCTCGCTGCCCCGGGGCACCACGACCAGGTCACCGTCCTCCTCGGCGCGCTCGATGTGCTCGGCGAACGCGTCCACGAGCGGAGCGATCTGACCACCCCCGGCCCCGTCCACCGCGGCCACGGTGAACGCCCCGTTGGTGCCCTGCACCACGCCGACGCTGGTCGCCCCGGACGCGCGGCGGGCGCCGATCGCGATCTGCCGCAGGGCGTCGTCGAGCCGGATCGGCGGCTGCAGCGCGTCGGCGATGTGGGCGGACGCCTCCAGCCACTGCCGGCGACGCTCGCTCTGGGCGTAGGCACGGGCGTTCTCGATCACGAAGCCGGCGGTCTTCGCGAGCGCCTCCACCAGCCGCTCGTCGTGCTCGGTGAACTCCTCGCCCTCCGGCTTCTCGGTCAGGTAGAGGTTGCCGAAGACGGTGCCGCGGATCCGCACCGGCACCCCGAGGAAGCTGTCCATCGGCGGGTGGTTCGCCGGGAAGCCGTAGGACCTCGGGTGCTCCGCGAGGTGCTTGAGCCGCAGCGGCTCGGGGTGGTCGATGAGCAGGCCGAGGATGCCGTGCCCGCGTGGCAGGTCCCCGATCGCCGCGTGCGCGGCGGCGTCGATCCCGGTGGTGACGAAGTCGACCAGCCCGCCGGCGTTGCCGAGCACCCCGAGGGCGCCGTACCGGGCGCCGGTGATCTCACAGGCCGCCTCCACGATCCGGTCCAGCACGCTGTGCAGGTCCAGGTCCGAGCTGATCGCCATCACGGCGTCGAGCAGGGCCTGGGCGTTGCGGGGCAGGTCCAGGCCGTCGGTGGTCACCACGTCGTCCATGAGCCGCAGCCTAGTTGCTCGGCGGCGCCCCGAGGCGCGGCCGGGACGGAAGCCCGGGGTCAGCGCGGGGTCAGACAGTGCGGCGGACCGGCATCAGCGACTCGCGGTCCCAGTCGCCACCGAGCCGCCGGCCGGTGATGTCGCGCCAGGTGATCTTCATGTACAGGTTGCGCTGCCCGCCGGCCCACGGCCTCGGGTCCCACCCGTCGCGGATCTCCCGCAGCTCCTCGGGGTCCTCGACCAGCTCGGCCCGACCGAGCACCACGACGCTCCAGCCCTGGTGCTTGTCGTAGTCGATGTGGTCGACCTCGAACGCGAGGTCGGTGTTCCAGCCGTAGGTCCCGAGCTCGCTGTACGGCGCGGTGCGGAAGACGATCGCCTCACCGTGCATCGCGTAGTTCACCGGGACGATGCGCGGGCCCACCGGGGTCGCCAGTGCCACCCGCCCGATCACGCCGCCGGAGAGCAGCTCGAGGCACTCCTCGACGCTGAGCTCGACTGGTGCGGTCATCTCGTCCTCCTCACGTTGGGTCAATCGTCCGGGAGGACCACGGATCCAGGATGGGTCTTTGGTCCCCTAGATCGTGGCCGTTGCGCCCTGAGCCGACCGCGCCGGCGCCCGCACCATGGAAGTGCCGGACACGCCGGCTGGCCCGCACCGGGACATACGGTCCCTGGCCGAGGAGGAGGACGTCATGACTCGAGGACGCATCGTGGTGTTCGGCGACCACACCCCGGCCGCGACCCGGGCCCTGCGCTGGGCCGTCGCCGCGGCCGAGCGCCGCGGCGCGATGGTCGTGGTGGTCCGCCCGTTCGACCGGAGCCGGTCCGACCTCGCGTTCGAGTCCGACCTCGACCGGGCGCGCCGCGACAGCAGGTACCGGACCCAGTGCTGGGTGATCGAGGCGGTCGCCGACCTCGACACCTCCGCTCCGGTGGCGGTCTCGACCCCCGACGGGTCGCCGGCCCAGGCGCTGGTCACGGCCGCCCAGGGCGCGGACCTGGTCGTGGTCGGGGCCGACGGGCCGGCCGCCGAGGAGCTCGCGGCGACGGTGCGCGCGATGTGCGAGTGCCCCGTCCAGGTGGGTGTGGAGGAGGTCACCCCCGCCTGAGGGCCGCCGCCCGAGTTGACAGCACCCGGCCGCTGCCCGTGGGATTGGATCGTGCAAATCGAACCGTGGTGGCGGCACGCCGTCTGTTACCAGATCTATGTCCGCAGCTTCGCCGACGCCGACGGCGACGGGGTCGGCGACATGGCCGGCATCGAGCAGCGGCTGCCCTACCTGGCGGAGCTCGGTGTCGACGCGGTGTGGATCACCCCGTTCTACACCTCCCCGCAGCACGACCACGGGTACGACGTGGCCGACTACCGCGACGTGGACCCGCTGTTCGGCACGCTGGCCGACTTCGACCGGATGCTCGCCCACGCACACCGGCTCGGCATCCGGGTGATCGTGGACCTGGTGCCCAACCACACCTCCTCGGAGCATCCCTGGTTCCGGGCCGCGCTCGCGGCCGGGCGGGGGTCCCGCGAGCGGGATCGCTACGTGTTCCGGGACGGCCGCGGCCGCGACGGCGGCTCTCCGCCGAACAACTGGCAGTCGATCTTCGGGGGCCCGGCCTGGACCCGGGTCGAGGACGGCCAGTGGTACCTGCACATGTTCGACCGCAGCCAGCCGGACCTGAACTGGTGGAACCCCGAGGTCGGCGACGAGTTCGAGTCGGTGCTGCGGTTCTGGCTGGACCGGGGCGTGGACGGCTTCCGCGTCGACGTCGCGCACGGCCTGTACAAGAAGGCCGACCTGGCCGACCTGCGCCGGTTCGAGGGCCTGGTGATGTGGGACCAGCCCGAGGTGCACGACGTCTACCGCCGCTGGCACCGGATCCTCGCCGAGTACGACGGTGACCGGATGGCGGTCGCCGAGGCGTGGACCGACTCCCCGGAGGCCACCGCGCGGTACGTCCGCTCCGACGAGCTGCAGCAGGCGTTCAACTTCCACTGGCTCAGCGCGGCCTGGTCAGCGGCCGGGTTCCGCCGGGTGCTCACCTCCACCCTGCACGCCGTGGGCCTGGTCGACGGCTCGCCCACCTGGGTGCTGAGCAACCACGACGTGGTGCGGCACGCCACCCGCTACGGCGGCGGCGAGACCGGGCTGGCCCGGGCCCGGGCCGCGGTGCAGACGATGATGGCGCTGCCGGGCTCCGCCTACGTCTACCAGGGCGAGGAGCTCGGCCTGGAGCAGGTGCAGGTGCCGCCGGCGCACCGCCAGGACCCGGCGTTCTTCCGCGGCGGCGAGGTCGGCCGGGACGGCTGCCGGGTGCCGATCCCGTGGTCGGGGGACGCTCCCCCGTTCGGCTTCGGCCCCGGTACGGCGCAGCCGTGGCTGCCGCAGCCGGAGTCCTGGTCGGAGCTGACCGTCGAGCGGCAGCAGAAGGACCCGGACTCGACGCTGGCGTTCTACCGCGGGCTGCTCGCGCTGCGCCGCGAGGTGGCCGTCCCGGCCGGCGACGAGGTGACGCTGCTGGCCGGCGCGCCGGGGACCCTGGCCTTCCGGCGCGGGGACAGCCTGGTCTGCATGGTCAACTGCGGGTCGCGCGCGCTCAAGGTCCCGGACGAGGCGGGCGAGCTGCTGATGTCCAGCGGCGCCGCCCTGGTGCGCGGCCGGGACGGTGTCCGGCGGCTGCCGCCCGACACCGCCGCCTGGTTCCGCAGCGCCTGACCGGGGTCGCGCCCCGGGTGCGGATCCGCGGTCTGCACACCTGGCACCTGCTCCGGGCCGGAGATGGTGCCAGACGTGCAGAACACGACCGGGTTGCGACGTGGTCGGACCTCACGGGGTCGGGTCGGCGGCGTCGTAGCGCAGGAAGCGCCGCTGCACGGCACTCGCGAGCAGCACGCCGGTGACGCACGCCGCGCCGCCGATCACCAGCGCCGCGCGTTCACCGACCGCGCTGGCCACCGACCCGGCCAGGAAGTCGCCCGCCCGCGGCCCGCCCGCGACCACCACGATGAACACGCCCTGGATCCGGCCGCGGAGATGGTCGGGCGCGGCGACCTGCAGGATCGTGGACCGGTAGGCCGCGCTGACCATGTCGGCCATCCCCGACATCGCCAGGAACAGCACCCCGACCCAGAGCACGTCGGTGAGCCCCACCGAGCCCACCACGGTCCCGTAGGCCAGGACCGCGACCACGATGGCCAGCCCCTGGAGCCGGACCCGGCTCACCCAGCCGGAGAGCAGGAAGGCCACCACCGCCCCCGCGGCCGGCGCCGACTGCAGCAGGCCCACGACGCCGGCCCCGCCGCCGTACACCTTGTAGGCCAGCGCCGGGAACAGCGCCCGCGGCTGGGCGAGCACCATCGCGCACAGGTCCAGCACGAAGGTCATCCGCAGGTTCGGCGCGCCCCGCAGGAACCGCAGCCCGTCGGCGACCGAGCGCAGCCCGGCGCGCGGGCTGTTGACCAGCGGGGGCATCCGCGGCATCCGGACCAGCGCGTAGTAGGCCGCGGAGAAGGTGACCACGTCGACGGTGTACGCCGCCCCGAACCCGTGCCACTTGATCACCAGCGCACCGAGCATCGGGCCGAAGGTGAACCCCAGGTTGAACGACGCCATGTTCAGCGCCCCGGCCGCCGGCATCAGCTCCTTGTCGAGCAGCCGCGGCACCATCGCGCTGCGGGCCGGGTTGTTCACCGCGTAGAAGCCGGACTGCACCGCGATGCACCCGAACAGGAACCACACCGACCCCAGGCCGACGAACGCCTGCACCGCCAGCGCGATCGAGACGGCCCACAGCCCGGCCGAGGCGAGCAGCGCGAGGGTACGACGGTCGACCGCGTCGGCGATGGCGCCGCCGTACAGGCCGAGCAGCACCAGCGGGCCGAGCGCGAACACCCCGACGAGGCCGACGTAGAACGAGGAGTGCGTCAGCGCGTACACCTGGATCGCCACCGCGACGTTGGTCATCTGCTGGCCGAGCTGGGCCACGGTGTTGCCGAAGAACAGCCGCCGGTAGGGCGCCGAGACCTGCAGCGGGCGGATGTCGGTGACGACCACGCGCACCCAGCGCGGCAGCCTGGACCGCCCGGGCGTGAGCTTCTCCTGCACCCGCCAACTTTCGCACCACCGAAAAAAGCCTTGTTCGGGGACATGCCCGGGACGTACCTTTGTCGCACACGGGAAAGGAGGTGGTCCAGAAGTGAATTCTTTACGGACTCGTGAGGTGGCTGCTAGCTAGCAGTGCACCGTCCAGCACCGCTGTGTCGCAGTGCGCGCTGGAAATACCGAGCAGTCACCCGGCCCGTGGGCGCTCCGGCCAGTCCGACCGGAGAGCGGGCCCCTCCACCCGAGGGGACACCGCAACGCCCACGGGTCGTCCTCGTTATGCCCCCCTCCGCGAACGCCATACCTCCCCGGCGGACGTCATACCCCGCCGCGGACGTCATACGAACTGGTCGCCATGGCAGCCAGAACCTATGACGTCCCGGGGCCGGGTCAGACGCCGGCGAGCTCCTCGGGGTCCACGGCGGCATCCGTCGCGGCCGCGGCGAACTGCGCGTTGTACAGCGCCGCGTAGGCGCCGTCGGCGAGCAGCAGCTCGTCGTGGGTGCCCTGCTCGACGATCCGGCCGGACTCCATCACCAGGATCAGGTCCGCGTCGCGGATCGTGGACAGCCGGTGCGCGATCACGAAGCTGGTCCGGTCGGTCCGCAGCGCCGCCATCGCGTGCTGCAGCAGCAGCTCGGTGCGGGTGTCGACCGAGCTGGTCGCCTCGTCGAGGATCAGCAGCGCGGGGTCGGCGAGGAACGCGCGCGCGATGGTGACCAGCTGCCGCTCCCCCGCGCTGATGTTGCTGCCCTCCTCGTCGACCCGGGTGTCGTAGCCGTCCGGCAGGTTGTGCACGAACCGGTCCACGAAGGTGGCCCGGGCCGCCTCCTGGATCTCCTCGTCGGTGGCGTCCGGCCGCCCGTAGGCGATGTTGTCGCGGAGAGTGCCCTCGAACAGCCAGGTGTCCTGCAGCACCATCCCGATCCGGCCGCGCAGGTCGCCGCGCCGCATGGTCGCGATGTCCACCCCGTCGAGCGTGATCCGGCCGGCGTCGACGTCGTAGAACCGCATCACCAGGTTGACCAGGGTGGTCTTCCCCGCGCCGGTGGGTCCGACGATCGCCACCGTCTGCCCGGGGTGCGCCACCAGCGAGAGGTCCTCGATCAGCGGCTCGTCGGGCTCGTAGCGGAAGGACACGTCCTCGAACACCACCGTGCCGCGCCCGCCCTCGGCCAGCGGGGCGGCCTCCTCGACCGGCTCCTCCTCCGCGTCGAGCAGCTCGAAGACCCGCTCGGCGGAGGCGACACCGGACTGCAGCAGGTTCATCATGGACGCCACCTGGGTGAGCGGCTGGGTGAACTGGCGGGAGTACTGGATGAACGCCTGCACGTCGCCCAGGCTCATCGACCCGTTGGCGACCCGGACCCCGCCGAGGACCGCGATCACGACGTAGTTGAGGTTCCCGATGAACATCATCATCGGCATGATCAGCCCGGAGACGAACTGGGCGCCGAACGACGCCTTGAACAGCTCGTCGTTCTCCTCGGCGAAGACCTGCTCGACCTCGTGCTGGCGGCCGAACACCTTGACCAGCGCGTGCCCGGTGAACGCCTCCTCGATGTGCGCGTTGAGCCTGCCGGTCCGCCGCCACTGGGCGATGAACAGCCCCTGCGAGCGCTTCATGATCATCCCGGTGACGACCATGGTCAGCGGCACCGTGACCAGCGCGACCAGCGCGAGCACCGGCGAGATGTAGAACATCATCGTGAGCACGCCGACCACGGTGAGCACCGCGAACAGCAGCTGGCTCATCGTCTGCTGCAGGGTCTGGCTGATGTTGTCGATGTCGTTGGTGACCCGGCTCAGCAGCTCGCCGCGCGGCTGCTTGTCGAAGTAGCGCAGCGGCAGCCGGTTGATCTTCTCCTCGACGTCCCGGCGCATCCGGCGCACGGTGTTCTGGGTGACGTCGTTGAGCAGGAAGCCCTGCAACCACGACAGCACCGAGGACGCGACGTAGACGCCGAGCACGATCAGCAGCACCCGCCCGACCGCGCCGAAGTCGACGCCCTGACCCGGCACCACGTTCATCTGGGAGAGCATGTCCGCGAGCCGGCCCTGGCCCTGGGCCTGCAGGGCGTGCACGGCCTGCTCCTTGGTGACGCCGGCGGGGATCCGCCGGCCGAACAGCCCGGAGAAGATCAGGTCGGTGGCGTGGCCGAGGATCTTCGGCCCGATGGAGGCCAGCGCGACGCTGACCACCGCGAGCAGCACCGTGGCGACCGCCTTGCCCCGGTCGGGCCGCATCCGGCCGAGCAGGCGGCGCGCCGACGGCCCGAAGTTCATCGACTTCTGGCCGACCATGCCGCCGCCGAACGGCCCGCGACCGTGCCCCGGGCCGCTGGCCTGCACCCGCTCGGTCTCCTTCATGGTCCCGGCCGGGCCGGCACCGTTCGGCTTGGTGGGCCCGCCGGGCCGGACCACCCCGCTCATGCGGCCTCCTCCGCGCTCAGCTGGGACTCGACGATCTCCTGGTAGGTCGGGCAGGTCTCCAGCAGCTCCCGGTGGCTGCCGCGTCCGACCACCGCGCCGTCCTCGAGCACCAGGATCTGGTCGGAGTCGATGATCGTGGACACCCGCTGGGCGACGATCACCACGGTCGCCTCCGTGGTGACCGGCCGCAGCGCCGCGCGCAGCCGCGCGTCGGTGGCCAGGTCGAGCGCCGAGAACGAGTCGTCGAACAGGTAGATCTCCGGGCGCCGGATCAGCGCCCGCGCGATCGCGAGCCGCTGCCGCTGCCCGCCGGAGACGTTGGTGCCACCCTGCGAGATCGGCGCGTGCAGCCCCTCGGGCATGGCCTCCACGAAGTCACGCGCCTGCGCCACCTCGAGGGCCGCCCACATCTCCTCCTCGGTGGCGTCGGGGTTGCCGTAGCGCAGGTTGCTGGCCACCGTCCCGCTGAACAGGAAGGCCTTCTGCGGGACCAGCCCGATCCGGCTCCACAACAGCTCCGGGTCCAGCCCCCGTACGTCGACCCCGTCGACGTACACGCCCCCGACGGTGGCGTCGAACAGCCGGGGCACCAGGTTGAGCAGGGTGGTCTTGCCGGCGCCGGTGGAGCCGATGATCGCCAGCGTCGTGCCGGGACGGGCGGTCAGGCTGATGTCCCGGAGCACCGGCGCCTCGGCCCCGGGGTAGCTGAACTCCACGCCCCGCATCTCGAGCTCGCCGTGCACGCCGACGGTGGTCACCGGCTCGGCCGGGGGTACGACGGACGACTCGGTGTCGAGCACCTCGCCGATCCGGTCCGCGCACACGGAGGCGCGCGGGACCATCACCAGCATGAACGTCGCCATCATCACCGACATCAGGATCTGCATCAGGTAGGTCAGGAACGCGGTCAGCGCGCCGACCTGCATCTGGCCGGAGTCCACGCGGTGGCCGCCGAACCAGAGCACGGCGACGCTGGAGACGTTCAGCACCAGCATCACCGAGGGGAACATCGTGGCCATCCACCGCCCGGTGCGCACCGCCACCTCGGTGAGTTCGCCGTTGGCGCCCGCGAACCGCTTGCTCTCGAAGGGTTCGCGGACGAACGCGCGGACCACCCGGATGCCGGTGATCTGCTCGCGCAGGATCCGGTTCACGGCGTCGATGCGCACCTGCATCAGCCGGAAGCCGGGCACCATCCGGGAGATGATCAGGCCGACCACCAGGAACAGCGCCGGCACACAGACCGCGAGCAGCCAGGACAGTCCGAGGTCCTCGCGCATCGCCATCAGCACGCCGCCGACCATCATGATCGGCGCGGCCACCATCATCGTGGCGGTCATCATCACCAGCATCTGCACCTGCTGCACGTCGTTGGTGTTGCGGGTGATCAGCGAGGGCGCGCCGAACTTCGCGACCTCACGGCTGGAGAACGAGCCGACCCGGTGGAAGATGGCGGCGCGCAGGTCCCGCCCGAAGCCCATCGCGGTGCGCGCGCCGACGAAGACCGCGCTGCCGCTGCACAGGATCTGCACGACCGAGACGCCGAGCATCACCGCCCCGGTCCGGACGATGTAGGTGGTGTCGCCCTTGGCGACGCCGTTGTCGATGATGTTCGCGTTCAGGCTGGGCAGGTACAGCGCGGCCATGGTGCCGACGAACTGGAGCGCGACGATCACGCCGAGCGGGCCCCGGTAGGGCTGCAGGAACTTCTTCAACAGCCGGAGCAGCATCTCAGCACCCGCCCTTCGCGGAACGACGTCGGATCCCGTCGAGCAGCGCGTCGGCAATGTCGTCGGGGGTGAGGATCTCCTCCTGGTCGGCGCCGGGGTGTCGCACCCCGAGGACCAGCGTGCGCAGCAGCAGCGCCGCGGTCCGGGGCTCGACGGTCAGCTCGGCGCGGTGCGGCTCGAACACCTCGGTCAGCCGGTCCAGCACGGCGCGATGGGAGTCGAGCACGAACTGCGGCGGCCCGGGGCGGTGGTCCTGGTGCTGCTGCTCGTCCCGCGGGTCCCACACCCCGCGCAGGGCCATCAGCACCGCCATCACCTTCTCCGACCGGTCGTTCAGGCGCTCGGCGGTGACGAGCACCCGCTCGCGCAGGTCGGTGAGTCCCTCGAGCGCCGCCGCGAGCTCGGCGTGGCCCGAGCTCGGGTTCATCGTCTCCTCGGCCACGGCCATCAGCAACGCGGCCTTGTCGGGGAAGACCCGGAAGATCGTGCCCTCGGCGATCCCCGCTGCCTCGGCTATCTGCCGGGTGGTCACGCCGGCACCCTGGCTGAGTAGCAGCGGCACCACGACGTCGATGATGGCGCGGCGGCGTTCGTCCGGCGCCATCGGTGCGGCCCGGCCGGAGCGGGGTGCCTGGGAGGAGGAGATGTTCACAGCTGCGACTGTAAATGAGTGAGCACTCACTCACAAGCGGTTTTCCGAAACCAGGCAACGCCCCGACGGCCCCCGGGGCGCGTCGGGGCCGAAGGTGCGCACGTGCGCAGTCACGGCCCCTCACCCAGGGGCGCCCCCGGGCCGCAAGCGCGCACGTGCGCAGTTACCGCCCCACGACGGCGGGGGCCGGCGGGTCAGGCGGGGGCCGGCGGGGCCGCCGGCGGACGAACCCCGACCCTCTCCTCCGCGGGCATCAGGATCCACAGGACCGGGTACACCAGGATCTGGCTGCCCGGGATGGCCAGCAGCACCAGCACGAAGAGGATCCGTGCGGCCCACGGTCCGATGCCGAGGCGTCGGCCGAGGCCGGCACACACGCCGCCCAGGACCCGCCCCTCCCGCGGCCGGACCAGACCCTGCCGGGCGAAGCTCTGGTGGATGTCGTTCATGTTCGTATCCTTCACGTCGGTCTCCAGGGCCGTCCCCTGGTCCTCCCACTCTGCTTCGCGGAGCGGTCCGGCGCATCGGGGTGCAGCCCTGATCCGACCCCCGAGTGCCGGGTCCGGGTTCTCGGGGTCGGAGCCCCCGACGCCCGACCCGCCACCACGTGCTGGAGCCGGCGACGGCGGCGGCACCCGCCGGAGGTCAGGGGGCCAGCCGCTCCACGGCCCAGGCGGTCTCGACGGGATCGCTCCCCGCGCCGTCGCCCGAGGCCGCCACCCGGCGGTAGCGCAGCCGGTCGTGCATCCGGCCACGCCTCCCCTGCCAGAACTCCACCGTCTCCGGCACGACCAGGTAGCCGCCCCAGTGCGCCGGCACCGGCACGTCCTGCGCCTCCGGGAACCGGGTGCCCATCTCGTCGTACCGCTCGTCGAGCTCGGCACGGGACCGGACGACCTGCGACTGCGGGGAGGCCCAGGCGCCGAGCTGCGAGGCGCGCGGGCGGGTGCGGAAGTACGCCGCGTTCTCCTCGGCGCCGAGCACGGACGCGGTGCCCTCGATCCGCACCTGCCGCTCGAGGTCGTGCCACGGGAACAGCAGCGCGCACGCCGGGTTGGCGGTCAGCTCGCCGCCCTTGCGCGACTCGTAGTTGGTGAAGAACACGAAGCCCCGCTCGCGGACCCCCTTCAGCAGCACCATCCGGGCGGAGGGTCGGCCGTCGGCGGACACCGTGCAGACCACCATCGCGTTCGGCTCGTGCAGCCCCGCCGCAACGGCGTCGCGCAGCCAGTGCCGGAACATCGCCACCGGCTCGGACTCGAGGTCCGCCTCCGACAGTCCCCCGGCGGCGTACTCCTGCCGCAGCTGGCTCAGCTCCCGCTCGCTCATGGGAGGAATGTAGCGGCCGAGCCGGGCGGCAGCGCGGCGTGAGGTGACGGGTGGGGGGCCAGCGGGCATGATGAGGGCGCTTCAGCATCGAGACCGCAGAGGAGCCGCAGATGACCGAGGTCCAGCACGGACTCGAGGGCGTCGTCGCGTTCGAGACCCAGATCGCCGAGCCCGACAAGGAGGGGTCCGCGCTCCGCTACCGCGGGGTCGACATCGAGGAGATCGTCGGCCGGGTGCCGTTCGAGAACGTCTGGGGGCTGCTGGTCGACGGCTCCTACCAGCCGGGGCTGCCGCCGGCCGAGCCGTTTCCGCTGCCGGTGCACTCCGGGGACATCCGCGTCGACGTGCAGAGCGCGATCGCGATGCTGGCCCCGATGTGGGGCCTCAAGCCGCTCTACGACATCGACGACGCGCAGGCCCGCGACGACCTCTCGCGGGCGGCGGTCATGGTGCTGTCGTACGTCGCCCAGGCAGCCCGCGGGCTCGGCCAGCCGATGGTCCCGCAGTCCGAGGTGGACAAGGCGGGCTCGATCACCGAGCGGTTCATGATCCGCTGGAAGGGCGAGCCGGACCCCAAGCACGTGCGCGCCGTCGACGCCTACTGGGCCTCGGCCGCCGAGCACGGCATGAACGCCTCCACGTTCACCTCCCGGGTGGTCGCCTCCACCGGGGCCGACGTCAGCGCGGCACTGTCGGCCGCGGTCGGCGCGATGAGCGGGCCGCTGCACGGCGGCGCGCCGTCCCGGGTGCTGCACATGATCGACGAGGTCGAGCAGCGCGGCGACGCCCGTGCCTACGTCAAGGAGCTGCTGGACAGCAAGCAGCGGCTGATGGGGTTCGGCCACCGGGTCTACCGTGCCGAGGACCCGCGCGCCCGGGTGCTGCGCCGCACCGCGCGGGAGCTCGGCGCACCCCGGTACGAGGTGGCCGAGGCCCTCGAGAAGGCGGCGCTGGCCGAGCTGCGCGAGCGCCGCCCGGACCGGGTCCTGGAGACCAACGTGGAGTTCTGGGCCGCGATCGTGCTGGACTTCGCGGAGGTGCCGCCGCACATGTTCACCTCGATGTTCACCTGCGCCCGCACCGGCGGCTGGTCCGCGCACATCCTGGAGCAGAAGCGCACCGGCCGGCTGGTCCGGCCCTCGGCCAAGTACGCCGGCCCGGCCAGCCGTCCCGCGGAGGACGTCGAGGGCTGGGACCCCGGCTGGGCCGGGGTGTGAGCGCCCGCGAGACCGCCGACCTGTGGGACGCCGAGGCGGCCGGCTTCGACGACGAGCCCGACCACGGGCTGCGCGACCCCGACACCCGCGCCGCCTGGCGGGACCTGCTCCTCGAGCACCTCCCGCCGGCCCCCGCGCGTGTGGCGGACCTCGGCTGCGGCACCGGCACCCTGTCGGTGCTGCTGGCCGAGCAGGGGTACGACGTGCAGGGGGTCGACCTCTCCGGCCAGATGGTGGCCGCCGCGCGCGCCAAGGTGGCGGCCGCGGGGCTCGACGTGACGGTCGTGCGGGGCGACGCCGGCGCCCCGCCGCTCCGGCCGGGCAGCTTCGACGTGGTCCTGTCGCGGCACGTGCTCTGGGCGCTTCCCGATCCGGCCGCCGGCCTCGCCTGGTGGTGCGACCTGCTCGCCCCGGGCGGTCGGCTGCTGCTCGTGGAGGGCTTCTGGTTCACCGGGGCCGGTCTGCGGGCGCGCGACGCCGAGGCGTTGGTGCGCGCCGGGGGTCGGCGGTCCGTCGTACACCCGCTGTCCGAGCCGGTGCTGTGGGGCCGGGAGATCGACGACGAGCGCTACCTGCTGGTCTCGGACGGATAGCGCGCCGTCGCGGCAGGCACCGCTGCGCTGCTGGAATGGGCGCGGCCGTGCGCGGCGATGACCACCGCGAGCCGCTGCTCGGCCGCACTGGTAGAAGCCGGGGCGTCCGGGCCGGAAAGACGACCGGAGCGACGACCGACGAGCCCGTGGTCGCCGAGGTCGGGGTTCTTGCCCAGCGGGTGGGTGCCGCGGTGGTCGACGCGGTACCAGTAGCCGTGCCGGGTGCGCCACAGGTGCACGCCGAGGCGGGGTTGCCGGTGCTGCCAGCCCCGGGCGAACGTCTTGACCCGGTGGTGCCGACGGCCGAGGAACCCGAGGTTGTCCAGCCGGGTCTGCGGGTCGGGTTCGCCTCGGCTGTCGTCGGTCACCGGCCGGTAGGGGCGGGTGTGGTCGGCGTCCTGGGCATGCATGGTCTGCCCGTGGTAGGCCGCGTACGGGAAGACGCTGCCCGGGCGGAACAGGTGCAGGGCCTCGCGGAGCCGGCCGGGAACCTCGTAGCCCTCGGCCGGCCGCTGGTCGGCCAGGTCGATCACCGGCTTGATCGTCACGTGGTGGTGACCGAGGATCCCGAGCGCGGTCTCGGCCGAGGTGGGGCCGATCCCGGCCTCGACGCGAGCCACGCCCTGCGGGTCACGGGTGTAGGACGACTCGTGCAGGTGGACGTACAGGACCGCCTGCGGCAGCAGCCGCGCCGGGTCGATCGCGGCGACCTTGTCCAGCACGCCGGCGGCGACCAGCCGACGCAACAGGACCGCGGGGCGGCTCAGCGGCGACTCACCCGGGGCGGGTCCGGTGCGCGCAGAGCTCTCCCCCGGAGCCGGGGCGGCAGTGCTGTGCCCGCACCGCGGACACCCGCCTGCGGCACCAGCATCCGAGTCGTCCTGGGCGGGGTGCAGGTCGGCGGCCCGCAGACGCCCCGGCGGATCGGCCGATGGTTCGTCGGCCCGGTGTCCGGGGCCGGGTGGGGGCGGCCCGGGAGGGTGGGCGCCCGGTGGCTGAGGGCCGGGTGGCTGCGAGTCGGGTGGCTGCAAGTCGGGTTGCTGAGGGCCGGGGGGTGGCTGCGGGTGGTGGAAGCCGAGGTTCCGACGCGGCCGCAGGCGTCCGGGGGCCGGGACGTCGTCGGGCACACCCCCGGGAGGCTGGGTGCCCTCGTTGCCGTGCACCCGCCGGTCGGCGAACAGCTCCAGCTGGCCCTCCCCGGCCCGCGGGCCCGGTGATCCGTCGCCCGCTGTCGACGGCGCCGTCCCGGTCGGCTCGCCGCCGCGCGGGCCGGGACAGTCCTCGTCCTCCTCGCGGTCCTCGGCACCTGGGCGGTCCCCGGTGCAGTCGGGCTCGGTGCAGTCGGGCTCGGTGCACTCGTCCTCGCCGAGGGCGCCGTAGCCGTGGGCGAGCAGGTAGGTGAGCGCGGCGGCCGGATTGGCGAGGATCCCGACGGCCCGGGACCGGCGCACGTCAGCGGTGCCGGTGTCCCCGTCCTCCTGCAGCACCCGGGCGAGCAGGTCGATCATCGCCAAGAAGGCGACGGCGTCCCCGGCTTCGACCTTGGCGACCAGCGTGGTCAGGCCGTGCTCGTTGCTCTGGCCCTTCGCGACGTAGCGGCGCATCCGCTCGGCGGCCTCCCGCTGGGCCGCGGCGGCCGGGTCGACCTCGATGATCGCCGCTTCGAGCTCGGTGCAGAACTCGCCCCAGTTGCAGCGCCCGAGCCGGGGCGTGGTCACCGCGTCCACCCAGCGGGCCTGCTCGCGCGTGAGGCCCTTGCTGTGACAGGCATATGCGATCTTGCGAACCTGCCACACCTGCACGGCCGCGGCTGCCTGGGCGGGATCCGCGTCCGCGTCATCCGCGTGCGTGGCCTGCAGGATCCGCTCCCACAGCAACGGGTGCCGGTGCCGCGCGTCCAACGCGTCGCGCACCATGCGGTCCATGGTGCCGGTGCCCACCCCCGCCAGGACCGCGAGCTCGGTGGTCGCGAACTCCAGCACCTCGGGGGTGCCGGCGCCGCCCAGCGCCTTGCCGCGTTCCATCCCCGGGAAGATCCCTGGGCCGCTGGCCATGCCGGGACCGCCGGCCCGGCCAGCACCGTCGGGGTGCTGGGAGTCGGGCTGCTGGGAGTCGGGCTGCTGGGAGTCGGGCTGCTGGGAGTCGGGGTGGTGCAGGTCCGCCCAGTGTGCGCACAGCACGAACTCACGTGCCTGCGCGGCGACGATCCGGGCGCGGTTGGCCACGAAGGCGTCGGCCGCAGCCTGCCCGTCGAGGTCCTCGCACCAGCTCGTCTCCATGACCTCAACCTAGGACCGACCACCGACGGTTCCCGGGCCGTGGTCACCGGTCGGGGGACAGCGAGCGCAAGCAGTTTCGCCTTGCCGGCAAGGCGATCGCGCCCGGACGCCTGCCGCTCGACGGCGCTGGTCCCGGACGGGTGCAGGACGATCCCGCGCAGCGCGCGTCCCGACGAGGGCGCCCCCCGTCACAGCCGCTTGCCGAAGTAGCGCGCGCTGGACGACCAGGCGTAGTGACCGAAGGGCTGCACCGGCCCGTAGCCGGCCGAGACGTAGAGCGCGATCGCCTCGGGCTGCTTGAGCCCGGTCTCGAGCACCATCACGTCGGCTCCCGCCTGGCGCGCGGTGCGCTCGAGGTGGGCCAGGACGGCGCGCGCGAACCCGCTGCGACGACCGGCCGGGGCGACGTACATGCGCTTGATCTCGGCCGGCCGCACCCGGCCGAGGGGCTGGATCCCGGACCGGATCCGCCACCCGCCCATGGCCACCGGCACGCCACCCAGGTAGCCGACGAAGAACGCGCCTGCCGGCGGGTCGAACGCGTGGGTGTCCAGCGGCGTCTCGTCCGGCCCGCCGTAGCGGGCGACGTACTCGGCCTGCACCTCGGCCACCAGGCTCTGGGCGTCCGGGTCGTCGAACCGGACCTGACGGATCTCGAGCACGTGGCTAGCTCATCGCGCTGCCGCAGGAGTCGCAGAACCGGGCGGCGGCATCGCGGGGGTGCCGCAGGCACGTGCAGCCCCTCGTGGGCCCGTGTCCGGTGGGGCGGTGGCGTTGCTCATGATGCGTCCCCGTTTCGTCGTCGTTGCGCTGCGGGTGACAGAATAGGCCCGCAGGCAGCTCTGACAACGGGGTCAGGTCACCACTCCCGACAACACGAGGTAGACGTCGTGACCGACACGATCACCATCCCCGACCAGCTCAAGCCCGCCGACGGCCGCTTCGGTGCCGGCCCGTCCAAGGTCCGGGTCGAGGCGCTCGACGCACTGGCTGCCACCGGCACCTCCCTGCTCGGCACCTCGCACCGGCAGGCGCCGGTGCGGAACCAGGTCGCGCGCGTCCGCGAGGGCATCGCGCACCTGTTCGACCTGCCCGAGGGCTACCAGGTGGTGCTCGGCAACGGTGGCGCCACCGCCTTCTGGGACATCGCCACCTTCGGCCTGATCCGCGAGCGCAGCCAGCACCTGTCCTTCGGCGAGTTCTCCTCGAAGTTCGCCAAGGCGGCGAAGCAGGCGCCGTTCCTCGGCGAGCCGACCGTGATCGAGTCCGCCACCGGAACGCGTCCGGAGCCGAGGGCCGAGGCCGGTGTGGACGTCTACGCCTGGGCGCACAACGAGACCTCCACCGGGGTGATGGCCCCGGTGCGGCGCGTCGCCGGTGCCGACGAGGGCGCCCTGGTCCTGGTCGACGCGACCTCGGCCGCCGGCGGCCTGCCCGTCGACATCGGCCAGGTCGACGCCTACTACTTCGCCCCGCAGAAGAACCTCGGCTCCGACGGCGGCCTCTGGGTCGCGGTGCTGTCCCCGGCCGCCCTCGAACGCGCCGCCGAGATCGCCGCGACCGGCCGCTGGGTCCCCGCCTTCTTCGACCTGCCGACCGCGATCGACAACTCCGGCAAGAACCAGACCTACAACACCCCCGCGGTCGCCACGCTCTTCCTGATGGCCGAGCAGCTGGACTGGCTCAACGGCCAGGGCGGGCTCGAGTTCGCGGTGGGTCGCACCACGGACTCGTCCAACCGGCTGTACACGTGGGCGGAGAAGACGTCCTACACCACGCCGTACGTCACGAACCCGGACGAGCGCTCGCTGGTCATCGGCACCATCGACTTCGACGGCTCCGTGGACGCGGCGGCGCTCGCCAAGACCCTGCGCGCCAACGGGATCGTGGACGTCGAGCCCTACCGCAAGCTCGGCCGCAACCAGCTGCGGGTGGCGATGTTCCCGGCGATCGACCCGGCCGACGTCGAGGCGCTCACCTCCTGCGTGGACTACGTGGTCGAGAGGCTCTGACCGGGCCTCGCTCCCCCGGGGCAGGTAGCGGAACCGGCGAGCGGCGCGGCACCTCGCCGGGCCCCGGTGCCACGCAGGTCCGAGGTGGCGCATACCGCGCATTACCTCCTTCCACCGCAGTCCGTCCCGTCCCCTGCCCAGACTGAGGGCACCGGGGGGTGACGCGGTCCGGCCGGCTCGGCGGCGGGAAGAGGCGAGGTGAGGTGCTCGGACGCGGGGTTGCGGCAGCGGCGGTGGCGGTGGCGGCGGTGCTGCTGCCGGCACCGCCCGCCGTGCGCGCGGACCTCGCCGGCTGCCCGTCGGGTACGACGCTCCTGGTCCCCGCTCACCCGGACGACGACCTGCTGTTCATGAGCCCGGACCTGCTGCACGAGATCCGCGCGGGCCGGTGCGTCCGCACCCTCTACCTGACCGCCGGGGACGCGAACCTCGACCGGTCGTACTGGAGCGGTCGCGAGGCGGGCGTCGAGGCGGCCTACGCCGCCATGGCCGGGGAGCGGAACCGCTGGGAGTCGTCCGAGACGGTGCTGGCGGCCCACCCGGTCCAGGTGCGGACGCTGGTGGACGACCCCCGGGTGTCACTGGCGTTCCTGCGCCTGCCCGACGGGCTCGAGAAGGGCACGGGCGGATCCGGGCACGGCCGCGAGAGCCTGCAGAAGCTGTGGCAGGCGAGGATCGGGACCATCCACCCCGTCGACGGGTCGGCGCCCTACACCAGGAAGTCGCTCCGCGCGGCGCTCACCGCAGCGATGCGGACCCTGCGGCCGGGTCGGATCCTCGCCGGCGACGACCTGAACGCCTTCGGGGCCGGCGACCACAGCGACCACTACGCCGCCGCCTACTTCGCCGGCGCGGCGCAGCGCCGCTACTCCGGGCCGCACACGTTCGTCGCGTTCCGCGGCTACCCCGTGCGCACGAGCCCCCCGAACATCTCGGGGGCCGACCTCGCGGCGAAGACCGACGCGTTCCTCGCGTATGCCGAGCACGACCCCCGGGTCTGCGGCGACGCCGCGTCCTGCTCGGCCGGACCGATCGGGGGCTACCTGTCCCGGCAGTACCGGGCCGTGTCCGTCACCGGCACCGTCCACCCGAACGAGCTGCGCAGCATCGGCCGCGCGCGGCAGGTGCTGACCATCACGGCGAAGGACCGGTCCAGCGCAGCCGGCACCGCAGTCGCGTGGCAGGCGCGGGCCCACGTGTGGCACGTCGCGCAACGACCGGTCCGCGTTCATCTCGGGGGCAGGGGACTGGTCCTGCCCGGCCACCGTCGCCAGCTCACCGGGAAGACACCCGCCGGGACGTTCCGGCCCGCGCGGGCCATGGGCTTCCGGGCGGATCCGGGAACCGGCCTGCCCTTCCGGCGGCTCACCGCCGACGACTACTGGCCCTACGACCCGCGCTCCCCCCGGACGTACAACGTGTTCCAGCCCCACCGTTCCCGCGGGGCGAGCTGGCGCCGCGCCCTGTCCGAGCGCTTCGCCGCCCACCGGCACCGGTACCCGTGGGCCGTGCTGATGGACGTCAACCTGCCTCGCGGTATCCACCACTCCCGGCGCGCCGACCAGCGGGAGGCCAGCGTCCCGGCGAACGTGCGGAAGGGCAGCCTGTGGATCCACGCGGGCGCCCCGGTGGGCAGGCTGGGCTGGATCTCGATGCCGACCCACCGGATCGAGCGCCTGCTCCGGTGGATGCGCCCGAAGCGCGAGCGGACCACGTTCGTCGTCGGCACCCCGGCGTACCTGCGCAAGCACCTGTGACCGCGACCCGTCAGAGCACCCGCGGGGAGCCGCCGGGCTCCAGGCACGCGGCCAGCAGCTCCAGCCAGAGCGCCGGGGCACCGGCGTGCTCCCCGAGCGCCTCGTCGGGTACGTCGACGAAGCAGCGCACCCACGTCAGGTACCGGTGCACCCGGCCGAGGACCAGCGCCCCGTCGAGCAGGACCCGCAGCTCGGCGAGCGGCGCGAAGTCCGTCCACCGGCTCAGGTACGCGTCCAGCAGCCGGGTCACCGCGGCGTCGTCGAGGTCCAACCCGTCCGGGTCGGTCACCACGTTGACCACGATCAGCGTCGAGCAGAACGGGTGTGCCCACAGCGCGTCGCCGAAGTCGAAGAAGCGCAGCGTCGTCTCGTCCCCGGTGGGCGCGAAGGTGTTGTTGTCGTGCAGGTCGTTGTGGTCCAGGGCGAGCGGCACCGGCCCCTCGGCCAGCACGGTGCCGACCTTCTCCAGGCGCGGCAGCACCTCGCGGACCCGCGCGACCAGCCCGCGGTCGACGTACCGGGGATGGCCGGGCGGCAGCGACGAGAGCAGGTCCAGCTGTGACGCGACGTAGCCGGCCGCGTCCTGGGGCGCCAGCACCGGCAGGCCGGCGGCGTGCAGGGCCGCGCCGTGGCCGAGGGTGCGGCGCTGGAGGTCGGCGTACTCGGTGAGGATCCGGGTCCAGGCGCGCTCGTCGCTGCGGCCGGCCTCACGGAGCGTCTGCCCGTGGTCGGCGCTGAGCATCCAGCCGCGGTCGGGCTCGACGCCGACCGGCACCACGACATGGTCCGGGGCGAGCTCGGCCAGCGCCGCCACCAGCCCGGCCTCGTGCACCAGCGCCGGGCAGTTCACCTTGAACCAGTGCCGGCCGGCGTCGGTGGGCACGGTCAGGGCCGTCGACCACATCCGCACCCGCGGCTGCTCCACCGCGCCGGTGCGCGTGATCCCGCGGGCGGCCAGCACCGTGTCCACCCAGCCGGTCACCTCGGCCCGCCACTGCTCGGTGGTCCAGACCTGCTCCCACGCGGTTCGCACCGGCCCACGGTAGGCCGCCCCGGCCGACGGCGACGAGCGGTTTTTCCTCAGCGCCCACGGATCCGGGACAGCCGGACCGACAGCAGGCCCAGCAGCCCCAGCCCCAGGCCCACCAGTCCGATGCCCGCCCAGTCCCAGCCGCTGCGGGCCGGGGCGTGCGGGTGCGCCACGTGCGAGGGCGGCCGGGTGTCCGGCGACGGTCCGACCTGACGCGGTCCGGCGGCGCTGCCGGGCCGGGCCAGGTCGTGGGGCAGCGAGACCTCGAGCACCGGGGCGTGCACCCCCTCGGAGCTGAGCAGCACCCGCCCGCCCGGGCCGAGGGAGATCCCCTCGCCCTGCCGCTGCGCCGGCAGCGTGACCGTGCCGACCAGCCGGAAGTCGGGGAAGGAGTAGACCGAGGCGGTGCCGTAGGTGCGCAGCAGCACGTGCTTGCCGTCCGGGAAGAACGTGCCGTCGGTCACCAGCCCGTCGACCCGCGCGAAGGGCCGTAGCCGGTTGTCGGCGCCCTCGCGCAGGTGCCGCGGCGCGGCGTACACCGTGCCGCCGAACACCGACTTCGAGACCACGAACAGCCGCCCGGTGCGCGGCTGTGCGAGCAGCGTCTCGGCGTCGCGGGCACCGCCGGGATAGGTCAGCCCGAAGCGCTGCGCGGGCACCGAGTGGTCCCCCGAGGACACCGGCTGCACCCGGTAGACGCTGATGTCGTCCCGGGAGGCCCGGTTGTCGCCGATGTCGCCGACCCAGACCGCGCCGCCCGCAGCCGGCGCGAGCGCCTCCACGTCCGTCACGTCCCCGGAGGAGTACGTCGTGTGGCTGACCGTCGCGCCGGAGCGCGGGTCGATCCCGTAGACCACCGGGCCGTCCCCGGAGTCGTTGATGGTGAGCACCAGCCGTCCCCGGTCGACGAGCCCGCTGGACTCGATCACGTCCGGGTCGGTGAACGCGAACAGCCGGTGGTGCGGCACCGGCTGGTCGGCGGCCGCCGGCGGCGCCACGCCCGCGAGCGCGGCCAGGCAGCCGGCCGCGAGCGCCCTAGGCCAGCCGGTCACCGAGGAGCTCCGCCAGCTTCGGGTGCACGCCCCAGGTCTGGGTCACGTCGTCGAGCTCGGCGCGCACCGACTCCGCGGGCGTGGCGCCGGTCCGCACGGCCCGCAGCAGCGTGTTGCGCGGGGTGTGCTGGCTCTCCACGAACTCGATGACGTCCACCCGGTAGCCGACCAGCCGCAGCACGGAGGCGCGCATCGCGTCGGTCAGCGTGTCGGCGAACCGCTCGCGCAGGATGCCGTGCCGGGTCAGCAGCGCGTACGGCGCCGGGGTCGGCGCCCGGCGCAGCTGCGCCGCGACGTCGTGGTGGCAGCAGGGCGCGGCGAGCACCAGCGACGCGCCCCAGCTCACCGCGCGGGCCAGCGCGTCGTCGGTGGCGGTGTCGCACGCGTGCAGGGCGAGGACCACGTCCGGGGGCCGGTCCAGGGTGGCCGAGGAGATGTCGCCCTGCACGAAGGTCATCCGGTCACCGATGCCGAGCTGCTCGGCGAGTCGGGTGCTGTGCTCCCGGGACTGCGCCTTCACGTCGACGCCGGTGAGGTGCACCGGCAGGCCGCGGACGTCGGCGAGGTAGGCGTGGGCGGCGAAGGTCAGGTAGGCGTTGCCGCAGCCGAGGTCGACCACCCGCAGCGGGTCGTCGGCGGTGGGGGTGCGCAGCCGGCCCGAGGACAGCGCGTCGTCCACGGCCGGCCCGAGGCTGCGCAGGAACTCCTCGACCTGGCGGTACTTCGCCTGCCGGGTCGGCTTCACCCGGCCCTGCGCGTCGGAGATCCCGACCGCGACCAGCACCGGGTGGTCCTCGGGCAGCAGCCGCGGCTTCTTCCGGTCGTGCGCCCTGGCCGGGGACCGGGGGGCGCGCGGAGCGTCCCCCGGGGCCTCCGGGCCGGTCGGCCGGGCGCTGGTGTGCACCATCGCCTCGAGCTTCTTGGTGACCCGCAGCTGGTGGGTCTCGGTGGTGGTCTCCACGTGCCAGTTGCCGAACGGCTCGTCCAGCAGGTCGTCGAGGGCGCTCGTCGCGGCGTCCCCGGCGAGGTGGTTCGACGTGTGCGCCTGGGTGTGGTCGTAGGCCGTGACCTGCAGGTGGCGGCCGGCCTTGAGGTCGACGTACCGCAGCTCCACCCGGCGCCAGCGCGGGGTCCGGCCCTTCTGGCGTCCGGACGCGAGGGCACGCACCAGCACCCGGTCGTCGAGGACCAGTCCGCGCATCCGGGCGAGTGCGCCCAGCAGGGGCTCGGCCACGGCTCAGCCCTTGATCAGGGCGGCGACGAGCACGACGAGAATCAGCCCCACCAGGGCGCCCGGGATCACCATGCGTCGGTAGCGGGGGTTCATGCGGCCGAGTTTATCGCCGCGCCGGTCGGACGGCCCGATCGCGCTATGGACGGTCCCCGGGACCCGCAATAGCGTCCCAGGTGAACATGCGACCACTTCAACTCCGAAGCGGCCGGCGCAACGACGCGACATGGAGGTCAGCAATGTTCATCCAGATCATTCAGGGCAAGTGCACCCGCCAGGACGAGCTCCGCGCGCTGGCGGAGAGCTGGCGCACCGAGGTGGGCGAGGCGGCGGGGACCGGCTTCCTGGGGGGCACCTACGGCTTCACCGACGACGACGAGTTCGTGGGCATCGTCCGCTTCGAGTCCAAGGAGAAGGCGATGGCGAACTCCGCGCGCCCGGAGCAGGCCGCGTGGGCGGAGCGGATGATGGCGCTGATGGCCGGCCCGACGGAGTTCCACGACTGCGACGACGTCACGCTGATGCTCGACGGCGGTTCCGACCGGGCCGGGTTCGTCCAGGTGATCCGCGGCAAGGTCGACGACCCGCAGCGCCTGAAGGCGATGATGACCGACACCGAGATGCTGCACCGGGAGCGCCCGGAGATCCTCGGCGGGACGCTCGCGATCGAGGAGGACGGCACCTTCACCGAGACCATCGCGTTCACCGACGAGGCCTCCGCGCGCGAGGGGGAGCGCAAGGAGATGCCCGCCGACGTGCGCGAGACGATGGAGACCGCCATGCACGACGTGCGGTACCTCGACCTGCACCACCCGTGGTTCGAGTCGGCCTGATCAGACCAGCTCGGGGGCGGGGGTGGGCTCCAGCCTGCGCCCGCTGCCGATCAGCCCCTTGGCGCGGCTGAACACCAGCACCGCGAGAAGGGTGCCGAGGATGGTCACGCCACCGCCGCCGATCAGGGTCCACCGCGCCCCGAACGTCTGCCCGACCCAGCCCACGATCGGGGCACCGATCGGCGTGCCGCCCATGAAGATCATCATGTAGAGCGCCATCACCCGGCCGCGCATCAGCGGGGACACGCTCAGCTGGACGGTGGCGTTGGCGGAGTTCGCCATCGTGATCGCGAAGACGCCGATCACCGGGGTGAAGACCAGGAAGGTGAGGTACGACGGCAGCAGCCCGGCGGCGACCTCCGCGCCGCCGAAGGCAACCGCCGCGCCGATCACCAGCCGGTGCCGCGGGCGGCCGCGCCGGGCCGCGAGCAACGCACCGGTCAGGGAGCCGACCGCCATCGTGGTACCGAGGATGCCGTACTCCCCCGCGCCCTTGTGGAAGACCTCGGTGGCCATCAGCGCGGAGGTCATCTGGAAGTTGAAGCCGAACGTCCCGGCGAAGAACACGATGGTCAGGATCAGCATCAGGTCCGGCCGCTCGCGCACGTACCGGATGCCGTCGCGGATCATCCCCTTGCCGCGCGCGGCGCGCTCCGGGGTGTCCAGCTCGCCGACCCGCATCCGCTGCAGCGCCAGCACCACCGCGCCGTAGCTGAGCCCGTTCAGGATGATCACCGCGCCGGTGGCGGGGACCCCGTCGCCGAAGGCGGCGATCAGGAAGCCCGCGGCACCGGGGCCGAGGATCCGGGCGACGTTGAACGACGCCGAGTTCAGGCCGATCGCGTTGGTCAGGTTGTCCGGGCCGACGATCTCGTTGACGAAGGACTGCCGGGCCGGCGCGTCGAAGGCGGTGCCGACGCCGAACACCAGCGCGAGCACGTAGACGTGCCAGGTCTGGGCCACCCCGGTGACCGCGAGCACGCCGAGCAGCAGCGCGGGCACCGCCATCATCACCTGGGTGACCTGCAGCAGCCGGCGCTTCGGGAACCGGTCGGCGACCAGGCCGGCGTACGGCGAGAGCAGCAGGATCGGCAGGAACTGCAGCCCGGTGGTGATGCCCAGCGCGGTGCCGTTGTTGCCGGTGAGCAGCAGGACCAGCCAGTCCTGCGCGACCCGTTGCATCCAGGTCCCCACGTTCGAGACCACCCCACCGGAGGCGTACAGCCGGTAGTTGTGGTTGGAGAGCGCCCGGAAAGTCGGACTCAAGCGTGTGCCAGCCTTTCGATCAGGGGTGCCGCCTTGCGCAGCACGGTGCGTTCTTCGGGGGTCAGCTCGCGCAGCCGCTGGGCGAGCCACACGTCGCGGCGCTTGCGGTCGGCGGCGAGTGTCTCCTCGCCCCGTGACGACAGCGCCACCACGACCTGCCGCCGGTCCGTCTCGTGCCTGCGCCGGACGACGTAGCCGCCCTCCTCGAGGCAGTTGACCGTGCGGGTCATCGACGGCGGCTGCACCCGCTCCAGCGCGGCGAGCTCGCCGACGGAGCACGGCCCGTTGCGGAACAGCGCCCCGAGCACGGAGAGCTGCCCCACCGGGAGCAGCTCGTTGTCCGGGTCACGCTCGCTGCGCAACCGCCGGCTCAGCCGGGCCACGGAGATCCGCAGCGCCGACGCCAGCCCGCTGTCGCTGCGTGCTACCTGCTCGATCGACGGGGTCATGATACTTAGCGTAAGTCATTACCCTTGCTAAGTATTCCGGTTTTCGGTGCAGGAGTGAGGCAGGTCTCAGCTCAGCCGATGTCGCGGCCGCGCAGCCCCAGCAGCCCGACCGCGGCCAGGGCCACGGCGACCAGCGCGGTGTACGTCGGCGCGGCGGCGGAGGCGCTCACCACCGGGACCCGGGGGACGTGCGCGAACGGCGAGAGGTTCATCGCCCACTGCGGCAGGTCGAGCAGCGGGCCGAGCCAGCCGAGGACGAAGCAGGCGCCCAGACCGGCCCAGGCGACCGCGACCCACTCCGGCCGACAGCCGGTCAGCAGCACCGCCAGGCCCGCGAGCGAGAGGACCGCGGGCGCGTACAGCAGCTGCAGCACGGCGATCCGGGGCGCCTGGCCGGGGTCGCCGGAGAGCAGCCCGTAGGCCAGCCCCAGGCCCAGCCCGCCCACCAGCAGGAGCAGCAGCGTGCCGACCACCGTGACCAGCACCCCGGCCAGCAGCCAGCGGGTGCGCGACAGCCCGGTGGCGAGCAGCGACTCCAGCCTGCCGGCGGTCTCCTCCGACCGCAGCCGCAGGCTCGACGAGACCGCGAAGCCGGTGCTCAGCAGCGCCACCATCAGCATCATGGTGGCGAGGAAGGCATCCACGAGCGACCCCTGCCCGGTCGACTTCAGGTACTGCTCGAGCGTCGGGTTGCCGCGCGCCATCTCCCCGACCGCCTTGGTCAGCGAGCCGATCCCGAACGCCAGCAGGAAGACCCCGGCCGCCCAGCCGGCGACCGCGCCGCGCTGCAGCCGGAACGCCAGCCCGACCGGCCCGGACAGCAGCGGCCCGCCGTCCGGCGCACCGTCGCGCGGCGCGACCAGCCCGACGCCGACGTCGCGGGCGCCCGAGAGCGCGACCGCGAGCCCGGCCAGCAGCGCCCAGGCGGCCAGGCAGGGCAGCAGCGGCCACCAGCGCTCCGCGCCCAGCACGTGCGTGGCCTGGGACCAGCCGACCGGCGACAGCCACACCAGGAAGTCGCCGCGGACGTCCCCGGCCGCGCGCAGCAGGTAGGCCAGGCCGAGCACCGCGAGCGCGGCCCCGAGCGCCGCCCGGGCGTGGGTGAACACCTGGGCCGCGCACAGCCCGACGGCCGCGAACACCAGGCCCAGCGCGGCGGTCGAGGCGCCGTAGAGCAGCGCGCTCCCGCCGGGCACCGACGCACCGGCCAGCGCGAGCCCGATCAGGGCGCCCATCAGCACGGAGGCGCCCGACGCCACCAGCAGCGCGGCCGCGCCCCCGGCGTGCCGGCCGACGACCGCCGAGCGGAGCAGCTCGGTGCGCCCCTCCTCCTCCTCACCGCGGGTGTGCCGCACCACCTCGAGGACCGCCATCAGGGCCACGCCGACCACGGTCACCAGCTCGACCTTGTTCAGCACGATGCCCGCCAGCGTGTCCAGCGCGATCGGCGGTCCGGACATCGCGATCAGGGCGGCCGAGGTCTTCGCGGACGCCGCGTAGGCCTCGATCGACCCCTGGGTGGGGAACGTGCTGGACATCGCGTTGCCCGCGAAGAAGGTGACCCCGCTGACCGCGAGCAGCCACACCGGCAGCCGGACGCGGTCGCGGCGCAGCGCGAGCCGCACCAGCGCGACGGTCCCCTCGAACCCCCTCACCGCACGACCTCCGGCCCCGGACGTACGGCGTCCCCACCACCGTCCCGTGCGGCGTCGTCCACCCGGTCGCCGTACTGCCGGAGGAAGAGCTCCTCGAGCGTCGGGGGGTGGCTCACCAGCGACCGGATGCCGCGGCCGGCGAGGTAGCGCATCGCCTCGTCGAGGTGGTCGGTGTCGACGTCGAAGCTGACCCGGCCGTCGAGGTGCTGCAGGTGCGCGACCCCAGCCACACCGGCGAGCCCGTCGGGGCTCTGGGCGGTCTCCGCGACCACGGTGGTCCGGGTGAGGTGGCGCAGCTCGGCGAGGCTGCCGGTCTGCACGGCGCGCCCGGCGCGGATGATGCTCACCCGGTCGCAGAGCGACTCGACCTCGGAGAGGATGTGGCTGGACAGCAGCACCGTGCGTCCGTCCCCGGCCCGGTCGCGGATGTAGTCCTCGAAGACGGCCTCCATCAGCGGGTCCAGGCCGGCGGTGGGCTCGTCGAGCAGCAGCAGCTCGACGTCGGAGGCGAGCGCGGCGACCAGGGCGACCTTCTGCCGGTTGCCCTTGGAGTAGGACCGGCACTTCTTGCTCGGGTCGAGCTCGAAGCGGTCCAGCAGCTCGGCCCGCCGGCGCGGGTCGTACCCGCCGCGCAGCCGGCCGAGCAGGTCGATGACCTCGCCACCGGTGAGGTTGGACCACAGGCTCACGTCGCCGGGCACGTAGGCGAGCCGGCGGTGCAGGGTCGCCGCGTCGCGCCACGGGTCTCCGCCGAGCAGCGACACCGCGCCGGAATCGGCGCGCAGCAGCCCGAGCAGCACCCGGATCGTGGTCGACTTCCCCGCGCCGTTGGGGCCGAGGAAGCCGTGCACCTCGCCGGCGCGCACCTCGAGGTCCAGCCCGTCGAGGGCGACCGTGCTGCCGAACCTCTTCACCAGCCCGCGGGCCGAGATCTGCACCGTCATGGCGCCATCGAACCACAACTTTCATGCGTGTGTGAATGTTTTGAAGGCTATGATGCAACCACCCCGAGGAACGGAGCACGATGACCAGCGACACCGACCAGGACCAGCTGCTGCGCGCCGTCGAACGGGTGGCGGCGCTGATCGCCGCCAGCGGGATGCCACGGATGGCGGCGCGAGTGTTCGCCTACGCGCTGGCCGACGATGCCGACCGGTACACCGCGGCCGAGCTGGCGTCGGGCCTGCGGGTCTCCCCCGCCGCGATCTCCGGGGCGGTCCGCTACCTCACCGACACCCGGCTGATGTTCAAGGAGCGCGAGCCCGGCAGCCGCGCGGACCTGTACCGGATCCACGACGACGACGTGTGGGGCGCGATCACCGCGGCCCGGGTGCCGCTGCTCGAGATGTGGGAGCAGGCCGTCGAGGAGGCCGCGCAGATGATCGGGCCGGGCCACCGGGGCACCCGCCGGCTCCGCGAGTCGCAGGAGTTCTTCCGGTTCACCCGCGAGGAGACGGCGGCGATGCTCGACCGGTGGAAGGCGCACCGGGCCACCCTGGACTGACGCGGCCCCGGGTGGCCCGCCCACCCGTCAGGAGACGCCGAGGACCTGCTTGATCGGGTCGATGGCGAAGTAGGCGACGAACAGCAGCGCGACCACCCACATCAGCGGGTGCACCTGGGTGGCCCTGCCGCGGACCACCTTGATGAGGGTGAACGCGATGAAGCCGGCCCCGATGCCCACCGAGATGGAGTAGGTGAACGGCATCAGCACGATGGTCAAGAAGGCGGGGATGGCGATCTCGAGGTCGTCCCACTCGATGTTCTTGACCTGCTGCATCATCAGGAAGCCGACCAGCACCAGGGCGGGCACGGCCGCCTCGTTCGGGATGATCTTGACCAGCGGGGCGAACACCGTCGCGAGCAGGAACAGCGCGCCGGTGACCACGCTGGCCAGCCCGGTACGGGCACCCTCGCCGACGCCGGAGGCGGACTCGATGTAGGACGTGTTGCTGGAGACGCCGGCGGCACCGCCGGCGGCCGCGGCGATCGAGTCGACCACCAGGATCCGCTGGCTGTTCGGCGGGATGCCCTCCTCGTCGAGCAGGTGCGCCTCGGCGCCGATCGCGGTCATCGTCCCCATGGTGTCGAAGAAGTCGGCCAGCATCAGCGTGAAGATCAGCAGCACCGCCGAGACCAGGCCCACGCTCTGGAACGAGCCGAGCAGGGAGAACTGGCCGAGCGTCCCGAAGTCCGGCATCGCCACGATGTCGCTGGGCAGCGCGGGCACGTTGAGGTTCCAGCCGTGCGGGTTGATGTGGCCCTGGCCGTCGTTCATCGGCCCGATCTTCGCGATCGCCTCGACGACGACGGCGAGCACCGTGGTGGCGATGATCGAGATCAGGATCGCGCCGCGGACCTTCTTGACGTACAGGGTCACCACCAGCGCGAGACCCAGCGCGAACACCAGCACCGGCCAGCCGCCGAGGAACCCGTTGGCGCCCAGCTGCACCGGCACGGTGGTGTTGGCGGCGTCCGGGATCCGGCGGACGAACCCGGCGTCGACCAGGCCGATCAGGGCGATGAACAGACCGATGCCGACGCTGATCGCCGTCTTCAGCTGGGCGGGGACCGCGTGGAAGACCGCGCTGCGGAACCCGGTGAGCACCAGCACCAGGATGATCAGCCCCTCGAGCACGATCAGGCCCATGGCGTCGGCCCAGGTCATCCCCTTGGCGATCGTGAACGCGACGAACGCGTTCAGCCCGAGGCCGGTGGCAAGGGCCAGCGGGTAGTTCGCGACCACGCCCATCAGGATCGTCATCACGCCGGCCACCAGGGCGGTGCCCGCCGCGATCATCGGCAGGTTGTCCGGGGCGCTCACCCCGCCGAGGAACTTGCCGCCGGCGTCCTGGGCGAAGCCGAGGATCAGCGGGTTCAGCACGATGATGTAGGCCATCGTGAAGAACGTGACCACGCCACCGCGGACCTCGCGGCCGACGGTCGAGCCGCGCTCGGAGATCTTGAAGAACCTGTCCAGCGGCCCGCGGGTGCCGGTGGCTTCGGTCGAGCCGCGCTCGGTGGTCTTGGCTGAATTGTCCACGTGGAGTCCCAAACTCTGTGCAGGGCGGTGCTGCCGGGTACGACTGCGGGGAAGGGGCCGGGTGGCCAGTGGCACATCTTGCCAGAACCACCCCGTTTCCTCCGATACCGGTAGCCGGGGAAGGCCCCGGCGGTCACGGTTCGGCATCCGATGCCGGGGCCGCCGCGCCCGGCAGCGGGACCGGCCGGCGCTGTCGGATAGGTTCGACCCCGTGGAGCAGCAGCCCGACGAGCCGGTCAAGACCCACGAGATCGGCAACCGCACCTACATCGTCGCGAACGTCGAACCGCTCGACGTCGACGGCACCCGCACGGTCGCCGTCGGGACGGTGCTGTGGCTGCTGGCGTTCGTGCTGCTGCTGCCGTTCGCGGGCCGGCTCGCGGAGGCCCATCGGCTGTGGTGGCTGTGGACCTGCCTGGCCGGGTTCGGTCTCGGCGTGCTCGGCTGGGACTACTGCCGCCGCCGCCGGAACCGTCGCCAGGCCCGCCTCGCGCAGTCCGCGGCCGACGCACCCCCCGAGGGCTGATCCGCGGCGCGGGCTCCGTCAAGCGACGAGAACGCCGCCAGCGTGCGTGGCTGGCGCCCCGTCACCTAGAAGGTGTCGAGGTCGTCCCAGGTGAGGGTGTCCAGCACCGGCTCGGGCAGCGGGGCCGGCAGGTTCTTCTTGGCCAGCTGGGCCTCCGAGTGCGCGCCGCACCCGTGGTCGAAGGAGACCACCCGGCCGTCGTCGTTGGCGAACGCGTTGGCGCAGGCACCGAACAGCCGCGACAGGGGACCGTCGAGCCGGACCAGGAAGCCGCAGGACCCGCAGTTCGCCGGGGCCGACTGCGCGATCGCGGCGTCGGGCCCGTGGCTGCCGTCGTACCACCGCTGGGCGGCCAGCTCGCGGCCCTCCAGGGACAGCACCCGGGCGCGGCCGAGGCCGAGCTCGTCGGCGACCTCCTTCACCGAGTCCTGGTCGACGACCTCGTCGCCGGCGGTGTAGCCGGGGACCAGGCGCGGGTCGTCGTCCTCGGTGGGCAGCAGGTCGCCGGGGCTGAGGTCGCCGGGCTGGATCCGTTCGCGCCACGGCACCCACACGGGGGCGACGATCGAGGTGTCCCCCGGCAGCAGCACGATCTCGTCGACGGTGACCGTCTTCTGGCGCGCGGCCCGGGCAACCGTGACCGCCCAGCGCCAGCCGCGGTAGCCGCCCCGGAGGCACTCGAAGTAGTGCGTGACGACGCGCTCCTCCTCGGCCTGGTGGCCCAGGTGCGCGCCGACGTCCGTCACGTCGACGCTCTCGAGGAGCGCCGCGCGGGCAGCGTCCACGGCGCGGACCCCGATGGTGTCCGGCTTCACGGCGCGGGCTGCAGTCATCACGTCGCAGGATTCTTCCTTAAGCACCCGGCGGTTGTCGCGCCGGGTGGGCCGATCCGCCCGGCCCGGCGTGTCCCCACCGTGCGGGCGGGGCGGGCAAGATGGGGGCATGGCGCGCGAGGAGGCGAGACCCGCCGACGACACGGTGGAGGACACCACCGCGCGGCCCGGCGCGGCCGGCGCCGCCGATGCCACCGGGGACGCCGGCGGACCCGGGCACCGCGCGGCGGGCGGCGTTCGCGGGCGGCACCCGGCGCGCCGCGCGGGCCACCGCACACGGCGCCCGGGCCACCGCGCACGGCGCGCGCCGGGCCGGGGCCGCCACCGGCCGGGCGGCCGGCTACACGTTCCGGCAGGCCCGGCGCGCCACCCACGCGGAGGGCGCGGGCGACAGCGGGCTGTCCCGGCTGATCGAGCTGCACGCGTTCAACGCCGCCGGCGACGCCGCGGTCGCGATCTCGCTGGCCGGCACGCTGTTCTTCCAGGTGCCGACCGACCAGGCCCGCGGCCAGGTCGCCCTGTTCCTGGGGCTGACGATGCTCCCGTTCGCGATCGTCGCGCCGCTGATCGGACCGTTCCTGGACCGGTTCGGGCACGGGCGGCGCTGGGCGGTCGGCGCGACGATGGCGATCCGCGCGTTCCTGTGCTGGGTGCTCGCCGACGCGGTGGCGCAGGACACGGTGGTGGTCTTTCCGGCGGCGCTGGGGGTCCTGGTGTGCTCGAAGGCCTACGGCGTGACCCGCGCCGCCGCGGTCCCCCGGCTGCTGCCCGACCAGCTGAGCCTGGTGAAGGCGAACTCCCGGATCTCCCTGGCCGCGGTGGCCGGCGGCGCGATCTCGGCCCCGCTCGCAGTCGGCGCGTCCACGTTCGGCGCGCAGTGGTCGCTGCGCTACGCCTTCCTGGTGTTCGTCGGCGGCACCATCCTGGCGATCCTGCTCCCGGGACGGGTGGACAGCTCCGCCGGGGAGTACCAGGTCAGCCTGACCTCCTCGCACCGGTCCTCCCGCCGGCTGCGCCCGGCCCCGCACGCGGTGGTCATCGCGCTGCGCAGCAACGCGGGGCTGCGGATGCTGTCGGGGTTCCTGACGATGTACATGGCGTTCCTGCTCCGCGACAAGCCGTTCCCCGGCTGGGAGGACAAGCCGGCGCTGCTGCTGGCGCTGGTGATCGGCTCCGCGGGCCTCGGCAGCACGCTCGGCGTCGGGCTCGGCAACGTGCTGCGGTCGGTGCGCCCGGAGCTCACCGTGGTGATCACGCTGCTCGTCGACGCGGCCGTGACGGTCCTCGCCGCGGTGTTCTACGGGCTGCCCACCGCCGTACTGCTCGGCCTGACCGCGGGGCTGACGCAGTCCTTCGGGAAGCTGTCCCTCGACGCGCTGATCCAGCGGGACGTGCCCGAGCACACCCGGTCCAGCGCGTTCGCCCGCTCCGAGACCCTGCTCCAGCTGTCCTGGGTGGTCGGCGGCGTCATCGGGATCACCCTGCCGCTGGTGCCGCAGGTCGGGCTGGGCGTGGCGGCCGCGATCCTGGTCGCGTGGAGCGCGTGGGTGCTCAGCGGCGTCCGCCCCCGCACCGTGCGGGCGTGAGGCGGTCAGCGCCGCGGCGAGGCGGCTACAGCTCCAGCTCGTCGGCCAGCGCGCGCAGCACCATCGCGGTGCGCTGGGCAGCCTTGGGGTCGGGGTGCCGACCATTGCGGTAGCCCTTCTCGATCCCCTCGAGCAGGCGGTACAGGTCCTCGATGATGTTGACCATGTCGGCGGGCTTCTTGCGCAGCGCCTTGGACACCGACTGGGACGGCTCGAGCAGCCGCACCTGCAGCGCCTGGTCGCCCTTGCGGCCCTGCACGATCCCGAACTCCACCCGGGTGCCCGCCTTCAGCGACGCGGTGCCCGCGGGCAGCGCCTCGGACCGGACGTAGACGTCCCCGCCCTCGTCCTTCGACAAGAAGCCGAAGCCCTTCTCGGCGTCGTACCACTTGACCTTGCCAGTCGGCACCGGAGACCTCTTCTGTGTGACGGCCCGCGGCGTGCCGCGGGCGGTGGGTGGGAGCACGCAGACACCAGCGTACGGCGCCGAGGTGCCCGGCCACGAGCGGGTTGACGGGTCAGCGGAACCGTTCCGGGAAGGGCAACCGCTCGTTCATCGAGCCGGACCGGAAGCCCTGCGCGTCCACCTCGGCGGTGGCGAACCCGGCGGCCACCGCCGCGGCGGTCACCGCCGGCAGCTCCCGAACCCGTACCACGGCCTCGGCGTCCACCTCGATGCTGGCGCGCTCGCCGAGGTCCCGGACCCGCAGGTCGCGCACCGCGACCCCGGCGTCGGCGAGCGCCGCGCGCACCGACACCTCGGCCCGTTCGACCCGGGCCAGCCGGAACGGGCTCACCTCCACCCCGTAGGCCACCCGGGAGGCCAGGCAGGCGGCCGCCGGCTTGTCCCAGGTCGGCAGCCCCCACGCCCGGGACGCGGCCCGGACCTGCTCCTTGGTGAGCCCGGCGTCGCGCAACGGGGTGATCGCGCCGCGCTCGGCGGCGGCGCGGATGCCCGGCCGGAAGCCGGCCACCGCGTCGTCGGCGTTGGTGCCGGTGGCGACGTGTGCGAGCCCGTGCCGGGCGGCGAGCGGGCCGAGCACGTCGAGCAGCTCGGCCTTGCAGAAGTAGCACCGGTCGCCGGCGTTGGTGCGGTAGCCCTCCCGCTCCATCTCGTGGGTCTCGGGGGTGAGCACCGCGACGCCGAGGTCCCGGGCGAAGTCCAGGGCCGGGGAGCGCTCGGCCTGCGGCAGCGAGCCGGAGTAGGCGGTGGCCGCGCCGACGTGCTCCGGGCCCAGCGCCCGGGCGGCCGCGGCGAGCAGGAACGCGCTGTCCGCGCCGCCGCTGAACGCGACCAGCACCGAGCCCCGGGCGCGCAGGTCCGCCTCGAGCGCGGCCAGCCGGCGCTCCAGGACGTGCCGGTCGAGCCAGGCCGGGAAGCCGGCCAGGTCCTCGAGGACGACGTGCGTGCCGGCGGCGCGCAGCTCGTCCTCGGTGCAGCCCCCGGTCAGCACCGAGACGCTGAGCGCCCCGGCGGCCAGCGCGCCCTCCACGTCGTGCACGTGGTCGCCGACGTAGACGCCGGCGCCGTGCTCGGTGAGCACCGCGGCCTTCCCGACCCCCCAGACCTCCCCGACGAGGTGGTCGATCTCGAAGCCGAGCGCCTCGACGTGCAGCGCCGCGTTCGGCGTGTACTTCCCGGTCACCACCACGCTGCGGCCACCGTGACGCCGTACCGCGGCCAGCGCCTCGTGGGCACCGTCGAAGTGCACGGTGGGCGCGATCGCGTGCCGCGGGTAGTGCGCGCGGAACCGGCCCACGAGGTCCTCGATCTGCTCCGCCGGGTAGTACGGCGCCAGCATGTGGGCCAGCGGCGGGCCGAGCCGGCGGGTCATCGCGTCGACGTCCATCTCGACCCCGGTCTCGCGGCTGAGCTCCGCGAGCGTCGCCGCGAACCCGGGACGGGTGTCGATCAGCGTCATGTCGAGGTCGAAGCCCACGACGAGGGGTACGGCGGCATCCATCCGGCCAGCGTATGTAGCCGAACCGGTTGAAGCGAACTCACGCCCCTGCCACGATGGGGGGCCGTCCCGTTTGCGGTTCCCGTCCCTTGCGAAAGGTCGTCCCGTTGAGCACCCGCCCGCGCCTCCCGAGGCTGCTGGCCGCCGCCGCGACGGCGGCGCTGGTGCTCGCCGGTACGACGGTCGGGGCGAGCGCGGCACCCCCGCAGTCCGCCGGCAGCCCCGGCGTCGACCCGACCCAGGCCACCGTGCGGGGCGTGTACGTGGTGACGCTCACGGCCCGGCCGGCCGCGTCGTACACCGGCGGCGTCAAGGGCTACCCGGCCACCCGGCCCCGCCCCGGGCACCGGTTCGACCGGACCCGGGCCGCGGTCACCCGCTACCGGCGGCTGCTGCGGCACCGCCAGGACCGGCTGCTCGCGCGGGTGGGGGACCCGCGGGTGCTCTACCACTACACGACCGCGCTGGACGGGTTCGCGGCCCGGCTGAGCCCCGCGCAGGTCAAGCGGCTGCGCTCCGCGCCGCAGGTGGCCCTGGTGGAGCGCAGCACCAAGCAACCGGTCGCCCGGCACGACTACTCCGGCTCCCTGGGCCTGTCGGGCGCGCACGGCGCGTGGGCGCAGGCCGGCGGCGCGGCGCACGCGGGCCGGGGCACCGTGGTCGGGGTCGTCGACACCGGCATCTGGCCGGAGAACCCCAGCTTCGCGGGGCTGGCCCAGGCCAAGCCGGGCACGTCGCCGCGGCTGCCCGGCTTCCACGGCGACTGCCGGGCCGGCGAGCAGTGGACCCGGCACGACTGCAACGACAAGGTCGTCTCGGCCCGCTGGTTCGTCAAGGGGTTCGGGAGGCACCGGCTCGCACGCTCCGAGTACCGCTCCCCCCGCGACAGCACCGGCCACGGCTCGCACGCCGCGTCCGTGGCCGCCGGCGACCGCGGCGTCCAGGTGCAGATCGACGACCAGCCGTTCGGCGCCCTCTCCGGGATGGCCCCGGCCGCGCGCATCGCGGTCTACAAGGCGTGCTGGACCGCGCCGCAGCCCGCCGACGACGGCTGCACCACCGCGGACACCGTCGCGGCCGTGGACCGGGCCGTGGCCGACGGCGTCGACGTCCTGAACTACTCCGTGGCCGGCTCCCAGGACCCCACCGACACCGTGGAGCGCGCCTTCCTGCACGCCAGCGCGGCCGGGGTGTTCGTCGCCGCGGCGGCCGGCAACACCGGCCCGACCGCGGGCAGCGTCGGCCACGCCGCCCCCTGGGTCACCACGGTCGGCGCCAGCACCCACCACCTGTTCCTCGGCGGGGTGCGGCTCGGCAACGGCAAGCAGTACGTCGGCGCGATGGTCTCCGACTCGCCGGTCGCCTCGACCGGCCTGGTGCTCGCCGCCGACGTCGCCGCCCCCCAGGCCACCAGCGAGGAGGCCAGGCTCTGCAAGATCGGTGCCCTCGACGCCGACCGGGTCCAGGGCAAGATCGTGGTCTGCGACCGTGGCGTGGTGGCCCGGGTGGACAAGTCCACGGCGGTGTCCCGGGCCGGCGGCGCGGGCATGGTGCTCGCGAACACCGTCCCGGGGAGCACGGACGCCGACGCGCACGCCGTACCCACCGTGCACCTCGACGTGGCGGACGCCAGCGCGGTCAAGGCCTACGTGGCCGGGGCCGGCAGCACCGCGACCGCCTCGCTGGACCCGTCGGCGACCGCACCGGTGCCGGTGCCGACCATCGCCGGCTTCTCCGCGCGCGGTCCCGTGGACGCCGGCGGCAGCCTGCTCAAACCGGACCTGACCGCGCCCGGCGTCAGCGTGCTGGGCGCGGTCGCGCCGAGCTCCGACTCCGGCCGGAAGTGGGACCTGTACTCCGGCACCTCCACGAGCGCGCCGCACATCGCCGGGCTGGCCGCCTTCGTCCGGGGCGTGCACCCGACGTGGTCACCGGCCCGGATCAAGTCCGCGATGATGACCACCGCCCGCGACCTGGAGGGCACCGCCGGCCCGTTCGCCGAGGGCGCCGGCAACGTCGACCCCAAGCGGTTCCTGGACCCCGGGCTGGTGCTCGACTCGGGCCCCGCCGCCTGGCGGAAGTTCGCGAACGGGACGCTCGGCGCCCGGCGGCTCAACCTGCCGTCGGTGGCGGTCGGCCACCTGGTCGGGCGGAGCACGGTCACCCGGCGGCTCACCAACGTCGGCACCACCACCGAGACCTACACCGCCTCCGCGAGCGGGCTCGACGGGGTCAGCGTGGACGTGCACCCGCGCACGATCACGGTGCCACCGGGGCACACCCGCACGGTGCGGATCCGGTTCTCCGCGACCGGGGCCGCCCAGCCCGACCGGTTCACCCGGGGCTGGCTGACCTGGACCGGCCTCACGCACCAGGTGCGGATGCCGCTCGCGGTGCGCCCGCAGACGGTCACGGCGCCGCGGGTGGTGCGGGGCAGCGGTGACAGCGGCACGGTCCGCGTCGAGGGCCGCTCCGGGACCGGCACCCCGGTCGGGCTGACCAGCACCGGGATGGTGCCGGCGAACCCGACCGGCCTGACCCTGCTGCCCGGGCCGTTCGACCCGGCCGCCCCCACCGAGGACCAGGACACCTTCGCCACGCCGGTGGTGGTGCCCAGCGGCACCGAGGTGGCGCGCTTCCAGATCTCCAGCCACAACCCCGACGACGACGTCGACCTGTACCTCTACCGCGACCGGGTGCTGGTGGACAGCGCCACCGCCGACTCCCCCACCGCCACGATCACGCTCGCGAAGCCCGCCGCCGGGAGCTACACGCTCTACGTCAACGCCGAGTCCGCCGGCAACGGCACCACCACGACCGGCCAGCTCTACACCTGGGTGGTCGGCTCCGCCGGCGGCAACGCGCTGACCCTCACCCCGGACACTCTCGACGCCGGCCCCGGCGCCCGGTTCGGCTACACCGCGTCCTGGACCGGGCTCGACCCGACCAAGCGGTGGCTGGGCATGGTGCGCTACGGCGACTCCGACCGCAGCACCCTGCTCCAGGTCAACTGACTTGTCAGGCGCTCAGCGCGTCATGGCGCACGCAGCGCCTGACAACTCGGGTCAGGCCAGGCCGAGCTCGTGGGCGGACCGTTCGCGCATCTCGACCTTGCGGATCTTCCCGGTCACCGTCATCGGGAACTCGTCGACGACCATCACGTAGCGCGGGATCTTGTAGTGCGCGAGCTTGCCGGTGGCGAACTCGCGCACCGCGTCGGCGTCGAGCGGCTGCCGATGGCCGGGGCCGGCCTTCATCTTGATCCAGGCGCACAGCTCCTCGCCGTACTTCTCGTCCGGTACGCCGACCACCTGCACGTCCTCGATCTCCGGGTGGGTGTAGAGGAACTCCTCGATCTCGCGCGGGTAGATGTTCTCCCCGCCGCGGATCACCATGTCCTTGATCCGCCCGACGATGTTGCAGTAGCCGTCCTCGCGCATCACCGCGAGGTCGCCGGTGTGCATCCAGCCGTCGGCATCGACGGTCTCCGCCGTTCTTTCGCTGTCGTCCCAGTAGCCGAGCATCACCGAGTAGCCGCGAGTGCAGAACTCCCCGGTCTCGCCCCGCTCCACGGTGGCGCCGGTCGCCGGGTCGACGATCTTGACCTCCACGTGCGGGTGCGCGCGGCCGATGGTGGCGGTACGACGGTCCAGGTCGTCGTCGCCGCGGGTCTGGCAGGACACCGGGGAGGTCTCGGTCATCCCGTAGGCGATGGACACCTCGGCCATGTTCATGTCCTGGATGCAGCGCTTCATCACCTCCACCGGGCAGATCGACCCGGCCATCACCCCGGTGCGCAGCGCGGACAGGTCGTAGCTCGCGAAGTCGGGGTCGTTCTGCATCGCGATGAACATCGTCGGGACGCCGTACACGCCGGTGCACCGCTCGTCCTGCACCGCCCGCAGCGTGACCGTCGGGTCGAAGCCGGGCGCGGGGATCACCATGCACGCGCCGTGGGTGGTGCAGCCGAGGTTGCCCATCACCATCCCGAAGCAGTGGTAGAAGGGCACCGGGATGCACAGCCGGTCGCGTTCGGTGAAGCTGATCAGCTCGGTGGTGAAGAACCCGTTGTTGAGGATGTTGCGGTGGCTGAGCGTCGCGCCCTTGGGGAAGCCCGTGGTGCCCGAGGTGTACTGGATGTTGATCGGGTCGTTGTTGTCCAGCGTCGACATCCGCTGCGCGACCGCGTCGTCGGGCAGCCCCTCACCCTCGGCGAGCAGGTCCGCCCAGTCCGACGTGCCGAGGTAGACCACGCGCTCCAGGGCCCGGCAGTCGTGCCGCACCTCGTCGACCATCGCGCGGTAGTCGCTGCTCTTGAACTCGGTGGCCGAGACCAGCATCCGCAGGCCCGACTGGTTGAGCGCGTAGGCCAGCTCGTGGGTGCGGTAGGCCGGGTTGACGTTGACCAGGATCGCCCCGACCTTGGCGGTGGCGTACTGGGTGATCGTCCACTCGGCGCAGTTCGGCGCCCAGACCCCGACCCGGTCCCCCTTCGCGACGCCGGAGGCGATCAGCCCCCGGGCCAGCGCGTCGACGTCGCGGTCGAGCTCCGCGTAGGTCCAGCGCCGTCCGCTGGCCACCTCCACCAACGCCTCGCGGTCGGCGTGCTCGCGCGCGATCCGCTCGAAGTTGCCGCCGATCGTCTCCTCGATCAGCGCCGGACTGGTCTCACCCGCCGCGTAGGACTCCATGCCACGCACCCTATTCAGCCGTGCCGGGCCCCGCCAGGGGGTGTGGTCCGGCCGGTCGGCTTTCGCGACGAACGGCCCGGAGAGGCACGGCACTTCCGGAATTCGCCACGGATCACAGCCGACTCACAGAGAATCTTCATGAACAGGGCTCCGCCGCGCGGAACACTGAAGAGGGCGCCTCCGTCCGGTGAGGAGCCGTAGAGGTGGCGATGTCCGAACGCATGCGATTCCGATCTGACCCCGGGCCCCCTCCTGTCCGGGTGCCTGCGCGCGCGCAGCGGCGGACCCGGTGGGCGTGCCGGGCAGGGCGCGCCGCCTCGGCGCTCTCCCGGATGGCGGGGCGCGGCTCGGGGGGCGTGATCGGTGGACGGGTGATCCTCGCCCTGGCCCCCGACGCGGCGCGGTCGCTGGCGGCCGGGCGGGACATCACCCTGGTCAGCGGGACCAACGGGAAGACCACGACGTCGGCGTTGCTGACAGCGGCGCTCGGGACGCTCGGGGACGTCGACTCCAACGCCGACGGGGCGAACACACCGGCCGGCTTCACCACCACGCTGGCCCGGGGCCGGGCCGAGCACGTGGTCCTCGAGACCGACGAGGGCTGGCTGCCGTGGACGGTGGAACGCGTGGCGCCGTCGGCGGTGCTGCTGCTGAACCTGACCCGGGACCAGCTCTCCCGCCATCCCGAGGTGAGGATGGTGTCGACCGCCTGGCGGCAGGCGCTGGCCGCCACCGACGTGGCGGTCGCCAACGTGGACGACCCCGCCACGGTCTGGCCCGCGCTGGCCGCCCGGCGGCAGGTCTGGGTCGCCGCCGGACAGAGGTGGACCGACGACTCGATGACCTGCCCGGCCTGCGGGGACGAGTGCCACCACCGGGGCGACTCCTGGTCCTGCGGCTGCGGCCTGTCCCGCCCGCGACCCGACTGGTGGCTCGAGGGCGACGACCTGGTGTCCCGGTCGCTGCGGCTGCCGGTGCGGCTGTCCCTGCCGGGCGACTTCAACCGCGCGAACGCCGCGATGGCGGCCGCTGCCGCCGCCGACGCCGGGGCCGATCCCGGTGCGGCACTGGCGGCGATGGCGGCCATCACCGACGTGAGCGGCCGGTACGCCCACGTCGACCTGGGGCGGCACCGCGTCCGGATGCTGCTCGCCAAGAACCCGGCCGGCTGGTTGGGGGTCCTCGACCTGGTCCGCGAGACCCCGGGCCCGCTGGTCCTCGCGTTCAACTCCGACGGCGTCGACGGGCGCGACCCGTCCTGGCTGTACGACGTGCCCTTCGAGGCCCTGGCCGGCCGCGAGATCGCGGTCGTCGGGCGCCGGGCGACGGACATGCTGGTGCGCCTGCAGATGGCGGGGTTGAGCGCGCGGGCGGTCCGCGGCGGCCTGCTGGCCGCGCTGGACACGCTGCCGGACGGCCCCGTCGACGTGCTCGCCAACTACACCGCGTTCCAGGACGCACGACAGGAGCTGGCCCGTGCCCGGAGCGAGTGACCTGGTCGTCGTACTGGTCTATCCCGAGCTGCTGGGGACCTACGGCGACCGCGGCAACGCCCTCGCGGTGGTGCACCGCGCGGCCGCCCGCGGGCTGTCGGCGCGGGTGCTGGAGGTGCCGCTCGGGACGGCGCTGCCGACCACCGGTGACGTCTACCTGGTCGGCGGCAGCGAGGACACCGCGCAGGCGCTCGCACTGCGGTCGCTGCGCGACACCGGCGCGGCGCGGACCCTCGAGTCGGCGCCGTGCCTCGCGGTCTGCGCGGGGCTGCAGATCCTCGGCCGCGAGTTCACCGGCACGGACGGTCGCAGGCAGGCGGGCCTGGGCCTGCTCGACGTGACGTCCGGGCGGCTACCCGGTCCGCGTGCCGTGGGCGAGGTGGTGGCGGAGCCGGTCGGCCTGCCCGGCCTGCCGACCCTGACCGGCTACGAGAACCACGCCGGTGACGCGGTGCTCGGGCCGGCGGCGCGTCCCCTCGCCCACCTGCTCGCGGGCACCGGCAACGGGCACGACGGCACGGAGGGGGCCGTGCAGGGAAGCCTCGTGGCGACGTACCTGCACGGACCGGTGCTGGTCCGCAACCCGGCGCTGGCCGACCACCTCATCGAACGCTCCACGGGACCGCTGCCCCCGTTCCGCGACGAGGCGGTCGAGCAGCTGCGCCGGGAGCGGCTCGCGGCTCCGCGGCCGCACGGGTACGGCCGGCTGCTCCGGCACGGCACCAGGAGGTTCGCCGGGCGGGTGCCGGGGGTCAGGCCGCCAGGCGCCGGGTGAGACGGGAGAAGTACTCCTCGACCTCGGCGGTTCCCCAACCGCGCGACTCGCGCAGCCCGGTCTCCAGGGTGGCGAGGTACGTCGCGGACGGGGCGTTGTGCTCGACGTGGTCGATGCCGTGGGGCGCGGTGAAGGTCAGCATCGGCGCCCCGGCGAAGCGGCCCACCTCCACCAGCGTCTCGTAGTGCCCGGGCCCGGCGTGGTGCCGGCCGCCCAGGTGCTCGGGCAGCCCGCCCATCACGATCTCCTCGAGCGGGTCTCCCGGCTCGGGCACCCGGTGCATCTCCTGGGCGGCGATGTCCGCGAACTGCGCGGCGGTCACCAGGTAGGCGCGCGCCGCGCTGGGCCCCGGCGTCTCGTGGTCGTAGAAGGCGACGCCGCCGCCCCACTGCCCGGAGTCGCCCGCGAAGTAGACCGCTCCGGGCAGGTCGACGGGGATGCTGTGCCGCGGCGGGCGTGGGTCCCGGGCCCCGGGGTGCGGTCGGTTCCCTCCGGGCGGGCGGCCGCCCTCGAGGTAGCAGCCGAGACGCTCCTCGGACATGTTCGAGCCGTAGGAGACGTACCAGACCTCGCCGTCCTGCGGGACGGCGCGCGGCTCGGGTGCGAGGGAAGACATCTGGGCCGATTCTACCGAAGGCCTGGGTTGGCCCCGGTATGACCCTCGCCACGCCCCGCGCGGCTCAGGCGTCGCGGCGCCGGAACAGCAGCAGGCTCGCCACCATCGCGAGCACCGCGAGGCCGCCGAAGACCACCAGCCCGCCCCAGGCGGACAGCGGCTGCCCGAACAGGGAGCCGGCCGGGCCGGACTGGTCGATGATCCGGCCCCCGGCGGTGAACGGCAGGAAGCGGGTCAGATCCGTGTGCTCCCGGATCCCCGGGACCAGGCGGAAGACCAGCACGATCACGTTCTCCACCGCCAGCGGCCACAGGAACATCAGCACCAGCGCGGCGGTCTGGTTGCGCACCAGCGAGGTGAACGCGGTCGCCAGCCAGGTGAAGACCAGCGTGTAGGCCAGGGTCCGGGCGACCGTGCGGACCAGGTCCCCCAGCACGAACGGCACCCCGTCGTCGTGCAGCCACAGCCAGCCGGCGAGCAGCGCCCCGAGCATCGTGACCAGCGCGACCGCGAGCACCCACACCCCGACCACGACGTACTTCGCGGCCCAGGCGTGGCTGCGCGAGTTCAGCGCCGTCAGGGTGGCCCGGATCATCCCGTGCCGGTACTCGTGGCCCCAGGCGAACACGCCGAGCATCGCCAGGATGTAGGCGACGAAGTACGGCGCGCCCAATGACCCGAACTGGGTGGCGACCCCGGCCGCCATCATCCGGGTGTCGTGCGAGCTCGGCGGCTGCGAGCTGTCGAACGCGAACGACGTGCCCATCGCCACCAGGAAAGACAGCCCCACCCCGAACGTCACGGCGATCACCGAGAGCCAGAACGTGGAGCGGATGGTCCGGATCCGGGTCCACTCGTACCTCAGCGCGTCGGTCACGCCTGCTCCTCCTCGGTGGTCACGGCCGGCTGGTGCGCCTCGTACTCCTGCGCGTCCCCGGTCGCCTCGAGGAACGCCTCCTCGAGCGTGGCGGCCCGGTGGGCCAGCTCGTGCAGCCGCACCCGGTGCTCGAACGCGAGGTCCCCGACCGCCCGGGCGTCCATCCCGGCCACGGACAGCACCCCCGGCTCGACGGCCTCGACCCGCGCCCCGGCGCGCTGCAGCACGTCGGCGAGCTCGGTGGCCTGCGGGGAGCGGACCGTCACCGCGTTGCGGCGCGACGTCTTCACGAAGTCCTGCACCGGCCCGCTCGCGATCAGCCGGCCGCGGCCGATCACCACGAGCTGGTCGGCCATCAGCGCCATCTCCGAGAGCAGGTGGCTGGACACGAACACCGACCGGCCGGCGGCGGCGAAGCCCCGCAGCAGCTCCCGGATCCACTGGATGCCCTGCGGGTCGAGCCCGTTGGCCGGCTCGTCGAGGATCAGGGTGTGCGGGTCGCCGAGCAGCGCCGCGGCCAGCCCGAGGCGCTGCCCCATGCCCAGCGAGAAGGTCTTCGGCTTCTTGCGGGCGACCGCCTCCAGGCCCAGCTGTTCGAGCACCTCGTCGACCCGGGTGGTGGGGATCGCGTTCGCGGAGGCCAGCATCCGCAGGTGGTTGCGGGCCTTGCGGGTCGGGTGGAACGGCTTGGCCTCGAGCAGGGCGCCCACGTGCCGCATCGGCCGCTCGAGCGCGTGGAACGGGACCCCGTCGAAGGTGGCCGAACCGGCGCCGTGGTCCAGGCCCAGCATCAGCCGCATCGTGGTGGACTTCCCCGCGCCGTTGGGCCCGAGGAAGCCGGTGACGCTTCCCGGTTGCACGTCGAAGCTGAGGTCGGCCACGGCGGGCTTCCCGTCGTACACCTTTCCCAGACCCCGCGCCTCGATGACAGCCATGCGGGACATCCTGACAGTCGCCCGTCCCCGCGCGGTGACCCGGGAGGTCCAGACCAGCGGGTGTTCCGGTTTGTCCGGTTGTGGGGCGGGGTAGGACCTGCGTGACTCCAGGGCCTGTCCCTCGTTGACCACATGGACGACCCGCGGGTTCGTCCTTAGTTCTGCCGGCGCTCGGGAATCCCGACGCACCTGACGAGAGGAACCTCAGTGATGCCCTCAGCCCGACAGCTCGTACGGAGCCGAGCCTTCCGGCTCACCGCCCTGGGCGCCCTGCTCGCCGCCGGTCTCACCGTCGGCAGCGCGGACGCCGCGACCCCCACCGAGGGGACACTGAGCGATGGCGGCGGCCCGGTCACCTGGTCTGGCGGACCGTTCGCGGTCGCGAACACCACCGGCGCGGCCCTGGACCAGCCGGACTGCACGGCGCCCACGTCCTGCGACGACTTCACCCTGCACGTCAGCACGCCGGCGGGCTACGGCACCGACCACAACCTGGTCGTCAAGGTGGCCTGGGCGAACACCGCCGCCGACTTCGACGTCTACGTCCTCGACGCGCAGGGCAACGTCGTCGGCACCGCCGCCTCGAGCGCCGACCCCGAGCAGGTCATCCTGCCGCCGACCACCGGCGACTACACGGTGCGGGTGGTCCCGTTCGCGCCGCTCGGTGAGAGCTACGACGCCACCGCCACGCTGAGCGCCCAGCCGGCCGCCCCGGCACCCGGCACCGCCACCGCGCCCGGCTTCACCGACTACCCGGCCCCGAGCTCGTTCACCGGCGCCGACGACGCCGGCGAGCCGTCGATCGGCAACAGCTTCAAGACCGGCGCCACGATGTACCAGGCGGGGCTGTCCACCTTCAAGGCGACCTTCGACGACTCGGTCAGCCCCGCGAAGGCGTCCTGGTCCGACGTCACCGCGAACGCCACCAACGGCTGCCCGCAGGGCGACACCACCAGCCTGGACCCGATCCTGTTCACCGACCACCAGACCGGCCGGACCTTCGAGTCCCAGCTGTCCGGCGTGGACTCGCTGACCTGCTGGACCGACGACGACGGCCAGACCTGGAACCCCTCGCAGGGCGGCGGGATCCCCAGCGGGGTGGACCATCAGACGATCGGCGGCGGCCCCTACTCGGCGAGCGGCGTGGGCGGCCTGCCGACCGGCTACCCGAACGCCGTCTACTACTGCAGCCAGGACATCGCCACCGCGTTCTGCGCGCTCTCCCGCGACGGCGGTACGACGTTCGGGGCCGGCGTCCCGACGTACAGCCTGCTCGACTGCGGCGGACTGCACGGCCACGTGAAGGTCGCGCCGGACGGCACGGCCTACCTGCCCAACAAGGGCTGCGGCCCCGACCAGGCCGTGGTGGTCTCCAAGGACAACGGCACCACCTGGACCGTGCAGCACGTGCCCGGCAGCACTCCCGGCGACTCCGACCCCTCGGTGGGCATCGGCTCGAACGGCACGGTGTACTTCGGCTACGTCGGCGCCGACGGCAAGCCCGGCGTGGCGACCAGCACCGACCAGGGCCAGACCTGGCAGTACAACCAGCCCGTCGGCGGCGAGTTCAGCATCCAGAACGCCGTGTTCCCGACCGTGGTGGCCGGTGACGACGACCGCGCCGCGTTCGCCTACATCGGCACCCCGACCGGTGGCAACTACCAGGACACCGCGAACTTCAAGGGCGTCTGGCACCTGTACGTGTCCACCACCTACGACGGCGGCAAGACCTGGCAGACCAGCGACGCCACGCCGAACGACCCGGTCCAGCGCGGCTCGATCTGCACCGGTGGCACCACCTGCGGCAACGACCGCAACCTGCTGGACTTCATCGACGTGACCACCGACGACCACGGTCGCATCGAGGTGGGCTACGCCGACGGCTGCATCGACGCCTGCGTCAGCGACCCGGCCCAGAACGGCCACGACGCCTACGCCACGATCGCCCGGCAGAGCAGCGGCCAGACGCTGTTCTCGGCGTACGACCCGGCGACGACCAACGTGACGTTGAGCTCGATGAACGTCACCCGGACGTCCTCCGGGGACTTCCAGGCGGTGATGAAGGTCGTGAACACCGGCAACCAGCCGGTCAGCGGCGTGCGGACCCAGGTCCTCGACGAGCGCAAGCAGGTCGCGCTCACCGACGGCGTCGACCTGGCCGCGGGCGAGTCGAGGACGCTCACCGTGGTGTGGAAGCCGAGCGGCAAGAAGACGCAGACCGTCACCGCGGTCTGCGACCCGAGCAACGCCATCGCGGAGACCGACGAGTCCGACAACAAGCTGCTGGATACCATCACCCGATGACAGTCCTCAGGCGGGCCGCGGCGCTGCTCGGCGCCGCGGCCCTCCTGCTTCCCGCGCTGACCGGCTGTGACAGCGCCGAGGAGAAGCAGGCCAAGCACGACATCGCGCAGGCCGCGGACCTGTCCACCTGCCGGGCGGACGCGACCGCGGCGACCACGCCGTACGGCGACGGCTTCCCCGACGACTGGCCCTTCCCGCCAAAGACCACGGTGTTCAACAGCGAGGACCGCGGCAGCGACGGCACGATCGTCTCCGCGATCTCCTCGTCGAGCTTCAAGGACATCCTGGCGTTCATGAACGGCCGGGTCGTCGACGCCGGGTACCACGTCGACAAGGGCGAGACCGAGGCGCACGACGCCGAGGCCGAGTGGTCCGGCAACGGCTTCCGCGGCCGCTGGGCGATCCGGGAGTCGGCGAAGTGCTCCGGGGAGACCGTGATCCAGGTCCTGTCCGCGGCCTCCTCCTGACCCGCCCCTCCCCGGACGTCATCCGTCCTGGTCGCAATGACGGCCGCAACGTATGACGTGCGCATGGGGCGGTCGGTAACGTGGAGAGGATGTCGGCCACCCCGCCCCGCACGCTCGCCGACCAGCTCCGCGGCTGGTCCGACGAGCGGCTCGGGCGTCTGCTCCGGCTCCGGCCCGACCTGTGCGTCCCCGCCCCGCAGGACAGCGCGCAGCTCGCCTCCCGGGCCGGCACCCGGGCGTCGGTGCTGCGTGCGCTGGACGCGCTGACCACCCTCGAGCTCACCGTCCTCGACGCGGTCGTCGCGCTCGGCGGGACCGCCACCGTGGACGACCTGCGCGCCCACGTGCACGCCGACCCGGCCGCCGTCACCGAGGCCGTCGACCACCTGCGGGCGCTGGCGCTGGTCTGGGGCGGCGACCGGCTGCGGGTGCTCAGCGTGGTCGCCGACGCCGTCGGTACGACGGTCAGCGGGCTGGGACCGTCGGCGGAACAGCTGCTGTCCGGCTACGGGCCGAACCGGATCGCCGCGCTGGCCAAGGACCTGGGCCTGACCCCGAGCGGCGACCGGCAGCGCGACATCGCGGCGATCGCCGACCGCCTCGCCGACCGGGACCAGGTGAGCGCCCTGGTCGCGGAGGTCGACCCGAAGGCCCGGGCGATCCTGGACCACCTGGACCGCGAGGGCAAGGACGGAGCCGTCGAGTCGACCGAGCGGCAGGTCGGCCGCTCCGGGACCGGCAGCCCGGTGGACCAGCTGCTGGCCCGCGGCCTGCTCGTCGCCCGCGACCGGACCCACGTGGCCGTTCCCCGGGAGGTCGCGATCAACCTGCGCGACGGGCGCACCACGCGCACCCGCGCGGACGCCGTACCGGAGCTGGCGACCGCCGAGCGCGCGCAGCAGCTCGTCGACCGGGCCGCCGCCGGGGCCGCCTTCGAGCTGGTCCGGCACGTCGAGCTGCTGCTCGAGCACTGGGGCACCGCGCCGCCGTCGGTGCTGCGCGGCGGCGGCCTCGGCGTCCGGGACCTGCGGGCCAGCGCCGAGCTGCTGCACCTGGACGAGCCGGTGGCCGCGCTGCACGTGGAGCTGGCCTTCGCTGCGGGGCTGCTCGCGACCGGGCCCAGCGACGAGCACGACGCCGCCTGGCTGCCCACCGACGCGTTCGACGTGTGGAACGCCGGCTCCGTCGCGGACCGCTGGGCACGGCTGGCCGGGGCCTGGCTGGAGACCCCCCGGCTGATCGGCCTGGTGGGCACCCGGGAGAACGGCAAGCCGGTCAACGCGTTGGCTCCCGACCTGGAGCGCGGCTGGCTGCCCGCCGAGCGGCGCGCGGCGCTGGAGCAGGTGGCCGCGCTCCCGGACGGCCGGGTGCTGGCCACCGGCACCGGGGTCGCGTCGCTGGTCGACCGGCTGTCCTGGCTGCGGCCGCGCCGGCCCGCCGGCCGGGGGCCCGCCGTGGCGTGGGCGGTCGAGGAGGCCGCCGTGGTCGGCGTGCTGGCGCTCGGCGCGATCGCCACCCACGGGCGCGCGCTGCTGCTCGACGAGGACCCGCACCACACCGCCCCGGCGGCGCTGGAACCGCTGCTGCCCGAGCCGATCGACCACGTGCTGCTGCAGGCCGACCTGACCGCCGTCGCACCCGGCCCGCTCGAGCACGAGCTCGCGCACCACCTGGCGACGATGGCCGACATCGAGTCCCGTGGCGGGGCGACCGTCTACCGGTTCACCGAGACCTCGGTGCGCCGCGCCTTCGACGCCGGGTGGTCGGCCGCGGAGGTGCACGAGTTCATCGCCGGCTCCTCGCGCACCCCGGTTCCCCAGCCGCTGGTCTACCTCGTCGACGACGTGTCCCGGAAGTTCGGCACCCTGCGGGTGGGGTCGGCCGAGTCGTTCCTGCGCAGCGACGACGAGGCCGCGCTGGTGGAGCTGGTGCACCACCCGAAGGCGGCGTCGCTGCGGCTGCGGCGGATCGCCCCCACCGTGGTGGTCAGCGACGTCCCGATCGACGTGCTGCTGCCGCGGCTGCGCGAGCTCGGCGCCGCGCCCGTGGTCGAGGCCCCCGACGGAACGGTGCGGCTGGCCCGGCGCGAGTCGCAGCGAGCGCGTACGCCGCGCAGCCGACCGCACGTCGACGCCGGGGCGGCCGCGCACGACGGCCGGTCGGCGGCACGCTTCGCGGCCCGGGTCGCCTCGACGGTGACCGCCGTCCGGGCCGGGGACCGGGCGGCCGCGCACCGGCCCCCGAACGCCGACTCGGCGCGGCTGCAGCGCACCACGCCGACCTCGACGCTGGCGGTGCTGCGGGAGGCGCTGGAGGCCGGGCAGACGGTGTGGATCGGCTACGTCGACAACCACGGGTCCACCCTGGAGCGGGTGGTGGACCCGGTGAAGGTCGAGGCCGGCTGGCTGTCGGCGTACGACCACCGCACGGAGGACGTGCGGTCGTTCGCGGTGCACCGGATCACCGGCGTCAAGCCGCTGGCCTGAGCGCGCCGGGTGCCGATCCGGACAAACAGCCCCACAACCGGCCGGACTCGTCCACAATGTCGGGGTCGAAGGTCGGTGTGTACGGGGGACTGCGTGAGCGTGCAGCAGGAGCGGAGCGGCCGCTCGCCCGCGCCGACCGCGGTCGTCGTGGCCCGCCAGCCGATCGTCGACCGGGACCGCCAGGTGGTCGGCTTCGAGCTGCTGTACCGGCCCTCGAGCGCGGAGGCCCCCGAGGCGACCGGGGAGCAGATGACCGCACAGGTGCTGCTCGGCGCGCTCACCATCGGCGTGGACCAGCTCGTCGGGGACAAGGCGATGTTCTGCAACGCGGAGCGGGGCGTGCTCACCGGCGAGACGCCGGTGACGCTGCCGCCCGCGCGCACCGTGATCGAGGTGCTCGAGACCGTGCGCATCGACGACGAGGCGGTGGCGGGCTGCCGCAGCCTGGTGGACCGCGGGTTCAGCCTGGCGCTGGACGACTTCGTCTGGACCGACGGCGCCGAACGGCTCCTCGCGCTCGCCTCGATCGTGAAGATCGACCTGCTCGCCACCCCGCGCGAGGAAGTGCCGGCGCTGGTGGCGCGGTGCCGGGAGTACGGCGTCCGGATGCTGGCCGAGAAGGTGGAGACCGAGGCCGACGTGGCCTGGGCCCGGTCGCAGGGGTTCGAGCTGTTCCAGGGCTACGCGATCGAACGGCCCGCGCTGGTGCACGGACCCACGATCCGCGCCTCGGCCCTGGCGCAGGTGCAGCTCGCGCTCACCCTGCTCTCCGAGCACCTCGACTTCGAGGAGATCGAGCAGATCCTGCGCCACGAGCCCGGCCTGGTCGTCCAGGTGCTGCAGATGGCCTCGATCGGCAGCCACCTGGGGATGCGCCGGAGCGTGCGCACGGTCCGGGAGGCGCTGGTGCTGCTCGGCACCACCCGGATCCGGCAGTGGGTCGCGCTGACCATCCTCGGCGGCCAGCCGGGCGGGGTCGCCGATGGGCTGGCCACCGCCCTGGTGCGGGCGCGGATGTGCGAGCTGCTGGCGCTCGCCCGGGGCGTCGGCGCCGCCGACTTCGCGTTCACCGCCGGGCTGCTCTCCTCCCTCGACCTGCTGCTCGGGCTGCCCCTCGAGCAGCTCGGCGACACCCTGGACCTCGACCCCGGGCTGAAGGCGGCGGCGTTCGGCCACGAGCGCGAGACCGGGGCGCTGGTCGCCGAGGTGGCGGCCTACCAGCAGCAGGTCCTCACCGGCGCCGCCGGGCAGGAGCCGGCCGCGGACCTGGACGCCGCGGCGGCGGCCGCGTTCGCGTGGGCGATGCCGTACGTGAACACGCTCGACGCCCGCTGACTCGCGCCGGAGGTCCTTACCCGCCCGGCCCCTTTGAGCGGATCCGTAAGATGTAGTCATGGACTTTGTTCGTTACGCCGAACGGGCCGCGGGACTCGTGAACGCCGACCTCGAGGACGCCTCCGCGCTGGTCGCGTTCCTCGACCGGCGCCAGTGGCTGCACGACCAGGTGGTGGACCGGGACGCCACCGCCCTGCGCCGGTTCGTCAAGGAGCTCCGGCCGGTCTTCGAGGCGTCCGACGCCGGCGACGAGGCCGCGGTGGTCGCGCAGCTGAACGAGCTGCTCGCCAAGCACCCGGTCACCCCCTACATCGCGGGCCACGAGCCGGGCAAGTGGCACATGCACGTCGCCGACCGGCAGTCCTCGGTCGCCGAGCTGCTGGTCGCAGAGTCGCTGATGGGACTCTCGACCCTGGTCTGCGACCTCGGCGCGACCCGGCTCGGGGTCTGCCACGCGCAGCCCTGCACGAACGTCTTCGTGGACACCTCGCCGAACCAGTCCCGCCGCTACTGCTCCGACCGGTGCTCGTCGCGCGCGAACGTGGCCGCCTACCGGGCCCGGCAGAAGGCCGGCGTCGAGCAGGTCGCCACGGCCGCACCCGGCAGCACCCACCCGGCCGCCGAGAAGACCGCATGAGCGACGGCCCGCTGATCGTCCAGTCCGACAAGACCCTGCTCCTCGAGATCGAGCACGAGCGTGCCCAGGACTGCCGCAAGGCGATCGCCCCGTTCGCGGAGCTCGAGCGCTCCCCGGAGCACGTGCACACCTACCGGCTGACGCCGCTGGGGCTGTGGAACGCGCGCGCCGCCGGCCACGACGCCGAGCAGGTCGTCGACACCCTGCTGACCTACTCGCGCTACGCGGTCCCGCACGCCCTGCTCGTCGACATCGCGGAGACGATGGCCCGTTACGGCCGGCTGCGGCTGGAGAAGCACCCCACGCACGGCCTGGTCCTGGTCAGCACCGACCGGCCGGTCCTCGAGGAGGTGCTGCGCGCCAAGAAGGTCAAGCCGATGCTCGGCGGCCGGCTGGACGAGGCCACCGTGGTGGTGCACCCCTCCGAGCGCGGCAACCTCAAGCAGGCGCTGCTCAAGATCGGCTGGCCCGCCGAGGACTTCGCCGGGTACGTCGACGGTGAGGCGCACGCCATCGACCTCGCCGAGGACGGCTGGACGCTGCGGTCCTACCAGGCGGAGGCCGCCGAGTCGTTCTGGCACGGCGGGTCCGGCGTGGTGGTGCTCCCCTGCGGCGCCGGCAAGACCATCGTCGGTGCGGCCGCGATGGCCCAGGCCAGCGCCACCACGCTGATCCTGGTCACCAACACGGTCAGCGCCCGGCAGTGGAAGGAAGAGCTGGTGCGCAGGACGTCCCTGTCCGAGGACGAGATCGGCGAGTACTCCGGCACCAAGAAGGAGATCCGCCCGGTCACCATCGCGACCTACCAGGTGATGACCACCCGGCGGAAGGGCGTCTACTCCCACCTGGAGCTGTTCGACGCGAAGGACTGGGGGCTGATCGTCTACGACGAGGTGCACCTGCTGCCCGCGCCGATCTTCCGGATGACCGCCGACCTGCAGGCCCGCCGCCGGATCGGGCTCACCGCGACGCTGATCCGCGAGGACGGCCGCGAGGGCGACGTGTTCTCGCTGATCGGGCCGAAGCGCTACGACGCGCCCTGGAAGGACATCGAGGCGCAGGGCTGGATCGCCCCGGCCGACTGCGTCGAGGTGCGGGTGACCCTGCCGGAGGGCGAGCGGTTCGCCTACGCCACCGCCGAGCCCGACGAGCGCTACCGGCTCGCCTCCTGCACGGGCGCGAAGACCCGGCTCGTCGAGGAGCTGGTCGCCAAGCACCGGGGCGAGCCGACGCTGGTGATCGGGCAGTACATCGACCAGCTCGACGAGATCGGCGAGCGCCTCGAAGCGCCGGTGATCAAGGGCGACACCACCGTCAAGGAGCGGGAGCGGCTGTTCCACGCGTTCCGGCACGGCGAGATCGACCTGCTGGTGGTCTCGAAGGTCGCCAACTTCTCGGTGGACCTGCCCAGCGCCTCGGTGGCGATCCAGGTCTCGGGGTCGTTCGGGTCGCGCCAGGAGGAGGCGCAGCGGCTCGGCCGGCTGCTGCGGCCGAAGCAGGCACAGCCCGACGGCTCCAGGAAGTCGGCGCGGTTCTACGCGATCGTCTCCCGCGACACCGTCGACGCGGACTTCGCCCAGCACCGGCAGCGGTTCCTGGCCGAGCAGGGCTACGCGTACCGGATCGTCGACGCCGACGACATCGCCACCGCCTGACGGCCTCAGGCGATCTCGGCGGCGCCACGGTCACCGGGCTCCCGGCTGTGCAGGTGCGCGTCGAGCTTGCGCTTGATCCGCTGCAGCGCGTTGTCGACCGACTTGGCCCGGCGCTGCAGCCGCCGGGCGATGTCCTGGTAGCTCATCCCCTCGACGTGCAGCCGCAGCACCTCCGTCTCCAGGTCGGACAGCGCGGTGTCGACGTGCCGCCGCAGGTCACGGATCCGCTCGGCGCAGAGCAGCTGCTCGGCCGGGTCGGCCAGCGGCGACGCGGGCAGCGCCTCCTCCCACGGGCGCTCGCCCCCGTCCGCGGTCGGGACCGGTCGGTGGAACGGCACGTAGCCGTTGAGCGGTCCGTGCTTGCGCCGGCTGGCCGCCCGGACCGCGGAGACGATCTGCCGCGACACGCAGAGATCGGCGAAGGTGCGGAAGCTGGCGTCCCGACCGGGGTCGAACTCCTGCACCGCCTTGTACAGGCCGATCATCCCTTCCTGCACGACGTCCTCGTGCTCGGCGCCGGCGACGAAGTAGGCGCGGGCCCGCATCCGGGCCAGCCGCTGGTGGCGCAGCAGCAGCCGGTGCAGCGACGCGTCGTGCCCGGCACGGGCCCGACGCACGAGCTCCTCGTCGGTCGCCTCGTCGGCCTCGGACGTCACGTGGGGTCCAACGAGCACGTCGGACGAAAGTGACGCTCCGGTGCACGTCCGTCCGCCACCGTGCCCGTCAGCGCAGGACAGCCAGGGAGAGCCCGTGGGCGGCTGCTTCGACCACCCGGCAGACGGGCCGGCTCAGCCGCGCCGGTCCCGTACCGCGACCAGGCCGCCGAGCACGCCGACGTACGCCGTGCCGTCCGGCCCGAACGTGATCGGCGCGTAGTTGTTGTTGAAGCCCAGCCCGACGCCGGTGAGCACGGACCAGACCCGGTGGCCGGTCCGGGCGTCCAGCGCGGTCAGGTACCACGGGTCCTCCGGCCCGGTCGCCGGCTGCTGCCCCGCGGTGTAGCGCACCTCGGCGGCGGCCGGGTGCTCGTAGACGTAGACCAGCCCGGTGGCCGCGGACACCTTGCTCACGCTGGTCGGCACCCGCACCCGACGGTTGGTCCACACCTTGTGGCACCCGCCATGGGCGTAGTCGACGTCGATCCGGGTGACCCCGGGGGCCGTCGTGGGGGTGTTGCGTGTGGGCGAGGCGGCGGGCGGGTCCTGCTCGGGACCGGTGTAGCCGTAGTTGTTCTCCACCACCAGCGAGCGGCCGAACGCGATCAGCGAGTTGTCGGTGGCACCGCGGCGCCGGGGGAACACAGCCGTCCGGCAGACCGGCCGGCGGCCGGGGCCGCGCCGGCCCGCCCGGTAGACCAGCACGTGCATCCGCGGGTCGGCGTTGTCGGTGATCGCCACGAAGCGGCGGTGCCCGCGGCGGATCACGGTCGGGGTGGTGCCGGAGCCGGTCTGGCTCTGCCCCGGCTTCTGGCGCGTGCCGGCGTCGTACCGCTGCCGCCAGGTGATCGCGGGGCGTCCGGCGCGGGTGGCGTCGAAGCGGTACAGGGCGCGGTCGGAGACCACGAACACCCCGCCGGTCTCGTCGACCGCGACCGAGTTGCCGATGGTCTCGTGGTGCGGCAGCGACCGGGCCCGGACGTGCCCGGTCCGCCGGTCGACGACGCCGACCACCCCGGCGCCGGTCACGAACCAGATCCGGCCGTCCCAGTCCGGCAGCGCGGAGAGGATCAGCGAGCCGCCGGTGTACGTCGACACGTCGTACTGCCGCTGCAGCGTGAACGCGGGGGCGTCCGCGGTACCGGCCTCGGCGACCACGTCGATGTGCCCGTCGGAGGTGGGCACCACCACCCGGTCGTGGTCGTCGAGGTAGAAGTAGCCGCCCCCGCCGAACGCGGTGAACGGGTGCGACGCCGAGGAGGCGGGCCGCGGGCCGAGCGGGTAGTCGGCCAGCACGTCCAGCGTGCGCGGGTCGAGCAGCCGCAGGTCCACCGTCGCCAGCCCGACGCAGACGGTGAGGATCCGCCCCTGCACGTCGAACGTGACCGACGCGCACTCCTGGGTGTAGAGCGTGGACGTCACGTCCGGCGAGCGGCCCAGCGGCCCGCGGGCCCGGCCGGCGTCGGACTGGTAGGCGTCGTCGTGCAGGTTGCTGCGGTCGTTGGCGGCCATGAACGGGTGCCGCGGCGCGAACCGTGTCCCCCGGAGGGGGTGCGCCGGGCGGGCTGCGCCGAGGAACGGCCGCACGCTGGTCGCGCCGGGGTCCTGGGGGATCGGGACCGCGGGCACCGCCGGCGCGGCCGTGGCGGCGCTGCCCGCGGTGGCGGCGGGCGCAGCCCGGCCGGCGGCGGGAACGAGCAGGGCCAGCGCCAGGAGCGCGACCGCGGCCAGGTGACGGGGGCGGGGACGGTTGCCGGTCATGCGCGCTACCTTCGCCGCCGGGGCCGTCCGTCCTGCCGGCCCGGGAGGAATTCCGTGGCCGCCGGCGAAGATCCCGGCATGCGCTGGTTCCTGGTCCTCCTCGGCTCCGCCCTGCTCACCGCGTTCGCGCTGGGCACCCCGACCTCGGCCGCGCCGGTGGCCCACCGCGGCTACGGGCACGTGCGGAACATCCTGCCGCCCGGGTCCGCGGGCGACGTCGACGCCGCGACGCTGGCGGCGCTCGGCCCCGGCAAGGCGGCCGGCGACCCGAGCTCGCTGCTGTCCGGGCTGGCCGACCCGCAGTCCTTCTTCACCACCGCGACCCCGGACCGGCCGGCCGGCTTCGCCGACCAGCTGGAGCGGTACGACGCGCTGGGCGCCGCCGACCCGGGGGCGCTGACCGACCGCGGGCTGCGCCGCTACTTCAAGAACGCCTCGCTGGGCGTGCGGCCGGCCGAGGTGGTGCGCACCGAGCACCCGCGCCCGGGCGTGACAGTCAGGTGGGACCGGGACGGGGTGCCGCACATCACCGGGCGCACCGACGCGGACCTGGCCTACGGCGCGGGCTACGCGGACATCGAGGACCGGATGTTCCTCACCGACGTGCTGCGGCACACCGGCGCGGCCACGATGGCGCAGTTCGTCGGGCCCACCAAGGCGGACATCGCCCAGGACGCGGCACAGCTGGCGGTCGCGCCGTACACCCCCGGCCAGCTGACCCGGCAGATCGACCGGCTCGCGAGGCGCTCCCCGGAGGCGGCCCGGCTGGTCTCCGCGTTCGACGCGTACATCGACGGGATGAACGCCGAGCAGGACCACCTGTGCCCGGCGAGCACCGCGTCGGTGCCGGTCCCGGGGGGCCTCGGGCTCGGCTACGGGCAGCACTGCCCGGTGGAGTACGCCGCGCTGCAGCGACCCCCCACGCCGTACACCCGGGCGGACATCGTGTCGATCGCCTCGCTGGTCGGCGGCATCTTCGGCACCGGCGGTGGCGGCCAGTACACCAACGCGATGTGGCTCCAGCAGCTGCAGGAGAAGTTCGGCGACCGGCCGGGCCGCCGGATCTACGACGACCTGCGGGAGAAGAACGACCCCGAGGCGCCGGTCACCTCACCGGTCCGGGCACCGTACGGCGGGTCCGGCGGCGTGCACCCGCACCGGGCCGGAGTGGCGCTGCCGGACCTGCACCCGCGGGCCACCGAGCTGGGCACCGGCGCGATCGTGAACCCCGACGGCTCGCTGTCCCCGCCCCCGCAGGGCGCCGCCGGGAACCAGGGCAACGCGAGCACCACCGACCCGAGGCCGGCGACCACCTCGGCGCGGCTGGGCGTGGACCCGGTGCTGGAGGCGCACCAGATCCAGGGCAGCCTGCAGCGGGCCCTGCAGGGCGAGCTGGTCGGGATGAGCAACGCGCTGCTCGTCGACGCGAAGCACTCCGCCTCCGGCCACCCGACGGCGGTGTTCGGCCCGCAGACCGGCTACTACGCGCCGCAGCTGCTGATCGAGGAGGAGCTGCACGGCCCGCACACCCGGGCCCGGGGGGTGTCCTTCGCCGGCACCAACTTCGTCGTCGAGCTCGGCCGCGGCGTCGACTACGCGTGGTCGGCGACCTCGCCGTACACCGACATCACCGACACCGTCGTGCAGCGGCTGTGCAACACCGACGGCAGCGCGCCCACGGTGCGGTCCACGGCGTACGTCGACGAGCAGGGCCGCTGCACGCAAATGGTGGACTACCAGCACACCGAGACGGCGCTGCCCACCGTGGCCGCGCAGGGGGCGCCGGACCGGATCTCCTTCCTGGTGCTGCGCACCGACCACGGCATCGTCCGGCTGCGCACCACGGTGAAGGGCCGGCCGGTCGCGGTGGTCACCGAGCGCTCCACGTACATGCACGAGGCCGACTCGGTGCTCGGCTTCGTGCACCTGGACGACCCCGGTTTCGTGCACGGCCCGCGCGGCTTCATGCGGGCCGCCGCGGGCATCCAGTACACGTTCAACTGGTACTACGTCGACGACCGGCACATCGCCTACTACAGCTCCGCGCGGCTGCCGAGGCGGGCACCGGGCACCGACCTGGACCTGCCCCGGTGGGGGGCGGCCGCCTACGACTGGCGGGGCTTCGAGCCGTTCCGCGTGCACCCGCACGTGGTCGACCCGGCCCAGGGCTACCTCGCGAACTGGAACAACAAGCTCGCACCCGGCTTCGCGGCCGCCTCGCAGATCTGGGGCGACGGTCCGGTCTACCGCAGCCTGACCCTCAGCGACCGGGTCAAGGCCCTGCTCGCGTCCGGGCGGCGGGTGCACCGCGCCGACCTGGTCGGGGCGATGATCGACGCGGCGACGGTCGACGTGCGCGGCGCCTACGTGCTGCCCTACGTGCTCGACGTGATCGGCACGCCCGCCGACCCGCAGGACGCGCGGGCGGTCCGGCTGCTGCGCCGCTGGGTGGCCCACGGCGCGCACCGGGTGGACCGGGACCGCACCGGGCACTACGCCGACCAGGCGGCGATCGACCTGTTCGACACCTGGTGGGACCCCGCCGACGTGGGCGCCTCCTGCGCGCCCGGCTGCGGCTTCGCGCTGCCGAAGGACGCGATGCGGCACGGGCTCGGCCGGTACGTCGACGTGCTGCCCGAGCCGCTCGACGACCACCCACGCGAGCACATCGGGTCGGCGTTCAACGGCATCTCCTGGTACGGCTACCTGAACAAGGACCTGCGCACGGTGCTCGGCCGGCCGGTGCGCGGCGGCTACTCGCACCGCTACTGCGGGTCGCGGCTCCACTGCCGCCGGGTGCTGCGCGCGTCCCTGCACCGGGCGGTGCGGGCCGCGCTGGCCACCGAGGGCGTGTCCCGGCCGGGGGCGCTGACCTACGACAAGTCCCGCGACGACATCGTCTCGGTGCCCGCCGGGGTGGTCGGCGTGCGGCCCATCGACTGGCAGAACCGGCCGACCTTCCAGCAGGTGGTGCAGTTCACCGGGCACCGTTGAACCGGCGCACCGCGACCGCGGCGGGTGCGGCGGAGGAGAGCGCCCCGGGCAGCACCTGCGCGAGCCGCTCGTAGTCGGCGGGCTCGTTGTAGACGGCCGCGCTGAGCCGGAGCCAGCCGCGCCCGCCGTGGGCGACCACCTGCGTCTCGACGCGCTCCGCGCTGAGCGCCCGGTAGAGGGCGTCCGCGGCGTGCTCGCCGGCGGCCACGCCGTCGGGCAGCGGCACCAGCCGCAGGCACGGCGCGGTCGCGGGCGGCAGCGCCACCTCGGTCCGCCGGAGGCCGGACGCGGCGACCGCCTCGGCCACCGCCGGGGCGGCGTCGTCGAGCAGCCTCGACCCGCGGGCCCCGATGCCCAGCCCCCCGGCCTCCCGCCAGAACGCCACGGCCGCCTCCAGGGCGTACCAGGCGGAGTAGTCGTCGGTGCCGTGCATGTCGAACGGCAGCGGGAACGGCGCCCCGTGGTTCCAGCTCGTGGTCAGCGGGGTGATGCCGGCTCGCTCCGGCCCGGCCACCCAGAGCACGCTGGTGCCGCGCGGCGCGAAGCCCCACTTGTGCCAGGTGCCGGCCCAGAAGTCCGCGCCGCTCGCCGCGGGGCACGCCGGCAGCTGCCCGGGCACGTGCGCCGCGTCCACCAGGACCAGCGCGCCCGCGGCCCGCGCTGCCGCCGCGACCCGGGAGACCGGGAGCACGCTGCCGGTCGCCGAGGTCACCTGGTCGACCACGACCAGGCGTACGGCGTCCCCGCGGGCGCGCACCCGGGCGAACGCGTCGGCGTACCCGGCCACCACCTCGTCGTCGGTCGCGCCGACCGGGACCGCCGCCACGTCGTACGACGCGCCGGTCCGCTCGCACCAGTGCGCCACCGCGCGTCGCACCGAGCCGTACGACTGGCCGTGGCACACCACCACGTCCCCGGGGCCGAGCCGGCCCTGACCGGCCAGCGAGGAGAGCACGGTGGCCACCGCCTGGCTGACGTTGCGGACCAGCCCCAGCTCGTCCGGCCCGACGCCGAGGAAGTCCGCGGCGACCCCGCGGGCGTGCTCCCTCAGGCCCGGGGACTCGACCCGGAAGAACCGTTGCGGGTTCGCCTCCGCGCGGTCCCGGAACCGCGCCTGCGCCTGCGCGACCACTCTCGGCACCGCGCCGAACGAGCCGTGGTTGAGGTGGGTGGTCGCGGGGTCGAGGCTGAAGGCGTCACGCACCCGGCCAGTCTGCCAGCGCCCGGCACCGCCGGAGCCGCCGGTAAACCGGGTGACGCCCGCCGGTCGCGCTGGTAACGTCACCGGGCTCCCACACCACCCGCGACCGCGGAGGACCTCGCGTGCCTGCTCCCACGCCCCCGTCCACGACCGACCCCGACCTCCAGCACGAGCGCGACCACCTGGCCGCCTCCCGAAAGGCGCTGGCGCGGATGCGCGAGCGCACCGCCTCGCTCGACTCCTCCGCCGCCGGCGACTGGGTCAGCCAGAAGTTCCTCGAGTCCGCGATCTACCGGCGGATGAAGGCGCTGGCCGACGACCCGACCGTGCCGCTGTTCTTCGGCCGCCTCGACTACACCGAGACCCACGAGGACGCCCGCGGCGAACGGTTCTACATCGGCCGCCGGCACATCAGCGACGAGGTCGGCGACCCGATGGTGGTGGACTGGCGGGCCCGGATCAGCCGCGCGTTCTACCGGGCCAGCAAGGTCGAGCCGATGGGCGTCGAGCTGCGCCGCAGGTTCGGCTTCCAGCACGGCGAGATGACCGCCTACGAGGACGAGGCGCTGCTGTCCGGGGACGTGGCCGGCACGGGCGGCGGGTACTCGGAGATCCTCGAGGCGGAGATCGAGCGGCCCCGGGTCGGGCCGATGCGCGACATCGTCGCCACCATCCAGCCCGAGCAGGACCTGATCGTCCGGGCCGAGCTGGAGCAGTCCGTGTGCGTGCAGGGCGCGCCCGGCACCGGCAAGACCGCGGTCGGGCTGCACCGCGCCGCCTACCTGCTCTACGCCCACCGCGACCAGCTCTCCCGGCAGGGCGTGCTGGTGGTCGGGCCGAACGCCTCCTTCCTGCGCTACATCGGCGACGTGCTGCCCGCGCTCGGCGAGATCGACGCGCAGCAGACCACGATCGAGGAGCTGGTCGCCAAGACGCTCGCCCGGCTGCACGCGCGCTACGTGATCCGCGGCGCCGACGACCCCGCGGTGGCCACGCTCAAGGGCGACGCCCGGCTCGCGGCGGTGCTGTCCCGGGCGCTGTGGTCGCTGGTGCGCCCCCCGACCGAGGGCCTGCTGGTCCCGCGCGGGGCGCGACGCTGGCGGCTCGCGCCGTACGAGGTGGAGGAGGTCCTCGACGGCCTGCGCCGGCGGGGGGTGCGCTACGGCGCGGCCCGCGGGATGCTGCCGCAACGGCTGGCGCACGGGATCCTGGTGAAGATGGAGCTCTCCGGGGACTCCCCCGACGACCGGGTGCAGGACGCGGTCGCGCGCAGCCGCGAGGTGAAGCAGTACGTCGCGCTGGCATGGCCCGCGGTGGACCCGGCGCGGCTGGTGCTCCGGCTGCTGTCCGACCCGGACTTCCTGGCGGCCGCCGCCGACGGGGTGCTGTCCGCCGAGGAGCAGGCCGCGCTGCTGTGGCGCAAGCCGCCCAAGGGGCCCGGGTCCGCCCGCTGGTCGCTGGCCGACGCGGTGCTCGTCGACGAGGCCGCGGACCTGGTCGAGCGCACCCCGTCGCTCGGGCACGTGGTCGCCGACGAGGCGCAGGACCTCTCCCCGATGATGCTGCGCGCGGTCGGCAGGCGCTGCTCCACCGGGTCCACCACGGTGCTCGGCGACCTCGCGCAGGCGACCACCCCGTGGGCCACCCGGTCCTGGGAGGACGCGCTGCAGCACCTCGGCAAGCCCGACGCGCACCTCGAGCAGCTCACCAAGGGCTTCCGGGTGCCCGGCGAGGTCATCGAGTACGCCGCCCGGTTGCTGCCGGTGGTCGCCCCCGGCCTGGAGCCGCCCACGTCGGTACGGCGGACCCGCGGCGAGCTCGAGGTCAACCGGGTGGACGACCCGGTCGCCGCGGCGGCCGCCGCCGCCCGTGAGGCGCGGGCCAGGGTCGGCTCGGTGGGGATCATCGTGCCGGACGAGCTGGCCTCGCCGGTCACCGAGGCGCTCACCGCCGCCGGGGTGGGGCACGCGGTGCTCGGCGACGAGCCCGGCAACGTGGACTCGGAGTTCGACGTGGCCCTGGACGTCGTACCGGCCTCCCTGGCGAAGGGCCTGGAGTTCGACCACGTGCTGCTGCTGGAGCCGGCCGGGATCGTGGCGGGCGAGGCCGACCGGGTGACGGGGCTGCGGCGGCTCTACGTCTGCCTGACCCGCGCGGTCACCTCGCTGCTGGTGCTGCACGCCGACGACCTGCCCGAGGAGCTCGGCGCCCCCTGAGCCCCGCGGGTCAGCCGGGCCTGCGGGCGACCACGTCGAAGACGTGCCAGTGCTTGGACCCCCGTGTCTGCGTGGCGGGATCCTGCCAGACTCGGGGCGTGGACGACCTCTCGCGCCGCTGGCCCCTGGCCGGACGCGACGGGCTGCGCGAGAGGCTGCTCGCGGCCTACCGCGACCCGGCGCGCGGCTACCACGACGCGCGGCACCTCGCCGAGGTCCTCGAGCACGTCGAGTCGCTGCTCGCAGACGGTGCGGAGGGCCCGGGCGGTGCTGGCGCTGCGGGCGGCGGGCCGGGCGGTGCTGGCGGCGGGCCGGCCGACCGGGACGCCGTACTGCTGGCCGCGTGGTTCCACGACGCCGTCTACGAGGGCCGGCGCGACGACGAGGAGCGCTCCGCGGTCCTCGCGGAGTCCGAGCTCGCCGGCGAGGACCCGGCGCTGGCCGCCGAGGTGGTGCGGCTGGTCCGGCTCACCGCGACGCACCGGCCGCAGGAGGGGGACGCGAACGGGAAGCTGCTCTGCGACGCGGACCTGGCGATCCTCGGCGCCGGGCCGCGGCGCTACCGGGAGTACGTCGACGGGGTGCGCCGGGAGTACGCCCACCTCGCCGACGAGGACTTCGCGCGCGGCCGGGCCGCAGTGCTCCGCGACCTGCTCGCGCGGCCGAGGCTGTTCCACACCGACGCCGCCCGGGACCGGTGGGAACGAGCCGCCCGGGCCAACGCCGCGCGGGAGCTGGCCGAGCTGGAGGGGTGACCGAGTGCCACAACGGCACAATTGTCCGCGCGTGACGGCCCGGACCGGGATTTCACCGCCACAACCGCACAATTGTCCGCGCGTGACGGCCGACGGCGCGGACCGACTGCCACAACCGCACAATTGTCCCGCCGTGACGCCCACCCAGCCCGGCCGCTACAGCAGCGCGGGCTCCCGCAGCTCCAGCGTCCCCGCGTCCGCGTCCAGGACCGCCGGCACGCCGAGCGGGAAGGCCAGGTTGCGCGGCCCGTGCCCGAACGGCGCCCCGGACACCACCGGTACGCCCAAGGTGCCGAGCCGGTCCAGCACCAGGGCGCGCACCACCTCCGGCGGGCCGCAGTCGGTGAAGTCCCCGAGCACCACCGCCCGGACACCGTCGAACCAGCCCGCGCGCAGCAGCTGGGTGAGCAGCCGGTCGAGCTTGTAGGGCTCCTCCCCGACGTCCTCGAGCACCGCGATCGACTCGGCGGCCGGCACGCTGTAGCGGGTGCCGACGCCGCTGGCGAGCAGCGCCAGGTTGCCGCCGACCAGCACGCCCTCCGCCCGGCCCGGGACCAGCGTGCCGAGCGGGGCCGGGGCGAGCGCCAGCGACGCCCCCGGGTCGAACAGCAGCCCGTGCAGGTGCTCGCGCGAGGCGTCGTCGCCGCCGCCCAGGCTGGAGACCACCGGCCCGTGGATCGTGGACAGCCCGAGCCGCGCGACGAACGCCTGGTGCAACGAGGTGACGTCGGAGAACCCGACCAGCACCTTCGGCCCGGACGCCGCGATCGCCGGCCAGTCCAGCAGGTCGACCATCCGCTGCGCGCCGTAGCCGCCGCGCGCGCAGAACACCGCCTGCACCCGCGGGTCGACCCAGGCCCGCACCAGGTCCGCGGCGCGCGCCTCGTCGTCGGCCGCGAGGTAGCCGAGGTCCGGGTCCGCACCGCGGACGTGGTCCATCACCCGCACGTCCAGGCCCCAGGACGCGAGGACCGCCAGGCCGGCGTCGAGGCGCTCGGGCGGCACCGGACCGGACGGCGCGGTCACCGCGACCCGGTCCCCCGGGTGCAGCCGCTCGGCCCGGATCAGCGACCGGCCGGGCTTCTTCGGCGCCAGCGCCTCCGCCTTGCGCCGGCGCAGGCCGGCAGCGATCAGCCGGGCGATCAGCTCCCGGCTGGTGACCGGGACCGCCCCGGCGGCGACCACCGAGTCGTAGCGCTCGGCGGGGATGTCGTAGTGGTCGCGGTCGAACCCGCGCGCCGGGATGCCGAGGCCCCGCGCGAACCGGTGCAGCTCGTCGTAGGACGCGTCGCTGGCGAGGTGCGACCAGAGCCGCCCGTGCCCGGGCGAGTTCGGAGGGTCGATCAGCAGGGTCACCCGACGGTCCTGCCGAGCACGTGGTCGACGGCGTCGTCGAGCAGCATCCGCCAGGCGCGCACGTGGCCGGCGTCGACGTACGCCTTCGCCCAGGAGCCGCCGGGCCGCACCGAGGAGCCGACCTGGAACTGGCGCACCCCCGCCCGCACCAGCCAGGGCACGTGCTCGCCGCGCAGCCCGCCGCCGGCCATCAGCAGCCGGGCCACGCCGGGGTCCGCGGCCGCCCGGTCGATGAGCTCGTCGTGGCCGGTCGCCATCCCCTGCGGCGACCCCGCGGACAGCACCGCGTCCAGGCCGGGCAGCCGGCGCACCTGCCGCCAGGCGCGGTCGGTGGACAGCGCCGCGTCGATCCCGCGGTGGAACGTCCACCGGACCCCGGCCAGCCGGTCCGCCAGATGGGTGCACACCTCGACGTCGATCTCGAGGTCGCCGTCCAAGAACCCGAACGACAGCCCCTCGGCGCCCATCGCCAGGTAGTCCTCGGCCAGCCCGACCAGCCGGGTCAGCTCGGCACCGGTGGTGCTGTAGCCGTCGTTGAGACGGAGCATCACCCGCACCGGCACGTCACTGTCCCGGCACACGCTCGACACCAGCGCCGGCTCCGGCGACAGCCCGCCGGACCCCACGTCGGCGACGAGGAACAGCCGGTCCGCGCCGCCCTCGTCCGCCCCGGGCACGTCGCGGGGGTGCACCACGACGACCTCGAGCAACGCGGTCGCCCGGGACGGGTGACCGTGTGCCGCGGCTTGATTCGTGCTCACAATGGACATCGTGACATCCGACGACCCCCTGATGACCGCACGCGCGCTCGTGTTGCACGACCTCCAGGCGACCGCCGCCGCCAACCCGGGCTCGGTCTCGGCGCTCGAGGCCTCGGTCACCACCCGTCGGTGGTGGACCTCCCAGTGGGAGGAGGGCAAGCGGTACGTCGCCGGGCTGATCGCCCAGGACGTCCAGGACGCCTTGCTCGACAGCGTCGGACGCTGGCCGTTGTGCCACGTCTGCGACGGCAACTTCGAGTCCGGCGACCCGCACTCCCTCTACATCCACCCCGAGCTCGGCGGCCCCGACCCGACCTGGGTCTGCGAGAGCTCCGGCATCGCGGTGGCGCCGCTAGGACGGCTGAGCCACTGAGGCGGCGTGCTCGGTGAACTCGCGCTCGAGCAGCCACCCGGTCTCGGTGTCCCGCCAGGCCTCGAGGATGATCGCCGAGGCCACCGGGTCCCCGTCGCGCTCGATCAGCTTCTGGTAGCTCACCACCGCCTCCCCGTCGCCGCGCAGAGCGACCACCCGGTGCTCTGCGCGCAGCGCGGCACCGCACAGCCCGGCCACCGAGTCACGCATGCCCTCGATGGCCTCGTCGCGGTCGTAGGGCACCGACCGGGTCGAGCTCGCGGCGAACCAGCCGTGGTAGCCCTCCGCGAGGTACTCCTCCACGGCGGCGGCGTCCCCGCTGGCCAGCGCCAGGCGCCAGCACTCGACGTACCCGTCGTGCACGTCGCGGAACGCGCCCGCACGCCGCCCGGGGAGGACGACGCCCTCGCGCGAGCGGTCCGGGGTCACCGGCTCCCCCGGCGCAGCAGCCGCCGGAGCACCAGCAGCACCAGCAGCACCCCGAGCGCCTGCCGCCAGTAGGCCTTGACCAGCACCGGTAGCACGGTGGTGCCGAGGTCCAGGACGTTCTCCGGCTCGTCCGGGGACTGCCGGGTGTACGACGGGGGGCTGGTCGTCGTACCGGCACCGGCCGTCGCACGTCCGGGGGCCGCGACGTCCTCGGGGTGCGCGTGGCCGCCACCGCCCGCGGCCGTCGCCGCGGTGCTGGCCGCCTCGCCGATCGGGGTGGGCTCGGCGGCCTCCGGCGGGGCCGGCTTCTCCGGTTCCTCCGGCTGCTCCGCGGCGCCACCCAGCCGGGACTCCAGGCAGGTGGCGAACTGCTGCAGCAGCTTGTCGGAGACGTCCTGCATCACCCCGCGGCCGAACTGCGCCGGCTTCCCGGTGATGGACAGGTCGGTGAGCACGGTGACATCGGTCGCGGAGCCGCCGGCGTCGACCATCGTCGCGGTGACGGTGGCCCCGGCGGTGCCGTTGCCGCGCTTGTCCTTGCCCTTCGCCTCGAGCACGAACCGGTGGCCGGGCTCGTCCTTCTCCACGAAGCTCCCGGACCCGGCGTACTGCAGCGCGATCGGGCCGAGCTTGACCTTGCAGGACCCCTTGAAGTCGTCGCCCTCGACCGAGGTGACCGTGGCGCCGGGGAAGCACCCGGCAACCGACTCGATGTCGTTGAAGGCCGCCCAGGTCTCCTCCAGCGGAGCGGGCACGGTGAAGTTGTGGGTCAGCTCCACGGGCTCACGCCCCCGCCGCGGCGAGCACCGCACGCCGGGTCAGCACGGTCGCGAGGTGCCGCCGGTAGTCGGCGTCGCCGTTCAGGTCGGAGGGCGGGTTGGTGCCCTCGGCGGCCGAGGCGGCCGCGGCCCGGACCGCCTCGTCGGTGGCGGGCTGCCCCACCAGGGCGGCCTCGACGGCGCGGGCACGCAACGGGGTCGAGCCCATGTTGGTCAGGCCGACCCGGGCCTCGGCGATGGCGCCCCCGTCGACCCTGACGGCGGCGGCGACCGCGACGATCGGCCACTGGTGCGCGACCCGCACGAACTTCTCGTAGTGCCCGCCCCAGCCGCCGTGCTTGGGGACCCGGACCTCGGTGAGGATCTCCCCGTCGCCGAGCGCGGTGGTGAACAGGTCCACGAAGAAGTCGTCGGCCGCGACGGTCCGGGAGCCGCCGGGTCCGAGGATCACGAACTCGGCACCAAGGGCGAGGGCCGGCGCGCCCAGATCGCCAGCCGGATCTGCGTGCGCCAGCGCCCCGCCGAACGTCCCGCGGTGCCGCACCTGTGGGTCGGCGAGCTGTGCGAGAGCCTTGGTGAACACCACCGCGTTTTCCCGCACCAGCGGATTCTCAAACACCGCGCTGTGCGTGGTCATCGCGCCGACCACCAGGGCGTCGCCGTCCTCGCGCACCCCGCGCAAGGACTCGATCCGGCCCAGGTCGACCACCACGGACGGGGCGTTGAGCCGCATCCGCAGCACCGGCAGCAGGCTCTGCCCGCCGGCGAGCACCTTGGCGTCCTCCCCGGCCTCGGCCAGCGCCGTCAGCGCCTCCTCGACGGTGCCGGGGGCGACGTACTCGAACTTCGCGGGGATCACTGGTCCGCTCCTTCCCCGGCGCCGGCGGACCGGTCGGCGGTGTCCTGCTCGTCGAAGTGCGGCGCCGCGGCTCCCTCGGTGGCCGAGCCGCCGCCGGCGTCCCGGGCGTGGATCGCCTTCCAGATCCGCTCCGGGGTGCACGGCATCCGCACGTCGTTGACCCCGAACGGGCGCAGCGCGTCGACCACGGCGTTGACGACGGCGGGCGTGGAGGCGATCGTGCCTGCCTCGCCCACACCCTTGGTGCCGAGCGCGGTAGTCGTCGACGGGGACGTGGTGTGGTCGATGTCGAAGCTGATCGTGTCCGCCGCGGTCGGCACCAGGTAGTCGACGAACGACGCGGAGACCAGCGTGCCGGACTCGTCGTGCACCGCCTCCTCCCACAGTGCCTGGGCGATGCCCTGGACGAGGCCGCCGTGCACCTGGCCCGCGACGATGAGCGGGTTGACGATGTTGCCGATGTCGTCGACGCAGACGTACTTGCGCATCTTCACTCCACCGGTCTCGGTGTCGATCTCCATGGCGCACAGGTGGGTGCCGTGGGGGTAGGAGAACGACTCCGGGTCGAAGGTGGCGTCGCTGTCGAGGCCGGGCTCGACGCCGTCCGGGAGGTTGTGCGCGGCGAACGAGGCCAGCGCGATCTCGGCGATGCCGAGCCCCTTGTCGGTGCCCTTGACCCCGAACCGGCCGCCGGTGAACTCGACGTCGTCCACCGAGGCCTCCAGCAGGTGCGCCGCGATCGGACGGGCCCGCTCGATCACCTTGTCCGCCGCGCGTACGACGGCCTCGCCGCCGACGACCAGCGACCGGGAACCGTAGGTGTCCATGCCCTTGTGGGAGATCTGGGTGTCGCCGTGCAGCACCTCGATGTCCTCGAACGGCAGCCCGAGGCGGTCCGCGACGATCTGCGAGAGCGCCGTCTCGTGGCCCTGGCCGTGCGGGGAGAGCCCGGTGACGACCTCGACCTTGCCGGTGGGGAGCATCCGGATCGAGGCGTGCTCCCAACCGCCGCCTCCGTAGTTGAGCGAGCCGAGGAGCCGGGAGGGCGCGAGCCCGCACATCTCGGTGAACGTCGACACGCCGATCCCGAGCTGGACCGGGTCGTTGCTCTCCCGGCGGCGCCGCTGCTCGGCCCGGAGCTCGTCGTAGCCGAACATCTCCTTGGCCTTCGCGGTGGCGGCCTCGTAGTTGCCGGAGTCGTACTGCAGGCCGGCCACCGTGGTGAACGGGAACTCCTCGTGCGTGATCCAGTTCCTCTCCCGGATCTCGAGCGGGTCGACGCCGAGCTCGACGGCGAGCTCGTCCATCGTCCGTTCGATGGCGAAGGTGGCCTCGGGCCGGCCGGCGCCGCGGTAGGCGTCGGTCAGCGTCTTGTTGGTGTAGAGGTTCGTGCAGTTGAGCTGGTAGGCCGGGAACTTGTAGATCGCGTTGTACATGAACGCACCGAGGATCGGCACGCCCCCGCCGACCGTCCCGGCATACGCGCCGAGGTCGCAGAGCAGGTCCACCTTCAGCCCGGTGACCGTGCCGTCCTTGGTGGCGGCCAGGGTGACCTTCTGCCACTGGTCGCGGCCGTGGTGGGCGGTCATCAGCGACTCGGACCGGGTCTCGGTGAACTTGCACGGCTTGCCCGTACGGCGTGCCGCCAGCACCGCGATGACCTCCTCCACCACGAACTGGAGCTTGCCGCCGAAGCCGCCGCCGACGTCGGGGGCGATCACCCGGATCTTGCTCTCGGGGATCCCCAGCGTGAGCGCGAGGAAGAACCGCGTGACGTGCGGGATCTGCGTCGCCGACCAGAGCACCAGCTGCTCGCCCGTCGGGTCGCACACGAACGAGCGTGGCTCCATGAAGGCGGGGATCAGCCGTTGCTGGCGGTACTCCCGCTCGACCAGGATGCCGTCGGCGCGCGCCGCCTCGATCGCCTCCTCGACGCTGCTGCCGGTGCCGGCAGAGGCGGAGTCGAACTGCCAGAACGCCGACTTGTTGGTGCCGAGGTCGGGGTGGGCGAGCACCTCGTCGGTCGCGGCCCGCTTGAGGTCGAGCACCGCCGGGAGCTCCTCGTAGTCGACGTCGACGAGCTCCGCGGCGTCGCGTGCCTCGGCGGCCGAGCGGGCCACCACGACGGCGACGATCTCTCCCGCGAACGCCACCCGGTCGACGGCGATCGGCACGTGCGGCTGAGCCACCTGGTCGGTGGTGATGTTCCACACCGTCGGCAGCGAACCCTGCTCCTCGGCGACGTCCGCCCCGGTGATCACCGTCACCACGTTGGGCGCGGCCTTGGCCGCCGAGGTGTCGATGCTCGTGATCCGGGCGTGCGCGAACGGGCTGCGCACCATCGCCAGGTGCAGCATCCCGGTGAGCTGGATGTTGTCGGTCCACCTGGTGCGACCGGTGATCAGCCGCTGGTCCTCCTTGCGCCGCCGGGCCCTGCCGATCTCGCGGCCCTCCGCCGCACCGGTCCCGGCCTGCTCCTCGGTGACGGTCATGACGTCACCCCCTCGGCGGCCGCGGTCTGCACGGCGCGGACGATGTTGTGGTAGCCGGTGCACCGGCACAGGTTGCCCTCGAGCCCGACCCGGATCTCCTCCTCGCTGGGGTGCGGGTTGTCGTGGAGCAGGTCGATGCTCTGCATGATCATCCCCGGGGTGCAGAAGCCGCACTGCAGCGCGTGGCACTCGTGGAAGGCCCGCTGCATCGGGTGCAGCTCGCCGTCGTGGGCGAGCCCCTCGACGGTGGTGACCTCGTGGCCGTCGGCCTGCACCGCGAGCACGTTGCAGGACTTCACGCTGGCACCGTCGAGGTGCACGGTGCAGGCGCCGCAGTTCGAGGTGTCGCAGCCGACCACGGTCCCGGTCTTGCCGAGCCGTTCGCGCAGGTAGTGGACGAGGAGCATGCGGGGTTCGACGTCGTCGGAGTACGTGGCCCCGTCGACGGTGACGCTGATACGGCTCATTCGACAATCTCCTGGGCTCGGCGGCGCTTTTGTCGATCGTTACGGTTTTGACGACCTGTGACAAGGGCCATATCCGGCGCGATGAGTTGGATGGCCGCCAGCGCACGACCAGCGGTCCCCCACTTGTCAGGCGCTGGGCGCGCCGGAGCGATCACAGCGCCTGACAAGTGGGGGGTCAGTGGTGGATGCGACCGTCGGTGACGCCGAGCCGCTCGCCGCCCCCGCCCCAGCGCAGCGCGATGATCTCGGCGGCGATGCTCACCGCGGTCTCCTCGGGGGTGCGGGCGCCCAGGTCGAGGCCGACCGGCGAGGACAGCCGGGCGATCTCGTCGTCGGTGACGCCGGCCTCCTTGAGCCGCGCCAGCCGGTCCTCGTGGGTGCGCCGCGAGCCCATCGCGCCGACGTAGGCCACCTCGGGCAGCCGGAGCGCGACCTCGAGCAGCGGCACGTCGAACTTGGGGTCGTGGGTGAGCACGCACAGCACCGTGCGGCCGTCGATACGGCCGGCGTCGGCCTCGGCCCGGAGGTACTTGTGCGGCCAGGTGACGACCACCTCGTCGGCGGCCGGGAACCGCGAGTGGGTGGCGAACACCGGCCGGGCGTCGCACACGGTCACCTTGTAGCCCAGGAACGCGCCCATCTTGGCGACCGCGGCCGCGAAGTCGATGGCCCCGAACACCAGCATCCGGGGCGGCGGGGCGAACGCCCAGACGAACACCCGCATGCCCTCGCCGCGGCGCTCACCCTCGGGGCCGTAGGTCAGGGTCTGGTGGTGGCCCGCGGCGAGCAGGCCGCGCACGTCGTCGGTGACCGCGTCGTCGGCACGGGCGGAGCCGAGCGTGCCCAGCCGGGCGTCGTCGGCCCCCTCCGGCCGTACGACGAGCCGCCGGCCCAGCCACGCGGGGTCCGGGTGCTCCACCACGGTGGCCACCGCGACGGGCCGACCGGCCTCGATATCCTCGGCGATGCCGCCCAGCTCGGGGAAGGTCTCGACGTCCACCTTCTCCACGAACACGTCCAGGATCCCGCCGCAGGTCAGCCCGACCGCGAACGCGTCGTCGTCGCTGACGCCGTACCGCTGCAGCACCGGCACGCCGGAGGCCATCACGGACTGGCCGAGCTCGTAGACCGCACCCTCGACGCAGCCGCCGGAGACCGAGCCGACCGCCTCTCCGGCCGGCCCGACCAGCATCGAGGCGCCGGCCGGGCGGGGCGCGGACCGGAAGGTGGCGACCACGGTGCCGACGCCGACGGTCCTGCCGGCTCGCCACCACTCCATCAGCTCGGGGAGCACCTCACGCACGGCCGACCACCTCCACCAGCTCCGCGAACGTGGCGAGCGAGTGCCCCGCCACGAAGTCGTCAACGAACGGGAGCGCCGCCACGATTCCCTGCTGCACCGGCTGGTAGCCGGCCTTGCCGACGTGCGGGTTCACCCACACCACCCGGTGCGCGAGCGCGTGCAGCCGGCGCATCTGCGTGCCGAGCAGGCCCGCGTCGCCACGCTCCCAGCCGTCGCTGAACACCACCACGACCGCGCCGCGGGCCAGGCCACGCTGGCCCCACCGGTCCAGGAAGATCCGCAGCGTCTCGCCGAGCCGGGTGCCGCCCGACCAGTCCGGGACCGTCTCGCCGGCCGCGATGATCGCCCGGTCCGGGTCGCGCAGCCGCATCGCGGGGGTGATCCGGGTCAGCCGGGTGCCGACCGTGAACACCTCCACACGGGGGGCACGCCCCCCGTGCACCCCCCGAACACCCGCCACACCCGGGGCACGGCCTCCGGGCACCCCCCGAACACCCGCCACACCGGGGGCACCGCCCCCCGTGCACCCCCCGCACCCCAGCCACACGGGGGGCACCCGCCACACCGGGGGCAGTCCCCGGGACGGCGCCCCGTGCGCTGGTCGTGGGCCCGGCGCCGTGCACGAACCGGTGCGCGAGCCGCAGCAGCGCGTCGGCGTACGGGCTCATCGACCCGGACACGTCGACCAGCAGCACCACCCGGCGGGCCCGGACGGACCGGCGCCGCCAGGCGATCTCGGCGGGCTCGCCGACCCGGGAGAGCATCCGGCGCAGGGTGCGGTCGGCGTCCACGTCGCCGCGGTGCCACCGGGTACGGCGCAGGGCCGGGCGTCGCGGGGCGCGCGGGTGCAGGGTCTCGAACAGCGCCGCGAGCCGCGCCTTCTCGGCGCCGGACAGCTCGCCGATGTCACGGTGCCGCAGCACCTCGGCGCCGCTGGCGGCCGTCCGCAGCCGGTCGTCCTCGCCGTCCTGCTCGGCACCGCCGCCGGTGTCGTCCAAGGCAGCCTGGGTGACCGGTGCCGGGTCCTGCGGCCGGGGCGGGCCGGCCGGGGTGTCCCGGGTCAGGAACCAGGCGGTGAACACCTCGTCGTAGCGGTCCAGGTCGTCCGGACCGGCGCAGAGCGTGGCGCGCCCGGCCCAGTAGGTGGCCCGCTGGTCGTCGAGCCCGACCACCGCGACCGCGGCCAGGTAGGCCTGGGCGCGGTCCTGGGTGACCTGCACGCCGGCTGCCCGCAGCGCGCGGGTGAACCCGAGCAGGAGCTCCTCGGGCGGGTGCTCGGTGCGGGACCGCTGCTCGGTGGTCATGGCGAGCCGCTGAGCATCCGGTCCAGCGCGTGCCTGACCCGCTGCGCGTCCTCGCGGTACTTCACCACCGCGCCCAGCGTCGCGGCCGCCGCCTCGACGTCGAGCTGCTGGGTGCCGAGCGCGTGCAGCGCCCGCGCCCAGTCGAGGGTCTCGGCGACACCGGGCGGCTTGAGCAGGCTCTCCCCGTCGCGCAGCTGCTGCACCAGGACCACCACCTGGCGGGCGAGCTCCCCGGACACCTCGGGCGCCCGGGTGCGGACGATCTCGACCTCGCGGTCCAGACCCGGGTGCTCGACCCAGTGGTAGAGGCAGCGGCGCTTCAGCGCGTCGTGGACCTCGCGGGTCCGGTTCGACGTCAGGATCACCACCGGCGGGGTCGGCGTGCTCACCGTGCCGAGCTCGGGGATGGTGACCTGGTAGGTGGACAGCACCTCCAGCAGGAACGCCTCGAACTCGTCGTCGGCCCGGTCGATCTCGTCGACGAGCAGCACCGCGGGGCTCTCCCGGAGCGCGCGCAGCACCGGGCGGGCGAGCAGGAACCGCTCGTCGTACAGGCTCTTCTCGGCCTGCTCGGCGCTGAGTCCGATGTCGGTCTCGTCGCCCTGCCTGCCGGCCGCCTCGAGCGCGCGCAGGTGCAGGATCTGGCGCGGGAAGTCCCAGTCGTAGAGCGCCTGGCTGGCGTCGATGCCCTCGTAGCACTGCAGCCGGATCAGCGGCAGCCCGAGCGCCTCGGCGATCGCCTCGGCCAGCGCGGTCTTGCCGGTGCCCGGCTCGCCCTCGAGCAGCAGCGGCCGCTGCATGACCAGCGCGAGGTAGCCGATGGTGGCCAGCGACTCGTCGCAGAGGTACCCGGTGCGGCCCAGCCGTGCGGCCAGGTCCGCGGCCGAGCTCACGAGCGCGGGTGCGCGGCTGGCCTGCTCCATGCTGTGAGCCTACTCACCCGGCCACACCCGGAGCCGCCTCACAGGTCGGCGGGGCTGTCCACGTCCCGGCCGGTGGCCAGGTCGCCGCACTCCACCTCGACGACCGGCCGCTCCGCGAGGTAGTCGCGCGCGCCCCGGTCGCCGCGCGCCTTGTCGGTGATCCCGGGCCAGTGCGAGCGGCCGAGCAGCACCGGGTGGCCGGGCCGGCCGTCGTAGGCCGCCCGGGCCAGCGCCTCGGGGCCGGACGCGGCGGCCAGCACCCGGGCCACCACCTCCGCGGTCACGTCGGGAAGGTCGACCAGCGAGACCACGGCCGTCTCCGCGTCCAGGGCGGAGAGCCCGGTGCGCAGCGAGGCGCCCATCCCGGTGTCCCAGTGCTCGGCCACCACCACCGAGACCGCCTCGTCGTCGGTCCAGCCGGCCTCGTCGAGCAGCGCGCGCACGTCGGAGGCGGCGGCCCCGAGCACCACGGTGACGGTCTCGCAGCCGCCGTCGAGCAGCACGCCGAGCGCCCGGTCGACGAACGGCACGTCCCGGCGGTCGCGGAGCAGCGCCTTGGGGGTGCCCATCCGCCGCCCCTCCCCCGCGGCGAGGAGCAGGCCGGCCGCCGTCATCGCCGCCGGGTGACCGGGGTGTTCGGGCGGGACAGCGGCACCCACAGGGTGTAGCGGTCGGCCCGGAACGTCGACCGGGAGACCTCGACCGCGATGTTGCCGGCGAACGCCCGCCGGGCGATCCGGAGCATCGGGGCCCCGGCGCCGATGCCGAGCAGCTCGGCGTCCTCGGGGCGGGCCACCGCCGCGTCCACCGAGTCCTCGCCCCAGCTCGGCAGCAGGTCGCGCCGCTCCAGCTCGACGTACAGGCTCTCGGGCAGCGGGTTCTCCAGCAGCCCGGGCACCAGGCTGTCGGCCAGGAACGCGTCCTCGATGCACATCGGCGCGTCGTCGGCGAGCCGGAGCCGCTGCCAGTGCACCACCTTCTCGCCCTCGGTGATCTCCAGCGCCCGGGCGACCCCGGGGCCGGCGGCCTCCAGCCGGGCGAGCAGGGTGCGCGAGCCGGGCTTCATCCCGCGGCGGGCCATCTCCTCGCTGTAGCTCGACAGCCGCACCTGGACGTCGATCTTCGCGCGGGCCACGAACGTGCCGCGGCCGGGGATCCGCTCCAGGAGCCCCTCGGACACCAGGGCGTCGAGGGCCTGGCGGACGGTCATCCGGGCGACCCCGAAGTGCTGGACGAGCTCGCGCTCGGACGGCGCCGGGCTCCCGGGCTCGGCGCCCTGGATCAGCCCGCGGACGTACTCGCGCACCTGCACGTGCTTGTGCACGGTCTTTCGTGAGCGGCCCGGAGTGATCACGTCGCCCATGCCACCTCCCCTTGCCCCCCTGCTTCTACCTTAGCCGAGGGGAGGGGGCAGATTGCCAGCCTCTGGTCACTCGGTTGCGATCGCACCCAGTACGTCGAGGCGGGCCGCACGCCGGGCGGGGAGCACCGCGGCGAGCACCCCGAGCAGGCCGGAGGTGACCACGAAGCCGACCAGCTGCAGCGCGGGGACACGGATCGCCTCGAGGCCCTGGTCGCGCAGCGAGACCATCAGTGCGAGGCCGAACACGATGCCCATCGCGACCCCGAGGACCGCCCCGAGCAGCGCGATCACGATCGCCTCCAGCCGGACCATCCGGCGCAGCTGCGCCCGGCTCAGCCCGATCGCGCGCAGCAGCCCGACCTCCCGGGTGCGCTCGATGACCGAGAGCGCCAGGGTGTTCACGATCCCGAGCACCGCGATCACCAGCGCCAGCCCGAGCAGCGCGTAGATCAGGGTCAGCAGCTGGTCGATCGGGCCGCGCTGCTCGGCGGCGTAGCCGGCCTGGTCCTTGACCGTCACCGTGGGCAGCGCGGCGGTCTGCTGCTCGATCGTCCGCTGCAGCGCCGGCACGTCGGTGCCCGGCTTCGCGGTGATCATCAGGTAGTTGTCCGCCTTCGGGAACCCCGCGTCGACCAGCGTCCGCAGGTTGGTGGTCATCGACAGGAACAGCACCGGGTTGTTGTCCTCGTAGACCCCGACCACGCGCAGCCGCCGGGCGCCGGTGGGCAGCGCCGTGCGCACCCGGTCGCCGATCGCCAGGTGGTCCTTCTTCGCCAGCGACTGGTCCACGATCACCGTGCCGTCACGCAGGTCGGTGACCGAGCCGGCCACCATCGGGACCCGGGCGACGTCCTCCAGGGAGGCGGGGTCGACGCCCAGCAGCCCCTGCCGCTTGCCCGCGACGCGCGCCTGGGCGTAGCGCAGCCGGGTCACCGTCTGCACGCCCGGCGTCGTCTCGATCCGGTCGGCGATCGACGGCGAGAACGGCGACCCGACCACGTTCGACACCACCAGGTCGCCGAGGAAGTTCTCGGCCAGGGTCTTGTCCACGCTGGCCTTGGCGGAGGCCCCGACGATCGACATCGTGGTGACCAGCGCCAGCCCGATCATCAACGCCGACGCGGTGGCCGCCGACCGGCGCGGGTTGCGCAGCGAGTTCTGGCCGGCGAGCTGTCCGACGGTGCCGAACCCGCGGCGGTAGAGCAGCGCGGTGGCCCCCAGGAACGGCTTGGCGATCGCGGGGCTGGCCGCGGCCACGCCGAGCAGCGCGACCAGGATGCCGCCGCCCACCCAGTAGCCCGGCTTGGGCGGGCCGGCGAACAGCCCGGCGAGCATCAACCCGACCCCGGCCAGGATCATCACCGTGCCGGCGAGGGTGCGCCGGTGCAGCGTCGACTCGGGCATCGCGACGTCGTCGCGCAGGGCGGCCACCGGTGGGATCCGCGCGGACCGGCGGGCCGGCAGGTAGGCCGCGACCGTGGTCACGACGACCCCGACGACGTACGCCGTCACCACGGTGCGCGGCTGGAAGATCAGCGGCGCGCCGCTCAGGTCCAGGCCGAACGTCGCGAACAGGGCGCGGATGCCCATCGCCAGCAGCACGCCGAGCCCGAGCCCGATGGTGGCCCCGGCCGCACCGAGCAGCACCGCCTCGAAGAGCACCGACGTGGTCACCTGGCGCCGGGACGCGCCGATCGCCCGCAGCAGCGCCAGCTCCCGGCTGCGCTGCGCGACCAGGATCGAGAAGGTGTTGACGATCAGGAAGCTGCCGACCACCAGCGAGATGCCGGCGAAGATCAGCAGGAAGGTGCTGATGAACGAGATCGCCTTGAGCAGGTCGCTGGCCGCCTGGTCCGCCGCCGTGTCGCCGGTGACGGCCTCGTAGCCCGGCGGCAGCATCGGCGCCACCTGGTCGCGCAGCTCGGCCTCGGAGACGCCGGGCTTCGCGGTCACCCAGGCGTTGTTGAACGCGTCCTTGCCGTCGAGGAACAGCCGCTGCGCGGTCGCGGTGTCGAAGACCGTGATGGTCGCACCGTTGGTGGAACCGCCGCCCTGGAAGCTCTCGATGCCCACCAGGGTCGGGGTGAGCAGCGCCTGCTTGCCGGAGCTGACCAGGTGCACGGTGTCACCCACCGTGTAGCCGGCCCGCTCCGCGGTCTTGTCGTCCATCGCGACCTCGCCGGCCCGGACCGGGACGCGGCCCTGGACGATCCGCAGGCCCTTCAGGCCGTGCGCGGCCGGGGCGTCGGTGTGGTTGAACGCCAGGCCCGGGGCGCCCTGGCCGCCGATCACCTTGTTGTTGGTGCCGACCACGAACAGGTCGCTGGCGACCACGTTGCCGTCGGCGCGGGCGGCACCGGGGGCGCCCGCGAGCTTGTCCACGAGCGCGGCCGGCAACGTCTTCGTGGTCGGGGTCGCGTCGCTGACCTGCGACCCGGTGGGCCGCACCACGACGTCCCCGACCGAGGAGGCGAAGATCGCGGTGAAGCTGCGGCTCAGCGTGTCGGTGAAGATCAGCGAGCCGGCCACGAACGCGACGCCGAGCACGATCGCGAAGGTGCTCATCAACAGCCGCAGCTTGCGGCCCATCAGGCTCTTCCAGGCGGCGCGCAGCATCACTCGCCCCGGCCCTGCACCACGTCGAGCCGGCGGGCGTCCATGTGCGTCATCCGGGCCAGCACCTCCTCGCGGTCCGGGTCGCGCAGCTCGTCGACGACCTTGCCGTCGGCGAGGAACACCACCCGGTCGGTGAAGGCGGCCGCCACCGGGTCGTGGGTCACCATCACCACCGTCTGGCCGAACTCCTTGACCGAGCGGCGCAGCAGGGTGAGCACCTCCGCACCCGAGCGGGAGTCCAGGTTGCCGGTCGGCTCGTCGGCGAACACGATCGACGGCCGGCTGGCCAGGGCCCGCGCGACGGCGACGCGCTGCTGCTGGCCCCCGGACAGCTCCTTGGGCAGGTGGGTGAGCCGGTCGCCGATCTCGACGGTGGCGATCACCGTGTCGTACCAGTCCCGGTCCGGCTTGCGGCCCGCGATGGACAGCGGCAGCAGGATGTTCTCCTCGGCGGTCAGGGTCGGCACCAGGTTGAACGACTGGAAGACGAAGCCGATCTCGTCGCGCCGCAGCCGGGTCAGCTCCTTGTCCTTGAGCCGGGACAGGTCGGTGTCGCCGATGAAGACCGAGCCGCTGGACGCCGAGTCCAGCGCGGCGCAGCAGTGCATCAGCGTGGACTTGCCCGACCCGGAGGGCCCCATCACCGCGGTGAACTCCGCCGCGTGCAGGCCGAGCGACACGTCGTCGAGCGCGACCACCAGGGCCTGGCCGCTGCCGTAGGTCTTGGTCAGGTGCTCCACCCGGGCGGCGAAGGCGCGGGTGGCGGGCTGCTCTGTCACGGATCGGGTCCCTCCGGGTCGTGCGACCGGTCCGCGGTCGCGGTTCTACCGAGGACGCTAGTCGCGACTGCCCTCCGGGCGGCACGGGTTTTCCGGCCCATTTCCCCCTGACCCGTCCCTGGGCCGTCCCTGACCCGCGGGGCCGTCCCTGACCCGCGCCACCAGGATCCTAGAACACCTGTTCGAACGCGGGTACGCTGGGGGACATGACGGTGGACTTCCAGGCGACGCTCTTCGACGCCGGTACGACGGACGGGGCGACCGTCGCCGCGACGCCCACGGTGGGCCCGCTGGGCGGGACGGTCCGCCGTCATCCGCTGAGCCACGGTGCCTGGGTCGACGTACGTCCCGGGTGGCTGGCCGGCTCCGACGACCTGTTCGCGCGGCTGGTCCGGGACGTGGAGTGGCGCGCGGAGCGCCGGCAGATGTACGACAACGTCGTCGCCGTGCCGCGCCTGCTCCGGTTCTACGGGGAGGGCGAGGAGCTGCCCGACCCGGTGCTGGTGGCGGCCCGGGAGGCGCTGGACGCGCACTACGCCGAGGAGCTCGGCGAGCGGTTCGCCACCGCCGGGATGTGCTACTACCGCGACGGCCGGGACAGCGTCGCCTGGCACGGCGACACGATCGGCCGCAGCCGCAGCGAGGACACCATGGTGGCGATCCTGTCGCTCGGCGAGGCCCGCCGGCTGTCCCTGCGGCCGCGGGCCGGCGGCGAGCCGGCCCGCGGGTTCGCGGTCGGCCACGGCGACCTGGTGGTGATGGGCGGGTCCTGCCAGCGCACCTGGGAGCACGCGATCCTCAAGACCGCCCGGCCGGTGGGCCCCCGGATCAGCATCCAGTACCGCCCCCGCGGCGTCCGCTGATGTCCGGGGACTGATTACCAGGGTATGCAGGCAATCTGTCACACCCCGGGGTGAACTTGCCCCGGGAAGTGACAGTTCTCCCCGGGGACCACGGGCCCGGATCCTTCCCGACCGGAGCCGACCCGGACACGACGAAGGGCCCCGGCGTGCTGCCGGGGCCCTTCGCCCGTGTTGCTGTGCTGCTCTCGAGACGCCCGCTCGCGGCTCCGCAGGAGCGACGAGGCGAGCGGCCCAGAAGCGGTCAGTGACTCAGAAGTCCATGCCGCCCATGCCGCCCATGCCGCCGTCGCCGCCCGGCATGCCGCCCGCCGCCTTCTCGGGCTTGTCGGCCACGACTGCCTCGGTGGTGAGGAACAGCGCGGCGATCGACGCGGCGTTCTGCAGCGCCGACCGGGTCACCTTGGCCGGGTCGATGATCCCGGTGGCGATCATGTCGACGTACTCGCCGGTGGCGGCGTTGAGCCCGTTGCCGGGCTCGAGGTTGCGCACCTTCTCCGCCACGACGCCGCCCTCGAGGCCGGCGTTGATCGCGATCTGCTTGAGCGGGGACTCGGACGCGAACTTCACGATCGCGGCGCCGGTGGACTCGTCACCCTCGAGCTCGAGCTTCTCGAACGCCTTGTCGGCGGCCTGGACCAGCGCCACGCCACCGCCGGCGACGATGCCCTCCTCGACGGCCGCCTTCGCGTTGCGTACGGCGTCCTCGATGCGGTGCTTGCGCTCCTTGAGCTCGACCTCGGTGGCCGCGCCGACCTTGATCACCGCAACACCGCCGGCCAGCTTGGCCAGGCGCTCCTGCAGCTTCTCGCGGTCGTAGTCGGAGTCGCTCTTCTCGATCTCGGCGCGGATCTGGTTCACGCGGCCGGCGATCTGGTCGCCGTCGCCCGCACCCTCGACGATCGTGGTCTCGTCCTTGGTCACCACGACCTTGCGGGCCTGGCCGAGCAGCTCGAGCCCGGTGTTCTCCAGCTTGAGGCCGACCTCCTCGGAGATGACCTGGCCACCGGTCAGGATCGCGATGTCCTGCAGCATGGCCTTGCGGCGGTCACCGAAGCCCGGGGCCTTGACGGCCACGGACTTGAAGGTGCCGCGGATCTTGTTGACCACCAGCGTGGACAGCGCCTCGCCGTCGACGTCCTCGGACAGGATCAGCAGCGGCTTGCCGGACTGCATGACCTTCTCCAGCAGCGGCAGCAGGTCCTTGACGTTGGAGACCTTCTGGTTCGCGATGAGGATGTAGGGGTCCTCGAGGACCGTCTCCATCCGCTCCGCGTCGGTGACGAAGTACGCCGAGATGTAGCCCTTGTCGAAACGCATACCCTCGGTGAGCTCGAGGTCGAGCCCGAAGGTGTTCGACTCCTCGACGGTGATGACGCCTTCCTTGCCGACCTTGTCCATCGCCTCGGCGATGATCTCGCCGACCGAGGGGTCCGCTGCGGAGATCGAGGCCGTGGACGCGATCTGCTCCTTGGTCTCGACGTCCTTGGCCATCCCGAGCAGCTGCTCGGAGACCGCCTCGACGGCGCGCTCGATGCCGCGCTTGAGCGCCATCGGGTTCGCGCCCGCGGCGACGTTGCGCAGACCCTCACGCACCATGGCCTGGGCGAGCACGGTCGCCGTCGTCGTGCCGTCGCCGGCGACGTCGTCGGTCTTCTTGGCAACTTCCTTGACGAGCTCGGCACCGATCTTCTCGTACGGGTCCTCGAGCTCGATCTCCTTGGCGATGGAGACACCATCGTTGGTGATCGTGGGGGCTCCCCACTTCTTCTCGAGGACGACGTTGCGGCCCTTGGGGCCGAGCGTCACCTTGACGGCGTCCGCGAGCGTGTTCATGCCACGCTCGAGGCCGCGTCGGGCCTCCTCGTTGAAAGCAATAAGCTTCGACATAACTCCTGCGAGTCCTTACGCGTGAGTCTGGATGGCCCGGTCGATGCCCGCGACGGACGGCCCCTGCTGACCCGGCGGACCCTTCCCGCCGGCGCTCGAGGACCTCATCCAACCGGTCCGTGAACTGTGCGCCCCGGCCCGCGGACGGGCCGGAACTGTCACTCTCACCAGGAGAGTGCTAACCAATTCTTAGCACTCGGACCCCGCGAGTGCAAGGCGGGACCACGCGTCGCGGACTACCCGGCGTCTAGACCAGGCGGGATGGCGAATCTGGGCCATTGACCCCCGCTCCGGAGCGGTCCTACCCTGAGAAAACCTCGTGGGTGCGACGGGGTTTTGGCCGGAGAAGCGCTGAGCGCTCCTCCGGCCTCCCACGTTAACCGACGCCCGGTTGCAGCAGCCGCGCGAACGCCGCCGCGTTGCCCGGCAGCACGTCGAGATAGAGCCCCGGCTCGGTCGCCTCGAGCTCGCCCACCACCAGCGTCCCGTCGTCCAGCCGCATCAGGTCGGCCCGGGCGTAGGACAGCGTCGCCGCCAGCCGCCGCTCCGCCGCCCGGACCGTCCGCTCGGCCAGCCCCGCGGCCTCCCCCGCCAGAGGTACGGCGTCCGCGCGCCCGCCGTACTCCTCGTGCACCCGGATCTCGCCGCCGGAGGGGAGCTTGCGCACCTGGGACACGGCCGTCCCGCCGAGCACGAACACCGACGCCTCGCCCTCGGTCCGCACCGACTCCAGCAGCGGCTGCACCACCCACGGGCCCGCCGGGACCACGTCCTCGGCGGGGTCGCCGGGCCGCGGCGGCAGCACCCGCACGCCCCGACCACCGGCGCCGACCCGCGGCTTCACCACGGCCCGACCGAAGCCGGTGACCGCGGCGTCGAGACCGGCCGGCTCGTCGACCAGCACCGTCGGCACCACCGGCACCTCCTCGGCCAGCGCGACGAGGTAGGCCTTGTCGGTGTTCCACGCGAACACCTCCGCGCCGTTGAGCAGCAGCGGCGCGGGCACCGAGCGCGCCCAGGACAGGAACTCTTCACGCCGGGACTCGTAGTCCCAGGTGCTGCGCACCGCCACCAGCCGGGCGGCGGCCCAGTCCACGGTCGCGTCGTCCCAGACCACCCAGCGCGCGGACCGACCCCGCGCCGCGATCTCCTCGACCAGCAGCCGGCCGCCCGGCTCCCCGTCGGGCCAGTCGGCGCAGGTCACCAGCAGCACGTCGCTCACGGGGCCACCCCGCCCACCGGGCTCACCGGGCCACCGGGCTCACCGGGCTCACCGGGCTCCCGGCGCGGACTGCCGGTAGCCGGCGAGCAGCGGGCCGCCGACCGGCGCCAGGACCTGGAGCGCGCACCGGTACAGCGGCGCGGTGTCGCCCTCGGTGAGCACCAGCCGGTGCGCGTCGAGCAGCCGCTCCGCCAGGTCCGGATCGGCCCCGCGGAGCCCGCGGGCCAACGCCTTGCCGGTCGCCCCCCAGCGCCCGGTGGCGAGCAGCGCCAGGTCCGCGGTGGCCGCGAGCACCAGCGCGGCGATGTAGGCCAGCTCGTCCTCCTGGTCGGACCCGGCGAGGTCCTCGAGCAGGTCACTGAGCGCGTAGCGGCGGGCGTCGACCTCCGCGGCGCTCGGCTCCGGCGGCCCCGCGTCCAGCCGCACCACTGCCTCCCGTTGGATCTCCGCGGCGACACCGGCCGGGTCGACCAGCACCTCGCTCTCGCCGCACATCCGGAGCAAGGAGCACACCCGCCGGTCCGCGTCGCGGTCCCAGAACTCCGTCAGCGACTCGCGGGTGTGCACGAAGGCCTCGACCACCCAGCCGTCGTGCCAGAACGTCTCCCGGTACGGCGCGGGTGGGCCGTCGAGCAGCACCACGACGTCGAGGTCGGAGGTGGGGGTGCGGTGCTCGGTGAGCACGCCGCCGCCGACGAAGGCCGCGCGGGCCTGCGGGAACTCGCGGGCGACGAACGACGCCGCCGCGTCGCGGGGCTCGGGACGGTCCTGCATGGGAGAGGGTCTACCGGTCCGGGGGCACCGGCGTCGACCTTCAGGCCTCCGGCGTGTCCTGGTCCGGGGGAAAGCCGCCGGTCGCGACCGGGCCCCAGCGCTCGACGGTGATCCGGATCAGCGACTTGTTCTGGTCACGCATCGCCTGGCGGTACTCGTCCCAGTCGGGGTGCTCCCCGGAGATGCACCGGAAGTACTCCACCAGCGGCTCGACCGCGTCCGGCATGTCGAGCACCTCGGCGCGGCCGTCGACCTGCACGTAGGGACCGTTCCAGTCGTCGGAGTGGACCAGGACCGAGACCCGCGGGTCGCGGCGGGCGTTGCCCGCCTTGGCGCGCTGCGGGTACGTCGAGACCACGATCCGGCCCTCGCCGTCGACGCCGCACGCCACCGGCGACATCTGCGGCCGGCCGTCCCGGCGGGCGGTGACCAGCGTGCCCTTGTGGCGCGGGCGCACGAAGTCCAGCAGCTCCTCGCGCGCGACCCGGTCTGCGGTTGCGATCTTGCGTGCCATGGCGCTCACCCTACGGGCCCGGTTCGATCGCCCCCGTCAGGTAGTGCTCGAGCACCGGCGCCAGCGCCGCGACCAGCTGGTCCCGGTCCGCGGCGACCAGGGCGGGCAGCCCGACGACGTACCGGCCGAAGGTCAGCCCGACGATCTGGCTGCCCAGCAGGCCGGCGCGCAGCTCGGGGTTCGACGCGCCGACCCGGCGCGCGAGGGGGGCGAGCAGCCGCTCGGCGACCAGGTCCCGCACCATCGCCGCCGCCTCCTCCTGCGACGCGGCCGCGCGGACCATGCCGGTCATGGTGGCCCGCGCCTGCGGGGTCTCCAGCAGGTCGACGACGAAGGTCGCCAGCCGCCGCCCGACGTCGCCCGCGCCGGGGGCCAGCAGCCGGTCGAAAGCCTCCTGGGGGTCGAAGGGCAGCTCGACCACTCTGACGAAGAGCTGCTGCTTGGAGCCGAAGAAGTGCCCGACCAGCCGGGCGTCCACGCCGGCCTCGCGGGCGATCCCGCGCATCGTGGTCCCCGGGTAGCCGAGCTCGGCGAACTGCCGCCGGGCCACCGCCTCGATCTCCTCGCGGGTCCCGCTGCCCGCCGGGCGCCGTCCGCGCGGCCGGCTGCTTGCGGCCCTTGACATTTCCACGACTGCAGAATAACACTTTCCTCAACCGTGGAATTAATCATGCCGAGGAGGTCCCGCCGTGACCACGTCCCCTCCCGCCCCGCACCGGCTCGTGCTCCCGGTGATCGGGCTGTCCCTGATGACCGTGGTCTCGGCGGTCAGCGGGCTCAACGTCGCGCTGCCGAGCCTGGCCCGCGACACCGGGGCCACCCAGACCCAGCTCACCTGGATCATCGACGCCTACACCGTGGTGTTCGCCGGGCTGCTGATGTTCGCCGGCGCGCTCGGCGACCGGTTCGGCCGCAAGGGCCTGCTGATGGCCGGGCTCGCCGTGTTCGCCGCCGCGGCCGGGCTCGGGATGGTGACCACCGACCCCGGCCAGCTGATCGTGGTCCGCGCGGTGATGGGCGTCGGCGCGGCGGCGATCATGCCGACCACGCTGTCGGTGATCACCACGTCGTTCTCGCCCGAGGAGCGGCCCCGGGCGATCGGCGTCTGGGTCGGCGTGGCCGGCGGTGGCGCGGTGCTCGGCCTGTTCGGCAGCGGGATCCTGCTGGAGTTCTACGACTGGAACTCCTTCTTCGGCCTGAACGTGGTGCTCGGCGCGCTGGCGCTCGCCGGCACGGCGGCGGTGGTCCCGCGCTCGGCGGACGAGCACCCGCCGCGCCTGGACCTGGTCGCCGCCTGCCTGTCCCTGGTCGCCGTGTCCGCGACGGTGTTCGGGATCATCGAGGGGCCCGACCGCGGCTGGGGCGACCCCTTCACCGTCGGCGGACTGGTGGTCGGCGTGCTCGGCGGGGCGGCGTTCACGCTCTGGGAGCTGCGCTCGCCGCACCCGCTGCTGGACCCACGGCTGTTCCGGGTGCGTGGCTTCAGCGCCGGTGGTCTGGCGATCATGGTGCAGTTCTTCGCCACGTTCGGGATGTTCTTCATCCTGCTGCAGTACCTGCAGTTCGTGGTCGGCCTGTCACCGCTGCGTGCTGCGCTGGCGCTGCTGCCGCTGCCGGTGGTGATGATCCCGCTGGCCCGCAGCGCGCCGCGGATCGCGCGGCGGGTCGGGTTCGGCCGGCTGGCTCCGGTCGGGCTGGTGCTGACCGGCATCGGGCTGGCGGTGGTCTCCCGGATCGAGGTCGACCTCAGCTACGGGCTGCTGGCGGTCGGGCTGGTCACCTTCGCGGCGGGGATGGCGCTGGCCGGCACGCCGGCGACGACCGCGATCACCGAGTCGCTGCCGCCGACCAAGCAGGGCGTCGCGTCGGCGGTGAACGACACCGCCCGGGAGCTCGGCAGCGCGCTGGGGATCGCGATCCTCGGCAGCGCGCTCAACGACCAGTACCGCAGCGGCACCGCGGCCGCCGTACGCGGGCTGCCGGCGCAGGCGGCCGAGCACATCCAGAGCTCGATCGCGTTCACCCAGTCCGGCCAGCTGCACCGGCTCGGCGCGACGGCCGACCGGGTGGTCGGTCAGGCCCAGCAGGCGTTCGTCGACGGCAGCAGCACCGCGCTGCTGATCGCCTCGGCGGTGGTGCTGGTCGCGGCGGTCGCCGTCGCGGTGCTCGGGCGGTCCGTGCAGCCCGGGTCGCCCGGCCCGGACGTCATCCGGTCCGGGGCCTATGACGACCAGAACGTATGACGTCCGCCGGGGGTGGGCGGTCAGCCGCCGGCGACGGCCGGGATCACCGAGACCTGCGCGCCGTCGGCAGTCTTGGTGTCCAGCGAGTCCAGGAACCGCACGTCGTCGTTGCCGACGTAGACGTTCACGAACCGGCGGATCGCGCCCTGGTCGTCGAGGATCCGCGCCCGGATCCCCGGGTAGCTCGCCTCGAGGTGGTCGAGGACCTCGGCCAGGGTGTCGCCCTCGGCGGCGACCTCCGAGGCGCCGCCGGTGTAGGTGCGCAGGATGGTCGGGATGCGGACGCTGACGCTCATGTTTCCTCCGTGCTGTCTCGGCGGGCGGCCCCACGACGGGCCGGACCGGCGGTGGGTCAGGCCAGGCCGGTCTCGGTGAAGGCCGCGTAGCTCGGTTCGATCGTGGCGGCCGGGCCGACCCGGTCCGCGACCGCGTCCAGGGTCTTCAGCCCGTCGCCGGTGTTGAACACCACGGTCTCCTGGTCGGGGTCGAGCTGCCCGGTCTCCACCAGCTTCTTGAGGGTAGCGACCGTCACGCCGCCCGCGGTCTCGGCGAACACGCCCTCGGTGCGGGCCAGCAGCGCGATGCCCTCGCGGACCTCCTCGTCGGTGACGTCCTCGACGGTGCCGCCGGTGCGCCGGGTCACGTCGAGCACGTAGGGCCCGTCGGCGGGGTTGCCGATCGCCAGCGACTTCGCGATGGTGTCCGGCTTCACCGGGCGTACGACGTCGTGGCCGTCCTTGAACGCCGCGGCCACCGGGGAGCAGCCGGCGGCCTGCGCGCCGAAGATCCGGTAGGGCGACTCCTCCACCAGGCCGAGGCGGACCAGCTCGGTGAACCCCTTGTCGACCTTGGTCAGCTGCGAGCCGGACGCGACCGGGATCACCACCTGCTGCGGCAGCCGCCAGCCGAGCTGCTCGGCGACCTCGTAGCCCAGGGTCTTCGAGCCTTCGGCGTAGTAGGGCCGGACGTTGACGTTCACGAACGCCCAGCCGTCCTCCTCGCCGGCGATCTCGCTGGCCAGCCGGTTCACGTCGTCGTAGTTGCCCCGCACGGCGATCAGCGTGCCGCCGTACACCGCCGTGGTGACCACCTTGGGCCGCTCAAGGTCGGCCGGGATCAGCACCACGGTCTTCATGCCTGCCCGGGCGCCCGCGGCGGCGACCGCGTTCGCCAGGTTGCCCGTGGAGGGGCAGGCGAACACCTTGCTGCCGAACTCGCGGGCCGCGGACAGCGCGACCGCGACCACCCGGTCCTTGAAGGAGTGCGTCGGGTTGCCGGAGTCGTCCTTGACCCAGAGGTTCTTGATGCCGAGCTCGCGACCGAGATTGTGCGCCCTGAGCAGCCGGGTGAAGCCGGGCTCCATGTTCGGGCTCGAGGTGATGTCGGCGGGCACCGGCAGCAGCGGCTGGTAGCGCCAGATGTTCTTGGGCCCGGACTCGATCTGGGCGCGGGTGACCGCCGGGAAGTCGTAGCCGATCTCGAGCGGGCCGAAGCACTCGAGACAGGCGTAGTGCGGCCCGAGGGGCTGGGTGGCACCGCACTCGCGGCAGACCAGGTTCCGGGCGTTCCCGAACGCCCCCTCGCGGAGGTCGGTCGTCGGTGCGACGATGACTGGGGTGCTCAAGGAGGCCTCCTTCTCATCTTTCCCTGAGCCGGCTCTCGGCTCGGGACGGAATTAGCACCGTGACCACGTGCGGGGTCCGCGTCGGCTCCGGGGCGGAGACGAGAGGCGGTCTCGCGCGGTGGCGGGTTGCCGGGGCTTCACAGGGCCGTTCCCTCTGCCCCTCTCGATGAGCAGGTTCCAGCGTACGCAGCCGTCTCAACATGTGCACATCTCGCCCACGATCCGAGACGGTGACGTCTCAGCACGCGGGGCGGCCCTCGGCGTGCGGGGCCCGGGCCCGGCATTCAGTTCGAGATCGTCGTCGGGGGCCCGCGGGACAGCAGTCCGGAACTGAATGAGCCCCTGTCCGGGTCGACGCGCCGGGCGGTTGGGCAGGATGGGGGCGTGCAGGCCTGGTGGGTACGACGCGTGCTGAACGCCGTGAACGGCTCGACGCTGCTCGGGCTCGGCGTGGCCGCGGCGGGCCGAGCCCGGCTCACCCGCGGGCCGCGGGGCCTGGTGCTGGCCACCGGCTACCGGCTGCCGGTGCCGGCCGCGTCGGCGTTCACCGTCGGCGACGTGCTGGTGACCCGGCACCGGCGGGAGTGGCTGGACGCGCGCCCGCGGCTGGTGCGGCACGAGGAACGGCACGCGTGGCAGTACGTGGCCTGCCTGGGCCTGCCGATGCTGCCGCTGTACCTGCTGGCCGCAGGCTGGTCCGTGCTGCGCGGCGGGGACCCGGGCACGCACAACGCCTTCGAGCGGCTGGCGGGCCTCGAGGACGGCGGCTACCCCACCCTCAGCGCGCGGGCCCGGCGTCGGTCGCGAACCGCCTGAGCAGGTCCAGCACCCCGGTGGGGCCCTCGACGACGACGTCGGAGATCGCGGCCAGCGCCTCCTCCTCGTCGGAGCCCGAGCAGACCAGCAGCGCCGGCAGCCCCTGGTCGCGCAGGTCGCGGGCGGCCTCGAAGGCCTGCAGGTCGCCGAGGTCGTCGCCGACGAACAGCACCCCGCCGGCGTCGGCGTCGGAGACCGCGGTGCGCAGCGCCAGCCCCTTGTGCATCCCGGGGGCGCGGACCTCGAGCACCAGCCGCCCGGGCTCGAGCGCCAGCCCGTGCCGCTCCGCGGCGTCCGCGAGCGCCTCCTCCAACCGGACGAAAGCCTCCTTCGCGTCCGGCAGCCGGCGGGTGTGCACGGCGACCGCGAGGCCCTTCTCCTCCACGAACGCCCCCTCGGCGTCCTGGTCGGCGAGCAGCTGCGGCAGCTCGGCCCGCAGCTGGGCGAGCCCGGGCGGCACGTTGCGGGTGGTGAACGCGCGGGTGCGGGAGTCCCACCGCTCGTTGCCGTACTGCCCGAGCACCTCGAGGCGGGCCCCGTCCGGCAGCCGGTCGGCCACCTCCTCGAGCCGGCCCAGCGACACCACCTGCGCCGCGGGGCGGCCGGTGACCACCGCGACCGCACGCACCCGGCCGGCCACCGCGAGCAGGGTGTCCGGCCCGTCGGGGTGGATCACCGCCGCGGCCGGGTCCGGCACGATCGGGGCCAGGGTGCCGTCGAAGTCCAGTCCGACGACCGTGTCGCGGGCCACGGCCACCAGGTCGTCGTACCGCTGCCGGGCCTGCTCGGAGAGCTCCATGGGTCCAGCCAACCAAAAGCCGGGGCTTTCGACCACCTATGTCCACCGGCCCGGCAGCAGCGGGCGTCGCGCTGGGGGTGCCGTGCGCCAGGCGGAGGAGGAAGGCAGAGCGGGCTCCGTCGACCGACGACAACGCCGCGCCCGGCCCGGCAGCGCGACGCTGGGCGGGGCTAGGAGTAGTCGGAGGTCAAGATCACCGTGAGCCGGTCGAACCGCATCGGGGCGATGGCCGGCTTGAGCCGCTCGATGCCGAGGTCGCGGGCCAGCAGCTTGGCGGCCGGCTCGAGCCGGGCCGGGTAGTACACGGTGCTCGCCGGGATGGTGCCGTACCAGTTGTCCGAGCCGACCACCTTCCAGCCGGCGCCGGAGGCCCGCTTGGAGGTGCGCCCGGCCAGCCCGCTGATGCCCGAGTTGTTGTAGACCTCGACGAACGTCTCGCCGCGGCGGACCGCGGGCCGCTGCGGCTTCTTCTTCCTGATGACCTGCTTCGGGGCCTTGCTCGCGGGCGCGGCCGGCCGGCTCGGGGCGGTCCGGGTGGCGGTGACCGGCCGCGCCACCGGGGTGGGTTGCTCGTGGTGGCCGGTGCTCACGAACGCGACTCCGGCGAGCACCACCGCGACCGCCGAGAGCAGCGCCACCGGGGACGACAGGGCGATCCCCCGCTGGTCGACGCCGCGCACGTGGCGGCCCATCTCAGACCTCGAAGCCGAGGCGGCGCGCGGAGCGGGCGCGCTGGCGGGCGGCGCGCAGCCGGCGCAGCCGGCGGACCAGCAGCGGGTCGAAGGCCAGCGCCTCCGGCCGGTCGATCAGCGCGTTGAGCACCTGGTAGTAGCGCGTGGAGGACATGTCGAACTTGTCGCGGACAGCCTGCTCCTTGGCGCCGGCGTACTTCCACCACTGCCGCTCGAAGCCGAGGATGTCGCGGTCCCGCTCGGAGAGGTCGGCGGTCGGCGCGGCGGACTGGTTGTCGTTCAGGGCGTTCGCGGCGTCCATGGTGCTGACTCCTGGGGCGTTGAGCGTCGGGCGGTCGGACTCATCATAGGCGACGAACCACAACGTTGTGATTCACATTGCGCAGTGTCCCGGCAGAATGATGCCATGCCCGACCTGAGAGATTTGCCCCCGCTCGACGTGCCCCCCGGCCCGGTCCGCGCCGAGCCGCTCCCGGCCGACCGCCCGGTCCGCTGGGGCATCCTGGCCACCGGCAAGATCGCCACCGGCTTCGCACAGAACCTCGCGCTGCTGCCCGAGTGCGAGATCGCCGCGGTCGCGGCCCGGCGGCTGGAGTCCGCGCAGGAGTTCGCGTCCCGGCACGGCGCGGCGCGGGCGTACGGCGACTACCGGGCGCTGGTCGAGGACCCGGACGTGGACGTGGTGTACGTCGCCACGCCGCACGCCCTGCACAAGGAGCACGTGGAGCTCGCGTTCGCGGCCGGCAAGCCGGTGCTCTGCGAGAAGCCGCTGACGCTGAACGCCCGCGACGCCGCGGACCTGGTCGCCCAGGCCCGGGAGCACGGGGTGTTCTTCATGGAGGCGATGTGGATGCGCTGCAACCCGCTGGTCCGCCGGCTGCGGCAGCTCGCCGACTCCGGCGCCTTCGGGCGGATCCGGCAGGTCCGCGCGGACCTCGGGTTCGTGGTCCGCAAACCGCCGACGGACCGGCTGCTCGACCCGGCGCTCGGGGGTGGCGCGCTGCTGGACATGGGGATCTACCCGCTGACCTTCGCGCACCTGTTCCTGGGCGAGCCCAGCACGGTGTCCGCCGCGGCGGCGCTCTCCCCCGCCGGCGCCGACCTCGACATCGCCCTGTCGCTGGGCTACGAGTCGGGTGCGGTCGCGTCACTGACCAGCTCGATGACGTCCTGGTCGCCACGCACCGCCTCGATCGCCACCGACACCGGGCGGCTCGACCTGCCGGAGAGCTTCCACCAGCCGACCACCGCGACCTGGACCAGCGACGGGGACACCCGGACGCTCGAGGAGCGGGTGATCGGCACCGGGCTGGCCAACGAGGCGCTCGAGGTGGTCCGCTGCCTGCGCGGCGGAGAGACCGAGAGCCCGCTGGTGCCGCTGGACGAGACGGTGGCGCTGATGACGCTGATGGACTCCATCCGCCGCGACGTCGGGGTCCGCTACCCGGGCGACCCCGCGTAGCGCCGGGCGATCAGGCCACCACGTCGCGGCGCCGGAACCCGACCACCGCGAGCGCCACCAGCACCGCCACGGTGGTCACCGCGACCAGCACGCTGGCCGCGGAGAGCCCGTTCCGGAGCGGGTCGTGGCCGATGAACTGGTAGAACGGCGACGCCTTCTGCAGCGGCTCCAGCCAGCTCACCAGCGGCGCCAGCCCGTTGACCACGTAGGCCAGCACCGCGGCCACCGCGGGCACCGCGCGGCTGAGCGTGGACCGTCCGGTGCTCGCGGACACCGCCAGCGCCAGCGCCCCAAAGACCAGTCCCAGCAGCGCCAGGTGCAGCATCGCCGCCGACGTCGTACCCACGGAGAGGTCGAGGCCGGTCAGCCGGCCCTCGACCAGCAGGGCCAGCCCGAGGGCCGCCGCGATCAGGAAGGTGCCCAGGGCCATCTCGGCGAACTTCTCCAGGACCAGGCGGGTGCGGCTCACCGGGTTCGCGAGCAGCAGGTCCAGGGTGTGCCGGTCCTCCTCGCCGCTCACCGCCGCGACCCCGGTGGTGACGGCGTAGATGATCACCAGCAACGGGCCCATGAAGGACATCAGCTCGATCTGGATGTAGCCGACGGGGGTGGACATGTCGGCGCCGGCGGTGGCGAACAGCGCGCGGAACGCCTCGGGCATCTGGTCGAGGAAGTCGCTCATCGTCGGCTGGTCCCGCACGCTCGGCCACACCGCGACGTACAGGCCGACCAGCAGGGCCGCGCTGACCGTCCACACCAGCAGGGTGCGGCTCTGGTCCCCGAGGGTGCGCGCGAAGATGCTATGCCGCATCGCCGTTGCCCTTCCCGTAGTAGGTCAGGAAGGTCTCCTCGAGCTCGGTCTCGGCGCACTCGAAGTCGGCCACGGAGTGCGCGGAGACGCGCTTGAGGATCAGGTCGAGGGACGGCTGCGGTGCGCTGCAGGTCATCGTGTGGCCCGACACCCGCAGGTCCCGCATCCCCGGGATGCCCGCGAAGTCCGTCTCCGCGACCCGGTCCGCGAACGACGCCCGGACCCGGTGCAGGGACTTCTCCAGCAGCTGCTGCAGCCTCTCGACCGCGATCAGCCGCCCGGCGCGCAGCACCCCGATCCGGTCCGCGACCCGCTGCACCTCCGCGAGCACGTGGGAGGACAGCAGCACGGTGCCTCCGGCCGCGGTGTGCTCGCGCAGCAGCGCCGCGAACTCCTGCTGCACCAGCGGGTCCAACCCGCTGGTCGGCTCGTCCAGGACCAGCAGCCGCGGCGACGACATCCAGGCCAGCACCACCGCCAGCTTCTGCCTGTTGCCGCGAGACAGCTGGCCGGCGGGCCGGCCCAGGTCGAGGTCCAGCCGGTCCGCGATCGCGCGCGCGGCGGCCGCGGAGGGCGTGCCGCGCAGGTGCTCGAGGTACGCGACGTGCTGGCGCCCGGTGAGCCGGGGGTACAGCGAGGCGTCCCCGGGCACGTACCCGATGAGCCGGTGCACCTCCACGGCGTCGCGCCAGGTGTCCAGCCCGAAGATCCGTGCCTGTCCCGAGGTCGGGCGCAGCATCCCGGTCAGCAGCCGGATGGTGGTGGTCTTGCCGGCGCCGTTCGGGCCCAGGTAGCCGAACACCTCTCCCGGCTGGATCGTCAGGCTCACCCCGTCCAGCGCGCGCGTCCTCCCGAAGGACTTGCTCAGCCCCTCGAGCTCGACGGGAACGTCCCGGTTCATGCCACCACGGTCCCGCGCGGGCCGCCGGACCGGCCAGGGTCCTAAGCCCCGAGGCGCCCGCCGAACGGTTCGCAGGTCACCGGGCACCCACTAGGTTGGGACCCGTGAGCCCTGCAGCGCAGCACCAGGCCGACCTGGTCATCGTCGCGAACCGGCTGCCCGTCGACCGGGTCGTCAACCCGGACGGGTCGGTGGCCTGGCGCCGCTCCCCCGGTGGCCTGGTCACCGCGATCGAGCCGGTGATGCGCGCCAACGACGGGGCCTGGATCGGCTGGGCCGGCAGCACGGACACCGACGTCGAGCCGTTCGTCGAGGACGACCTGCAGCTGGTGCCGATCCCCCTCAGCGACGACGAGGTCGAGGAGTTCTACGAGGGCTTCTCGAACGCGACGCTGTGGCCGCTGTACCACGACGTGGTCGCGAAGCCGCTCTTCCACCGCGAGTGGTGGGACGCCTACGTGCGGGTCAACCGCCGGTTCGCGGAGCGCGCCGCGGAGGTCGCCGCGGAGCAGGCGGTGGTGTGGGTGCACGACTACCAGATGCAGCTCGTGCCGTCGATGCTGCGCGAGCTGCGTCCGGACCTGCGGATCGGGTTCTTCCTGCACATCCCGTTCCCCCCGGCCGAGCTGTTCCAGCAGCTGCCCTGGCGGCGGCAGATCCTGGAAGGACTGCTCGGGGCGGACGTGGTCGGGTTCCAGCGCCCGGGCGCGGCCGCGAACTTCATCCGGCTGGTGCGGCAGCGGGTCGGCCACAAGACCCACCGCGACCTCGTGTACCTGCCCGACGGTCGCACCGTGCAGGCCGGCTCGTTCCCGATCTCGATCGACGCGGCCGGCTTCGAGGAGCTGGCCCGGTCCGAGTCGGTGCAGCAGCGCGCGAAGGAGATCCGCGAGCAGCTCGGCAATCCCGAGCACATCCTGCTCGGCGTCGACCGGCTGGACTACACCAAGGGCATCTTCGACCGGCTGCGCGCCTTCGGCGAGCTGGTCGACGAGGGCACGCTCTCGGTCGAGGACACCGTCTTCGTGCAGGTGGCCACCCCGTCGCGGGAGCGCGTCGAGCAGTACCGTCGGCTGCGCGACGACATCGACCGGCTGGTCGGCCGGCTCAACGGCGACCTGGGCCGGATCGGCCGCCCGGCGATCTCGTACATGCACTCGTCCTACCCGCGCGAGGAGATGGCGGCGCTGTTCCGCGCCGCGGACATCATGGTGGTCACCCCGCTGCGGGACGGCATGAACCTGGTCGCCAAGGAGTACGTCGCCTGCCGCTACGACGACGACGGCGCGCTGGTGCTCTCCGAGTTCGCCGGCGCAGCCGACGAGCTCCGGCAGGCGTTCATGGTCAACCCCTACGACATCAACGGCATGAAGGACGCGATCCTGGAGGCGGTCCGGGCCGAACCGCGCGACCGCGCCAGGCGGATGAAGGCGATGCGCAAGACCGTCGCCGAGCACGACGTCAAGGCCTGGGCCAGCGGCTTCCTGCGGATCCTCAGCGAGGTGAAGCCCCCGCACGGCAAGCAGGTGCGCCCGGTCCGGCCGACCTGAGCCGATGGACCGGCTGCCGGCCCCACCGGCCGAGCGGGTGACGCCCCGGGAGCTGCTCGGCCTGCTCGAGGCCCGCGTCGGCACGGCACGGGCGGCGGCCCTCTGCGCGGACGTGCTCGGTGCCGCGGACCCGCACGAGCACGCGGAGATGGTGGTGTTCCTGGGCGGGCCCGCCGGCGAGGCGCTGCTCGCCGGCTCGCCGTCTTGGCAGGAGTACTGGGCGCCGGTGTGGGGAGCGCGCGGGCTGCTCTACGTCTGGGACGAGTCCGCGGCGCCCGCGGTCCTCGCCGGCCTGCGGCACGACGCCTGGCGGGTCGCCGAGATGTGCCTGAAGGTGTCGGCACGGCACGGGCTGGCGTGCGGCGACGAAGCGGTCCGGCTGGCGGGCCACGACCTGCCACGGGTGCGGGCCACGGCGATGCGGGCGCTCGGGGCGTGCGGTGACACCGAGCACCTCGACGCCGTACGGGCAGGGCTGGAGGACGAGGCGGAGGAGGTACGCCGGGCCGCCGCCCGGGCGCTGGAGCGGATGGAGAGCCGGCTGGACCTGCGATAGACGGCCGAGGCTCGGGTCACGCGTCCTGCGTGTCGCCGTCGGCTCGCAGGGGGACCCGGGGCTCCTCGAGGGGGAAGTGGCAGGCCACCCGGTGGGAGCTGCCCCGCAGCACGCGCAGCGGTGGCTCCTCCGCCGCGCAGATGTCGGCGGCGAGCGGGCACCGGGTCCGGAAGCGGCAGCCCGACGGCGGGTCCGCCGCGCTCGGGATCTCGCCGCCCAGCGGCGCACGTTCCTTGCCCCGCTCGCGTCGCGGGTCCGCCTCGGGGATCGTCTCGATCAGTCCGTGCGTGTAGGGGTGCAGCGGGTGGCCGTAGAGGTCGCCGGCCGGCCCCTCCTCGACCAGCTTGCCGAGGTACATCACGCCGATGCGGTCCGACAGGTAGCGGATCACCGACAGGTCGTGCGAGATGACCACGTAGGTCAGCCCGAGCTCGTCCTGCAGGGCACGCATCGTGTTGAGGATCTGCGCCTGGATGGAGACGTCGAGCGCGGAGACCGGCTCGTCGGCGACGATCAGGTTCGGCTCCAGGCTCAGTGCCCGCGCGAGCCCGATGCGCTGCCGCTGGCCCCCGGAGAACTCGTGGGGGAACCGGTCGACCGCGTTGCGCGGCAGGCCGACGCTGTCGAGCAGGTCGGCCACCCTCCGGCGCTGGACCCCGCGGTTCCCGACCCGTTGGATCTGCAACGGCTCCCGGAGGATCGCGCCGACCCGCATCCGCGGGTCCAGGGAGGCGTAGGGGTCCTGGAACATGAACTGGATCTCGCGCCGCATGCCGCGCAGCTCGCGCCGCGACAGCATCCCGAGGTCGGTGCCGTTGATCCGCACCGCCCCCGACGTGGGTCGGTCGAGCCCGACGATGAGGCGCCCCGTGGTGGTCTTCCCGCAGCCGGACTCCCCCACCAGCCCGAGCGTCTCCCCGCGGTGCACCGCGAAGCTCACGTCGGCCACCGCCGACACCGACCCGCGGGCGCGCCCGAAGATGCCCTGGCCGATCGGGAAGTCCTTCACGAGCTTCTCCACCGACAGCAGCACGTCCTGCGTCCGGCCGATGGGGGTGGCCGGAGCCAGCCGGTCGCTGGCTTTGAGGTGGTGGCTCTCGTCGACCGGGTGCAGGCACGCCATCTGGTGGCCCGGTGGCTCGGTCGTCAGCGGGGGGTCGACGGCGCGGCAGTCCTCCTGGGCGAACTGGCACCGCGGGGCGAACCGGCAGCCGGCGGGCGGGGCGCTGAGGTCCGGGGGCAGCCCGGCGATCGTGTACAACCGCTCCCGCGTGCCCGCCGCCCGCTCGGGCAGCGCGTTGAACAGCGCCTCGGTGTAGCGGTGCCGGGGTTGCTCGAAGAGGACCTGCGCGTCCGCGACCTCCACCATCCGGCCGGCGTACATCACCGCGACCCGATCGGCCCGGCCGGCGATGACCCCGAGATCGTGGGTCACCAGGATCACCGCCATCCCGAGGTCGCGGCGCAGGGAGTCGATGAGCTCGAGGATCTGGGCCTGGATGGTCACGTCGAGCGCGGTCGTCGGCTCGTCCGCGATCAGGAGCTTCGGGTCGCAGGCCAGCGCCATCGCGATCATCACCCGCTGCCGCATGCCGCCGGAGAACTGGTGCGGATAGTCGTCCAGACGGCTCCCGGCCTGAGCGATGCCGACCTGGTCGAGGACCTCGACGGCTCGCTTGCGGGCGTCGGCTCGGCTGACGTCGCGGTGCAGCAGCACTGCCTCCGCGATCTGGTCACCCACGCGAATCGTCGGGTTGAGCGAGGTCAGCGGGTCCTGGAACACCATGCCGACGCTGTCCCCCCGCACCCGCTGCATCTCCTTCTCGTCGAGCTGCAGCAGGTCGACGCCGTCGAGCACCACGCTCCCACCGACGACGTGCCCCCCGGGCGGCAGCAGCTGCATGACCGAGAGCGCCGTGATCGTCTTGCCGCACCCGGACTCGCCCACGATGCCGAGCGTCTCGCCGGCGCGCACCGAGAGGTCGACACCGTCGACGGCCCGCACCGTGGACCTCTTGAGCCGGATCTCGGTCCGCAGACCGGTGACCTCGAGCACCGGTCGGGTGGGCTGCGGGGCGAGGGTGAGCCCGCCGCGCGAACGGCTCTGCGCCATGCTCGCCCCTCTCAGCGATTCTGAAGCCGGACCTCGAAGGCGTCGCGCAGGGCGTCGCCCATGAAGTTGAAGGCGATCGCCACCAGGATGATCGCGATGCCGGGCGGGTAGAGCAGCCACCAGTAGCCGCTGTTGATGTACACCGTGGCCGTGGACAGCATGCTTCCCCAGTCGGTCTTGGGCGGCTGGATGCCCAGCCCGAGGTAGCCCAGGATCGACAGGATGATGATCGAGTCGGCCACGGTGAAGCTCGCGAACACCACCACGGTGCCGATGGCGTTCGGCGCGATGTGCCGGACGATCGCGCGGGTGTTCGAGCCGCCCATCACCCGGACCGCCTGCACGTACTCCCGCACCCGCAGCGACAGCGCCTCGCCGCGGATCAGGCGGGCCGCGCCGAGCCAGGACAGGAACGCGATCAGCAGGATCATCGCCCCCGGGCCCGGGCTGTAGATCGTCGCCAGCACCAGCAGCAGGAAGACGGACGGGATCGCCAGGAGCCCGTCCACCAGGCGCATCATCGTGGCGTCGACGGCGCCCCCGACGTAGCCCGACACGGCGCCGTACAGCGTCCCGAACACGGTGGCCAGCAGTGCGGCGGCGATGCCCACCTCCAGCGACGCCTGCCCGCCGTACATGAGCCGCCCCAGCTCGTCGTACCCGGTCGCGTCGGTCCCCAGCGGATGTTGGGCGCTGGGCGGTTCGTTGGACACCGCGAGGTTCGTGGTCACCTGGTCGGTGTGGTACACCAGCGGCCCGACGAAGCAGAACAGCACGAAGAACACCACGATCCCGATCCCGATCACGGCGAGGCGGTTCTCCCAGAACACCTCCAGGCCGCGGCGCAGCGAGGAGCGACGTTCGCCGTGGACCTCTCCGCCCTCGGGCCCCTGGACGCCGGAGACATGGTCGGGCTCGCCCTCGGGGGGCTCCTGCCCGGGGTAGGGCCCGATGCTCATCCGTACCTCACCCTCGGGTCCAAGATGGCGTACCCGATGTCCGCGAGCAGGTTCCCGATGACCACCGCCACGCCCAGGACCAGCGTGATCCCGAGCAGCACCGGGTAGTCGTTGGTGACCGCCTCCTGGTAGAAGAGCAGCCCCATCCCGGGGTAGTTGAACACCTGCTCGGTGACCAGCGAGCCGGCCAGCAGGACCGGGAAGGACAGGCCGAGGATGGTCACCATCGGGATCAACGAGTTGCGCAGCACGTGCCGGTAGACCACCCGGCGCTGCCCGGCACCCTTGGAGTAGGCGGTCCTGACGTAGTCCTGGACGAGGTTGTCCAGCATCGCCGAGCGCATGTAGCGCGTGAACAGGGAGACCTCCAGCAGGACGAGGGAGGCGACCGGCAGCACCAGTCCCGCCGGTTGGCTGAGGATCGCCGCGACCGTCGTGCCCTGTGGAGCCTGGGCTGGGAACCATTTCAGGTTCAGCGAGAACCAGAGCACCAGCATCAGGCTGAGGAAGAAGATCGGGGTGGAGTAGAACACGAAGCCCAGGAAGGTCGCGCCGTAGTCGAACACCCCGTTGCGCCGGACCGCCTGGGCGATCCCGACCGGGATGGCGATGGCGACCGCGATGACCAGCGCGAGCAGGTTCAGCAGGATCGTCTTCGGCAGCTTCTCCCCGATCAGCGAGGAGACGCTCTGGTTGAGCCGGTAGCTGTAGCCGAGGTCGCCCTGCGCCAGGTGCCGGAGCCAGATCAGGAACTGCTGGAACACCGGCCTGTCGAGCCCGTTCTCGTGGTTGAACCGGGCAAGCTGCGCCGGCGTCGCGCGGGGGCCGAGCACCGCGCGGGCGGCGCCCCCGGGCAACAGGTGGAGCAGGATGAAGACGATCAGCGACACCAGCAGGAGGACCACGATCGCCTGTCCCGTCCGACGGAGCAGGAAGCGGGTCACTGCGTCCGGTACCAGTACTCGGGTGTGAGGGTCTCCAGCGGGTTGAGCACCACTCCACCCACCTTGTTGGAGATCGCCCAGATGCGGTAGGCGTTGGACTGGAAGATCACCGGGAGCTGTTGGGCCGCGTAGTCCTGGTAGTCGAACAGCGGCGCGGTGCCGTTCTGTGTCTCCGTCGCGAGGATGAGCTGGTCCATCTTCGGGTCGCTGTAGCTGCCCGAGTTGGAGCCCGCCCCGGTCGTGAACAGCGACTCACCGGTCGGGTAGTAGTCCGGTGCGTAGATCCAGCCGCCGCCCCAGTTGTTGATCTCCCAGGAGCAGGCCGGCTGGCTCGCCTTGCACGGCACCGCCTCACCGATCACCGAGTTGAAGGGCTCGGCCTTGATGTTGAGCTGGATCCCGGCCTTGGACGCGTCGGACTTGTACTGCTGCATCTGCTGGTCGAGAGAGGTGCTCCCCGAGGCGTAGTGGAACACGATGGACAGCTTGGTGCCCTTCGCCACACCCGACCCGCACTGGCTCGACCCGGAGCCCGGGCTGGTGCAGGTCATCACGCCACCCTGCTCGGTCCAGCCGTGTCCGGTGAGCAGGTTCTTGGCCTTGGACGTGTTGAACGGGTAGGGGGTGCCCTGCTGCGCCGCCGGGCTCTGCCACTGGTTGGCCGGCTTGACCGGAACCGGGCTGAAGTTGGGGTAGCCGTAGCCGTGCTGCGCCTTCGCGATGACCAGGGGCTGGTTGAGGGTCATCTGCAGCGCCTGGCGGACGTAGAGCTGCTTGAACGCCGGCCCCAGGGTGGGGTTGTTGAAGTTCGGCACGAAGTAGTTCACCGACCAGGTGTACTCGGGCGCCAGGTTGTAGCTCGTGCCCACCGGGTTGCTGGAGGGCAGGTCCGAGCCCTGCTGCTTGGGCGGCAGGTCCGCCGAGGGGATGGACCCGAGGTCGATCGTGCCGCCCGCCTTGAGCACGTTGAACCGCGCCGCGTCACTCGTGAACGGCAGGAACTTGACCTCGTCGAGCATCGGCTTCGGCGACCCGGAGTAGGCATCGTTCGGGACCAGCGAGTAGTTGCCGGAGGCGCTGTAGCTGCCGAGCCGCCACGGGCCGTCCACGACGCCCCAGATCTTGCTCGTGGCGTAGGTCTTCTGGTCCTTGGCCTGGGAGGCAAGGAAGTTGTAGACCGCCTTGCACTTGCCGATGTCCGTCGTGCACCCACCGCTGCCGGGCTGCGCACCGCTTTGCGTGATGTCCCACGCCATCGGCATCGGGGTGATCTGGGACAGCTCGTTGTAGGTGAACCAGTTGTCCGAGTACTGCTGGTCGAGCGTCAGCTTCACGGTCGTGTCGTTGACCTTCGTGACCTTGGTGACGTTGTCCGGGAACGCCCCGGGCGTGTAGCCGGCCCAGTTGTTCTTCTCCGCCTTCACCATGTTCATCCAGAACAGCACGTCGTCGGCGTTCACGGCCTCGCCGTTCGACCACTTCCACGGCTTCAGCCCGATGGTGACGCTCTTGCCGTCCGAGGCGTACTGCGCCGGCTTGCCCACCGACAGACCCGGGTCGAGGGTCGGCTGGTCGTTGTGCCCGCCGAACCAGTACAGCGGCCGGTACATCGGCTGCTGGAGGTTCGAGATGTTGTAGACGCTGAAGTACGCCAGGCTCGCCATCGGGAAGATCCAGTTGGGGATCGCACCCGAGAGCTGGGCGTAGGCGACGGTGCCCCCCTTGATCGGCGAGCCGGTCGCGCTCGGCGAGCCGGAGGTCGAGCCCGGGTTCGTGCCGCCCGCGCAGGCTGCCACCACGAGCGCGAACGCTCCGAGTCCCGCGACCATCCCAACCCTGTGGCGACGAAGCAATGTGGACAGCATGGCGCACCCCGTTCTCGCTCTAGGACTTCAGGGGAACGCTCGTTCGCCACGCGTGCCAGATGCGCGGGCCAGTTGTAGCGAAGAAGTTATTCAGGCAGGGAGCTAAAACCTGACATGCCGGTTCTGTGCTGCCCGGTCGGGTGACGGAAGGCCCCCCGCTGGGACGCGACAGGAGCCGGCGCCGCCCGTCCGGGGTCCCGGAGTCAGAGCACCCGGCGGAGACCGCCGCGGGTGGGTCGCCGGTCGGCGAGGTAGGCACGCAGCTCGATCAGCGGCATCGGCCTGCCCATCCAGTAGCCCTGCGCGAGGTCGCAGCCGAGCTCCCGCAGCACGTCGTAGGCGGCCTCGTCCTCGATGCCCTCGGCGACCACGTGCCGGTCGAGGCGGTGCCCGAGGTCGATGATCGCGCCGACCACCACCTCCGCTGCCGGGTCCGGCAGGGTGGTCACGAACGACCGGTCGATCTTGACCTCGTCGACCGGCAGCTTCAGCAGGTACGCCAGCGACGAGTAGCCGGTGCCGAGGTCGTCGACGGACAGCCGGACACCGATGGAGCGCAACCGGCTCAGCGCCGCGACCGCCTGCTCCGGGTCGGTCATCAGGCTGGTCTCGGTGATCTCCAGGGTGAGCGCGGAGGCCGGCACCGCCACGTCCCGCAGCTCACGGGCTACCTCGTCGACGAAGCCCGGGTCGAGCAGGCTGCGCGGCGAGATGTTCACGGCGATGCGGAAGTCGCCCGGCCGGCCCTGGAGCCCCTCGGCGTCCTGCAGCGCGGTGCGCAGCACCAGCATGGTCATCGGGGTGATCAGCCCGCTGTGCTCGGCCAGCGGCACGAACTCGTCGGGCGTGATGACGCCCAGCTCCGGGTGCGTCCAGCGGGCCAGCGCCTCCACGCCCACTACCTGGCCGGTCGCGAGGTCGATCTGGGGCTGGTAGTGCACAGTCAGCTCGTTGCCGGAGATGGCGTTGCGCAGGTCGGCGAGCAGGCCGAGCCGGGAGGAGTCGCTGCGGTCCAGCTCCGGGCGGAACACCGCGATGCCGGACCTCGACTCCTGCGCGGAGTGCAGCGCCAGGTCGGCGTGCCGGAGCATGGTGTTCGCGACGTCGCCGCGGTCGGCGACCACCACTCCCACGGAGGCGTCGACGGCGACGGCGAGGCCGTCGAGGTCGAAGGTGCGGGTGAGCGCGGAGCGAACCACCGACGCGCAGGCCCGCGCAGCGAGGTCGTCCGCGTCGGGCACCATGACCGCGAACTCGTCACCGCCGAGCCGGGCGAGAACGGCGTTGGCGGGCGCGGCCTCCTGGATCCTTTCGGCGATGATGCTCAGCACCCGGTCCCCGACCTGGTGCCCGAGCGTGTCGTTCACCGCCCGGAAGCTGTCCAGGTCCACGAGCAGCAGTGCGGCCGGCCCCCGGCCCAGCCCCTCGTCCACCAGGTGGCTGAACTGCCGCCGGTTGGGCAGGCCGGTGAGCTCGTCGTGCTTCGCGGCGTGCTCGCGCTCGGCGGCCTGGCGGAGGATCAGGTCGGCCCGGAGCGCGTTGTCGATCGCGATCGCCGCGTGGTTGCCGAGCGCCTGGAGCTGGCGCAGGTCCTGGACCCCGAAGGCCGCCGAGTCGCCGACAGGGTCCGCGACGACCAGAAAACCCACGACCCTGCCCTCGCTGCGCAGCGGTGCGAAAAGGCCGTCGCGGAACCCGAGCCGGTCGAGCTCGGCGCCGCCGACGTGCCGGCTGCCCAGCTGGGTTGCCTCGCCGATCCTGCCAGCCAGCGAGTCGAGCACCTGCGCCGTCCGCCGCTGGACGGCGTCGCCGACGACGACCCAGTCCTCACCGACCACGACCCAGTCCTCGTCGCCGCCGTCGGCTGCCGCTCCGATCAGCCGCAGCTCGGCGCACCGCGCTTGAAACACCCTGCGGACCCCGAGCAGGACCTGGCCGACTACGGCGTCAAGCTCCACCTCTCGTCCGACAGCCTCGGTGAACCGATTCACCTTTTCTAGGCTCTCCGCGCGAAGGCGAGCTTGGTCGTAGGAGCGATGAGCAACCCACAGGACGATGGCGAGCACCCCAAGCATCCACACTGCTCGCCAGTCCGTCGTCAAGATATAGACCGCGACCAACGCGAAGCATGCGTTGGCGAACTCACCAACTTTTCGAAGCCCGAAAGACTCGCGCAGTCGCGGCCCCTGGCCGCTGGCGATCTTGATCGCTACCGCGACAAGAACGGCGCTCAGGCAAGAGGTGTAGGAGAGGGCAAGGCCGGTGGCCAGCCAGCCCATAGGCCCTAGTGGGTCCTGTCCAGCGACCACCGCATGCCAGATTGCCACCGCACCGGCGGTTCCGCCGCGAAAAGGGCACAGTTGAACACTCCCTTCTGAAGGCGCGGCCGCCGCCAGGCAAAGCTGGCGGCTCCGCCCAGCACCCGGCTCGCAACCAGCAGCTGGGGACTGCAGAAGAAGAGGCCGAGAACCAGCGGAAACTCCATGAGCGAGAAACCGATGGCATCGGAGCCGAGGCGGACTCGTATCAGCGAGCTCTCCGCGAGGTAGAACCCGACGATGAGCAGGCCGAACCACAAGAGATCCGAGAGGCCGAGCTCAAGGTCGAACGCTGGGACCCAGCGCAGGTCGACTGCAACCGCAGTCACCGCGACCAGAGCGGTCAGGACCCATATCGCACGGACACGTGAGACGGACATGACCTGCTACGACCAGCTGACTTCCCAGGTGACCGTCCCAGGTGTTCCCGTCCCAGGTGTTCCCGTCCCAGGTGTTGCCGTCCCAGGTGTTGCCGTCCCAGGTGTTGCCGTCCCAGGTGTTGCCGTCCCAGGTGTTCCCGTCCCAGGTGTTCCCGTCCCAGGTGTTCCCGTCCCAGGTGTTCCCGTCCCAGGTGTTGCCTGACCACGCGGTCCCCGCCCAGGTGGACGCGCACCAGCAGTCACCGGTCCACGGAACGCCCATCCAGCTGCCGCCGTCCCAGGCGGTGCCGTTGCTGCTGGCGGCGGCCCAGGCGGGCGCGTCCCACGGGGTGCCGAAGATGTCCTGCTCCCCTGTCAGATCGACGCCGTGGTCCGCGACATGCTGGCTGCCGCGCGCCGCCTCGAGCGACCCGGTGCCCCGCGAGCGGGGGTAGTTCTGGGTGACGTTCGGCGCTGGGGTCAGGCTGGCCCGCAGCACGTTGAGCTCGCCCGCGCCGCGGCCGGCGGCGTCGGCGCGCCACAGGGGCGTGGCGCTGGACGTGAGCAGGGCCTTCACCTGGTCGGGTCGCAGACCCGGCCGCTGCTGGAGCAGCTGGGCGACGGCGCCCGACACGAACGCCGCGGCCTGCGAGGTGCCGCTGCCCTTGAACAGCCGGCCAGCCGACCCGGGCGTCGGGGAACCCGGCGTCGACGTAGGAGCCCGGGTCGCGCAGCGAGGCGACGGACTTGCCCGGCGCGACCAGGTCCACCCGGCGCTGGGCGTCGCCGCGGCTGGAGAAGTCCGGGACCGTGTCGTCGAGCTCGAGCAGCGTGCCGTTCAGGTCGGCGGCACCCACCGCGAGCACGTAGGGGTCATAGGCCGGGTTGTTCAGGGAGTCGCCGCCGAAGCCGCTGTTGCCGCCGGCCACCACGACCACGATGCCGGCCCGCCAGGCGTTCTCCACGGCGTGCGTCAGCGGGTCGACCTGGTAGTCCTGCACCCCGTCGGTGCCGTAGGACAGGTTCAGCACCCGGATCGGGTTCTGGGGGTCGTCGTTGCGGTGCGCGACGACCCAGTCGATCGCCGCGATCACCTGGGAGACGTCGACCGCCCCGTCGCTGACCCCGACCTTCACGCTGGTGAGCTTGGCACTCGGGGCCACGCCCTGAAAGCCGGTGGCCGGGTCGTTGCCGGCGATGATGCCGGCCATGTGCGTGCCGTGGCCGAACGTGTCGAGGTGGGCGAGCTGCGGGACCTGGCTCTCGAAGGAGAGGTCCGGGCCGTCGACGACGTTGCCCGAGGTCAGCCCGGGCACCGGCACCACGCCGGTGTCGACCAGCGCCACGCCCACGCCCTTGCCGGTGTAGCCGGCGCGCGAGACCAGCCTCGAACCGGTGGACGCCCGCGCCTCGGCCAGGGTGGTCACGGAGCCGTCGAAACGCCAGCTGCCCGGCCGCACGCCACCGAGGATGCCGCTGACGGGGGTGGTGCCGGCCGCCTGGGCGGTCGACGGGACGAGTGCCGCGGAGGCTGCGGCAAGCAGCACGCCGGCCACCGCGCCGGCGAGCGGCCGGCCTCGGGTGATTCTGCGCATGGTGGTGACCTTCCGTGGGGGCTCGGACGTCTGCGGAGGGTCGCGCACAGATCTGCGATCCCCCCGCCTAAGTGGACATTACGGGCAGTCGGCCGGGAGTGTCCGGAACTTAGCCAAACTCGTAAACCTGACTGGACTGCCGCCGACGCTCCCGACCCGGCGCGGAACCGGGAAACCTCACCTGTAACCCAGGCCACGGACGCGACGGCTACCCGCCGGTATCCTTCGGCCATGGATCTGCTCCCGAAGCCGGACCAGGTCGCCTCGGCCGCCGCCAACGTCGCGCACAAGATGTTGTACGGCGGCCTGGCCGACCTCCGCCCGATGCCCCGCACGCTGATCGACGAAGGGGTGCTGCGCGAGGTCTACCACTACCGCCCGCGCGGCACCGCCAAGGAGCAGGGCGACCCGGTTCTGCTGGTCACTCCGCTCGCGGCACCCGCGCTCTGCTTCGACCTGCGTCGCGGCTGCTCGCTGGTGGAGCACTTCGTGGACCAGGGCCGGCCGACCTACCTGGTGGAGTACGGCGAGGTGTCCTTCGCCAACCGCACGCTCGGCATGGAGCACTGGGTCGACGAGGTGATCCCGAAGGCGATCGAGCAGGTCAGCGCGCACGCGGGCGGGCGTCCGGTGCACCTGATCGGCTGGAGCCTCGGCGGCATCTTCGCGCTGCTCACCGCGGCGGACCGACCGGACCTGCCGATCGGCTCGCTGACCACGGTCGGCTGCCCCGTCGACGTGACGCAGGTGCCGCTGGTGGCCCCGATCCGCCCGTTCCTCGGCCTCGCGGGCGAGCGCGCCGGGCTGGTCACGCAGGCCTACCGGCTGATGGGCGGCGCCCCCAAACCACTGGTCAAGCGCGCCTTCCAGCTGTCCAGCTTCAACAAGCTCGTCACCAAGCCGATCGCGATCGCGGCCAAGCTCGACGACGCCGACTTCCTCGCCCAGGTCGAGGCGGTCGACCGGTTCACCGAGAACATGATCGCCTACCCCGGTCGCACCTTCGGGCAGCTCTACCACCGGATCCTCAAGGGCAACCAGCTCGCGAGCGGGTCGGTCACCATGGACGACCGCCAGATCGACCTCGCGAACCTGACCGTCCCGCTGCTCGCGTTCGGCGGCGCGTCGGACGGGATCGCCCCGGTCAAGTGCGTGCGCCCGATCGTGGACCTCGTGCCCGGCGTGGAGAGGCTCCGGTTCGAGGTCGTCCCCGGGGGGCACCTGGGCATGCTGACCGGCCGAGCCGCGCGGGACACCACGTGGCGGATCATGGACGAGTGGGTCGCCGAGCACTCCTCGCCCGACGCCGCGCGGCCGACCCCGACCACACGGAAGGCCGCTTCGCCCGGCGGCAGGTCCAAGCAGCCCGCCGGGAAGCGCGCGGCCGCGGGGCAGGGCCCTTCCAAGAAGGGCACCGTCACGAAGGGTGCCACCAAGAAGGGCGCCGCGAAGAAGGCGCCGGCCGGCAGGCGCAGCGGTACCCCGAACGCCGTGGCCATCGGCGCCAACCCGTCGCGCCGCTACGGTTCCGCCGGGTCGCGCAACCTGGCCCCCAAGAAGTAGTCCGTCGGATGCGGGAAGGTGGGACGTATGCACGTCCTCGCCGCTGACCGCGTCGCGCCGGCCCCGGACTGGCGACTCGCGGTCGTCCTGGTGGTCCTCGTCGGGGTCGCCGTCACGGCGTCGTACCTCGGTCGCCTCGGCGTCGAGCGCGACCACGTGACCGCGGCGGTGCGTGCCGTCGCACAGCTCAGTGTGGTGTCCCTGGTGATCACCGCCGCCCTGAAGTCGGTGTGGTGGTCGCTGGCGTTCGTGCTGCTGATGTTCGTGGTCGCCACGTTCACCTCCACCGGCCGGATCCGGGCCCCGCGCCGGCAGCTGCCGTGGGTCGGTGCGGCGATCGCCGCCGGCGCCGTACCCGTCCTCGCCCTGATCTTCTCCAGCGGGCTGGTGCCGTTCAACGGTCCGGGCATCGTCCCGATCGCGGGCATCGTCGTCGGCAACACCATGGTCGCGGCCACGCTCACCGGCCGCCGCGCCTACGACGAGATCAGCGGCAGGTTCGGCACCTACGAGGCCGCGCTGGCGGTCGGGCTCCCCAGCGCCGAGGCGGCGTTCGAGGTGATCCGCCCGACCGCTCGGGAGGCGCTCACCCCGGGCCTGGACCAGACCCGGACCGTCGGCCTGGTGACCCTCCCGGGCGCCTTCATCGGGGTCCTCCTCGGCGGCGGCACCCCGCTCGAGGCCGGTGCCGCGCAGATCCTGGTGCTGATCGGGTTGATGGCCGGCCAGGCGATCACCGCGGCGGTGCTGCTGCGCCTGGTCGCGGCGGCGCTGGTGGTCCGCAGCGACCTGGTCGAGGTGTACCCCCGATGAGGCGCGCGGCGACGGCCCGCCTGCTGGTCGCGCTGGTCACCGTGGCACTGAGCGTCTCGGGCTGCTGGTCCGGCCAGGGTGCCGAGCCGGCGCCCCGGCAGCCCACGACCCAGCGGCCCACGGCCGGGCAACCCGATCCGCGGTTCGCGTCGTACGTCGCGCTCGGGGACTCGTACACCGCCGGACCGCTGGTGCCGCTCACCGACGTGGCGAACGGCTGCTTCCGCTCCGACCACAACTACCCGAGCCTGCTGGCCCGCCGGCTGCACGTGCAGCACCTCACCGACGTGAGCTGCAGCGCCGCCACCACCGGGGACCTGACCCACCGGCAGCGCACCTACCGGCAGGCCTCCGTGCCGCCGCAGCTCCGGGCCGTGCACCGGGACACCGACCTGGTCACCCTCGGCATCGGTGGCAACGACCTCGACCTGTTCGGCACGCTGGTGGAGACCTGCACCCGGCTGCGGCCGACGGACCCGAACGGCTCACCGTGCACCGCCTCGCTGTCGGGTGGCCTCGACCTGCGACAGACCGCTCGGAGGATCAGCTCTCACGTCACCACCGCGCTGCGCGAGGTCGAGCACCGCGCCCCGCACGCCACGGTCGTCCTGGTCGGCTACCTGCGGCTGGTGCCCGACCGGGGCCACTGCGCCGACCTGCCGCTGGCGACCGGTGACTACGCACTGGGACGGCGGATCAGCCGTGAGCTGGAGGCGGCGCTCGCCCGCGCCGCCGGCCGCGCGGGCGCCCGCTACCTCGACGCCTACGCGCTGTCGGCGGGTCACGACGTCTGCTCGAAGCACCCCTGGGTGAACGGCCGCCACACCGACCAGCAGCGCGCGGCGGCCTACCACCCGCTCGCGGTCGGCATGCGGGCCGTCGCCGACCGGCTCGCCACGATGCTCTCCTGAGGTAGGTTGAGCGCCCTGCGCAACCCGGGTCGGGTGCGCGCCAGGGCGCCGCTCAGGGCGCGTGCCGCGAGCCACCGTCGAGCCCCTTCCCGGCGGGCAAGCGGGGCGGGAAGCGCACGCCGGCGCGGTCCGGGCAGCCGGCGGGGAGGGGGCCGAGATTCGGCCCGGCTCATGTCATGTCCGCAATTTCCGACTTTTCCGGGGCAAACATTCGCACCCCCCGGTGGTCGAGATTCCCCTTGTGTCATTGGCGTTTGCAGGCTTCTAGTCCTTCTGGATCACTTCGGGACTTCACGGCGACAGGGCGTCGATCTCCTTCGCATACTCCGAGGTAGGGGGACTCGATGACTGAAGATCACCAGCTCGGCGTGGCCGTCGTGGGGGCCGGCTACTGGGGGCCGAACCTGGTCCGCAACTTCCTCGCGAGCACCGAGTGGAACCTGGTTGCGGTGTGCGACCTCGACGTGGAGCGCGCCCGCGCGATCGTCGGCCGGCGCAGCGAGGTGGCATGCGTCACCGCGCTGGGCGACGTCCTGGCTCGTGAGGACGTCGACGCTGTGGCCGTCGCCACTCCGGCACGCAGCCACCAGGCGATCGCGCTGGCGGCACTCCGCGCCGGCAAGCACGTGCTGGTCGAGAAACCCCTGGCCGACCGGCTCGCGTGCGGTCAGGAGATGGTCGACGTCGCGGCCGAGAACGGCCTGGTGCTGATGGCCGACCACACGTACTGCTACACGCCCGCGGTCCTGAAGATCCGCCAGCTCGTCGAGGAGGGCGCGCTGGGGAACATCTTGTTCATCGACTCGGTGCGCATCAACCTCGGACTCGTCCAGCCGGACGTGGACGTCTTCTGGGACCTGGCCCCGCACGACCTGTCGGTCTTCGACTACATCCTGCCGGGAGGGCTGCGGCCGCTCGGCGTCTCGGCCAACGGAGCCGATCCGCTGGGTGCCGGCAAGTCCTGCGTCGGCTACCTGACCTTGCCGCTGCCCGGTGGCGCCATGGCGCACGTGCACGTGAACTGGCTGAGCCCGACGAAGATCCGGCAGATGGTCATCGGGGGGTCCCAGCGCACACTCGTCTGGGACGACCTCAACCCGCAGCAGCGGGTGAGCGTCTACGACCGCGGCGTGGACCTGTCCGAGCAGCCCTCCCCACCGGACCGGGCGGCCGCAACCATCTCCTACCGGCTCGGGGACACCTGGGCGCCGGCCCTTCCCGAGCGGGAGGCGCTCGGCGCGATGGTCTCCGAGTACGCCGCGAGCATCCGGGAGGCACGTGCGCCCCGGACGGACGGTACCGCGGGGCTGCGCGTGCTGTCCGTGCTCGAGGCGGCCTCGGCAAGCCTGTCGGAGCGGGGCCGCATGGTCGAGCTGGCCGGCGCGTCGCTGGAGGGAGTCGCATGAGTGAGATCACCGGCGCCGACGTGCTCGTCACCGGAGGAGCGGGGACCATCGGGTCCACGCTGGCGGACCAGCTCGTCGAGGCGGGGGTGGCCCGCGTCCAGGTGCTCGACAACCTGGTACGCGGGCGCCGCGCGAACCTCGACGCCGCGCTGGCATCGGGCCGCGTCGAGCTCGTCGAGGGTGACATCCGGGACCGTGAGCTGGTGCACGACCTGACCCGGGGCAAGGACCTGGTCTTCCACCAGGCCGCGATCCGGATCACCCAGTGCGCCGAGGAGCCGCGGCTGGCGCTCGAGGTGCTGGTGGACGGCACCTTCAACGTGGTCGAGGCCGCCGCGCAGCACCGCGTGCACAAGCTCGTGGCCGCGTCGTCCGCGTCGGTCTACGGGATGGCGGAGGACTTCCCGACCACCGAGCGGCACCACCACCACAACAACGACACGTTCTACGGGGCCGCCAAGTCGTTCAACGAGGGCATGCTGCGCAGCTTCCGCGCGATGCAGGGGCTGGACTACGTGGTGCTGCGCTACTTCAACGTGTACGGGCCGCGGATGGACGTGCACGGGCTGTACACCGAGGTGCTGGTGCGGTGGATGGAGCGGATCGCCGACGGCCGGCCGCCGGTCATCTTCGGCGACGGCCGCCAGACGATGGACTTCGTCTTCACCTCCGACATCGCGCAGGCCAACGTGCTCGCGGCCGCGAGCGAGGTGACGCAGGGCGTCTACAACGTGGCCAGCGGCACCGAGACGAGCCTGCTGGAGCTGGCGCGGGCGCTGCTGCGGGTGATGGGCTCCGAGCTCGACGTCGAGCACGGACCGGACCGCGCGGTCAACGGAGTCGCGCGCCGGCTGGCGGACACCGCGGCGGCGCGGGCGGACCTGGGGTTCGAGGCACGGGTCGGGCTCGAGGACGGGCTGCGTGAGCTCGTGGAGTGGTGGCGACCGCTCCGCGAGGAGATCGCCGCGGGCCGCTCCTTGGTCGGCAGCGCATGAACCGGATCAACGTGATGCAGCCGTGGTTCGGGCCCGAGGAGATCGCCGCGGTCGCCGCGGTGATCCGGTCGGGCTGGGTGGCCCAGGGCCCGAAGGTCGCCGAGTTCGAGGGGGAGTTCGCCCGGCACCAGCAGGTCGGGCACGCCGTTGCCCTGTCCAGCTGCACCACCGCCCTGCACCTGGCGTTGGTGGTGGCCGGGATACGAGCGGGGGACGACGTGGTCGTGCCGTCGTTCTCGTTCGTGGCCACCGCCAACGCCGCCACGTACGTCGGCGCGCGACCGGTGTTCGCCGACGTCGACCCGCTCACCGGGAACGTCACCGCAGCAACCGTCGCCGCCGCGCTGACCGAGCGCACCCGCGCCGTGATCGCCGTCGACCAGGGCGGGGTCCCGGTCGACCTCGCGGAGATCCGTGCGCTGTGCGACCACCGAGGCGTGGTGGTCGTCGAGGACGCCGCCTGCGCCGCGGGGTCGACGTACCGCGGGCGTCCCGTGGGCGCCGAGGCCGAGCTCACCGCCTGGTCGTTCCACCCGCGCAAGCTGGTCACCACCGGTGAGGGCGGGATGCTGACCACCGCGCGGCAGGACTGGGCCGACCGGGCGCGGCACCTGCGGGAGCACGCGATGAGCGCCTCGGCGGCGGACCGGCACGCGCGGGTGCTGGCGCCGCCGGAGACCTACGACGAGGTGGGTTTCAACTACCGGATGACCGACCTGCAGGCGGCTCTCGGGCTGGTGCAGCTGGACCGGCTCGACGAGATGGTGCGCCGCCGCCGCGAGATCGCGGCCGGATACGCCAAGGCGATCAACGAGATCCCCGGGCTGCGCGCCGTCGCCGACCCGCCGTGGGGAACGTCGAACTTCCAGTCCTACTGGGTGGAGGTGGAGCCGCAGTTCCCGCTCGACCGCGAAGCGTTGCTCGAGCGCCTGGCCGCGGCCGGCATCTCCGCCCGCCGGGGCATCATGGCGGCGCACCGCCAGCCCGCCTACCGCGGCCGCGACACCGGGACCCAGCCGCTGCCGGTGACCGAGCGACTCACCGACAACACGCTGATCCTGCCGGTGTTCCACCAGATGTCGGAGTCCGAGCAGGCCCGCGTAGTGGACGTGCTGCGCTCGGCCGGAGGGCTCTCGTGACCGGGCTGCTGCTGGTGGCTGCGAGCGGGCTGGCCCGGGAGGTCCTGGCGACGCTGCGGGCAGGCGGCGAGCCGAGCAAGGTCTGGGTGCTCGACGACGACGATGCATGTTGGGGCTCGAGCCTGGACGGTGTGCCGATCCTCGGGGGGCTCGAGGACTGCCAGCAGTTCGACAGCGCCTCGTTCGTGGTCTGTGCTGGGAAGGGCCGGACCCGCAAGAGCATCGTGGAGCGGCTCAGCGGTCTCGGCGTCGGCGAGGACCGTTACGGCCGGGTGGTCCACCCCTCGGTCGACGTACCTCCCGGCTGCTCGGTGGGGGCCGGCAGCATCCTGCTCGCCGGGGTCGTGCTGACCGCGGACGTCACGATCGGCCGGCACGTGGTGGTGATGCCCCACGTCACGCTCACGCACGACGACCTCATCGAGGACTACGCCACGATCTGCGCCGGCGTCTCTCTAGGAGGGTCGGTCCGGGTCGGGACCGGCGCGTACCTCGGCATGAATGCCAGCGTGCGGGAGCGGGCCGTCGTCGGCGCGGGCTCGACGCTCGGGATGGCCGCCGCCCTGCTCACCGACCTTCCCGCTGAAGAGACGTGGATCGGCGTGCCCGCACAACCGGTCCCACCGTTGCACCTCGAGAAGGCATGACCGACATGAACGTCCCGCTGGTGGACCTGACGGCACAGTTCGACGAGATTGCCGACGATGTGCGCACAGGACTCCGCGAAGTCTTCGAGAAGGCGTCCTTCATCGGGGGACGGCAGGTCGCCGAGTTCGAACGCGCCTACGCGGACTACATCGGCGTCGCGCACTGCGTCGGGGTCGCGAACGGCACCGACGCCCTCGAGCTCGCCATGCGAGCCGTCGGCGTGCGCGAGGGTGGTGAGGTGATTCTCCCCGTCAACACGTTCATCGCGACCGCCGAGGCGGTCTCCCGGATCGGTGCCCGGCCGGTGTTCGTCGACGTCGACGACCAGTTACTGCTGATCGACCCGGATCTCGTCGAACGCGCCGTCACGACACGGACCCAGGCGATCGTCCCGGTCCACCTGTACGGGCAGACCGCCCCCGTGGAGCGGCTGCAAGCCGTGGCGCAACAGACCGGCATCCCCATCGTCGAGGATGCGGCCCAGTCCCAGGGCGCAAAGCGGTTCGGCCGGTCCGCCGGGTCGCTCGGGACGGCAGCGGCCACCTCGTTCTACCCGGGCAAGAACCTCGGTGCGGCTGGGGACGCGGGCGCGGTGATGACCGACGACCCGGACATCGCGGAGCGCGTCAGGCTGCTCGGGGGGCACGGCAGCCCACGAAAGTACGTCCACGACGTCGTGGGGATGAACTCCCGCCTGGACACCGTCCAGGCCGTCGTGCTGCTGGCCAAGCTGGCGCGCCTCGACAAGTGGAACGAGCTGCGCCGGGAGGCAGCCGCGACGTACGCAGAGCTCCTGGCCGGCGTGCCCGGGGTCCAGGTCCCCAGGTCCGCACCGGGCAACGAGGATGTCTGGCACCTGTGCGTCGTGCGTTCGGACGACCGCGACCGGGTGCTGGCCGCTCTCAACGCGGCTGGAATCGGTGCGGGCATCCACTACCCGACACCGCTTCACCTCACCGGCGCATACGCGGACCTCGGCCTCGGCACGGGCATGTTCCCGGTCGCCGAGGGGGCCGCTGAGCGGATCCTGTCGCTGCCGCTATACCCGCACATCACCTTGGTGCAACAGGCCGAAGTCGTCGGAGGTCTCAGGGACGCCACGAACGCTGGACGACTTCGTTGAACGACGCCGAGCAGCAGGCTCCGACGCCCGGCGGGCCCAGCTCGACCGCCGGTGTGAGCCCGTTCGCCGTCGGCAAGGCGGCGAACGCCCTCGGTTGGAGCTTCCTGAACACGGTCACCGCGAAGTTCGGGACCCTCGCCATCGGCGTTGTGCTCGCGCGACTTCTGGGCCCAACCCAGTTCGGCACCTACGCGGTCGCGTACTTGGCTCTCACCGCGATCTTGAGTTTCAACGAGCTCGGGGTCAGCCTGTCGATCGTCAGATGGCCGTCGGATCCAGCGGCGATCGCACCGACGGTCACCTTCATCTCCTTGACAAGCAGCGTGGTCCTCGCGGCCGCTGTGTTCCTGGCGGCGCCGAGCTTCGCGGCCGCGATGGGTGACGCGGGCGCCACCAACCTCGTCAGGGCGATGTCTGTCTGTGTGATTCTGGACGGTGCGGTGGCGGTACCCGCTGCGCTACTGCAACGCTATTTCCGGCAAGACCGGCGCATGATCGCCGATCAGACCGGCACATGGCTCGGCGCTGTCGTATCACTCGCCCTGGTGCTTCTTGGCGCCGGAACTGCGAGCCTGGTGGCAGGTCGTATCGTGGGTGCCGTCGCGGCCGGTCTCCTCTTCGTCTTCTTCTCACCGCTGCCCTACCGGGTGCACCTCAAGACCACCTACCTCCGCCCGTTGCTGTGGTTCGGAATCCCGCTCGCGGGAGCGAGCATGATCGTGTTTGCGGTCGGTTTCGTGGACCAGATCATGGTGGGCACGATTCTCGGCTCGGTCGCCCTCGGCTACTACGTGCTCGCGTACAACCTGGCCACCTGGCCGGTCACGCTCCTGTCCCAGCCCGTGCGCAGCGTCGCTCCGGCCATGTTCGCCACGATGCAAGATGATCTCGTGGCCATGAGCGGCCGCTTTCACCAACTCTTGCGTCCGCTGGCCAGCCTGTCACTCCTCTCGTGCGTGACAATCAGCGCGGCTGCCGAGGACATCGTTCGCCTGGTATATGGCACCCCATGGGTCCCGGCGGCAGCGGCTCTCCGCTGGCTGGCGTTGACGGCAGCCCTGCGGATCCTCTTCGAGCTCATGTACGACTACCTGGTGGTGCTCCGGCGTGCCCGATCCCTCCTGCTGATCCAGCTCACCTGGTTCGCCGCCCTCGTGCCTGCACTCATGGTCGGGGTGCACCGGGGCGGTATCGCCGGCGTTGGCTTCGCGCAGACCCTGGTCGCCGCATGCCTGGTGTTCGCGCTCTACCTCTCGCAGATGCGGGGGGTCGGGATCCCTGCCTCGGCCTTCTACCGCAGCATCCGGCTCCCCGCCATCACCTCTGTAGTCGTGTACGGCTGTGTGCACGTGCTTCAGATGATGGATCTGAGCCTGCTCCTGACCCTCGGCCTCAGTGCTGCGCTCGCGCTCCTTGCGGTGGCCCCTCTCATCTATGTCATGCGGGACGACCTACGGGTCTGGACCTCATGGGATCGGCAGCCGTCGTGAAGCGATTGAGCGTCATCGTGTACCCGCACAGCACCGAGATCGGCGGCAGCCAGCTCAACGCGATCGAGATCGGCGCGGCCGTCCGCGACCTGGGGCACGCGGTCGCGGTCTACGCATCCCCGGGACGGCTTCTGGACCGGGTGCAGGAACTTGCCTTGGACCACATTGCCACTTGCGAGGCAGGGTTCCGACCGGCTGCCGCGCGAGTGACAGAGCTCGCACAACTCGCCCGAGAGCGAGAGGTCGACATCCTGCACGGCTACGAGTGGCCGCCCATCCTGGAGTCGTTCATGGGGGCGTGGGCAAGCGGCAGACGCACCGCCGCTGTCGGGACGGTGATGTCCATGGGGGTCGCCCCGTTCATTCCTTCGTCCCTGCCGTTGATGGTGGGCACTGCACGTCTTCGGGCGGTAACCTCAGCTACCCGACGCGGCCCGGTCGAACTGCTCGAGCCTCCGGTGGACACGCGGTCGAACCACCCCGATCTGGACCCGGTCCACCGGCACACCCTCCTCCCGACCAGTGGTGGCGAGGCACGCATCGTGGTGGTGTCGCGGCTCGTGCCGGAGCTCAAGCTCGAAGGGATCCTCACTGCCGTCAGGGCCGTCGGGACGATCGCTCGTTCCCGTGCAGTGCGACTGGTTATCGTCGGGCACGGTACGAGCTTCCGAGCCGTCGCTGAAGAGGCGAGGCGAACCAATGAGGCGCACTGCCGCGAGATCGTCACCCTGGTCGGTGAGTGTCCCGATCCCCGGTGGGCATACAGGACGGCGGACGTCTGCCTGGGCATGGGGGGCTCTGCGCTGCGAGCCATGGCCTTTGGGAAACCGCTGATCGTCCAGGGCGAGTCAGGGTTCTTCGAGACGGTCACACCCGAAAACGTTGACCTGTTCTTGGAACAGGGGTGGTACGGCATCGGTTCCATCGCCCCGCAGTGCGCCGAACAGCGGCTCGTCGGTCTCATCGAGCAGCTTCTCGACGCCGCCCAGCTGCGGGACTCTCTCGGGCGATTCGGCCGCGACCTCGTCGCGGGGCGGTTCAGCCTCAGGCGCGCAGCCGCTGTTCAGGTGTCCTTCTACGAGGCTGCGCTGCAGCAACCCTCTTCCTTCGCTCGCCGCCTGGACGACAGCATCCGCTCTGCGTCAGGCCTGGCCCGCTACAAAGTTCACCGGCAGGCTGGCCGCTTGCTAGGGCGCGTGGCTGTCGACGACTTCAACGCGCGCCCACGTTGACCGCGTGGTCGCGGCGGGAGCCCGGAGGAGAGCCACGGCGCCGAGTCCCGTGACCGGTTCAGCGTGGACGTCTTCTGTCGACGGCACGCTCAGGTGCTTGCGGACGCAGCTCGGCGCACCGCTCGCTCTGAGGCCCGATGACCTGAAGGAAGTCTCGGGCCCGGGTCGCCCAGCTGTGTCCCTCGGCGAACTTGCGGCACCGGGCAGCCAGCCCGACGTCTCCCGCCTCGGCGAGCGAGCGTTGCACCAACGCGGCGAACGACCTAGGAGACCCTGCCGAACGGACGAGATCCGTGCCCAGCCGCTGAACGGCAGGGAGCGGAGTGGACACGACCGCTCTGCCCGCGGCCAGGTACTCCAGGGTCTTCAGGGGAAAGCTGGCCCGGTTGAACGCCGATGCCGCGTAGGGCGTGAGGCCCACATCGATCACCTGGAGGTAGGACGGCAGCTCATCGAAGCGCTTCTCCCCGACCCATTGCACATTCGGGTGCGCGAACAGCCGAGCGACCCGTTCTGGCTGGAACCCTCTGTCCACCGGCCCGACCATCAGCAGTGAGATACCCCGGGCCGCAACCTCCTCGAGCAGTGCGAGATCGATGCGTGGCGAGATCTGTCCCACGAGGCCCGCAACCGGCGCGGGGAGGACGACGTCCGGTGGCGTCGGGAGAGCGTCGACCCGGGCGTAGTGGTCGGGGTCGCACCCGTTCCGCAAGACATGGGCCGTGCGCTGCCCGATCCGCCAGTGGTCGATGATCTCGGGGGAGACGGCCATCAGGACGTCCGATGTCGCGATCGCTCGCGCTTCGGCCCTTCTCACGCGATCAGCGCTGAGCCCCATGAGGGCGGCCCCGGCCGTGAAGTCGTCGGTGGCGTAGTACACCCGGGTTGCCTCGCCGAGGTCCCCGACGTCGGTGAGCGGTGAGGTCACGACCACGGCCGAGAGCGGGCCGGCGTAGCGAGCGCGGGCACGCCTCAACCGGCGTTCGTACAGTGCGGCGGCCACGGGGGCCGTCCACCGGCGCCGTGGGAACGGCGGCACCAGCACCGTGAGGCGATCGACGTTGCGCGCCACGTCCCTGCGGAACGCCTCCCCGAGCCCCGTGGAGCCGACCGACCCGCGGGCGCGCAACACCGAGAGTGGCGGGTCGACCCACAGCACCCGTCGATGGTCCGCCAGGTGGGTCACCAGATGCCTGTCGGTGCCCCGGATGCTGTCCCAGGAGACCCCGGCACACCACACGAGGAACGGTTCGCCGTCCCCCGCTCTCGTCATCGCCCGACCCCGCGCGACGCCTGTCTCGGCTCCTCCGGCGCGGGCACCGCAACTGGAGCACGCTCCGCCTCCAGGTCAGGAGGCGCACCCGCGCGCGCCAATCGCCAGAGCCCTCCCGCCAACCCCAGCACCAGGAACAGCACCGCGGCGCCCATCCGGAAGCTGAACCCGTCGTACATGCCGAGTCCCAGCGCACCGGCGACGATGGACGCCGTCAGGGCCTGTCCGTAGGCGCCGAGGACGAGGTCCTCGGCTCGCCTGCGTGCCAGCTGTGCACAGCAGATGCCGGCGATGAAGAGCGCCAGGACCGCCACCAGCCCCACCACGCCCACCTCGATGAGCAGGTCCAGGTACTGGTTGTCGAGGATCCTGTAGTCCGGGGTGAACGTCTTGAACCCGCGACCCAGCCACGGCGCGCTGTGCACGAGCTCGGTGGCCAAGGAGTACGAGTCCGTCCGCGAGGCGATGCTGGCGTCCCCTCCGACCCGAGAGAACAGATGCAGCAGGGTGCCGAGCATGCCGGGGATCGTCAGGGCGACGACACCCAGCAGGACCACCACCGAGGCAGCCGTCTGCCGGCGCGCCCGCGGCGACCAGTCCGCGCCCAGGACCACCAGTGCGACGAGCGCGCACAGCAGCGCAGACCTGGAGCCGGAGAGCAGGATCCCGAAGCCGATGAGCAGCGACGGCACCCACGCCCTGACCGGGTTGCCCGCGGCAAGCCTGGCTCGCGTGATCGCGAGGGGAAGCGTCATCGTCAGGACCGCGCCGAACTCGATCGGGTGGAGGGCGGTCCCGGAGGGGCGCGAGAATCCCGCGCGCGCCAGCAGCTGCCCCTCCGAGAGGTTGGTCACGAGGCCCGGGATCTGAAGGTGGTCGACCAGCAACCTGCCGCTGACGAACTGGGCAACTCCCAGCAGGGCCAGCAGGGCGCCTCCCAGGACGAGTCGCCCGACCAGGACCTCGAACCTGTCCCGCGACTGCACCCCGTCATTGGCCAGCACGGCGACGCCGACCCATCCGAGCAGGACGACCATCCCTAGGTTGGCCAGACTGCCCTCCGCCGTCGTGATCGGCCGGCTCATCGCCACGATGTAGCTGAGCGTGAAGGCCGCCACCACGAGCGCCAGTGCGAGCCGGACCGGCTGCGCTCCCACGCCCGTGGCATCGGGGCGTTGCACCTGGTAGTAGATCCACCAACCGAGCCCGGCCAGGGCGATCAGCTGGGCGGGTTGACCGGTCCCCCCGAGCGGGGCGATGACCAGCCTCGACTCGATCGCGAACAGCGCCAGCAGGAAGACGCTGAGCAGCGTGACGCAGTCGGCCCGGTAGGCCCCCGTGCTGACCGGTCGTCGCAGGCTCATGACCGCCTTGCAGACTTCGCTCGCGCGGTGGACGGTTTGCGCGCCACCCCGTTGCGCGTCGCCCGGTTCGTCGTCGGAGCAGGGCGATTCGCCTGCCGCCCGTTGCCGAGGCCGTCGTCTGGCTCGGGCGCCGGCACCGGCTCGGCCGGCTCCGTGACCGGTTCGGCCGCCCGCTTGCTCCTCCGAAGCAAGAGACCATCGGCGGTCGCCACCACCACGGCACTCCCCAGGACCAGGGCGACGGACAGGGCACCGAGCAGGCGCAGTCGTGTCTTCTGGCTGATCTTGGGCCGGGCGTCCTCCGTCACCACTTCGTTGGTGATCTGGGACGCGGGCTTGATCTCAAGGTCCCGCTGCAGTGACCGGAGGTTCACCGGGACACGAGCGAGAACCGCCTGCAGCATCGCCTGTGCCTGCTCGCGATCGTGACTGGTTGCCGTGATGATGGCGATCGGTGCACTGCTTGAAAAGTCCGGAGCCACCTCGTAGCTGGCGGAAGGAGCCTGTTTCGCGAGTTGCTTCGCGGTCTGGTCCGACGACATCGACCGCGTCAGGATGTCGACGGACTCGGACAATCCCCCGAGGGCGAGGTAGCGGTTCAGCTTCGGCTGGTCCGGGTTGGGTGGCGGGACCAGCACGATCGTGGCCGTCGACTTCCAGGTCGGCTTGACGACGAAGGCAGCCGCGAGGACGACCACACCGACCGAGACGGCGAGGCAGAGCACGACCACGTACCAGCGTCTGATGCAGCTTGCCCACATGTCGCGTAGGTACATGCTCAACGACCTTCCGGATCCCCCGCAGTCCTGCCGCGAGTCTAGGCGCGGCATGCCGGGAGCCGGCCGGAATCCGGAAAGACGCCGATTCATGCTTGCGCAAATGTAGGCAAAGCCGTCAGCGCGAGCTGGATTGTTCGGATATCCCTGAGCAGAACCCGCGGGGATGAGCACAATCGGCGTAAGGCGTAGGGGGGTTCCACATGACCACGAGCGACGTCCTCGCCGCGGTTCGACGGCGGTGGCGCTGGTCCCTGGTCGGAGCCGTGTGCACGATCCTGGCGATAGCCCTGGTGCACGCGCGCCCGGGCGTCTACGAGACCCAGGTCGACGTGATGTTCCTGGCCCCGGCGGGGACGGACGCCAACGCGATGATCAGCTCGACGGACAGCCTCGTGGACATGGCCGGGCTGGTGGAACGCAAGCTCAACCAGGGAAGGGCCCTCCCGGCAACTGCCTCCCCCGACGTGCCCTTGAGCGGGAGGGGCGTGCGGCACGGGTCGCTGGTCCTCCTTCCGAACGACGGGGGACAGTGGGACTACCACTTCACCCGCCCGGCCCTGGTTGTCCAGGCAGTCGGGACGAACGCACGCGAAGCGGTCCGAGACCGAGACCTGGCCGTGGCCAGGATCCGGGACACCCTCGTCCGGCTCCAGGACCGCGACGGGGTCGCCGCCTCGGACATGATCCGCACGAGGGTCGTCCCTCCCGCGACCGCGGTGACGTACTCGGCCGGCGACCGACCGGCGGCGGTGGCGGCCACGGGGGCCCTCGGGGCGGCGGTGTCGCTCGTCCTGCTCGTTCAGCTCGACCGGAGGCTCCTCCGGCGCGCCAGGGTGGGCAAGGGACACCTCCGTGAACTCGACTGAGGACCTCGTGGCAGTGGTGGTGGTGAGCTACAACAGCGCCGCCCTGCTGCCCGGACTGCTCGGGTCCCTCGAGGCCGGGATGGCCGGCGTGCGGTGGCAGCTGGTCGTAGCCGACAACGCTTCGGCGGACCAGAGCGTGGAGCTGGTACGCCGGTTGTCCCCGTCCGCGACGGTGGTCGAGATGGGCCGCAACGCCGGCTATGCGGCCGGGATCAACGCCGCGATCGCGGCAGCTCCTCCCCACGCGGCAGTTCTGGCGCTGAACCCGGACGTGCGGCTGGGCGCCGGTTGCGCCTCGGTCCTGCTGAACAGGCTGCGCGCTCCCGGGGTGGGTATCGCGGTCCCCCGGCTGCTCGACGCGGATGGTGCACTGATCCCGTCGATGCGCCGTGAACCGACCCTGACCCGCGCCTTCGGCGACGCCCTGCTGGGCGCCGCTCGCGCGGGTCGGTACGCGCGGTTCGGAGAGGTGGTCACCGACCCCCGCTGCTATGACCGGGAGAGCATCACGGACTGGGCGGAAGGTTCCACCCAGCTGATCAGTCGCGAGTGCTGGGACGCGTGCGGGCCGTGGGACGAGTCGTTCTTCCTCTACTCGGAGGAGGCGGACTTCGACTTGCGTGCTCGCGACGCCGGGTTCGCAACGTGTTACGTCCCCGGGGCGCAGGCGACACATCTGGAGGGGGAGTCGGCCACCTCCCCCGGGCTGTGGAGACTGTTGGTCCTGAATCGCGTCCGTCTGTTCAGGCGCCGCAACGGGATGGTCCGCACCATCTTCTTCTGGGGGGCCGCCGTGCTCAGGGAGCTCAGCCGAGCGCTCCTCGGCCGGCGGACCAGCAGGGTGGCGGTCCGGGCGCTGCTGAGCAGGAGCCGGTGGCGGCAGGCCCCCGGACCGGACGCGGTCCGCCCCTGACGCGACGCTCAGCGCAGCCTCTTGAGCAGCCCGACGGCCCGCAGCTCCACGGTGCGCATCAGCGGCGGTGGAGTCAGCACCTCCGCCCGCAGCGACCGAACGGTGTCCTGGCTGCGCACGCTAAACCGTGGCTGGAGCCACCCCTCGGCGGTGGCCCAACGACGGTCACTGGTGTGGACCGAGCGGTAGCCGAGACGCCGGAGCCGGGCAAGGAGGGCGCGGTCGTACCGTCCCAGCGGAACCGCTGCTGCACCCACCGGAGTCTGCGTCAGGTCTGCGAGGATCTCCCGAGCCCCGACCAGCTCTCGCTCGCGCGTCTCGGGGTCCAGGTGCCTCCAGGGCCGGTGGTCCATGCCATGAGACCCGATCGCCATGCCGTGGCTCAGGAGCTCGTGGACGTCCTCAGCACCGAGGCTGCCGCGCTCCCCCAGACGGCCGGCGAGGACGAAGAACGTGGCCCGCAGGTCCCGCTCCACGAGGGCGGGGAGCCCGATGGCGACGTCGGAGCTGTTGCCGTCGTCGAAGCTCAGGCGCACGTCCGGTCGGCCCGTCACCTCGTCGAGGATCCGGTGGAAGGCGCTCTCCGAGACCCAGTAGGGCGCCTCCCCCGGTTCCAGCCGGCGCTCGGGCGTCCCGATGCCGTGGAAGCAGACGTTGACGACCGGCGAGCTGCTCCTCATCGACCCGAGCCCCCGGACCCGGTGCGCCTGGTCGAGTCGTCGCGTCCCCAGATGGCGCCGGGGCGTGGTTCGCGGCGTGCGAGGAGCTCTGCGGTCACCGTCAGCGCCGCGTAGACGACCGCGGCGGGTGCCAGCCACGGCCGTGGGAGCACGACGTCCCTCAGCCAGGACATGCGGTCGGCGGGTCTCACCCCGGGCGCGAGCTCGCCGGCGGACGCCGCGGCTCGCAGCGCCGCGTTTCCTCGCCGCACCCGGACGAGCCGACGGAGCAGGTCGCGGGTGCGCATCGGCGCGGCCACCGAGCTGAAGACCTGGTCCACCTGCCGCTTCTCCGGTGGAGCGAACAGAGAGTCCAGGAAGAGGTCGTCGGCGACCATGGCGGGGAACCGGTCGAACCGCGCTCGACCGCTGGCCGAGAGGGCGATGACCCCCCTGCCGAAGAGTCCCGTCTGGAAGACCGGGAGCCGGTTGTTGATCGCGAAGTACGCCCGCACCGGCAACGGCCGACCCACCAGGACGAGCCGACGGGCCGGGAAGGCGGCCAGGCACCCCCCAGGTGTCTCCTCGAGGGCAGCCCGCAGGGCCCTGGGCACCTCCGCGGAGACCTCCATGTCGGCATCCAGGTACATGCGGGGAAAGCCGATCGCGACGGCGTCGCCCGCGTTCAGCGCGGCCGGCTTGCTCGCCTCGGTGATCTCCAGGACCCGAACCCCGCCGTGGGCGCGCGCGACAGCGGCGGTGTCGTCATCGCAGCCGTTCGCGACCACCGTGACGTCGAACTCGCCCGGCCCCGCATCGCCCAGCAACGCGTCGAGGCAACGCCCGATGACCGTCGCCTCGTTGTGGGCAGCGATCACGACGCTGGTCATGGGCCCACGGTAGTGAAGACCGAGGCTCGGTGTGGTCGGAGCGGCAAAACGGATATCTCGCCGTTCCCGTGTTGGGGGGCGGGATTGCTCGTACCTTGACAGCATGTCCGCTGACTGCGCGGTGCATCTCGAAGCAATTCGGGGCGAGGACGTGGACGCCGTCGCCCACTTCCTGCACGCCCACCTGAACAGTCGCCTCGGCCCGGCGGCCTGGGCAGCGTCGCTGATCCCCCCCTGGTCGGTGGACTCGCCCAACCACGGCTTCATGCTGACCGTCGGCGGGGAGGTGGTCGGCGCCCACCTGGCCTTCTACTCGGAGCGGAAGATCGCGGGCCGGACCGAGCGGTTCTGCAACCTTGCGGCCTGGTGCGTTCTCGAGGAGTACCGAGCCCACAGCCTGCGCCTGCTGCGCGCGCTCCTGGCCCAGCCGGGTCTGCACTTCACGGACCTGTCGCCGAGCGGAGCGGTGGCGCCACTCAACGCGCGCCTACGGTTCGAGGCTCTCGACACCACCACGACCCTGGTCCCGAACCTTCCGTGGCCGTCCCGCTCGCGGCGCACCCGCGTCACCTCCGACCTGCGCGTCATCGCGGACGCGGTCCGAGGCAACGACCAGCGGATCTTCCGCGATCACCGTCAGGCGGCGGCCGCCCGGCATCTCCTCGTCACCCGCGGCGACGACAGCTGCTACCTGATCCTGCGCCGGGATCGGCGCAGGAACCTGCCGCTGTTCGCCTCCATCCTCCATGTCGGCAACCCCGCGCTCTTCCGCGAGGTCTCGGGCGAGGTGTACCGCCATCTGCTGGTCCGGCACGGTGTTCTCGGAACGCTTGCCGAGCACCGCGTCGTCGGCTTCGCACCGGGCTTCGGGCACGTGCTCCGACGCCCCCGCCCGAAGATGTACAAGAGCACACGACTGTCCGCAGACGAGATCGACTACCTGTACAGCGAGCTGACCTGCGTGGCCTGGTGAGGGCCACGCACGGGGGAGGGGGATTGCTCGATGAGGACCAACCTGCACCACCTGCTCGAGGACGCCGCTGGGCAACGGCGGACGGCTGCGGCGCTCACCTACAAGGACACCACCGTCGACTACCAGAGCCTCTGGCGCCAGGCCCGGGCCGTGGCGGCCGGGTTGCGCAGGCTCGGGCTGTGCCGCGAGGACCGCGTGGCGATCTTCCTCGACAAACGGATCGAGACGGTCACCTCGATCTTCGGGGTGTCCGCGGCGAGCGGTGTGTTCGTCCCGCTGAACCCGCTGCTGCGACCGGCGCAGGTCCAGTACGTGCTGGATGACTGCTCGGTGCGCGTCCTGGTGACCTCTCGGGACCGCTTCGACGTCCTGGCCGACCGGCTCAAGGGGTGTGCCTCGCTGGAACACGTCGTCCTCGTCGACGATGCACGGACGGGACACCGGCCAGACGCAAACGGTACGGGCTTCGAGGTGCACCGCTGGTCGCAGGTCTGCGAGGAGGGCGAGGCGCCACCGGCCCCGGAGCCGGTCATCGACCTGGACATCGCCGCAGTGCTGTACACCTCGGGAAGCACCGGGAAACCGAAGGGCGTCGTGCTGAGCCACCGGAACCTGATCGCGGGGGCGGAGAGCGTCAGCAGCTACCTGGGCAACAACCGGGACGACGTCATCCTCGCCGCTCTCCCGCTCAGCTTCGACGCGGGGCTCAGCCAGCTGACGACCGCGTTCTGCGTCGGCGCTCACGTGGTGCTGCTGAACTACCTGCTCCCCAAAGACCTGGTGCGGTTGTGCGCCAAGCACGCGGTCACCGGACTGACGTGCGTGCCTCCCCTCTGGATCCAGCTGGCCGACGAGGTCTGGCCACGAGAGGCGGCGCGCGCCATCCGCTACTTCGCCAACACCGGCGGCAAGATGCCCCGCGCCACGCTCGACAAGCTGCGGGCCCAGCTCCCGGACGCGCGGCCCTTCCTCATGTACGGGCTGACAGAGGCCTTCCGGTCCACCTACCTCGATCCCCTCGAGGTGGACCGCCGGCCCGACTCGATCGGACGGGCCGTCCCCAACGCCGAGATCCTGGTGCTGCGTCCGGACGGCTCCGCCTGCGGGCCCGGCGAAGAGGGCGAGCTGGTGCACCGCGGCGCATTGGTCGCCCTGGGCTACTGGGGGGACACGGAACGCACGGCGCAACGGTTCCGGCCTGTCTCGGGGGCCGGAACGGGCTGGCGAACCCCGGAACCCGCGGTGTGGTCCGGTGACATGGTCGTCGCCGACGAGGAGGGGTTCCTGTACTTCGTCGGACGCAAGGACGACATGATCAAGACATCCGGGTACCGGGTCAGTCCGACCGAGATCGAAGAGGTCGCCTACGACACCGGACTGGTCCGGGACGCGGTCGCGCTCGGGTTGGACGACGCCAGACTGGGTCAGCGCGTAGCGCTGGTCGTCACGCCGACCGAGACCGCCACCTTCGACGCCGAGCTGCTCGTCGCCGCCATGCGGCGTGAGCTGCCCCTGTACATGGTGCCCACAGAGGTGCACGCGCGAGCCGAGATCCCACGATCTCCGAACGGGAAGTTCGACCGGGCTCTGCTTCGGACGGAGCTGTCGTCATGACGTCGGTCGACACCCATGGCTTCGGCACCGCCGAGGGTCAGCTCGTGGTGGGCGGGATCCCCTTGTCCCGACTGGCACAACGCGTCGGATCCACCCCGTTCTTCGCCTACGACCGCCGGCTCATCAGTGCCCGGGTCGAGCGACTCCGGGGTGCCCTGCCCCCGGGCATGGAGATCGGCTACGCGGTGAAGGCGAACCCGATGCCCGCGGTGGTCCATCATCTTGCCGGGCTGGTGGATGCACTGGACGTGGCGTCGGCGGGCGAGATGCACCTGGCACTCAACACCGGAGTCCCGCCGTCGCAGGTGAGCTTCGCCGGTCCGGGCAAGACCTCGGCCGAGGTCGACCAGGCGGTCGCGGCGGGCGTCACGATCGAGCTGGAGTCGGCACGCGAGGCCCGGCGCGTCGTCGAGGCCGGCGAGCGACTCGGCATCCGGCCGCGAGCCGCGATCCGCGTCAACCCGGACTTCTCCGTCAAGGGTTCGGGCATGCGCATGGGCGGAGGACCACAACAGTTCGGCGTCGATGCGGAGCTGGTCCCCGCGTTGCTGGCCGAGCTGGACAGCCTGGAGATCGAGCTCACGGGCTTCCACGTCTTCGCCGGTTCCCAGAACCTACGGGCGGACATCCTCGTCGAGGCGCAGCGCAGGACCGTCGAGCTGCTGGTGACGCTGTCCGAGAAGGCACCGGCGCCCGTCGGCTACCTCAACCTCGGCGGGGGCTTCGGCATCCCCTACTCCCCGCAGGACTCGCCGCTGGACCTCGACGCCGTGGGCGCCAACCTGACCGACCTTCTGGTGAACGTGATCAGCCCTGCGCTTCCCGGGACCCGGACCGTCGTCGAGCTCGGTCGGTACCTCGTCGGCGAGTCGGGCGTGTACGTGACCCGTGCGGTCGACGTGAAGGAGTCGCGGGGTGCGGTGTACGTCGTCGTGGACGGCGGCATGCATCACCAGCTCGCCGCCTCGGGCAACTTCGGCCAGGTCATCCGGCGGAACTTCCCACTGATGATCGGGAACCGGGCCGACCGGCCCCACGACACGGTGGCCACCGTGGTCGGCTGTCTCTGCACTCCCCTGGACCTGCTCGGCGACAAGGTCGCACTGCCGGCCCCAGAAGTGGGCGACCTGGTCGTGGTCTTCCAGGCCGGAGCGTACGGCCTGACCGCCAGCCCCACCGCGTTCCTCGGGCACCCCGCCCCAACCGAAGTGCTCGTCTGAGCACGCCAGCCAGCAGAGGAGAACCATGGGCCCGACCGCACGCACCGTCGAAGAGGTCAAGGAGATCATCGCCACGACGCTCGGGATCGAGGACAGGGCCGCGACCATGGACGCCTCGACGCCGTTGTTCGGTGGCATCCCGGAGCTCGACTCCCTCGCGGTCCTCGAGCTGGTTGCCGCGCTGGAGATGAGGTTCGGGTTCGCGATCGACGACAGCGAGTTCACCGGAGAGATCTTCGAGACGATCGGCAGCCTGGCGTGCTTCGTGGAGGAGAAGGTCGCCGACGGGACGGCACCGGACCTGGACCGGACGTGACGGGTCAGCGGCCGCAGAACGGCGGGTTGGGGGCGGGCGCGGCCGTCCGCCGGCTCCTCGTCGACTCACCGACCTCGGTCGGCGCCGGCACGCGCGCGCGGCGATGGAACGTGATCCGCGAGTCGTTCCCCGACCTGCCGGACATGACGGTGGTGGACCTGGGCGGCACGGTGGAGTCGTGGCTGCGCGCCCCGGTCCGGCCGGCACGGGTCACCGTCGTCAACCTCTTCGAACCCGGGGTCACCGACGAGCCGTGGTTGACGCCGGTGACCGGTGACGCCTGCGGCGCGCGGGAGGCACTGGCCGCTGCCGGTGTCACGCACGGTCACGACCTGGTGTTCTCCAACTCCTTGATCGAGCACGTGGGTGGTCACGCCAAGCGCTCCGACCTTGCCCGCGAGGTGGGTGCACTGGCCCCGTTCCACTGGATTCAGACGCCGTACCGCTACTTCCCGGTCGAGCCGCACTGGCTCTTCCCCCTCCTGCAGTTCCTCCCGGTGCGCATCCGGAGCAGCGTCGCGGAACGGTGGCCGTTGGCCCACTCCCGTCCCGCCGGCGGAACCGACGCGCTCTCCGAGGTGCTCTGGACGGAGCTCGTCAGCCTCACCGAGCTCAGGTTCTACTTCCCCGGCTCCCGCATCTACCGCGAGCGGCTGGTCGGCCTGACGAAGTCGATCAGCGCGGTGAAGTCCCCCAAACAGGACATCGCGGTCTAGGCCGCGGGTTCCCACGGACCGGTGGGAAACGTACTGTTGGCGGCATTTGAACCACGAGTGACCACGCGCTGGGAGGAGCGCAGGCCACCGCCGCACCACTGGGAGCACCCGATCAACACCACGGCCGACGTTGCGCGCGCAGCTGCAGACGGGCTGCGTGCCGGGCGGCGTCCGGGTGCGCCCCGGGCCGGGACGGGCGAGCCCCGACAGGATGACAAACCGGTCTAGGCCCCTGTTTCGCGGCGGATCGCACAGGCAACCCATCCGTCGAATTACGTAGCGAAGGCCTCCCCGATCGGCCGACGCAAAACCCCCAGCTCCGACCCTTGGAGAGGTATGTCCTCGTCCCGCACCCACCGGAAGACGCCGCGACCGTCGGCGGTCCGGATCTTCGCCACCATGCTGGCCGGCGCCACCGCGATCTGCCTCAGTGCCGGAGCCGGCATCCAGCTGCAGCAACTGGCAGGGTCCCCGCCCGCGTCGGACGCCTCCTACAGCATCTGGCCGGACTCGTTGACCCCGCAGACGGCCGCCGACCCGGAGACGTCGCGGGTGACCCTGGGCGTCCGGTTCTCGTCGTCGTCCCCCGGCCAGGTCGAGTCCCTGCAGATCTACCGGACGAGCAAGAACTCCGGCAAACGCGTCGGGAAGATCTGGACGGCCGCCGGGAAGCTGCTCACCAGGGTCACGCTTCCCGCCACCGACAGGCCGGGCTGGCAGACCGTGGGCCTGCCGTCGCCGCTGACGATCGCTGCCGACACGAACTACGTCGCGGCGTACGTGGCGCCGCACGGCAGGTACGCGAACACCCAGCACGCGTTGAGTCCCAGCGATCCACAGGTCACCAAGGACCTGACGGCGTGGCAGGGCGTCTACACCTACGGCAGAGGTGTACCCACGCGGTCCTGGCACGACTCCAACTACCTCGTCGACGTGGTCGTCAACCCGGACGCGTCGGGCGGGGGCACCGCGCCCGCCACCTCCACGACGACCCCGGCGCAGCCCACGTCGTCCGCCCCGACCACCCAGGCGTCCTCGCCGGCCCCGACGACCACGACCACCGAGCCCACCTCACCCGCCCCGACCACCACGACCACCCAGCCCACCTCACCCGCCCCGACCACCACGACCACCCAGCCCACCTCACCCGCACCCACCACGGGCGCCGGCTCGGGTGACTTCCCGAACGCTTCGAACACGGGGGTGCCCGCCGGCACCACGTTGACCGACTACACCGGTCCACTCACGATCACCGCGGCGGGCACGACCATCGACCGGAAACGCATCAACGGGACCCTGGTGATCCGGGCGAGCGGGGTCAAGGTCACCAACTCGATCATCAACGGGCGCCTGTCCTCCGACGGGTCCGGATCCTCGGTGACCGTCGCGGACTCCGAGATCCGAGGCGGCAACCAGGAGACCTTCCCGAGCGTGTCCTACAACGACATCACGCTCCAGCGGGTCGAGGTCACCGGCGGGCAACACTCGGTGCAGTGTTCCGCTCGCTGCGTGGTCGAGGACTCGTGGCTGCACGACCAGTTCATCCCGGCAGGTTCGTCGGGACACGTCAACGCCTTCATCTCCAACGGCGGCAGCGGCTTCACCCTTCGTCACAACACGCTGTACTGCAGCGTGCAGCCCACGTCGGCGGACGGTGGCTGCACCGCTGACATGTCGCTCTTCGGGGACTTCGCCCCGATCTCGGACGTGACGATCGTCGGCAACCTGTTCAGGGCCAACACCACGGGCGCCTCGTACTGCCTGCACGCGGGGTACAACCCCAGCAAGCCGTACGGTTCCAACCCGACCGGAGTCGTCGTGAAGAACAATGTCTTCGAGCGCGGCTCCAACAACAAGTGCGGGATCTACGGTCCGGTCACGTCGTTCTACTCCTCCGGATCCGGCAACACCTGGTCCGGCAACACCTGGAACGACGGGGGCACGGTCCCCCCGGGCTGACCCGAGAGAACCCACTCGGCGCACCCCCACCGGGCACCCCCACCGGGCACCCCCACCGGGCAGCCTCACCGGGCAGTCTCACCTGGCGTGAGACTGCCCGGTGGCGCGTCCGGTGCATCGGGTCCCGGGCCGGCCCGTCCACTGGGCCCGGCCGGGCGGCCCGTGGTCATGCGCCAACCGCACCGAAAGTCCGACTTGGTCCGGCCCGCGTGGGCGGGCCGGGGTGGCCTGTTTCCCTTACTGCACTGGCTTTTCGCCGGCCGCTACCCGGGCTCGTGTCACCGTGAGGCATGACGGGGAGCACCCACGTACTGATTATTGTGCAGAATCTGCCGGTCCCGCTGGACCGTCGTGTCTGGCTGGAGTGCCGTGCGCTGAGATCGGCCGGCTACGAGGTGAGCGTGATCTGCCCGCGGGGGCCCGGGGACCCGGCGCGGCAGACCATCGAGGGGATCGAGATCTACAAGTACCGGCCCGCGCCCCCGGCGTCCGGCGTGTTCGGCTACGCCGAGGAGTTCGCGTACTCCTGGCTCCGCACCGCCCGGCTCTCCTTGCGGGTCTGGCGGAAGCACCCCTTCCAGATCATCCAGGCATGCAACCCACCGGACACCTACTGGCTGTTGGCTCGGTTGTGGAGACGCCGGGGGGTCACGTTCGTCTTCGACCAGCACGACCTCAACCCCGAGCTCTTCCTCTCCCGCTTCGGCACGCCGCGAACGCCGAGGGAGGGACTGGAGCTGCGGGCCCTGCTCTGGCTGGAGAGAATGACCTACCGGACGTCGGACCACGTCATCGCCACGAACGAGTCCTACCGTGCGATCGCGATGACGCGGGGCGGCCGCGCCCCCACCGAGGTGACGGTTGTGCGAAGCGGCCCGGACACGCGGACCATGCGGCCGGTCTACCCGGAGCCGGGCCGGGCCAGGGCGGCGGGGTTCTCACTGGTCTACCTGGGCATCATGGGTCCGCAGGACGGGGTCGACGTCATCCTCCAGGTCATGCAGGAGCTGGTGCACCGGCGGGGGCGCACCGACGTGCACGCCACCCTGCTGGGGTTCGGGGACTGCCTGGAGGAGCTGCGTCGCTCGTGCACGGAGCTGGGCCTCGACGATGTGGTCACGTTCACCGGACGCGCCGACCAGGCAATGGTCGCCGACCATCTGAGCGCCGCGGACGTCGGACTGTGCCCAGACCTCAAGAGCCCGTTGAACGACGTCTCGACGATGAACAAGGTCATGGAGTACATGGCGTACGCGCTGCCCTCGGTGTCCTTCGACCTGGTCGAGACCCGGGTCTCGGGTGACGACACCGTGGTCTACGTCCCGTCCGGTGACGTGGCCGCGTTCGCCGACGCCGTGGAGCGCTTGCTGGACGACCCCGACCTGCGGGTCGAGCTGGGGGTTCGCGCACGGGCCCGGGTCGCGAGACACCTCGACTGGAGCGCGCAGGCGACCGCCTACGTCGGCGTGTACGACGCGCTGACCCACACGCTGCGACGACGCGAGGTACCCGCGGCCACCGGGGAGCCGACCGTCGCCGACCAGCGGGGACGGCGCTACGTCGACCTCGACGACCCCGCCGAGCTGCGCCGGTTCGTGCTCGACCGGAGCGCGCCCGGGCAGCGGCCGCCGCGGCCGCCGCGGCGCCGGATCGGCGCGGACGCCGGGCTGGTCGGGCTGCCCACGGGTCGCGGACGGAGCGACCGATGAGGATCTCGGTGGTCGGCTGTGGCTACCTCGGGGCGGTGCACGCGGCCTGCCTGGCGACGCTCGGTCACGACGTGGTCGGCTACGACGTGGACGAGCCGAAGGTCGCCGGTCTGCTGCGTGGTGAACCTCCCTTCTACGAGCCAGGACTGGCAGAGCTGCTGGGCGAGGCCCTGGCTTCCGGACGGCTGGCCTTCACCGCCGACCCCACCGCGGTCCGCGGAAGTGCCGTCCACTTCATCTGCGTCGGGACACCACAGCTGCACGGCGAGAATGCCGCCGACCTGACCTACGTCGAGGCGGCGGTGACGGACCTGCTCCCCCGCCTGCAGCCGGGGGACGTGGTTGCCGGCAAGTCCACGGTCCCGGTCGGCACCGCCGAGCGACTTGCCGAGCGGATCACCGTGGCCGCGCCCGAGGCCACGCTGGTGTGGAACCCCGAGTTCCTCCGCGAGGGCCATGCGGTGCACGACACGATGGCGCCGGACCGGCTCGTCTACGGGCTTCCGGACGGCGAACGCGGGGCCCGGGCGAGGCGGGTCATGGACGCGGTCTACGCCCGGGCGATCACGGCCGGGACGCCCCTGGTCGTCGCTGACTACACCACCGCCCAGCTCGTCAAGGTCGCGGCGAACTCGTTCCTCGCCACCAAGATCTCGTTCATCAACGCGATGGCGGAGCTGTGCGAGGCCACGGGGGGCGACGTGACCTTGCTCGCCGACGCGATCGGCCACGACCCACGGATCGGACGGTCCTTCCTGAACGCCGGGCTGGGCTTCGGAGGCGGCTGCCTGCCCAAGGACATCCGTGCCTTCATGGCGCGCGCCGGTGAGCTCGGGGTGGACCAGGCGCTCACCTTCCTGCGGGAGGTCGACTCCATCAACATGCGGCGTCGGGTCCGCATGGTCGACCTCGCCCGCGAGGAGTGCCGCGGGTCCATCGTGGGCAGACGAGTCGCGATCCTCGGAGCCGCGTTCAAGCCGGACAGCGACGACGTCCGCGACTCACCCGCGTTGAACGTCGCGGCACAGATGTCCCTGCAGGGCGCAGAAGTCGTCGTGACCGATCCCCGTGCCATCGAGAACGCGCGCGCCAAGTGGCCGGACCTCAAGTACGCCGCCACGGTGGAGGAGGCAGCGGCCGACGTCGACCTGGTGCTGCTGCTGACCGAGTGGGAGGACTACCTCCACCTGGACCCGGAGCTGCTGAGGTCGGTGGTTCGCGAGCCGCGGATCCTGGACGGTCGCAACGCGCTCGACCCGCGGACCTGGCGAGCGGCGGGGTGGACCTACCGGGCGCTCGGGCGCCGCTGAGCCGCCGTGCGTCCCGACCGTGCGGCCATCCGCTCGGCCGTCAAACGGGCGATCTGTCTCGGCCTGACGCTCGCCGGGCTGCACTGCGTGCCGGGCCCCGGGGCACCGCCGGGCCTGGGGACGCCGGGTGGCGCTACGGTCTTCCCCGGCGGGGCGAACACCGGGGTACCTCCTTGGACCACCCTGTCTCCTTACCCCGGCCCCCTGACCATCACCGACGCCGACACCGTCATCGACGGCAAGCAGGTGGACGGTGACCTCGTGGTGGACGCGCCGGGAGTCACGGTGACCAACTCGCGGATCGACGGCCGGCTGGTCTCCGACGGCACCGGATCGGTGACCGTCCAGGACTCCGAGATCGACGGTGGCAGCCAAGAGCAGTTCCCGGCCGTGTCCTCGACCAACATCACGCTCCGACGGGTCGAGGTCACCGGCGGCCAGCACTCCGTCCAGTGCTCCGCGCACTGCGTCGTCGAAGCCTCCTGGCTGCACGACCAGTACCTGGGAGCCGGATCCGGAGGACACGTCAACGCCTTCATCTCCAACGGCGGCAGCCACCTGGTCCTGCGCGGCAACACGTTGGAGTGCTCGGTCCGACCCACGAGGAACGGCGGCGGGTGCACGGCCGATCTCGCGCTGTTCGGTGACTTCGCCAGGATCCGGGACGTCACCATCGAGGACAACCTGTTCAAGTCCGCCAGTGGGCAGATGTCGTACTGCATCTCGGCGGGCTTCAACCCGGCGAAGCCCTACGGGGCCGAACCCAGCAACGTCCGGGTCCGCGACAACGTCTTCGAGCAGGGCGCCAACCATCGCTGCGGGATCTACGGCCCGGTGACGTCGTACCTCGCCGCCAACGGCAACGCGTGGTCCGGCAACGTCTGGCGGGCGGGTGGGCGGGTGCCGTCCTCCTGACGGGGCCGGCGGGTGATCCGGTTCCGCGACGGCCCGCGGCCGCCGGTCGGTAGGTTGAGCCTCATGTCCGGCCAGCTCCCGCGCAGCGTCCGGGTCGGCTACGGCCTCGGCTCGGTGGCGACGGGCGCGTTCGCCACGGTGCCGGGGCTGATGCTGCTGCCCTACCTCACCGACACCATCGGGGTCGGCGCGGGCATCGCCGGGCTGATCGTGTTTGCGCCCAAGGCCTGGGACGTGCTGCTCAACCCGGTGGCCGGCCGGGTCAGCGACCGGTCGTCCTCCCCGCTCGGCCCGCGCCGGCCCTTCCTGCTGCGCGCCGGCGTCGCCCTCGCGGCCTGCTTCGCGCTGCTGTTCGCAGGCCCGCCGACCGGGTCGACGTACGGCGACGCCGCCTACGTCGTGGTGCTGTTCCTGGCGTGCGCGACGGCGTACGCGTTCTTCCAGGTGCCGTTCGTGGCCATGCCTGCGGAGATCACCGACTCCTACACCGAGCGCACCCGGCTGATGACCTGGCGGGTGGCGCTGCTGGCGCTGACGATCCTGGTCAGCGGCGCCTCCGCCCCGGCGATCCGGGACGCGGTCGGCGGGCGCGCCGGCTACCGGCTGATGGGGCTGTTCGTCGCGACGCTGATCCTCGGCGGGACGCTCGCGGCCTACCGCGGCACCAGGCGCGCCCCGGTCGGGGCGGTGCGCGCCGCGGGGGGCTCGCTGCGCGACCAGCTGCGGGTGGTGGCGCACGTGCGGGACTTCCGGCTGCTGCTGAGCACGTTCGTGCTGCAGGCCCTCGCCACCGGGGCGATGCTCGCCGGCGTCGACTACGTGTCCCGGCACGTCCTCGAGGACTCGTTCGCCTCCAGCGTGCTGTTCCTGTGCTTCGTGGGGCCGGCGCTGCTGCTCACCCCGGTCTGGGCGGCGGTCGGCGCCCGGGTGGGGAAGAAGCGCGGGTACCTCGCCGCGTCGCTGTTCCTGGCCACCGGGGCCCTGCTGCTCGTGCTCGCACGGGCCGTGCCGGCCGGCCTGGTGTACGGCGCGACCGGGCTGGTCGGGGTCGGGTACGCCGGGGCGCAGGTGTTCCCGCTGGCGATGCTGGCCGACACCGCCGCCGTGGACGCCGCGCGGTCGGGGTCGAACCGGGCCGGGGTGTTCACCGGGGTCTGGACGGCCGGCGAGACGCTGGGCCTGGCGCTCGGCCCGGGCGTGTTCGGGCTGGTACTGGCGCTGGGCGGCTACGTGTCCTCCACCTCCGGGGACGTCGCGCAGCCGGCGTCGGCGGTGGCCGCGATCGTGCTCGGCTTCTCGCTGCTGCCGGCGGCGCTGACCCTGCTCAGCCTGCTCTGGCTGACCCGCTACACGCTGACCGCCGAGGACGTCGCCGACGCCCAACAACCCCTGGAGGCACCGTGACCCCGCACGACGTCCTGGCCGCGCTCGAGGCGCTGCGCTCCGCGGACCTCCCCACGCACGGCGGCCGGACGCTGGCCTACGTCTACGACAGCGGCCTGGCCGAGGCCGACGAGGTGGGCCGGTCGGCGGTCGCGTCGTACGCCGCCAGCAACGGGCTGGACCCCACCGCGTTCCCGAGCCTGCTCCGGATGGAGAACGAGCTGGTCGGGTTCGCCTGCGACCTGCTCGGCGCGCCGGAGACCGCGGTCGGCACGGTCACCTCGGGCGGCACCGAGTCGATCCTGCTCGCGGTGCAGGCGGCGCGCGACGCCCGGCCCGACGTGGCGGCGCCGAGCATGGTGCTGCCGGCGACCGCGCACGCCGCGTTCCGCAAGGCCGCGCACTACTTCGGGGTGCGACCGGTGCAGGTGCCGGTGGACGCCGGCTTCCGGGCCGACCCGGGCGCGATGGTCGCCGCCGTCGACGACTCGACCGTGCTGGTGGCGGTCAGCGCCCCGTCGTACGCGCACGGCGTGGTCGACCCGGTGGCCGAGGTGGCGGCCGCCGCGGCGGCCCGTGGGGTGCGCTGCCACGTCGACGCCTGCATCGGCGGCTGGGTGCTGCCGTACGCCGCCCGGCTGGGCCGGCAGGTGCCGCCCTGGGCGTTCGAGGTCGAGGGGGTCACCAGCATCTCGGTCGACCTGCACAAGTACGCGTACACCCCGAAGGGCGCCTCGGTGCTGCTGCACCGCACGCCCGGCCTGCGGCGGCCGCAGTTCTTCGCCAGCGCGGACTGGCCGGGCTACACGATGCTGAACTCCACCACCCAGTCCACGAAGTCCGGCGGCCCGCTCGCCGCCGCCTGGGCGGTGGTGCACACCATCGGCGACGACGGCTACCTACGGCTCACCGAGCAGGTGCTCGACGGGATGGACCGGCTGCTGGCCGGGCTGTCGGAGATCCCCGCGCTGCACGTGGTCGCGGCGCCCGACTCCACCCTGGTCGCACTGGAGACCGACGGGTCCTGCGACGTGTTCACGGTCGCCGACGAGATGGTCGCGGCCGGGTGGTACGTGCAGCCGCAGCTGACGTACGCCGGGCACCCGCCGACGCTGCACCTGACGCTGAGCGCCGCGACCGCGCCGCACGTCGAGGAGTTCCTCACCGTGCTGGCGCGCGCCGTCGAGGTGGCCCGGGCGGCGGGCCCGGTGCGGGTGGACCCCGGCGTCGCCGACCTCGTGCGCGCCCTGGACCCGGCGACGCTGTCCGACGAGGACTTCGACGGGCTGCTCGGCGCGGTCGGGATGGCCGCCGGCGGTGGGCTGCCCGCGCGGATGGCGGAGATCAACAGCCTGCTCGACCTCGCCTCCCCCGCCCTGCGCGAGACCCTGCTGACGGCGTTCCTGGACCGGCTCTCCCGGCCCGTACGGCGGTAGCGGCTCGGGCGCCCGCCCCGGGGCCCGGACGAGCCGTTATCGTCCTCACGGACCGGATCGGTGGCCGACGGGTCGGCAGAGCGAGGCGGGAGACGCATGGGTGCGCTGGACGGACTGGTGGAGCGCGGGCTGGTCGCGCCGGACTGGGCCGAGGCGCTCGCGCCCGTCGACGACTCGATCGCCGCGATGGGCCGGTTCCTGCGCGAGGAGGTCGGCGGCCGGCCGGTCCTACCTGCCGCACGGTGACCGGATCCTGCGGGCGTTCAGCCGCCCGCTGGCGGACGTGAAGGTGCTGCTGGTCGGCCAGGACCCGTACCCCACGCCGGGGCACCCGGTCGGGCTGAGCTTCTCGGTGGCCCCCGACGTGCGCCCGCTGCCGAGGAGCCTGGTGAACATCTACACGGAGCTGCACAGCGACCTCGGCGTCGACCCGCCGAGCACCGGCGACCTGTCGCCCTGGTTCGAGCAGGGCGTGATGCTGCTGAACCGGTGCCTCACGGTCGCGCCCGGCGCGCCCGCCTCGCACCGCGGCCGGGGCTGGGAACGGGTCACCGAGCAGGCGATCACCGCGTGGGCGGCACGCGGCGGGCCGCGGGTCGCGATCCTGTGGGGGCGCGACGCCCAGGGCCTCAAGCCGATGCTGGACGCGGTGCCCTGGGTGGAGTCGGCGCACCCCTCGCCGCTGTCCGCGTCCCGTGGCTTCTTCGGCTCCCGGCCGTTCAGCAGGGTCAACGACCTGCTCGTGCGCCAGGGCGGCTCGCCGGTCGACTGGCGACTGCCCTGACCGTCGTACCCGGGCGGACGGCGGCGCCTCCTCGACTCCGCCTGCGCGATCGGGTTGGCTGAGCCCATGGGCAGCCTCCGGCGGATCGCGATCGCGCTGACCGCGCTGGCGCTGGTCACGGTGGTCGGTACCGTCGGCTACCTGCTGCTCGGGTTCACCCTGCTGGAGGCGCTCTACCAGACCGTCACCACCGTCTTCACGGTCGGCTTCCGGGAGATCCGGCCGATGTCGACCGCGGGCGTGCTGTTCACGATCGTGCTGATCGTGGCCGGGGTGGGGACCGTGCTCTACAACCTGGGGGTGATCCTCGAGGCGCTGACCGAGGGGCACCTGCGCCGGTACCTGGAAAGGCGACGCATGGACAACACGATCGCGGACCTGCGCGGCCACGTCATCATCTGCGGCCACGGACGGGTGGGCCGGGCGGCCGCCGAGCACCTGCTCGCGGTCGGCACGCAGGTGGTGGTGGTCGACAACGACCCGGCCCGGCTGGCGGACCTGGGGCCGTCGGTGCCGCACCTCGTCGGCGACGTCACCGACGACGCGGTGCTGCGGGAGAGCGGCATCGCGCACGCCCGCGCCCTGGTCGCGGCGCTGGAGACGGACGCCGACACCGTCTACGTCACGCTGTCGGCCCGGGCGATGCGCGCCGACCTGGTGATCGTGGCCCGGGCCCGGACGCAGGACGCGAAGGACAAGATGGTGCTGGCCGGGGCCACGCGGGCGGTCAACCCACAGAGGATCGGCGGCCGCCGGATGGCGGCGTTCGCGCTGCAGCCGGACGTCTCGGAGTTCCTCGACGTGGTGATGCACGACGAGACGCTGGACTTCCGCATCCAGCAGGTGCGGGTGGAGCCGGGGTCGTTCCTCGGTGGCCGCACCCTCGGCGAGGCGGACCTGCGGGAGCGGACCGGTGCGCTGCTGCTGGCGCTGCGCCGCTCGGCCGACCGGCCGCTGGAGCCGAACCCGCCCGACGGGACCGAGGTGCCGGCCGGGGCGGTGCTGATCGCGCTGGGCACGCCCACCCAGCTGGAGACGTTGGGCGGCCTCGGCCGCGGCCGGCACGGGTGAGGCACCACCGGTGCGGCGCGGCCGAGGCCTTCGGCCCTCGCGGGCCGGCTCAGCGTCCGAGCAGGCGGCCCAGGAAGCCCTTGCTGGCGGCCGGCGGGCAGGAGCAGCGCTTGCTGGCGGGCACGTGCCCGAGCACCTGCTCGACGTGGTTGCCGCATCCGGCGTAGGTGGCCTTGCCGCAGCTGCGGCAGGTGGCGGGTCGGCACATGAGGCTGTTTCCTCCGGGGTCGGGTGTGCACTGACTGACTCCGTCAAGGGTAATACCCCTAGGGGTATTATCCAAGTCGGTCGTCGACCCGGGTCCGTCGCGCGGTCAGCAGATGGACTTCAGGTGCGAGGCCTCGATCCGGTCCACGATGTGCCCGGCGATCCGGGTGAGCGCGCGTACGTCGGACCGGGTGAGGTCGTCGAAGACCAGGTCGCGCACCGTCTCGACGTGACCCGGTGCCGCCTCCACCAGCACCTGCCAGCCCGGCTCGGTCAGCGCCACGAGAGTGACTCGCCTGCTCTCCGGCGACGGTCGGCGACACACCCAGCCGCGGCCCTCGAGCTTGGTGACCACGTGGGAGAGGCGGGACAGGGAGGCGTTGACCCGGCCCGCGAGCTCGCTCATCCGCAGGGTGTGGTCGTCGCTCTCGGAGAGCATCGCCAGGCACAGGTAGTCGAAGTGCGTCATGTCGGAGTCGCGCTGGAGCTGCGAGTCCAGCGCCGGCCCCAGCTTGAGCATCACCCCGGCCAGCCGCAGCCAGGCCTGCAGCTCGTCGTCGTTCAACCATCGCGTCATGGGACCACCCTAACCGGGAATACTTGATGCTTCAACTTTCTTTGGTACAGTGACAGGTAGATGATGCACCCGGATGGAGCCGCCATGACCAGCGAACCGAGCAACCCGCGGATGCCCGCGCTCTACATCGGGCACGGCGCCCCACCGCTGCTCGACGACCCGCTGTGGAGCGGCCAGCTCGCGGCCTGGGCGCAGGACCTCCCCCGGCCCGCCGCGGTGCTGATCGTTTCGGCGCACTGGGAGTCCGCGCCGGTCAGCCTCTCCGCGACGGCCCCGGGCACCCCGCTGGTGTACGACTTCGGCGGGTTCGCGCGGAAGTACTACGAGATGACCTACCGGACCCCGGACTCCGGCGCGCTGGCGAAGCGGGTGGCCGCGATGATGCCCGACACCGAGCGGGTGCACCAGCACCCGAGCCGCGGCCTGGACCACGGCGCCTGGGTGCCGCTGAAGATCATGTACCCGGCCGGGGACATCCCGGTGGTGCAGATGTCGCTGCCGACCGACGACCCCTACCGGCTGCTCGAGCTCGGCCGGCGGCTGCGCCCGCTGCGCGACGAGGGGGTGCTGGTGATCGGCTCCGGCTTCCTCACCCACGGCCTGCCGTTCCTCCGCGAGTTCCGCATCGACGCGGACGCGCCGGGCTGGTCGGTGGACTTCGACGCGTGGGCGGCCGAGGCGCTGGCCCGCGGCGACGTCGACGAGCTCGCGTCGTACCGCTCGAAGGCGCCCGGGATGCCCTACGCCCACCCGACCGTCGAGCACTACACGCCGCTGTTCATCACCCTCGGCGCGGCCTCCGACCCGGAGTCGCCCGGGGACCAGGTGCTCGACGGCTACTGGATGGGGCTGTCCAAGCGCAGCCTGCAGGTCGCCTGAACAATTACCAGGGGATGCAGGCAATTGTTCGCTTCCCGGGGCAAGATCACCCAGGGAAGCGACAGAACGCCTGCATACCTTGGTAAACCGTCAGCGGGCCAGGCGGCGCAGCAGGGACATGGTCCGCAGCGTGGTGCGCAGGTGCTGCTCGTACGGGCGGTCTGCGGGCGCGGACATCACCTGCTTCTTCAGCACCGCGAGGTTCTGCACGTCGGTGTACTTCAACAGCCCCTGGTCCCCGTGCCGGGCACCCACGCCGGACTGCTTCACCCCGCCGGACGGCGTGCCCTTGGCCGCGTACGCCGCCGCGAAGCCCTCGTTGATGCTCACGTTGCCGGACTCGATCCGGGCCCCGACGGCCGCCGCACGCTTCAGGTCAGTGCCCCACACGCTCGCCGACAGCCCGTAGTCGGTGTCGTTGGCCCGCCGGATCGCGTCCTCCACGTCGCGGTAGCGGTGCAGTGCCACCACCGGGCCGAACGTCTCGCACGAGCCCGCGAGCATCTCCGTGGTGACGCCCTCGAGGATCGTCGGCTCGTAGAACGCCGGCCCCAGGTCCGGCCGGGCCCGCCCGCCGAGCAGCACCGTCGCCCCCCGGGCACGGGCGTCCTCGACGTGCGAGGCGACCCGCTCCAGGTGCTCGACGGAGATCAGCGAGCCGACCTGCGGCTCGAAGTCGTAGGAGGCGCCGAGCCTCAGGTTCCCCGCGGCCTCGACGAACCGCCGCCGGAACTCGTCGTAGAGCGCGTCGGGCAGGTAGATCCGCTCCACGTGCATGCAGACCTGGCCGGTGTTGCGGAACACCGCGTCCAGCGCGCCCGGGACCAGCTCGTCGAGGTTCGCGTCCGGCAGCACCACCATCGGGTTCTTGCCGCCGAGCTCCAGGCAGCAGCCGATCAGGTTCCGCCCGGCGCGCTGGCCGATGAACCGGCCGGTCTCGGTGGAGCCGGTGAACATCACGTAGTTGGCGTGGTCGATCACCGGCGGGCCGGCCACCGCGCCCTCGCCGCAGACCACCTGGAACAGCCCCTCCGGGAGGCCCGCCTCGTAGAGCAGCTCGACGCCGTACAGCGGGGAGAGCGCCGTCTTGTTGTCCGGCTTGAGCACCACGCCGTTGCCGGCCATCAGCGCCGGGATCGCGTCGGAGAGCCCGGTCGCGAACGGGAAGTTCCACGGCGCGATGATCGCGACCACGCCCTTGGGCTGCCGGATCTCGGTCGACGAGGACACCACCGGCACCGGGCCGGGCCGCCGCACCGGCCGGAGCAGCCGGGCCGCGCGCTTCAGGTAGTGGGTGGTGACCATCAGCGGGTCGCAGGTCTCCTCGAACGCCATCCGCCGGGCCTTGCCGCTCTCGGCCTGCACCAGGTCGACGACGGTCTCGTTGCGCTCGACGAGCAGCTCGTGGAAGCGGCGGAACACCGCGAGCCGCCGGCGCACCGGCCACTGCGACCAGACCGCCTGCGCCCGGCGGGCCGCGGCGAACGCCCCGGCGATGTCCTCCGGGCTCGACTGCGGCAGCGCGGTGATCACCTCGCCGGTGTAGACCTCCTGGAGCTTCCAGGTCTCCCCGCCGCTCGACGGGACGCGCGCGGTCAGCCGGTGCAGCAGCTCGTCGGTGATCGATGCGGGCAGGCTCATGCGCTCAGCTCCTTCCCGGCGCCGGGCGCGCTGCCCGCCACCCGGTGCTCGTAGTCCCGGCGGGCCGGCGCGTCGATCGCGTCGAGTGCGGCCCGTTCGCCGCCGAGCACCTTGTTGACCCAGTCCCCCACGCGGCGCGGCAGCAGCGCCCCGGCCCGCACCGCGACCCCCATCGACGCCGGCACGTAGACGTCCGGGCGCGGGTGCCGCAGCGCGGCCACGACGGCGGCCGCGACGTCCTCGGGCGTCACCGGCGGCACCGCCCGGGTGTCCCGGAAGCCCCCGGACAGCTCGGTGCGCACGATCGCCGGGTGCACCGCGGTCACCTGGATCGGCGTGCGGTCGGCCCGGAACTCGGTGTGCAGCGCGTTCGAGAAGCCGGACACCGCGAACTTGGTGCCGCTGTAGGTCGCGGCGCCGGCGATCGGCACCCGCCCGGCCGCCGAGGAGATGTTCACGACGTGGCCCGGCGAGCCGCGCTGCTTCCAGCGCCGGACCATCTCCTTGGTGCCGTGCACCACGGCCAGGAAGTTGACCGCGACCTGGGCGTACGCCGCCGCGGTGGGCTCGTCCTCGATCCGGTTGATCGGCATGATCCCCGCGTTGTTGACGAGTACGTCGATCGGGCCGAGCTCGCGCTCCACCGCGTCGAGGAACCCGGTGAACGCCGCCGGGTCCGTGACGTCGAGGGGCAGGCCGACCGCGTCGCCCCCGATCCGCGCGGCGGTCGCACCGGCCAGGGTCTCGTCCAGGTCGCCCACCGCGACCCGCGCGCCGGCAGCGGCCAGCCGGGACGCCGTACAGGCGCCGATGCCGCGGCCGCCCCCGGTGACCGCCACCACCTTGCCCGCCACGGGCACGGGTCGCTTGGCCATCTCAGCTCCTCCTGGTCGGCGGTCAGTCCTGCAGCATCAGCTCGGCGCAGCGCTCGCCGATCAGCATCGCCGGCGCGTTGGTGTTGCCGCCGGTGATCGACGGCATGATCGAGGCGTCGGCGACCCGCAGGCCGTCGATCCCGCGGACCCGCAGCTCGGGGTCCACCACCGCGCGCTCGTCGACGCCCATCCGGCAGCTGCCGACCGGGTGGTAGACGGTGGTGGCCCGGTTGGGGATCTCCCGGCGCAGCGCCGCGTCGTCGGCGTACCGGGTGCCGGGCATCCGCTCCCCCGCGACCCCGCCGACGATCCCCGGTCTGCCCATCGCCTCCCGGATCAGGTTGATCCCGTCGAGCAGCACCTGGGTGTCCTCGGGCTCGGCGAGGAACCGCGGGTCGATCAGCGGCGCGGCCGCCGGGTCGGCCGAGGCCAGCCGGACCGTGCCGCGGCTGCGCGGGTAGATCAGCGTCGAGAACACCGTGAGCGCCGGCGCCGGCTCCACCTGGTGCCGGACCGGGGCGTCCTGGTTGGGGCCGGGGTAGCCCCAGGGCAGCGCGTGGACCTGCAGGTCGGGACGGTCGGTCGCCAGCGACGAGCGGACGAACCCGCACACCTCGAAGACCGTCTGGCCCACCCAGCTGTTTCCGCGGAGGTACTCCCGCAGCACCCCCTTCGCGAAGTACGGCGCCGAGCTGCGGTTGCGCGCGCCGGCCATGTCGAAGGTCAGCGGCACGAACATGTGGTCGTGCAGGTTGTCGCCGACCGGCAGGTCGGCCCGCACGGCGATGCCGTGGCCGCGCAGGTGGTCGGCCGGGCCGATCCCGGACAGCTGCAGCAGCTGGGGGGACTGGTAGGCGCCCGCGCAGACCACCACCTCGCGGTCGGCCCGGACCACCCGGGTGCCGGACCCGTCGCGGACCTCCACGCCGGTGGCGCGGCCGTTCTCGAGGACCACCCGGGTGGCCAGGGTGCGGGTGAGCACGGTCAGGTTCGGCAGCGGGTCGTCGAGGTACGCCACCGAGGAGCTGTAGCGCAGCCCGCCGCCAGCGCTCTGCTGGAAGGTGGAGACGCCTTCCTGGCTGTGCCCGTTGTAGTCGTCGATGACCGGCACGCCGGCGGTCTCGCTGAGCGCCCGTTGGAACTGCTGGGACGCCTCGGTGAGGTTGCGGACCCGGGTGACCCGCACCGGCCCCCCGGCGCCCCGGACGTCGCTGGCGCCGCCCTCCCAGCTCTCCAGCTTCTTGTACGCCGGCAGCACGTCGTCCCAGCCCCAGCCCTTGCAGCCCTCGCCGGCCCAGTCCTCGAAGTTGCCGGGGTTGCCCCGCACGAACAGCATCCCGTTGATCGAGCTGGAGCCGCCCAGCACCTTGCCGCGCGTCTGCGGGATCCGGCGGTTCAGCGCGTGCTCCTGCGGCACCGTGTAGAAGCCCCAGTCCAGGGTCCGCTTCAGCTGCGGCACGTTGTGGAAGACCGCGATCAGCCCCGGTTTGCGCACGAACCGGGTCCGGTCGGCCTTGCCGGCCTCGAGCAGCACCACGCTCGCCCCGGACTCCGCCAGCCGGCGGGCCACGATGGCGCCCGCGCTGCCCGCACCCACGACGACGTAGTCGGCCTGCTTCATGAGTACCTCGAGACGGTCAGCACTGCGGTCCGACCTAGATTAGAACATGTTCTAGTAGTTCGGAACCCCCCGTCGCCCGCGCTGTCGCGCGAACGGCCGGTTCCGGCCCGTGGACAAACCGGGCACGTCGGCGAGGATGGGGGCGTGAGCATCCTGTCGATCCAGTCCCTGGTCGCCTACGGCCACGCCGGCAACAGCGCCGCGCTGTTCCCGCTGCAACGGCTCGGCAAGGTCGTCTGGCCGGTGATGACCGTGCACTTCTCCAACCACACCGGGTACGGCGAGGCGCGCGGCCCGCTGCTGACGCGCCCAGGACATCGCGGAGGTGATCCGCGGCGTGGAGGACCGGGGCGCGCTCGACCGCTGCGAGGCCGTGCTGTCGGGCTACCAGGGCGCCGAGGAGGTCGGTGCGGTGATCCTCGACGCGGTGGCGAGGGTGAAGGCCCACAACCCCGACGCGATCTACTGCTGCGACCCGGTGATGGGCGACGTCGGCCGCGGCATGTTCGTCCGTCCCGGCATCCCCGAGTTCATGCGCGAGTCCGTCGTACCGGCCGCCGACGTGGTCACGCCCAACCACTTCGAGCTGGACTTCCTGGCCGGCACCAGCACCCGCACCACCGCGGAGCTGCTGGCCGCGGCGGACGCGGTGCGGGCCAGCGGCCCGGGCACCGTGCTGGTGACCAGCGTGGTCCTCGACGACACCCCCGAGGACGCGCTGGACATGGTCACGGTCGCCGGCGACGGCGCGTGGCGGGTGCGCACCCCGCGGCTGGCGATCAACCCGCCGGGCGCCGGGGACCTGACCGCCGCGGTGTTCCTGGCGAACCTGCTCGACCGGCACGTCCTCGCGGACACGCTCGCCCGCACCGCCTCGTCGGTGTTCGCCGTGGTCGCCGCGACCGCCGAGGCCGGCGAGCGGGAGATGCGGATCGTGCAGACCCAGGACGAGCTCGCGAACCCGCGGTCGGAGTTCGAGGTCGCCCGACTGCGCTGATCCCCGCCGCGCGACGGGATCGAGCAACGATGCCCGCCGGGCCGCGCACCGCCGTTTCCGACAATTGTCCGGTTATGACACTGCAACCGACCGCCCAACTGCCACAGGAGCACAATTGTCCGCCCGTGACGACGGGAGCGGCAGACCGGCCGCCGCGAGACGACAATTGTCCGGTTGTGACGACGGGGGCGGCAGATTCGCTGCCACGGGACCACAATTGTCCGGTTGTGACATGGAACCGGCCGGTCGCGCAGCAGGGTACGACGCACCCCGATGCAGAAGGTTGCCACGCGAATACCCGGAATGCGGACGCATGAGCGGCAGGCACGCGGGAACCTGGGGTGGAGACCCAAGGAGGCAGCGATGCAGCTGAGGAAGCAGACCGTGCTCGGGTTCATCAAGAACCGCGGCGACTCGGAACGCGTCCAGGAGGCCGAGGAGATCCTGCCGGACCCGGTGGACACCGGCCGCGACGCCGCGCTGCTGGCGCGGCTGGGTGTCGAGCCGGACGACCTGGACGACGAGCCCGGCATCACCATCTGAGGGTGCCTGGAGCCGCTTGTCAGGTTCGAACTGACGACCTTTCGCTTACAAGGCGAGTGCTCTACCAGCTGAGCTAAAGCGGCGGGGTGCGCCCATCGTAGACGGGCCGCCGGACCCGCCCGATCCCGGTGGCGCATGAAGGATGAGGCCGGGGGTAATGGAGGGCCAACCGAACGAGGAGGAAGCGCAGATGAGCAACGAGGACAAGCTCAAGAACAGCGCCGAGGGCGGCCTCGGCAAGGCCAAGGAGAAGCTCGGCGACGCCACCGACGACCGCGAGCTGCAGAGCGAGGGCAAGGCCGACCAGAGCAAGGCCGACCTGAAGCAGGCCGGCGAGAAGGTCAAGGACGCCTTCAAGTAGGCGCTCCAAGCCCCGAAGAAGCGGCCGGGACGGTGCTCACGCAGTCACCGTCCCGGCCGTCTTCTGCGCGCGGGTCGGCTCAGGCGGCCACGTCGCCGGTGTCGACGAACCGGGTGATCGCGGTCCGCAGTCCCGCCGCGTCCAGCCCGTGCCCGGCGGCGTGCTCCGCAGGGGTGCCGTAGCGCCGCAGCTCCTCGCGGCGCACGCCGAGGGCCAGCAGACGGTGCGGCTGGTCGGTCAGCGCCTCGCTCACCAGCCGGGCGGAGGTGCCGGCGAGATACGGCTCGACCAGCACCACGTCGGGCACCCGCAGCACCTGACGCAGGGTCGCCGCGTCGAAGGGCCGGACCGTGTTGGCGTACAGCACCGAGACGTCGAGCCCCTCGGTGGCCGCGAGCACCGGGTCCAGCATCGGCCCGACCGCCACCACGGCTGCGGCCCCTCCACGCCGTACGACGTGGAACCGCCCGGGCCGCACCGGGAACGCCTCCCGGTTCTGCTGGGCCACCACCCGCAGGTAGTCGCGCCCGTCACCGGCGACCGCGAGCCGCAGCGACGCCGCGACCTCGTCGGCGTGGCCGGGCACGTGCACGGTCCAGTCCGGCAGGGTGTCCAGCAGCGCCACGTCGCCGGGCGCCTGGTGGGTGCGCCCGCCCGCGGTGTTGTCGAAGGAGCCGCCGGAGCCGACCAGCACCCCGCCGACGTCCTGGTGGCTGAAGCCGAGCTTGACCTGCTCGAACCCGCGCTCGACGAGGAACGAGCCGAAGGTGTGCACGATCGGCCGCATCCCGGTCAGCGCCAGCCCCGCCCCCACGTTGACCAGCAGCTGCTCGCGGATCCCCACGTTGACCACCCGGTCCGGGTGCCGGCGGGCCGCGCCGGCGAGGTACTGCCCGGAGATCTCGGCGTAGACCAGCGCGACGGACAGGTCCTCGTCGAGCAGCCGCGCCGCCGTGTCGGCGAAGGTCCGCCTCGGGTCGCCGCTCACCACTTCGCCTCCACCCGGGCGACGACGGCCGAGGGTCTCCCCCGGCCACGCGGGCGCAGCGCCGACTCGAGCGCGTCGTGGTCGCGGCCGTCGACCACGACGGTCCGCCAGTCCTCCCGGGCGAACAGGCCCTCCAGCCGCGGCGACCGGTCGTAGCTGGCCGAGCCGTTGTCCACGACCACCACGGTGAGCGCGTCGAGGCCGAGGGCGCCGGCCAGCTCGATCGCCTCGTGGTTGCTGCCCTCGTCGAGCTCCCCGTCGCCCACGAGTACGACGACCCGCGACCCGAGCCCCTGGGCCCGCAGCCCCAGCGCCGTGCCCACCGCGAGCGGCAGGCCGTGCCCCAGCGACCCGCTCGAGATCTCGACCCCGGGGACCAGTGTCCGGTCCGGGTGGTGGCCGAGCGGCGAGTCGAAGGCGCCCCAGCCGGCCAACCACTCCTCGGGGAAGAAGCCCTTGGCCGCGAGCGTCGCGTAGTAGGCCATCGGCCCGTGCCCCTTGGAGAGCAGGAACCGGTCGCGGGCCGGGTCCTGCATCTGGTCGGGTACGACGTCGAGGACGCGGTCGTAGAGCACCCAGAGCACGTCCAGGGTCGAGGTCGCGGCGAGGCTGTGCTTCTCGTCGCCGGTCATCGCGGCCAGCAGCCGGGGCAGGTCGTGGTAACCCAGCCCCACCCGGGGCGGGTCCGACGGCAAGGCGTGTGCAGAAGTCATGCCGATCACGATGCAAGTTCAAGTTCACTTGAAGTCAAGTATGCTCGAGGGATGACTGTCGCCCCCCTCAGCATCGGCGAGCTGGCCCAGCGGTCCGGCGTCGCCACCTCGGCCCTCCGCTTCTACGAGGACCAGGGGCTGATCGGCTCGGAGCGCACCGCCGGCAACCAGCGGCGCTACCCGCGCGCGACGCTGCGCCGGGTGGCGTTCATCCGGTCCGCGCAGCGGGTCGGGCTCACCCTCGAGGAGATCTCCGAGGCGCTCGCCACGCTGCCCGCCGGCCGCACCCCGACGAAGGCGGACTGGTCGCGGCTGTCCCGCGGCTGGCGGCCCCGCCTGGACGCGCAGATCGAGCGCCTGCAGCGGCTGCGCGACAAGCTCGACGGCTGCATCGGCTGCGGCTGCCTGAGCCTGCGGACCTGCGCGCTGAACAACCACGACGACGAGGTGGCGCCGCGGGGCCCCGGCGCCGTGTTCCTCGACCCCGACCGGTCCGACGCGTAGGCCACGTCCCGACGGCCCGGCACTAGGCTGAGGCGCATGGCTCTGCGGATCGTGGCGACCAAGCCCAACCCCCGGTTGATGACGCTGCCGTGGGGCACCCCGCTCGAGGAGTGGGGCGACGACGTGGTGATCCCGCTGCCGCGCGGCCTGTCCCGGCACGTCGTACGCATCGTCCGGCTGGGCTCCGACGTCTACGCCGTCAAGGAGACCCGCGAGCACATGGCGTTCCAGGAGTACCGGCTGCTGCGCGACCTGCAGCGGCTCGGGCTGCCGACGGTCGACCCGGTCGGGGTGGTCGCCGGCCGCCTCGGCGACGACGGCGAGGTGATCGAGCCGGCGCTGGTCACCCGGCACCTGCAGTTCTCGCTGCCGTACCGGTCGCTGTTCAGCCACGGGCTGCCCGCGGACTCGCTGCCGCGGCTGATCGACGCGCTCGTGGTGCTCCTGGTGCGGCTGCACCTGGCGGGCTTCTTCTGGGGCGACGTGTCGCTGTCGAACGTGCTGTTCCGCCGCAGCGCGGGCGAGTTCGCGGCGTACCTCGTCGACGCCGAGACCGGCGAGCTGCACGAGACGCTGTCGGGCGGACAGCGCGGCCACGACCTCGAGGTGGCGTTCACCAACATCTTCGGCGAGCTGCTCGACCTGCAGGCCGGTGGTCTGCTGGACGAGAACGTGGACGCGTTCGAGATCGTCGAACGGGTCGAGAAGCGGTACGACGCGCTGTGGCACGAGCTCACCGGCACCGAGGAGTTCACCACGGACGAGATCTGGCGGATCGAGCGGCGCATCGAGCGCCTGAACGACCTCGGCTTCGACGTCGACGAGCTCGACATCGTCACCGACTGGGACGGCTGCACCGTGCGGGTGCAGCCGAAGGTGGTGGAGGCGGGCCACCACGCGCGTGAGCTGCAGAGCCTGACCGGGCTGGACGTCGAGGACAACCAGGCGCGGCGGTTGCTCAACGACCTGGCCGCGTTCACCGCCCACGACGACCTCGGCGGCGAGGACCGCGCCATCGTCGCGCACCGCTGGCTGACCACGGTCTACGAGCCGGTGATCGGGACGGTGCCACGCGAGCTGCGCGGCCGGCTGGAGCCCGCGGAGATCTTCCACGAGATCCTCGAGCACCGGTGGTACCTGTCCGAGGAGGCCGGCAAGCAGGTCGAACTCCTCCTGGCGGCCCGGGACTACGTCGACAACGTGCTCACCGAGCGGCCCGAGGAGGCCATCACCGCGGCCGACAACCCCGACCTGCTGCTGCCCTCCAGCCCCGACGCCTGAAGCCCGACGCCTGAGACCCGGCGCCTCGGGCCCCTCCGCCGGGCCGGTCGGGGGGGCCACAAGTGCGCACGTGCGCGACTGTGGCCCCTCCGCCGGGGGCCGGTCGGGGGCCACAACTGCGCACGTGCGCGACTGTGGCCCCGGAAGCCGGGGTACCGGTCGTCTCTCGAGCGCCGGCAAACGCAGCCGGCGCGCCCGGATGGTGGCGCGCAGCAAGAGGAGAGAGGACGGTGGTCCAGGCTCGGGTCAGGCCGCCCACCTCAGGCCATCCACCCCAGGCCGCCCACCTCAGGCCGGCGCCACCGGCCGCCGTCAGACCGGTTTGCAGACCCGGCAGGGGGCCAGGTGCGGCGCGTCGGGCCCGGCCGGCGCCAGGTCGTCGCGCCCGCTGACCAGCGCGCAGTCCGCGCGGTGCACGGTCGTCCCGCCGCCGGCCACCACCGGTACCGCGCCCGGGTCCCGCTCGGCGGCCGGCACCGGCACGGCGCCCGGCTGCGCGGCCGAGGCGCCGTGCGACACGACGTCGGCGAGCACCAGCAGGGTGTCCGAGAGCCGCTTGGCGGTGTCGCGGTTGTCCGAGGCGATCCGGGCCAGCCAGGCCCCGAAGTACAGGAACCCGCCGCAGAAGGTCAGTCCCAGGCCCAGCAGGCCCCCCGAGACCAGGTAGGACAGCTGGTCGTACTGGTACGGCGTGTGCGCGGCGCCGTACCAGCCGAGGACGATGACGACCAGGCCGAGCGGGAGCAGCACCGCGCCGGCGACGAAGAGCACCACCTGGAGCACCCGGTAGCCGTTGTTGCGCAGCGGCGCGGCGCCGCTGCCGGACCGGGAGGCGGCCCGGGGCAGGGTGGGGGCGGACGCGGTCATGTCAGGCCTTTCGCAGGTCGGGGACACCGGTCTCGAGGCCGTGGCTGCAGCTGCCGGCGCCGCCGAGCACGGACCCACCGATCCGCTGCAGCCACCACCCCAGCCCGGACGCGAGGAGCAGGCCGCCCACGAGCAGCGCCCCGGGCAGGCTGGCCAGCGCCGGCAGCCCGGCGGCGGCGTTCCGGGTGGCCACCGCGGTGGTCGGCGCCGAGGCGGGTGGCAGGTCCCCGGAGGAGGCCGCCCCGGGCCCCGGGAGGCCGCCCGTGCCGGTCGGCGCGGCACCGCCGAGGGTGCCGCCGGTGGCCGCACCGGTGGCGGTGGCGGGCGGGGCGAGCCCGCTCAGGTCGGGGAGCTTGATCGCGGGCACGGTGCTGGCCGCGGAGGCGGCGTTGCCGGCGATGATCACCAGCTTCGGCGCGAGGTGCACGGCGGCCCCGAGCAGGCTCTTGAGCTGGCCGGCGCTGTCGGGGACCTGGTCGACGATCTCGTCGAACGGGATCCCGTCGAGCTTCGAGCGCAGCACCCGGGTGTCGATGACGATCCGCAGGCCCTGCAGGTTCACCTGGCCGTCGGCGCCCTGGGCGGTGCGCTCCCCCTTCGGCAGCCCGAAGGACACGCCGAGCGCCTCGAGCGCCTTCGCCGGGTCGTCGGGCAGCCCCGGGATCGGGGCCTGCGGCCCGGCGGGGTGCACGCCCTTGCGGTCGAGCGTGAACTGGTTGCCCGCGATGGCGAGCCCGACCACCCGGGCCACCGCGCCCGTGGCGGCCTTCGCCCCGTTGCTGCTGGCCGTGGAGGCCACCTTCACCGAGTCCGCGGTGATCAGGCCCGACAGCAGCGACAGGTCGGTGATCTTGCTGGTGGCGGAGGACCTCACCGCCGTCCCGGAGGTCACCGAGCGGCTGACGCTGGTCATCGCGCCGACGTCGACGAGGGCCGCCACCTGGGGCGGCAGCGCCGGGCCCGAGGGCGCTCCCGGTGTCGGGGTGGACCCGGCCGCTGGGGCCGCTGCCGCCGTGTCGTGCCGGCCGGTGATCGCGGCGCCGAGGGCGGACAGGTCACCGGGTGCCGGCACCGGCGAGCCCGGCAGCCCAGGCACGCCGGGGACGCCGGGCACGCCGGGCACGCCGGGGGCGCCGGGGACGCCGGGGACGCCGGGGGCACCCGACCCGTCGCCGCTCTTCTTCCCGTCCTTCTTCCGGCCCGGGTCGGAGACGTCGCCGTCCGGGGAGTATCCCGCCTTCGCGACCGTCCGGCCGGGTGCGGCGCTGGTGCGCATCACGGTGCCGGGGAACGGCTCGTCGGACTGCTTGGCGTCGCCGTCGGGCGCCCCGGAGTTGACCTGCACCGGGTAGCCGTCCTTGCAGAGCCCGGTGCCGCCGAGGCCGAGCTGCTCGACGAACGTCTTGCAACCCTCACCGACCGGGTCACCGGGCCACAGCCACGACGCGCGGCCGTGCGCGTTGGGCCCGGTCGCGGACTCCACCTTGGTGTAGGCGAGGTTCAGCTCCGCCTGCGGGGAGGCCGGGACCGGGATCGTCGGCTCGTAGACCTCGATCCTCAGCGGGGTGGCGGTCGAGGTCGTCGAGAAGCCGCCGAAGGCCGGCTCGGCGGGTACGACGGACGCGCGGGCCGGCGCAACCGGCACCGCGACGCCCACCAGTCCCGCGGCCACGACCGCGAACAGAGTCCTTCTCATGCTGCTCCTCCCAGGATGACGTCCGACATGGTCCTGCTGATCTCCTCGGGCTCCCCGGTGGCCACCACCCGGCCACCGGACATCACCGCGGCGTAGTCGGCGACCCGGAGGGCGGTGCGCGCGAACTGCTCGACGACCAGGATCGAGACCCCGGTCTCGGCGATCCGCGCGACCGTGTCGTAGAGCTCCTCGACGATCAGCGGCGCCAGCCCCATCGACAGCTCGTCGAGCAGCAGCAGGGCCGGGTCCGAGGACAGCGCGCGTGACAGCGCCAGCATCTGCTGCTCGCCGCCGGACATCGTGCCGGCCAGCTGGTCGCGGCGCTGGTGCAGCCGCGGGAAGTAGCCGAACGCGGTCTCGAGGACCTGCGCGGCCGGCACCCCGGCGTAGGAGACCAGGGTGAGGTTCTCCTCCACGGTGAGGTTGGGGAACACGCTGCGGCCCTCGGGGATGGTGGTCAGCCCGAGCCGGGCGAGCTCGTCGGGCTGCGCGCCGTGCACGTTCACCCCCGCCAGGTGGATGTCGCCGCCGGTGGGCGCGAGCTGCCCGCTGACCACCTTGAGCAGCGTGGACTTGCCGGCCCCGTTCGGGCCGAGCAGCGCCACCACGGCACCACGCGGGACGGTCAGGTCGACGCCGCGGAGCACCTCGATGCGGCCGTACGCGGCGCGCAGGTCCAGCACCTCGAGGATCGGGACGTCGCCCATCTCAGCGCACCGCCGGGATCTCGGTGGTGGCCGGGGCGACGGGGTCGAGCACCACGGTCGCGTCCCCGGCCGGCGCGACGGGGCCGTCCTCCGCGTGGCCGAGGTAGGCCTCCTGGACCCGGCGGTTCGCGCGGACCTGCGCCGGGCTGCCGGAGGCGATCACCGCGCCGAAGTCGAGGACGTGGATCTCGTCGCACACCCCCATCACCAGGTCCATGTCGTGCTCGACCATCAGCACCCCCCGCCCCTCCGCGGCCAGCTCCCGGAGCAGGTCGCCGAAGTCGTCGGTCTCGGACTCGTCGAGGCCGGAGGACGGCTCGTCGAGCAGCAGCAGGGCAGGCTCGCAGGCGAGCGCTCGCGCCAGCTCGAGCAGCCGGGCGACCCCGGTCGGCACCGAGTCGGCCCGCTCGTCGGCGTACTCCGCGATGCCGACGCGCTCGAGCAGCGCGTCGGCACCCATCGCGGGGCGCGAGAGCAGGCCGCGCACCCCGCGGTGGATGTCCAGGGCGGTGCGCACGTTGTCGCGCACGCTCAGCGACCCGAACGCCTCGAGCCGCTGGAACGTGCGGGCCATCCCCCGCCGCGCGCGCCGGTGCACCGGCGCACCGGTGAGGTCGCGGCCCCGGAACCGGACCCGGCCGCGGGTGGGTCGCTGCAGCCCGGTGATCACGTTGAAGCAGGTGGTCTTGCCGGCACCGTTGGGACCGATCAGCCCGGTGACCGTGCCGGCGTCCATCGCGAAGCACGCGTGGTCGACCGCGGTGACACCGCCGAACCGGACCACCAGCTCGTCAACCTCGAGCAGCGGCATGGGCGCTCATCTCCTCTCCCTCGCGCTCGCCGGTGACAGGCACCGCCGCCCCCGGTACGACGGACCGCGACCCGGACGGCGGCCGCGGCAGGGCGAACCGCCCGGCGAGCCCGGGGGCCAGCCGACCCTCGAGCCGCCGGCCGAGCGCGAAGCCCAGGTTGGCCAGGCCGTTGGGGTCGCGGCCCAGGGCCACCGCCCCGAAGCCGATCACCACGAAGGCCAGCCCGGCGAGCCCGGGATAGCTCGACTGCAGCACCGGGAGCAGCATCAAGAACACCCCGCCGGTGGCGGCGCCGGTGACCGACGTGACCCCGCAGACGACCGCGAGCAGCAGCAGCGGGAGGCTGGCGAACAGCTGGAAGTCGGTCGCGGAGATCGTCTCGCGCAGCCCGGCGAACAGCGCGCCGGCCAGCCCGGCCATGCCGGCGGAGAGCCCGAACAGCGCCACCCGGAACCAGCGCATGTTCAGGCCGAGGGTGCCGCAGGCGGCGGGGCTGTCCCGCATGGCGATCAGGATCCGGCCGAGCCGGCCGCGCCGGAGCAGCAGCAGCCCGACGCCCATCAGCACGAAGCAGACCGTCATCAGCACGACGTAGGCGCCGGAGTCACCGATCCGCACGCCGAGCACCGAGAGCCGCCGTGCCGGCAGGCTGCCGTTGAACCCGAACGCGAACGGCGCCTGGAAGACCAGCTTGTCCATCAGCTGGCCGAACGCCAGGGTCGACAGCGCCAGGTAGAGCCCGGTCAGCCGCAGCACCGGGAGCGCCACCAGCGCCCCGACCAGGCCGGCGACGACGGCGGAGAGCGCCAGCCCGGCGAGGTTCGGCGAGTCCAGCTTGGCGTAGGCCAGCGCCCCGACCCCGGCGAAGGTGAACTGGGCGAGCGAGACGTGCCCGCCGTAGCCGGTGAGCAGCACCAGCGAGAGCATCACCATCGCGTACGTCGCCGCGGTGCCGGCGAGCAGCAGCGACGACCCGCCCAGGAACAGCGTGACCACCGCGACGGCCACCACCAGGCCGCCGCCGGCGAGCCCGGAGCGGCGCAGCGACGGCAGCGGCGCGGACACGATCCCGCGGACCTGGCCGATCCGCAGCTGGGCCTGCGGCATCGCCACGATCACCACGAACAGGAACAGCGTCGGCACCACCGCGCGCAGGCCGGCCAGGCTGCCCCCGCCGGGCAGGTAGCCCACCGCGTAGGACTGCATCAGTCCCAGGCCCATCGCGCCCGCGAAGGTCAGCGGCAGGCTCTTGAGCCGGCCCAGCATGGCCGCGGCGTAGGCGTTGATCACCAGCAGCGTCAGGTCGTAGTAGTCCAGCCCGATCACCGGGGTGAGCAGGATCCCGGCGAGCGCGGCCAGCGACGTCCCGATCGCCCACGCGAGGGCGGACACCAGCTCGGGCCGGCCGCCGTACAGCCGGAGCAGGTCCGGGTTGTCGACGCTGGCCCGCATCGCGGTGCCCACCCGGGTCCGGTTGAGGAGCAGGTAGAGCCCGCCGGCGACGAGGCCGGACAGCACGATGGTGAGCAGCTGGTGGAAGGTGACGAACACGCTGCCCAGCCGCACGCCGTGCTGGCCGAAGAACTGCGGCACGGTGCGCGCGGACGGCGGCCAGACCTGCTGGGCGACCCCGATCAGCCCCACGAACAGCCCGACGGTGACGACCAGGGAGACGCTGACCGGCGCGTCACCCAGGCCGCGGGTCATCACCCGCTGCACGAAGACCCCGAACAGCGGGGCGACGACCAGCAGCACCAGTAGCAGGGCCAGCCAGGACCAGATGCCCTGGCGCTGGCTGAAGTCCCAGAAGATGAACGCCATCACCATCCCGAAGGCGCCGTGGGCGACGTTGAACACCCGGGTGGTGCTGTAGGTCAGCACCAGCCCGCTGGCCGCGATCGCGTAGGCGGCGCCGGTGAAGATGCCCAGGATCGTGAACGACAGCAGGGTGCCCATGATCAGCTGGCCTTCGTGACGCCGTCGCAGGAGTACGTCGTCGGCCCCTCCGGCACCCACTTGCCGCCCTGGAGCCTGATCCAGCGCCAGCAGTCACCGGTCCGCTTCGAGCCGACGTGCTGGGGGCTGTGGATGCCGTTGCCGGTCCAGCCGTCGACCTTGCGCACCGAGTCCACCAGCGTCTGCCGGGTCAACCGGCCGCCGAGCGCGGTGGCCTGCTCGACGAACAGCCGGGCCGCCGACCAGGAGAACACCCCGAAGAAGGTCGGGGTGGCGCCGGGCTTCACCTGCTGCAGCCACTGCTCGTACAGCGCCATCTCCTTGTTCTGCTCCGGGTGGTCGAGCGCCGCGATGTTGACGAAGATCTTGGTGCCTTCGACGGCGGAGCCCCCGGACTGCACGTAGTCCGGGTTGTAGCCGGTCGGGTCGAGCACGTAGGCGTCGGGCTTGAAGCCCTGCTGCTGCATCGCCTGCGCCAGCCGGACCGCCTGCTGGTAGGCGCCGAGGAACTGGACGTAGCGCACGCCCTTGCTCTTCATCTGCTGGACGTACGGCGCGTAGTTGAACTCCGAGACGTCGATGCTCTGCTTGTAGACGAAGTGCATGCCGCGCCGCTCCATCGCCCGGGCCTGGTTCTGCGCGTTCAGCGGGCCGACGCCGGCGTTGATCCACAGGTACGCCGCCTTCTTGGCCGCCTGCGGGTAGTTCTTGAGGAAGTGGTCGGGCACCGCGTTCTCGAAGGTGTTCGGGTTCGCGGACTGGACCCCGAAGCAGGTCGCGCAGGCCTGGCGCTGGGCGCTCACGTTCGCCGAGCGCAGGTCGGGGATACCGCACTTGGCGGCGGTGGCCGCGCCACCGGAGTCGAACGCGCTCATCGACCCGACCGCCGCGAACGCGGTCTCGCAGGCCTTCGCGTAGGCCTGCTGGTCGGCACCCGCGTCGGTGCGGCTGTCCAGCGTCTCCAGCTGGAGCTTGCGGCCGCAGATGTCCGAGGTGGCGTTGAAGTACGCCACGTAGGCCTTGGTGGCCTGCTGCGCGGACTCGAACAGGCCGGGCACCGGGCCGCTGATGTCCGAGGCGTTGGCGATCGTGATCGACTTGTCGGTGATGCCGGTCTGGTTCTTGAACCCGGCGCAGGTGCCGGCCTTGCTGCCGCCGGTGGCCGCGTGCGCCGCGGTCCCGGTGGCCGGCTTCCCGCCCGAGGAGGTGGACCCCGCGCCGCCGCCGCCGGTGCCGGCCGCGCCGCCCGTCGTACCGCTGCCGCCGGTGCCCCCGGAACCGGGGTCGCCCGAGGTCCCGGTGGCGCCGCCGGCGACGTCACCGGCGCCGGCGCCGGTGTCGGCCGTGTCGTTCGAGACCAGGCCACCCTGCGCGGCCGCGCCCGCGACGCCGTTGGCCGCGCGCACCGTCTCCGGGGAGAGCTGCGAGCCGCAGGCGGCCAGCGCCAGGGCGAGCGCACCGGCGAGGCCGGCGGTCACCGCCGTGCGGGCGGGTCTCGGTGCGCGGAGATGCACGGGAGGGGCTCCAATCCGGCAGCGGCTGCCGAAAACCTGATCTGCCCGGGGTCAACGACCCCGGCGCGAAAAGGTGACGCGGGACACCACCGCGGGCACGGCACCGCGCCCGCAGGGCTCTCCCTCCCTGCGCCCAGGATAGAACGCGTTCTAGTTGCTGGCAAGGGCCGGCGCGGGCGTCAGCGGCCGGCGCGGCGCTCGCTCACGGCGTACAGCGCCACCGAGGCCGCCACCCCCGCGTTCAGCGACTCCAGGGTGCTGACCATCGGGATCGACACCCGCTGGTCGCAGGTCTCGGCGACCAGCCGGGACAGGCCGGCGCCCTCGGAGCCGACCACCAGCACGAGCGGCCCGTCCGCCAGCTCCAGGTCCGGCAGCGACACCTCGCCGTCGGCGGCCAGCCCGACCACCATGCAGCCGGCCTCCTGGTAGGCCTTCAGCTGCCGGGTCAGGTTGGTGGCCCGCGCGACGGGCAGCCGCGCGGCGGCGCCGGCCGAGGTCTTCCAGGCGGCCGCGGTCATGCCCGCGGCCCGGCGCTCGGGCACGACGACCCCGTGCGCGCCGAACCCGGCCGCGGACCGCACGACCGCGCCCAGGTTGCGCGGGTCGGTGACCGAGTCCAAAGCGACGATCAGGGGCCGCTCCCCCAGCTCGGCGGCCCGGGCCAGGAAGTCGTCGGGGTGGGCGTACTCGTAGGCCGGCACCTTCGCGGCCAGCCCCTGGTGCACCGCGCCACCGAGCGACGGGCCGAGCATCCGGTCGAGCTCGTTGCGTGGCACCTCGAGCAGCGACACGCCCCGCTCGGCGGCGATCTTGAACACCTCCCGCAGCCGGCCGTCACGCTCGGTCCCCTCGGCGACGTACACCCCGGAGACCGGCATGTGTGCGCGCAGCGCCTCGACCACGGAGTTGCGGCCGGCCACCCACTCGGAGTCGCCACCCTGGGCGCCCGACTTGCGGCGCGGCCGCGCCGAGGCGACCTTCTCGGCCTTCTTCCGCTTCTTGTGCGTGACGTGCCCCTCGCGGTCCTTCGCCTTCGGGGTCGGCCCCTTGCCCTCCAGGCCGCGCCGGACCCGGCCCCCGGACCCGGCGGTCGGGTTGCCCTTGCCGGTCTTCTTGACGGCGCCGCGCCGCCCCGAGTTGCCTGCCATCAGCCGTCCTTCGTCGTTGGCGAGGAGTCACGACGCGCGGACGCACCCGCGCGCCCCGGTGACCCCTCCGCGGTCACAGGGACCACTTGGGGCCCTGCGGGGTGTCCTCGAGCTCGATCCCGGCGGCCTTGAGCTGGTCGCGGATCGCGTCGGCGGTCGCGAAGTCCTTCGCCGCGCGCGCCGCGGCCCGCTGCTCGAGCAGCACCGCCACCAGCGAGTCCACGGCGGCGACCAGCTTGGCCTCCTCGGCCGAGCCGCCGGTCGACCAGTGCGGGTCGAACGGGTCGAGGCCGAGCACCGCCAGCATCGCACGCACCGACGAGGCGGCGCCGCGCAGGGCGGCACTCCGGCCCCCACCGAGCAGCTTGTTGCCCTCGCGGACCACGTCGTAGATGGCGGCCACCGCGGCCGGGGTGCCGAGGTCGTCGTCCATCGCGGCCTCGAAGTCCGCGCAGTAGGCGCCCAGGCCGACGTCGCCGAGCAGGTCCGCGGCGCGGGTCAGGAAGTGCTCGATCCGGGCGAAGCCGGCCGCGGCCTCCTCCAGCGCCTCGAAGGAGAACTCCACGTGCGAGCGGTAGTGCGCGGCGACCATGTAGAACCTCAGGTCGATGGCCCGCACCCGCTCCAGCACGCGGGGCACCACCAGGCTGTTGCCCAGCGACTTGCTCATCTTCTCCCCGGAGGTGGTGATCCAGGCGTTGTGCATCCAGTACGACGCGAAGCCGAACCCGGCCGCGCGGGACTGGGCCTGCTCGTTCTCGTGGTGCGGGAAGCGCAGGTCGATGCCGCCGCCGTGGATGTCGAAGCCCCCGCCGAGGTACTTCAGCGCCATCGCCGAGCACTCGATGTGCCAGCCGGGGCGGCCCGGGCCCCACGGGGACGGCCAGGCCGCGGTCTCGGGCTCGGTCTGCTTCTTCCAGCCCTTCCAGAGCGCGAAGTCGCGCGGGTCCCGCTTCCGGGCCGCCGACTGCGGGTCGGCGGCGACCTCGGCGGCCTCCATGTCCTCGACCTTCTGCCCGGACAGCTCGCCGTAGGGCGGCCAGGACCGCACGTCGAAGTACACGTCGCCCGAGCCGTCCTCGGCGACGTACGCGTGCCCGCGGGCGATCAGCCGGCCGATCAGCTCGATCATCTCCGGCACGTGCCCGGTCGCGGCCGGCTCGTAGGTCGGCGGTTCCACGTTCAGCGCGTCGTAGGCGGCGTCCAGCTCGCGCCTCATCGCGTAGGCCAGGTTGTACCAGGGCCGGCCCTGCTCCGCGGACTTCACCAGGATCTTGTCGTCGATGTCGGTGATGTTGCGGATGAAGGTGACCTCGTAGCCGCGCGCGGTCAGCCAGCGGCGCAGCACGTCGAAGTTCACCCCGGACCGCACGTGGCCCACGTGCGGCTCGGACTGCACCGTCAGACCGCACAGGTAGATCCCCGCCTTGCCCGCCTCGAGCGGGACGAAGTCGCGGACCGTGCGTGTCGCGGTGTCGTAGAGCCGCAGCGTCGGAGGGGTCACCGGGCAATCGTAACGACGAGCCCGAGGCGCCGGCCGGGCGCTGCCCGGATGTGAAAACTGTGCACTTCTGTGACGAGAGATCGCTATCGTTTTCGGGTGCGTACCCCGCGATCCGTCCTTGCCGCCTCCGCCCTCCTGCTGGTCCCCGCCCTGCTCGCCGGTACGGCGTCCGGGCCGGCGTCCGCGGCCAGCCCGCCGCGGCAGGTGGCCTACCACCACTGGGCCAGCGGCCGGCAGCTCGCCACCGGCTGGACCAACGGCGTGGCCGTCGCGCACGGCCGGCTGCGGATGGGCCGGGCCCGGCTGGGCGTGACCCGGCACGGCACCCGCTACGACGTCGGTCGCTGGACCTCGCCGTGGGTGACCCCGGCGTTCGGGTTCACCGAGCTGGTCCCGTCGTGGGAGGCGCGCACCCCCAAGCGCACCTGGATCAAGGTGCTGGTCCGCGGCGTCAGCGAGGGCGGCACCCGCACCAGCTGGGACACCATCGCGGTGTGGGCCGCCGGTGACCACACCATCAGGCGCCGCACCCGGCCGGGCCAGGGCGACGACCTGGCGAAGGTCGACTACGACACCTGGGAGGCCAACTACGGGCAGCTGCGCTCCTGGCAGCTGCGGGTGGTGCTGTTCCGGCCCGCCGGCCTGGCCCGGACGCCGCGGGTGGACACCGTGGGCGCGATGGTCTCCGACCTGCCCCCGGTGGACCGGGTCAGCACCTCCCGGCCCGGGGTGGCCCGCGGCGTGGTGCTGGACGTGCCCGCCTACTCGCAGATGATCCACGAGGGCGAGTACCCGCGCTACGACGGCGGCGGGGAGGCCTGGTGCTCGCCGACCTCGACCACGATGGTGCTCGCCTACTACGGCGCGCTGCCCTCGGCCCGGGAGACCGCCTGGGTGCGGGACTCCTACGCCGACCCCGAGGTGGACCACGCGGCCCGGATGACCTACGACGCCGCCTACGGCGGCACCGGCACCTGGCCGTTCAACACCGCCTACGCCGCCCAGCACACCGGGCACGCGTTCGTCACCCGGTTCAGGTCGCTGCGCGGGGTCGAGCGGTTCATCAAGGCCGGCATCCCGGTGGTCACCTCGATCAGCTTCGGCCGGGGCGAGCTGCACGGCGCGCCGATCAGCGCCACCAACGGCCACCTGGTCGTGGTCGTCGGCTTCACGCCCGACGGCGACGTGGTGGTCAACGACCCCGCGGCGGCGAGCAGCGACGGGGTGCGGCGCACCTACGACCGCGGCGAGTTCGAGAACGCCTGGCTCAAGCGCTACCCCTCCGGCGGCTCCATGCACGGCTCCGGCGGGCTCGCCTACATCATCCGCGACCGGGCCCACCCGGTGCCGGCGCGGCACGGCAGCACCAGCTGGTGAACCGGCACGTCGCCTTCCGCGCGTTCCGGTCCGCCGGGGACTTCGCGGGCGGCGTCCACCAGGGCACCGAGGTCCGCGAGGACCGGCTGGAGTACGGCGTCCCGGCCGGCCGGCTGACGCACACCGACCGGGACGGCGCGCAGCCGCGGCGGCGGACCTACGAGTGGACGGCGTGGCTGTCCCCGCAGGTCGACCCGGGGTTCGCGTTCACCTCGCTGGTCCCCTCCTGGAACGCGAGCACGCCCGCGGACTCGTGGCTGGGGGTGGAGGCGCGGGTCTCGGCGGACGGCGTCGGCTGGTCGCGGTGGTACGCCCTGGGCGTCTGGGCGGAGACCGACGCCGAGATCCGCCGCGCGACCCGTTCCGGGCAGAGCCACGGGACGGGCCGGGTGCACATCGACGTGCTCTCCGCGACGTCGGGCAGCACCTGGTCGACGTACCAGCTGCGCCTGGTGCTGGCCCGCCGTCCCGGCAGCCGGGCGGTGCCCGGCGTCCGGCTGCTCGGGGCGATGGTGTCCCGGGTGCCCGGGACAGCGCCGGACGAGGTCTCCGGGCCCGGCCCGGCCCGGGGCGTCGAGCTGCCGGTGCCGCGGCACTCCCAGCAGCTGCACCGCGGCAGCTACCCGCAGTGGGCCTCCGGCGGCGAGGCGTGGTGCTCCCCGTCGTCGGTCACGATGGTGCTGGGTCGCTGGGGGCTCGGGCCCGCGCCGGAGGACTACTCCTGGGTGCCCGAGGACACCCAGGACCGGGGGGTCGTGCACGCGGTCCGCGGCGTCTTCGACCACGGCTACGGCGGCGCCGGGAACTGGGTCTTCAACACCGCGTACGCGGCGCGCTACGGCACCACCGCCTTCGTGACCCGGCTCCGCTCCCTCGTCGAGGCGGAGCAGCTGGTCGCGGCGGGCGTCCCGCTGGTGGCCAGCGTCGCCTTCGGGCGGGACGACCTCACCGGCGCCGGCTACGACACCAACGGGCACCTGCTCACCGTGGTGGGGTTCACCGAGTCCGGGGACGTGGTCTGCAACGACCCGGCCTCCCACCAGCTGCCGAGCAACGAGGCGGTGCGGGTGGTCTACGACCGGGCGCAGTTCGAGCGGGTCTGGCTCGGCTCGGCCGGCGGCGTGGTGTACGTCATCCACCCGGTCGACGTACCCCTGCCGCCGGCGCCGGACCCGGCCGAGCCGAACTGGTGAGGAGACGACCGTGCCCGGACCGCGAGGCGGTCCGGGCACACCCTTGGGGGGTCGTGGGGTCGTCGGGTCAGGGCGCGGGGGCCAGGTCGGACTCCTCGACCTCCGCCTCGCTGCGGGACTGCTCGATGTGCTGCCGCGCCTCCTCGGGGCTGAGCCGCACCCGGTAGGCGATGGCGTAGACCACCACCGAGAGGGCGAACAGGATCACCATCGCCCAGCCGAAGTCGATGATGCCCAGGTTGCCGGCGCCGGCGGACTTGTCGGGGAAGTTGCCCAGGTAGGAGATCAGCGCCAGCCCGCCGAGCCAGGGGCCGAGCCACGCGACTCCGGCCTTGAAGTCCAGCTTCGGCGCCGTCACCCGGCCGGTCACCGTGAACAGCCCGAGCAGCACGAACCCGAGCAGCACCGCGACGTAGAGCTTCCAGCCGGTCAACCAGCCGGACCAGTACACGATCAGGTTCGAGCACCAGAACGCCAGCACCGGGATCACGTGGCCGCCCGGCAGCCGGAACGGACGCTCCTGGTCGGGCACCTGCTGCCGCAGCGCGGCCAGCACCAGCGGGCCGGAGGCGAAGGAGAGCACCGTGGCGGAGGTGATGAAGCCGACCAGCTGCTGCCAGCTCGGGAACGGCAGGAACACGATCAGCCCGATCACGAAGGTGACGATCAGGCTCACCATCGGCACGCCGCGCTCGGTGGTCTTGGACAGCGACTGGGGAGCGTTGCCGTTGCGGGACATCGCGTAGGAGATCCGCGACGTGACCGTCGTGTAGATCAGGCCCGTGTCGCCGGGCGAGACGATCGCGTCGATGTAGAGCATCACCGCGAGCCAGCCGAGGCCGAGCAGGCTGGCGACCGCGGCCAGCGGCCCGAAGTCGTTCTCGAAGCTGAGCCCGGACCAGCCCTTGGAGTGGTTCAGGATGCCCGGCCGCAGCGCGCCGATGAACGCGACCTGCAGCGCCACGTAGATGACCCCGGTGATCAGCACCGAGCCGACCACCGCCAGCGGCACGTTGCGCTTGGGGTTGTCGGTCTCGCCGGCCAGCTCGATGCCCTGCCGGAAGCCGAGGTAGGAGAACACGATCCCGGAGGTCGCGATCGCCGTGAACACGCCGTGCCAGCCCTGCGGCTTGAAGCCGTGGCTGCTGAAGTTCGAGCCGTGGAAGGCGGTGAACAGGAACGCGCCGATCACGAGCAGGATGATGAACAGCTTCCACCACACCAGCGTGGTGTTGACCTTCGCGAACCAGCGGATGCCGTAGAAGTTCACCACCACGAAGACCGCCATCAGCAGCACCGCGGTGGCGTAGCCGAGGCCGGTGAGCGTGTGCACGGTCTCCCCGCCGACGGTGTGCGCGGCGGTGAACGGGGCGTACTTGGTGGCGTACTGCAGCGCCGCCTCCACCTCGATCGGGGCCGTGGTCGCGACCGCCACCCAGGTGATCCAGCCGGTGGTGTAGCTGGCGAACGACCCGAAGGACAGGTGCGGGTAGCGCACCACCCCGCCGGAGAGCGGGAACATCGTGCCGAGCTCGGCGTAGACCAGCGCGATCATCAAGATCATCACCGCGCCGATGCCCCAGGAGATCACCGCTGCGGGGCCCGCGGTCACCGAGGCGTTCAGCGCGCCGAACAGCCAACCGGAGCCGATGATCGACCCGATGCTCGCGAAGAGCAGCCCGAGGATGCCGACGTGACGCTTGAGCTGGGGCTCGTCCTGCCCCACTGCGCTCGTCTGAGTTGCCATGGTGAGCCTTCCGTTCGGGAACAATGGCTCCCGCGTCCCCCAGGTCCTTGGGCAACGCAAGGTCTGCGCGGATCTTGCCCCGGTGAATGGAAGGTAAACCTGGCTCGTCAGCCGGCGTGGAACTCGATGGTGTGCCAGCCGGTGGCCCCGTCGGGCACGACGTCCGCGCGGGCCGCGGTCTGGGTGTACCCGGACCGGTCCGTGGCCCGCACCGCCAGCGTGTGCTTGCCCCGGGCGGCGTCGACGGCCCCGGCCCACTGCACCCAGGTGTCGTTGCCGGGCACCCGACCGAGCTCGGCCTGCTGCCAGGGGTGGCCGTCGAGGCGGTACTCGACCTTCGCGATCCCGGTGTGCTGGGCCCAGGCGTGACCGCCCACGCGCACCGTCCCCGCCGCGGTACTGCCGCCGTCGCCCGGCACCTCGATCCGCGACTCGGTCTTCACCGGGGCCTGCGCGGACCAGCCGCGCTGCGTCCAGTACGCGGAGAAGTGCGCGAACCGGGTCACCTCGAGGTCGACCAGCCACTTGGTCGCGGAGACGAAGCCGTACAGGCCGGGCACGATCATCCGGACCGGGAACCCGTGCTCGAGCGGCAGCGGCGCCCCGTTCATCGCGAACGCGAGCAGCGCGTTGCGCCCGTCGGTCAGCGCCTCGATCGGGGTGCCGCACGTCCAGCCGTCCTTGGAGGTCTGCTTGACCGCGTCGGCGCCGGGGTGCACGCCGGCCTCCTGCAGCAGGTCGGCCACCCGGACCCCGCTCCACCAGGCGTTGCCGATCAGCTCGCCGCCGATCGGGTTCGACACGCAGCAGATCGTCACCCAGTCCTCGGTGAGCCGGCGCTGGACGAGCTCGCGGAAGCCGATGGTGATCTCCCGGTCGACCATCCCGTGGATGCGCAGCCGCCACTGGTCGGGGTCCACCGCCGGCACCACGAGCGCGGTGTCGATCCGGTAGAAGACGTCGTTGGGCACCCGCCACGGCACCGTCCCGGCCGGGCCCACCTCCGCGCCGGCGGGCACGGTGCCGCGGCTCACCGGGAGTCGCAGCAGCCTCCGGCTGGTCTCCACGGCCCGCCGGCCGTGGCCGAGCACCTGGCCGCCGGCCGCGACGACCGCCGCGGCCAGCGCGGTGCCGCCGGCCTTGAGCAGGAAGGTACGACGGGCGGGGTCGGTGGGTCCGGCGGGGGTCGGCGAGGGCGGTGGGGCGATCGGCGGCGGATGTGCGGGGCACGGCGTCGACCAGCACGGCGAACACCACCAGCCAGGTCGCGGTGCCGGCCCCGAGGGGGATCACCGCGGGCGGGGTGAAGCCGGGGCGCGACATCGCCGCGACCAGCGCGACCACCGCCATCACCACGAAGACCAGGTTGCCGGCCCACCGGCGCCGGCCGGAGAGCACGCCGGCGAGCGCGCCGAGCAGGACGATCGCGACGGTCACGGTGGCGACCAGGACAGGCTTGTCCCGGCGCCCGACCAGGCCGATGAGCGACTCGGCGACCGGCCCGGGGGTCTTGGCGATCACCACCTCGGCGACGGCCTGGACCGGGGTGGCGCGGGCGTTGAGCAGGTTGGTCAGGACGTGGCTGACGGCGATGCCGGACAGGCCCGCGACCGCACCCGCGAGGGCCAGGTGTCGACGGGAGGGTGCGCTCACACCCCCATGTTCGCGCACCGCCGGTCGCCGGACGGCCCCAGGTCCTTACCGAAGTACGACATTGCGGCGCGCCGCGGGTCCGGCGCGGGCCGCGCGGCACCGGCCGGCGCGGTGCGGCATGATGCGGGGCGTGGTTGTCCCGCGGATCGGCATCGGCACCGACGTGCACCGGCTCGAGGCCGGCGTGCCCCTGCACCTGGCCGGGCTGCCCTTCCCGGACGAGCCGCGGGGCCTGGCCGGCCACTCCGACGGGGACGTCGCGGCGCACGCGGCCTGCGACGCGCTGCTCTCCGCGGCCGGGCTCGGCGACCTCGGCGGCAACTTCGGCACCGCCGAGCCGCGCTGGGCCGGGGCGAGCGGGGCCGACCTGCTGGCGGAGACCGCCCGCCGGGTGCGCGCCGCCGGCTTCGAGGTCGGCAACGTGGCGGTGCAGGTCGTCGGCAACCGGCCCAAGGTGGGACCCCGGCGCGCCGAGGCGGAGGCGGCGTTGTCCGCGGCGGCCGGCGCCCCGGTGAGCGTCTCCGCGACCACCACCGACGGGCTCGGCCTCACCGGCCGCGGCGAGGGGGTGGCCGCGGTCGCGACCGCACTGGTGTTCCCCGCCGACTCTTGACATACCCGCGGTACGTGCTGCCACCATGCGCGGGTGAGGACCTACGACGGGCTCCGGCTGCACGTGCACGTGGACGGGCCCGAGCACGCCGACCTCACCGTGCTGCTCGCCCACTGCTGGACCAGCGACCACGACTCCTGGCGCTACCAGGTCCGGGACCTGCGCGCCGCCTTCGGGGCCGACATCCGGATCGTCAGCTACGACCACCGGGGGCACGGCGCCTCCGACGAGACCCCGGAGCACGCCGCGACCGTGGCCAACCTCGGCCGCGACCTCGCCGACCTGGTCGACGCCCACGCCCCGAAGGGGGACCTGCTGCTCGCCGGCCACTCGATCGGCGGGATGACGATCATGGCGCTCGCCGAGCAGCGGCCGGACCTGTTCGCCGAGCGGGTCGTCGGGGTCCTGCTGGTGGCCACCTCGGGCGGCGGGCTGGACGCGGTGACCCTCGGCCTGCCGGAGCTCGGTGCCCCGCTGAAGGCGCAGATCCCGCGGATGCTCGCGCTGCGCTCCCGGATGCTGAGCCGCCGCCGGCGCCGGCGGGCGCCGCTGATCGAGTCGGTGGTGGCGCGCCGGTTCCTGTTCGGCGAGGACATGCGGCTGCGCGACCACATGCTCACCGTGGAGGGCATCATCAACACTCCCGCAGCCTCGATGTGCGGGTTCTACACGGACCTGATGACCCACGACCGGTACGCCCCGCTCGCGGCCCTCGCCGGCATCCCGACCCGGGTGCTGGTCGGGTCGCGAGACCGGCTCACCCCGCCGGCGCACGCCCGGCGGCTGGCCGCCGCGATCCCCGGCGCGGAGCTGACCGTGGCGCCCGGCGCCGGCCACATGCTGCCCCTCGAGCGTGACGAGCTGGTGTCCGCGGCCCTCGTCGCGCTGGTGCGCGACGCCCGCAGGCCCGGCTGACCGCGACCCGGCGGCCGCTCTACCCCCGGAGTCAGGCGTGACCGCGGGTGCCCACGATGCCGCGGGCGAGCACGCGAGATACCGCGTGGAGCTGAGTAGCAGCACCGATGCCGCGCCCCGGCCGCCGCCCGACCCTGGAGGCACGACGAGAAGGGCCGGCCCATGAGCAACACCCACCGGAGCCCGTCGCGGCGCGACGAGCCCACCGGTGCGCAGCGGCTTGCCCGGCGGCTGCGCCGCGGGGCCCGTCGGCTCACCCCGCGGCTGGCAGCACGCCCGACCCGGGTGCGCGTCCTCGGCGCGCTCGTCGGTCTCGTGCTGCTGGTGGGGGGGGGGCTGACCTGGCTCGTGGTCGGGCTCTTCTCCGTCGCCTCCGCAGCCGGCGGCTGGCTGCCGGCCGCGGTCTGGCTGCTGCCGGGGCTGCTCACGCTCAGCGTCGGGGTCGGCATCGGCCGGCGCTGGTGGTCCTCGGTCGCCGGGGCGGTCGCGGTGGCGCTGCTGCTGGGCACCTGGATGTACCAGACCGCTCCGCCGGACGCCGAGCGCCTGCGGGCGGTGGCCGTCGAGGTCGGCGCACCGATGGGATGGCGCCGGATCAGCGACGAGGCGAGCGGCAACACCTGGTGCCTGTGGAACGACTGTCCGGAGCTGCGCTACGTCTACGCCACCCCGGACCCGGCCGAGCGTGTGGCCGCCGAGTTCACCGCGCGCCTGGAGGCCGACGGGTGGCACCGCGACGAGGCCTGGGACCGGGTGCGGCCCGAGGACCCGGTGAGCTACCAGGTGTGGCACCACGGCCGGTGGCAGGTCACCCTCGACATCCTCCGGGTCGGCAGCAGGGGTCGGGTCTACGACACCACGGTGCGGCCCGACCTGACCGAGGTGGATGTCGTCTACGAGTGAGCGCGCCGCAGGTTCCTCGTTCGGCGACCCCGCCGCCGGGTCGATGCCCACACCCGTCGCTCGAGCGCCGGTCCGACGGGAGGCGGCTGGGGCAGGATGCGGTACACGGGACCCGACTCGGAAGGCGTCGACATGCACCCTGTCACCATCCGCCCCGCGGCCGCGGGCGACATCGACGACCTTGTCGCCATCGAGATCGCTGCAGGGCAGCTGTTCCACTCGGTCGGCATGCCGGAGGTGGCCGGCGATGTCCCGGACCACGAGGACCTTGCTCGCAGCCAGGCCGGCGGTCGCATCTGGGTGGCGGCCGAGGGGGCGCGTCCCGTGGGCTACATCGTCGCGTCCGTCGTCGATGGCAACGCCCATGTCGACCAGGTCTCCGTGCGGCCCAGCCACGGACGTCGCGGCATCGGACGCCGGCTCCTGGAGCACGTCGGGTGGTGGGGCCGGGGCCGGGAGCTGCCCGCGACCACGCTGACGACGTTCCGCGACGTCCCGTGGAACGGCCCCTACTAGCCGAAGGCTGGGCTACCGCGAGCTGACGGACTCCGAGATCGGGCCCGAGCTCGCGGGCGTCCTGGAGCACGAGGCGTCCCTGCCCGGGCTGGCCCCTGCCCTGCGCTGCGCGATGACCAGGCCGAACGGCCCGTCCGCCGACCGCGCTGGCGCTTGGGGCGGTGTCACGCTGGGTAGCTGCGAACGCGGAGGCTCGGCGACGACGGGAGGTGACGCGTTGACCGGCGTGGACTACGTCGAGCTGGGCGAGGGGGCCCGGGTCTGGACCTCCTCGACCAGGGCCGGCGCTCGTGGGACGGCCATGGTCTTCGTGCATGGAGGCCCGGGCCTCTGGGACTACCTCGGCCCGGTCGCCGCGATGGTCGACGACCTCGTCGACACCAGGCGGGCGACCCTCGGCCCGCGTGGAGCGCCGGTGCCGTCGCCGAAGCCGTCCCCGGCGCCCGGTTCGTGGTGGTGCCCGGCGCCGGGCATGCCCCGTGGCGGGAACGGCTCGACCTCACCCAGCGCCACCTGCGTGCGTTCGTCGAAGCCAGCTGAGCGGCGCCGGCACCGGCCACCGGCCCGCTACGTTCCGCGGGCGGCGCGTCGTCGTGCGACGGCCCGTCCCGGCCAGCCGCACGGGCCGGTAGCCTCGCCCCGTGCCCGAGCGACCCCACCACCCGCGCGCGGCGGTGGTGCTGCTCGCCGCCGGCTCCGGGACCCGGGTCGGCGCGGGCACCAACAAGGTGCTGCTGCCGTTGGCGGGCCGGCCGGTGCTGGCCTGGTCGCTGCAGCACGTCCGCGACCTCGGGTACGTCGACCGGGTCGTCGTCGTGCACCGCCCGCAGGACCGGCCCGAGGTCGACGCGGCCGTGGCGCGGCACGGCTCCGGGCTCGACGTGCTGCTCGTCGCGGGCGGCGACACCCGGCACGCCTCGGAGTGGAACGCCCTGCAGGCGCTGGCGAAACGCATCGACGCCGGCGAGCTCGACGTGGTCGCGATCCACGACACCGCGCGCCCGTTCGCGGGGCCCGCGCTGTTCGACGCCGTACTCCGGGCGGCGGCCGCGGACGGCGGCGCGATCCCGGTGCGCGCCCAGCCGGGGCTGCTGCACCGCGACCCGGGCGCGCCCCGGGTCGAGACCGGCCTGGTGGCCGTGCAGACCCCGCAGGCGTTCCGGGCCGCGCCGTTGCTGGGGGCCTACCGGCGCGCCGAGGCGGACGGGTTCACCGGCACCGACACCGCGAGCTGCCTGGAGGCCTACACCGACCTGCGGATCCGCGGCGTCGCCGCGGCCGCGACGAACCTGAAGATCACCTTCCCCGAGGACGTCGCGCTCGCCGAACGCCTGCTGGGCGACGCGGACGGCGGCTGACCGGCGCTCACCGGGGAGCCGCGGACGCCTCCAGCAGCTTCAGGTCGGACTCGTCGCCGACCCGCCGGCCGAGCGCCGGCGCCTCCAGGAACGAGACCGGGAACCGCTCGCGCAGCCGGGACACCAGCGCCGCGAGGTCGTCGAAGGACGGCCAGTCGTCGAGCTCGGCGACCACCGCGGCGGGCAGGACCACCGGCGAGGCCACCGCGACCAGGTCCGCGCGGTCCACGGTCTCCCCGACCAGGTCGCCGTGCCCGGCCTTGACGGTGTCGGTGACCGGCCGCACCCCGACCACGACGGCATGGGCGGCGGCCGCCGCGGCCACCGCCTGGCGCAGGAACGCCACCGGTGCGGCCGGGCAGAGCGGGTCGTGCACGACCAGCATCGCGCGGCGCTCCTGCACCGCCGGCCAGCTCGCGTTGAAGTCCAGCAGCTCCGCCCCGGCCTCGCCGAGCGCCCAGGACGCGACCGCCACCAGGGACTCCCCGTGCAGCAGCGCGAAGGGCAGCGACCCGCGGCCCTCGGTCGGCACCACGCCCAGCGGGGTGGCCTCATCGAGCTCGTCCGACGTACTCACCTCCACCGACTTGTCAGGCGCTCAGCACGCCCACGCGGTCACAGCGCCTGACAACTCGGGTCCAAGAGAAAGCGGAAGCCCCCAGCGCGCGCAGCTGCTGGGGGCTTCCGAGAAGGAACCGCGATCAGGAAGCGAGGACCTCGTCGAGGAGAGCCTCGGCCTTGTCCTCGTTGGTGTGCTCGGCCAGCGCGAGCTCGGAGACCAGGATCTGGCGCGCCTTGGCCAGCATCCGCTTCTCGCCCGCCGACAGCCCCCGGTCACGCTCGCGGCGCCACAGGTCGCGGACGACCTCGGCCACCTTCATGACGTCACCGGAGTGCAGCTTCTCGAGGTTCGCCTTGTAGCGGCGGGACCAGTTCGTCGGCTCCTCGGTGTGCGCGGCGCGCAGCACGTCGAAGACGCGGTCCAGACCCTCCTTGTCCACTACGTCCCGGACCCCCACGAGGTCCAGGTTGCAGGCCGGGACTCGGACCACCAGATCCTGCTGCGCCACGATGCGCAGCACGAGGTACTGCTTGTCCTCGCCCTTGATCTTGCGGGTCTCGATGTCCTCGATAACAGCCGCGCCGTGATTTGGGTATACAACCGTTTCGCCGACGGTAAATGTCATGTGCCAAGTACCCCTTCCTAGGTGACTAGTCTAACACGTCCCCGGACCTGCCCCCTTTGCGTTTGTGCAGGTCAGAGGCCAAATCGGGGCTTGACAGATCGCTGATCCATGTGCCACGGGACGTAGTCACCCTCCCCGGGCGGACCGACAATTTCGGGCCTGGCCGACCCCAAATACGGTTCGTCACGGCCAACCTGGTCAATACTGCGACGCATGAGGTTCAGGAAGCAGCACGGGACCACGATGGCCCTCCTCCTGGCCTGCCATCCCCTGCCGACGGCGGCCATGACGGTCGGCCTGACCGCGGCCGCGTTCCTGTCCGGGCGGCCCGGTGTCGAGTGCCTGCTGGTGGCCGCGACGGTGCTCTGCGGCCAGCTCACCGTGGGCTGGATCAACGACGTCGTGGACCGCGACCGCGACCGTCAGGTGGGCCGCCAGGACAAGCCGGTCGCGATGGGCTGGGTCGAGCCCGGCACGGTCACCTTCGCGACCGCCTGCGTGGTGCTGCTCGTGATCCCGCTGTCGATGGCCAACGGCACCGCCGCCGGCATCGCGCACCTGGCCGCCGTGCTCAGCGCGTGGTCCTACAACTTCGCGTTCAAGCGCACGGTGCTCTCCTGGGTGCCCTACGCGCTCAGCTTCGGGCTGCTGCCCGCGTTCTTGTCGTACGGCGGCCTGGGTGGTGGCATGCACGGCAGCCCGCCGACCTACGCGATGACCGCGCTGGCCGCCCTGCTCGGGATCGGGATCCACTTCCTGAACACGCTGCCGGACCTGGTCGAGGACAACGAGACCGGCGTGCGGCACCTGCCGCTGCGGATCGCGCTGAAGATCGGCGCCCCCAAGCTGCTGTGGATCAGCACCGCCTACACCTTCGTGGTGGCGGCCGGCATCGTCGTCGCGGCCCTGACCGTCGGGCTCCGGCAGTAGCCGGCGGCCCGCACCGCGCGCCGTGGCGCAGGCCATAGGACAGCGCCGGCCGGGCTTGGCTAGACTCTCGCTCGACCTTCTGCCCCGTGTGGCGCCGGACCCGTGGCGCATCGAGAGGATCCTCAGACGTGAACGTTCGTCGCAGCACCGCCGTCGCAGCCCTCCTGCTGGCTGCGCCCGTGTTGACCTCCTGCGGGTTCTCGGAGCAGACCGACCAGGTCTACAACGCGGCCGCCGGCGTCGACAGCCGCAGCGGCGAGGTGGACGTGCTGGACGCCCAGATCGTCTCCGGCCAGGACGGCAGCGGCACCGTGGTCGCCGGGCTGGTCAACAACGACCAGGTGCGCGGCGACCGGCTCACCGGGATCGGCCCGGGCAACCCCGGCCAGCAGGACGTGACCGCGTCCGGCCCGAGCGGCACCAGCATCCCGGCCGGCGGCGACGTCCAGCTCGGCGACACCCAGACGGGCAGCAAGGGTCAGTGGACCGTCACCGGGCAGACCATCGTGGCCGGCCAGTTCGTCAAGCTGACCTTCACGTTCGCCCGCGCCCAGGTGGTCACGCTCGACGTGCCGGTGGTCTCCGCGAGCAACCCGATGTACTCCCAGGTGCCGCTCCCCTCGGGGTCCTAACGGCTTGGCTAGGGTGGGCCGCATGACAGCTGCTCCCGCGCCGTACACCCTGGTCCTGCTCCGCCACGGCGAGAGCATGTGGAACGCCAAGAACCTGTTCACCGGCTGGGTGGACGTGGCGCTGACCGAGAAGGGACGCGACGAGGCGGTCCGGGGCGGCGCGCTGATCGCCGAGGCCGGGGTGCTCCCCGACGTGCTGCACACCTCCGTGCTGCGCCGGGCGATCGCCACCGCGCAGCTCTCGCTCGACGAGTGCGACCGACACTGGATCCCGGTGAAACGGTCCTGGCGGCTCAACGAGCGGCACTACGGCGCGCTGCAGGGGAAGAACAAGAAGGAGACCCTGGAGAAGTACGGCGAGGAGCAGTTCATGCTCTGGCGCCGCTCCTACGACACCCCGCCCCCGGCGATCGACGACGACGACGAGTGGGCGCAGACCGCCGAGCCGCGCTACGCCGACCTGCCCGACGAGATCCTGCCCCGCACCGAGTGCCTCGCCGACGTGGTGGAGCGGATGCTGCCCTACTGGTACGACGCGATCGTGCCCGACCTGCGGGCCGGGCAGACGGTCTGCGTCGCGGCGCACGGGAACTCGCTGCGCGCGCTGGTCAAGCACCTCGACGACATGAGCGAGGAGGCCGTGGTGGGGCTGAACATCCCGACCGGCATCCCGCTGGTCTACCGGCTCGACGAGGACATGCGACCCCTCGAGCGCGGCGGGCAGTACCTCGACCCCGAGGCCGCCGCCGACGCGATCCAGGCGGTGGCCAACCAGGGCCGCTGAGCGTTCCGGCGGGCCACTACTGCGCACCTGCGCAGCTACGGCCCCCCGCCCGCCGGTGCGACGGGCCACCATCGCGCACGTGCGCAGTTACGGCCCCGTCAGCGGCCGGGGAAGTGCGGCCGCCACGCCTCGGACAGCCGGCTGGGGAGCGTGCGGCACCCGCGCTCCCGCAAGTTCCGCACGACACGCTCGATCGTCCCGGCCGGGTTCGCGTAGATGCCCTTGCTGGTCACGACCAGGATCTTCCAGTTCGCGTCGTCGAGCCACTCGCGGCGCTCGAGGTCCCCGAGCCACTGGTCGTCGTCCTCGGCGTGCTGCCGTCCGTCGTACTCCACGATGAGCTTGAGCTCGGGGTAGCTGAGGTCGAACCGGAACCGGGGACGGCCCGCCTCGTCGAGCACCGTCAGGTTCACCTCCGGCTCGGGCAGCCCGGCAAGGACCAGGAGGAGCCGCAGCCGGGTCTCCATCGGTGAGTCGACGCGCTTGCGGACGTACGACGCCGCACGGCGTGCGGCCGCCGCGTACCGTTCGCCGCTGGCTGCGCAGAACGCGACCAGCTCCTCACACGTGACCAGCCCCAGCCGCACCAGGGCGTCCCCCACGACGACCAGATCGACCAGCTCGAGGACGGAGGCGAGCTCGACGAACATCAGGCAGGGCGCGGACACCCGGATCCCGTTGACCACTCTCACGTCGGCGTCGGTGCGCCGGGCGACGTGGCAGCTGATCCCGGTGACCCGGGTCCGCTCGACGGGCTCCGCCACGGTGACGTGCTCGAGCGGGTGCGTGGGCACCGGCAACCGGTAGACCCGGGCGGCGGACTGGTGACTGGCCACCGCGTCACGTGGGTGCAGCAGCAGCGCCGCCTCGATCCGGATCGGTGGGCGGTCCGGCACGTCCACCGAGACGTACACGCCCCGGAAGATGCGGCGAAAGCGCGAGCCGCGCAGCTGCTTGGGACTGAGGCCTGCGGCGATCGCGTCCGCCCGCGTGAACGGTCGCCGCGTGTCGATGCCGGTGCGGGATGGTGCGCTCATCCGGCCACCCTGCCAACGATCCGCCGGCGGCGTCGGTCGCTGTCCACAGGTCCCTCGTCGCGCACCTGCGCACTCACGGCCCCTGGACCGTCCGGGGCCGCGGCCACAACTGCGCACCTGCGCACTCACGGCCCCTGGGCCGTCCGGGGCCGCGGCCACAACTGCGCACCTGCGCACTTATGGCCCTGGCCGCCCCCGCCGACGCGCAACGGGCGCGTACCGCGGAAGGGTGACGGGTGCGCCGGCGGCCCGGCGACGTACGACGGGGGGCTACTGGATCTCCAGGGTGGCCCGGCGCCGCCCCTCGACCTCCAGCAGCCGCAGCGCGACCAGCCCGAGGACGCCGTACAGCACGCCCAGGCCGACCTCGCGGTACAGCAGCCCGGCCACGTCCCCGAGCGTCCCGCCGGCGGCCAGCGCGCGGGCCGCCTCGATCGAGTGGGACAGCGGCAGCCAGGTCCCGATCGCGGCCATCCAGTCCGGCAGCGCCGAGAGCGGGATGTTCGCCCCGGAGAAGATCAGCAGCAGGCCGAACAGCACGTTCGACATCACCGCGGTCTCCCGGACGCGGAGGCCGAGCGCGGCGTTGGCCAGCCCCATCCCGGTGCAGGCGGCCGCGGCGACCGCGACCACCAGCGCCAGCGGCAGCCAGGCGCTGCCCGGGATCGACACCCCGAGCAGCAGCGAACCGACGACCAGGCTGAACATCGAGACCACGAACCCGTTCACCACCACCGGCAGCGACCGGCCGAGGAACAGCGGCAGCCGGCGGGCGGGGGTCACCAGCACGATGCCGAGGGTCTGGGTCCAGCGCTCGCCCGCGACCGTGTTGGCCATCGCGAACAGGCACGGGATCGCGGAGTACTGCACCGCGTTGCCGATCACGTAGAACCCGTCCGACTCGACCCCGGCGGAGCGGCCCATGTAGGCGAACAGCAGGATCTGCACGATCGGCGCGACCAGCAGCGACGGCACGTAGACCCACGGGTTGAGCCAGTTGAACAGCGCGCGGAAGCTGATCAGGCCGCCGACCAGGAAGATGCGCAACGAGGTCATCGACACTCTCCTCAGGTCAGGGCCAGGGTGGCGTGGCGGCGCGCGGAACGCAGCACCGTGTCGGAGACCAGGGCACCGACCAGCCCGTAGAGCAGGCCGAGCCCGAGGCAGGCGCCGATCGCGAGCCAGGGCGAGCCGCCCGACGCGGACTCGCGGATCGCCCGCATCCCCCAGGTCGGCGGCAGCGCGTAGGACACCCAGCCGACCCACGGCGGGAACAGCGTGACCGGGATCAGGAAGCCGCACAGCAGCCAGCCCGGGTACTCCAGCAGGTTCCCCAGCGCCCACGCGGTGCGGTAGCGCACCACCGCCACCGAGAGCAGGAACCCGATCAGCGCGATCGAGAAGATCGACGCCACGATCGACAGCCCGAACAGCAGCGGGCTCGCCACCGGCACGGTGACCCCGAACAGCAGCCACCCCCACAGCAGCGTGGAGACCAGGCTGTACAGGCCCAGCGAGGCCATCGCCGTGGTGATCGGGACCAGGATCAGCGCGAACCGGGTGGGCGAGGCGACCAGCAGCTCCAGGGTGCCGATCCAGCGCTCGCGCTGCAGCAGCCCGCTCGCGGTGGTGGTGACCACCGACCAGATGCCCATCACCGAGGCGCCGAGCCCGGCGTAGATCATCACCCGCGGGTTGTCGGACTGGCCGTAGATCAAGAACGCGGTGGTCGCGAAGAACAGCGGCCAGACGACCTGGAAGATCCCGTCGAACACCGAGACCGCCAGCATCTTCAGGTGCAGCCAGTACGCGAGCACCAGCATCCGCAGCGGTCCTCACGTGTTGCTCACCAGCTCGACGTAGGCGTCCTCGAGGGTGGGCTCCCGGGCGGCGACCCGGCCGACGGTGGTGCCGTCCAGCCGGGCGAGCACGCCGGAGGTCACCTCGGCGCCGGGCTCGACCTGGACCAGCAGCACCTGCGCCTGGCCGCGGTCCTCGAGCGCGACCGCGCGCACCCCCTCGACGGCGCGTACGGCGTCGAGCAGGTGCTCGTGCAACCCGAAGGTCTCCACCTCGACGACGTGGCCCGCGGTGACCCGCCGCTTCAGGACCGCCGGGGTGCCCTCCGCGACGATCCGCCCGGAGCTGATCACCGCGATCCGGTCGCACAGCTCGTCGGCCTCGAACATGTAGTGCGTGGTGAGCAGGATCGTCTTGCCCTGCTCCTTGAGCATCGCGATGGTCGCGCGCAGCTCGCGGGCACCCACCGGGTCGATCCCGATCGTGGGCTCGTCGAGGAACAGCACCGACGGGTCGTGCAGCAGCCCGCGGGCGATGTGCAGCCGCTGCCGCATGCCGCGGGAGAACCCCTCGACGCGTTCCTTCTCGCGACCGGTCAGGCCGACCATCTCGATCAGCTCGCCGATGCGGGCCCGTGACTCGCGCGGCGGGACGCCGTACAGCTCGGCGAAGTAGCGCAGGTTGTCCAGCGCCGACAGCCGCTCGTAGAGGCCGCGGTCGCCGCCGAACACGTACCCGATGTGCCGGCGCACCTCGCGGGAGTCGGCGACCACGTCGTGGCCGAGCACGGTGGCGCTGCCGCTGGTGGGCAGCAGCAGCGTGATCAGCATCTTGATCGTGGTGGTCTTGCCCGCCCCGTTGGGGCCGAGCAGCCCGAACAGCTCGCCCTGCTCGATGTCGAAGCTCACCCCCTGGACGGCCTCGACCTCTTTCTTCTCCCGCTTGAGGATCCCGGTGCGGGTCTTGTAGCTGCGACGGAGTTCGTTGGCTTCCACGATTGGCACGGCGTAGAACCTAGTCGCCACCACCCCCCGGCGCGAAACGAATTACCAGGGTATGCAGGCAATTCGTCCCGCGGCGACCGCCCCGCCGACCGTCAGGGCACCAGCCGGGACTCCAGGAACGCCCGGACCCGGGCGTCGTCGCCGGTGACCCGGACCGCCGGGTCGTCGGCGGGCAGCCGCTTCCAGAGCAGTCGGTACAGCACGTCGGCCGGCGCCTCGACCCGGTCCGCCGACGGGTGCCTGCGGGGCACCACCAGCGGCGACCCGGTGGTCAGCGCGGGCGCGGACTCGGTCGCCGAGCCGCGCACCTGCACCGGCACCCCGCCGTTGCGGGGGGCGACGACGCGGGGCGAGACGGTCCACGCGTCCGCGGTGTCGGTGGCCACCAGGCACAGCGGTGCGGTCAGCGTCGCGGGATGGCCGCGGTGGTGCATCCGGTGCAGGAACACGGTGAGCACCTCGTCCACCCCGTCCGCGCACACGAAGCGGTCCAGGTCGGTGCCGCGACCGGCCGCCGCGTCGAGGTCGACCTGGTGGATCGTCGCCTCGTGCAGCTGCCGGCGCCTCCAGAACCCGGCGTCCCCGTCGCCGTACGCGAAGTTCCAGCACGGCGCCGTCGGGGCCGCGGCCCGCAGCACCTCGTAGAGGTCCTCGGCCTTGCCGGCGTACCACGCGCTCACCACCCGCGGCTTGTGCCCGTGCGGCTCGTCGTTCTGCTCCACCGCGAACGCCCCGGTCTCGACGATGGTGGCCGCCCAGGCGTGCGTGTTGCCCAGGTGGCAGACCAGGTCGTACGTCGACCAGGCCGGGCAGGCCGGCACGGGAGCACGCATGTCGCACCCGGCCACGGCCACCGCGAAACGCTCCGCAGCCGCCGCGAACAGCTCGACGTGGTCGAGGTCGGTGCGGGTGTCCTGCGGCGTCACCCGCCCATCATCGCACTCAGCCGTCGAGCGCGGAGACGGTCTTCCCGGTGACCAGGTAGACGACCCGGCGGGCCAGCGAGACCGCGTGGTCGGCGATCCGCTCGTAGTAGCGGCCGAGCAGCGCGATGTCGACCGCGGGCTCCACGCCGTGCGGCCACGAGTCGTCCAGCATCAGCCGGAACGAGGACCGGCGCAGCGAGTCCATCTCCTCGTCGTCCTCCTCGAGCTGGCGGGCACCGTCGACGTCGCGCTCGGCGATGATCCCGGCCACCGTGTCGACCATGTGCTCGGCGACGGTGGCCATCCGCTCGATGGTCGGCACCAGCTCCTCGGGCACCGCGGTGGCGGGCACCCGGAGCCGGGCCACCTTCGCGACGTGCACCGAGAGGTCGCCCATCCGCTCGAGGTCCGCCACCATCCGCAGCGCGGCGACGAGCATCCGCAGGTCCGAGGCGACCGGCTGCTGCAGGGCGAGCAGCTCGAAGGACCGCTCCTCGATGCGCTCCCGGGCGGCGTCGATGGCGGCGTCGTCGGAGATGACCTTCTCGGCGATCTCGGCGTCCGCGGTGAGCAGGGCCTTGGTGGCCTCGCGCACGGCGATCTTGACCTCGTGGGTCATCGCCACGAGGTCGTCGACGATGGAGTCGAGCTGGTCGAAGTAGGCGTCACGCATGACATGAACACTAGGGACTCAAGGTGACGAGCGGGCGACCTCCCGTGAACGCGAAGTGAACAGCGAGCGAAACCGCAGGTCAGCGCCCTCCCGCCGGAGAACGCCCGGTGACCGGTCTGCGTACGATCGGCGTGTGGAAGGAACGACGCAGGCGCTGCTGTTCGCGCTTCTCGGGGCCGTGCTCGGCGCCGGCGTCGTGCTGGCGTGGCGGGTCAGCGAGCGGCAGCTGCACCAGGCCCCGCCGCAGGAGGACCCGGCCGTCCCGGCGGGCATCGCGACCGTGCTCAGCGTGCTGCGCTCCAGCGCGGTGGTGGTGGACCAGAACGACCAGGTGCTCAAGGCCTCCGCCCCCGCGTACGCCCTGGGCCTGGTCCGCGGGAACACGCTGACCATCGACGACCTCGCCGACCTGGTCCGGCAGGTACGGCGCGACGGGCAGATCCGCGAGACCGAGCTGGTGATGCCGCGCGGGCGGTCCTCGGTCCACGTGACCGCCCGGGTCGCGGCGCTGAGCAGCCGGCTGGTGCTCGCGCTGGTCGAGGACCGGACCCGGGAGCGCCGGGTGGAGGCGATCCGGCGGGACTTCGTCGCGAACGTGTCGCACGAGCTGAAGACCCCGGTCGGCGCGCTGAACCTGCTGGCCGAGGCGGTCGCCGACGCCGCCGAGGACCCCGAGGCGGTGGTCCGGTTCGCGGGTCGGATGCAGACCGAGAGCGCCCGGCTGTCGAAGCTGGTCAAGCAGATCATCGAGCTGTCCCGGCTGCAGGGCGACGACCCCCTCGACGAGGCGGAGCCGGTGGACGTGGACAAGGTGGTCGACCAGGCGATCGACCAGTCCTCGATCGACGCGCAGAACAAGCACATCACCGTGGTGCACGACGGGGAGCGGGACCTGGAGATCCTCGGCAACGGCGACGAGGTGGCGCTGGCCCTGGGCAACCTGGTGGCGAACGCGGTCACGCTACTCCCCCGGGAACAGCACCGTGGTGGTGGCGGCCAAGGCCGACGAGCTGATGGTCGAGCTGTCGGTCACCGACCAGGGCATCGGCATCCCGGCCACGGAGCTCGACCGGATCTTCGAGCGGTTCTACCGGGTGGACCCGGCCCGGCACCGGTCCACCGGCGGCACCGGCCTCGGGCTGTCCATCGTCAAGCACGTCGCCGCCTCGCACGGCGGTGAGATCCGGGTGTGGTCCGTGGAGGGCCAGGGCTCGACGTTCACCCTCTCGCTCCCGCGGCGCACGTCGAGCCACCCCGACCGCCGTACGGCGTCCCCGGAACCGTCCGGGGAGCCGACCACCGAACGCCAACAGGAGGCACGCCCGTGACCCGAGTGCTCGTCGTCGAGGACGAGGAGAGCTACAGCGACGCGCTCGCCTACATGCTCCGCAAGGAGGGCTACGACGTCTCGGTGGCCAACACCGGGCCGGACGCCCTCGCGGAGTTCGACAAGGCCGGCGCCGACATCGTGCTTCTCGACCTGATGCTGCCGGGGATCCCCGGCACCGAGGTGTGCCGGCAGATCCGGCAGAGCTCGAACGTCCCGGTGATCATGGTCAGCGCCAAGGACACCGAGGTGGACAAGGTGGTCGGGCTCGAGCTCGGCGCCGACGACTACGTGACCAAGCCGTACTCCCCGCGCGAGCTGGTGGCCCGGATCCGCGCGGTGCTGCGCCGCGGCGTCGAGCCCGAGCTGGCGCCGGCGACGCTGGAGGCCGGGCCGGTGCGGATGGACGTCGAGCGGCACGTGGTGACCGTGCACGGCGAGGACACCAAGCTGCCGCTCAAGGAGTTCGAGCTGCTGGAGATGTTCCTGCGCAACCCGGGCCGGGTGCTCACCCGCGGGCAGCTGATCGACCGGGTGTGGGGGTCGGACTACGTCGGGGACACGAAGACCCTCGACGTGCACGTGAAGCGGCTGCGCGCGAAGATCGAGCAGGACCCGGCGGCGCCGAGCTTCCTGGTCACGGTGCGCGGACTCGGCTACAAGCTGGAGGCCTGAGCCCGGCGCGAGGTCGCCGCGTCCGAAACCCGCGAGCGCGGCGGCCGGTCGGCGCCTAGGCTCGCGCACCGTGACCACCCGATCTCCCTGGCTCCCGCTCGCGGCGGTGGCGGTGACCCTGGTGCTGTGGGCCAGCGCGTTCGTCGCGATCCGGCACCTCGGGCACACCTTCTCCCCCGGCGGGCTCTCCCTGGGCCGGCTGCTGGTGGGCGCGTTCGCGCTGGGCACGGTGCTGCTGGTCCGCGGCAGCGGCCGGCCGGGCCCGCGGCTGCCCGAGCGACGCAACTGGCCGGGCCTGGTCGCGATCGGGTTGCTCTGGTTCGGGCTGTACAACGTCGCGCTCAACGCCGGCGAGCGGCGGATCGACGCGGGCACGTCCGCGATGCTGATCCAGCTCTCGCCGGTGCTGGTCGCGGTGATGGCGGCGCTGTTCCTGCGCGAGCGGGCCACCCCGGCGCTCGGCGTCGGCCTGCTGGTGGCCTTCGCCGGGGTAGCGCTGATCGCGCTGTCCACCTCCGGGGCGCAGCACCGCGACCCGCTGGGCGTGCTGCTCTGCCTGGTCTCGGCGACCGCCTACGCCGTCTCGCTGATCCTGCAGAAGCCGCTGGTCGGGCGGCTCTCGGCCCTGCAGGTCACCTGGGCGGCCTGCACCGTCGGCGCGGTGGCCTGCCTGCCGTTCGCCGGGCAGCTGGTGGCGAACGCGCGCGCGGCGTCGGCCGGCGACCTGGCGTGGGTGGTCTACCTCGGCGTGTTCCCGACCGCGATCGCGTTCACGACGTACGCCTTCGCGCTCAGCCACATGGACACCGCCAAGCTCGCGGTCACCACCTACCTGGTGCCGCCGATCACCGTGCTGCTGGGCTGGCTGCTGCTCGCCGAGACGCCGCCCGCGATGGCGTACGTCGGAGGGGTGCTGTGCCTGGCCGGGGTGGCGGTGGCGCGCCGCAGGCCGCGGGCCGCGACCCGGGTGGCCGACGGCGCCGTCGAGGACGCCCGGGCGTGACCCGCGCCGGCCGCGTCGCCGCCCCGTCACCCCGGCGCCCCGGCGCCCCGGCGAACCCGGCGCAGCCCCGCGCACCGCAGCCCCGCGCACCCCGCGCAGCCCGCGAATCAGTTCGAGATCGTCGCTCCACCCCGCCCGCGGCAACCGTCTCGAACTGATCGAGCCGGAAGGGGCGCTCAGGGGGTCGGCTCGGCGTCCTGCTCGAGCCAGCCGCGGAACGCCTCGAGGTTCTTGGTCGACTCGCCCCGGGCCTTCCGCCACGCCCACTCCTTGCGGATCGAGGCGGCGAAGCCGAGCTCGAGGATGGTGTTGAACGACTCGTCGGCGTAGCTGAGCACCGACCCGAGCAGCCGGTCGAGCTCCTCGGCGCTCACCGCCGCCAGCGGCACCCGGCCGTCGAGGTAGATGTCGCCGGTGCGGTCCACGGCGAACGCGACGCCGTACAGCTTGAGGTTGCGCTCCAGCAGCCAGCGGTAGACCCGCTCGTGGTTCTCGTCGGGCTGCCGGGCGACGAAGGCGTGCACGCCGAGGGCGTGCTCCCCCACGTCGAGCCGGCACGGGGTCTGCAGCTTCTTCTCCCCCGGCAGGTCGACGTGGAAGACCCCCTCGGAGAGCTCCTTCCACTCCAGGTCGGAGTCGGCCAGGTAGCACCGCACCGTGTCGGCGGCGGCGGGACGAGACGTCATGCAGGCATCCCCTCGAGGTCGTCGCGCATGGCCCGGGAGGCCATCCGGTAGACCTCGAGGGTACGGTCCGCGGTCAGCTCCCACGCGAAGTGGGCCGCCTGCGCGACCGCCCCCGCGGACAGCTCGCTGCGCAGTGCCGGGGAGTCCACGATCCGGCCCATCGCCCGCGCGTAGTCCTCCGGGTCGTGGCCCTCGACCAGCAGCCCGGACACCCCGTCGCGCACCACGGTGGTCAGCCCGCCGACCGCGGCCGCGACCACCGGCGTCCCGGTCGCCTGCGCCTCCACGGCGACCAGGCCGAAGGACTCGTTGTACGACGGGACGCAGACCAGCGTGGCCGCGGCGTACCAGTCCACCAGCTCGGCCTGCGCCACCGGCGGCACGAACCGCACCACGTCGGCGATGCCGAGCGAGTCGGCCAGCTGCGCCAGCGACTCGGGGTGCTCCAGGCCGGTGCCGGAGGGCCCGCCGACGACGGGTACGACGAGCCGGGACCGCAGCGCGGGGTCCCGCTCGAGCAGCCGGGCGACGGCGTGCAGCAGCACGTCGGGCGCTTTAAGGGGCTGGATCCGGCCCGCGAACATCAGCACCACGGCGTCCCGCGGCAGGCCCAGCCGGTCCCGCGCGGTCACCGTGGGGCGGAACACCGACAGGTCCACGCCGGGGTGCACCACCTCGACCCGGCCGGGGTCGGCGTCGTAGAGCTCGAGCAGCTGCTTGGCCTCGATGTCGGTGTTCGCGATCAGCATGTCCGCGGCCTCGACGACCTGCTCCTCGCCGATCACCCGGGCGGACGGCTCGGGGGTGTCGCCGGCCGCCAGCGAGGCGTTCTTGACCTTGGCCATCGTGTGCATGGAGTGCGCCAACGGCACCCCCCAGCGGTCCCGGACCAGCGCCCCCACCTGCCCGGACAGCCAGTAGTGGGAGTGGATCACGTCGTACCAGCCGAGCTCGTGGCGGGCCTCGGCGCGCAGCACCTCGCGGGCGAACACGCACAGCTGGCCGGGGAGCTCGCCCTTGGTGAGCCCCTCGAACGGCCCGGCGTGCACGTTGTGCACGGTGACCCCGGGATGTGCCTCCACGGTCGGCGGCAACGTCGAGGAGGTGGCCCGGGTGTAGATCTCGACCGCGACGTTGCGGGCGGCCAGCCGCTTGGACAGCTCGACCACGTAGACGTTCATGCCGCCGGCGTCGCCGGTGCCGGGCTGGTCGAGCGGCGAGGTGTGCAGGCTGATCATCGCGACCCGCCCGTGCTCGGTGCGGGCGGTCGCGGGGTCGCGTACGACGGACATCTCGGGACTCACAAGCGGCACACCTCCACCCCGGCTCAACCACCGGGTCCTTCCGGGTATTCCGGGCGGGTCAGCGCACCCGACGCCTGCGGGTCACCGCCGGGCCCGGTGCCCGCCGGCCACCTTCGGTGACGCCTCGTCGCGGCTCCGGGACAACCCGATCACGCCGGCCACCAGCAGCAGCGCGCCGAACCCGAGCACCGGCAGGTGGTCGGTGCCGAACGCGTCCCGCACGGTGATCCAGACCATGTATCCCAGCGCCGGCGTCGCCACCGTGACGACCGCCCGCAGCCAGACCGGCGCGGTCGCCACCAGGGAGTAGCCGAGCGCGGCGAGGGCCAGCACGAAGAGCACCAGCCCCGCCGTGAACAGGGTTCCCTGCGCGTCGCCGTCCCAACCCAACACCGCGGCCGCCACCCACAGCAGGCCGCTCAGCACCGCGGCGGCGGACGCGCCCTTGCGCACACTCATGCCAGAAGTGTGCCGTGTCGCGCCGGGTTTGGCACCCGGTGACCAGACCGTCCCGACGTGAGCGCGCTCACCCCGGCGCGCCTGCCCCGCCGCTCACCCCGGCGCGCCGGCCCGCCACTCACCCCGCGCGCCGGGCCGGCCGGGGACCGGGCGACAATCGGGACATGGCGACGAAGACAGCAGTGGTCACCGGCGCGAGCAGCGGGATCGGCGCGGCCACCGCGCGCCGGCTGGCCGCGGAGGGCTACCACGTGGTCTGCGCCGCCCGCCGGGTCGAGCGGGTGCAGGCGCTGGCCGAGGAGATCGGGGGTACGGCGGTCCGCTGCGACGTGACCTCCCCCGACGACGTGGCCGCCCTGGCGGCGCGCGCCGGCGACGTGGTCGACGTACTGGTGAACAACGCGGGCGGCGCGTTCGGGGCCGACCCCGTCGCGCAGGCCGACCCGGACGACTGGCGGCGGATGTACGAGGTCAACGTGATCGGCCTGATGCAGGTGACCAAGGCGCTGCTGCCGGCGCTGGTGGCCGGCGGGGCCGGGGTGATCGTGAACGTCGGCTCGACGGCCGGCCGGGTCGCCTACGAGGGCGGCGCCGGCTACACCGCGGCCAAGCACGGCACCCAGGTGGTCACCGAGACGCTGCGCCTGGAGCTGTACGACCAGCCGGTGCGGGTCTGCGAGATCGCGCCCGGGATGGTGCGGACCGACGAGTTCTCCAAGGTCCGCTTCGGCGGCGACGAGGAGAAGGCGGAGAGCGTGTACGCCGGGGTGGCCGAGCCGCTGGTCGCCGAGGACATCGCCGACGCGATCGCCTGGGTGGTCACCCGCCCGCCGCACGTGAACGTCGACGAGCTGGTGATCCGGCCGCGCGCGCAGGCCGCCCAGCACAAGGTGCACCGGGTGTTCGAGTGAGCACCCTCCTGTCCCGGCGCGACCTGGACTTCCTGCTCTACGAGTGGCTCGACGTGGAGCGGCTCACCGACCGGCCCCGGTTCGCCGAGCACTCCCGGGAGACCTTCGACGGGGTGCTCGACCTGTCCGAGCGGCTCGCCACCGAGCACTTCGCCCCGCACAACCGCAAGGGCGACCTCGAGGAGCCGCGGCTGGTCGGCGACCGGGTGGAGCTGATCCCGGAGATCGGCGAGGCGCTGCGGGCCTTCGCGCGGGCGGACCTGGTCGGCGCGGCGATGGACCACGAGGTCGGCGGCATGCAGCTGCCGCACGTGGTGTTCGGCGCCTGCATGGCCTGGTTCTACGCCGCCAACGTGTCCACCGCGGGCTACCCGCTGCTGACCGTCGGCAACGCCAACCTGCTGCTCGAGCACGGCGACCCGTGGCTGGTCGAGCGGTTCGTGCGGCCGATGCTCGAGGGCCGGTTCTTCGGGACGATGGCGCTCTCCGAGCCGCAGGCCGGCTCCAGCCTCGCCGACATCACCACCCGCGCGGTCCCGCAGCGACGACGGCAGCTACCGGCTGTTCGGCTCCAAGATGTGGATCTCCGGCGCGGAGCACGAGCTGGGCGAGAACATCGTGCACCTGGTGCTCGCCAAGATCCCGGGCGGCCCGGCGGGCACCAGGGGGATCAGCCTGTTCGCCGTACCGAAGTTCCTGGTCGGCGACGACGGCGCGGTCGGCGAGCGCAACGACGTGGTGGTGGTCGGGCTGAACCACAAGATGGGCTTCCGCGGCACCGTGAACACCATCCCGAACCTCGGCGAGGGCGCCTACCTGCCCGGCGGCGAGGCCGGCGCGGTGGGCTACCTGGTCGGCGAGCCGCACCGCGGGCTGGCCTACATGTTCCACATGATGAACGAGGCCCGGATCGGGATCGGCCTGGCGGCGACCGCGCTCGGCTACACCGGCTACCTCAAGTCGCTGGAGTACGCCCGCAGCCGGCCGCAGGGCCGCCGGGTCGCCGAGACCGACCCCGCGAGCCCGCAGGTGCCGATCGTGGAGCACGCCGACGTGCGCCGGATGCTGCTGGCGCAGAAGGCGTACGTCGAGGGCGCGCTGGCGCTGAACCTGTACTGCGGCCGGCTGGTCGACGAGCAGCGCACCGGCGCGGACCCGGCCGCGGCCCGGCTGCTGCTCGACGTGCTCACCCCGATCGCGAAGTCCTGGCCGTCGCAGTGGTGCCTGGCCGCCAACGACCTCGCGATCCAGGTGCACGGCGGCGCCGGCTACACCCGCGACTACGACGTCGAGCAGCACTACCGCGACAACCGGCTGAACCCGATCCACGAGGGCACCCACGGCATCCAGGCCCAGGACCTGCTCGGCCGGAAGATGCTGCGCCACGACGGCGCCGGGCTGCGCGCGCTGGTCACCGCGATGGCGGCCACCGCGGAGCGGGCCGCGGCGGCCGGCGGCGAGGCCGCGGAGTACGGCGAGCAGCTGGCCGCCGCGTGCAACCGGCTGGTGGAGGTCACCACGGCGCTGGCCGGGCTCGGCGACCCGGAGGCGGTGCTGGCCAACGCCACGGTGTACCTGGAGGCGACCGGCCACGTGGTGGTCGCCTGGATGTGGCTCGAGCAGCTGCTCGCGGTCGGGGACGAGCGCGGCGACTTCTACGCCGGCAAGCGGCAGGCGGCCCGGTTCTTCTTCCGCTGGGAGCTGCCCAGGACCGGCGCCCAGCTCGACCTGCTCGCGGCCGCCGACCGGACCGCCCTGGACATGGCCGACGCCTGGTTCTGAGCGGGCCGGCTCCGCTCAGTCGCCGAGCACGACCCGGGCGAGCCGTTCGAGGTCGGGGGTGAGGTCCTGCTCGCCGACCACGACGAGCTCGTCGTGGACCCGGAACTCGTAGACGAACCGGTCCGGCAGCGGGTGGTGCGGTCCCAGCGCGCGGAAGTCGATGCGCTCGACCAGCCGGGCCACCTCGTCGCTGCGCGGGTCCGCGCCGAGCCGGACCTCGCCGGAGGCGTGCAGCCCGGCGAAGCCGCCGGACCGGGTCACCGCGACCACGCCGTCGGCCGGTTCGCCCGACGGCCCGCCACCCGCAGGTCGCCCACCCGCGGGTCCGCCGGCCACGGGTCCACCGGCCACGGGTCCGCCACCGGCGCCGACGCCGGTCGGGGTCGCCACGGTGACCCCCACCTGGTCCCACGCGCCGCGGACCGCGTCGACCGCCGCCGGCGATACCGCCGCGGCCGCCGCGACGCACGCCGCCGCGAACCCCGCGAAGTCCGTGCCCGCGCCGATGCCCGAGGTGAGCGCGGCGTACCAGACCGGGCCGGCGGTCTCCCACGACGAGCCGCCGAGCGCGGTGGCGGCCAGGTAGAACGCGCGGTTCGGGATCCCGGAGTTCAGGTGCACCCCGCCGTTGTCGTCGGTGGTGTCCACGTAGTCGGCCATCGACCCCACCTGCGGGTCCTTGCCGAGCACCGGGTCGTCGTAGGCGGTGCCCGGCGCCGCCATCGACCGCAGCGCGCGGCCGTGCACCCCGGGCAGGAAGATGCCCGCGCCGATCAGCCAGTCCGCCTCGGCGGCGCGCTGCCCGAGCAGCCGCTGCTTCAGGCAGCTCGCGAACACGTCGGACATGGACTCGTTGAGCGCCCCGGACTGTCCGGAGTAGGTCAGCCCGGCGGTGTACTGGGTGACCGCGTGCGTGAACTCGTGGCCGAGCACGTCGACGGGCCTGGTGAACCGGCCGAACACCTTGCCGTCCCCGTCGCCGAACACCAGCTGGGTCCCGTCCCAGAACGCGTTGTCGTAGTCCTGCCGGTAGTGCACCGTGGCGGTCACGGCGGCACCCCGCCCGTCGTACGAGTCCCGGCCGAACACCTCGCGGAACATCGCCACCGAGGCCGCCACCCCGTCGTACGCCTCGTCGACCGCGGGGTCGCCGCTGGCGGGGGCCCCGGCGGCCCGGACCAGGTCACCCGGCAGGTCGCTGCCGCCCGCGGCCGTGTGCACCGAGAACGGCACCGCGGCACCTGCACCGGGGCCGGCGGCCGGCGTCGAGACGACCGCCGCGGGCGCCACCAGCCGCCGCTCCCGCAGCACCGCGTCGACGGTCAGGGTCGCGCGCGAGCAGCCGCCGGCGCCCGCGTCCGGGTGGCCGGCGGCGATCTTCTCCAGGAGGTACGGCGGCACGAAGCAGCATCGGGTCATGAGCAAGCAGTATCGGTGCCCGCCGACAAAGTAAAGGACCGGCTCAGCGGCGTCGCACCCGGTCGCGGCCGCGGGCGAACCAGGCCGGCACCTCGTACTCCTCGTCGAACCACCGCGCGACCAGGATGTCGGAGGAGGAGTGCGCCAGGATCGAGAGCACGATGGTGAGCGCGACCAGGTGGAACACGTCGTCGCCGTGCGGGATCCCGGCCTCCAGCACCAGCAGCCCGTAGACCACCGAGGCGAACCCCTTGGGCCCGAACCACATCGCCGCGGCCTGCTCGCGGGTGGTGAGCCGGGAGCCGAGGAACGCGACCCAGAGCGCCAGCGGGCGCGCGAGCACCAGGGCGAGCACCGCGAACACCCAGCCCTGCCAGGGGATCTGGCCCAGGAACGCCGGCGAGATCAGCGTGCCGAAGACCAGCAGCGCCGCCAGCTTGAGCAGCTCGGCGACCAGCTCGCCGAACTCCTCGAAGGACTCCCGCTGGCGCTCCCCGCAGGTGGCGACGGTGATCCCCGCGGTGAACCCGGCCAGGTAGAGGTTGCCGTGCGTGGCCTGGGCGAGCGCCAGCACCAGCAGGCCGATCGCGACCGCGTTCAGCGGCTGGTAGCCGACCGAGGCGTCCAGGAACCGGCTGCGCTCCAGGCGCAGCGCCAGGTAGGGCACCACCACGCCGATGCCGATCCCGAGCACGATCTCGCCGGCCAGCTCCCACGGGTGCAGCTGTCCGCCGCCGGCGGTGACCGCGAGCAGCACGATCACGAACGGCAGTGCGAGGCCGTCGTTGACCCCGGACTCCACGTTGAGCAGGTGCCGCAGCCGGGCCGGCACCTTCGCGTTGCCCACCAGCGCCGCGGCGAACACCGGGTCGGTCGGCGAGAGCACCGCGCCGAGCAGGAACGACTCCGGCCAGTTCAGCCCGGTGAGCCAGTGCGCCAGCAGCGCGGTGACCACCAGGGTCAGCGGCAGGCCGAGCGCCAGCGCCCGGCCGGGCAGCCGCCACGCGGTGCGCAGGTCCTGCCAGCCCACCCGCATCCCGTCGGTGAACAGCACCGAGAACAGCGCCAGCTCGGCCAGCGTGCCCACCGCCCCGCCCTCGGCCGGCAGCGAGACCAGGCCGGTGACGCCGTCCCCGAGCAGAAACCCGGCCACCAGGAAGATCGCCGCGGTCGAGAGCACCGTGCGGTGGGCCAGCCCCGAGAGCAGCACGGCCACCAGCAGCACCAGGGCGTAGGCGAGCAGCAGCGTGGTCATCGCCCCATCGTCCCAGAGGGCGGCGACCGCGCTCCCCTCTCTCCCCCGCCTGTGCCAGACTCGGAAGCGTGTTGAGCATCGGACTGGTCGGCGGGATGAGCTGGGAGAGCAGCCTGGTCTACTACCAGCTGCTCAACGTCGGCGTGGAGGACCGGCTGGGCGGCCTGCACTCGGCCCGCGTCGTGCTGTCGTCGGTGGAGTTCGCCGAGCTCACCGAGCTCCAGCGCGCCGAGCGCTGGGACGAGGTCGCCGAGATGCTGGCCACCGCCGCCAAGGGTGTCCAGGCCGCGGGCGCGGACATGCTGCTGATGTGCACCACCTCGTTCCACATGGTCGCCGACCAGGTCGAGGCCGCGGTCGACATCCCGTTCGTGCACCTCGCCGACGTGGTCGCCGGTGCCTGCAAGGCGCGCAACCTGGAGAAGGTCGCGCTGATCGGCACCTCCTTCACCATGCAGCGCAGCTTCTTCCGCGACCGGATCGCCTCGCACGGGCTCGAGGTGCTGGTGCCCGACGAGCGGCACCACGAGGCGATCAACGCGATCATCTACGGCGAGCTGGTGCACGGGAAGGTGCTCGACGGCTCCCGCAAGACGGTGGTCTCGGTGATCGAGGAGCTCTGGGACGCCGGCGCGCAGGGCGTGATCCTGGGCTGCACCGAGCTGGAGCTGCTGGTCAAGCAGGCCGACTCCGAGCTGCCGGTGTTCCCCTGCACGACGCTGCACGTCGAGGCCGCGCTGGACCGCGCGCTCGTCTGACGTCCGGACCCTGAGGAGGCGAGGAAACAGCCGTCTCGAAGGGCCCGGCCCCTCACCCGCCGTCGAGCGCGGCGTCCACGGCGGCGGGCAGCACGTCGCCGGCACGGCCCCGCACCACCAGGTCCGCCACGTCGTCGAGCGGGGTCGGCTCGTCGTTGAGGATCGCCAGCCGCGCGCCGTTGCGCAGCGCCACCAGCGGCAGGTCCGCGGCCGGGTACACCACCAGCGACGAACCGATCGCGACCATCAGGTCGGCCTGCGCGGCCATCGCCAGCGCGTCCTCGACCACGCCGGGGAACAGGGCCTGCTCGAAGGAGACCGTGGAGGACTTCACCAGGCCCCCGCAGAGCGGGCACAGCGGGTCCGGGTCCCCGGAGGCGATCGCCTCGAACACCCAGTCCACCGGGGCGCGCCACCCGCAGCCGTCCGGCACCCCGCCGCGCGGTTGGTGGCCGATGCACATCACCTCCCGGGCGGTGCCGTGCACCTCGATCACCCGCGACGACCCGGCGTCCTGGTGCAGCCCGTCGATGTTCTGGGTGATCACGCCCAGCGAGCGGCCCGCGGCCTCCAGCCGGGCCAGCGCGTGGTGCGCCGGGTTCGGCAGCCGCGGCACGGCCAGCAGCTCCCGCCGCATCGCCCAGGTGAGCGCGCGGACCCGCGCGGAGTCGACGTACTTGGGGAAGGTGAGGTCCATCGGGTTGAACCGGGTCCACAGCCCGCCCGGGGACCGGAAGTCCGGGATCCCCGACTCCGTGGACACCCCGGCGCCGGTGAACGCGACCACCTTGCGGGACGCGGCGAGCAGGCCGGCGAGGGTGGGCGGGGAGGGAGCCACCGGCCCAGCCTACGGCCAGCGCGGCGCGGGCCGCCTGCGCTGAGTTCGTCGCCGGCGCCCGGCTGCCGGTAGACTCCCAGGGTCTTCCCGCAGGCGGTACGTCGAGCCGCGGGGCCCTCGAACCGAAAGCCATGGCACCTGCATGTCCGACAACCGCACCTCCCGCACCGATCTGAGGAACGTCGCGATCGTCGCGCACGTCGACCACGGCAAGACCACGCTCGTGGACGCGATGCTGTGGCAGGGCGGCGCGTTCGGCGAGCACCAGCACGTCGACGAGCGGGCGATGGACTCCGGCGACCTGGAGCGCGAGAAGGGCATCACGATCCTCGCGAAGAACACCGCGATCCGCTACACCGGCGCCGCCGCCAAGGAGGGACCGATGACGATCAACATCATCGACACCCCCGGCCACGCCGACTTCGGCGGCGAGGTGGAGCGCGGGCTGTCCATGGTGGACGGCATCGTGCTGCTCGTGGACGCCTCCGAGGGGCCGCTGCCGCAGACCCGGTTCGTGCTCCGCAAGGCGCTGAACGCCGACCTGCCCGTCGTACTCGTGGTGAACAAGGTGGACCGCTCCGACGCGCGGATCAGCGAGGTCGTCGACGAGACCTACGAGCTGTTCATGGACCTGCTCGACGAGAGCCACAACGCGGACGCGCTGGACTTCCCGGTGGTCTACGCGAGCGCCAAGGCGGGCCGGGCGTCGCTGACGATGCCGGAGAACGGCGGGCTGCCGGACAGCGAGAACCTGGAGCCGCTGTTCCAGACCATCGTGGACACCATCCCGGCGCCGACGTACCACGAGGGCGCGCCGCTGCAGGCGCACGTGACCAACCTGGACTCCAGCCCGTTCCTGGGCCGGCTCGCGCTGGTGCGGGTCGAGGAGGGCACGCTGCGCAAGGGCCAGCAGGCGGCCTGGATGCGCCGCGACGGCCGGGTGCAGAACGTGAAGATCACCGAGCTGCTGGTCACCGAGGCGCTGGAGCGCAAGCCGGGCGAGTCCGCCGGGCCCGGCGACATCGTCGCGATCGCCGGGATCCCGGAGATCATGATCGGGGAGACGCTCGCGGACGTGGAGAACCCGGTCGCGCTGCCGCTGATCACGGTGGACGAGCCGGCGATCTCGATGACGATCGGCACCAACACCTCGCCGCTGGCCGGCCGCGGGCCGACGAAGAACACCAAGGTCACCGCGCGGCTGGTCAAGGACCGCCTGGACGCCGAGCTGGTCGGCAACGTGTCGATCAAGGTGCTGCCGACCGAGCGCCCGGACTCCTGGGAGGTGCAGGGCCGCGGCGAGCTGGCGCTGGCGATCCTGGTCGAGCAGATGCGCCGCGAGGGCTACGAGCTGACCGTCGGCAAGCCGCAGGTGGTGACCCGCGAGGTCGACGGCAAGATCCACGAGCCGGTGGAGCGGCTGACCATCGACGCCCCGGAGGAGTACCTCGGCGCGATCACCCAGCTGCTCGCGGTCCGCAAGGGCCGGATGGAGCAGATGACCAACCACGGCACCGGCTGGGTGCGGATGGAGTTCCTGGTCCCGGCGCGCGGGCTGATCGGCTTCCGCACCGAGTTCCTCACCGACACCCGCGGCACCGGCATCGCGCACCACGTGTTCGAGGGCTACGAGCCGTGGGCCGGGGAGATCCGCTCCCGCGCGTCGGGCTCGCTGGTGGCGGACCGGGCCGGCGCGGCCACCGCCTACGCGATGACGAACCTGCAGGAGCGCGGCACCCTGTTCGTGGAGCCGACCACCGAGGTCTACGAGGGCATGATCGTCGGCGAGAACTCCCGCGACGACGACATGGACGTCAACATCACCAAGGAGAAGAAGCAGACCAACGTCCGCTCCTCCACCTCCGACAACTTCGAGAAGCTGATCCCGCCGAAGAAGCTGTCGCTGGAGCAGTGCCTGGAGTTCTGCCGCGAGGACGAGTGCGTCGAGGTCACCCCGGACACGGTCCGGATCCGCAAGGTGGTGCTGGACCAGAACGAGCGCGCCAAGTCCGCCGCCCGGGCCCGCCGCAGCAACTGAGGTACGGCGTCCCGGCCGGTTGAGGAGCGAGCCGGGGGGTCGAGGAGCGAGCGTCTCGAAACCCCGGACACCCACCCACGGGACACACTGGGCCCATGAGCCGATTCCGCCCGCGCGGGCTGCTGGACTGGACCTTCGAGATCGCGCTGATCCTCAAGGGCCTCGACGGCGTGCTCGAGCTCGTCGGTGGGGTCGCGCTGCTGCTGGTCAAGCCCCAGGACATCGTCGGCTGGGTCGCGACGCTGACCCAGCACGAGCTGTCCGAGGACCCGCACGACTTCGTCGCCACCCACCTGCTGGTCTCGGCGCACCACCTGACCGCCGGGGCGCAGACCTTCGCGGCGGCCTACCTGCTCGCCCACGGGGTCGTGAAGGTGGTGCTGGTCGCCGCGGTGCTGCGCAACCGGCTCTGGGCCTACCCGTGGATGATCGGGTTCCTGCTGGTGTTCATCGGCTACCAGGCGTACCGGTTCGCGCTGCAGCCGGGCTGGGGCCTGGCGCTGCTCACCGTGTTCGACGCCTTCATCGTGTGGCTGACCTGGCGGGAGTACCGCAAGAGACAACCACACCCCGCCCGTGAGGCTCCTGGGTGAGCGAGACCAAGCCCCCGAAACACTGCTCGATGTAGTCGGGGTGTCACATCGCCTACTCCCAGGTGAAGCCGGATCACCCGTCAGCCGTCCATGACGAACGTCGGCGAGAACTCCCCCGAGGACGACATGACGTCGACAGCCACCAAGAAGAAGCAGACTAACGTCCTCTCCTCGACAGCCGACGACCTCGAAACGCTGATGCCGCCGAAGAAGTTGTCGCTGGAGTTGTGCCGCGACGACGGTGCTGCGAAGACGCCCGCCGACGCGGTCCGGTTCTGCCAGATCGTGCTGGACCAGAACGAGCGAGCCCAGTCGGCTGCTCGCGCCCGGCGCAGCAGCAGAGGAGCGGTCCGGCTGTATGAAGAGTTCGCACACCGAGCGTCTCGAGACCCCGGCCCCGACCAACGAGCGAGCCGACGACGTCGCGTAAGCGACATCAGCAGCTCACCTCACGACGGTCAGAGGGGCATACGCACCGGCCTGGCACCCGCACGACTACCAGCGTCGAGCAATGACGTCCCACTCTGGAGCTGCAATCCCGACCCTCACGGGCTCTCCAATGGCACAATCCTGGTCATGTTGGGAGAACTGATGTGACCAGCAATCGGGACAGGCGCATTCTTCTAGTTACCCGGTATTTTCCACCGCTCGACAGCGTTGCGACCATGCGCATGCACGCGTGGGCAAAGTACCTGGACGCCCGAGGCTGGGACGTGTCCGTTCTTACGACGTCCAAACGCGGCCAAGTGGTCACCCCACTGAACCGGGATCTCTCGCGGTTCTCGGTCACCGAGGTCCCATACTTCGATCCACTTGCACTGGCTGGCGTTGACAAGAGCGCATTCGTCTCGCAGCAGACCCGGCCTGATCGCGGGATCGGTCGCAAGCTCCAAGTACGCCTCTCCCAGTTCTACCGTCAGAGAATGAACGAACGCATGCCAGGTCGGACGGACCCGTGGATCATTCCCGCAATCGGCGAACTGCGGCGCCAGAGCAGGGCAGGAAAGACTTACCAATATGTCATCAGCTCATACGGGCCACCCTCGGCGCTCGTGGTTGGGCACGCCGCCGCAAAACTCTTCGGAGCAACGTGGGTGGCGGACTACCGGGACTTGTGGCTGGAGAACCACGCCTATGCGGGCCTTTGGCCCTTCACGCTGGTTGAGCGCCTAATCGAAACACGAACTGTGCAGCGAAGGGCAGACCTCATCACCACAGTTAGCGACGGCCTGGCCACCGTGCTGAGGAGGAAATTCCCCGGAACTCCCATAGCGGTGATCGAGAACGGATTCGACCGGCCGATAATGGACCAAGCCCCTGTAGGATTCTTCGACGACCAACCGCGAAAGTTTCGCGTCGTATACACGGGCACCATCCTGCGGAAGAGGCAAGATCCCTCTCCGTTCTTCCGAGCATTGAAACACCTCTCCACACAAGGACGATTGGACCTCGAGAAAATCGAAGTGCTGTTCTTTGGCAGTTCAATGGGGGATCTACCGCAGCTCATCGAAACATTCGGCCTTTCCCGCACCGTGCGATACTGCGGCGCCGTCGATCACCAAGACGCCGTTTCAATTCAAAAATCGGCAGACCTGCTTCTCTTTCTAGAAGCGCACGACCCACATGTAGATGGCATATTGACCGGGAAGTTATTTGAATATCTCTTCGTGGAAACGCCGATCTTTTCCATCGGTGCTCGAGGTAGGGCCTCCGCTCCTGGCAAGCTCATACTTAAAGCATCCGGTGGAACCGTCTGCGGGACAGACTACCTCGAAATTGGCGATCACTTCATGCAATACATGGGGGGCCATGCAACGCCACACAAAAATCGCTCACTGATCGACGCATTTGCACGCGACCGGCAAGTTGACCGGCTGATCACTCTTATGCAGGCAGCCGGACAACGGCGGAAGGTTGAGTGTCCCTGACATGCCTCACCCCCATTCTCGGTCACAGCACACCGGCGATTCGCCACGATCCATTCGCAGGATCGTCCTCAACATTCGTTTCACGGAGCGGCACATCGGACCGGTGCCCATACGGCGGACAACATGAATCTGTACAAGGAGATGTTCGGCCAGACGGTGCAAATACAGCTCGACTCGTCGGACGCTGGGTCAGTAATGGCCAGCGAGCTGGCCGATTATCCTGACGCACCAACTTCCGAGGCACCGACTCTGAGGTTCGTCCTGACCGGGACCTGAAGCGTCCCACTTCTGGTCCCTTCAATCCGGGCATCCATGCAACGACGGAAGATGGACTTTTCGCTGATTTCGGCAACGCGAAAGTCTTCTATCGCTTGCCACGAGAGAGTCAGGGAGAAGTGCGCTTCAGCATCGGTCGCGCAACCTGGGGACGTGCACTTCTGCAAAAGTGGAAGAGCATGCAGTACACGTCCGTGGAGGAAAGTGCCGGGCAGATATTTCACGAGTTGGTGGCGGTTCCCTACCTCTTCTTCGATGACTCCATTGCGCTTATGCATGGGTCGTCCTTCCGATCCCCGGACGGGCGAATCACAACCGTCGGTGGCACCGGAGGAATTGGCAAGACATCACTGGAACTGGAGATGTGCCGCTACCACGGTCACCAGTTCATGGCCGACGACATTACCCCAGTCTCGACACAGGGCATAGTGCACGCTAATTGTGCGTATCCGAAGATTTATGGATACAACGCACAAGGTGATACATCGCTCCAGAAACATGTGATTGGTGGTAACGGAATAGCAGACCGCACCCATTGGAGCCTTCACAGGCGTCGCGGTCCCCACAAGGTTCGCCGGCGCATTTCGCCGTCCGCGCTTTATGGCGACACAAACACCGCGAGCGGTGCGCTTCACCGGTATGTCTTCCTGATGCGAGAAGTGCGGACGAGCGTGGCAGTGGAAGCAATTGAAGCTCCTCTTATGGCGAACATCAGCACTCGTGTAATGGCGGCCGAGTACCATGAATTCTTCAACCACATACATTGGCATGAACTCAACAGCCAACTGACGTCACGGCCGCCGCTCACGACGTACCAGCGTTTACTCGACCAGCTACAAGACAAGATCCTCTCTGCAATAGGCAAGGCGGAGCTACGTATTATTCGCCTACCCCAGGATCTGGGCCATCAAGAGTACCTGCGCACGTTACCCAAGATCTTGGAGGAGTCCTTCAATTGACTGCCTTAGAGGACGATTTCAGTTCGGCGAACGTGGTCCTGATGACGTCGGAGTTTCCATATGGATCAGGGGAGCAATTCTTGGAGACCGAGATCTTGTATCTCCACGAACTCGTCCAGCTCACGGTCGTGCCGCTGCGTATCTCTGGGGCTCGGCGTAGGCTGCCACATGGCGTTGTGGTCGATCATTCGCTGGCTGAAGCTCGTGGTCAGTGGGTAGAAGTGGTAGCCACCGTCATTACTGCCCTTATCAGTCATCGGTTACGCCACGAACTCTTGCGTCGACCTCGGCTACTTTTCAGCATGTCTGCAGTGAAACGGCTTCTCGCCTTCTTCTACGGATCAACTCTCACGACACGATGGTTGAATCGGCAGTTGACCCTCTCGCGGCTGCGTCCGGAAGAAACGACAATCTATACGTACTGGCTGGATGCCTCCGCGCATGGCATCGCAACGCACCCGCGCAGACGACAGCTTGCCGGCCAGGTGTCGAGAGCCCACGGATTCGATGTGTACGAAGCGGCCCACAGACCCCCGTACTTACCCTTCCGACGCGACACAATTTCCGGCCCGGACGTCATCTTTGCCGTATCTGAACACGGCCGGGCTCACCTCGCTCATGGTTACCCTGAGTTCGAGGGTAAGTTTCGGGTCGCTCGCTTGGGCGTGCGCGACCCCGGACCTCTTGGATTGTTACCCACCGGCCAGACCGTTCGAGTGGTGTCATGTTCCTTTGTCCGTCCCGTCAAGCGCCTTCCTCTGCTCATCGACGCCATCGCGCGTCTGGTCGAATCCAGGCCGAAGCTTTCGGTCGAGTGGCACCATATCGGGGATGGGCCGAAACTTAGCGAGCTTCGCAAGCTAGCCTCGCGTACACTCGCTCACAACTCGTTCTTCATGCATGGGCGTCTGAGCAACGACGAGGTCCATCAGTTTTACCGGTCCCATCCGGTGGACGCGTTTGTCAACGTGAGCGCGTCCGAGGGAGTCCCTGTTTCCATCATGGAAGCTCAAAGCTACGGGATTCCAGTCATTGCCACAGCGGTGGGCGGGACAGGTGAAATCGTTAATTCTGAAAACGGCGTCCTCCTGGACAGCAACCCGACGGCCGAAGACATCGCGAGGGCCATCCTGGGGGTCGTAGAAGATGCCACCCTTTCCCAGGTGCGTCGGCGGAACAGTCGGTCGAGTTGGGCGAGCAACTACGACGCTAGGAACAACTATATGAGTTTGCGGGTGAACTCGTCAGCGTGGCTCAGCACTCTCGGTACCGGCCATGAGGCTAGGGGATGCAGCCGTTGGCACTGAGATGATCGTCCGCAATGCGGCACACACCCTGATTCGGCAGGCTGGCTCACTCGTTCTTGGGCTGACCCTTTCAATAGTCTTCGCCCGATCTCTGGGGCCAGATGGCAACGGTGAGTATGCGCTGGCGGTCCTCTTCCCCACGCTCCTTGTGACCTTCTTGAATCTTGGTGTCGGCTCAGCCAACGTGTATTTCGTCGGGCATGAGAGCGTCAGTTTCAGGTCTGCCTGGCGAACCAGCCTTGAGTTCACATTGGGTTTGTCCGCGTTGGGGCTTTGTGCAGGCGTCGCCATTATCACATTCTGGAGCGATTCTTGGTTCCCCGGAATCAAGAATGAAGTGCTTCTTCTTGCGCTCGCCGGATTCCCGTTTACTCTGTTCCAGGCTGTCGGCCTTAGTCTCCTTCAGGCGGTCGAGGATTTTCGCCGCCTTAACCGGGTATTCTTGATCCTGCCCTGCGCGACCCTCCTGGGTGCGGCGTCAGCATTCCCTCTCGTAGGCGCCACCCCAGTCGCAGCGGTTCTCGCGTTTCTGTCGGGCCAGGTGGTGGGAGCATTCGCCACTCTTCGGGGCGTGCTCGCACACTGCAGTGAAGAGAGGGACACCGCCGCCGCCCTAGGCGTGAGTGCGACATACCGCCGACACATGCTCGGCCTACGGCGCCAAGACACACCTCAGTAATGCATTGACGTTCATCAACTACCGTGCGGACCTGTTCTTGGTGAACGTCTTTCTCACGTCGAGCTCGGCTGGGTTGTACGCCGTAGCCACTCAGCTCGGCGAGCGAATGTGGATCGTATCTGAGGCCGTAAGCACCGTATTGCTGCCGCGTCTGTCCCATCTCCACGCAGATGAAGGCAAGAGGAGGCGATTGACGCCGACCGCCTCAGCCTGGACTTTGCTCATATCGACTGGGCTTTCCCTTCTGCTAGCGGTCGTCGCAAAGCCAGTTATCGCCTTGCTCTTCGGAACCAACTACTTGCCAGCGGTGACGGCATTGATCTGGATGTTGCCCGGGATAGTGCTCGGAAGCCTCGCGCGAGTGCTGGCCAACGACATTGCCGCCCGTGGGCGTCCAGAGCTGAACCTCTATGTTGCCGCCGTCGTTGCGATGGGCAACGTTCTTCTCAATATCTTGTTGATTCCGCAGTTCGGGATAGTCGGAGCGGCGATGTCAACCTCAATCGCCTACAGTTTCAACGCAATGACAAAGGTATGGCTCTTCGCGCGTCTATCTGGCACGCCATGGTGGCGGGGGGTCGTTGTGAGGAAGTCGGACCTTGCCCTAATCCGACGTGGGCTTACGCTCCGGCGCCTCGAATGAAGCCTGGGCCTGAGCACCCCTTCAGCGCTGGGCACCCCTTCGGTAGTCAGGCTGACCTTTAGCCCTGCGGCGGGTCTGCAGCGTCCGCCCAGAGGTGAGCGTCGAGGTCACCCAGCTGATGGTGTGTCCACCGCATCACGAGATTGGGGTAAGTCGAGTAGAACCGTCGACTGGAGCGCGCCTCATGCTTCCAGGGACCAATTCGGGGCCGTGACGTTGCCCGCTGCCACTCGTGCACCCATCGGATCCGCGGGTCGACGATGACCCGATGACCCGTTTTCCATGCACGCAGACCGATATCGTGATCTTCGTAATAAATAAAGAACTTCTCATCCCATCCGCCGATCCGGCGAAAAATGTCGGTTGGTCCTGCCAAGGCTGCTCCCATCACCCATGCCACGAAAGTCGGTCCCGACAGACCCGTTCGCGAGTAGTCGTGCAAGCGGGCGCCAGGCAGTCGCAGTCCACGATTGGCGATTGTCGACCAGGTAGGGGAGGCCACGTGCATTGGCCTGTTCGGTGCCGTCGGGATTCATGAGCTGGGGTGCGACCAAGGCATCCCGGTTCGCTCTGCTGACCAACCCAAGACGGTGGAGACTGGTCGGTGAGTCAACCACGACATCCGGGTTTACGAAGGCGACCCAAGGAGTGGTTACCTCAGCGAGAGCGACGTTGTTGGCGCGCGCGAACCCGACATTTTGCGGAAGCCGGATCACGTCCGCGCCCGAAGCTTCTGCAAGGCCAACGGAGTCGTCGGTGGACGCGTTGTCCACGACGATCTGACGAGCGGAGCCAACTCCGGACTTAGCCCAGAAGTCCCGCAGCTCCTTGGCGGAGTCGTAGGAGACCGTAATGAGGGTCCAGTTTTCAGCGCCGACTGCGCCCCGGTTGTCCGACACGCGTCACCTTCCGTGTGAGTGCTACCTCAGCCATGCGGTCAATAGGCACCATCGTGTCGCAGAACGGCGCGAACGGTCTTGAACAGGATCACCAGGTCCCCGGTCATGGACCAGTTGTCGACGTACGACAGGTCCAGCCGCACCGACTCCTCCCAGGTCAGGTTCGAGCGGCCCGACACCTGCCACAGGCCGGTGATGCCCGGCCGCACGCGCAGCCGGCGGTGGTGCGAGTCGCCGTACTGCGCGACCTCGGCGGCCACCTGGGGCCGCGGGCCGACCAGCGACATCTCCCCCACCAGCACGTTGATCAGCTGCGGGAGCTCGTCGAGCGAGTAGCGCCGGATGAAGGCGCCCACGCGGGTGACACGCGGGTCAGCGCGGACCTTGAACAGCAGCGCGCCGGAGCCCGACGCCTCCACGAGTTCCTCGTGCAGCGCCGGAGCATCCAGCACCATGCTGCGGAACTTCCAGAGGCCGAACTCGCGGCCGTCGACGCCGATGCGCCGGTGCCGGAAGAACACCGGCCCGCGGTTCTCGAGCTTGATGGCCACCGCGACGGCCAGGAACACCGGGGACAGCACGACCAGCAGCACCAGCGCGCCGATCCGGTCGAAGAGCGCCTTGCCCCACTTCATCGCCCGGGCCACCTGCGGCGGCTCCACGTGCAGGAACGGCAGGCCGGAGACCGGGCGCATGTGGATGCGCGGGCCGGCGACGTCGATCAGGCTGGGCACGACGATCAGGTCGACGTCGGTGTCCTCGAGCTGCCAGCCGATCCGGTGCAGGTCGGCGGAGCAGGTCTGCGCCCCCGAGGCGACCAGCAGGGTGTCGGCACCGTGCTGCGCGCACAGCGCCACCGCGTCGTCCGGCGTGCCCAGCACGGGCACCGGCACGTCGTACCGTCCTGGCGGCAGGCAGGCGCCGACGATCTCGTAGCCGAGGTCCGGGCGCTTGGCGAGCACCGCGTGCAGGGCGGTGATCTCGTCGGGGCCACCCACGGCCACGACCCGGTGCATCAGCCGGTCGCGCGCCCGCATCCGGCCGACCACCCGGCCCACCGCGCAGCGCTCGAGCAGCAGCAGCCCGGTGCCGAGGAGGAACGCGTAGAGGTAGTAGCCGCGGGACATGTCGTAGTTGACGAGGTAGAGCAGCATCGAGGCCACCGCGGCCGCGGCCAGCGACGCCCTTGAGCACCGCCTTGAGCTCGTCGGTCCCCCGGGCGAACTGCCGCTTCGAGTAGGCGTCCTGCACCACGAGCGCGCCGAGCCACAGCGGCACCAGCCAGCCGAAGTCGATCACCGGGTAGCCGGTGAACCACTGGATGCCGGCCTCGGGGCGCCCGGTGCGGAACTTCACCAGCAAGCGCCAGCGGCACCGCCGCGGTGAGCACGACCGCGTCGAGCAGGAACACGACCGCGATGACCCGGGCGAACTGGGCACGGACCGGTCGCGCCGCAGCGACGGCGGGGGCGTCGGTCTCGACGGTGGCGACTGCCATCGACGACCCCTCCCTTGGCACGGCCGTTCGGCACACTGAGTTCCGAATCAGCGTAAAGACTCACTCGCGTGGTTGGGGCGGTTTGCGCGAATCGACCCCTCCGCCGAACGGATGTTTTCGCCATCGCACGCCCCAGACCGCGGCCACCCGGTCCGCCACCGGGGAGGTCCACGGGTCGTCCACGGTCCGTTCCAGCGCCAGCAGCCGGCTCCGGCTGATCACGTCCGCGGCCCTCCCGGACCGGACCACCGGCGGCAACCGGTCAGCGGTGGCAGGATCGCCTCGTGCCGAACACCTCGATGACCCGGATGCCCGAGAAGGCCGTCACCGACGAGGCCGCGCTGCGCGCGCTGCTCGACGAGGCGTACGTCGCCCACGTCGGCCTGGTGCGCGACGGCCACCCGCTCGTCGTACCCACCGGGATGGCGCGCGACGGCGACCGGCTGCTGGTGCACGGCTCCACCGGCTCGGGATGGCTGCGGGAGCTGGCCGACGGTGCCGACGCCTGCGTCACGGTCACCTCGCTCGACGCGCTGGTCGTCGCCCGCTCGGCGTTCGAGTCGTCGTTCCAGTACCGCAGCGCGGTGCTGTTCGGCCGGTTCACGGCCGTGGAGGGCGAGGTGAAGCGAGCCGCCCTGGACGTGGTGGTCGACAAGCTCCTCCCCGGACGCGTCGGCGAGGTGCGCGCGGCGACGCCCCGCGAGCTGGCCGCGACGCTGCTGCTCGCGATGCCGATCGAGCAGTGGTCGCTGCGCGTCTCCGAGCAGTGGCCCGAGGACGAGCCGGACGACGTCGCCGGTGGCGCCTGGGCCGGGGTGGTGCCGCTGGAGACCCAGTTCGGGGAGCCGCGGCCGGCGCCGGACCTGCGCGCCGGGATCCCGGTGCCGCCGTCGGTGCGGCGCTGTACGACGGCCCGGGCGACGTGCACTCGCCGGGTGGCTGGCGGGCTCACGCCGACAGCCGGCCGGCGGCTCGGCCTGGTCGTCGGATCGACCGGTGCCCGTCCGCTGCGGGCCGGCTACTCGGACGGCTCGGTGACCGGCAGCAGGTCGCGGGCCAGCGCCACCAGCCCGACCACCGGCAGGGCCGCGAGCAGCAGCAGCGCGCCGGAGATGCCGAGCGCGCCGGCCAGGCCGCCCACCACCGCGGAGCCGACCCCGCCGCCGACCAGGAACATCAGCGTCGCGACCCCGACGGCGACGCCCCGGACCGTCTGGGGCACCGCCTCGCCGACGGCCGCCATCAGCGCGGGCTGGCCGAGGCCGAAGGCCAGGGTGACCGCGACGACCGCGACCACGAGCAGTACCGCGGCCTGGTTCGCGGCGCCGAGCGACGCGACGAGGAGCGCGAGGGAGGCGATCAGGCCGGCGAGCGCGAGCGCGGCGCTCGGGCCGATCCGGTCCAGCAGCGGCCCGGCGATCCGGGGCGCGAGCAGCCCGGTGACCGCGCTGGGCAGCAGCGCCAGGCCGACGTGCCAGGGCGCCCAGCCGGCCCCGACGAGCACCGCCGGGACCGCGATCAGCAGCGCGAACCAGGCGGCCGGCACCGCGGCCGCGGCCAGCGCCGAGCGCACCACCACGGAGTTGCGGACCACCGACGCCGGCAGGAAGCCGTCCGGGCGGCGGCGCACCCACCAGGCCACCGCCGGCACGCCCAGCGCCAGCAGCGCCGCGCCGACCACGGCGACCGGGACGCCCGTCGACGGGGACTGGATCAGCAGCACCAGCCCGGCCGCGGTCGCGGCCACCAGGACGGCGCCCAGCACGTCCAGCCGGGCGCCGCTGCCGGTGGTCGGCACCGCGCGCCAGAGCAGGGGCAGCAGCAGCACGCCCAGCATCGGCAGCGCGATCACCTCGCGCCAGCCGAGCAGCTGCACCACGCCCCCGCCGGCGAGCGGGCCGAGGCAGCTCACCGCCGCGGCGAAGCCGGCGATCCGGCCGAGCCCGGCGGAGCGCTCGGCCCCGTGGTAGCGGGAGGCCACGATCGCGACCCCCAGCGTGGGCACCGCGGCGGCACCGGCGCCCTGGACCAGCCGGGCCGCCAGCAGCACCCCGAAGCTCGGGGACAGCGCGCCGACCAGCGCGCCGGCGGCCATCAGCACCACCCCGACGAGCAGCGGCAGCCGGATCCCGACCAGGTCGGACACCCGGCCGTAGACGGCCGTGGCCACCGCCAGCATCAGCGCGTACAGGCTGATCGCCCACGCGCTCACCCCGGTGCTCACGTGCAGGTCGGCGGCCAGCACCGGCAGGGCGATCGCGGCCGACGAGCTCCCCAGCCCGGCGAGCCCGAACAGCAGGCCCACGAGCATGGAGACGCGGCGGACATCGGTGTGCGGCATGTCCGGCCCAACAGGCGCGGCGGGCGCCTGATTCCCGGGTCGCGGGTTGGTCTCGGGCGGGCCGCTCCGGACTCGGCGGGGTGTGCCCCGACTCTGCCCGACGGCCGCTAACGGTCCGGACCCGCCTCCTCGACGAGGTCCGGCACGGCGCGCCGCCAGTCGGCCATCGAGGTGGCGCCCAACCGGTGCGCGGCCTCGTGCTGCGCGGCGATCGCGTCCGCCTCCGCGCTGTGCGGGACCAGGCAGGCGACCACGTCGGCGCCCTCGGCGAGCCGACACCGTCCGAGCCGCACCAGCGGGCACGGCCGTCCCCGCCGCGCCACGAAGCACTTGCGTACGTCGTACCCGGCGGATCGCAGCACCTCGGTCGCGTCGTCGTCGAACATCGAGCCGGACTCCACCAGCACCCGGGGCCGACCGTCGCGCGGCCCCCAGGTCGGCATCAGCTCGTCGGTGGCGACCTCGAACACCACGACCGCGTCCCGCACCGGCTCGACGATCACGCAGCCGGTCTTCTGCAGCAGCCGGACCATCGGGACGTTGTCGGTACGCACGACCGCGGTCAGCCGCTCGATGCCGCGCTCGCGGGCCGCCGTACGCAGCGCGTGGAGCAGGCGCGGGCCCAGGCCGTAGCCCTGGTGGTCGTCGGCGACCGTGACCGCGAACTCGGGCGCCGCGCCGTCGGCGCACCAGCGTGCCTCGCCGACCACCCGGTCGCCGTGCACGCCGACCACCGCGAACACCCCGGGACCGAGCTCGGCGATCTCCTCCACCCTGCTGTCGGGCAGGGCGCAGGAGAAGCGCATCCGGGCGGACTCGGCCGACAGCGAGCGGTACAGCTGCGCGATCGCCGGCACGTCCGCGTGGGTAGCGGCCCGGATCTCGTCCACACCTCGACGCTAGGTCGGCCGGTGCGCCGGTCCCAGTGCCGAACGTCCCCGACTAGGCAGGGCGCTACGGCGGGGGCGGGCAACGCGCCGCCGGCACCGGTCAGCGGGTGGGGTCGTCGCCCACCCGAACCAGCAGCTTGCCGAAGTTGGCGCCGCGCAGCATGCCGCGGAACGCCTCGGGCGCGTTCTCCAGCCCGTCGACGACGTCCTCCCGGTAGCGCACCGAGCCGTCACGCACCCAGGCCGCCATGTCCCGCAGGAAGTCCCGCCCGTGCGACCTGGTGAACTCGTCCTGGATGAATCCGCGGACGGTGAGGCTGCGGGTCAGCACCTGGCTCATGAACCGCGGCAGCCGGTCCGGGCCCTCGGGCGCCGAGGTGGCGTTGTAGCCCGCGACCAGGCCGCACACCGGCACCCGGGCGTACGTGTTCAGCCGCGGGAACACCGCGTCGGCCACCGGGCCGCCCACGTTCTCGAAGTACACGTCGATCCCGTCCGGCACCGCGGCCTCGAGCTCGGCGACGAAGTCCGGCGAGCGGTGGTCCACGGCGGCGTCGAAGCCGAACTCCTCGGTCAGCGCGCGGCACTTCTCCGGGCCGCCGGCGATGCCGACCGCGCGGGCGCCCTTGATCCGCGCGATCTGCCCGACCGCGGAGCCGACCGGGCCGGTGGCCGCGGCGACCACCACGGTCTCCCCCGGCTTCGGCTTCCCGATCTCGAGCAGCCCGGCGTAGGCGGTGAAGCCCGGCATCCCGAGCACCCCGAGGGCGGTGGAGACCGGCGCCGCGTCGGGGTCGAGCCGGCGCAGCCCGCGGCCGTCGCTGACCGCGTGCGTCTGCCACCCGGTGTAGGCCAGCACCACGTCCCCGACCGGCAGGTCCGGGTTGCGCGACTCGACGACCTCGCAGACGGTGCCGCCCATCAGCACGTCACCGACCTCGAGCGGCGCGGCGTAGGACTTCGCGGCGCTCATCCGGCCGCGCATGTAGGGGTCCAGGGACAGGTACACGGTGCGCAGCAGCACCTGCCCGTCCTCGAGGTCGGGCAGGTCGACGGTGGTGGTCTCGAAGGTGTGCTCGTCGGGTTCGCCGACCGGACGTGCGGCCAGGCGGATCTGGGTGGACTTCATCCGTCCACCCTCTCCCGCGGCGGGCGCCCCGCTCAACGTGAGCCTGCCGACAAAGGTTTCGCCGATCGGCGCCGTACGGCGTCCCGGCCGGTCACACTCGTGGCCATGACGCCGCCCGCCGTGCCCGCCGTGGTCCGACGGGTGCTCACCGAGCCGGCGGCGTGGACGACGGGGTACCTCGCCGGGGTGGCCGCGCTCGGCCTGGCGACCGCGCTGGCCGGGGGCTACGGGTACTCCCTGCTGCTGGCGGCGTCCACCCCCGCGAGCGGTTCACCCGCGCAGATCACCGAGGCGCAGAACCGGCTGTTCGACGACACGATGGCGGGTTACCTGCGCTGGCTGGGGGGCCTGTCCCCCGCCTGGCTCGGCGCGCTGGCGCTCGCGCTCGCCTCGGCGGTCCTGGCCTCCGTCGCGCTCCGGCCGGCCGCGCTCGCGGGCAGCCACCCCGCGCTGCGGGCGGTCCCGGCGGCGGCCGTCGGGTACGCGGTCGGCCTGGTCACGCTGCTGGTCACCTGGCTGCTGCGCTGAGCCGCCGGGGGCTGTCACAACGGCACAATTGCGTGGGAGTGGCGTCGCCGGGGCCCGATCCGCCGTCCAGATCGCACAATCGTCCCGTTCCGACAACCCCGGAACCCGCTCCACCGCCACAACCACACAATTGTCCCGCAGTCGCGTCGCCGAGCCCCCATCCCCCGCCACAACGGCACAATTGTCCCGAACTGACATCGCCGACCGCCGTTCCCCCGTCACGACAGCACAATTGTCCCGCGGTGACGGGAGGGCGGGCCGGTACGACGGACCCGGGCCGGTCACGCGAGCAGCGCGACGATCAGGAACAGCACCGGCACGGACAGCAGCGTGGTGACGAAGATCGAGTCCCGGGCCACCAGCACCGCCCGGTCGTAGCGGGTCGCGTGCACGAAGATGTTCTGCGCCGTGGGCAGCGCGGAGGTCACCGCGACGGCCAGCAGCGCGGTCCCGGACAGCCCGAGCGCGAACGCGCCCACCCCGGCGGCGACCAGGGGCTGCACGCCGAGCTTGAGGGTGGCGATCCAGCCGATCTCGGCGAGCCCCGGGCCCGCGCCCGGCAGCGGCCCGAGCCGCAGCGAGACCCCGTAGGCGATCAGCATCGCGGGCACCGCCATCCCGCCGACCAGCCGCAGCGGGTCGTCGACCACCGCGGGCAGGCTGGCCCCGGTGACCGCGAGCAGCACCCCGAGCAGCGAACCGACCGTGAGCGGGTTCGTGAACGGCCGCCGCAGCAGCGTGGCCCAGGAGAACCTGAACCCCGGCCGGGTGGAGTCGAGCACCGCCAGCGCCAGCGGCTGCAGCACCAGCAGCTGCATCAGCAGCGTCGGCGCGATCAGCGCGGCGTCGCCGAGCACGTACGCAGCGATCGGCAGGCCGAGGTTGCCGGCGTTCACGTAGCACGAGCAGAGCATCCCCACCACGGTGTCGCCGAGCTCCCGGTGCCAGAGCCGCCAGGCCGCGACGCCGTACAGCAGCGCCGCGGCCAGGACCCCGCACGCCGAGGCGACCAGGCTGCGGGAGAGCACGTGGGCGACGTCGGAGGAGCCGACCACGGTGACCATCAGCGCGGGGCTGGCCACGAAGAACGCCAGCCGGCTCAGCACCAGCTGGGCGGTCGTGTCGAGGACCCCGACGTGTGCGAGCACGAAGCCGACCGCGATGACGGCTCCGATCGTCGCGAAACCCTCGAGGACGCCCGGCACACCCCGCACTCTAGGGAACGGCGGCCCCGGACCCGGCGCCGTCCTCCCGCACCTCGGCGTCGACCACGATCACGTGCAGGTTGCGCGGCCCGTGCACGCCCTCGACCCGGTCGAGCTCGATGTCGCTGGTCGCGCTGGGGCCGCTGATCCAGGTCTGCGGCCGGTCCGGGTCGAGCCGGGCGACCGCGGCCGGGACCCCCGCCACCACCTGGTCGGCGCGGACCACGCACACGTGCAGGTCCGGCACCAGGCTGAGCGCGCGCCGGCCCTCCCCGGGGCCGTGGGTGAGCACCAGGGTGCCGGTCTCCGCGATCGCGACGGTGGCGCCGGTGACCACCGCGTCGAACCCGTCGAGCTCGGCGGCGGTGAACCCGGTGTCCGCGACGCCCCCGGGCACCGGCCAGGGCAGCCCGTCGGGCGCCAGCACCCGCGACGCGCCGCCCAGGGCCGCCGCGACCCGGGCCGGGACCTGGTCGGGCGCGCAGCGCTCCACCACCGCCCGGTAGTCCGCGACCCGGCGCACGAACAGGTCGACCACGGCGTCGGGGTCCGGGCGGTCGCGGTAGCCCCGCGGCACGTTCACCCGGGCGCGGTCCGCGCCGTCGAGCGCGCGTCGTACCGACGCCAGGATCTCCTCGCGCGCGCTCACCGGCGGCCCCCGTCGGTGCGTTTCCACCAGGCCCGGAACGACTCCCGCGGCGGGGCGGGCAGGTCCCGGGAACCGGTCCAGGCGCCGAGCCCGGGGAGCCGGCCGAGCGCGCGCCGTCCGCCCGGGAGGGTACGGCGTCCCAGCCGGTCGAGCGCGCCGCCGAGCAGCCCCGACGCGCGCTCGAGGGCGCCGAGCCGGGCGCCGGAGCCGAACGACCAGGCCGCGCCCTTCATCGCCGCGGCCTCGCCGGCGTGGGACGGCGAGCCCCGGTGCGCGTCGACCACCTGGGCGCGCAGGTCGACCAGCACCGAGGGGATGTCGATCCGGACCGGGCAGACCTCGAAGCAGGCGCCGCACAGCGACGAGGCGTAGGGCAGCGCGTCGGTCTGCTCGTCGGTCGCCGACGCCCTTGAGCAGCGGGTTCAGGATCGCGCCGATCGGGCCCGGGTAGACCGAGCCGTAGGCGTGCCCGCCGGTGCGCTCGTAGACCGGGCACACGTTCAGGCACGCCGAGCAGCGGATGCAGCGCAGCGCCTGCCGGCCGACCTCGTCGGCCAGCGCCCGGGTGCGCCCGTTGTCCAGCAGCACCACGTGCACCTCCTGCGGGCCGTCGCCGGGCGTCACCCCGGACCAGGTCGAGGTGTAGGGGTTCATCCGCTCCCCGGTGCTGGACCGCGGCAGCAGCTGCAGGAACACGTCCAGGTCGGCCCAGGTCGGCACCACCTTCTCGATGCCGACCACCGAGACCAGCACCTCCGGCAGGGTCAGGCACATCCGGCCGTTGCCCTCGGACTCGACGACCACCAGGGTGCCGGACTCCGCGACCGCGAAGTTCGCCCCGGACACCGCGACCCGGGCGCGCAGGAACTTCTCCCGCAGGTGCAGCCGCGCCGCCTCGGCGAGCCGGGCCGGGTCGTCGGTCAGGTCCTCGGGCGCGGGCCGGCCGGCGCCGGCCATCGCGGAGGCGAAGATCTCCCGGATCTCGGCGCGGTTGCGGTGGATCGCGGGCACCAGGATGTGGCTGGGCAGGTCGTCGCCGAGCTGCACGATCAGCTCGGCGAGGTCGGTCTCCCAGGCCGCGATGCCGTGCGCGGCCAGCGCCTCGTTGAGGCCGATCTCCGCGGTCGCCATCGACTTGACCTTGACCACCTCGTCCGCGCCGTGGTCGCGCGCGACCTCCGCGACGACCCGGCAGGCCTCCGCGGCGTCCCGGGCCCAGTGCACGGTGGCGCCCCGCGCGGTCAGCGCCTCCTCGAGCGCGGGCAGGTGCTCGTCGAGGTGCAGCAGGGTGTTGTCCTTGATCGCGGCGCCGGCGAGCCGGAGCTCCTCCCAGTCCGCGACCTCGCCGACCACGCCGGCCCGCTTGCCGCGGATCGTGGCGGTGGCGTGCCCCAGGTTGGCGCGCAGCTGGGTGTCGGCCAGCGCCTCCCGCGCGGCGGCGGGGAACGCCGGCATCCCGACGAACGTGCGGCTCATCGGACCCCCTCCGTCGCGGCGAGCACCTCGGCCAGGTGCAGCACCCGGACCCCGGCCCGCTGCCGCGACAGCAGCCCGCCGACGTGCATCAGGCAGGAGCTGTCGCCGGCGACCAGCACCTCCGCGCCGGTCTCCCGGACGTGCCGGACCTTGTCGGAGCCCATCGCCACCGACACGGTCCGCGTTCTTCACCGCGAACGTGCCCCCGAACCCGCAGCACTCCTCCGCCGCAGGCAGGTCCACCAGCCGCAGCCCGCGCACCCCCTCGAGCAGCCGCCGCGGCCGGTCGCCCACGCCCAGCAGCCGCAGGCTGTGGCAGGTCGGGTGGTAGGTCACCGTGTGCGGGAACGACGCCCCGACGTCGGTCACGCCGAGCACGTCGACCAGGAACTCGCTCAGCTCGTACGTCGGAGGCGCGGACCCGACCGCGGACACCAGCCCGGGGTCACCGGAGCGGCGCGCGACCAGCCCGTGCTGGTGCCGCGCGGACCCGGCGCAGGACCCGGACGGCGTCACGACCGCGTCGTAGCCGGCGAAGGCCCGCACGTAGTTGCGGACCAGCGGCACCGCCTCGTCGACGTACCCGGTGTTCACCATCGGCTGACCGCAGCAGGTCTGCGCCGCGGGGAACTCCACGTCCACCCCGAGCCGGCGCAGCAGCGTCACCACCGCGCGGCCGGTGTCGGGGAACATCGCGTCGTTCACGCACGTCACCATCAGCGCCACCCGCATGCGCCTCACCCTCGCACACACTTGTCAGGCGTTGAGCGCGCTGCGGCGGTCACAGCGCCTGACAAGTCGGTGGCGGGGCTCAGGTGAGCAGCAGGCCGTCCGCGCGGTCCCGCTGCTCGACCTGCGGGTCGTCGAACCAGAGGCCACCCTCGCCCAGGTACCGGAACCGGAAGGTCGAACCGACGGGCACGGTCACCTTGACGCTGCGCATGCCGTTGCTGCGCCGTACCAGGGTGTGCGCGCCGGGCCGCCAGTCGTTGAAGTCGCCCACGACGGAGACCCGGCCCGTGGTGTTGAACGCCCAAGCACCCGACCCCCGGCAAGACGCGCCGAGAGCGGACGAAGCCGCCCCGGTGGTCCAGGCCAGAGTTGTCAGGCGTTGAGCGCGCTGCGGCGATCACAGCGCCTGACAACTGGGCGGCGGCTCACCGGGGGACGGCGGTCATCTCCCGTACGGCGTCGACCGCGAACAGGCAGGCGGCGTCGTGCCCCTCGCCCACCGCCTCGAGCCCCGGGTCGGTCCCGGCGCACTCGTCGCGCGCGGCCGGGCACCGGGTGCGGAACCGGCAGCCGCTGGGCGGGTTCACCGGGCTCGGGATGTCCCCCTGCAGCACGATGCGCTGCCGGCCGCGCTCGACCCGCGGGTCGGCCACCGGGACCGCGGAGAGCAGCGCCGCGGTGTACGGGTGCGCCGGCTCCCGGTAGATCTGGGCGGGCGCGCCGGTCTCCACGATCCGGCCCAGGTACATCACCGCGACCCGGTCGCTCATGTGCTCGACGGCGGCCAGGTCGTGGGCCACGAACAGGTAGGTGAGGTCCAGCTCGCGCTGCAGCCGCCGCAGCAGGTTCATGATCTGCGCCTGCACCGACAGGTCCAGGGAGGCGATCGGCTCGTCCAGCACGACCAGGTCCGGCTCGCCGGCCAGGGCCCGGGCGATGCCGACCCGCTGGCGCTGCCCCCCGGAGAGCTCGTGCGGGTGCCGGTCGGCCAGGTCCGGTCGCAGCCCGACCAGGTCGAGCAGCTCGGCCACCCGGGCAGACCGGGCGTCCCGGCCGCGCGCCAGCCCGTGCACCACCAGCGGCTCGGCGATGCTGGCGCCGACCGTGTGCCGCGGGTCCAGCGAGGCCGCCGGGTCCTGGAACACCATCGCGACCCGGCGGCGCAGCGGCCGCAGCTGCCGGCGCGAACGGGTGGTCACGTCCTGGCCGTCCACCACCACCCGGCCGGCGGTCGGGTCGACCAGCCGCAGCAGCGCGAGCGCGGTGGTCGACTTCCCGGAGCCGGACTCGCCGACCAGGCCCAGGGTCTCCCCGCGCCGGATCTGCAGCGACACCCCGTCCACCGCGCGCACGTGCTGCCCGTGCGGCGCGGGGAACCACACCTTGAGGTCCTCCAGCTCGGCGACGATCTCGCGGCTCACCCGACCTCCTCGGCGCCCGCGCCGTCCAGGCCGGGATAGAACGTGCGTACGACGTGCCCGGTGCCGACCTCGACCAGGGCGGGCAGCTCGTGCTCGCACCGGGCGTCCCCGCGGACCGGGCACCGGGGCCAGAACGCGCACCCGGCCGGCAGGTCCAGCGGGCTCGGCGGCGCACCGGGGATCGCCGGCAGGTCCGCACCGGTCCTCGACGGGTCCGGCCGCGCGTCGAGCAACGCCCGGGTGTAGGGGTGCGACGGCCGGTCGAAGAGCGCGTCCACCTCCGCGCTCTCGACGATCCGCCCGCCGTACATCACCGCGACCCGGTCGGCGATGCCGGCGACCACGCCGAGGTCGTGGGTGATCCAGACGACCGCCGTGCCCAGCCGCTGCTGCAGGTCCGCGACGAGCTCCACGATCTGGGCCTGCGTGGTCACGTCGAGCGCGGTGGTCGGCTCGTCGGCGATCAGCAGGTCCGGCTCGCAGGACAGCGCCATCGCGATCACCACCCGTTGCCGCATCCCGCCGGAGAACTGGTGCGGGTAGGCGCCCGCCCGCTCGCGCGCCGAGGGGATGCCGACCAGGTCCAGCAGCTCCACCGCCCGCTCGGCCGCCTGCCGCCCGGTCATCCCGAGGTGCTCCTCGCACGCCTCCGAGACCTGCCGGCCGATCGGGAGCACCGGGTTCAGCGAGGTCATCGGGTCCTGGTAGACGAAGCCGATGTGCCGCCCGCGCAGCCGGCGCCGGCGCGCGTCCGGCATCGAGACCAGGTCCTCGCCGAGCAGCCGGGCGGCGCCGCCGACCTGGGCCGAGGGCGGGGTCAGGCCGGTCGCCGCCAGCACCGTCATGCTCTTGCCGCTGCCGGACTCCCCGACCAGCGCGAGGGTCTCCCCCTTCGCCACCGCCCAGTCGACGCCGGCGACGGCGCGGGCCCGGCCCCGGCGGGTGTTGAAGCTGACGGTGAGGCCCTCGATCGACAGCACCGGCTCGTCGGTCATGGCGTGTTCCTCCTGGCCTCGCTGAGCGTGAGCTGGCGGGGGTCGAGCACGTCCCGCAGCGCGTCCCCGACCAGGTTGAACGCGAGGACGGTGAGGAAGATCGCCGCGCCGGGGAAGACCCCCAGCCACCAGGCATCGGTGACGAAGCCGCGCCCGTCGTACAGCATCCGCCCCCAGGACGGGGCGGGCGGCTGCACCCCGAGGCCGAGGAAGGACAGCGCCGCCTCCGAGAGGATCGCGAACGCCAGCGACAGCGAGGTCTGCACGATCAGCGGCGCGGCGATGTTCGGCAGCACGTGCTTGCGCATGATCCGCAGGTCGGAGGCGCCGACCGACAGGGCGGCCCGGACGTACACCTGCTCGCGCACCGACAGCACGCTGGCCCGGGTGACCCGGGCGAAGATCGGGGTGTAGACGACACCGATCGCGACCATCGCGGTGCCCAGGCCCGGGCCGAGCACCGCCACGATCGCGACGGCGAGCAGCAGCACCGGGAACGCGAACAGCACGTCCATGCAGCGCATCAGCACGTTGTCCGCCCAGCCGCGGTAGTAGCCCGCGGCGAGGCCGATCGCCACGCCCAGCGCCAGCGCGATGCCGACGCTGACGACGCCGACCTGCAGGGAGACCCGGGCCGCGACCAGCACCCGGCTGAACACGTCGCGCCCGAGCTCGTCGGTGCCGAACGGGTGGGACCAGCTCGGCGCGTGCAGCATCGCGGACACGTCCACGTCGTTCACGCCCGCCGGGGCGATCCACTCCCCGAAGACGCCGACCACCACCAGCACCAGCAGTACGACGGACCCGACGACCGCGAGCGGGTCGTGGCGGAGCGCTTCGACGGTCCGCCGGACGGTGCTCTCCCGGCCGCTCATCGCACCGAGATCCGTGGGTCGAGGCGGGCGTAGAGCACGTCGACGAGCAGGTTGATCAGCAGGAACAGGGCCGCGACGAACAGCACCGCGCCCTGCAGCACCGGGTAGTCCCGGGCCTGCACCGAGTCGTAGGTGAGCCGGCCGATGCCCGGCCAGGCGAACAGCACCTCGATCACGATCACCCCGCCGAGCAGGCTCGCGAGCTGCACCGCCACCACGGTCACCACCGGGATCATTGCGTTGCGCAGCACGTGCCGGGTCACCACCAGCCGGCGCCGCAGCCCCTTGCCGTCGGCGGTGCGGATGTAGTCCTCGGCGAGCACCTCCAGCACCGCCGAGCGGATGAACCGGGTGAGGATCGAGGCGGTGACCAGCCCGACCGTGGCCGCCGGGAGGATGACGTGGCTGGCCCACTGGACCGGGTCCTCGGTCAGCGAGACGTAGCCCGAGGGGGGCAGCCAGCCGAGGACCCCGGTGAACAGCAGGATCCCCATGATGCCCATCCAGAAGTCCGGCACCGAGACGCCGAACTGGCTGAACACCCGGGCGGTGTGGTCGAGCCACGAGCCGCTGCGGATCCCCGAGAGCACGCCGAGCGGGAACGCGACGACCACCGCGAGCAGCACCGCGGTGACCGCCAGCGACAACGTCGCGGGCAGCCGCTCGACCACGATCGAGGTCACCGGCCGGCCGCTGCGGAAGCTCACCCCGAGGTCCCCGGTCAGCGCGTGGCCGATGTAGTGCAGGTACTGCAGCACCAGCGGCTGGTCGAGCCCGGAGCGGGCCCGCAGGGCGTCGTAGGTGGCCTGGTCGTAGCGGGTGCCGAGCGCCAGCCGCACCGGGTCGCCCGGGACGAGCTGCAGCAGCAGGAACACCACCAGGGTCACCCCGAGCAGGACGATGGCGGACTGGACCAGCCGGCGCGCGATGAACCGAGACACCCGAGCGAACCTGCCGTCAGCTCACTGCTCGAGGCTGGTGTCGCGGAACCGGATCGCCCGGTCGCTGCGCACCTGGTAGCCGTGCACCTTCGACGACCAGCCCTGGACCACGTCCGGGTTGTAGAGGTAGATGTAGCTCGCGTCGTCCACGATCATCTTCGCGGCCTGGTCGTACTCCTGCTTGCGCGCGGCCTGGTCGGTCTGGGTGCGGGCCTGGTCCAGCAGGTGGTCCACCTGGGGGTTGCTGTACTTCTGGAAGTTGAAGTTGCCGCCGGTGTGGTGCTGGGCGTAGTAGAACTCGTCGGGGTCGAGGTTGCCCAGCCAGCCGAGCATGAACGAGTCGAAGTGGCCCTTGCCCTCCTCGTCCAGCCACTGGCCGAAGTCCAGGGTGCGGATCTTGACCTTGATCCCGACGTCGGAGAGCTCGGAGGCGATCACCTGGGCGGCGCTGACCGTCTCCGGGTACTCGCTGGTGACCATCAGGTCCATCGACAGGTTCTTCACCCCGGCCTGGGCGAGCAGCCGGCGGGCCTTGGCCGGGTCGTGGGAGTACGGCGCGTAGTCGTAGTACCACTTGCTGCTCTTCGGGATCGCGGTCTGGTTCACCGTCGCGTTCCCGAACTTCGCGGCCTTGGTGATCGCCTCGCGGTCCAGGGCGAAGGCGACCGCCCGGCGCACCTTCACGTCGCCGAAGGGCTTGCGGGCCTCGTTGAGCGCCATGTACCAGTAGTCCGTCGACGGGGCGGACTTCACCGTCACGTCCGAGCTCTGCTTCAGGGACGCGACCTGCTGCGGCGGCAGGTTGTCGGTCCACTGCACCTGGCCGCTCTGCAGGTTCTGCAGCGCCACCGTCGGGTCCTTCACGAAGGTGAAGGTCACCCCGTCGAGCTTGGGCTTGGGGCCCCAGTACTTGTCGTTGCGGACCAGCTCGATGTTGTCGCCGGAGGTGTAGCTGGCCACCTTGAACGGGCCGCTGCCGACCGGCTTGGTCTTGATGTCGCCGGAGTCGACGTTCGCCTTCTCCACGATGCCGACGCCCTTGAAGCCACCGACGTCGGCGAGCAGGTTCGGGGTCGGGTCCTTGAGCTTGAAGACCACCGTGGTGGGGTCCGGAGCGGTGATCGACTTGACCGTGGAGAACTTGTAGGCGGCGTTCAGCTTCTTGTCGATGATCCGGTTGAAGGAGTAGACGACGTCCTGCGACGTCAACGGCGAACCGTCCGAGAAGGTGACCCCCTGGTGCAGCGTGAAGGTCCAGGTGAGCTGGTCCTTGCTGGTGGTCCACTTCGTGGCCAGCGAGGGCTGCATCTGCAGGTTGGCGTCCGGCTCGACCAGGGTGTCGTAGACGTTCTCGAGCACCTCGAAGCTGTAGTACGCCGACGTCTTCTGCGGGTCGAGCTGGTCCGGCTCCCCGCCGATCGCCGCGTGCAGGACCCCGCCGGAGCCGCCGGAGCCGCCGGACCCCCCGGAGCCGCCGGAGCCGTTGACGTCGACCCCCGACCCGCCGGAGCAGCCGGCGGTCACCCCGAAGCTCAGCACCAGGGCGATCGCGCCCATCATCTTGGTCGTCCTGCTCACGTCCGGGCCTCCCGACAGACTTCACTGGAGTGAAACAACTTCAACATACTGTTAGTGACCGTTGGACTGTCAATGCAAACAGCTCAAAAGGACGGCGGCGTCACGGCGCCGAGGATCAGCGCCGGGGCCTCGGTCCCGTTCAGGTACCAGTGCGGCACCGAGGCGTCGTAGGTGATCGAGTCGCCGGCCTCCAGCACGAACCTGCTGGTCCCGACGACCACCTCCAGGCACCCCTCGAGCAGGTGCACGCACTCCTCCCCCTCGTGCGCGAACGGCTTGGACTCGTTGGTCCACCCGGGCGGGATCCGGGTCCGCAGCACCTCCAGCTTCCCCCGGAGGGACGGCGTGAGCAGCTCGTAGACCAGGTCCGCGTCGGGCAGGTGCAGGCGCCTGCGCTCGCCGGCCCGCACCACCATCCCGGTCGGCACCGGCCCCTGCACGAAGTGCGCGACCGGAAGCTGCAGCGCCTCGGCGAGCCGCCGCAGGGTCAGGAAGGCCGGGTTGCCCTGGCCGCGCTCGAGCTGGCTGATCAGGCCGCTGCTGACGCCCGCGGCGGTGGCGAGCGCCTCGACGGTCAGCCCGCGTCGGTGCCGGGCCTCGCGCAGCGCCTGCCCCAGGGCGCGCAGGTCGAAGTCCGTCGCGGCCTCAGCCACGGGTCGCGTCGTACGTCTCGCAGATCTTCACAAGAATGAAACATAGTCACTGTCTTGAAGGAATGCACCTGCCCCCGCGGCTCCCCCGGCCTCGGTGACATCATGGCCGCGACCCGCACCGGACCCACCCACGTCCACCAGGAGACCGGATGCCCGCATCCCGCGTACTGCCCACCGACGAGGCGACCGAGCTGCTCAAGCTGGTCCGCGACCTCGCGGCCAAGGAGCTGCTGCCCCGCGCCGCCCGGGCCGAGGCGGACGAGGCGTTCCCGCGCGAGGTGTTCCGCACGCTCGGCCGGGCCGGCATCCTCGGCCTGCCCTATCCCGAGGAGTACGGCGGTGGCGGGCAGCCCTACGAGGTCTACCTGCAGGTGCTCGAGGAGATCGCCTCGGTGTGGAGCAGCATCGGGGTCGGCGTGAGCGTGCACGCCCTGAGCTGCTTCGGGCTGGCCACCCGCGGCACCGCGGAGCAGAAGCGGGAGCTCCTTCCCGACATGCTCGGCGGCGAGCTGCTCGGCGCGTACTGCCTCTCCGAGCCGCAGGCCGGGTCCGACCCGGCGGCGATGACCACCAGCGCAGTGCTCAAGCGCGGGGACGGCGGCGACTACTACGTCCTGAACGGCGCCAAGGCGTGGACCACGCACGGCGGGCACGCGGACTTCTACAAGGTGATGGCCCGCACCAGCGACGACCGGAACGGCATCTCCTGCTTCCTGGTCCCCGCCGACGCCGAGGGGCTGAGCGCGGACCCGCCGGAGCGGAAGATGGGGCTGACCGGCTCGGCGACGGCGACGATGCGCTTCGACGGGGTCCGGGTCCCCGCGGAGCGACGGCTCGGCGCCGAGGGCGAGGGGCTGAAGATCGCGCTGGCCGGCCTCGACGCGGGCCGGCTCGGGATCGCCGCGGTCGCCACCGGGCTCGCGCAGGGCGCGCTGGACCACGCGGTCGGCTACGCCAAGGAGCGGGAGACCTTCGGCAAGAAGATCATCGACCACCAGGGCCTGGCGTTCGTGCTCGCGGACATGGCCGCCGCGGTCGGGTCCGCGCGCGCGACGTACCTCGCGGCCGCCCGGCTCAAGGACCAGGGGCTGCCGTACAGCACCGAGGCGAGCATCGCGAAGATGGTGGCCACCGACAACGCCATGAAGGTCACCACCGACGCCGTCCAGGTGCTCGGCGGCTACGGGTACACCCGCGACTTCCCGGTGGAGCGCTACATGCGCGAGGCCAAGGTGATGCAGATCTTCGAGGGCACCAACCAGATCCAGCGCATGGTGGTCAGCCGAGCGCTGGCGAAGAGCCCGTCCGGCGCACTGACCACGGCGCCCCAGCACTGACCACGAGGAGAGAAGAACTGATGCAGCTCGAGAACACCTCCGCGATCGTCACCGGAGGCGCCTCCGGTCTCGGGGCCGCGACCGCCAGGGCGCTGGCCGCCAAGGGCGCTCGCGTCTTCGCGCTCGACCTGAAGGCCGCCATCGACACGGCAGAGCCCGCCGAGGGCGTCACCCTGGTGCCCACCGACGTGACCGAGCCGGAGCAGGTGCGCGCCGCCGTCGAGCAGGCGGCCGCGGCGGGACCGCTGCGCACGGTGGTCAACTGCGCGGGCATCGGCCCGTCCGCGCGGATCCTCGGCAAGAAGGGGGTCCACGACCTCGACCTCTACGCGACGGTCGTCAAGGTCAACCTGGTCGGGACGTTCAACGTGCTCGCGGTCGCCGCCGAGCAGATCGCGAAGACCGACGCCGACGAGCACGGTCAGCGCGGCGTGGTGGTCAACACCGCGTCGATCGCGGCGTACGACGGCCAGGTGGGTCAGGCTGCGTACGCGTCCTCCAAGGGCGGCATCGTCGGGCTGACCCTGCCGGCCGCGCGCGACCTCGCCCAGCACGGCATCCGGGTCTGCACGATCGCGCCGGGCATCGTGGAGACGCCGATGCTGGCCAGCGTCTCCGAGGAGTTCCGGGCCGGCCTGGCCGCCGGGGTGCCGTTCCCGCAGCGGCTCGCCCGCCCCGAGGAGTACGCCCAGCTGGCGCTGACGATCATCGACCACGACTACCTCAACGGCGAGGTCATCCGGATGGACGGCGCGCTGCGGATGGCGCCCCGCTGACCCCGACCGGACACCACGAGGGCCTGCCCGACGCTCCGAGGAGTACGTCGGACAGGCCCTCGTCCTGGTAGCTCAGCCCTGGGCAGGCCTACGCCGCAGCATCAGCGTCGCGGCGCCCACGAGCACCATGCCGAAGCCCGCGAAGCCGGCCAGCCCGAGACCGCTGGGCGCACCGGTCGACGGCAACGCCCCGGCTGTCGGCTGCACCGCGGCCGGCGGCACGGCTGCGGGCGGCGTCGCGAACGCCTCCGTGCCGAGCACCGTCGGCGGCCGGTTCTGCCCCGGAGGCGTCGTCGGCGGGGTTGTCGGCGGCGTCTTCGGCGGCTTGGTCGGCGGTGTCACCGGCTGACAGTTCTCGTCCTCACCCGGCTTCGGCTTGCACCCCGGCGGAATCGGCTGACAGTTCTCGTCCTCACCCGGCTTCGGCTTGCACCCCGGCGGAATCGGGCTGACAGTGCTCGTCCTCACCCGGCTTGGGCTTGCACCCCGGCGGAATCGGGTGGCAGTGCTCGTCCTCGCCCTGCTTGGGCACGCACTTCGGCGGCGGCGGAGTCTTGACGCACCCGGTGTGTGCGGGGTTGGTCCGGCCGATGCCGTGGTTGCGGTCGCACTCGTAGCCCGCGTTGTGGTCGGACCCGTTCGGGTACTGACCGTGCGGGTTCTTGTTGTCGGCCTTGCCGACGCAGCCCGCGCACGGCTTGCCGGTCGCCTTGCCCTTGCCGTTGCCGTTCAGCGACGGCGACCCGTCCCGGGTCGAGCAGTACGGACCATCCGGGCACTTGCCGTTCGCGCCACCGGAGTTCTGGTCGGCGTTGCTCTGCGGCTGCGGCTTCGAGTAGTCGCCCTGCGTGCTCGCGTTGCCCTTGCTGTGGTCGGAGCTGCCGTTGCTCGTCGACGACTTTCCGGGCTTGTCGGAGGACGACGTGGAGCCGGTCGACTCGCTGCCGGCCTTCTTGGCCTGGCCGTTGTTGGTCGACGAGCTGTTGCCGGCCTTCGGGGTGTCGGACTGCTGCGCAGCCGTGCCGGTCGACGCCGGCGGCGTGGCCTGGGAGCCCCCACCGCCGTTGCCGTTGGCTTCGCTCTGCGCCTGGCCGTTGCCGTTGCCCTGTCCGCCACCGTTTCCGTTGCCCGGGTCGGCGAGGGCCGTCCCGGTGACTCCCATGCTCAGAACTACCAGCAGCAGCGCCGCGATGAACGCAAGCGGGCGCGCCGGTGTTCGTCTGGACACATCCATGACTGCACCTATCCCCCCAGCCAGCCGGCCAGGTAATGAAATCGATCGTGCGCGCAAGGCCCCCCTCGCACGCTCCCCGTTTCCGCACCATATGCCCGGACGGGCATCGAGTAACGGCCCGAATGGGCCATCCTGTGTAAAAAGTCCACGGTCCTGGGGACAAACGAGCCCGAACAGGACGATCATGTGCTGTTTTGCCCTCGTGGACCGCCCCGTCGGGTTTCTCCCTTCTTGTCCGAAGCTGGGAGGTCCCGCGGAGAGGGGGCGGGGACCCGGCAGTCCCCACCCCCGACCTGCGCGTCAGGCCCGGGCGCTCCGGCGCCGGGCCACCAGGAGCAGCGCGCCCAGCGTCAGCGACGCCAACCCACCGACGAGCAGCAACACCGTCCCGGCGCCCGACCCGGTGTTCGGGAGCACGCCCGCCGGGAGCAGTCCGCCGAGCGCCGGCTTGGCGGCCGCGCGACGAGCGGAAGCCGAGGAGGCGTGCGGCGCGAAGGCCTCCACGCCCAGCACCGCCGGGGGACGGTTGTGGCCCGTGGCGGTGACAGGGGCGCCAACCGCGCCGCCGTGGGCGGACCCACCCGGCATCGTCTCGCCCTGGGTCGCGCCTTCGGACGTCGCGCCCCCGTGCGCCTCACGGACGTCGTGCCCCCGTGCGTGCAGCCCTGCTGGTCCCCGGACATCGAGCCCTTCGTCGCGCAGTCCCCGCCGCCCCCGGTCGACGGAGGCGTGGTGGAGCCCTGCTGGCAGCCGGTGTGGGCCGGGTTCGAGCGGCCGACGCCGTGGTTGCGGTCGCACTCGTAGCCCGCGTTGTGGTCGGACCCGTTCGGGTACTGACCGTGCGGGTTCTTGTTGTCGGCCTTGCCGACACAGCCCGCACACGGCTTGCCGGTCGCCTTGCCCTTGCCGTTGCCGTTCAGCGACGGCGACCCGTCCCGGGTCGAGCAGTACGGACCACCCGGGCACTTGCCGTTCGCGCCACCGGAGTTCTGGTCGGCGTTGCTCTGCGGCTGCGGCTTCGAGTAGTCCTCCTGCGTGCTCGCCTTGCCCTTGCTGCGGTCGGAGCTGCTGTGCTCGGAGCTGCTGTGGTCGGACTTGCTGTGCTCGGAGCTGCTGTGGTCGGACTTGCTGTGGTCGGACGGACCGCTGCCCTGTCCCGCCAGCGCCGGAGCGACGCCGGAGAAGACCAGCGTCATCGTCATCACGGTCGTCGCGGCCAGCCCTGCAAGCGGGCGCGCGAGACCCCCGTTCCATGCCCGAGTCATGGTCTACCTTCTTCCCCCCGGCCCCCGTGAGCCGGTATCGAAACCGTGGGCGTCCCTCACGCCCCCCTGATGGAGCTCCCTCCGCCAGGCAGATACCCGAGATGTCCGGAACGTGAACGCCGGGAAGGGTAAAGACTGCCTGTGACGTGGGCTACGTCCCCCGCCCGCCGGACGAGCCGGGCTGACAGGATGCCGCCATGAGCCTGCTCGACACCTGGACCCGCGGCAGCCACACCGCGGACGGCACCACGCACCCCACCTACCGCAAGGGCACCGGGCCCGGCGTGGTGCTGATCCACGAGATCCCCGGGATCACCCCGAACGTGATCGCGTTCGCCGAGGACGTCGTCGACCACGGCTACACGGTGGTGATGCCGCAGCTGTTCGGCACGCCGGAGGAACCGCCGACGGTGCCGGCGCTCGCCAGGGTCATCCCCCGGGTCTGCGTGAACAAGGAGTTCACCAAGCTCGCGCTCGGCGAGACCACCCCGGTCGCGGCCTGGCTGCGGTCGCTGGCCCGGGAGCTGCACGCCGAGCTCGGCGGGCCCGGGGTCGGCGCACTCGGGATGTGCTTCACCGGCGGCTACGCGCTCGCGATGATGGTCGACGCCGCCGTGGCGGCACCGGTGCTGTGCCAGCCGAGCGCGCCGTTCGCGGTCGGCAGGAAGCGGGCCGCGGACCTGAACCTCTCGCCCACCGACCGCGAGATCGTCAAGCGGCGTGCCGCCGAGGGCTGCGCGGTGCTCGGCCTGCGCTACCGCTCCGACCCGGCGACGGGGACCCGCTTCGACACCCTGCGCCAGGAGATCGGGGACAGCTTCATCGCCGTCGAGTTCGAGGGCAGGGGCCACTCCGTGGTGACCGAGCACCGCCAGCAGGAGGCGGTCGACCGGATCCTCGAGTTCTTCGCCGACCGGCTCCGGACCGGCCCGGGTCAGCGGGACAGGTAGCCCGCGATCGCGTCGTACGTCGGACGGCCGAACGCGACCATCCGGGCCTCGGCCACCGACGTCGGGGTGGACCGGAGCGTGTCCACGGCAGCCGCGATCGCGTCGTCGCGGGGCCAGCCGTACACCCCGGCCGAGACCAGCGGGAACGCCATCGTCGCCACCTCCAGCGAGTCCGCGACCCGCAGGGCATCGGCGTAGCAGGACACCAGCTGCGAGCGGTCCCCCACGCCGTACACCGGCCCCACGACGTGGATCACCCAGGCGGCCGGCAGCGCGTGCCCGTGCGTCCAGCCCGCCTGCCCGGTCGGCAGCCCGTGCGGGAACCGCTGCACGCACTCGTCGTACAGGCCCGAACCGGCGGCCCGGTGGATCGCGCCGTCGACACCGCCCCCGCCGCGCATCCGTTCGTTGGCGGCGTTGACGATCGCGTCCACGTCCTGCCGGGTGATGTCCCCCTCGACGACCGTGAGCTGCATGCGGCTCAGGAGGGGTTGCCCTGGATGATCCGGAAGGTCGCGCCCCACGGATCCCGCAGGGTCGCCAGCCGCCCGTACGGCGTGTCCTCCGGCGGCCGGACCACGGTGCCGCCGAGCGCCTCCGCCTTCGCCGCCGTCGCGTCCGCGTCGTCGCTGCCGAAGTAGATGCTCCACCCCAGCGGCGCGTCCTCGGGCAGCGCCGAGCCGTCCATGATCCCGGCCGCCTGTGCGTCGCCCCCGCCCAGGGTGGTGTAGCGGAACTCCGGGGTGTCGCTCGCGGTGTGCGTCTCCCACCCGAACACGTCGCGGTAGAACGCGATCGCCTGCTCGTAGGCACGGGTGTGCAGCTCGAACCAGCTCGGGGCGCCGTGCTCGGCGACCACGCCGACACCCGGGAACGGGTCGGCCTGCCAGACCCCGATCGCGGCGCCGCCCGGGTCACCGACCAGCGCCATCACGCCCTGCTCCTCGATCGGCATCACCTCCATGTACACCTGGCCGCCGTGCTCGGTGGCGGACCGCACGGTCGCCGCGGCGTCCGGGGAGGACAGGTAGACCGTCCAGCGGTCGGTGTTGCCGGTGCTGGCGTCGTTGTCCATGCAGCCGGCGACGGCGTGCTCGCCCTGCGAGAAGGTGATGTAGCCGCCGTACCTCTCCTCGTCGCCGTGCTCGGCGGTCCAGCCGAACAGCTCGCCGTAGAACCGCTCGGCGCCGGCCTTGTCGGAGGTGAGCAGGTCGCACCAGCACGGGGCGCCGGTGAGGGTCGAAGGAGCGGGCATGGCAGGTTCCCTTCAGCTCGGGCCGTCGCTTCGCATCCTCCTTCGCGGTGCGCCGGGTGTCGACCACCCAGGGGGGCCATCCGGGCGGGGTCACCGGCCGTAGTCGTCCTCGAGCCGGCAGATGTCGTCCTCGCCGGTGTAGGCACCGTGCTGGACCTCCACGATCACCAGCTCCTGCTCGCCCAGGTTGGCCAGCCGGTGCTTGGCCCCGAGCGGCACGTCGACCGACTCCCCCGGCCGGGCGGTGACCACCTCGCCGTCGATGGTGCAGGTGGCGATCCCGAAGATCACCACCCAGTGCTCGGAGCGGTGCGCATGGGTCTGGTAGGAGAGCCGGCACCCCGGGTTCACGTGGATGCGCTTGATCTTGTAGCCGTGGGCCACGTCGATCACGTGCCACGACCCCCACGGCCTGTCCTCGGACTCCAGCTCCACGTGTTTCCCTTGTCTGTGTTGCGGTTCAGGTTAGCGGCGTTCAGCTGCGGATGGCCGGACCCTGCGCGAGCCACCACCGGGCCGCCGCCTTCTGCGGCTCCGGCACGTCCGAGGCGCGCACGATGCTCTGCAGGCCCGGCGACCCGGTCATGCCCAGCGCGTACATCTTGGCGCGCTCACGGGCCGACCACTCCCTCCCGAGGGAGCTGCGCAGGGCCTGGTCCGACATCGGGGTGAACGAGAGGTGCCCGAGCCCCTGGATGATCGGCAGCGCGAGGTCGTCGAGCGGGTGGTCGAGGAAGGCGAGCATCCGCATCCGGTGCACGTCGCCGCTGAGGTAGCGCACCAGCGTGGCGGCGCGGGCCCGCATCCACGCCGGGGTCGCCTCGTCGGCCATCACCAGGAGCAGCTCGTCGGTGGCGCCCTCCCCGAACGGGGACGCCGAGATCAGCAGCGCCGCCAGGTGGCGCCGCTCGGAGTCGCGGTGGAACAGCGCCTCCCGGATCAACCTCGGCAGCATCAGGTCCTCGTCGTACGCCGGCGGCTGCGGCGCCCGGCCGCGGGCGCCCTCGGCGAGCGCGTGGGCGATCGCCCGGGCCTTGCTCGAGACCAGCTCCTCGCCGTGCTCGACGACGTAGCCGAGCTTGCGTCGGCCCGCCTTCGTCGCGGCGTCGACCAGGGTCGAGCGGATCCCGGCGGGCAGGTTCGCGATCAGCTCGGCGAGGTCCTCGCTGGCCCGGGCCGGGTTGGTCCGCCACAGCCGCAGCACCGCCATGTCGAGCTCGGTGCGCTCCTCGGCGGTGAAGTCGCCCCGGGTCACCTTCTGGGCAGCCAGCCACACCCCGGTGCTGAACACCGCGTCGTTGGGTGGGTGGTTGATCAGGTCGAGCACCAGCCGGGCCGCCTCCCGGGTCGGCAGCCGGTCGAGCAGGCCGACCGGGTTGGTGATCACCTGCACGTCCGGGTCGGAGACGTAGGCGGCGATCGCCTCCACGAAGAAGTCCTGGGCGCGCGGGACCGAGGCCATGTTCATCGCGGCGGTGCTGTACTGCCGGTAGGCCACCTTCACCGAGCGCGGCAGCTGGTTGACCACCTGCCCGACCAGCGCCTCCCAGGTCCGGGCGCGCAGGTGCACCAGCGGGGCGGCCGCCAGGTGCCAGCCCAGCTCCTGCCAGTCACGGGCGAGCGCCCGGCCGTCCTCGGCCAGGTCGATCAGCTGGTCGAGCCGGTCGGCGAACTCCCGCGAGGACGCCTCGAGCTTGGGGCGCACCACCTTCGCCTTCACCCCGGGGATGGAGGCGCGGATGTAGCCGGTGAGCGACGAGATCCGGCCCGGCTCGAGGCCCAGCACCGTCTCGTAGGCGGTCATCCCCTCGTAGGAGATCGGGATCTCCCCGGACTCCCACCGGCTGAGCAGGCTGCGGCTCGCGTGCAGCCCGGCATCCGCGACGGCGGCGGTGAACAGCCGGCCGTCCTGGAAGGTCGGCTCCGGGTGGTGCAGCCGGGACATCGCGAGCAGCCAGCCGATCCGCGCGTCGATGTCCGGGCGGGCCGAGCTCAGCGGTGAGGCGTCGTAGGCGATGCGCTGGACCCGGCCCGGACGTCGCTGTGCCGCCGCCATCTGCTCACCTCTCCCCGTCGCATCGGCTCCCGCGAGCATAGGGCCCCGAGTCCCAATTCCGGGGCCGAGGCGCCGCGCGGGTGCCGGATCAGCGCAGCTGGGGACGGACGTGCAGGCCCACGTCCGGGTCGACCAGGACCTCCTGGGACGCCATGATGCCGTCGGTCTCGAGCGGCACCTCGAGACCGGTGTTGCGCTTGACCATCCCCAGCGCGATCGGTCCCAGCTCGTGGTGGCGGGCGCTGGTGCCCACGAACCCGACCGCCTTGCCCTCGGCGGTCAGCAGCTCGCCGCCGCGGGCCGGGAGCCGGTTGTCCGAGCCGTCGAGGTGCAGCAGGGTGAGCCGCCGGGGCGGCCGCCCGAGCGTGTGCACCCGGGCGACGGTCTCCTGCCCTCGGTAGCAGCCCTTGTCCAGGTGCACCGCCGGGCCGATCCAGCCCGCCTCGTTGGGGATGGTGCGCTGGTCGGTGTCCAGGCCGAGGCGGGGCTCGCCGCGAGCGATGCGCAGCGCCTCGAAGGCCCACATCCCGCACGCCGGCCCGGCGGCCGCGGCGTACGCCGGCAGCTCGCGGCGCGGCACGAACTCGTAGCCCGAGTAGGGGACGTCTGCGCTGCGCGCGGACGGTCGCCAGGTCACCGCCAGCTCCTCGGTCACCTCCGCCACCTCCACGCGCATCATGAACCGCATCCGGTCCAGCCAGGCGACCAGCGCCTCGGCCGCGCCGGGCTCCACGTGTGCGGTGAACGCCTCGCCGTCGTCGGCCCCGAACATCGCGTGCTCGACGTGGCCCTGCGGGCTGAGCACCAGCGCCCCGGTCGCCACCTTGGCCGGGAGGTGCTCGAGGTGCTGCGAGGTGAGGGAGTGCAGCCAGGCCAGCCGGTCCGGGCCGCTGACCCGCACCACCCCGCGGTGCGAGAGGTCCACGAAGCCGTCGCCCGCCGCGAGCGTGCGCTGCTCGCCGTGGAACGACCCGTAGTGGGCGGCCACCGGCGCGTCGATGCCGTCGCCGGCGACGGCACCGGGCAGGTCCAGCAGCGGGCTCCGGTACTCAGCGGGCACGGTCACTCCTCACGTCATCCATCGTCCGGGCGTCCATCGTCCGGGCTCTCGGTACAACCCATTGTCGCCTCCGGCTGTTCCCCCCGCCGGAGCGGGGCCCGGGCGGCCAGGGCACCCAGCAGGGCGCCCAGGCTGTTGGCGGTCAGGTCCCACAGGCTCGCCGACCGGTCCGGCAGCGCCACGAGCTGGACGAGCTCGACGGTGCCCGAGGCGAGCAGCCCGGCCCCGAACCACTGCCCCCAGGTCACCCGGCGCGCGAGGTGCGACCCGAGGAAGGTGAGCGGCACGAACAGCGCGACGTTCAGCGCGAACTCCACGACGTCGGGAGTGGCCGCGCCCTGCAGGCCGAGGTGGGCCAGCAGCCGGTCGCCCACCTGCACCGACCCGACCGCCAGCCGCGGGAACGGCTCGAAAACCACGACCAGCAACAGGCAGGCGTAGCCGCCGAGCAGCCACGCGGCGCGGCGTGCGGTCAGCAGCGCGGTGATGGTCAGTGCGTCTTCGTCATGGCCAACAGCACCAGGTAGAGCGTGCACAGCGCCGCGACGGCGAGCAGCACGTTCTGCAGGATGTGCCTCCAGCGCACAGCCTCGGGCTGCGGATGGCGATGACTGCGTAGACGACGCACCGGACCCCCTCGGTCATGCGTGCGGTTGGCTTCGGCCCCCCGGCCATTGTCCACTATGCCAAGCCGGGGGCGCCGGACCCGGCAGAACCCGCCACAACGGCACGATCCGTGCCCGTGATGACCCGGACGGGCCACTCCCGGGTCACGGACCGGGTCAGCGGCAGTCCGTGCAGGTGCCGAACACGGTGAGGTGGCCGACGTCGGTGACGAAGCCGTACCGGTCGCGCAGCCCGGCGGTCAGCGGCTCGACCACCTCGGGCGCCACCTCCGTGACCGACCCGCACTCGCGGCAGACCAGGTGCACGTGGGCCGGCGTCGCCGTGGAGTGGTAGGTCGGCGCCCGGTCGGTGAGGTGCGCGTGCCGGACCAGGTCGAGCTCCTCGAGCAGCTCCAGCGCCCGGTACACCGTGGAGATGTTCACCGCATTCGACTCCTCGCGGACCGCCGCCAGCACCTCGTCGGGGGTCGCGTGCCCGAGCCGCTCCACCGCGCGCAGCACCAGCTCGCGTTGCGGGGTGAGCCGGTAGCCCCGCGCGCGCAGCTTGGCCTGCCACTCCTGCGGCGGGGTCCGGGCGGCCTGGGTGTGGTCGGGCACCTTCCCGAGTCTAGTTGCGGGGCGGCTCCGGCTCGGTCGCGGTCCGCGCGGCGTCGCCCGGCGGGGCGGTCGGGGTGAGTCGGACCGCGGCGTGCACCAGCCGGGCCTGTTCGGGTGCGTCCGCCCGGCCGCCGACGAGGTACGGCGCGAGCACCGCCTGGATGCCGCGGGTGACCGCGGTGAGCTCCTCGGCGGTGACCACGATCGTGCTGTTGGAGACCAGCGCCGCGTCGCGCCACGCCTGGTCGTCCTGGGCGGACCGGTCCACCCAGCCGAGCACCTTCTCGTCGGAGCCGGCCAGCAGCACCCGGGCCAGCGCCATGTCGATGGCCTGCATCTCGGCGGGGTCGGTGTCCTCGGCGGCCTCGGCGGTCCAGCCGCGCACCGCCGCCTTCCACAGCCGTTCCCGGCCGTCGCTGCGCTCCGCGTCGAACCCCTCCTCCACGAACCCGTAGCGCCGCAGCAGCCGCAGGTGGTAGCTGCACGCGCTGGGGGACATCCCGGCCACCTCGGCGCACTCGGTGGCCGTCGCTGGGCCGTAGACCTGCAGGTGCTCGAGGATCCGGTTCCGGGCCGGGTGGGCGAGCGCCTTCAGCGCCCGCGGGTCGGTGATCCGGACGTTGTGGTCTCGCTGGTGGTCGTCCGCCATGCCCCCAGCATATCTGAAAGAACCTCTTCACAAATCAGTTGTGAAGCATTACCTTCATATCTATGACGATGACCTCGACCGACGGCACGGCCGCCACCCAGTTCCCCCGGCTCCCCCGGCTCGGCCGGCAGCCCGACTTCCGCCGGCTGTGGGCCGGCTACACCGTCTCCGCGATCGGCAGCGAGGTCACCGTGCTGGCGATCCCGCTGACCGCCGCGGTGCTGCTCGGCGCCTCGGCGCTGCAGATGGGGCTGCTCACCGCCGGCGCGACACTGCCGCACCTGGCGATCGGGCTGCCGGCCGGGGTGTGGGTGGACCGGCTCACCCGCCGCCGGCCGCTGCTGGTCGCCGCGGACCTGCTGGCCGCGGCCGCCCTCGCGACGGTGCCGCTGGCCTGGGTCTGCGGGCTGCTCACCGTCACGCAGCTGATCGTGGTCGAGCTGGTGGTGGGCTCGTGCCGGGTGGTGTTCCGGCCCGCCTACCAGTCACACCTGCCCGACGTCGTACGACGCGAGCAGCTGACCCTGGCCAGCGGCCACTTCCGGGCCTCGGAGTCGGCCGCGATGCTGGCCGGACCCGGCCTCGGGGGCCTGCTGGTCCAGGCGGTGACCGCGCCGCTGGCCGTGGTCGTCGACGCGGTCTCGTTCCTGGCGTCGGCCGCCTGCATCCGCCGGGTGCGCGCGCCCGAGCGGGCCAGGCCCGAGAACGCCGTGCCGAAGCCGCTGCGCCGCGAGCTCGCCGAGGGGCTGCAGACCGTGCTGCGCGACCGGTCGCTGCGGGCGATCGCCGGCGCGGCCGCGAACCTGAACCTGTTCGGGATGCTGGTGCTGGCGCTGTTCGTCGTCTACGCCACCCGCGAGCTGGGCTTCTCCGCGGGCCTGGTCGGGGCCGTGGTGACCCTCGGCGGCGTCGGCGCGCTGGCCGGGGCGCTGGTCGCTCCGCGGGTGGCCGCCGTTCTCGGCGCCGGCCGGACGATCGTGCTCGCCTCGGTGGTGTTCTCCTTCGCCCTGTTCGCGCTCCCGTTCGCGCACGGCCCGCACTGGCTCGAGCTGCTCGTGATCGGCGGCGGCGAGCTGGTCGCCGGGGTCGCGGTGATGCTCTTCGACGTGACGGTCAGCGGCGTGGTGCTGACCGTGGTGCCCACCGACCGGCTCGGCCGGGTGAGCTCGTGCATGGCGTTCCTGACCCAGGGCGTCAAGCCGCTCGGTGCGCTGGCCGGCGGCGCGCTCGGCACCGCGCTCGGGCTGCACCCCGCCCTCTGGGTCGCGGCCGCCGGGGCCACCACGACGATGCTGTGGACGATCCTCTCCCCGCTCCGGCACCGCGACCCGGCGAGGTGACCAGACGAGGTGACCAGCGGGGCCGGGTCCGCGCGGCCCGTCGGGCCAGCGGGGACTGTCGGGTCCGCAGGGTCTGTCGGGTCCGCAGGGTCTGTCGGGTCCGCAGGGTCTGTCGGGTCCGCAGGGTCTGTCGGGTCCGCAGGGTCTGTCGGGTGCGCAGGGGGCGTCACGGGTAGCCGAGCACCTGCTCGCGCTTCTCGGCCCAGGCCAGCGCCGACCGGATACCGTCGACGAGGGACAGCTCCGAGGTCCAGCCGAGCACCTCGCGCGCCTTGTCCACGTTGGCGAACGCCCCGACCGCGTCCCCGGGCCGCGGCGGCGCCTCCACGGTGGGCACCGGCCGCCCGACCACCTCCTCGAACGCGCGCAGCAGTTCGCGGACGGTGACGCCCTCACCGGTACCGAGGTTGACCACCGTGCTGGGGGCGTCGACCCGGTCGAGCACCGGGTGGAACCGCTCGACCGCCGCCACGTGGGCCCGGGCCAGGTCCCAGACGTGGATGTAGTCCCGGATGCCGGTGCCGTCGCGGGTCGGGTGGTCGGTGCCGGTGATCGCGAAGGCGTCGCGCCGGCCGAGCGTGGCCAGCATCAGCTGCCCGAGCACGTGGCTGGGCTCCCGGACGTAGACCCCCGACTCCAGCTCCGGGTCGGACCCGATCGGGTTGAAGTAGCGCAGGATCACCGCGCGCAGGTCGGTGGCCGCGGCCATGTCCCGCAGGATCAGCTCCATCATCTGCTTGGTGCGCGCGTACGGCGACGGCGGCGCGAGCGGCGACTCCTCGGTCACCTCGAAGTCGTCGGTGGTCGCGTACAGCGACGCCGAGGAGGAGAAGACCACGTCCGGCTTGCCCGCCCGGACCAGCTCGTCGAACAGCTCCAGCGACTTCGCGACGTTGTCGCGGTAGTAGGCGTAGGGCTGCGCCACCGACTCGGGCACCACGATCCGGGCGGCCATGTGGATCGTGCAGGCCAGGTCCGGGTGCTCCGCGACGATCCGCGAGACCAGGCGCCGGTCGGCGATGTCCCCCTCGTAGAACACCCGGTCCCGCACGAACGCGCGCGGTCCGGTGAGCAGCGAGTCCAAGATGATCGGCGTGTGCCCGGCGACCTCGAGGGCCTTGGCGGTGGTGGAGCCGATGTAGCCGGCGCCGCCCGTGACGAGAACCTTCATGAGGCGCGACCCTAGCGGCCGGCCCTCGTGCGTGGCGCGAGCCGGTCCGTCGTACGACGCCTGGGCGGCGCGTCGTACGGCGTGCCGGCTGTCGTGCGGCGCGGGCGCGGGGACGTCGTACGGCCCGGGGACGTCGTACGGCGCGGGGCTGGCGTGCGCACTTCCCGGGGAGATCTGTCACTCCCCTGGGCAAGATCACCCCGGGATGCGACAGATTTCCTGCATCCCCTGGTAATCAGCGGGCCGGGCCACGACCGATGGCCCGATCGGACCACGCGCGAGTGTCTGGTCAGCCCGTCAAGGCGCCGGCGCCGGGCGTCGATCCTGTTCCAGGACACGGTCGACGACTTTGGGGGACGCGGATGGGCACGGAAGCGAACGGACTCGGGCCGCTCGGCGACGCCGCCCTGATCTCCGCGACCCGGACCGGGCACGTCGGCGCCTACGCCGAGCTCGTCGGACGGCACCGCCCGGCGATGCGCCGGCTGCAGCGCGTGCTGGACCCGCTGGACCTCGCGGGCGACCTGACCGGCGACGCGCTGGCACTGGCCTACACCAGCCTGACCCGCGGCCACGGTCCCGCCGCCGCGCTGCGGCCCTACCTGCTGATGCTGGTCCGGCAGCTGCACCGGGTGCGGGCCGCCGGACTGGTCTCCCCGATGCTGGGGGACGAGGTGGTCTTCGCGGCACGCCCGTTCGCCGACCACGCCCTGCGTCCCGGCCCGCGGCAGGCGCTGGTGCGCGCGTTCGCCGCGCTGCCCGAGGGCTGGCAGGTGCTGCTGTGGCACCTCGAAGCGGAGTGCGACCCCGCGGACGGGGTGGCCCGGCTGCTGGGCGTGCCCACCGCGGTGGTGCCGCCGCTGGCGGTCCACGCCCGCGAGGCGCTGGCGCTGCTCCTGGGCGACGGCACGACCGGCCGGCACGCCCCCGAGCTGGCCGAGCACCTGCTCGGCGACGCCGCCCCCGAGTACCTCACGCTGGCCCGGGCCGGCTCCTCGATCCCGGGACAACGCGTCGCGCTCGCCACGGTCCCGGCCATGCGGTCCGGGTCCACCTTCCCCGAGCACCCCTGACCGGCGGCCCGCCGGCCGACCCCGCCGGCCGACCCCGCCGGCCGGCCCCGCGGGCTGACCCCGACGGCCGACCTTGCCGGCTGACCTGGACGGGCGTCGGGGCTAGGCTGCTGCCCATGGCCCAGGGCTGGGACGCCGTCACCTCCGGTGAGCTGCACCACTTGCGCCGCCTTACCGCGGCGCTCGGCGACGCCCTGACCGTCGACGACGTGGCCCGGGCCTGCCTCACCTGCGCGCAGTCGCTGCCCGGGGTGGTCCGGGTCGGGCTGGCCCTGAAGTACACCGGCGGCCGGCAGCTCCAGTTCGTCTCCACCGACCCGGATTCGCTCGCCCCGGAACGGATCCGGTGGTGCCTGATCGACGCCTACGCCGACGTCCCGGTGGTCACCGCGGTCCGGAACGGTGAGGAGATCTACCTGCAGACCCTGGCCGAGCTCGAGGACCGGTTCCCGGAGATCGCGGACCGCCAGCGCCAGCTCGGGACCCGCAGCCTGGTGGCGTTGCCGTTGTCCACCGACGACGAGCAGCTCGGATCGCTGCTGATCAGCTACCGCAGCGAGCGCTACTTCGGCGCCCGGGACCGGTGGTTCCTGCGCAGCTTCGCCTCGCAGGTCACCCAGGCGGTGCGCCGGGGGCTCGCCTACCACATCCAGTCCACCACCTCCGAGCTGCTGCAACGCAGCCTGCTGCCGCACTCGGTGCCCGTGGTGGAGGGGCTCGCCCTCGGGACGCACTACCAGCCCGGCGGGCTCAACGTCGACGTCGGCGGGGACTGGTACGACGTCCTGGAGCTGGCGGACGGCTCGGTGCCGTTCGCCCTCGGGGACGTGATGGGCAAGGGGGTGCCCGCCGCGGTGGTGATGAGCGAGATCCGTTCCGCGCTGCGTGCCTACGCCCTGCTCGACCCCCGGCCCGCGGTCGTGCTCGACCGGCTCGACGCGCTGATCAGGAGCCTGACCGCCCCCGAGCAGATCGTGACCCTCGTGTACGGCGTGCTCGGCCCGGACCACCGGCGGGTCGACTACGCGGTGGCGGGGCACCCGCCGCCGCTGCTGGTGCCACCCTCCGGGCCGCCGACCGTGCTCGACCGGGACACCGGGCCGGCGCTGGGGCTCGGGGCGGGCCCCTGGACGGAGGCGACGCTCGAGCTGCCGGCGGGGACCGCGCTGCTGCTGTACAGCGACGGCCTGGTGGAGACCCACGAGCTGGACCTGTTCGCCGGGATCGACCGGCTGGTGGCGCGGATCGAGCAGCTCCCGGCCCGGCGGCGCAACGCACGCGAGCTGTGCACCCGGATCGGTGCCCTGATGGAGCACCGCGACGCCGACGACGACGTCACGGTGCTGGCGCTGGCGGCCACCAGCCGGGACGAGTCGCTGGCGGTGAGCATCGACCTGCCCGGGGACGCGACCGCGTCCGGACGGGCCCGCCGGTTCCTGCGCTCGACCCTCGAGCGGTGGGGCGTGGACGAGGACGCCCGGGAGACCGCCGTGCTCTGCGTCTCGGAGCTGGTCACCAACGCGGTCATCCACTCGGGGACCTCGCCGCGGGTCGCGGTGCGCCACGACGCCGGCCTGCTGACCGTGCTGGTGCACGACCGCGGTGCCCGCGGGGCCGTGCGCCAGGACGAGGACCACGACCCGTTGAGCATCTCCGGGCGCGGCCTGAACCTGGTCGAGGCCCTCACCGCCGCGTGGAGCGCCGAGCACGGTGCGGAGGGGACGACGGTCTGGTTCGAGCTGGACCTGCAGGGCACGCCCGCGCTGCCCGGCCGCACCGGTTGAGGGGACCGCGACGAGCCGGGTCCGCTACTGGCGGACCAGCCGCCCCCACAGGTGCGGCTGGAGCTTCTCGCCCATCGCCGCCATGTCGTAGGCCCACAGCAGGTCGCCCTCGACCAGGCCGTAGAGCCGGTGCCCGGCGACGTACTCCTTCGCGCTGTGGGTGCGCGCGACGGCGTCGGTCTGGATCTCGACCTTCGCCTCTCCGGCGTTGCCGTACCAGATCTCCACGAAGCCGGTGTTGTGCGTCATCACCACCTCGAGGGAGCCGTCCGCCTTGGGCCGGAAGAAGCCGGTCTCGATCGCGGCGTCGCGCACCTTCTCGCCCTGCTCGTCGACGATCCAGGCCCGGCTCATGTAGTGGAAGAACGGCCGGCCGTCGTGGGTGAAGATGCACTCCTGCCCGAACTGGAAGGCGTCGATGGTCGGGTAGTCACCGTGGCCGTTGCCGCGCCAGGTGCCGAGCAGCCACGCGATCGGCGCGCAGTCGGGGTGCAGGTTGTCGGGGAGCTCGAAGGGCATCGGAACTAGCTGCCCGCCTTGATCAGCTTGTAGAGCACGAGCAGCGCGACGTAGCCGGTCAGCAGCACGACCAGCGCCATCAAGGTGATGAAGAGGGCTTCCATGGGGACCGAGTCTAGTGGTCGGCTCCGCTGGTCGGTCCGGGCGGCCGGGGCTCGGCACCGGGCGCGGCGTCGTAGGGTGCGGGAGTGGCCGACAGACTGCTGGTGAAGGTGACCGCGGGAGCCGACGACCCCGAGCGCTGCAACCAGGCGTTCACGGTCGCGGCCGCGGCCGTGGCCGCCGGCGCCGCCGGTGAGCCTCTGGCTGACCGGCGAGGCGGCCTGGTTCGCCCTCCCCGGCCGGGCCGAGCAGTTCGAGCTCCCGGAGGCGACCCCGCTCGCGGACCTGCTGCGGGGGCTCCTGGCCGCCGGCACGGTCACGCTGTGCACCCAGTGCGCCGCGCGGCGCCGCATCGAGGGCTCCGACACCCTGGCGGGGGTCCGGGTGGCCGGCGCGACGGCCTTCGTCGAGGAGGCGCTCGCCGACGGTACCCAGGCGTTGGTGTACTGACGTGTCCCCGGCGGGACCCGCGCACAGGGCCCGCGATGTCTCGGTTGGTGGCCATCTGCGCGGCGAGCTCGGCGGTCGGCGGTGCCCACGATGGTGGCCTCGATGCCAGCGGCCAGGAGCTGGCCGGCCGGGTGATCGCCGACCTGCTCGGCCGGATCGACCTGGCCGAGACGGTGCATCGCCACTCCCCGTCCGGGCTGGACGTGCTCACCGGCGGCTCGCTGCCGGCGCACTCCCTGGACCGGATCAGCGGGGTGGGCGCTCACCCCCGGGGCATCGCGCTCACCATGGTGCCGGCGCGCCCTCGGGGCTACGGCTACGCCCCGCGCGAGGGCAGGCGGGTCAGGGAGGGCTCGCGGGAGCGGGTCGCCGGTTGAACCGACCTCGGCTCAGCGCCGCTTGACCCGCAGCAGGTCGCGCGCCTCAGCGGGCGTCATCGGCACGCGCTGCACCACCCTGCCCAGCTCCGCGGCCCGGGCGACCAGCTGCTCGTTGTGCTCGACCGGGACGCCCTTGGCCAGGGTGAGCACGTCCTCCATGCCCACCCGCAGGTGCCCGCCCTTCGCGAGCGCGGCGAGCGCGACGGTCAGCGTCGCGCGGCCGATGCCGGTGGCGGACCAGGACGTCACGGCCTCGGGCAGCGCGGCCACCGCTGCGACCAGGGCGTCGGCGGTCCCCGGCATAGCGCCGGGCACGTTCATCACCAGGTCGCAGTGCACCCGGCCGCCGTACGGCGGGCCGTGCTTGTCCAGCAGCCGGTGCAGCGCGTGCACGTGCCCGAGGTCGAACAGCTCGAACTCCGGCACCACCTCCCGGTCCTGCGACAGGCGGTACAGCTCGGTGATGAACGGCCACGGGTTCGAGAACACGTCGTCGCCGAAGTTGGTGGTGCCCATGGTCAGGCTGCACGAGTCGGGCTCCGCGTCGAGCACCGCGAGCCGCTGGTCGAGCGGGTCGTGGACCGAGCCACCGGTGGACAGCTGCACCACCAGGTCGGTGCTCTCGCGCAGGGCGCTCACCGTCTCGCGCAACCTGCCGGGGTCCAGGGTGGGCCGGTGCTCGGCGTCACGGATGTGCACGTGGATCATCGCGGCCCCCGCCGCCTGGCAGCGCTGCGCGGTCTCCACCAGCTCCGGCAGCGTGGTGGGCAGCTGCGGACAGTCGTCCTTGCGCGTCTCGGCCCCGGTGGGGGCGACGGTGATCAGCAGCCTGGACGGGTCCACGGTCATGGCCGCAATCGTGTCAGACTGCAGAGCCACTCGTCGATCCGACCCAGGAAGATCTTCCGATGCGCGCCGTCGTCCAACGAGTTCTTGAGGCCTCTGTCGCCGTCGACGGGAAAGTCGTCGGCGAGCTGCCGCGCCCGGGGCTGCTGGTGCTGCTCGGCGTCACGCACTCCGACGGGCTCGAGCAGACCGCCTGGATGGCGCGCAAGGTCTGGGGACTGCGGATCCTGCGCGACGAGCAGTCGGCAGCGGACGTCGACGCGCCGATCCTGGTGGTCAGCCAGTTCACCCTGTACGGCGACGCCCGCAAGGGTCGTCGGCCCACCTGGGTCGACGCGGCACCCGGCGAGGTCGCGCAGCCCGCCTACCGGGCGTTCTGCCTGGAGCTCGAGCGGCTCGGGGCGACCGTGGCCCGGGGCAGCTTCGGTGCCGACATGCGGGTCGCAATGGTCAACGACGGCCCGGTGACGGTGCTGCTGGAGAGGTGAGCCCCGGGCCGGCGAGTTGCGGCTGGTGGCCGCCGCCTTCCGGCACACCGGCGCCGATCCCGGGACCGGGTCGGCGGCCCGGGTGCGGGTGTCCGCCGACGGCGGCGCGTCGTTCGAGACGGTGACCACCGTCCGGGTCTCACGTCCGTGCTCTCGGTCACCGCCCAAGCGGCCGACGACGTCGGCGTCGTCGGCACCGATGCGGGCTGCCGGCCACACCGGTACCCCGGGAGCGTCGACGCGCGGGCGTGGCACCGCCACCCGACCGGTGACCCGAGCCGGCACCTTGATGGACCAGGCGGGCCATCGGGTGAATGCCCCGGACGGACCCACCCAGACCCCCTGCACCCCGGCGGCACTCAGCTCGCTGACCTCGGTCCGGCTGCCGTGCGACCGTCGGATCCTCGGCACTCCGACCAGGGCCGGAGCTGGGTGGTGCTCGGCCGGCTGTCCCGCGCCGAGCTGATGGCCACCGCCGACGGGGGGCCCGACCTGGTCCCGGCGGCACTGCTTCGGGGGCCCCCCGGTGCGCGGTCTGGTGGCCCGCGGGGGACGGTGGTGACCATGGTCGGCACCCACCGATGACCAGCCGGGACGACGGCGCCACCTGGTCATCCGGGTCCCGACCCGCTGCCCGGAATGGGGCGGAAGGCCCCGGTCGGGGGGCATTTCGGACCAGGCGGTCCGGTCACATCCGGCAGCCACCAAATAGTAAATACGAGTCATCGAGCCGCCGAGGCTCGCGGTGCTACAACAGTTGGGCCGGGTCTCGAAGGGCACGAGACCCCGCGGAACCAGTCACCGTGCAGGTGCGTTTGCGGTCCGGACCCCGCCGCAGTTCTCGGATTCCGCGACAGGCACTTGTGAACCCGGGGGGGTCAATGATTCAAACCGACGACGTCGGTGTCGACGCCGCTGAGCTGCGCCAGCTGTGGCACGACCTGCGCCAGCAGCTCGCCGCGGCCATCCTGGTCGCGGAGCTGCCGGCCGAGGACAGCGTCAGCGAGGCGCTGCAGCAACGACTGGACACCATGAAGTCCCTGCTCCACTCGATGATGGACCTGCTGAACGCGCAGTCCGACTTCGACACGCCGGGACAGGGTGCCTTGGACCTGCTCCGGCTGGTCGACGAGTCCGTCGCCGTGGTCAGGCTCACGCACGACACCGCGGTGACCACCACCGGGCACGGACCGGTGTGCGGGTACGGCGACCGGGTGATGCTGCGCCGCGCGCTCGGCAACGTGCTGGACAACGCCACCCGGGCCGCCGGGGGCGCCGGGCAGATCCAGGTCTCGGTGGCCGCGCAGGACGACGGGTACGCCTGCATCGCGGTCAGCGACGACGGCGGGGGCTTCGGGACGATCCCGTCCGGGACCGGCCAGGGCCTGTCCGTCGTGCACCGCGCGCTGCAGGAGTGCCACGGCCGCATGGAGATCGCCAGCGGTCCCGGCCCCGGCACCACGGTGCGGATGTTCATCCCCTCCCAACGGGCCGGTGAGCACCGGTGAGGCTGGTGCTGTGTGACGACCACCTGCTGTTCCTGGATGCACTGGCCGTCACACTGACCGAGCGTGGGCACCACGTGGTCGCCGCGCTGCCGGGCGCCGACGGGGTCGCTGAGGCCGTCGAGCTCGGCGACGTCGACTGCGTGATCCTCGACCTGAACCTCGGCGGCGAGTCGGGTCTCTGCCTTGCCGAGACCGTGCGGGCGCGCTGTCCGGGTGTCCCGGTGCTGCTGCTGTCGGCCAGCGCCGACCCGGCCGCCTGGGCGGCCTACGACGCGGGCGTGATCGACGGCCTGGTCAGCAAGGGCTGCGCGACGGACGTCCTGGAGCGAGCGATCCGGAAGCTGCGTGTCGGGGACCGCATCGTGGAGGGCTGGCTGCGGGTACCGGAGCAGCGCCGCGCCAGCACCGAGGAGCCGCTGACCGACCGGGAGCGCGAGGTGCTCCGGCTGATCGTCGACGGTGCGACCACCTCGGCGATCTCCTCGGCCCTCGGGGTCTCGAACAACACCGTGCGCACGCACGTGCAGAACGTGATGCGCAAGCTGCAGGTGCACCACCGGACCATGGCCGCGCAACGTGCCATCGAGCTGGGCATGGCCGGGTGAGCAGCGCCCGCCCCCTCCCGGGGCCCACCGCGGTGGAGGTCCTGGTCGTCGACGACCACCGGATCTTCGCCGAGGTGCTGGCCGCGCACCTGCGCCACCACGACGAGGTGGCGCAGGTGGAGGTGGCGCTGTCGCTGGACGAGGCCCGGGTGGCCCTGCGCTCGTTCCACCCGCAGGTCGTCCTGCTCGACCACGACGTGGGCGGCGAGAACGGCACCGACCTGATCCCCGAGCTGGCCCGGCTGGAGCAGCCGCCCCACGTGGTGATGGTGTCGGCCTCCTCCGACAGCGCGACGATCATCTCCGCGCTCGAGGCCGGCGCCGAGGCGTGGGTCGGCAAGGACGCGCGCGTGGAGGTGCTGCTGCTCGCGACCAGCGAGGTGCTGCAGGACCACCTGTACCTGTACCCGCCGACGATGAAGCCGGTGATCCACCGGCTGCTCGTCGAGCGCGGCGGACCGCGCGAGCGGACCTTCGTCGACCAGCTGTCGAACCGCGAGCTGGAGGTGCTGCGCTGCCTGGTGGCCGGCCTCACCCGCACCGAGGTCGCCAAGCGGCTCTACATCTCCCCCAACACCGTGCGCACCCACGTGCAGCGGCTGCTGCGCCGCGCGTCCGTGCACTCCACGGTCGCCCTGGTCGCCGCCGCGCGCAACGCCGGGGTGACCCCGGTCAACGACTCGGAAGCCGCCGCCCGGCCGCCGCGCCAGCGCGCCTGGTCCGAATGACGTAGCACAGTTCATCCTGCTGCGGGGTCCGCCACGCCGGAGCACTTCCTAGGTTCGAAACGTCGGGATTTCCTACCTGGAGGCCACCCCATGACGTTGACACCCACGGTTCCGCGGCACACCGCACCGCACGCGGCGGTCCCGTTCGCCGACTGCTGGATCACCGAGGAGGCGCGGGCCGCCGCGGTCCGCGTCCTCGAGTCCGGCTGGGTCACCATGGGGTCCGAGACCCAGGCCTTCGAGGCCGAGCTCGCCGAGCGGGTGGGCGCGGACCACGCCGTCGCGGTCTCCTCCTGCACCGCGGCGATCGAGCTGGCGCTGCGGTCGCTGCACCTCCCCGCCGGCGCCGCGGTGCTCACCTCGACGATGACGTTCTGTGGTGCCGTCCAGGCGATCATGCACGCGGGACTCACCCCGGTGCTGGTCGACGTCGACGCCCGGACCGGGATGCCGACCCCGGAGACCGTCGCGCGGGCCGCGAACGGGCCCCACCGGCCTCAGGCGATGGTGCACGTGCACTGGTCCGGCGACCCCGCGGACGTCGCGGAGCTGGCCGCCGCGGCCGGGCTCTCCCCCGACCGGGTGGTGGAGGACGCCGCCCACGCCATCGGCGCCGAGCTCGCCGGCCGCCAGGTCGGTGCCGGTGCGGCGGTCTGCTTCAGCTTCTACGCCACCAAGAACCTGCCGATCGGCGAGGGCGGGATGGTCACCACCGACGACCCCGAGCGCGCCGAGTGGCTGCGCTCCGCCCGGCTGCACGGCATGTCCGCGGACGCCTGGCGCCGCTACCTGCCCGGCGGCGGCTGGCGGTACGACGTCCGCGAGGCGGGCCTCAAGGCGAACCCGACCGACCTGCAGGCCGCGATCGGCCGCGCGCAGCTGCCGCACTTCGACGGCTGGCAGGAACGCCGCGCGCAGATCGCGGCCCGCTACGACGAGCGCCTCGGCGGCGTACCCGGTGTCCAGCTGCCGCACCGACCGGACGCCGGGGCCGGACGCCACGCCTGGCACCTGTACGCGGTCCAGGTCGGCAGCACCGAACGTCGCGACCGAGCCATCGACCTGCTGCGCCGGGGAGGAGTCGGCACCTCGGTGCACTTCATCCCGGTGCACCACCTCAGCTGGTTCGCCACCGAGACCGTCGCACCACCGGGGGGCCTTCCCGGGGCGGACGCCATGTTCCGCGGCCTGCTGTCCCTACCGATGTATCCACGCCTCACCGACAGCCAGGTCGACCGGGTCTGCGACGCGCTGACCGAGGCACTCGAAGAAGCACAGGAGGACGACCGATGAGCACCGCGATCCCCGAACAACGCTCCCGCACCATGCGCACCCTGGTAGTGGGTGCGGGCACCGCCGGCCTGGCCCTGAGCCGAGACCTGCAACAGGTCAGCTCGTTCGGCCTCAAGCCGGTCGGGTTCCTCGACGACGACCCGCTCAAGTTCGGCCGGCGCTACCGGTCGATCCCGGTGCTCGGCACGCTGGCCGACCTGGAGCGGGTGCTGGCCGACACCGACGCCGAGGTCGTCGTCATCGCGATCCCGTCGATGGACGCCGCGGCGATCCAGGACCTGGGCCGCCGGGCCGCCGCGCTCGGCGTGACCGTGCGGCACCTGCCGCCGTTCCTGGCCGCGCTGCAACGCGAGATCGCCGGCACCGACATGCGCACCCTGCAGATCGGCTCCCTGATCGGGCGCAGCGAGATGCGCGTGGTCAGCAAGCACGTCGCCGAGGCGATCACCGGCAAGCGGGTCCTGGTGACCGGCGCCGGCGGGTCGATCGGCAGCGAGCTGTGCCGCCAGGTCTACGGCTTCGGCCCCTCCGAGCTGGTGCTGCTCGACCACGACGAGTCCAACCTGCACCGGCTCCAGCTCGACATTTTCGGCGAGGCGCTGCTGGACACCGACTCCCTGGTGGTGGCGGACATCCGCGACGCCGAGCGGATCCAGCAGATCTTCCGCGAGCGGCGCCCGCAGGTGGTCTTCCACGCCGCCGCGCTCAAGCACCTCCCGGTCCTCGAGCGGCACCCATGCGAGGGCGTGAAGTCCAACGTGCGTGGCACCGAGAACCTGGTCGAGGCCGCGATCGTCCACGAGGTCGAGCGGTTCGTGCTGGTCTCGACGGACAAGGCCGCCAACCCCGCCTCGGTCCTCGGCGCGACCAAGCGGCTCGCCGAGCTGGTGCTGCTGACGCACCAGTCGCCGACGACGCGGCTGGCCGCGGTGCGCTTCGGCAACGTGCTCGGCAGCCGCGGGTCGCTGCTGCCGGTGATCCGGGCGCAGCTCGCCGCCGGTCACGAGGTGACGGTCACGCACCCGGAGATGACCCGCTACTTCATGACCATCGAGGAGGCCGTCGGTCTGGTCCTCGAGACCGCGCGGATGGCCGAGCAGACCGCGACGTACGTCCTGGACATGGGCGAGCCGGTCCGCATCGTCGAGCTGGTGCAGAACTTCGCACGGCAGCTGAACATCCACGACGTGCCGTTCCGGTTCACCGGGCTGCGGCCCGGCGAGAAGCTCGCCGAGGAGCTGTTCGGCGACGGCGAGCAGCGCATCCCCACCGACCACCCGCGGATCTCGATGGCGCTGCCGACCCCGCAGATGCAGGGGTTCCGGTCGGCCCTCCAGGAGCTGTACGACGCGGCGGCCCACAACCGGACCGACGAGGTGGTCCACCACCTCCGCCGGCTGGTTCCCGAGTACCACCCGACACCGCGGCTGCAACCGGTCTCCGCGGAGCCCGCCTTCTACCCCGACGACTACTGAAGCCCGCCTTCCACCCCGACGACTACTGATAGGCCACCCGATGACCCAAGAGATCACCACGCCCGTCCGCGTCTTCGGCCGCACCATGGCTCCCCCCACGGTGTTCGACGACCCCAGCCTGCTGCCGGCAGACCGTGAGGCTCTCACGGCGTTGGGGCGTCAGGTCGGAGACGCGGACCTCGTCGCCCCGCCGGTCGTGCTTCCGGACTTCCACCACAAGGCAAAGATGGAGCTGCCGTCGAGCGTCGCGGTCGCCACCACCTCGACGGTGCGTCCGGACCTGACCAGCTCCTCGGTCAACTGCGGGATGGCGCTGATCGCCCTCGACACCGAGGCGCCCAGCGACGCCGCCATCGACACCTTCATGCGGGGGGTGCGCGAGCGGTACCCGTACCCGACCCGCGGCCAGAAGGAGCTCACCGGCAAGGAGGTGCTCCAGGCCGCCGCGCACGGCGCCGAGTTCGCCACCGACCGGTGGGGCACCCCCGACGAGGACCTCGAGCGGATCGAGGAGGGCGGCAAGCTCGACCTCGACCGGTACGGCGGCATCGACCGGCTCAGCGCCGAGCTGCCGGGCCTGGCGGTCCAGCTGGCCCGCTTCCGGTTCGGCACCGTCGGCCCGACCAACCACTTCGTCGAGCTGCAGCGCGTCGAGGAGGTCTTCGACCCGGAGCGGGCCGCCGCGCTCGGGGTGCGCGAGGGTCAGCTCACCGTCCAGTACCACGGTGGCGGGGGGATGCTGACCAGCGAGATCGGCCGGCTGTTCTTCCGGCGCAAGGACTACCCGCGCCAGGTCAAGGCGGTCAACGCGGCGCTCAAGCCGTGGTTCCACCTGCGCTCGGCCCGCTCGTTCGCCCAGCTGCAGGAGCGGCTCTCGCTGTACTTCACCGACGGCTGCGTGCCGCTGGAGCTGGACAGTCCCGAGGGTCGCCGGCTGATGCTCGCGAACGCCGCGGCGATGAACTACGGGTTCGCCTTCCGGATCTCCACCTACGCGTCGCTGCGCCACATCGCGGCCGAGGCCTTCGGCGGCGACACCGGACGGCTGGTGGTGGACTCGCCGCACAACAGCATCTACGAGGAGCAGGTCGGCGACACCACCGCGGTCGTGCACCGGCACAACGCCTGCCGCGCCTACACCGCCGACCGGATGCCGGCCGGCAGCACGTTCGCCGACACCGGCCAGGCGGTGCTGCTGCCCGGCACGCACCGCACCTCGAGCTACCTCGGGGTCGCCGGGCCGAGCTCCGCGGAGAGCCTGCACTCGGCGTGCCACGGCGCCGGCACCGTGGTCTCCGACCACGTCAAGCGCGGGCTGTCCGGCCCGGACCCGCAGGGTCGCAGCACCCTGCGCTTCCGCTACTCCGACGCGGCGCCGACCCGCGTCGACCACTTCGACGACCAGGGCGTGAACGCCACGCTCGACGTGCTGGTGCGCAACGGGCTGGTCAGCCCGGTCGCCCGGATGCGCCCGATCGCCGTCCTCCACTAGAAGAAAAGAGCCACAGCAATGAGTCTCGACGAGATCATGCGGCGGATCGTCCGCGCGCACTTCGGCATCATCTTGGCCTGCGTGCTGATCCCGCTGCTGGCCGTGGTCGCGCTGGAGGTGCGCACCCCGGTCAGCTGGGACGCGAAGGTCCGACTGCAGACGACGTCGTCGGTCCCCTCCTCCTCCACCGAGGCGGACGCGCTCAGCTCCCGGGTGCTGGCGCTGGCGACCACGCCGTCGCTGGTGCAACGCGCCATGGGGGGCAACGCGACCGAGGCCCAGGCGACCAAGGTGGCCACCCGGCAGGTGAGCGTGACCCGGCTCGGGGAGTCCTCGATCGTCGAGCTGACCGTCAGCGGCAGCGACCCGGAGAAGGCCAAGTCCCTCGCGACCGCCCTCGCGGGCCAGGTCACCCGGTTCATGAACACCGCCGACCGGGAGTCCTTCAGCTCCGCGCGCGACCAGGTGGACGCGTTGCTGACCAAGGCGCTGGCCCGGCGCGACAAGCTGCAGACGACCCTGCGTGAAGCCCGTGGCCGGGCCTCGCGCAACACCGTCAGCACGGCCCTGATGGCCGCCCAGACCCGGGTGGACCAGCTCCGCGACGAGCAGTCGACGATGATGGTCGCCGACGCGGAGCGGGACGTCGTCGTCCCGGTCGACACCCAGGACCCGGCGGTGCTGCAGGCCCCGTCCACGCTGGTCCCCCGGGCGGCGCTCGCCGTGCTGCTGGGGCTGCTGGTCGGGCTCGCGATCGCGGTGGTCTCCGAGACCCTGCGGCCGCGCATCGGCGGCATCCGGGTGTTCGCACGGCTCCTCGACGCCCCGCTGCTGGGGACCTCCTCGGAGCGGATCGCGGCGCTGGCCAACAGCCTGACGCTCGCGGCCCGACGCCAGGGCGTCGAGACGGTGGTCCTGGTCGGTGCCGACGAGCGCGACGAGAAAGCGGCCACCCGACTGCTCGACGAGCTGCCCCGCGCCTGGGCCTCCGAGGAGGGCGTCGGGTCCGACATCCGGCTGCTCGCCTACGGCGGTCCGGGTGACCAGGAGCGCGGTGCGGCCGGCTCGGCGGGGATGCCCGCCGAGGACGCCCCGCCCGACCAGCAGCTGCCCGGCGGCGTGCGGTTCACCAACCTGTACGGCGTCACCTCGGCCGAGGAGGTCACTGCCGGGATCGTGGTGGTGTCCACGGGCACCACCGCCCGCCGTGACCTCGACGCCCTCGACGACATGCTCCGGGCGCTGCGCTGGCCGATGATCGGCGTCATCGAGAACGACTCGCGGCGTTGAACGGAACCGTGATGACCGACCACGAACCCACCCTCGCACTGGTCTCCGGCGGCCTGCGGGTCGCGGTGCACGACGAGACCCGCGGCCGGGGCCTGGACTTCCTGGACGCCGCCGGCCTGGACCCGGACCGGGTCGGCGCGTCCTGCCCGGCCCGCGGGGACGCCGCGACCGTGTCGCTGGTCCTGGAGGGCTCCCGTCGGCACGCCGAGCCCGGTGCTCTGCGCCCGGTCACCCGCGGGGTCTGGTCGACCCCCGACGGTGCCGTGCTGCTCGACAGCGCCGGCGGGTCCGGGTTCGCGCAGCGCTGGACGGTCACCCCGCAGGGCCTGGAGGTCCGCAGCCGGTGGGCACCCTCCCCGGCCGAGGCGGCGGCGTCCCGGCTGCGCGGCCGGTTCCGGGCGCTGCGCGCGCAGGTGCTGCTGCACTACCCGGTGATGTGGTGGGCCGGCGTCCTCGGGCTGGCGCCGCTGCACGTCTCGGTCCTCGACCTGGACGGCGTGGTGGTGCTGCTGGCCGGCCCCGGCGGCGTCGGCAAGTCCACGCTGGTGGCGCGCGAGCTCGCGGCCGGCTGCCGCGCGACCTGCGACAACCTCGCGGTCTCCGACGGGCGCGCCGCGTTCGGCCTGCGCGAGCCGCTGCGGCTGCCGACGGAGGTCGGCGCGGCGGGCGGCGGCGGGACGCGCACCACGCACGGCCGCCGGGAGCACCGCTGGTCCGGGCACGTCCCGGCGCTCACCCCGGACCTGGTGGTGGTGGTGCGCCGCGGCGACGGCGACCGCCCACGGGTCCGCCCGGTGGGCCCCGACGAGGCCGCCCGGGCGCTGGTCGCCGGCACCCTCGCGGCCGGCGAGCTGCGCCGCTACTGGGCGATCCAGGCGGCGCTGGGGCTGGCCACCGGCCTCGGACCGGTGCTGCCGACGGTGGTGCCGGTCGCCGAGCGGCTCACCTCCGCGCTGCCGTGCCTCGAGGTCGAGCTCGGTCGCACGCCCGGGGCGCCCCTGTCGGTGCTACTGGCGGCCGAGCTGGGCCAGATCCGTCGACAAGGGGTCACCAAATGAGCAGCACACCACGCATCGAGGTGGCGCAGATCGTCACCCGGTTCATCGCGGGTGCCGGCGGCGTCGCGTTCCGCGGCGCCCGGCACCTCGACCCGGCGCGGTTCCGGGTCACCATCGTCACCGGTGAGGGCGGCCCGCTGACCGAGCGGGCCCGGGAGGCCGGCATGGAGGTGCTGCTGGAGCCCTCGCTGGTGCCGACGCTGTCCCCCCGCCAGGACGCCCGGGCCCTGCAGCGGCTCACCCGGCTGTGCGTGGACCGCGGCTTCGACGTGGTGCACACGCACAGCGCCAAGGCGGGCGCGCTCGGCCGGATGGCCGCGCACCGGGCGGGCGTGCCGATGATCGTGCACACCTACCACGGCTTCCCGTTCCACGACTTCCAGGACCCGGTGCACCGCCGGGCCTACATCGCCGTCGAGCGCCGGCTCGCCCCGATCACCGACATGGTGCTGGCGATCGGCACCGGGGTGGCCACCGAGGCGGTGCGCCGCGGGCTGGCCCGTCCGGGCGCGCTGTGCACCGTCGCCCCCGTCGTCGAGGCGCGCACCGTGGCGCGCACCCCGGCCACCCGGCAGGCGGCTCGGGAGGCGCTGGGCGTCGACCCGCTGGCGCCGCTGGTCGGCACGGTCGGCAGGGTCGACTTCCAGAAGGCGCCGGAGCACTTCGTCGAGGCGGTGGGGGCGCTGCGGCACCGGGAGGCGCGGGCGGTGTGGATCGGCTCGGGTCCGCTGCTCGAGCAGACCCGCCGGCTGGTCGCGCAGCGCGGCCTCGCGGACCGGGTCCGGTTCGTCGGCGAGCGCTCCGACGTCGCCGACCTGCTGCCCGCGCTCGACGTGTTCGCGATGGCGAGCCGCTACGAGGGTCTGCCCTGCGCGGTGGTGGAGGCGATGCGCTGCGGAGTCCCGGTCGTGGCCACCGCGGTGAACTCGGTGCCCGACCTCGTCGTACCCGGCGAGAGCGGCCTGCTGGTCCCGCCCGGGCGGCCGGCCGCGCTCGCGGAGGCGGTGGACGCCGTGCTCGACGACCCCGACGGCGCGGACCGGATGGCCCGCCGCGGCCGGGAGCTGGCCGGCGACACCTTCGACGCGACCCGGCTCTCGGAGCTGCTGGACCGGGTCTACACACGTGGGCTGGCGGCCGCGCTGCTGCCCGAGGCGGGGTGAGGACGATGACGCTGTGGCCACCCACGAACCGTCCGCGGCTGCGGGCGAGCGTGGACCCCGAGCTCCGGCTGGGCCCCGGCCCCGAGCACCCCGCGCGGCTGTCCGCGGCGCCCTGGCAGGTGCTGGGACCGCGCCCGATGGTCGAGCTGCGGGACCCGTCCGTGGACGTGCTCACCCGGCTCCGGTCGGGCACCTCGGTGGCGCTGGTCACCGACCGCCCGGGCGGCCGCCGCCGGCTGCGCCGGGACGCGCGGCGCGCCGGGGTGCGGATCGACCGCGAGCTGATCGTGCTGCCGAGCACCCGGCACGCCCAGGTGGTCCTCGACGACGACCCCGCCGCGGTGCGGCACTTCTGGACCTCGGTGGCGGCGGTGCCGCCCGGGGTGGCCCGGCTCGCCGGCCCCGCCGGCGTGGTGCTGCGGGTGGCGCGGCGGCTGCCGTGGCGGTGGACCGGTGCGGTGGCGCCCGGCCGGGTGCTGATCGGGAGCCGACGATGATCCCGGCCCAGCCCTCCGGTCGCCGGCCCGCCTCCGACCTCCTCGAGCAGCCGGGCGCGAGGGGCGTGCTGATCTCCGCCTCGCGCGACCCGGACGCCAAGCTCACCTACGTCGACGTCGGCGGGGCGCCGGGTGCGGCCGTCGTGGTGAAGATCCCCTCGACGGCGGACGCGGGCACCGCGGTCGAGCGGGAGGGCCGGATGCTGGTCGAGATGCGCCGGGCCGGGCTCGGCGAGGTCGCCGGCTCCGTGCCCCGGTACGTCGGGTCGCTGGACGTCGAGGGCCGCCCGGTGCTGGTCTCGACGGCGGTGCCGGGCAGCTCGATGAACCTGCGCTACCACGCGTGGCGGCACACCGCCCGCCGCGCGCCGGTGGCCGAGGACCTGCGGATGGCCGGCGACTGGCTGGCCTCCTTCCAGGCCGCGACCGCCCGCGCCGCCGCGCCGGTGACCTGGCCGGCCGAGACCGCGGACGCGCTGCGCGGCCGCTGGGACGGCGACGAGCTGCTGCCGGCCGCGATGGACCGGCTGCAGGCGGCCCGGTCGGCGCTGGCAGCTTGCCGCACGCCGGTGACCGCGGTGCACGGGGACTTCTGGTTCGGGAACCTGCTCACCGCGGGCTCCGCGGTGGTGGGCGTGGTCGACTGGGAGGCGGGCGTCGCGCACGGCTGCCCGCTGCGCGACCTGGCCCGGTTCACGCTCAGCTACAGCCTCTACCTGGACCGGCACACCCGGCCGGGCCGTCCGGTCGCCGGCCACCCGGGGCTGGTCCGCCGCGGCATCGCGCCGGGCGTCCGCTACGCCCTCAACGGGTCCGGCTGGCTGCCGGACCTGGTCCGCGGCTTCCTCACCGACGGGCTGGCGCGCCTCGGCGTGCCGCCGGCCCGCTGGTACGACGTCGCGCTGACCGGGGTCGCCGAGGTAGCCGCGAGCGCCAACGACGACGGGTTCGGCCACGACCACCTCGAGCTGCTCGCCGGGCTGCCCCTGCACCCACGCCGCCACCGGAGGAGCCGACGGTGACCACCACCCTCGAGCCGGCCCCGAGCCGGCTGCGCACCTCGCAGCTGCCGGACAGCGCGCTGCCCGGGATGGTCGGCGTGACCGTGTGCCTGCTGCCGTTCATCGTTCCGGCGGGCCCGGGCAACACCGCGCTGGCCGACGTCGGGATGGCCGGCTGCGTGGTCGTCGCGCTGCTCTGGCTGTCCCGCACCCACCTGCCGGTACGGCTGCCCTACGCGATCGGGATGCTCGGGCTGCTGCTCGGCGGCGCGCTGGCCGCGACCCTGGCCGCGGCGCCGCTGGGCACCGCCCTGGTGCTGGCGCAGGACGTGTTCCTGCTGCTCTGGGCCGCCGCCCTGGCGCTCGGGGCCCACGACCCCCGGGTGGTGGTGGCCGCGACGGTGGCCTGGTGCCGGGTGGCCCCGGTGTACGCCGGGGTGGTGGTGATCGCCTACCTGATCGGCTTCGCCCCGCTCAGCGGCGTCACCGCCGCGAACGGCGTGCGGGCGTCGTACACCTTCGGCGACCCGAACATGGCGGGCAACTACCTGGTGGTCTCGCTGTGCATGATGGTGGCGTGCCGGCGGCCGCGGGACCGGGCCACCCGCTGGGTCGGGTACCTGCTGGTGCTGACGGCGATCGGCTTCACCGGCTCGAACGGCGCGCTGCTCACCCTGGTGATCGCCGGGCTGCTCGGCCTGACGCTGGCGGCGTACCACTGGCACGGCACGTTCTCCGGCGTGGTCACCATGACCGCGACCGCCCTGATGGTCGCGGTGATGATGTTCCTGGTGATGCCGCGCGTGGACGTGTCGACGATCCGGGCGGAGGCGGCCGGGTCGATCCCGCTGCTGCGCGACTCGGTCGGGCGCAGCGGCAGCTCGGTGAGCGAGCGGACGGCGCTGGTGGACGAGGGCATCCGCGTCTACCTGGAGGGGAACGCCACCGGCGTCGGGCCGGCCCGCACGAAGACCACGCTGGCCCGGGACCAGGCGCCCTACGTCAAGGAGGCGCACAACGACTACCTGGCCACCCTGCTCGAGCGCGGGCTGGTGGGCGCGCTCGGCCTGGTCGCGCTCGGCGCGGCGATCGCCTTCCGGTGCGTGCGGCTGGTGACCGGAAAGCTGCCCGAGCCGTACGCGTCCGCGGTGCCCCGGCCCTGGGCGCTGGCGGTGATCGCCCCGGTGATGGCCGCGGCCGCCGGGTTCTACGAGGTGCTGCACTTCCGGCACCTGTGGACCTGGCTGGGCATCGTGGCGGCGCTGGCCGTGGTGGCCCAGCAGTCGCGAGGGGGGAAGCACCGGTGACCGGACCGCGACGGGTGCTGGGCCGCGCGGCCGCGCGGCTGCGCGGGGACCTGCTGCGCTCCGTGCTGGCCAACTTCTCCGCCCGGGTGCTGGCGCTGGTGGGGCTGGCGCTGGCGACCATCCTGGTGGCCCGGGTGGGCGGACCCGCCGACGTCGGTGCCTACGCGCTGCTGCGGATGCTGCCGGGCCTGCTCGGCGTGCTCTGCGTCGGCGGCCTGCCCGGCGCGCTCGGCTACTTCCTCGCCGACGCCCGCCGCGACCAGCCGGGGCTGTGGCCCTCGGTGGCGGCGATCCTCGCCGGCGGCGCGGTGCTCGGCACCGCGCTGTGGGTGCTGGCCGCGCCGCTGCTCACGCACACCTTCTTCCGCGGCGACCAGGTGTGGGTGATCGCCCTGGCCGGGCCCACGGTGGCCACCCAGCTGCTGCTGACCGTCGGCAAGACCTCGCTGCAGGGGCTGCGCGACCGGCGCGGCGGCGACGTGGTGATCGCCGCGGAGGAGCTCGCGTTCCTGCCCTGCTACGCCGTCGCGCTGGCCGCCGGCGCCCACGGCTCGCTGGCGCTGCTGGTGGGCCTGGCCCTGGCCGACGTGGTGGTCGCGGTCGAGGCCTGGCGCCGGGTCGGTCGCCGGCTGGCCTGGCGCCGGTTCGGGCTCGCCGGCGCGCCGCGGGGCTGGTGGGGCCGCCCGCGCCGCCGGCTGACCACCGAGGTGCTCACCTACGGCGTCCGCGGCCAGCTCGGCGGGATGATCACGCTGCTCAACCTGCGCCTGGACTTCGCCATCCTGGGGGCGATGGCCGGCCCGGCGGTGCTCGGCACCTACGCGGTGGCCTCGAAGTACGCCGAGCTGCTGCGGCTGCCCGGCACCGCCCTGACCTGGGTGTGCTACCCGATGCTGGCCGGCGTACCCGCCCGGGAGGCCGCGGTGCGCTCGCGGCGGCTGGTGCCGCCCACGCTGCTCGGCGTGCTCGCCGCGGCGGTGCCGTTCGCGCTGCTCGCCGGCCCGGTGACCTTCCTGCTCTACGGCGACCGGTTCGCCGCTGCGGTCGGCCCGTCCCGGGTGCTGGTGCTCGGGATGCTGCTCGGCGGCGCGGCCGGGGTGGCCAGCGGCTACCTGTACGGCCGCGGCCGGCCCGGGCTCAACTCGCTGGCGCTCGGCGTGGGCCTGGTGGTGACGGTGGTGCTGGATCTGGTGCTGATCCCGCGGCACGGCGCGATGGGCGCGGCGGTCGCCTCGACGGTCGCGTACCTGGTCGCGGACGGCTGCCTGATCCTGGCGCTCTACGTCTGCTCGGCGCGGGAGCTGCGTCCCGCCGCGGAACGACTCGGCGAGCTCGAGGTGACCCCATGAGGACGATGTTGCGCCCCCTGCTGCTGGTGCTCGCACTGCTGCTCGGGGCCTGCTCACAGACCGGGGGCGTGAGCCAGGGTGCCGGCAGCCCGGGTGCGGATGGCCCCTCCGCCCCGGCGTCGCACCCCACCGCGTCCCGGGAGGGAAACCCCTCCCCGGCCACCGGCACCCGCCGGCACCGGGGAGGGGGGACCCGTACGTCGCCCTGGGGCGCGACCTGCACGCGCGCGGCGTGCAGGTCTGGTACGAGGCCGACCTGGTGAAGAGACTGGCTGGCCGGCCCGGCCGCCTTCGACACGACCGTGACCCGGCTCGGCATGCTGGCCCGGGTGCCGGGCGTGGTCGGCTTCAAGATCGCCGACGAGCTCGGCTACCAGGACGGGCTGAAGACCGAGGCCCAGGCGCGGGCAGTTCCTCACCGACAGCAAGAACGCGCTGCACCGGGTCGCGCCGCAGGCGAAGATCCTGGTCGACGCCGTGGTCCTCGAGCTGGGCTGCCTGCCCTGGACCGGCCCGGAGCAGCGGGCCTGCGGGACCAAGTACGCCGGGGAGTACCCGGCCGCCTCCATCTCGGCGGTCGGCGACTACCTGCACGCCGGGCTGATCGACGTGTTCGACCTGAGCTCCGGGCTCCAGGACCCGAGCGTCTACCAGCACTGGGGCACCACCCTCGACCAGGCGCAGACGCAGGCCTGGCAGCACGCGCAGTCGCTCGGCTGGGCCGACCTGACCGACCTGCACGCGCGCAAGGCGCTCGCCGCTCCCGGCGGCTACCAGGGGTCCGCGGCGCAGGCCGCCGCGGACGTGCACACGTACGTCGGCCTGCCGCTGGCCGAGGGCGCCCGGGCCGTCGACGTGTGGACCTGGCGGCAGCCGTACAGCGGCAGCGTGGTCAGCCTGCTGCCCAACGACATGCGGACCACACCGTTCTGGCAGGCGCTGGAGGCGCAGCGGCGGGCCGGCGCGGACCTGTTCACGAACATGACGCCCAGCGCCATGCCCGCCGACCCGAAGGCGTTCGCGCACGAGTGCGACGTGATCGCCCAGATGTTCTCCGCGGTGCTGGTCGCCGCGGGCACCGGCTGAACCGAGAAGGAGTGCAGGCCACGATGACCACCACCACGCCCACCGGCACCACCACCGTCCCGGACCCGCCGGCGGAGCCGCCGACCGCCCGCGGCCGCGTCGTGTTCGTCGGCGCCGTGCACGAGGCGGTGCCGGCGCTCGACGCCCTGCTGGCCGACGCGCGGGTCGAGGTGGTGGCCGTGGTGACCGGGCCGGAGGCCACCGGCGCCGCGCCGTCCGGGGCGGTCGACCTCGCCCCGCAGGTGGCCGGCACGGACGTGCCGCTGGTCCGGACCACCGACATCAACGACCCGGCGCTGGTCGCCCGGCTCGCCGCGCTGCGGCCCGACCTGCTCGTGGTGGCCGGCTGGACCCGGCTGCTCGGCGAGCCGCTGCTCGCGGTGCCCAGGCGGGGCTGCGTCGGGTTCCACGCCTCGATGCTGCCCCGGCACCGGGGCCGGGCCCCGGTGAACTGGTCGATCCTGCTCGGCGAGGCGGAGACCGGGAACACGATGATGCTGCTCAACGCCGGCGTGGACACCGGCGCGATCGTGGACCAGGAGCCGGTCCCGATCGGCCCCGACGACACCTGCGGCACCGTCTACGAGCGGGTCGGCGAGGCCGGCGCGCGGATGCTGGTCCGGCAGCTGCCCGGCCTGCTGGCGGGCACCGCGCCCCGGATCCCGCAGGACCCGGACGCTGGCGACCTGATGCCCAAGCGGACCCCGGAAATGGGGGTGCTCGACTGGGACCGGTCGCCGCGTGAGGTGCACGACTGGGTGCGCGCCCTGACCCGGCCCTACCCGGGGGCGTTCACCTCGGTGCGCGGGGAGCGCGTCTGGGTGTGGCGGACCGCCGACCCGCGGGCCGCCGAGGTCGACGAGCCGCCCGGCACGGTGCTGTCCGTGGGCCCCGACGGGGCCCGGGTCGCCACCCGGGGCGGGTCGGTGCTGGTCACCCGGGTGTCCGGCGCCGACGAGGAGCCGCAGCCGGCGGCCACGTGGCTGCGGGCGCGCGGCTGGGGGCAGCCGCTGCGCTTCGACCCGGTCGACCCGGAGGTCTCCGCGTGGGTCCGCGGACTGGGCCCGAAACCAGGAAAAGTGATCACTACGGGGGTTGGACGATCGTGAGCGTACTTGTCGTTGCCGCGCATCCGGATGACGAGCTGTTGGGGCCCGGGGGGACCCTGGCCCGGCACGTCCTCGAGGGCGAGGAGGTGCACGCCGTCATCCTCGCGGAGGGAGCCTCCAGCCGCTACGAGGACGGGATGGCCGGCGTGCTGGCCTCGGCGTCCCGGGACGCGGCCAAGCTGCTGGGGCTGAGCTCGGTCGAGGTGGGCTCGTTCCCGGACCAGCGGCTGGACACGCTGCCGCTGCTCGAGGTCACCCAGCACGTCGAGGCGATCGTGGACCAGCTGCGGCCCACGGTGGTCTACACGCACTTCCCCGGGGACGTGAACGCCGACCACGGCGTGGTGGCCCGCGCCACCTGGACCGCCTGCCGGCCCTACGTGGTGCCCCGGCTGCGCCGGTTCGCGGTCTACGAGACGGCCTCGTCGACGGAGTGGGCGTGGCCGCTGGGCGACGCGTTCCGGCCCAACCACTTCGTGGACATCGAGGCCACGCTGTCGCAGAAGCTGCGGGCGATGGCGTGCTACGAGAGCGAGCTGCGGCCCTACCCGCACCCCCGGTCGCTGCAGGCGCTGGAGGAGCGGGCCGCGCACTGGGGCAGCCAGGTCGGCCGCCGGGCCGTGGAGGCCTTCCAGGTGCTGCGGGAGGTGTCGTGAGCACCGTGACCGACGGCCGGCTCGCCGACTCGCCGCTGCGGCGGACGGTCGACGTCACGGTGGCGCTGCTCGCGCTGGTGCTGCTCAGCCCGGTGCTGCTGCTGCTCGGGGTGCTGGTGCGGCTGTCCAGCCCCGGCCCGGCGGTGTTCAAGCAGGAGCGGGTCGGCCGCGACGGGCGGCCGTTCACGATCTGGAAGTTCCGCACCATGGTGGTCACCCCGACCGGCTTCGGGCCGCAGGTCAGCGGCGTGACCGACCCGCGGATCACCGGGCTGGGGCGGTGGCTGCGCGAGCACCGGCTCGACGAGCTCCCGCAGCTGGTGAACCTGGTCCGCGGGGACCTGACGCTGATCGGCCCGCGGCCGGAGATCCCGGAGTTCGTCGACCACTACACCCCCGAGGAGCGGCTGCTGCTGCGGGTCCGGCCGGGCGTGCTCGGTCCGGGCGCGCTGCTGTTCGCGGCCTCGCAGGCCGCCGAGCTGGACGCCGTACCGGACCCGCACGCGCACTACGTGCAGCACCAGCTGCACCAGAAGCTCGCGCTGGACCTGGAGTACCTGCGGGACCGCACCGTGCGCCGCGACCTGGGCCTGATCGCCCGGACCCTGGGCGTGGTGGCGTAGGGCGGGTCCGCCGCGCTCCCGGCGGGCTCTGCCCACACCGGGGCCGTCATCGTGCACGTGCGCACCTGTGGCCCCGGGCCGCGCGGTGTGAGGGCCGTCATCGTGCACGTGCGCACTTGTGGCCCCGGGCCGCGCGGTGTGAGGGGCCGTCGCGGCTCAGGAGGTGAAGACGTCGGCGAAGACCCGCTGCAGCCGCGGCGCGTCGACCAGCGTCGGGTCGGCGCTGCCCTGGTTGCCCCAGCCGTAGGTGTAGTCCATCGGCGGGTTCGGGACCAGCTTCGCCCAGCGGGCCAGGATGCCGCGCATCTCGCGCGCGGTGGGCAGGTTGTAGTAACCGTTGCGCAGCTTCTCCTGGCCAAACGCCTGGTAGACCGGCACGATCTTGCGCAGCGGGATCCCGCGCCGGCGCGCGGCCCGCACCTTCTCCCCGATCTTGGACAGCGCGCAGTCAGGGTGCGCCACCGAGCACGGGTAGGGGTCCAGGCCGACCATGCTGAGATGGGTGACGCGGGGCCGGAACGCCCGGTAGTCGCGGAGCTCGGAGAGCAGCACGAACGACTTCTGCCGGTTGCCGCTGACCGTGCGGACGAACCGGGCCCGGGTCGCCAGCGCGGCGGGCCCGCGCGGGCAGTCGGCGACGTGCGGCTCGTCGGACAGGTAGTAGCCGAACACCTTGTGCATCCGGCTCAGCCGGCGCACCTTCCGCTTGAACCGGGCGTTGGCGCGGGTCGGGCACTTCTGCCCGAGCCAGACCAGCGCCCGGACGCCCGCGGGCAGCGCCCGGATCACCTCAGGGTCCGAGCCGGTGTCGAAGATCGTGTAGCCCAGCTTCATCGGGGCCCGGGAGCCGTGCAGGTTGGCGATGAAGTGGTTGCCGGTGCTCGGCGCGGCCGCGGCTCCGACGGCGGCGGGCGATGTGGTGGCCAGCGAGCCGGCGACCAGCGCCGCCCCGACGAGCGCGACGCCGAGCAGGCGTTTGACGTAGGACATCCCGGTCCCTCCCTAGATGCTGGCCCCTACCGGAACAGAGCATCCCACGTGAGAGCGGGTGTACCGCAAGAAATCGGCTGGTCCACCCCGGAACGGACTTGTCGGGAAAGTGGCCGGCACCCGCGGCGACCCCCGGGCGGGTGACCGGTGCCGCCGGTCGAGCCGCTCGGGGGTGCGGCTCAGTCGGTACGGCGGCGGCTCACGGGGCCACCCCTACGTGGCTCAGCGGCCGGTCAGCGCGCGGATCGCCGGCCGGGCGTCCACCAGGTAGACGATCGCGGCGACCACGCCGATCAGGTTCAGCAGGCTGAGCGGGTTCCAGATCAGCATGTGCGCGGCGAGCGCGATGCCCAGGATGATCAGCCAGGCCGGCTTGGTCAGCTTGTCGGCGGCCACGAAGGCCTCCGGGCGCCGGGAGACGGCGTCGATGAACGCCCAGGCCTGGACGGCGAACACGACCAGCGTGGCGACCGCCATGATGGCGTTCTGGATCTGGAAGAGCGCGAACACGGCTCAACTCTAAGCCACGACGGGGGCGGCAGCAGGTCCCGGCCGGTCGTGGGGGGGCGGGGACCGGGGGACCCGGGACGCGGAGAGGCCCCGCCCGTGGGGTGGGGGCCTCTCCTGTTGCTGCCGCGCGCGGCTCAGGCGGGGACAGCGACGGCTGCGCCGCGTCAGCCCGAGCCGGAGCCGTCAGTCGCCGACCTTCTGCGCGGCGTCCGTGGTCGCAGCGCCGGTCGCCTCGGCGGTCTTCTTCGCCGCCGTGGTGGTCGACTTCGCGTTCGACTTGGCGGTGCTCGCGGTCCTCTTGGCCGCGGTCTTGGCAGTCGAGGTCGACTTCTTGGCCGACTTCGTGGTCTGCGTCTTGGCGGTCTTCGCCTTCGCCTTGGTGGTGCCGGCTGCAGCCTTGGCGTCCTGGGTGGCCTGCTGCCCGCGGATCCGGGTCACCAGGTTCCGGCCGCGCGCGGCCAGGTCGGTGTAGGCCTCGTTGAGGTCGGCCACGGTCTCGTTGAGCTCCGCGACGTACTCGTTGACCAGCGTCTGGGCCTTCGTCGGCAGCGACTTCGCCTCCGACTGCAGCTCGTCCACGCGGGTGACCACGAGGGTGTAGGCCTGGTCGCGCAGCGCCTTCGGCTCGATCTCGACCTTGCCGAAGCGGGACTGCACGTCCGTGGCCGCGGTTCGGGCGTACTCGACGACCAGGTCGCCGGCGCCGACGGCGGCGTAGAACGGGCGGGTGGCGTCGATCTTGGGCTGCTTGGTCTTGGCCATGTCAGTCTCCTCCTGTGGATGGGGTGTTCGCAGCGCGGAAGGACTTGTAGACGTCCAGCAGCGACTGCTTCTGTCGTTCGGTCAGTCCGGTGTCGGCGAGGATCGCCAGTTCGACCGACCGCACCTCGCCGTCCTCGAGATTGAGGATCCCTGCGCGGACGTAGAGCGTCTCCGCGGAGATCCGAAGTGCCTTCGCGAGCTGCTGGAGCACCTCGGCGGATGGCCGGCGCAGACCACGTTCGATCTGGCTGAGGTACGGGTTCGACACACCGGTCTGCTCGGCAAGCTGACGCAGCGACAGCTTGGCGGACAGCCGCTGCTCCCGCAGGTAGTCGCCGAGCGACTCCACGGTCTTGCCGACGTCGAACTTCTTGGCCATGTCTCCATAGTGCTTGCTCTTGCTAGCACACACAAGCCATCCGGAGGTGAGTCAGCGCACACCAGGCTAGACAGGTAAGGCGTTACGGGGCTTTCACGACTGATCGCTGCGAGCATGCAGCCATGGCATGCCGGGCCGGGCCGGGGTCAGAACGTGGCCCGGATGGACCCGACCGGGCGTCCCCCGCCGAGCAGCTCGAGCACCCCGGTCTGCCGCACCGCCTCGGCGTCCACGCCGTCGTCGTCGGTGACGCCGATCCGCTCGAGCGCGGCGGCCATCAGCACCGGCCGAACCCGGGCGGCGCCGTCGTCGGTCTTCAGCGCGACCGCGCGCCCGTCGGCCAGCCCGACCGCGTAGCAGGACTCGGCGCCGGCCTTCCCGATCGCGCCCGGTATGGCGTGCAGCAGCCGGGCCTCGTCGCGGGTCGAGCCGGAGGTGTGCTCGGGGAAGGACCGGATCGCCTCGGCGACCCGCTGCTCCGGACCGGAGGTGGCCGCCGCGAGCGTCGCGAACGCACGGGCGAGCCCGGTCAGCGACGCCGAGAGCAGAGGCGCGCCGCAGCCGTCCACCGCGGTCACCTCGACCGGCTCGCCGGTGAGGTCGGCGAAGGTGGCGGCGATCGCCTGCTGGAGCGGGTGCGCGGGGTCGCGGTAGGTGGCGGTGTCCCAGCCGTTGCTGACGCAGGTGGCCAGCATCGCGGCGTGCTTGCCGGAGCAGTTCATCGCCACCGGCTCCTTCGTCCCGCCGTCGCGGATCCACTCCTGCTTCGCGGCGTCGTCGAGCGGGAAGTCCGGCGGCGTCTGCAGCGCGGACTCGTCGAGGCCGGCGCCGGCCAGGATCTTGCGGACCCCCTCGAGGTGGAACGGCTCGCCGGAGTGCGAGGCGCAGGCGAGCGCCAGCAGCTCGCCGTCCAGGTCGAGGCCGGCGCGGAGCATCCCGAGCGCCTGGATCGGCTTGTTGCACGATCGCGGCAGGATCTGGGAGTCGACCTCGCCCACGGACCAGTCCACGGTGCCGTCGGCGGCCAGCGCGACCACGGACCCGTAGTGGTGGCCCTCCACGAACCCGGAGCGGACGATCTCGGCGACGACGACTGGTGCAGGCATGGTGCGGACATTACGACCGCCGCGTGAGCCTGTCGAAACCGCGGTCGGGTGATGGGCCACAATTGCCCGGTGGCTGACCCGACCCCCGTGCCCCAGCACTGCCCCTCCCCGCGCGAGCTCGACGACCTCGAGCTGCTGACGCACGGCGTGCTCGGACTGGCCGGGTATCGAGGGGTCCGGCGGGTTGGTCACCCTGCACGTGCCCGCGGAGGTGGCCGCCGCCGCGCAGCAGGCCGGGTCGCTGGAGCTGGTGGACCCGGAGGGCACCCCGCTGGCCACCGTCGAGGTCCGCGCCACCTACGAGGCCGGCGACGGGCCGATCGGCGTCCAGGGACCTGTCAGCCCGCTGGCGCACAACGAGTTCGGCGCGTTCCGCCGGCTGCACCTCTCCCCCGCCGACGTGCGGGAGCGGTACGACGCGAGCACGGTGACCGTCCCGGTCGCGGGCCCGCTGACCGACCGGGACCTGGACCGGGTCCGCAAGGCCGCCGACGGGAACCCGGTGCTGCTGCTGGCGCTGACCGGGCACGACACCCCCGAGCTCAGCCCGCCGGCCCTGGTCCGTGCCACGCTGGCCGCCGCGGGCCACCTCGACGACGCCGAGGTGGTCGCCGTACCGCTGGCCTCCCGCGGCGACGCGACCGCGGACCACCGGCTCGGCGAGCGGGTGGTGTCCGCCTACGCCCCCGGCGAGGTGGTCGGGGTGACCGGCGAGGGCGAGCTGCCTGCCGACGTCGCCGCGATCGTCGCGCTCGACCGGCCGGATCCGGCACACCAGGGGCTGGTGCTGTTCTTCACCGGCTTGTCCGGCAGCGGAAAGTCCACGCTGGCCCGGGCGCTGCACGACGTGATCCTGGAGCGCGGCGAGCGCACGGTGACCAGCCTGGACGGCGACGTGGTCCGCCGGAACCTGTCGGCCGGGCTGACCTTCTCCAAGGAGGACCGGGAGACCAACATCCGCCGGATCGGCTGGGTCGCTGCGGAGATCAGCCGGCACGGCGGGGTGGCGATCTGCTCCCCGATCGCGCCGTTCGACGCGACCCGCCAGCAGGTCCGCGCGATGGTCGACGCGGCCGGTGGCGCGTTCGTGCTGGTGCACGTCGCGACCCCGCTCGAGGAGTGCGAGCGCCGGGACCGCAAGGGCCTGTACGCCAAGGCGCGGCGCGGCGAGATCCCGGAGTTCACCGGCATCTCCTCGCCCTACGAGGAGCCTGGCGACGCGGCGGTGCGCGTGGACACCACCGGCCGCACGATCGAGGACTGCCTCGACGACGTGCTCGCCTACCTGCGCGACGAGGGGTACCTGCCGTGAACGACCTGTTCACCGCCGACGCGCTGTCGGTGCTGCTGGTCAGCTTCGGCGTCGGCATCGTGGTGGGGCTGACCGGGATGGGCGGCGGGGCGCTGATGACCCCGGCGCTGATCTTCCTGGGGGTGAACCCGACCGCCGCGGTCGCCAACGACCTGGTCGCCGCGAGCGTGAACAAGTCGGTGGGCGCCGGCGTGCACTGGCGCTCGGGCTCCCCCAACCTCAGGCTCGCCGGCTGGCTGGTCGTCGCCTCGGTGCCGACCGCGTTCGCCGGGGCGTTCATCGTCAAGGCGGTGGGCGGCAGCGGCGCCGACCGGGAGCAGTTCGTCACCACCGCGATCGGCTGCGCGCTGCTGTTCACCGCCTCCACCTACGCGCTGCGGATGTACCTCCAGCTGCGCTACGTCACCGGGGGCAACACCATCTCCCAGGAGGACCCGACCATCCGGCCGGTCCCGACGCTGCTGGTCGGCGCGGTCGGCGGCCTGCTCGTCGGGATCACCTCGGTCGGCTCCGGGTCGCTGATCATGGTGGCGCTGCTGCTGCTCTACCCCACCCTGTCGGCGGTGCGGCTGGTCGGTACAGACCTGGTCCAGGCGGTGCCGCTGGTGCTCTCCGCGGCGATCAGCCACGTGCTGGTCAGCGGCGTCGAGTGGGCGGTGCTGATCCCGCTGATCGTCGGCGGCAGCCCCGGCACCTTCCTGGGTGCCCGGATCGCCAACTGGGTCTCCCAGTCGGTGACCCGCCGCGGCATCGTGATCGTGCTGACCCTGACCGGCCTGAAGATGCTCGGCGTGGCCCCGGAGATCGTCGGCATCGCGGGCGCCGCGCTGCTGCTCCTCGGCCCGCTGGTCTGGGGCTTCATCCGCCAGACCCGGGGGCTACCGGCGTTCGACAACAACGCCGCCGCCTGGCGGGTGCCGGACCGCGACTGAGCCCGCGGCGGTTTGATCCGGGCCCCACAGGTAACACTCCGTTCGATGCCGTCTCCACGGCATGAGCCTCGACATGCCCTCCAGGGCGCGTGTCGGTACGATGACGGCTGCTCCCGAAGAGAGGTCTACCCGAACCGATGACCATCACCCACGCGGACTACCGCCTGAGCCAGCTGGACGAGCTCGAGGCGGAGTCGATCCACATCTTTCGAGAGGTCGCGGCCGAGTTCGAGAAGCCGGTGCTGATGTTCTCCGGCGGCAAGGACTCCATCGTCATGCTGCGGCTGGCGGAGAAGGCGTTCTACCCGGCCAAGATCCCGTTCCCGGTGCTGCAGGTGGACACCGGCTACGACTTCCCCGAGGTGCTGGCCACCCGGGACAACTGGGTGAACCGCCTCGGTGTGCGCCTGGTGATCGCCTCGGTCGAGGACGCCATCAAGAACGGTGTCGTCGTCGACGACGGGAAGACCACCCGGAACCGGCTGCAGATCGGCACCCTGCTTCACGTCATCGAGGAAGAGGGCTTCACCGCCGCGTTCGGCGGCGGCCGCCGCGACGAGGAGAAGGCCCGCGCCAAGGAGCGCGTCTACTCCCACCGCGACGACTTCGGCCAGTGGGACCCGAAGAACCAGCGGCCCGAGCTGTGGAGCCTGTACAACGGCAAGATCCACGGTGGGGAGCACATGCGGATCTTCCCGCTGTCCAACTGGACCGAGCTGGACATCTGGGACTACATCCACCGGGAGGAGATCGAGATCCCCTCGATCTACTTCGCGCACAACCGCCGGGTGATCGCCCGGGACGGGATGCTCCTGTCCGAGTCGGACGCGGTCCAGCCGAAGGGCAAGGAGACCGTCGAGGAGAAGATGGTCCGCTTCCGCACCGTCGGCGACATGACGCTGACCGGCTGCGTCGAGAGCACCGCGAGCACGACCGCCGAGATCATCGAAGAGATCGCCATCGCCCGGGTGACCGAGCGTGGCGCCACCCGTGGTGACGACCGCTTCTCCGAGGCAGCCATGGAAGACCGCAAGAAGGAAGGCTACTTCTGATGGACCTGCTTCGTTTCGCCACCGCGGGCTCCGTGGACGACGGCAAGTCGACGCTGATCGGTCGGCTGCTGCTGGACTCGAAGGCGATCTTCGAGGACCAGCTCGAGGCCGTGGAGACCACCTCGCAGTCGCGTGGCTACGACTACACCGACCTGGCCCTGCTGACCGACGGGCTGCGCTCGGAGCGCGAGCAGGGCATCACCATCGACGTGGCCTACCGCTACTTCGCGACGCCCAAGCGCAAGTTCATCATCGCCGACACCCCGGGCCACGTGCAGTACACCCGCAACATGGTCACCGGCGCCTCCACCGCAGACCTGGGCCTGGTGCTGGTCGACGCCCGCCAGGGTCTCACCGAGCAGTCCCGCCGGCACGCGGTGATCCTCTCCCTGCTGCGGGTGCCCCACCTGGTCCTCGCGGTGAACAAGATGGACCTCGTCGACTACGACCAGAAGGTCTTCGACGAGATCCACAGCGAGTTCACCTCGTTCGCGACCAAGCTGAACATCCCCGACCTGGAGATCATCCCGATCTCCGCGCTCAAGGGCGACAACGTCGTCAACCGGGGCGAGAACATGCCGTGGTACGACGGCCAGTCGCTCATGCACCACCTGGAGAACGTGCACGTCGCCTCGGACCGCGACCTCGTCGACACCCGCTTCCCGGTGCAGTACGTCGTCCGCCCGAAGTCCGACGAGTTCCACGACTACCGTGGCTACGCCGGCCGGGTCGCCGGCGGCGTGCTCAAGCCCGGCGACGAGGTCGTGGTGCTGCCCTCGGGGATGACCAGCACGATCGCCGGCATCGACATGTTCGACCAGGAGCTGGACGAGGCGTACCCGCCGATGTCGGTGACCGTCCGCCTCGATGACGACGTGGACGTCTCCCGCGGCGACATGATCGCGCGGGTGAAGAACGCGCCCAAGCCCAGCCAGGACATCGACGCGATGATCTGCTGGATGACCAACGAGCCGCTGCGCCCGCGGCAGAAGCTTGCGATCAAGCACACCACCCGCATGGGTCGTGCGCTCGTCAAGGACATCCAGTACCGCCTCGACGTGAACACCCTGCACCGCGACCAGGAGACCAAGGAGCTCGAGCTCAACGAGATCGGCCGGGTGCAGCTGCGCACCACCGTCCCGCTGCTGTGCGACCCCTACTCCAAGAACCGGTCGACCGGCTCGTTCATCCTGATCGACGAGGCCAGCGGCGTCACGGTCGGCGCCGGGATGATCAACTCCGGCAGCTGAGAACCGTCGCCGGCGAACTGTCCGGTGCCCGGAACCCCACGCGCAGCCGCGTGGGGTTCCGTCGTTCCTGCTCCGGGAACCAGGGTTCGGGCCCCGGCTGCCGGTGAGCGCGCGGCGCTCGCCAGCCGCCGTCCACGGAACGCGGGAGAGCCGGAATTCACGCTCTGGGAAGGCGCGCCGAGAACACCCGTGCATTACCCGGGGGTTGCCCGGACGTGACCGCAGGCGTTTCCGGGAACACCTGCCGGAGAATCCGGTGATCCACAATCTCCTGCCCGGCTAAGTCGGGAATCCAGGTTTCTCGGGAATTGACCCGCTTCACCATCGGTCGTGGTAGACAAATGGCGGCCGAGCGGGCGGCGGGGTGGTTTCGCCGATTTCGGCGCCCTATCCCGGAGACCGGTTGTCGAGACATTTCGCGAGAAGGCGGAGCACCCAGGGACTTCCCAAAGCTAGCCAGATTCTCGGACCAGCTTCACAATCGCGGCAGTTCGGGATCATTTTATTTTCAGCCTGCAATGAAACAAATACCCGGGTCACACCGACGCCACCGCACACCGCCCAGCGCTCTGCCCGCTCGAGCCCGCGGCGAAGATGCCGCGGCGGCAGGACGCAAACAACGTCGGGGCAGGCAGCAATTTCCGGCGCACTTTGAAAATGGGAAATTTGCGACAGGGGTCAGGCAAGAAAATGGTCTGTTCGAATCATTCTGCATTTGGGGGGCCGTGCGTAGTGTCCAAGTGAACCGCAGCAATCGGGGGAGACTTCGGCCGGGATTCGGGGGGCCCGTCCGAAGTCGTTGCGGTAGCGACGCGGGACGTCGTTTGCGGTCATCAACGGGGGGACGACCTATGACGCTTGACGCACTGTCGGGCCGGACTCGAGACACCCCGGACCAGCGGACTCTGCCGGAGCCGGAGATCGAGCGGCCCCTGGCCGAGAGCCCGGTGCCCGGCCGGGCGCCTGCCGCGACTCCCCGCCACCGGCCGAGCCGCATCTGGGCGGTCTGGGTCGAGGTCGGCGCGGCCTGCGGCACGGCGGCCCTTCTCGCCGTCGTGGGAGGCTGGGCGACAACGGCCGCGCTCGCGTCCCTGGCGCTGTGGGTCGCGGTCGTCCACCGCGGCCCCCACGGGGCCCTCGGGACGCTGCAGACTCACCTGGTCCGCCCCGTCGAGGGACTGGTCGTGGTGATGGCGGTGGCCGGCACGTTGAGCGCGGTCGGTCGGATCGCTCCCGTCGACCTCGGTGGGGTCCTGCTGTGCACCGGCATGGCCACCGCGGCGTCCGTTCTCGGCCGGCTCGGGCAGCGCCGGTACGGTTCGACGCGGGCCCTGCTCGTGGGGCAGCAGGTCAGGCTCGAGCGGCTCGAGGAGCTCGTGTCGTGCACCCGGTCGGTGTCGGTGGCGGGCGTCTACGTGGTCCCGACCCAGGCCGAGGAGGGCAACCGGCTGTCCGCGCACGAGCTCCTCACCGAGCTGCGCGACGCGGTTGCCGAGCACGACGCGGATGCGGTGGTCGCGACCACCGGCGGCCTCCTCGACGGCGACCAGCTCCGGCAGCTCTCTTGGAGCCTGGAGGAGGACGGGGTGGAGCTGGTGCTGGCTCACCCGGCCGACACGGTCTCCGCCCACCGGTTGCGGCCCGTCACGCTCGCCGGGCGCACCATGCTCGCCATCCGGCCGACGGCGAGGCCGCTGTGGCAGCGCGCGACGAAGGCGATGGTGGACCGTTGCGTCGCGGCCGGGCTGTTGTTCCTCATCGCCCCGGTCCTCCTGCTGCTGTGCTTCCTCGTCCGGCTCGAGAGCCCGGGCCCCGCGATCTTCAAGCAGCGGCGGGTGGGACGGCGCGGCGCGACGTTCACCATGTACAAGGTGCGGACGATGGCGCTGGATGCCGAGGCGCTCCGGGTCCCGCTGCAGCGTACGGAGCCGGACAAGATGCTGTTCAAGCTCGTCGAGGACCCCCGGATCACCCCGCTCGGCCGGGTCCTGCGCCGCTTCTCCCTCGACGAGCTGCCACAGCTGCTGAACGTGATGAAGGGTGACATGTCCCTGGTGGGGCCCCGCCCGGCACTGCCCGAGGAGGTGGCCCGGTACGACGGTCTCGCGCGGCGGCGCCTCGCCCTCAAGCCGGGACTGTCCGGCCTCTGGCAGGTCAGCGGCCGATCCGACCTGGACTGGGAGCACTCGTTGGCGTTGGACCTGCACTACGTGGACAACGGGAGGCTGCGCGACGATCTGATGATCCTCGCCCGCACCGTTCGCGCCGTGCTCGGCTGCAAAGGGGCCTACTGAACACCCGCGCCACACCACGAGTTCCCCCCCGGGAAGGGGTCGGCTGACCGCCTCGAGCGGTCAGCCGGCTTCCCCCAGCTCTCCCGGACCCGGGGTCACCCGTCAGCCGTCGGGGAGGGCCCGCCACTCCTTGACCCGCGAGTGCACCTCGGACGCCCGGAACCGGCGATGCCCGCCGAGCGTCTTGATGGAACGCAGCTTCCCGGCGTTTGCCCAGTTCGTGACGGTGGTCGGATCCACTCCGAACAGGGCGGCCACCTCGGCAGGGGTCAGGAGGGCCTCTGCCCCGGCACTTGCCCCTGTACCTGCCCCCGTACCCGCCTCGGTCTCTTCATTGGACTGCTCTTCCCCAGGAGCATGCGACACTTCGTCCCCCACACGTAGTTCCCCGTCGTTCGGATGTTTGGTCCCCCCAAATCCGAACCTTCGCTCGATTCTGTGAAAGGGCGCCGACCGGGGGCAACCCCCACACCGGATGATGCCGACCTAGTGCCTTTGGCACCGCCCCAGCCAGGAGCCTAGTCCCCTCCACGCACCGGCGCCGCCCCGTTCGGGGTGGCTGGAGCCGGGTGACCCCGGGGACCATCGCGAGTCAGTGCCCCTTGAAAGCCTCCTCGAGCCACCAGGACGGGCTGCTGGCGGCGACCTTGGCGTCGATCAACAGCGGGCGGGCCCGGTCGCCGGCGACCCATGCGTCCACGGTCGCCAGGTCCCCTGCCCGTCGTACGGTGACCGCCTCGTAGCCGAACCCCCGCCCGATCGCGGCGATGTCGGTGGGCGGGAACCGGGCGGTGGACAGGTCGTAGCCGTGTGGCCCGAAGTGGTGCACCTCGGCGCCGTACGCCTCGTCGTCGTAGACCGCCACGACCATCGGGATCCCGAGGCGTACGACGGTCTCCAGCTCGCTGACCGGCTGGCAAGCGCGGACATGAGCTCTCCTCGTCTGGCGTCGGGCGGCCCGGCGCCCCGCGCGCCGATGCTCGTCGACGGTTCGGACAGTAGGAGGCCGCTCGGCCCGGGTCAACGCCCGCCGGCGACCCGGTCCCAGGCTGGGTCGCCGTCGCCCGGGTGCCCGGGCTCCTGCCACGCGCACCGAAGGACGTCGATGACCACCAGGAAGAGCGGTCCGCGCCGGCGACCCGCAGCCATGCCCGTAACCCCCGGCGCGCTCGAGGTGTACACCGACGGCGCCTGCTCCGGTAACCCCGGACCCGGCGGATGGGCGTGGGCGGTCGCGGACGGTCGTCGGGACTCCGGCGGCGAGGCGCCGTCCACGAACCAGCGCATGGAGATCCGCGCCGCCAGCACGTCCGAGGTGTCCACCCGCGTCGCGTGGCCGGTGACCGCCAGGTTTCGTGCACAGGCTGCCGTGCCCGGGGGTTTTCCACGGGTCGAACATCTGTGCTCGCGGTGGGGGTGGCGGGTTTCTAGCGTGGGGTCATGAGCAGTTCCTCGACACCGCAGGCGGAGCGGGTGAACCCGGTGCACGGGTTCGCCGCCGCCGCGTTGGCGGCGTTGGACCGGGTCGGGGACGCGCCGGGGTGGGCGATGACCCCCGCCGAGCAGGCCGAGACTCTCGTCGAGCTGACCCGGGTGCAGGCGCGGCTGGAGGAGCTGCGGTGCCGGGTGCTGGCCGCCGCGGACCGCAACCGGGTCGGGGAGAGTACCGGCGCCACCTCGACGGCGGCGTGGCTGGCCGAGCAGACCCGGGCCACCCGGGCGGCGTGTCACCGCGACCTGCGGCTCGCGGTAGCGCTGGACGACCCGGGGTTTGCGGCCACCCGCGAGGCACTGGCCGCCGGCATCATCAACGTCGAGCAGGCCCGGGTGGTGGTGCACGCGGTCGCCGACCTGCCCGCCGAGGAGGTCACCGACGCCGACCGGGACCGCGCCCAGGCCCACCTGCTCGGCCTGGCGGCCGAGCACGACGCGAAGCTGCTGCGGGTGCTGGGCCGGCGGATCTTCGAGGTGATCGCCCCGGCCGAGACCGAACGCCGCGAAGCCGAAGCGCTGGAGGCCGAGGAACGCCGGGCCCGGCAGCGGTGCCGGTTCGCGACCCGCGAGAACGGCGACGGCACCACCAGCGGCTGGTTCACCCTGCCCGAGGCGCAGGCGCAGATGCTCACCAAGGCGGTGCAGGCCTTCGCCGCCCCCCGGCGCACCGACCCGGCCGCCTGGCGCGACGCGGACGGCCGGAAAGTCCCCTACCGGGTGCTGCTCGGCCAGGCGTTCGCCGAGCTCGTCGAGCACCTCCCGGCCGACCGGCTCCCCCAGGCCGGCGGGACCGCCGCCACCGTGCTGGTCACGGTGTCCCTGGCCACCCTGCGCGACGGGCTGGGCGACGGGCTGGGCGACGGGCTGGGCGCCGGGGTGCTGGACACCGGCGCCCGGATCTCCCCGGCCCAGACCCGGCGGCTGGCCTGCACCGCCGGCATCATCCCCGCGGTCCTCGGCACCGACTCCGTCCCGCTCGACCTCGGCCGCGAGTCCCGGCTGCACACCCGGCCCCAACGCACCGCGATGGCGCTGCGCGACCACGGCTGCACCACCGCCGGCTGCGACCGGCCCCCCGCCTGGTGCGAAGCCCACCACGAGAAACCCTGGGCCCACGGCGGCGGCACCAGCCTCCGCGACGGACGGCTGCTCTGCCCCCGCCACCACCACCTCGCCCACGACGACCGCTACGACATGACACGCCTACCCGACGGCAAGGTCCGCTTCCACAAGCGGACGTAGACCGGACCGGGTCGGCACGCACCCGGGTGACCGGCTCGACCGCACACACCGACCGCTGACGGGTCACTGCGCATCGCGAGTCAGGCAGGTGGCCCCGGTGGCGCGCCCGCTTGCGCCTGCACGCTCCGACTCGCCCGATCGAGAATCAGCCAGGCAGTCCTAGGTGGCGCGTGGCGCGCCCGCGTGCATCTGCTCCCACCAGCGAAGGCCAGGCCCCGGCCGCCCGCGTGAGGCGGCCGGGGCCGGGGTCATGGTCCCGGGGCGTCCGCGGGCCGCTCCTCGACCAGCGACGGGTCAGAGGGCGACCTCGACCTCCGCGACGGAGCCCTGCTGGGCAACGACCGTCCGGTCGGTCACGTCAGCCTTGGGGGCCAGCGTGCGCAGCGTCCACTCCCCCGGGGCCGCGAAGAACCGGAAGTGCCCCGTCGCGGAGGTGGGCACCTCAGCGGTGAACTCGCCGGTCTTGTCGAGCAGCCGCACGTACGCGTTGCCCACCGGCTGGTCGTCGCGGGTCACCACACCTTGGATGACCGCCTCCTTGGCCACGTTCACCCCGTCCAGGGACAGGCCGCCGGTGGTCGCGCCGCACATCAGGCCTCACCCCGCTCGTCACCCAGCGCAACTGGGACACCGACCAGCGAGCCGTACTCGGTCCACGAGCCGTCGTAGTTCTTCACGTTCTGCTGGCCGAGCAGCTCGCGCAGCACGAACCAGGTGTGGCTGGAGCGCTCCCCGATCCGGCAGTAGGCGATGGTGTCCTTGCTCCAGTCCACGCCGGCCTCGGTGTAGAGCTTCTTCAGATCCTCGTCGGACTTGAAGGTGCCGTCGTCGTTGGCCGCCTTGGACCACGGCACGCTCGCCGCGGTCGGGATGTGCCCGGCCCGCTGGGCCTGCTCCTGCGGCAGGTGCGCCGGCGCGAGCAGCCGGCCGGCGTACTCGTCGGGGCTGCGCACGTCGACCAGGTTCTGGGTGCCGATCGCGGCGACCACCTCGTCGCGGAACGCCCGGATGCTCGTGTCCTGCTGCTGCGCGGTGTAGGAGGTCCGCTCCCGGCTGGGCAGCTCCTCGGTGAGCAGCCGGCTGTCAAGCTCCCACTTCTTGCGGCCGCCGTCGAGCAGCTTCACGTCCTGGTGGCCGTAGAGCTTGAAGTACCAGTACGCGTACGCGGCGAACCAGTTGTTGTTCCCGCCGTACAGCACCACGGTCTGGTCGTTGGCGACGCCCTTGCCGGACAGCAGCTCCTCGAACTGCTGCTTGTTCACGAAGTCCCGGCGGACCTGGTCCTGCAGCTCCGTGGTCCAGTCGAGCTTGATCGCTCCCCGGATGTGCCCCTTGTCGTAGGCGGAGGTGTCCTCGTCGACCTCGACGAGGACGACGTTCGGGTCGTCGAGGTGCTGGTCGACCCAGTCGGCGTCGACGAGTGCGATTTCGCGGCTCATGTGGAGGTTCCTTTCACGGCCCGGTGGCGGGCGTTGGCGTGCGGTGGGTGTGTGCGGTTGTCGGGATGGCCGCGGGCGCGACCAGCGTGGGGCTCAGCGGGTGAGGGCGCGCCTGCCGAGCAGGAAGACCTCGCAGCCGAGGCAGAAGCCGAACGCGGCGTTGAGGAACGCTGCGGCCAGCGCGAACCCGGTCGCGACCTCCCCGAGCAGGGTCGCGCCGGTCAGGAAGCCGGCCAGCGCCAGCACGGCGAACGCCAGGCCGACCGCCTGCGCGAACCGCGGCGGCGTGGCGTCCTCGAGCTCGGTCGGCGGCGCCAGCCGTGGCCGGACCAGGGTCCTGAAGGCCCACGCGTACGGCGTGCGGCCGACGCCCAGGCCGGCGCCGAGCGCGAACAGCACGGTCTGCACCGCGAGCAGCCCGACCGCGACGCCCGACGGGGCGGTCAGCAGGGCGATCGCGAGCAGCACCGTGGTCACGGTGGCGCCGAACCGCGGCCCCCGCGGGTCGATCCGGGCGGGTGCCGCGGCCTGGAGCGGACGGGCCTGGGTGGTGGCGGACATGCTGTTCTCCTGCGCGTGCGAGACGGAAAGCGGCCTTCAGACAGGCACGGGTACGTCGACGAGCGGCTCGGCTACGGAACCGAGCGCCCAGGCGACCGACCGCGAGCGCGGCGAACTACCGGCTCAGCGGGCAGGGGTCGCGGGACGTCCCGTCAGGACATTCGACACAGCGCCGAGCGGACGCGGCAGTGGTCCACTGCGCGCCGCTTGGTCAGCAGGGTCGAGAACATGGCCGCAAGGCTACGCGGACCCGGTCCGTGGGTGGAACTCGTGTCTTGAATAGTGGACGCAAAGTCCGGAATTTGGACAGGACTCCCGGCCCGGTGGCTCTGACCCGCGGACCATGGCACGGGGGGAGCTTGCGCTCGTCGCCGTCACCGCGGGAGGGAACGGCGCGCGGGGACCGCACCCTGCCGCCTGCGCGGAGGCGTGCGGACGCGGAACGGTCCGTTGCAGCCCTCTCGGATCCGCGCAACACCATCGCACGTACGCGCGTTCGAACCTAGGCTGACACCGTGGCCGGGGGGCCTCGTCGCGGCCGTGATGCGGGGGAGCACGGCCGCGACGTTGGACGTGGCCGTTCGTGAGGGGGGACAGATGACGCGTCGGATCGCCGTCCGCGCGCTGCCTTCCGCCCCGCGACCCCACGCCGGGTCCCCCGGCCATCCATCCGGGAATGCCGGGCGGTAGCGGATGCCCGACGTCCCGGTGGACCCCGCCTGGCTGTTGCGCGTCACCCGCACCCACGCAGCCGACCGGCGCCTGCGCACCGCGGCCGTGTTCGCCGCCGGCTCGGAGGCGGTGCCGCCGGTGAACCGCTCCCAGGTCACCCGGTGGGAGCGCGGGGAGATCACCCCGAGCTACGAGGTGGTCCGCCGCTACGAGGTGCTGTGCGGCCTCGACGAGGGGCGGCTCAGCGCGGCCCTCGACCTGGTGCACCGCTACGCGACCCCGGTGGCCTGTGCCCCGGCGCTGCGCCGCCCGCTGCCGCCCGACCCGGCCGGGCGCGCCGACGAGCTGGTCGACAAGGCCCTCACCGACGGCCCGCTCACCGGCGTCGAGTGGGACCAGCTGACGGCGATCCTGGGCTCGATGCCGGACACGTTCCTGCTGCGGCGCGACTGGCAGGACCTGGTGCGCCGCGGCGTCCGGGAGATGGGCGTCACCGTGGGCCTGGCCTACCGGCAGCGCGCCGAGGCGATGAACCGGGTCGCCGGCCACCCACGCGCCGCCCGGCACGTCGCGGACCTGGTCGAGCAGATCCTCACCGATCCCACGACCCAGGTGTTCAGCGAGCCCGCGGCGCTGCTGCAGTACTGCCCGGACCCCACCGCGCTGCCCATCCTCCGGGAGGTCATCGCCGCCCCGGTCAGCCCGCACGCGTTGCGCGCCGGGCTGTTCGCGGCGGCCACCACGCTCCGGCAGCGGCAGGCGCCCCACGAGCTCGCCGTGGACCTGGTGCGGCTCGCGCTGGATCTGGCCCGCGACAGCAGCCAGCCTTACCGGGTCCGGCGGAGCGCGGCCGACGTACTGCTCGCTTTGTCACCGAGCGCCCGCCGAGCCATCGCCCTCGAGCTGCGCCGGCGGCCCGAGGATCTCTCGCTGGCCTCCATCGTGGCCGGCGACGGCCCGCGGCCCCGGGAGCAGCTGCGCGTGCTGCGCGACGCGATCCGGGCCCGCCTCGAGGGCGTCCTGGGGTCCACGCTGCACGAGGAGGCCCGGCTGCTCAAGCTGCTCGACTACATCTCGGTGGAGACCAACGACGAGCGCCGCAGCCTCGCCCTGCACCTGCTGATGCTGCTCCCGTTCGGCCCGGCCGTCGGCTCCGCCTACGTCCAGGAGCTGCACGACTCTGTGCGCCGCGGGGACGCGCTGGGCCTGCACGAGTCGCTCGGCGTGCTGCTCTGCCTGACCCCCGGCAACCAGGTCGACCTGCTCGCCGACCTCGCCGTGCGCGCGGTCGACGTACCCGACGCCGACCAGGTCGCGGTCGAGGCCTGCTGGGCCCTCGGCAACGCAAAGTTCGTCGACCCGCGCAGCGACGAGCCGGGACGGCGCATCGCCGACGCGGTCCGCGCCGCCTGGAGCGGCGGGCCGGACGCCCGGCCGCCGATCTACTCGTCGTGGGCGTACGTGCTGGGCATGCTGGGCCGGCGCGACTTGCTGGAGCAGCTGGTCGCCCCGCCCGACGCGCCCGCGGCGGGCGCCTGGGAGGACGCCCGGGCGTGGTGGCTGGCGGTGCCCGCCCACCTGGACCTGGTGCTCGAGAGCCGCGCCCGCACCTACCCCTGAGCCGGAGGTCAGTGCCCCGACCCGGCCGCGGCGGCCGGCGCTGCATCCTCGAGCGCCCGGGCCATCCGGTGGACCGCCTCGGTGAGGATCTCCGGGCCGGTGGCGAGGTTCAGCCGGGCGAAGCCCGCGCCGTCGGTGCCGAACGTCGGCCCCGAGTTCAGCGCCACCCGGCCGCGCTCCAGGAACGCCGCGGCCGGGTCGTCGCCGAGCCCGAGGTCCCGGCAGTCCAGCCAGGCCAGGTAGGTGCCCTCGGGCATCCGGTAGCGGACCCCCGGCAGGTGCTCGGCGAGCAGGTCCGCGAGCAGCCGTCGGTTGGCGTCCAGGTCGGCCAGCAGCGCGTCCAGCCAGGCGCGGCCGTCCATCAGCGCGGCCACGTGCGCGATCTCGCCGAGGTGGCTGGCGCCGTGCGTGGCGACCTCCGGCATCCGGCGCAGGTCCGCGACCGCGTCCGGTCCCGCGACGGCCACCGCGGCCTTCAGCCCGGCCAGGTTCCACGCCTTCGACGCGGACAGCACGCTGATCGCGTCCTCGGCGCCCGGCACGGTCAGGAACGGCGTGTGGGAGTGCCCGTCGTAGACCAGCGGCGCGTGGATCTCGTCGGCGACCACCCGGACGCCGTACTGCCGGGCGAGCGCCGCGACCGCGGTCAGCTCCTCGAGGGTGTGCACGGTGCCGGTCGGGTTGTGCGGGCTGCAGAGCAGGTACGCCGCCGCGCCGCCGGTGCCGCGGGCCCGCCGGAACGCGTTCTCCAGGGCCCCCAGGTCCAGGCGCAGGTCGGCGCCGAGCGGCGCCTCGACCACCCGGCGGTCCGCGGCGCGGATGAAGTCGTAGAACGGCGGGTAGACCGGCGGGTTGACCACCACCGGGTCGCCGGGGCCGGTGACCAGCCGCAGCATCTCCACGATGCCGAGCATCACGTCCGGGACGATCACCGCCTGGCCGGCGTCGAACGACCAGCCCCAACGGTCGCGGGCGAAGCCCCGCAGCGCCCGCACGTACGGCTCGCCGGTCGCGTAGCCGGTGTCGCCGCGGTCGACGGCCTCGGTCAGCGCCCGGGCGACGGCCGGGGCGAGCGGCGTGTCCATCTCCGCGACGAACAGCGGCAGCACGTCGTCGGGGTAGACCCGCCACTTCACGCTGGTGCGCTGCCGGAGCTCGTCGAGGGTCAGGGTGCGCAGCGGGTGGTCGGGGTGGTCGGGGTGCTCGGGGTGCTGGTGCGTCACGCTGCCGAGTCTAGGAGCCGGGGCTCAGACCTGGTCGGTGTCGACGACCCGGGCCAGGGTGGCCAGCACCTCCTCCTTCTTGGGCGCACCCGCGGCGCGGGAGACCTCCTGGCCGTGGCCGTCGAGGATCAGCGTGGTGGGGGTGCGCAGCACGTTCAGCCGGCGCACCAGGTCCAGGTGGTGCTCGGCGTCCACCTCGACGTGGGTGACGCCGGGGACCACCTCGGCGACCTCGCCGAGCACCCGCCGGGTCGCCCGGCAGGGCGCGCAGAACGCGGAGGAGAACTGCAGCAGGGTGGCCCGCTCCCCGAGCTCGTGCTCGAGGTCGGCGCCGTCCAGCACGCTCACCGGCGCGCTGTCCGGCGTGCCGTCCGGCGCGGTGCTGGCGTGCCGGTCGTCGCGGATCCGGTGGGTGCCCCGGAACCGGCCGTCCCGGGCCGCGCGGAACACCCCGAACGCGGTCGCGAGCAGCAGCGCGGCAACGAGGACCCAGGCACCTTGGCTCATACCGGGAGCCAACCGGTCAGGTCGCGCGACAATTCCCGCACCGGCGGCGGCCCTACTGCGGCTGCCCGAGGCGGACCTCGCTGACCGCGATGGTCCGGCGCGGCCCGGGCGTCGAGTGCAGGATCTCGACCTGCACCGTGCCCGTCTCGGTCAGCGGGATCCGCATCGACTGCATCTCCCGGTTGCGCGGCGACCCGTCGAAGGTCTGCTCGACCGCGGTGCCGTCGTCGAACAGCCAGCGCACCTTGGTGATCCGGTTGTTCTGCGCGTAGCGGTCGGCGCCGCTGCGCGGGTCGGTCTTCGCGTAGCCGGGGACCAGGCCGACCTCGCCGATCTTCGTCTTGGCCGGCAGCTGCAGGGTCAGCTTCTCCCCGTGCCCGTCGCCGTTGCAGCGCCAGGCGGTGGTCATGTCGCCGTCGTAGACGTTGCGGGGCCGGTAGTCCACCTTGTGCCCCGCCGCGTCCACGCTGTTCTTCGACTGGCAGGTCGCGTCGGCCCCGCCGATGGCCACGGCGTCCGTGGGTCCGTCGTACTTCTTGCCCTGCGGGGCGTGGGTGGAGCCGCCGGACCCGGTGGCCCCGCCGTCGCCGGTCACCACGCCGTTGGGCGCCTGGGAGGCGCTGCCGCTGTCCATCTGCGACGAGAACAGCTTGCCGATGCCGAACGCGCCGGCGAGCAGCAGCACCACCAGCGCGCCGAGCAGCGCCGGGACCAGCCAGGCCGGACGCTGAGGCTCGTCGCCGACCGGGGCGGGCGGCTCCTCCGGCGCGTCGGTCATCATGCTGTCCAGCGACGCGAAGGTCTCGGTGCCCCGCGTGGGGCCGCCGCCGGCCACCTCGTCGGCGAACAGCGGACCGAGGACCTGGGTGCGCTCGTCTCCGCCGGGGGCCTCCGCCTGGTCCGCCGTGGGCTGGTAGGCGTTCTGGTACGCCCGGTGGTACGCCTCGGCGTACTCCGGCGGCGGATCGGGCTCGCCGAGACCCTTCGAGTCAGACATGAGCCACCACTTTACGAAAGTCGGCACGGAGCGGACAAACGGCGACTGGACCAGTCCGGTCGCGGCCTGGTGGGGCCCGGTGGGTGCCCGGTGGGAAGAAGAAGCCTCGGGACGATCCCGTTGGGAGGCCGGGACCGCCCCGAGGCGGTATGGGTCGGGGGAGTCCTCGCGTGCCCCCTGTGCTCCAGTGTGCGGGACAAACCCGTCTTTCAAAAGTCCTGGCCGTGCTAAACCTCGCGGCGGGCGGCTCAGCCCCCCGCGAACGGGGGCAGCAGCTCCACGGTGTCCCCCGGCCGGACCACGACCTGCGCCGGGTCCGCCGCCCCGACCGGACGCTCCCCGACCAGCACCGAGCACACCGCCAGCACGTCCTTCAGCCGGGGCCGGTCCCGGTGCAGTCGGCGTACGGCGTCCAGCAGCTCGGCGAGCGTCGTACCGTCGCCGACCGGGACCCGGTCCGACGCCACCCCGGACGCCGCGCGCGCGGCCGCCCAGTAGCGCACTTCGACCACGTCGTCTGAGACGGATGCGGGGGGCCGGTCGCTCATGTTCGGTATCCTGCCCTATCGCGCAAGCCGGACCGCGCGACCCGAACGGCTCAACGGCGAGTCGGCGCCAACCTCACCATGACGGGGAGGTGCCCATGGGCACCCTGTTGCTGCTGACGAGCACGACGCAGCCCTCCGCCGACGTGCTCCCGGCCCTCGCCCTGCTGCCGCACCACGTGAAGATCCTGCCCGCCGAGGGCAGCGCGCTGCTCGAGGCCCCGGAGGTCGACCTGGTCCTGGTCGACGGCCGCAAGGAGCTCGCGCACGCCCGGGACCTGTGCCGGCTGATCCGCACCACCGGCTCGGACTCCCCGGTGCTGCTGATCGTCACCGAGGGCGGGCTGTCCGTGGTCGCCGCCGACTGGGGCATCGACGACGTGCTGCTCGCCACCAGCGGCCCGGCCGAGGTGGAGGCCCGGATCCGGCTGGCAATCGGCCGGCTGGCGGCCGCCCGCGACGCCGACGACCCCGAGGCGCACGTGATCCGCTCCGGCGAGGTCAGCGTCGACGAGGCCACCTACTCCGCCAAGCTCGGCGGGCGGCACCTGGACCTGACGTTCAAGGAGTTCGAGCTGCTGAAGTACCTGGTGCAGCACCCCGGGCGGGTGTTCACCCGCGAGCAGCTGCTCCAGGAGGTGTGGGGCTACGACTACTTCGGCGGCACCCGCACCGTCGACGTGCACGTGCGCCGGCTGCGCGCGAAGCTCGGCCCGGAGAACGAGACGCTGATCGGGACGGTCCGCAACGTCGGCTACCGGTTCGTGCTGCCGCCCAAGGAGAGCGCCGCGGAGCGCGACCCCTCCGAGGTCTAGTCCGTCGCCGGGGCCGCGACGGCCGTCCCGGGTCCGGTCAGCGGGCCGGGCTCGGTCAGCGGGCCGGGCCCGGTCAGCGCGCCGGGCTCGTGCGGCAGGGCCGTGACCGGCACCGGTCCCGCCGGCTGCGCCGGTGCCGGCTGCCGGGTCAGTGCCGGCTGCGGGACCACGTGCTCGGGCACCCGCTGCTCCGGCAGGTGCAGCACCGGCGCCGGGAGCGGCCTGCGCCGCACGGGGATCCGCAGGATCGGCGCGGGCTCCGGGGCGCGGGCGGCGCGGCGGACCGCCTGCGGCAGCGTGTCCTCGAGGTGGCTGAGCCACAGCACCATCGCCAGGCACACCAAGGGAAACACCGCTGCGAGGCCGAGGGAGAGGAGTGCGTCCATCAAGCACCTCCAACTCGCAACCTAGAGTGAGCGCCATGACGCCTGCCAGAGCCGTTCGACCCGTCGCCGATGGTCTCTTCGAGTGGGACGCGGACCATGGCATTGCGGCACAGATCCGCAACGTGCTGGCCGAGGCGGAGGCGGCCGACGGCAGCGCCCCGGTCGACGAGGCCGGGCTGCTGCGGCTGCGGCACCGCGGGCTCGACGGCTCGACGCTGCTCGTCGCCGGTGATCCGGTGGCCGGGTTCGCCTGGGTGCGCGGTCCCGACGACGGCCCCGACGATGCCGCCGAGGTCGACCTGGTGGTCGCCCCGGGGTCCCGCGGGCGCGGCATCGGGGCGGCGCTGGCGCGGTCCGCGCTGGATGCGGTGGATGGCCGGGTGACGGGCGGGGTCGCCGGTCCGGCAACCGGGAGGGTCACGGCGTGGTCGCACGGCAACCACCCCGCGGCCGCGGCGCTCGCCGCCCGGCTCGGGTTCGACCGGGTCCGCGACCTGTGGGTGATGCGGCGGCCGCTCGAGGTGGACCTGCCTCCGCTGTGGCACGTCGACGGGATCGACGTACGCCCCTTCGAGCCGGGGCGTGACGAGGACGCGTTCCTGGCGCTGAACGCCGAGGCATTCGCCCAGCATCCGGAGCAGGGCGGGATGACCCGCGCCGACCTCGACCAGCGGACCGCGGAACCGTGGTTCGACCCGGCCGGCTTCTTCGTCGCGGAGTCGTCCGAGGACCACAGCCTGGTCGGCTTCCACTGGACCAAGGTGCACGACGGGGACCCGGCGTTCGGGGAGGTGTACGTCGTCGGTGTGTCGCCGCGCGCCCAGGGCTCCGGCCTCGGCCGGCTGCTCACGCTGACCGGGCTGCATCACCTGGCGGGCCTCGGGCTGCCCGAGGTGATCCTCTACGTCGAGGCCGACAACGACCCGGCGATCGCGGTCTACACCCGGCTCGGGTTCGCGCACGCCGACGAGGACACGCACGTGATGTACGCGCGCCGCTGACCACCTCGCATCCCCGCCGAGTCGGCGCCAACGCGACCCCGAACCGGCCCGAGTCGGCGCCAATGTGACTCCAGACCATCCCCAGTCGGCGCCAGTGCCCGCGGAAAACCGGTGGAGGCAGGACCGGCACGACAGGCATGATGGAGATCTCCGGCACTCGGGCCGGAGACGACAGACGGGGGTCTGCCATGTTCTGGCTCTACACGGGAATCCTGCTCGTCGCGGTGCTCGGCTGGGCGATCTGGTTCGACCGACGCAAGAGGATTCGCCGCATCAACGCACCCGACCGGCCGCTCGGCGGCGATCTGCGCGCCGACTTCTCCCACGAGCTGGACGACCTCGTGCGCCCGCACGACCCGGACCACAGCGACCACTGAGGTGCGGTTAGCGCCGACTCGGCGGGCTTGACGTGACCGTTGGCGCCGACTCGGCGGGGTTGACCGTTGCACTGGCGCCGACTCGGCGGGTTTGGCGCGACCACTGGCGCCGACTCGGCGGGTCAGGGGGCGTGCAGCGCGCCCTTGAGCCGGGCGGCGACCTCGGCCACCGCGGCCCGGTTGCTGCGCCCGACCCCGACCACGTTGAAGAACCCGTGGATCAGCCCGGGGTACCGCTTCAGCTGCACCGGGACGCCGTGCTCGGCCAGGGTGCGCGCGTAGGCCTCGCCCTCGTCGCGCAGCGGGTCGAAGCCCGCGGTCACCACCAGCGCCGGGGCGAGGCCCGTCGGGGAACTTCTCGGTGAGCAGCACCGAGACCTCCGGGTCACGGCGGTCCTCCGGGCCGCGCAGGTAGCTGCGCTCGGCGACGTCGATGAACTCCCGGGTCAGGTAGAAGCCTTCCGCGAACAGCCGCCGGCTCGCGCTCTGCTCGACCATCGTCGCCATCGGGTAGACCAGCAGCTGGAACCGGCACGGCAGGCCGGCCTCGGCGGCCCGGATCGCGGTCACCGCGGAGAGGTACCCGCCGGCCGAGTCGCCGCCGAGCGCCAGCCGCTCGGGGTCCGCGCCGAGCTCGTCGGCGTGCTCGACCACCCACTGGTAGGCCGCCCAGCAGTCCCGCACCGCGGCCGGGAACCGGTGCTCCGGGGACAGCCGGTAGTCGACCGCGAGCACCCGTACGTCGGCCCGCTCGGCGAGCAGCCGGCACGTCGCCTCGTGGCTGTCCAGGTCGCCGTAGACCATCCCGCCGCCGTGCACGAAGACCAGCAGCGGGGACGCCGTACCGGCAGCGCGGGGCCCGACCTGGGACCGCGGCACGTACAGCCGGGCGCCCACCGGGCCGTCGCCGCCGGGGATCTGCAGGTCGCGCACCGCGCCGATCCGCTGCCGGCCGCCGGTGAGCCGGGCCTGGCGCAGGATCGCCCGCCGCCCCTCGGGGATCGGCAGGGTCTCGGCGGCCGGCTCGCGCACCAGCCGGCGCAGCCGCAGCAGCCACTGGGTCTCCGGGTCGAGGACCTGGCCGTCGAGGACCACCGGGCGGCCGGCCAGCAGCCGCAGCAGCCGCCCCGGCAGCGCCATCAGCAGCCCCAGGAGCACCGCCTCGACCCGGAACGCGATCGCTTGCACCATGGCCGGAACCTATCCGTTCGTTACCAGGTGTTCACCATCTGGTGCCACGATGCAGACATGACCATCGACCGACCCCTGCCCGCGGCCACGGGCGGGGACCCCGACGACGGGCCGGTCGACTCCTCGCTGCGGCAGGTCCCCTCGGAGTCCTTCGACGTGGAGCCGCCGTACGACGCGGCGGCGGAGGACCTGCCCGCCGAGCGGTTCCTGGACCGCGAGGTGTCGTGGCTGCACTTCAACACCCGGGTGCTCGAGCTCGCCGAGGACCCCGCGCTCCCGCTGCTGGAGCGGGTCCGGTTCCTGGCCATCTTCGCCTCGAACCTCGACGAGTTCTTCATGGTCCGGGTCGCCGGCCTCAAGCGCCGGATCGCCGCCGGGGTCGCCGTACGCGCCGCCTCCGGGCTGATGCCGCGCGAGGTGCTCGAGCAGATCTGGAGTACGACGTCCGCGCTGATGGAGCGCCAGGCCGCGGTGTTCCGCGACGACATCATCCCCGCGCTGGCCAAGGAGCACATCGAGCTGGTGCGCTGGTCGGACCTGACGCGCGACGAGCAGAAGACCTGCAAGAAGCTGTTCAAGGACCGGGTGTTCCCGGTGCTCACCCCGCTGGCCGTCGACCCGGCGCACCCGTTCCCCTACATCTCCGGGCTGTCGCTGAACCTGGCCGTGCTGGTGCACAACCCGAACACCGGCAAGGAGCACTTCGCGCGGGTGAAGGTGCCGCCGATCTTCAGCCGGTTCGTGCCGCTCGGCGATCAGCGGTTCGTGCCGCTCGAGGACGTGATCGCCGAGCACCTCACCCGGCTGTTCCCGGGGATGGACGTGCTGGCCGTGCACACCTTCCGGGTCACCCGCAACGAGGACCTCGAGGTCGAGGAGGACGACGCCGAGAACCTGCTCGCGGCGCTGGAGAAGGAGCTGCTGCGCCGCCGGTTCGGCCCCCCGGTCCGGCTCGAGGTCGAGGAGTCCATCGACGAGCACGTGCTGGACCTGCTGGTCTCCGAGCTGGGCGTCTCCCCCGCCGAGGTGGTCCGGCTGCCCGGCCCGCTGGACCTCACCGGCCTGCACGGGATCGCCGACCTGGACCGCGCGGAGCTGCAGTACCCGGCCTTCGTGCCCTCCACGCACACCCAGCTCGCGCCGGTGGAGTCCGCCTCCCCGGTCGACGTGTTCGCCGCGCTGCAGCGCAACGACGTGCTGCTGCACCACCCCTACGACTCGTTCGCGACCTCCGTGCAGCGGTTCATCGAGCAGGCTGCCGCGGACCCGCACGTGCTCGCGATCAAGCAGACCCTGTACCGCACCTCCGGCGACTCGCCGATCATCGACGCGCTGGTCGACGCCGCCGAGGCGGGCAAGCAGGTACTGGTGCTGGTCGAGATCAAGGCCCGCTTCGACGAGCAGGCGAACATCAAGTGGGCCCGCAAGCTCGAGCATGCCGGCTGCCACGTGGTCTACGGGCTGATCGGGCTGAAGACGCACTGCAAGCTCGCGATGGTGGTGCGCGACGAGCCGGAGGGGATCCGCCGCTACGTGCACATCGGCACCGGCAACTACAACCCGAAGACCGCGCGCTACTACGAGGACTTCGGGCTGCTCACCCGCAACGAGAGCATCGGCGAGGACGTCGCGCACCTGTTCAACAACCTGTCCGGGTTCTCCCGCAACGCCTCCTACGAGCACCTGCTGGTCGCGCCGGACTCGGTCCGTTCCGGGCTGATCGAGCAGATCCGCGCCGAGGTCGCCGCGCACGGGGAGGGCCGGCCCGCCCGGATCCGGATCAAGGCGAACTCGATCGTGGACGAGGCGGTCGTCGACGAGCTCTACCACGCCTCCCGCGCCGGCGTCCCGGTCGACCTGCTCACCCGCGGGATCTGCACGCTGCGGCCCGGCGTCCCCGGGCTGTCGGAGAACATCCGGGTGCGCTCGGTGCTCGGCCGGTTCCTCGAGCACAGCCGGATCTTCTGGTTCGAGAACGACGGCTCCCCGAAGGCCTGGATCGGCTCGGCGGACCTGATGCACCGCAACCTCGACCGCCGGGTCGAGTGCCTGGTCTCGCTGCCCGGGGAGGCCCAGGTCGACGAGGTCGGCCGGCTGCTCGACCTCGCCTTCGACGAGGGTACGGCGTCGTGGCGGCTGTCCCCGTCCGGCGAGTGGGTCCGGCACCACCGGGCCGAGGACGGCACCCCGTTGCGCGACCTCCAGGAGTCCCTGGTCGCGACGAAGCGGCGACGCCGTACGCCCGGGAAGGGCTGACGTCCGGGTCAGGCCGGCCAGCCCACCCGCGTGACACGTCGAACTCCTCGCTGCGCCCACTCAGTTCGAGATCGTCGCGGGGTCACGCCGGCACGACGTTCTTGAACTGAACGGTCCGGGAATAGCCCGGAACGCGGCCCGCCCGGCAGATTCGCCTGTGGACAACCCGCACAGGGCCGCGCGCGGCGGCATCCTCGGGCCTCATGACGCGCGCACGGCACACGTGGGACCCGGTCTGCAATAAGCCGCGGGGGCTGGTGCGGCCGGTACCGATCGACCCGGCCGGGGTGCGCGGGCCCACGCCGGGCCAGGCGCGCGGGCCGCGCTGGCGGCAGAGCTCGTACGGCCTGTACGTGCCCGCGGACGTGGACGAGCACGTCCCCGAGCAGCGGATCCTGGAGCGGTCGGTGCTGCTGCCGGCCACCGGGGCGGTGACCGGCTGGGCGTCCCTGCGCTACTTCGGCGGGAACTTCTTCGACGGGCTGCAGCCCGACGGCCGGACCGAGCGACCGGTGCCGCTGGTCGCCGGACCGCGGCAGGCGCGCCGCCCGCGTGCCGGGGTGCGCTGGCTCCAGGACCGCCTCGACCGGACCGAGGTCTGGATCCGCCATGCCGGGGTGCCCTGCACGGAGGTGCGCCGCGCCTGCTTCGACGAGATGCGGCTCGCGGGAGACCTCGGTGCCGCGGTGGGGGCCCTCGACATGGCCGCGGCCGCGGAGCTGACCTCGATCCTTCGGATGCGGGCGTACGTCGACCTGCACCCCTCGTGGACCGGGGTGCCCCTGGCGCGCGAGGCGCTCGACCTGGCCGACGAGAACAGCCGCTCGCCGCGGGAGACCGAGCTGCGGCTGGTCTGGGTGCTCGACGCGGGGCTGCCCCGGCCGCTGGTGAACCAGGACGTCTTCGACCGGGTCACCGGCCGGCTGCTCGGGGTTGCCGACCTGCTCGACCCGGTGGCCGGGCTGGTGGGCGAGTTCGACGGCGGCGAGCACGCGGGGGCGGTGCGCCGCAGCCGGGACGCCCGGCGCGACGGGCTGTTCCGCGACCACGGCCTCGAGGTGTTCCGGGTCACCGCGGTCGATCTCGCGGACCGTCGTACCGTCGTGGAGCGCGCCCACGCAGCCCGCCGCCGCGCGCTGTGGCTGCCGGCCGCGCGGCGGACCTGGACCATCGAACCTCCGCCCGGGCGGGAGGCGGCGCCGACGCTCGACGAGCTGCTGGACCGGCGCGACCTGGCCCGCGCCGAGCACGAGCGGTGGCTGCGCGAGGGCGCGCCGGACCTGCGCGAGATCCGCGGTTACTGAGCCCGATTCCCGCCGCGTTCAGTTCCAGAACGTCGTGGCGAGGCCCGCCCGGCGACATACTCGAACTGATCGCGCGGATCGCGAGGCGCGGGGGTCGCAGGCAAGGCGAGGGCGCGCGAATCGCGAAGCGCGACCGGGCCACCCGCCACCCGCGCGCTCAGCACGTGGCGAACAGCACCGGACCCTGGGAGATGTCGGAGAGCACCGCGTGCTGCCCGGCGCGGGGCGCCAGCCGCAGTACGACGTCCGAGCCGGACGCCTCGCCCGAAGTGACCCGGAACCGGCCCGGGAACGAGCCGCCCTGCCCCGGGGCGGGGCCGGAGGCGAGGTCCACCCGCGGCTGCAGGTTCCGCGAGGCCTGGTCGGAGGTCTCGAAGTGCATCCCGACAGTGATCTCGCGGGAGGCCTGCTGGGCCATCACCAGCCCGGTGAGCGGGCTCACCCCGCCGGCCTTGCTGACCAGCTCGTCGCCGACGCGCTGGTCCTCGTCGTCGGCGGAGCCCATGCTCAGGTCCTCGCACGCGAACGTCGACGCCCACAGCACCGCGGTCACCGGCTGGTCCGCCTCGGAGGCCAGCGACGGGACTCCGTCCACCTCCAGCACCGAGGGCGAGGTGCCGCGCACCACCTCCGCCGCGGCGGATACGTAGCTCGCGCTGTCGGACATCAGCACCAGGTGCCGGTCGGGCAGCACCACCAGGTTCTGCTCCACCGGGGTCAGGTCCGGGTCGATCTCGGCGACCAGGTCCGCGCCGCCCACCCAGGTCCCGCCGGTGCCGGAGCCCCGGGCGGGCGGCGTGTACCCCAGGGTGCGCAGCGAGCGCTCCACCCCGGCCAGGTCGACGCCGTCGTCGAGCCGCAGCACGTCCACCTGGCCCGCGCGCGACTGCCCGAGCACCTCCCACTGCGCGTCCAGCGGGCTGAACCCGAACCGCTGCATCAGCACGTACGTCGAGTCCGACACGGCCGAGGTCCCGGTCAGGTCCCGGTCGTAGGCCCGGTTCAGGAACGCGTGCACCTTGCCCTTGGTGGACCCCGCGCCCAGCGCCGTACCCCTGGCCTGGCGGCGCACCGTCGCCCAGTCGGTGTACGTCGCGCGCAGCGTCGCCTTGGGCAGCATCCCGACCGCCTGCTCGTACGTCGACGGGCGACCGAGCACCCGCCAGGCCACCACCCCGCCCAGTGCGAGCGCGAGTGCGAGCGCACCCGCCACCGCGACGACACGTGTCTGCACCAGAGGTTCACCCTTTCTTCGCCGGGTGGTGTGAGACTAAACCGCGTGCCCATCATCCACGCGGCCGGAGCCGTGGTCTCACGCACGGGACCGCAGGTGCTGCTCGTGCACCGGCCCAAGTACGACGACTGGTCCTTCCCCAAGGGCAAGCTCGACCCTGGGGAGCACCTGACCGCCTGCGCGGTGCGCGAGGTGGCCGAGGAGACCGGGCTCGACGTCCGGCTCGGCCCGCCGCTGAGCCCGCAGAGCTACGAGGTCGGGAACGGCTCGCCGCGCACCAAGGTGGTGCACTACTGGGCCGGCCGGGTGGCCGGCGACGACGACGTGTCGGGGTACCAGCCCAACGCCGAGATCGACGCGGTCCGCTGGGTCCCGCTCGGTGAGGCCAAGGAGCTGCTGACCTACGACTACGACCACGACACGCTGGCCGAGTTCGAGGCGGTGCGCAAGGAGAGCCACCCGCTGGTGGTGCTGCGGCACGCCCGGTCGCGCTCCCGCAAGGCCTGGCGCGGCGACGACCGGGAGCGCGGCCTGACCCAGCTCGGCGAGCGGCAGGCCGACGAGCTGGTCCCGGTCCTCGGTGCGTACGGCGTCGAGCGGGTGGTGTCCTCGAGCAGCCGCCGGTGCTGGACCACGGTGGCGCCCTATGCCGAGGTGGCCGGGGCGCCCGTGGAGGTCAGCGACTGGCTGGCCGAGGAGGACGCCACGCCCGGCGGGGTGGCCGAGCACGTGCACGAGCTGCTCGACCGCCAGGAGGCCGCGGTGCTGTGCACGCACCGCCCCGTGCTGCCGTGGGTGTTCGAGGCGCTCGGCCTCGACGACCCCGGGCTCGAGCCCGGCCAGCTGCTGGTGGTGCACCACCGCCGCGCCCGGGTGCTGGCCACCGAGATCCACTGACGCGCCGGCCGGGACCAGCCGGGCCGGACCACCCCCGAACCGGACCACCCGGGCCCCCGACCACCCCCGAACCCGGGCCGGCCCGCCGGGCGACACGCGGGCGTTCACGTGACCGCCGTCTCATGTCCGGCGGCCGGTGACCGAACCGCTGGCCAGCGTTCACCTGCCGTTCACCGGGGACCGCAGGTCGCTTCACCTCGGCTCCCTAACTTCGGAGACGTTGAAACCCAAGAGTCCTGAAACAGATCACAGGAGATCCGAAGTGAAGCGCACTTCTTTCCGCAGCGTGGCTGCCCCGACCGCGGCGGCTCTCGCCCTCGGCCTGAGCCTGACGGCGTGCGGCGCCGCGAACGAGCAGGGCGCCTCGAGCGACTCGAGCGCCTCCGGGAGCGGCAAGGTCAGCGGCACCCTGAGCGGTGCCGGGTCCAGCGCCCAGGAGGCCGCGCAGGGCGCGTGGACCGCCGGGTTCCAGACCGCCAACCCGGACGTGACCGTGAACTACGACCCGGTGGGCTCCGGCGGCGGCGTCGAGCAGTTCCTCGCCGGCGGCGTCCAGTTCGCGGGCTCCGACAAGTACCTCACCACCGACCAGGTGGCCCAGTCCAAGAAGGCCTGCAACGGCGCCGAGGCGATCGAGGTCCCGGACTACATCAGCCCGATCGCGCTGGTCTACAACCTCAACGGCGTCGACAACCTGCAGCTGTCGCCCGACACGGCCGCGAAGATCTTCGCCGGCAAGATCACCAAGTGGAACGACCCGGCGATCAAGGCCGACAACCCCGGCGCCTCGCTGCCCGCGCAGCGGATCGCCCCGGTGCACCGGTCCGACGACTCCGGGACCACCAACAACTTCACCGACTACCTGCACCAGGCCGCCCCGTCGGTCTGGAGCTGGGACGCCGGCGAGACCTGGCCGGTCAAGTCCGGTGAGGGCGCGCAGGGCACCTCCGGGGTGGTCCAGGCGGTCGGCAACGGCGCCGGCTCGATCGGCTACGCCGACGCCAGCCAGGCCGGCAAGCTCAGCGTCGCCAAGGTCAAGGTGGGCTCGGCCTACGTCGCCCCCACCGCCGACGCCGCGTCCAAGGTCGCCGACGTCTCCTCGCGCGAGTCCGGCCGGTCGGCCAGCGACATCGCGCTCAACGTGGACCGGACCACGACCGCGGCGGGCGCCTACCCGATCGTGCTGATCTCGTACCTGATGGGGTGCCCCACCTACAAGGACCAGGCCACCGCCGACCTGGTCAAGAGCTACCTGACCTACATCGTCAGCGGCGAGGGGCAGCAGGCCGCGGCCAAGACCGCCGGCTCCGCGCCGCTGCCGGACAAGCTGAGCCAGGAGGCCACCACGCAGCTCGAGAAGATCTCGGCCAAGTCCTGACCGGATCGGATCGGACCTCCCGGGGGTCCGTGGCTCCAGCACCGCGCTGGCGCCACGGGCCCTTCGGGCCGTTCCAGGGGGGTCCCGGTCCAACCGGGACAAAGCGGCTCGGCCGGGACACCGCGCCGGCACAGAGAGAAAGGGGAGCCAGGTGACTGCATCACTCACGGCCCGTCCGGACCGGCCACGGTCCCGGCAACGACTCGGGGACCGGCTGTTCTCCGGGGCCACCCGGGCGGCCGGCCTGCTGATCCTGGTCGCGCTGGCCGGCGTGGCGATCTTCCTGACCGTCCAGGGGGTGCCCGCGTTCCACGCGCCCTCCGAGGCGCTGTTCGGGGCGGACAACTTCGTGGCCTACGCCTGGCCGCTGCTGTTCGGCACCCTGCTGGCCGCCGCGCTCGCGCTGCTGGTCGCCACTCCCCTGGCGCTCGGTGTCGCGCTGGTGATCTCGCACTACGCGCCGCGCCGGCTGGCCAAGTCGATCGGCTACCTGGTGGACCTGCTCGCCGCCGTGCCCAGCGTGGTCTACGGGCTGTGGGGCATCGGCTTCCTCGGCACCCGGCTGGTCCCGGCGTACGAGTGGCTCGCCGGCCACCTCGGGTTCCTGCCGTTCTTCGCGGGCCCGGCGTCCACCACCGGCCGCACCATCCTCACCGCGGCCCTGGTGCTCGCGATCATGGTGCTGCCGATCATCACCGCGATCACCCGCGAGATCTTCGTGCAGACGCCGACGCTGCACCAGGAGGCCGCGCTGGCCCTCGGCGCGACGCGGTGGGAGATGATCCGGCTGGCGGTGTTCCCCTACGCCAAGTCCGGGATCGTCTCCGCGATGATGCTCGGCCTGGGCCGGGCGCTCGGCGAGACGATGGCGGTCGCGATGGTGCTCTCCGCCTCCGGCATCGTCACCTTCAACCTGATCAGCAGCAGCAACCCGTCCACGATCGCGGCCAACATCGCGCTGCAGTTCCCCGAGGCCACCGGGCTGAAGGTGAACGCGCTGATCGCGAGCGGCCTGGTGCTGTTCGTGATCACCTTCGCCGTGAACTTCGCCGCTCGGGCGATCGTGGCGCGCAGCGAGAGGGACAAGAAGTGATGACCGAGACCCGGCACGCCACCCCCACCACCACGGACCCCGCCGTCGACCCGGCCGGCCGGTCCGTCAACGGCACCCCGCACCTGCCGCTGACCCACCCGCGGCTGCCCCGCTGGGCGCCCGCGCTGGTCGCGGTGCTCGCCGGCGCCGCCTCCGCGCTGGTCGCCCTCAGCATCGGCTGGGGGTTGGTCGGCTGGTCGGTGGTGGCGATCGTGCTGTACGCCGTCGCGCTGCCGGTCTGGTCGCGCTTCGTCGAGAACGCCCGGGCCGCCAAGGACCGCGCGGTCAGCACCCTGGTGTGGGTCGCCTTCGCGCTCGCCCTGGTCCCGCTGGTCTCGCTGGTGTGGACCGTGGTGCAGAAGGGCCTGGGTGTCATCGACGCCCAGTTCCTGACCTACTCGATGCGCAACGTGATCGGCGCCGGCGGCGGCATCTACCACGCGATCATGGGCACGCTGCTGATCACGGCCGCGGCCACGGTGATCTCGGTGCCGGTCGGCCTGATGACCTCGATCTACCTCGTCGAGTACGGCGGCCGCGGCCGGACCGCGCGCACCATCACCTTCCTGGTGGACGTGATGACCGGCATCCCGTCGATCGTGGCGGGCCTGTTCGCCTACGCGCTGTTCGTGCTGTTCTTCGGCCCCGGCATCCGCCTCGGGATCGGCGGCGCGGTCGCGCTGTCCCTGCTGATGATCCCGATCGTGGTCCGCTCCTGCGAGGAGATGCTCAAGCTCGTGCCGCACGAGCTGCGCGAGGCGTCGTACGCCCTCGGGGTGCCCAAGTGGCGCACCGTGGTCAAGGTGGTGCTGCCCACGTCGCTGCCGGGGATCATCACCGGCGTGACGCTGGCGATCGCCCGGGTGGTCGGCGAGACCGCGCCGCTGCTGATCATCGCCGGGTCGACCGACTCGGTGAACATGAACCTGTTCGGCCAGCGGATGATGACCCTGCCCGTCTACATCTACTACTCCTTCACCCAGCCGGGCGTGCCCGCGCACTACGGCGAGCAGCGCGCCTGGGGCGCCGCCCTGGTGCTGATCGCGATCGTGATGACCCTGAACCTGCTGGCGCGGCTGCTGGGCCGCCTGCTGTCCCCCAAGTCCGGCCGCTGAGACCCGGCGCCGAGCGAGAGAGAAACTGACATGGCCAAGAGCATCGACATCTCCGACCTGGACATCTACTACGGCGACTTCAAGGCCGTCGAGGACGTCTCGATGACGATCCCGGCGCGCTCCGTGACCGCCCTGATCGGGCCGTCCGGGTGCGGCAAGTCGACCTTCCTGCGGTCCCTGAACCGGATGCACGAGGTGATCCCCGGCGCCCGCGTCGAGGGCAAGATCGTCATCGACGGGCAGGACCTCTACGGCGACGACGTGGACCCGGTGGAGGTCCGCCGCCAGGTCGGCATGGTCTTCCAGCGCCCGAACCCGTTCCCGACGATGTCGGTCTACGAGAACGTGCTGGCCGGGTCGCGGCTGAACGCCAGGAAGCTGCCGAAGGCGAAGGCCGACGACACCGTGGAGAAGTCGCTGCGCGGCGCGAACCTGTGGGAGGAGGTCAAGGACCGGCTGAACAAGCCCGGCGCCAGCCTCTCCGGCGGGCAGCAGCAGCGGCTGTGCATCGCCCGCGCGATCGCCGTGGAGCCGCAGGTGCTGCTGATGGACGAGCCGTGCTCGGCGCTGGACCCGATCTCCACCTCCGCGATCGAAGACCTGATCCACGACCTGAAGAGCGACTACACGATCGTGATCGTCACCCACAACATGCAGCAGGCGGCCCGGGTCTCCGAGGACACCGCGTTCTTCAACCTGGCCGGCGCGGGCAAGCCCGGCCAGCTCGTGGAGATGAACCCGACCCGGAAGATCTTCAGCAACCCCGAGGAGCCCTCCACCGAGGCCTACATCTCCGGCCGCTTCGGCTGACCGGTACGACGGGCCACGGCGCGCCGCGACGAATCCGGTGGGACCGCGTCATACCCGGGGCCGCGGACCGTCTCACCAGTGGCAGCGGCCCGCTGCCGCGCGTGCGCTCGGGCCGTGCCTGTTCGGGGGAGGGCACGGCCCGGACGCACCTCCCGCTCAGGGCAGCTGGAAGACGAACTTGCAGACCCAGTAGACGAGCGCCGCGACCAGCCCGGCCGCCGGGAAGGTCAGCACCCAGGCGGCGACGATGTTGCGCGCCACGCCCCAGCGGACCGCGGAGAACCGCTTGGTCGCCCCGGACCCCATCACCGACGAGGCGATGATGTGCGTGGTGGAGATCGGCGCCTGGAACACGAACGCGGTGGTGTAGAGCACCCCCGAGGCGACCGACTCGGACGCGAAGCCGCGGGCCGGGTCCAGGTGGATGATCCGGCGGCCGAGGGTGCGCATCACCCGCCATCCGCCCGACCAGGTGCCCAGGGAGATCGCGCCGGCCGCGGTGACGATCACCCAGATCGGCAGCCGGTCGTCGGCGGACACGTAGCCGCCGGTGAGCAGCGCCAGGAAGATCACGCCCATCGTCTTCTGGGCGTCCTGCAGGCCGTGCCCGAGCGCCATCGCGGCCGCCGAGACGGTCTGCGCCAGCCGGAAGCCGCGCTGCGTGCGGTGCGGGTTGCGGCGCCGGAACATCCACATGATCGCGATCATCAGCAGGAACGCCAGCGTGAAGCCGACGACCGGGGAGAGCACCATCGGGATCACCACCTTGTCCCAGATCACCGACCAGTTGGCCACCGCCCCGGCGGCGAGGGCCGCGCCGACCAGGCCGCCGATCAGCGCGTGCGAGGACGAGGACGGGAGCCCGAAGTACCAGGTGATCAGGTTCCAGGCGATCGCGCCGAACAGGCCGGCGAGCACGATCACCAGGCCGTGGTTGGGGCTGACGCCGGAGAGGTTGATCACCTCGCTGACCGTGTGCGCGACCTTCTGGCCGAGGAACGCGCCGACGAAGTTCATCACCGCGGCCATGATCAGCGCGATCCGCGGGGTCAGGGCACGCGTGGAGACCGAGGTGGCGATGGCGTTGGCGGCGTCGTGGAACCCGTTGGTGTAGTCGAAGACGAGGGCGACGACAACCACCGCGATGATGATCGCGAGCGCCACCCTCAGGACTCCTTGACGGCGATCTGCTCGACGATGTTCGCCACCCGCTCGAAGGCGTCGATGGCGTCCTCGAGGGAGTCCACCACGTCCTTGAGCTTGAGCACCTCGAGGGCGGCGTACTGGCCGCCGAAGAGCTTGGCGAGGATCCGCCGGTAGCTCTTGTCGCCGGCGTTCTCCAGCCGGTTGATCTCGATCCAGTACTCCTCGAGGTCGCGCATCGTCTGCAGCCGCGGCATCGACTCGGCGGTCAGCTCGGCGCAGCGCTGGATCACCTCGACCTGGTTGGCCAGCTCGGCGGGCAGCGACTCGACCTCGTAGAGCAGGGCCAGGTCGACGGCCTCCTCCATGTAGTCCATGACGTCGTCGAGCCCGGACGCGAGCGCGTAGATGTCCTCGCGGTCGAACGGGGTGACGAAGGTGCGGTTCACCCGGCGGATGATCTCGTGGGTGGACTCGTCGGCCTGGTGCTCCGCGTCGCGCATCCGCTGCGCGATCTTCTCGCGGTCGTTGCCGTCGCCCAGCATCTCGGCGAGCAGGCCGGCGCCGTCGACGAGGTGGCCGGCCTGTTGGGTGAACAGATCGTAAAACGTCGTGTCTGCAGGGCGAAAGCGCAACGCCACGGCGAACTCCTGTGATGAGGAATGGAACCGTCGGACATGCTAGGTGTTCGGGGGGCAAACCGGCCAACCGGCGTATCGCCGCAATACCCGCCGGGGGTATAGTCTGGTCGCATGAGCGAGACCGCCACCACGCCGGGGTACCACGACCGCAAGGCTGCCTACCTGGCCCGGCTCCGCCGGATCGAGGGGCAGGTGCGCGGGCTGCACCGGATGGTCGAGGAGGACACCTACTGCATCGACGTCCTCACCCAGGTCTCGGCGGTGAACAAGGCGTTGCAGGGCGTCGCGCTCGGTCTGGTCGAGGACCACCTCGGGCACTGCGTGCGCGACGCGGTGGCCGCCGGCGGGACCGAGGCCGACGAGAAGGTCGCCGAGGCGGCGGCCGCGATCGGCCGGCTGCTGCGCACCTGACCGCCCGCACGCCGACCAGCGAATCCCCTTAGCGACAAGGAGAATCTTGATGACCGAGACCACGTACACCGTGCAGGGCATGACCTGCGGCCACTGCGTCCAGGCCGTGACCGAGGAGGTCTCCGCCGTGCCCGGCGTGACCGACGTGCAGGTCACGCTGGAGGACGGCACCCTCGTCGTGCGCGGCGAGGACGTGGCCGACGGCGCCGTCCGGTCGGCCGTCGACGAGGCCGGCTACCAGGTCGCGTGAGCCCGGTGTCCGACACCCGCACCACCACGCCCGCCACCGGGCCCGCCACCGGGCCCGCCGCCGGCACGCCCCCCGCGGCGCACCCGCTCGCGCCGGTCCACGTCGACCTGCTGGTCGGCGGGATGACCTGCGCGTCCTGCGTCGGCCGGGTGGAGCGGAAGCTGAACAAGATCGACGGCGTGTCGGCCAGTGTGAACCTCGCCACGGCGTCCGCCTCGGTGGACTTCGACCCCGCCCTGGTGGACCAGGCGACGCTGCTCGCGACCGTGGAGCGCACCGGCTACACCGCGGCGCTGGCCACCCCGGAGGGTGGCGACGAGGCCGCCGAGGCCGAGACCGCGGCGGCCGCCGACTACCGGCGCCGGGTGCTCGTCGCCGCCCCGCTGAGCGTGCTGGTGCTGGTCCTGGCGATGGCGCCGGGGATCCCGGACAGCACCGCGGTGCGCTGGGCCGCGCTGCTGGTCGCCACCCCGGTGGTGCTCTACGCGGGCTGGCCGTTCCACCGCGCAGCGGCGGTCAACGCCCGGCACGGCGCCAGCACCATGGACACGCTGGTGTCCCTGGGCACGCTGGTCGCCTACGGCTGGTCCCTGGCCCAGCTGCTGACCGGCGGCACGCACAGCTACGTCGAGGTGGCCGCGACGGTCACCACGTTCCTGCTGCTCGGCCGGTGGAGCGAGGCGCGCGCCAAGCACCGCGCCGGTGACGCGCTGCGCACCCTGCTGCGGCTGGGCGCCAAGCGCGCCGCGGTGCTCGACGAGGACGGCACCGAGCGCGAGCTCGACGTCGCGCTGCTGCGGCCCGGGATGCGGTTCGTGGTGCGTCCCGGCGAGCAGGTCGCCACCGACGGCGTGGTGCGAGAGGGCCGCTCCGGCGTCGACGAGTCGATGCTGACCGGCGAGTCCCTGCCGGTCGACAAGGAGACCGGCGACGAGGTGATCGGCGCGACCGTGAACACCAGCGGCCGGCTGGTGGTCGAGGTGACCCGGGTCGGGGCGGACACTGCGCTGGCCCGGATCGCCGACCTGGTCCGGCACGCCCAGGCGACCAAGGCGCCGGTGCAGCGGCTCGCCGACCGGATCTCCGCGGTGTTCGTGCCGGTGGTGCTCGGCCTCGCGGTGCTGACCTACGCCGGCTGGGCGCTGGCCGGCAGCCCCGGGCACGGGTTCACCGCCGCGGTGGCGGTGCTGGTGATCGCCTGCCCCTGCGCGCTCGGCCTGGCCACCCCCACCGCCCTGCTGGTCGGCACCGGCCGCGCGGCCCAGCTGGGCATCGTGATCCGCGACGCCGCGGTGCTCGAGTCCACCCGCCGGGTGGACACCGTGGTGCTGGACAAGACCGGCACGGTCACGACCGGGCAGATGAGCGTGCACGCGGTCGCGGCCGACTCCCCCGACGCGGTCCGGCTCGCCGCCGCGCTCGAGGCCGGCTCCGAGCACCCGATCGGGCGTGCGATCACCGAGCACGCCACCCGGGACGGCGCGGCCTCCGGCCCGCTGCCGCCGGTCGAGGACTTCCGCAACCACGAGGGCATCGGCGTCTCCGGGACCGTGGCGGGGCACCGGGTCCGCGTCGGCCGGGCCCCCTCCGAGGTCGGGGCGCCGACCGCGCCCCCCGGGGCACGCGCCGACGACCAGGAACGGGGTCAGGAGCTGCCCGCGGCGCTCGCGGACGCGGTCGGTACGGCGCGCGCGGCCGGCCTGACCGCGGTGCTCGTCGAGCTCGACGGCCGGCCCGCGGCGGTGTTCGCGGTCGGCGACACCGTCAAGGACACCAGCGCGGACGCCGTACGCCGGCTGCACGGGCTGGGCCTGTCCACGGTGCTGCTGACCGGCGACCACACCACCACCGCGGAGGCGGTGGCCCGGGAGGTCGGCATCGAGCAGGTGATCGCGGAGGTGCTGCCCGACCAGAAGGCCGACCGGGTCGAGGCGCTGCGCCGCGAGGGCCGGACGGTCGCGATGGTCGGCGACGGGGTCAACGACGCGGCGGCGCTGGTGCGCGCCGACCTCGGCGTGGCGATGGGCACCGGCACCGCGGTCGCGATCGAGGCCAGCGACATCACCCTGGTCAGCGGTGACCTGCGCACCGCGGCCGAGTCGATCGAGCTGTCCCGGCGCACGCTGCGCACGATCAAGCAGAACCTGTTCTGGGCGTTCGCCTACAACGTGGTCGGGATCCCGGTCGCGGCGCTCGGCCTGCTGAACCCGATGTTCGCGGGCGCGGCGATGGCGGCCTCGAGCGTCTGCGTGGTGGGGAACTCGCTGCGGCTGCGCGGCTTCCGGCCGTCGGCCGGCCGGGAGTGACCCGCGCGCGGTGAGCCGGTGCGGGTCAGTCGGTGCGGGTCTTCTGGGCCGGGATGTTCGGGGCCTCGACTCCGAGCAGCCGGTCGACCTCGTCCTGGGGCAGCGTGGCGTCGGCCTCACTGGCGGCGATGATCAGGTTGGTGGTCATCTCCACCTCCTCGAGAAGCTCGGCATCCTCGAGCGGGACGTTCAGCTGGTCGTCCACGACGCCGCTCCCTCCGAAGTTCATCCGTCAGTATCCCTCTCGCCGGCCGAACGGTAGTTGCGCTTGCGCACCATTCTCGCCGACTCCCGAGGTTCTACCCATAGTCATTTCGGACAAACCAAAAGGACCCCGACGGTGCCCGTCGGGGTCCTTCCGGTTGCCTGAAGGATCAGGCGTCTTCTCTGCCGATCAGAGAGGGCGAACGTTCTCCGCCTGCGGGCCCTTCGGACCCTGCGTGACGTCGAACTCGACCTTCTGGTTCTCATCCAGCGACTTGTAGCCGTTGGTCTGGATGGCCGAGTAGTGCACGAAGACGTCGTCGCCGCCGTCCTCCTGCGCGATGAAGCCGAAACCCTTCTCGGCGTTGAACCACTTAACGGTGCCCTGAGCCATGCTCGAATACTCCTCATACAGGGGCGTGGAACCGCCACTTCGGCGGCCCCGCGACAGATGCGGTGAAACGCCGTGCCCCCTCGAACAAGCTGTTGCTCAACTCAAGAGAAAACGCCGTCGGATCACAAACTCCGCGGGCGTTGACCTGCTGGAACTTGCACCTGCTGCGGGCATGACACTACCAACTCCCCGGCCAGATTCGAAGCGCACCACGTGAACACCCCGTGAACCACCCGTTCGGGCCCCCGGAACACCCCTCCGACCCGGCACAGCCGGGGCAGGCGGACACCCGGGACCTTCGGCCCCAATGTCGCGCCGGACCCGGTTTCACCGGGGTGCCCGGCGCGCCGGACAACTAGCCTGTCGGCCATGGGCAGGAGTGTGTACGTCGCGTCCGTCGAGGGGTTCACCGGGAAGTCGACGGTGGCGCTCGGCGTGCTCGAGCAGCTGTCCCGCCGGGTGGAGCGGGTCGGGGTGTTCCGGCCGATCGTGCGCGCGGACAGCAGCGGGGAGCGCGGGCGGGACTACGTCCTCGAGCTGCTCACCGCCCACGACGCCGTCTCCCTGACGTACGACGAGTGCGCCGGCGTCTCCTACGACGAGGTGCACGCCGACCCCGCCGCCGCGCTGGACCGGATCGTGGAGCGCTACCACCACGTCGCGGACCAGTGCGACGCGGTCGTCGTGGTGGGCAGCGACTACACCGACGTGGGCACCCCGACGGAGTTCTCCTACAACGCGCGGATCGCGGCCAACCTCGGCGCGCCGGTGCTGCTGGTGCTCAACGGTGCGAACCGGTCCGCGGCGGACCTGCACACGGTGGCGGAGATGGCGGCCACCGAGCTGCGCGCGAACCACGGCACGCTGTTCGCGGTCGTAGCCAACCGGGTCAGCCCCCACGACCGGGCGCTCGCGGCCGGGGTGGTCCAGGCGCTGGCCACCGACGACGTGCCGGTGTTCGTGGTGCCCGACGAGCCGATCCTGAGCGCGCCGTCGGTGGCCGACCTGATGCTCGCGGTGGACGGCAAGCTGCTCAGCGGCGAGGAGAGCCTGCTGACCCGGGAGGTCACCGGCCTGGTGGTCGCGGCGATGACGATGCCGAACGTGCTCGACCGGCTGATCGAGGGCAGCATCGTCGTGGTTCCCGGGGACCGGCCCGAGGTGGTCCTCGGCGTGCTGATGGCGCACGCGTCGCCGAACTTCCCGCAGGTCTCCGGGATCGTGCTCAACGGCGGGCTGGAGATGCCGCACCAGGTGAGCCGGCTGATCGAGGGCCTCGGGGTGACGATGCCGATCGTCGCCACCGACCGGGGCACCCAGGCCGCGAGCGCCGCCCTGACCGCGGTCCGCGGCCGGCTCACCAAGGACTCACCGCGCAAGGTCGCGACCGCGCTGGCGCTGTTCGGCGAGCACGTCGACGGCGACGCGCTGCTCGACCGGCTCGAGGTGGCCCGCAGCGAGGCCGTCACGCCGCTGATGTTCGAGCACCAGCTGATCGACCGGGCGGTCGAGGACCGCCGGCACATCGTGCTCCCGGAGGGCGAGGAGGAGCGGATCCTGCGCGCCGCGGACATCCTGCTGCGCCGCGGCGTGGCGGACCTGACCCTGCTCGGCGACCCGATCCAGATCAGCGCCCGCGCCGCGTCCATCGGCGCCGACGTGTCGCGGGCGACGCTGCTCAGCCCGCACGACGAGGTGCTGCGCGAGCGGTTCGCCCGGGAGTACTTCGAGCGCCGCAAGCACCGCGGGATCGACCTGGCCGAGGCACGCACCATCGTCGGCGACGTCTCCTACTTCGGCACGATGATGGTGCTGCTCGGGCTCGCCGACGGGATGGTCTCCGGCGCCGCGCACACCACCGCGCACACGATCCGGCCGGCGCTGGAGGTGGTGAAGACCCGCCCGGGCGTCTCCATCGTGTCCTCGGTGTTCTTCATGTGCCTGGAGAGCCAGGTGCTGGTGTACGGCGACTGCGCGGTCAACCCCGACCCGACCGCGGAGCAGCTCGCCGACATCGCGATCTCCTCGGCCGGCACCGCCGCCGCGTTCGGGGTGGAGCCGCGGATCGCGATGCTGTCCTACTCCACCGGCTCGTCGGGCTCCGGCAGCGACGTGGACAAGGTCTCCCGCGCCACCGCCCTGGTGAAGCAGCGCGCGCCCGGGCTGCTGGTCGAGGGCCCGATCCAGTACGACGCCGCCATCGACGCCGCGGTCGCCCGGACCAAGCTGCCCGGCTCGCTGGTGGCCGGCCGGGCCACCGTCTTCGTGTTCCCGGACCTGAACACCGGCAACAACACCTACAAGGCGGTGCAGCGGTCCGCGGGCGCGGTCGCGGTCGGCCCGGTGCTGCAGGGCCTGAACCGCCCGGTCAACGACCTGTCCCGCGGGGCCCTGGTGCGCGACATCGTGAACACGGTGGCGATCACCGCGATCCAGGCGCAGCAGTCGGGCCACCCGGAGCAGGAGCGGTCCCGATGAGCGACGTGGTGCTGGTGATCAACGCCGGGTCGTCGTCGCTGAAGTACAGCCTGGTCGACGCCGGCACCGGCGAGTCCTCGGGCGGCGGGCTGGTCGAGCGGATCGGGGAGGACACCGGCCGGATCACCCATCGCGGACCCCGCGGCGCGACCGTCCGGGACCAGCGGGTGCCCACCCACGAGGACGCGCTGCGCAGCGTGCTCGACCTGTTCGCCACCGAGGGCCCGGCCCTGGACGAAGTCGCGCTGGCCGCGGTCGGCCACCGGGTGGTGCACGGCGGCGCCCGGTTCGCCGACCCGGTGCTGGTCGACGACGCGCTGGTCACCCGGGTCCGCGAGCTGGTGCCGCTCGCCCCGCTGCACAACCCGGCGAACCTCGAGGGGATGGAGGTCGCCCGGCGGCTGTTCCCGGACCTGCCCCAGGTGGCGGTCTTCGACACCGCGTTCCACCAGACGCTGCCCGAGCACGCCTACACCTACGCGGTCCCGCACGCGTGGCGCGACCAGCACCGGATCCGCCGCTACGGCTTCCACGGCACGTCGCACGCGTTCGTGTCCCGGGCCGCCGCGCGGCTGCTCGGCCGGGAGCCGGCACAGGTCAACCTGGTCGTGCTGCACCTGGGCAACGGCGCCTCCGCGACCGCGGTGCGCGGCGGCGAGTCGGTGGACACCTCGATGGGCCTGACCCCGCTCGAGGGCCTGGTGATGGGCACCCGGTCCGGCGACGTCGACCCCGCCCTGCACGCACACCTGCACCGCCAGCTCGGCTGGTCGCTGGAGGAGATCGACCGGGCGCTGAACCGGGACTCGGGGCTGAGGGGGCTGTCCGGGGAGAACGACTTCCGCGAGCTCGAGCGGCTCGTGGACGCCGGCGACGCCCGGGCCCGGCTGGCGTTCGACGTCTACTGCTACCGGGCGAAGAAGTACGTCGGCGCCTACTACGCCGCGCTCGGCCGCCTGGACGCGGTGGTGTTCACCGCCGGGGTCGGCCAGCACTCGCCGCGGGCCCGGGCCGGGATCCTGTCCGGCCTGGAGGGGCTCGGCATCCGCGTCGACCCGGACGCGAACCACGGCGTCGGCGACCCCGGCACGGCGCTCACCGACGGTGCGGTGCACGGCTGGCTGGTCTCCCCGCAGGGCAGCCCGGTCGCGGTGCTGGTGGTCCCCACCGACGAGGAGTGGGAGATCGCGCGACAGTCGCTGTCCGTCGTACGCGGCGCCGCGGGGCCGGCGGTCACGACGGCCGCGGCACCACCAGCACCGGGGTCTCGCTGAACTCCAGCACGTGCCGGGTGGTGGCGCCCACGTAGGCGCGCCCGGCGCCGCGCACGTCGGAGCGGCCCAGCACCAGCAGGTCGGCCTGCCAGGCCCGGGCCTGCGCCAGCAGCAGCTGCGCCGGGTCCCCCTCCAGGCTGGCCGTGTCGGCGTCGACCCCGGCGCCGCGGGCCTGCCCCGCGACGTGCTCCAGCAGGCTCGCCACCCCCCGGCCACGGCGCTCCTGCAGCGGGCCCCGGGGCGCCGCGCCGGCCAGGCTGCGGACCAGCTCACCGTCCTGGAGCACGTGCACGAAACGCAGGGTGGCCCCGGTCCGCTGCGCGAGGTCGACGGCGGCCCCGGCGGCGGCGAGCGCCGCCGGGGAGTCGTCGACCGCCACCAGGAAGCGGCGCGGTGTGCCGGTACTCATCGGACCTCCTCGTGCTGGGCGTCGGTGCGGGCCGGCTGGCGTGCGGCGGCCCAGCGCCGCCGCAGCCCCTCGGCGTGCTCCTGCTCCTCGAGGCCGAGCTGGAGCTCGGCCAGGGACTGCCGCAACCGGGGCACCCAGCGGTCCTCGATCGCGCGCAGCCGCCGGCGGGTAGCGGCCTCCTCCGCCGCCACCACCCGGGCGGCGGCCTCGGCCGCGGCGTGCGTCACCGCGGCCTCCAGCGCCCGCCGGTGGGCGTCGCGGGCGAACACCAGCGCTGCGTTGCCGGGCGGCGGCGCGGCCGGGTCCGTGTCCGGGAGCAGGCAGACCGCCTCGTCGGGGTAGCGGGCGCCCATCGACGTCCGCCAGCTGACCCGGACCTCGGCGGGCGGCCCCGTGCCCGCCAGCAGGGTCGCGCGCTGCCCGCCGAGCAGCCCGCTGCGCAGCAGCCACGCGTCGGCCTCGGCGCTGGCCCGCTCCCACCCCGCCCGGGTCCGCTCGGTGAGCAGCGCGAGCCGCTGCCGCTCGCCGCGCAGGATGCGCAGCTTCTGGTCCAGCAGGTCCGCGCCGCGCTGCGCCACCGCCAGCCGGTGCTGCAGCCACAGCCGGCCGGCCCGGCCGGGCGGAACCCTGCGCACGGTGCTCATCGGGCCGCCTCCCCGGCGTCTTGGTGCGCGGCCACCAGGGCGGCGGGCAGCATAGTGAGCTCCCGGCGGGGCAGCACGGACAGCGCCTCCCAGGCACGGTCCAGCGTCTCGTCGAGCGGCCGGGCCTCGTGGGGACCCTGGTCGAGCAGCCGCCGTTCCACCGCCTCGGCGTACGCGAGGTAGGCGCGGTCGGTCGCGCTGAGCGCCTCCTCGCCGACCAGGTCGGCGAGCTCGCGGGCCTGGCGCGACCGGGCCAGCGCCGCCAGCGTCTGGGCGGCCAGGTCGAGGTGGTCCTCCCGGGTCCGTCCGGGGCCGGCACCCTGCCGCATCAGCCGGGACAGCGAGCTCAGCGCCTCCACCGGCGGGTACACCCCGGCGGCGTGCAGGTCCGGGGAGAGCACCACCTGTCCCTCGGTGATGTAGCCGGTGAGGTCGGGGACCGGGTGGGTGATGTCGCCGCCCGGCATGGTGAGCACCGGGAGCACGGTCACCGAGCCGGGCCGGCCGCGGACCCGGCCGCACCGCTCGTAGAGCGAGGCCAGGTCGCTGTAGAGGTACCCGGGGTAGGCCCGCCGCCCGGGGATCTCGCCCCGGGCCGCGGAGACCTCGCGCAGCGCCTCGGCGTAGGAGGTCATGTCCGCCATCACCACGAGCACGTGCCGGCCGCCCTCGAAGGCGAGGTGCTCGGCCACGGTGAGCGCGATCCGCGGGGTGAGGATCCGCTCGACCACCGGGTCGTCGGCGGTGTTGAGGAACAGCACCAGCTCGCCGGCGGCCGACCGCTCCTCGAGGGTGTCGCGGACCGTGGCCGCGTCCGGATGGGTGAGCCCCATCCCCGCGAACACCACGCAGAACGGCGCGTCGCCCGCGGTGGCCTGCGCGGCCACCTGGGTGGCCAGCTCGAGGTGCGGCAGGCCCGCGGAGGAGAACACCGGCAGCTTCTGGCCGCGGACCAGGGTGGTCAGCGCGTCGATCGCGGAGACCCCGGTGAGCACCGGTTCCGCGGGGGTCTCCCGGGCGGTCGGGTTCAGCGGGTGGCCGCCGACCGCGGCCCGGGCGGCGGCGAGCACCGGTGGTCCGCCGTCGACCGGCTCGCCCCGGCCGTTGCAGACCCGCCCGAGCCACCCCTCGCCGACCGGGATGTGCAGCGTCTCCCCGGAGAACACCACCCCGGTGCCGGCCGGGCTCATCCCGTCGGTGCCCTCGAGCACCTGCACGACGGCCAGGTCGCGGTCGACCTCGAGCACCAGGCCGTGCCGGGTCTCCCCCGAGTCGAGCCGGATCCGGGCCCACTCGTCCCAGCCCACCCCGGCGACGTCGCGGAGCACCAGCAGCGGGCCCCGCAGCTCGGCCACCCCGGTGAACTCGACGGACGCGTCGCGCAGGCTCATCGCAGCTCCTCCAGCCGCGCAAGCATCGTCTCCCGGCACCGCTCGACCCCGTCCGCGTCCTCGGGACCGGTCTCCTCCCGGGCGCGCACCAGCGGCCCGAAGTCCACCTCCTCGATCCGCGCCGCCGGCACCCCGGCGTCCACGAGCTGCTGGCACCGGTCGACCACCGCGAGCACGGCCTCGACCAGCGCGGCACCCTTCGCCGGCGAGCAGACCGCGTCCGACGCGCTCAGCGCGCTCTGCTGGAGCACCCCCTCGCGGAGCAGCCGGCCGGCCAGCATCACCACCCGCTCGGAGCCCGGCATCGCACCGACCCCGACGAGCTCCGCGAGCGCCGCGAGCCGGTCCGCGTCGGCGAGCAGCGCGGTGACCCGGCCCCGCCGCCGCGCCCAGGCGGGGTCCCCCCGGCGGGCGTGCCAGGCGCCGAGCGCGTCGACGTCCCGGGAGAACGACCCGGACCAGGCGACCGCCGGGTAGTGCCGGGCGTAGGCGAGGTCCCGGTCCAGCGTCCACACGCACCGGACGAACCGCTGGGTGTGCGCGGTGACCGGCTCGGTCATGTCCCCGCCCTGCGGCGAGACAGCGCCGATGATCGTCACCGACCCGCGCCGCCCGCCCAGGGTCACCACGTGCCCGGCCCGCTCGTAGAACGCGGCAAGCGCGGAGGCCAGCCCGGCGGGGTAGCCCTCCTCCGCGGGCAGCGCGCCGGTCCGGGAGGCGAACTCGCGCAGCGCCTCGGCCCACCGCGAGGTCGAGTCCGCGATCACCACCACGTGGTAGCCCATGTCGCGGAAGTACTCCGCGACCGTGACGCCCGTGTAGATGCTGGCCTCGCGGGCCATCATCGGCATGTTCGAGGTGTTCGCGACGATCACCGTCCGGCGCGCCAGCCGGTCGTGGGTGCGGGGGTCTTCGAGCGCGTTGAGCTCGGCCACGACGTCGGCCATCTCGTTGCCGCGCTCGCCGCAGCCGACGTACACGATCACGTCCGCGTCGCTCCACTTCGCGACCTGCTGCAGCAGCACCGTCTTGCCGGTGCCGAACCCGCCCGGCACCGCGGCGCTGCTGCCCCGGGCGACCGGGTACAGCAGGTCCAGCACCCGCTGCCCGGTGGCCAGCGCCTCCGCCACGTCCAGGCGCTCGCGGTAGGGCCGGGGGCGGCGCACCGGCCAGCTGCCGGTCACCGTGACCGGCGTCCCCGCCACGGTGGCGACCACGGCGTCGGCGTCGTACTCGCCCGGGCCCGCGACGTGCTCGACGGGCCCGGCGGTGCCCGGCGGGGCCAGCACCAGCAGCGGCAGTGCACCGCCGTCCTCGACCCGGCCGATCTCGTCGCCCGGGCCGACCTCGGCACCCGCGGCCACGGTCGGCGCGAACCGCCACCGGGTCGCGGCGCCGGCGCGGCCCGACCCCGGCACCAGCCAGGTCCCCGCCGCGGACAGCGGCCGGAGCAGCCCGTCGAAGACACCGCCGAGCAGGCCCGGCCCCAGCCGCGCCGAGAGCGGTGCGCCGCGGGCGACGACCGGGGCACCGGGCCCCAGCCCGCCGGTGTCCTCGTAGGCCTGCACGGCGACCCGGCCCCCGGTGATCGCGACCACCTCCCCCGGCAGCCCCGCCGCGCCGAGCGCCACCACGTCGAACATCGCCACCCCGGTGAGCTCCTCGACCTCCACCAGGGACCCCGACACCCGGACCACCCGCGCGGTCACGGCGACCACAGCCGCGCCAGGTCCGGCCCGAGGTCCTCGACCGCGCGGTCGGCGAGCACGTCGAAGGAGTACGCCACCCGCCGGCCCCCGGCCGCGGCGACCACGCCGCCCGCGGGGTGGTCGGTGACGGTCGCCCGGTCCCCGAGCACGGCCCGCGCCCGGGCGGTGAGCCGGTCCCGGAGGGTGGGGTAGCCCGGGTCCTCGCGCAGCGAGGCGGCCGCGGCACGCACCCGGCGGCGCAGCTCCTCGTACGCCCCGCGCTCGGCACCCAGCAGCGCCGCGCGGGCCTCCCGCCGTGCCCGGGCCCGCTCGTTGACCAGCACACCGGCGGCGTCGGCCTCCCCGCGGGCGCGGGCCTCGGCCCGGATCGTCGCCGCCTCCTCGGCCGCCTGCGCGAGCACGGCGGCGGTGTCGCCGTCGGCCGCCGCGAGCACCCGGGCAGCGTCGGCGCGGGCCTCGGCGAGCAGCGCGGTCCGGACGGCCGCCAGCGGGTCGTCGGTGCGGGTGTCGACACCGGTCACGGCGGAAGCACCACCGTCAACGGGTGCAGGGCGGCGACCCGGTCCGGTCCCAGCGCCCGCGCGGCGGCCGGGGTGAGCACCACGACCGCGACGTCGGCGGGCAGGCCCCCCCAGGCGGCCCGGACGGCGTCGTCGTCCTGCGCCGGCAGCACCATGGCGCCGGCGAGGGCGTAGCCGGCCACCGCGACCCGCTCGCCGAGCACCGCGACCCTGGCCATCGTGCTGGCTGTCGTGCTGGCCGTCGTGCTGGGCGTCGTGCTGGGCGTCGTGCTGGGCATCGTGCTGGGCATCGTGCTCACGCCTTGCCGATCAGGATGATCGCCACGATCAGGCCGTAGATGGCGATCCCCTCCGACAGGCCCACGATGACCATGGCCCGGCCGAAGATCTCCGGGCGCTCGCTCATCGCGGCCAGCGCGGCCGCGCCCGTGTACGCCACGGCCAGCGCGGCACCGATCGAGGAGCCCGCGACCGCGATCGCCGCGCCGAGCAGCGCCGCCCAGGCTGAGGAGGACGCGGCGGCCTGCGTCGCCGCCGCTGCGCTCGTCGCGGCGGTGGTCGCGGCGGTGGTCGCGGGGTCGGCCTGGCCGGGGCCGCCGGCCGCGACCAGGACCAGCACCACCAGGGCGCCGACGAGCAGCACCACGTCCAGCGCGACCAGGACGCCCAGCGCCGACCGGCCGCGGCGGCGGAGCAGCAGGTGGGTCGCGGCGAACGCGGCCAGCAGTGCGGGGAGTGCGATCAGCCAGGCAGTCACGGGGACCTCCTCGAGGGGACGGCGAGCGCCTCGGGGTCCGGGGTGGCACCCGAGGACACGGTGTCGATGCGGCCGGCGGGGTCGATGCGGCCGGCGGCACCGCCGGCACCGGCGCCAGGGTCGGCGGGGTCAACCGGGTCCGCGGGGCCAACCGGGTCCGCTGGGCCAACCGGGTCCGCTGGGCCAACCGGGTCGGCGGGGACGTGCCACGGGACGAACGGCCGCCCCTCGGTCGTGAAGACCCGGGAGAACAGCTCGTAGTACTCCAGCCGCAGCGCCTGGATCCCGGCGACCAGCGCCTCCAGGGCGAACGCCAGCGCGTTCCCGACCAGGAAGACGGCGGCCGCCGCCACCAGGCGCGGGCCCCCGCCCTGCCAGAGGGCGACGGTGGCCTCCCACACCACGAGGCCGAGCGCGGCGTGGGTGAGGCCGAACGCCGCCAGCCGGGCGAACGAGACCAGGTTGGTGCCGAGCCGGATCAGCGCGTCGAACACCTCGACCGACGCCTGGGTCACGCCCGCGGCGCCGCCCCCCGCCGCCGCGAGGAAGCCGAGGAACGCGACCACCAGGCCCCCGGCCGCGACGAGCGCCCCGACCACGACCAGCCAGGCGAGGCCGGCGGTGGCGCCGAGCACCACCAGCCCGACGCCCGCGAAGAGCGCCGCGCCGGCGATCCCGGACGGCGCGATCAGCGCGAGCGGCCAGCCACCCTCGCGCCAGCGGTTCACCGTGCCGAGGACGTAGGCGCCGGCCAGCAGCACCGCGCCCACCCCGAGGGCCGCGGCGAGCAGGGTCACCGGCTCGTCGAGCGGCGCGAGCCACAGCACCGGGACCACACCCGTGGGCCCGAAGAACTCCCCGTAGAGCAGCCCGAACGCCATCGCGGCGAGCCCGGCGCCGACCACGAACGGCCAGATCGTGCGCCACCGGGCCAGCCGGGCGGGCCACCCGGCGCGCAGCAGCAGGCCCAGCGCGACGACCAGGGCCCCGTGCCCGACGTCCCCGAACATCATCCCGAACATCACCACGTAGGCCAGCCCGGCGGCCAGCGTCGGGTCCACGTCGGCGTAGGGCACGGTCGCGTAGGTCGACACCAGCGGAGCGAACGACTGTCGCATCCCGCCGCCGGCGTGCAGCAGGGTCGGCGGGTCCAGGCCGCGGGGCGACGCCAGCGGGACCACCGCGCCACCGTGCGGCGCGAGCCGCTCCGCCAGCGCCGGCACCTCGGCGGCCGGCATCCACCCGGCCAGCGCCGCGACGCCCCCGCGGACGACCGCGCCCCCGGCGCGGGCCTCCAGCTCGGCCTCGCCGGCGAGCAGGTCGTCGCGTCCGTCGCGCTCCAGCGCGTCCAGGTCGGGGGCCAGGGACGCCAGCCGGGGCTCGGCGGACCGGTCCGTCCCGCGGCGCTGCAGCCGTTGCCCGGCGGGGCCCGGTGCGGCGTCCGGGTCGCTCAGGCGGCCCGACGCGGCCGGGTGGTCGACCTCGACGCAACCGGACTCCGCGACCCGCACCAGCAGCGTGCGCAGGTCGGCGGTGGGGGCCACCAGCGCCACCCGCTGCATCCGGACCGGCTCGGTCGCCTCACGCCACGGCATCGAACGCCTCCAGGGCCCGGTCCGCGCGCGACCCGGCCCGCGCGGCCACCTCGAGCGCCGCGCGCACCCGCCAGGCGTCCGCCGCCAGGACCGCGACGGCGCCCACCACCGGCCGGGCGTCGAAACCGGAGCTGTGCAGCAGCCCGAAGCCGTCGCGCTCGACCCGGTGCCACCACAGCGCCTCCGCGCGCCAGAGGTCCCCGGGGCCGCCGACGTCCGCCAGCACCCACCGGGCGTCCACCGGCAGCCGCCCCGCGAGCGCGGAGGTGTCGGTGGCGGCCTGGGGCAGCGCGGCAAGGAAGGCCGGGCCGAGAAGCCGGGCGGCCCGCAGAGCCAGCGGTTCGGGGAGGCCGCGGCCACCCAGCGCGCTCTCCCGGACCAGGAGCAGGGCGGCGCCGGCCCGGGCCCAGCCGGCCGCCTCCGCGACCCCGCCCACGACCCGGTCGGCCCACGCGATGCGCATCCCCACGTGGACCGCCCAGGGCGTGACACCCCCCGGATCCCCCCAGGCCGACGTCGTCAGCACGTCGTACACCTCGGCGACCGAGGTGGTCGCCGCCAGCCGGCTCCAGGCGGTGTCCAGCGAGCCCAGCCGGTACGTCGGCTCGGTCGGCTCCCCGCGCAACCCGCTCAGGTGGTCGTCGACGGCGGCGACCTCGAACCCGCCGGCGAGCAGCCGGACCGTGTCCGCGCCGCCACGGGGCAGCCAGCCGGCGAGCACGCGCAGGTGCCACAGCAGCGTCGCGCCGACCGCGTGCTGTGCCTCGGCCAGCCCCTGGCCGGCGCGGACATCGTGCCCGTACGGCGTCCGCGCCAGCGCCGTCACGGCGTCGTCGAGGGAAGAGGACCCGGCCAGCGCCCGGGCTCCCCCGGCCCCGACCCGGCGGCGAGCGAGCGCCCGGGCCCGGACCGACCCGGCCACCCAGGAGGTGCTCACGAGGGCCGGCCCTCGAGGTCGGCGCGCAGTGCGGCCACCGCGCGGGCCACGTAGCCGGGCATCAGGTCGAGCGCCCGCCGCCGCACCTGCGCGGCGGCCTCGTCGCCGGCCGCCACGGTGGCGGCGGTCTCGGCCTCCGCCTGCTCGGCGACGCGGGCCGCGGCGTCGGCACGTTCGGCCTCCGCCTGCCGGCGGGCGGTATCGACCAGCGCCCGGGCCCGCCCCGCCGCCTCCCGGCGCCGGCGCTCGGCCTCGGCCTCCGCCTCGGTCCGGATCCGTCGGGCCGCCTCCTCGGAGTCGGCGAGCCGGGCGAGAACCGGTTCGAGCTCGGTGGACAGCTCCGCGGCGCGGTCCGCGGGCACACCGGTCCGGGCCGCCGCGCCCGGGGTGCCCGCGGGGCGGAAGCGATCGAGCAGGTCACGCGAGCGAGGCATGCGCACCTCCCGGACGCACCGGTTCTGGCACTCCACACGCTGCCACGGCCGGCGGGGTCCCGGCAGGGCAGGACGGTTCCACCCGAACGGGACCTTGGTCCCGCCGCAGTGCCTCGTCCCGGGGGGGCCGATGCCGACGGGGCCCGGTGCCGGCGCCGCGGCGGAACCGCACCGCCGAGGGCCGTTCCGCCGCGAACCGGGCAAAGAGCGTCCACAACGGCGCACGTCGGGCGGGTCAGGCAGTACCTTGGGCACAGTCGACCTTGGTCACAGCGGACCCTGGGCACAGTCGACCTTGCACAGCGGCCCTTGGGCACAGCGGTGCGGGGGTGGGGACCCGGCACCGGGAACGCGCAGCATCGTCATGCCGACGGGTTCGGCACCGTGGCGGGGGCCACGGGACGAGACACCTCATCCTGAGGGGGGAACACGTGGAGCGCACCGACCGCGCACCCGGACGCCGCCGGCGCCGTGGTGCCGTGGCGGGGACCGCGCTGGCCGTCGGCGCGCTGGTCCTCGGGATCGGTGCCGTGCGGCTGCTCGCCTCCGGAGACCGGCCGGAGGCCGGCGACTCGGCACGGCTCGCCGACGGGTCACCGCTGCCGGCGGACGCCCCCGGCCTCGACCGGGGCAGCATCGACCGGGGCAGCATCGGCCGGGCGGACGTGGCCGGCTGCCTCGCCCCCGACTTCGCCACCGACCCGGCGCTGGTCACGGTGCTCTACGGCGTGCGGCAGAAGACGCCCGACGGGAGCGTCCCGGTGCTGATCCTGCGGAACCGGGCCGGCCGGATCCGGCTCTGCGACGAGTTCGGCGGCGACTACCTGGCCCAGCTGCCGCCGGAGCGCGCGACCGCGGCGAACCCGGTGGCCTTCTACTCGACCGGTCGCCGGGACTGGAACTGCGAGCAGCGCACCCAGAAGCTGCGCCGGTTCACGATGACCGAGTGGCTGTCGACCTCGGCCCCGGTGCACACGGTGCGGCTGCGGTTCGTGGTCGACGGCACCCCCGGCGCCTGGTTCGCGACGCGGGCCGCGAACGGTTTCGCGCACCTGCAGGCGTGGCTCGACGGGCCGCTGCCGCGCGGCACCCGCCTCGCGGTGCAGCAGGAGGTCCTCGACGCCACCGGCGCACCGGTGGCGCAGACCATGCTGCCCGCCGGGCAACGGCTGCCCGGGTGCACGGCCGGCTCGGTCCAGATCGGCTGACCCGGACGCCGAAAAGGGGCCCCGCCGCAGGTCGGCGGGGCCCCTCTCATGCTGGGTTCAGGGTGTGGTCGTGCCCGTCGTGCCGGTGTCGGTGTCGGTGTCGGTGCCCGGGTCGCTGCCGCTGGCGTCGGTGGAGTCGGTGCCCGTGTCGGTGGTGTCGGTGGTGTCAGTGGTGTCAGTGGTGTCGGTGCTGTCCTCGAGGGCCGCCTGGGCCTGCGCGAGCTCGTGCTGGATCACCCGCAGGTCGGACCGCGGCGCGCTGCAGCGGTAGGCCAGCGCCTTGGTCACCGCGTCGCCGACCAGCGCGGCGGGGTCGGCCGGCGTGGTCGTGGTGCCGGTGCTGCCGGTGCTGTCGGTGCTGCTGGTGTCCGCAGCCGTGGTCGGGTCCGTGGTGCCGGTGGTCGGGTCCGTCGTACCGGCGTCGATCCTCGCCTGCAGGCGGGCGGCGTGCCGCAGCTGGTTCACCACGATCCGGTAGCCGTGCGGCCGGTAGCCGCGCACCTCGTGGGCGACGGCGCGGAGGTCGTCGAGCGTGGTCGCCGCCGCGGCCCCCGTCGCGAGGGCCGCTAGGGAGGAGCGGTCCTCGTCGACGTTGGCCCGTACGGCGTCCGCGACGTCCGCGGACAGGTGAGCCAGGCGCGAGTCGCGCACCGCGCGGGCGAGCGCCCGGTCCTTCCGCGCCACCTCACGCGCGAGCCGCGCCTGCAGGTGGGAGAGCCGGTGCTCGGCGGCCTTGGCGTGAGCGGCCCTGCCGCGGGCCGTCGCGGCGGCGTGGTGGGCGTGCGAGGCGTGCCCGCCGTGCGGCGTGGCCAGGCTGGCCGGGGCACCGGCGCCGAGCGCGAGTGCGGTGGTCACGGCCGCCACCAGGGCGCGCGTGGAGTTCTTCATCGAGCGGTTCTCCCAAGGTCGGTGCGGGTCTCCCAGTGCCCGCGGGAGAAGTGTCGGCGCCCGGAACCTCCGACTTGAGAAGAAGCTCCCCGGAGCCGCCGGCTCACCCGCGGAGCGTGTCGCGCAGCGCCTCGAGCGCGGTGAACCGCGGGTGCCAGCCGAGCTCGTTCCTGGCCCGGGTGGTGTCCATCACCGCTGGGTGGCCGGCGACCTCCACCCACTCCGCGAACGCGGGGAGCAGCGGCAGCCGCGCCAGCGCACGGGCCGCGGTCCGGCTGGCGCCGGCGGGCAGCGGCAGCGGTGTGAGACCCAGCTCGCGGGCCACCTCGTGCGCGCCGAGCACCCCGTCGGCGGCGATGTTGTAGGCGCCGGGCGGGCCGGCCGCGACCACGCACTGGAGCAGGGCCCGGCCGACGTCCTCCTCGTGCACGAGCTGCACCGGGAGGTCTGGCACGAACGCCGGCAGGTGGACCGGCAGCCGGCGCACCCCGCCGTAGAGCAGCGCCGCCAGCGCCCCGACCGGCTGCGGCAGCCGCGCCTTCGCCCCGAGCACGTGCGGACCCAGCACGATCGAGGGGCGCAGCAGGTACAGCTCGGTCTCCGGGTGCCGCGCCGCCTCGGCGCCCAGCAGCTCCTCGATCTCGGCCTTCTCCTGCGCGTAGAACAACCGGTCGGCGGGGCGGGTCGGCCAGTCCTCGCTCATCCCCACCGGGTTGTCGCGGTGGAAGCCGTACGCGGCCACCGACGAGGCGTAGACGAAGCGGCGGGCCCCCGCCACGCAGGCGGCCAGGAACGCGTTCAGCGTGCCCTCGACGTTGATCGACCGGGTGGTCCCCCGAGCGCCCCCGACGATGAGGAAGGCCAGGTGCACCACGACGTCCGCGTCCGCGAACGCGTCCCGCAGCGCGTCGGCGTCGCGGACGTCGCCGCGGCGGTAGTCCATCTTCGACCAGCCGTGCGCTGCGGGGTCGAACGGCCGCCGGGCGATGCCCACCACCCGCGCGACCCGGTCGTCTGCCTGCAGCAGCGGCATCAGCCCGAAGCCGAACGTCCCGGTCGGACCGGTGACCGCGACGGTCAGGTCGTGCTCGTCCCCGCTCACGGTCCGCCCCTACCCGTCCACCGCGCGCAGGCACCACGGTCGGCCGCCGCGGGTTGGCCACCCATCCGGGTCAGGCGCGGGCCTGGGCCCCGGCGCCGAGCGCCGCGTTCATCTTCGCGGTGTCGAAGTACTCGGTGCAGCTGGTCGCCTTCCCGTCGGCCAGCGTCCACACGTGCACGAACGGGAGGTCGTACGCGGCCCCGGCCCGGGTGCGACCGCGGGTGTGCCCCAGCACCACCACGGAGTCGCCGTCGTCGATGTAGCGGTCGGGCTCCACGTGCAGCTCGGAGTAGTGCTCGGGGAGCTTGGCGAAGAACTCACCGACGGCCGCCGGGCCGACGTACGTGCCACCGAACGAGATGCTGTCCGGCGAGTGCCAGATGATCGACGGGTCGAACAGCCCGAGGACGGTGGCGATGTCCCCCTGGGCGAAGGCGGTGTAACCCTTGCGGAGGACCGCTGCGTTGGACGCGCCGGCCCCCGACGCCGTTGCCACGGCCGGGCTGTAGACCTTGCGCAGCTCGGCCGCCACCCGCATCGACTCGATCCCCTGCTCCACCGAGAGCAGCGGCGTCGTCGTGCAGCGGCGCAACGAACCGCCCGAGGTCACCGCGAGGGCGAACGCCGCTGCGTCCTCCGGCCGCGGGAAGTCGGCGATGGCGACCAGGTCGGCCTCGCCGAAGGCGTAGTAGGTGTTCTCCAGGGTGGCGCCGCAGGCGTTCAGGGCGGGCGTGATCCGTTCGACCACGTTCGCCTGGCTGGCGATCTGGGCGTTCCAGGACTCGGGGGTGTAGCCGACTTCCAAGAGGTAGTGCGCCATGAGGTCTCCCTGCTGGTGAGGGTGCTGCCGGATGAGGAATGTGCGCGACGGGGAGTCCACGGTGCGCTGGGTCCGGGCCGACGTCCGTGGGCGACGGCGGCGACGCGCACCCGAGGGGGTCGTCCGGCGCCGTCCACGTGGCGATGCGACGAGCGTACGCCCAACCTCGGGGCCGCGCCGTGCCCGGACCGCGTCGGGCGCACTGGTCTCGACCGGCGCCGCGGAACCGGGGCACATCGACCCCCGCGACCCCTTGGCAGGCCCAAGCATCCGAGGCAGACTGTCGCGCAACTCGGGCATACGACCCGAAGCTCCGTTCATGGTCGGAGCAGCATCTACGAGGGGAAAGCATGAAGAATCGTCTGATGGCCGCGGGCGCGATCGCGCTCGGCATCGGCCTCACCGTGGCCGGCACGACGTCGGTGAGCGCGGCACCGCACTCCGGGGGGCCGGCGGCCCACCAGGGCGGCAGCCTGAAGGGTGACGGCATCGGCACCGCGAAGTTCGAGGAGCAGTCGCTGAGCGGCACGGTCTCCTCGACCGCGTCGACGATCCCGAGCTGGACGTCGTCGTTCACCGACCCCACCAACGGCCAGACCTACCACTACACGATGGTGGGCACGGACCCGGGGGCCGACCAGAGCACCACGATCCCGACGGTGATCATCCCGATGCGGTTCAACTTCGCCGACGGCACCGTGCTGGACGGGAGCGACCACGTCACCGACGTGACGCAGTCGCCGGTGTTCCAGAGCGCGGACATCGGCAAGGCCGCCGACCGTTCCGCCAGCGCCCCGCCGGACACCGCCGGGGTGGCCCCGGACCCGCGCCGGGTCCAGGAGCCCAGCGACGTCACCCAGCTCGGCGACGCGATCAACCGGGCCCAGTTCGGCAAGTCCGACTCGGACTGGCACGTCACCCTCGGCCAGCCGGACGTGCAGGCGCCGGTGTCCATCGACGTGCCGCAGAACCAGGGCCAGGTCGTGGTCGGGTCCCGCAGCCACCAGACCATCGGCCTGATGAGCATGTCCTGGTTCTCCGCGCAGCTGGGCAACGAGCTGCGCTCCCGCCACATCAGCCCGACCGTGCTGCCGATCTTCCTGGTGAACAACACGTTCCTCTACCAGGGCAGCCCCGGCAACTGCTGCGTGCTCGGCTACCACGGCGCGACGTCGTCGTACAACGGCAACGGGAAGCAGAAGGTGAACACCTACATGTTCGCCTCCTACAGCGCCCAGGGCATCTTCGCCGCGAACCCCGGCGACTCGGAGTCCTACATCGCCGACATCCACGGCCTCAGCCATGAGGTGCAGGAGTGGTACGACGACCCGTTCGTGAACAACCAGGTGGACCCGTGGCTGACGCCGACCGCCCCGCAGTACGGCTGCACCTCCTACCTGGAGACGGGTGACCCCGTGGTCGGCTACGGGTTCGAGGTGAAGATGAACGGCATCACCTACCACCCGGAGGACGAGGTGCACTTCTCCTGGTTCGCCCGGCAGTCGCCGTCGATCGCCGAGCAGGGCTACTACACCTACCTGAACAACTTCGCCGATCCCGCGAAGGGCTGCTGACCGCAGGCGAAGCACTGCGCAGGTGCGTGGGCGGGGCCGCCGCCGGGGAGTCCCGGCGGCGGCCCCGTGCTTTGCGCGCCGCAGCACACTGGAGGCGTGACAGGCGAGCTGGACCGGCGCGGGTTGCTGCTGCTCGGCGCGGCGGCCGTGCTGGCCGGGTGCTCCGCGCGGACGGACCGGCCGCGGGCCGCGGGCACGGCTGCGCCACCGAGCAGCCCCGGATCGCCCAGCGGCTCCGCCTCCCCCAGTGTCACCCCAAGGCCTGCTGCCGAGGCGCTGCCGCCGGTGCGGCGCTGGCGGCCCGACCCGCGCGACGTCGACCCGGCGGCCAAGGTCGCCGCGGTTCGCGAGATCGAGCGCCGGGGGAACGGCCGTCGCTCGGCGCTGCGGGTCATCGACGCGCAGTACGGCGGGATCCTCTCCGGTTCCGCGAGCGTGCTGGTGGTCTGCCGCGCGTGGACCCGGGCGGCCGGCGGCGCGGTGCGGGCCGGCGGGTCGACGTACGACGTGCGGGTGGCCCGCTCCGGCGGCCGGTGGACGGTGACCGCCGTGCACCCCTCGCACCCCGGCCCCCCGGCGGCGCGGCTGTCCGGCGCGGCCCGGCGGGTGCTGGCCAGCCCGCGGATCGACCTGCCCCCGGCCTCCCGGGCGGACGTGCGCTCCGGCCGGGTGCACGACAGCGTGCTGACCGCGATGCTGACGCTGGCGAGGAGGTACCGGATCGGCGTCAGCGTGGTCCGCTCCGGGCACCCGACGTACGTGTTCGGCACCGACCGGCTCAGCGACCACCCGCGCGGCCGCGCCTTCGACACCTGGCGCATCGACGGGCACCCGGTCGTGGAGGCAGAGACCCCGCGGCGGCTGGTGACCGGCTACATGGCGGCGGCCGCCTCGGCCGGGTCCTACAACGTCGGCGGCCCGTACCTGCTGGGGGCCGCGCCGCAGTTCTTCAGCGACGCGACCCACCACGACCACGTGCACGCGGGCTTCGCGCGGTGAGCGGTCAGCGCAGGTTGACCAGGCGGTACATCCCCATGAACGCGTGCGGCATGCCGGTCTCGACGCTCGGCCAGAAGCAGATCAGCACGTAGCGGCCGCGCGGCAACGAGTAGTGGAACTCCATCTGCGAGTGCTGCGAGATCACGCCGCTCGAGGTCTCGGCCGGCCGCACCCACGGCGGCTCACCCTGGGCACCGGAGGCGATGAAGTCGTGCACGTCCTTGCGGGTGGTCCCCCGTTTGACCTGCTGCATGACCAGGAAGTGCGGCTCGTCCGCGGTGTCCTTGAACAGCGTCCAGCCCCGGTGCGGCAGGTTCTTGGGGCTGCGGAAACGGTCCGCGCCGGTGCCGACGATCGTGCTGCTGTTCGGGATCCAGGCGCGGGCCTCCGGCTGGCCGTGCACCCGCAGCTTGGTCCGCGCGTTGCTGTTCTGGTCGAACAGGTAGTAGGTGCCCGGGTAGAGCGTCTTGGCGAACATCCCCGGCTTGTGCGGCCGCGTCTCGGCCCCGCCGGCCCAGTGCACGCGGTGGTCGATGCGGCGGATCGCCGGGATCTTGCCCTGGAAGGCCAGGTTCACGTCGCGGCCGAACTCCTGCGGCGAGTAGCCGGGCTTGAGCTTCACCAGCTGCAGGGAGTGGTCACCCTTGGGCGTCAGCACCCGGAACCGGACCCGGCCGGCCTGCACGGAGTGCCCGCTGCTCAGGTGGACCGCCTTGCTGGTCACCCGCGCGGTGATCGTCGGGACCGCATGGTCCGTCCAGGCCGAGGCCACCGTGGCCGGCACCGCGGTCAGGCCGGTCGTCACTACCAGCGCGGCCGCCCCCGTGACGCCCCTTCGTAGACGCGTGTTCACGGCATCTCCCCTTATCTCGTGATCGGCCACGGTCCCCCCGCGGCACTCCCGAGGACTCAGTGTGCTCAGTTGCCCGTTCTGCCGGAAGTCACGGACGGGTCAACCGGTCCGCACCCCTGCGCGCGCCCCGGCTGCCCCACCCGGGCCGGGCGCGACGGCACGAACGGGTGGTTGACGACCCGGACAGCCCGGCGCTCAGGCGACGTCCTGGCCCAACGGGTGCCCGTCGGGCGGGTCGGGACGGTGCTCCGCGTCGCGCATCAGCGCGCCGTGCCGCAGCCCCTGCTCGACGGCCAGCGGGTAGGCCCGGCGGGCCCGCTCGTCGTCGAAGAGGGCCAGGGGGCGGAGCCCGACCAGCTGCGCGATCGCGAGGTTCGGCCGGATCAGCGTGATGGCGCAGCCCGGGTGCCGGGAGCGCCACCGGGCCAGCTCCCGCTCCAGCAGCAGCCCAGCTGTCAGCCCCATCGGGCCCATCACGGCCCCGGCCAGGGGGGCCACCACGACCACGTGGTCCGCCTCCGCCGCGGCGTCGACCGAGGTCACCGACCACATCCCGCCGTCGACGTACAGCCGGCCGTCCACCCGGTGCGCGGGCAGCAGGCCGGGCACGGCCGAGGAGGCCGCGACCAGGTCGGCGAGCGGGTAGCGACCGCCGTCGAGGATGTGCCGCCGGCGGCTGCGCACGCACACCGCCGAGACCGCGACCAGGGGGTGGTAAGCCTCCCCGAACAGCTGGCGCCCGATCTCGGCGAGGACGCCGCTGCGCCGGTTCGGGACCGAGGGCGAGCTGAGCCCGCGGAACGCGTCGTAGCCCATCCCGAGCGCAACCGCCGCGGCGGTCCAGGCACCGGCGGAGGTGCCCAACGCGGGTGCGGTGGCCACCGGGACCCCGGCCTCCGCGAGGCCGGCCGCGACCCCGGCGGTGTAGGCGATGCCGAACACGCCGCCACCGCCGTACACCATCGCCAGCTCGTGGCGGGCGGCGAGCAGGGTGGGGCTGCCGTCCACGTCGACGTTCCCCGGGCTGCTGTGCTGACGTCTCATCCGACCTCCGGGCGAACACGGGTCCTCTGTACCGATGGTCGGACGGTCGCCGCGGCGGCGACAGGGCCATTAGTACTACGAGTCGCGCGCGCGGACGCCCTATCGGCCCCCACCCCTTCGACTCCCCCGCGCACCGGCCGGGCGGGACTACGCTCGTGGAATGGCGCCCGTCTGAGCACCAGAACGCACCAGCCCGACCGCTGAGGAGACGACGATGGGCTTCTACGGTGAGCGGATCCTTCCCCACATCATCAACAAGGCGTGCGGCATGAAGTCCGTCGCGCCGTACCGGCAGCGGGTCTGCGAGGGCCTGTCCGGGGAGGTGGTCGAGCTCGGCTTCGGGACCGGGCTCAACGTCCCGTTCTACTCCGACGACGTCATCGCGGTGTCCGCGATCGAGCCGTCCGACCTGAGCTGGCGGCTGGCCGGCGGCCGGCTCGCTGCGAGCACGGTCCCGGTCCGGCGCGCCGGTCTCGACGGCCAGTCGCTGCCCTTCCCCGACGACAGCTTCGACGCGGCCCTCTCCACCTGGACCCTGTGCACCATCCCCGACCCGCTCGCCGCGCTGGCCGAGGTACGCCGGGTGCTCCGGCCCGGCGCCGCCCTGCACTTCCTCGAGCACGGCCTGGCTCCCGACGAGAGCGTACGGCGGACCCAGCGTCGTCTCGAGCCGCTGAACAAGCGGGTCCTGGGTGGCTGCCACCTGACCCGCGACGTCACCGCCCTGCTCACCCGGGCCGGCTTCGAGATCAAGGAGGTCGACCGGTTCTACGAGCCGGGCGCGCCCCGGTTCGTGGTCGCGGACTCGCTCGGGCTCGCCGTGGCCGCCTGACCCGGGTGCGACGGCCCCGCGGCGAGGGCAGCCTCCGGCCCGTCGGACGGAGCGGGCCCCGGAACCGTGACGGTTCCGGGGCCCGCGAGGCCGGTCGCGTGGAGTGACCGGGCCGGCCTCCCTACCTCAGGCGGTGGTCGGCGAGGCGACGCGCTTGCCGACGAGCACCTCCTGGGTCTCGGGGACGCGGCGCAGGTGGGCGAACCCGAGCAGGCTGAGCACCAGCATCAGCCCGGCGCCGACGGAGGCGGCGATCGCGCCGTAGAGGGCGATCTGGCCCATCTGCCAGAACGCGTAGCTGTTCAGCAGCAGGCCGCGCAGCGTCTCGCCCTTGAACACGGTCGCCACCATCCCGGCGAGCTTCTGGTCGTCGGGGTTGGCCATCGCCTTGCTGCTCAGCTGGGCGTAGGTCAGCCCGCCGGTCATCTCCTCGATGTGCACCGCGATGAAGTGGTCGGCGTAGGCCTTGGCCTGGACGCCGGTGGTCAGCTGCTGGCCGGCGTACTGGTTGAGGTAGGGGCCGATCTTCGGGTCGGCCGTGGCGTCGCCCTTGGGCGGGAAGTAGATCTGCTGGGCACTGAGCTGCGTGGTGACCTGGTCGGACACGAACGCGTGCGCCCAGGTGAGCAGCCCACCGGCCGCGACGAGAACCGCCGCGATGATGAGCCCGCCCGTTGCCAGCATTGCGTCGAAAGTCCTGCGTCGCATGGTGTTTCACTCCTCTGCCTGCCGCCTCCGGCGGCGGTGTGTCTTTGACGGTTCAACCATCGGCGCAGCGCCTACCTCGCATACAGGGACATACGTCCCGAACGTACGGGCGGGAGGTCCTCCGTTTGCGGGGTGAGCTGGTCCGTCGGCGCTATGGAACTGCGGGTGGCGCCCGCCGCAACCTTGACTGCAGGGGCCGTCGGCACCGGGGCTCCGGTTGGCACGGGAGGGCCCAGATGCGCATTGCTGCTACCGGACCACGCCGCACCACCGGCCCGCACCTGCGAACCGGAAACCGGGCACGCCTCCGCGCGGGCTGGCCGCGCGCGCTGCGGGGGGCGCTGGCGGCCGTGGCCCTGGCCGCGTTCATCCTGGTCGCTCCCCCGACGGCCGGCGCCGCCAACGGGTTGAACGTCTACGTCGGCTACATGGACACCCACACCGCCGCATCCAGCAGCAAGCAGCCCAGCCCGTGGCCGTACACCGACCCGTCCAGCTACGTGGGCTCGCCGTGCTCGAGCTTCGGGTCGTCCACCGCCTGCTGGGACGCCAGCGCCGTCCGGCTGGACAACCCGGGCGGCACGGACCTCACCGGGGTGCAGGTGGTGGTGGCCATCGGCAGCAAGACCTTCAGCCTGTGGGGCTCGAACCTGACCGTGAAGGCGGGCGGGACGCTGGTCCTGACCGAGACCGGCGGGCAGAACTCGCAGAACTTCGACGGGTCGGACTACCCGCCCAACGACTACAACGGCGGTCTCCAGGCGTCGTGCGTGAACTCCGGCGCGATCCCCACGGTGAAGGTGACGGTCGGGGGAACCACCACGGCGCTCACCGACTCCGGACAGGTGCTCAACGGCGGCGGCGTGGACAGCGGGCACTGCCGGGACGGCTCGTTCGTCTCCTCCCGGATGGACGAGTCGCACCCCTGGGTCAGCATCGGCTCCGGTGGCGGCGGAACGCCGCCACCACCGCCACCGCCACCGCCCGCCTCGGCGCCGTCGGCTCCCCGGAACCTGGGCGCCACCGCCGGCAACGGCTCCGTCGCCCTGTCCTGGTCCGCCCCCTCCTCCAACGGCGGCGCACCGGTGACCGGCTACAACGTCTACCGCGGCACCTCACCCGGCGGCGAGGCCGGCACGCCGGTGGCCGCGAACGTCACCGGCACCAGCTACACCGACACCGGCCGCACCAACGGCAGCACCTACTACTACACGGTCGCCGCGGTGAACACCGCCGGCACCTCCGCCAGGTCCAACGAGGCCTCCGCCACCCCGCAGCAGCCCAGCGTCCCGCCACCACCGCCACCACCACCGCCGCCGGGCGGTCCGCCCCCGACGTCCACCGTCCCCTCGGCGCCGCAGGGGCTGTCGGCGGTGGGCGGCGACTCGAGCGTCCGGCTGTCGTGGTCCGCGCCGTCCTCGGACGGCGGCAGCCCGGTCACCGGCTACCGGGTCTACCGCGGCACCACCGCTGGCGGCGAGTCCGGTACGCCAATCGCGGACCACGTCACCAGCCGGAGCTTCACCGACACCTCCGTGGCCAACGGCACCACGTATTACTACCGGGTGGCCGCGGTGAACGCGCAGGGCACCTCGCCACCCTCGAACGAGGCGCACGCCGCCGCCCAGCCCGGCTCCCCCACGGTCACCCCGGCCGGAACCGGGGTGTGCGCCGGGCTGCGCGGCTGCCGGGTCGTGGCCCGCGCCGACGTGAACGGCGACGGCAGGCGCGACGCCGTCGGCCTGGCGCGACGCGGCGGCGGGCTCGGTGCGACGGGTGCGGTGATCCTCCGGGTGCGCACCGCGCCCCACCACGTCGTACAGGCGCGCCGGCGGCTGGAGAGCTGGACCGGGTCCCCGTGGGCCGGGGTCGCCAACCTCGACGGGCGGCGCGGCAAGGACCTGATGGTCGGTCGGCAGATGGGAGCCGCCGCGCGCTTCTACCAGTCGCTGACCTGGCGGCACGGCCACCTCGTGCTCCTCGACGCCCCCGGCCCCGACCGCTGGTGGGGCACCGAGCGGTCCGCGACGGTGCGCGCCGGCTGGCTCCGCCGTGCGGCGGACCCCGCCGGGTCGGTGCGCCGCCGGGTGGCGACCCGCGAGGGCAGCAGCGCGACCAGCCCCTACCGCGGCAGGGTCACCACCTACAAGTGGACCGCGGGACGCTGGCACCGGGTGCACGGCCGGACGGTCACGTCACTGACCGAGACCCGGGCCCGGCACTGGGGCGGGTTCCACGTGCCCGGCCTGGCGCGGTGGTGAGCGGCGGGGGTGCGGCGGAGCCGCGCTGACCCGGCTGGCAGTCTTGGGCCCCGTGATTCACGTAGACCTCGACACCATCCGCCTGTTCCTGCACGTCCTGGCCGCCGCCATCTGGGTCGGTGGGCAGATCACCCTGGCCGCCTTGGTGCCGTCCCTGCGCGCGGCGGGGGCCGAGGTCCCGAAGGCCGCGGCGAACGCGTTCAACCGGGTCGCCTGGCCGGCGTTCGGGGTGCTGGTCCTGACCGGGATCTGGAACGTCGTCGCCGAGGGCGACAAGGGGGCGGCGTACCAGCACACGTTGATGCTGAAGTACGTGCTGGTGCTGGTCTCCGGGGTCACCGCGTTCCTGCACGCCCGGGCGTCCTCCCGCGGCGCGATGGCGGTCTACGGCGCGCTGACCGGGCTGGCCGCCCTGGCGACGCTGTTCGTGGGGATCCTGCTGGCCGGCTGATCCCGGGTGCGCCGCGCCGCTAGACCTCCGCCGCGACGCGCAGGATCGCGGCGACCGAACGGTCCACGTCCGCCTCCGTGGTGGACCAGCCGGACACCGAGACGCGCATCAGGCGACGGCCCCGCCAGGCCGTGCCCCCCAGCCAGCAGGTCCCGTCGTGCTGGACGGCCGCGATCACCCGGTCGGTCCGGTCGTCGTCGCCGAAGCTCACCAGCACCTGGTTGAGCACCACCTCGTTGACCACCTCGGCACCGCCGGCCGCCAACAGGTCCGCGAACCGCCGGGCCAGCCGGCAGGGCCGGTCGACCAGCTCCGCGACGCCCTCGCGGCCGAGCTGCTTCAGGCCCGCCCAGGCCGCGAACCCGCGCGCCCGGCGCGAGGACGCCAGGGTGAGGTCGGCGGCACCGACCGCGGCGCCGCCGGACCCCACCAGGTACGCCGCCGTGTAGGACACCGCGGCGGCGTGCACCCGCGGATCGGCGCAGAACGCGAAGCCGCTGTCGTAGGGGAGGTTCAGCCACTTGTGCCCGTCGCAGCCCCACGAGTCGGCGCGCTCGAGCCCGGCGACGAGGTGCCGCGTGGTGGGGCTGGCCGCGGCCCACAGGCCGAACGCCCCGTCCACGTGCACCCACGCACCGTGCCGGCGGGCGACGTCGCAGCCGGCCGCCAGGTCGTCGCACGCGCCGGTGTTCACGTTGCCTGCCTGCAGGCAGACCAGGGTCGGTCCGCCGGGGCCGGACGACAGCACGCGGTCGAGGTCCTCGACGTCGATCGCGCCGTTGGCGTCGGCCCGGACCGTCTCCACGGACGCGGAGCCGAACCCGAGCAGCCGCAGCGACCGGTCGACGGTGGCGTGCCGCTCAGCGCCGGCCACCACCCGGACGGCCGGGGCACCGAGCAGCCCGTCGCGCTCGACGTCCCACCCGGCCTCGGCGAGCACGTGGTGGCGCCCGGCCGCCAGGCCCACGGTGTTCGCCTCCTGGGCCCCGGTGACGAACCCGACCGACGCGCCTGCGGGGACCCCCAGCAGGTCCTTGAGCCAGTCGCCCGCCGCCTCCTCGGCCGCGGCCGCCGCGGGGGACAGCACCGCGTTGAACGCGCACTGGTCCCAACCGGCGGCGACGATGTCCGCCGCGGTGGCCGCGGGCAGGGCACCGCCGATCACGAACCCGAAGAACCGGGGACCGGCGCTGGACATCAGGCCGGGCTCGGCGGCCGTGACGAGCTGCTCGAGGACCTGGGCCGGCTCGGTGGGGCCGGCCGGAAGAGGGCCGCCGAACGCCGTGCGCAGCGAGCCGGCGTCGGCGGACGGTACGACGGGGCGCTCGTCCAGACCCGCCCGGTAGTCGGCCGCGTGCTGCGCGGCCCGCTGGAACAGCAAGCTCAGGTCGTCCACGGCACGCCACGCTACGCCGCTGGTGCCTGCCACGGCGGCTGCCCGGGGATCCCGCATCGTCGCGCTCGCGCAGACGTCCGCGCGCTGACCTCCCAAGTCCCCCGCGCGGTGTCGGCAGGACGACGCCGCCAGTGTCGGCCGCCGAACGGTCGGCACGGCTCCCGTCGGCCAACACTGTGGGAGCCGGAACGACCGCCGAGGAGGGACGAGCGATGGGCACCAGCAGGCCACCGACCGAGCGCCTCCCCGGCGCGCGCTACGTCAGTAACGCACCCCGGAGAGCCGGTGAGCAGCACCCGGACCTGCGTCCCGTGCGTCCCGTGCGTCCCCGGGACGCCGGCCGCGAGGGCGACGACGGGCCCGACCCTACCCAGCCGCGGGCCGCCGAGGGCGACGACCACCCCGTGCGGGGACGCCACCTCCGGTGGGGCCTGGCCCGGTGACGGGCTGCACGCCGCGGGTGCCCTACCGAGCGCGTGCTTGGAGCCGAGCCAGGTCCGTGATCACGACGGTGCCGCGCCGCACCGCCACGGTGCCGTCCGCGGCCAGGCCGCGCAGCACCTGGTTGACGGTCGGGCGGCTGGTGCCGGCCAGCCCCGCCAGGTCTTCCTGGGTCAGCGGGATGCATGGCGGGTCGGTGCCGTTGCCGTAGACGGCGGCGAGCTCGGCCAGCCGTCGGAACACGCGTTTGTCGACCCCGACGTAGAGCGCTTCGAGCAGCCGTTCGCTGAGCTCTTCCACGCGCTCCGCCAGCAGCCGCACCAGCAGGTGGTCGACCTCCGGGTGTCGGGCGCGCAAGGCGGCGAAGCTCCCGCCCGAGATGCTCAGCGTGTCCGCGTCCTCCAGGGCGGTCACGGTGGCGGTCCGGTGCCCGGCCGGCGGGCGCACCAGCGAGAGCTCGCCGAAGGCGTCCCCGGGGCCCAGCACCCGAATCGTGGTGTGTTCTCCGTGCTCGCCCACGACGCGCACGGCGAACCGGCCGGTGCGCACCAGGTGAAAGGAGTCGCCGAGGTCGCCCTCGTGGAAGACGATCTCGCCACGCCCGAAGCTTCGCCGCCGCGCCGCGTCGACCAGGGCCGCGCGAGCGTCCGCCGGCAGGGCAGCCAACAACGCCCACTCCATTCCGGCAGTGAAACACACAACGCGCGGACGGGAGCGCCGGTGCGGGCCCGGGAACCCGCGGGGCGGGCGGTCCTGCGCCGGTGGTCCGGTTTGCGCCGGGAACCTGGCCCCTCGCCGGGGTACGCCGTCGCTCCCGACGGGGCGGCTCGGCCCGCTCAGCGGCGCGCCGTTCTCCTCCTGCTGCGCGCGGCCATCCGGCACGCTGGCTGCGTTTGCCGACGCTCGAGAGACGACCGGTACCCCGGCTGCCGGGGGCCACAGGTGCGCACGGCGCAGTCATGGCCCCCGACCAGCCCGGCGGAGGGGCCACAGGTGCGCACGTGCGCACTTGTGGCCGACCGCGCCGGGCGGTCGCGCCGGTCGGTCGCGCCGGTCGGTCGTGGCATCGCCCCCGTCTGGTGACGCTCGTGACGGCGACCATCGGTGGATCGGACTCAGTGGCGCGCCGGCGCGGCGCGAGCCCGGTTCAGCAGGCGGGTGGCGCGGGCGGCCATCGGCACGTTGCCCTGCCAGTTGTAGGTCTCGAGCGCCCGGGTGCTCCACCGGATCGCGGCCTCCCGCTCGCCGAGCAGGAGGTAGCTTTCGGCCGCCTGCAGCTGCGCGTCGGCCGCGAGCAGGTTGTCGGCCAGCGGCAGCGCCCGCTCCACGTAGAAGGTCGCCTCCGACTTGCGCTGCCAGCTCGCGAGGACCAGGCCGCGGGTGACCTGCCAGGCCAGCATGTTGGCGACGTCGTCCGCACTGCCGAGGCGTTCGCTGCGCACGGTGCACTCGAACGCCTCGTCGAGCCGTCCCTGCCGGTAGAGGATGTCTCCGAGGTGCGCGGTGAAGGTCGGGTAGTAGGCGCCGTCCCCGAGGTTGCGCAGCCCCTCCAGGGCCGCCCGGGTGCGCCGTTCGGCCGCGGCGAAGTCCCCGGCCAGGTAGTCGATGTGGCCACCCAGCCCGAACACGCAGCGCACCAGCTGCGCCCCGACGTCGTCCAGCAGCCGGTCCGCCTCCGCGTAGAGCCGCCGCGCGGTCGCGAAGTCGGCACGGTCCGCGGCCACGAACGCGGAGCAGGTGAGCGCCGATCCCTCCAGCTGGTGCAGACCGCGACTCGCCGCCCACCGCCGCGCGTCGTCCAGACGCGGCTCCACCGCGGCGTAGGGCAGTGAGTTGAGCCAGAACTCGCACGCGCACTCCAGCACCCGGGCGATCACGCGGTCGCTGGCGGAGTCATGGGCGAAGGCCAGTGCCGCGTCGGCTCCGCGCGCGAGCTCGTCGAGGTCGAGCAGCCACATCGCCGTCTCCGCCCGGAGCAGCTCGAAGACCGCGCAGGTCTCCGCGCTTCCCGACGTGAGGAGGCGACCGGCGAGTGCCACGCGGATCGTCTGCCGGGCAGCCTCGAGCGCCACGAGCGGTTCCTGCAGGAACCTCAGGCGGGACCGCTCGATCGCGACCCGGGTGACCAGGCCCTCGTCCAGGGAAGCCCGCGCCGCGGTCGCCGCACGTCCGAACGACTCCCCCGCCTCGCCGAGGTCGCCGAGCGCCCAGTGCGCAGACCCGAGCTCCACCAGGTTCTCGGCCCAGAGGTCGGGGGCCTGCTCGAGGTAGTCGTCGGCACGGGTGAACAGGTTGACGGCCGCGGCGGAGTCACCGCGGGCGCTGGCGCGGACGCCGGCGCGGTGCAGCATGCGCCCGATCCGCAGCTCGTCCTCGGTGTCGGACTCGCCGGTGCCCGCCGCGGCTCGCCGGTAGCCCAGCGCCTGCTCGAGATGGTGGGCGACGAGCTCCTCGAACTCGTCGACCCGGGTCCCGGCCCGCTCCGCAACCCAGTCGGCGAACCGGGTGTGCAGGCCGGCGCGCCGGGACTTGGGCAGCGCCCGGTAGGTGGCGTCCCGAAGCAGCAGGTGCTGGAAGCGGTAGGCGGTGTCGTCGGGGAAGGCCGGCCCGTCGGGAGCGACCAGTCCGGTGCGACGCAGCTGCATCAGCGCGGGCTCGGCCGATCCGGCGGAGCCGAGAAGTCGCTCCACGGCGCTGGTGTGGAACACCTCGCCCTCCACCGAACCGCACTCCAGCACCCTTCTCAGCGGCGCGGGCATCCGGTCCAGGCGCGCGCCGAGCAGCGCCGCGATGCTGGTCGGCAGCGCGAGGTCCTCCGCCGCCGACCGGGCCACCCAACGGTCGCCCTCTCGTCGGAGCACACCCTCGCTGCGCAGCATCCGCACCAGCTCTTGGGCGAACAACGCGTTGCCCCCGCTGCGCGTCACCACGAGGTCCTCCACGGCCGGGTCCAGCTCGCCGCCGAGCAGCTCCCCGGCCAGGCGGCCGACCTCGGCGCGAGTCAGCGACCCCAGGCGGACGACGTTCGGCCAGCCCGGCCCGCACTCCTCCAGCTCCGGACGGGACACACAGACCAGCAGCACCGGGCCGACCAGTCGCCGGCCTGCGGAGAGCAGCAGCTCACGGAAGGGCGGTTCGGCCCAGTGCACGTCCTCGACCACGATCGTCAACGGGCCCTGCGCCGCCAGGGCCTCCCACAGTCGGCGGGCCGCCCAGGCGATGTCCTCGGGCGTGGAGACGCCTCCTTGCGCGCCCAGCGCCCGGAGCAGCGCGGCCGCCACCATCGGGCCGTCGCGGGCGCCGACCGTCGAGACCACGGCGTCGGTGAACCCCTCGGGTCCGGCACCCAGTCCCGTCCCGCTCACCAGCTCCCGCAGCGCGTAGTACGTCATCCCCTCGCCGTACGACGGGCAGGTGCCGCGCAGCACCCGGGTCACCGGGAGCCGGCGGACAACCTCCTCCACCAAGCGGGACTTGCCGACACCGGGCTCTCCGACCACGGTGACCGGCACGCACCGGGACTCGGCGACGGCGCGGTCGAACGCCCGCACCAGCTGCGCTGACTCCGCTCGCCGTCCCACGAAGGGCGCGGCGGCACTCCTCCCCGTCCCGCTCCGGTGCGGCCCGGTCACGTCCGCGAGGGCGTAGGCCGTGACCGGCGCCGACTTCCCCTTCAGAGCGAGCCTGCGCGGCGGGCTCCAGGTCGCCGACTCGGCCACCAGCTCGTGGGTGACCTGGTCCACCAGCACCTCGCCGGGACCGGCAGCCTGCTCCAGCCGAGCTGCGAGGTTCACCGCGTCCCCGGTCACCATGGTCATCCGGACGGCGTCGTCGCCGGCCAGCACCTCGCCGGTGGCCACACCCGCCCGCACCCGCAGCGGATGCCCGAGCCGCCGCGCGGACTCGTCGGACATCGCCGCCACCCGACGCTGGATCCCCGCCGCCGCGCGCACCGCACGCGCGGCGTCGTCCTCGTGCGCCTGCGGCACCCCGAAGACCGCCATCACCGCATCGCCGATGAACTTCTCGACGGTGCCGCCGTACACCTCGATGCACTCGCGCGCCGCCCCGAAGTACGCCGCCAGCTGCGCCTGGACCGCCTCCGCGTCGTGCCCCTCGCCGAGCTCGGTCGACCCGACGACGTCACAGAACAGCAGGCTCGCCAGCTTCCGCCGCGCCTCCGCTCGCGTCGCCGACAGGGGCTCGCCACAGGCGAAGCAGTACCGCGCTCGAGCGGGGATCTCCTCACCGCACCGCGGGCAGATCATCCACTCACGCTAGACATCCGGTCCGCGGCCCGCCATGGCGCTTCCCGGGGTGCTGACCGCCGCTCCGGGACTAGTCACCATCCCGGACACGCGGGCGGCCGGTCGGCTCCCGCCCCCGAGGCTCGGCCCGCCTGACACCGGGACGGGCACACCCCAGTTTTGCCCGCGGGACCTCAAGTCGAGCCCCGAAGACGCCGAAGTGATGGGTGTCCACGCACACCACTGGACGGACCGTACGCGCAGACGTCCGGGTCACGAAACGACGTACGACAGCCACCGCACCCGGAGGTCTCCTCTTGCGCCCCGCTCGACTCACCACGGCAGCCGCGGTGGTCGCCTTGTCCCTGCTGCCGCTGATGTCGCCGGCCGCGGCCGACGCCGCACCGGCGACGTACACCGTCCACAGGTACAGCGACTCCCACGGCCACCGGCGCGTCGAGCGCTGGGCGCCCTGCCGGCTCATCCACTACCGGGTGAACGTGCACGCCCTCGGGAGGCACCGCAAGGCGCGCGGCGTGCACGAGGTGAAGCGAGCCATTCACAAGCTCGCCAGGGCCTCCGGACTCCGGTTCACCTACGACGGCCGCACCGGCGACATCCCGCGCTCGGGCAACACCCGGTCCCAGCGAACGGACCTGGTCATCGCGTGGGTGCGCCCGTCCCAGACCGACTACCCCCTGGCCGGCAGCACCGCCGGCTACGGCGGGTTCTGGTGGTCCGGCGGCGTGGACAGGAACGGCCACGAGCACGCCGGCATCGACACCGGCTACGTGGTCCTCGACGCCGTGCAGACCAGGTCCTGGAAGTCGGCGACCAGGCGGCGCGGGGTCTCCCGCACCACGCTGGTGCTCCACGAGCTCGGGCACGCGGTCGGCCTCGACCACACCAGCGACCGGCACCAGATCATGTACCCGGTCGAGTCGTCGCGGACCCCGGCGAACTACGCCGCGGGCGACCGGGCCGGGCTCCGGCTGGTCGGCAACCCGCACGGCTGCGGCTGACCGCCGACGCCCCGGGGGCCGGTCGGCCGCGATCGCCGTGCCCAGGCACGTGAGCCGTCAGTGCTTCGATGGGGCCATGAACAGTCACGATGAGGCCGGGCGCGTCGTCAGCGCCAGCCGCGACATTGCGGCCTCGCCCGCTACGATCTTCGAGCTCATTGCCGACCCCGCTCAACAGCCTCGATGGGACGGGAACGACAACTTGGCGCAGGCACCCGGGGGGCAGCGCGTCCGCGCCGAGGGCGCGGTGTTCACGATGACGACCACGAAGGGCAACATCCGGGAGAACCACGTCGTCGAGTTCGACGAGGGCCGCCGCATCGCGTGGCGACCGGCCGAACCGGGCCAGGACGCCCCCGGGCACCTGTGGCGATGGGAGCTCGAACCGGTCGACCCGTCCCACACGCGCGTCACGCACACCTACGACTGGACCCGGTTGACGGACGAGAAGCGCTTCCCACGTGCTCGGGCGACCACGGCCGCCAGGCTTCAGGCCTCGCTGGACCGACTCGCCGCACTCGCGGAGAGCGAGTGACGCAGGTTTCCGTCGAGCACACCTCGAGGCCGCCGCGGACGCTCCGGTTCGGTGGCGCGGGCGGCCCGCCCGGCTAGGCTTGCCGTGCGATGGGCGGGACCACGGCGGAACGGCGGAGCAACCTGCCTGCGGAACTGTCGAGCTTCGTGGGACGCAGGCACGAGCTCGCCTCGGTGCGTACCGGGTTGGCCTCGCACCGGCTGGTGACGCTGCTCGGGCCCGGCGGGATCGGCAAGACCCGGCTGGCGTTCCGCGCGGCGGCGGACCAGGAGCGCAGCCTGACCGACGGCGCGTGGGTCGCGGAGCTGGCGCCCGTGCAGGTGCCCGAGCTCGTGCCCGAGACCCTGGTCGGGGCGCTGGGCATCCGCTCTCCCGACGGCGGCAGTCCCACCGAGCGCCTCGTCGCGCACCTGCGCGACCGGCAGGCGCTGCTGGTGCTCGACAACTGCGAGCACGTGCAGGAGGCCGCCTCGGCCCTGGCGTCAGAGCTGCTGTGCAGCTGCCCGGGCGTCCGGGTCCTGGTCACCACCCGGCACGCGCTGACACTGCCCGGGGAGCTGGTGCTGAGCGTGCCGCCGCTGCCGATGCCCGGACCCGGCCAGGCCGCCGGGTCCCCCGAGGCGCTGATGCACTACGACGCGGTCCGGCTCTTCGTCGACCGGGCCACCGCGAGCTGGCCGTCGTTCCAGGTCACCGCGAGCAACCAGGAGGCGCTGGCCGAGCTGGTCCGGCGCCTCGACGGCATGCCGCTCGCGATCGAGCTGGCCGCCGTGCGGGTGCGGTCGCTGACCGTGCAGCAGATCCTCGCCCGGCTCAGCGACCGGTTCGCCCTGCTCACCCGGGGCAGCCGGGCGGCGCTGCCCCGGCAGCAGACCCTCCAGGCGCTGCTCGACTGGAGCCACGACCTGCTGGAGCCGCGGGAGCGGCTGGCCTGGGCCCGGGCCTCGGTGTTCAGCGGCGGGTTCGACCTCGCGGCGCTGGAGGCCGTCGCCTGCGACGACGACCTCCCCGGTGCGGCGCTCTCCGACGTCGTCGACGGGCTCGTGGCCAAGTCGGTGCTCGCGCGCGAGCCCGTCGAGATCGGCGGCGCCGCGCGCTTCCACATGCTGGAGTCGCTGCGGGAGTACGGCGATGCGCGGCTGGCCGAGACCGACGGCACGGCGCCGTACGCCGAGCGGCACCGCCGGTGGTACGCCGGGCTGGCCGAGACCGCCGCCGAGGAGCTCTTCGGCCCGGACCAGGTCGACTGGTTCGCCCGGCTGCGCGCCGACCACGACAACCTCCGCGGGGCGCTCGAACGGCTGGCGCACAACCCGGCCGACGCGGTCGAGGGCCTGCGGATGGCCACGGCGCTGCAGCACCACTGGGTAATGGCGGGCCGCTTCGGCGAGGGGCGGGCGTGGGTGGAGCGGCTGCTGGCCCAGCTGCCGGTACCCGGCGACGACGAGCCCGCCGAGCGCGGCGTCGCACGGGCCGCGGGCCTGGAGGTCGCGGGCCGGTTGGCCGTCCTGCAGGGGCAGATCGACGTCGGCAGGCCGTTGCTGGAGGAAGCCCTCGCGACCGCTACCGCGGTCGGCAACGGCACCTGGCGCGCGCACGCCCTCCACGGGCTGGCGCTGGGCTCGGCGTTCTGGGGCGAGCCCCCCGGGGCGCTGCCGCTGCTGGAGGAGGCGCTGGTGCTGCACCGGGAGGGCACGGACCCGTTCGGCGTCCCGCTCGCGCTGGTCCAGCTCGCCACGGTGCACGCCACCCTGGGTGAGCCGGACCGGGCGATGGCGTACGCCGAGGAGTGCATCGCGCTCAGCGAGGCCGCCTCGGAGCGCTGGTGCGCGGCCCTGGCGCGGTGGGTGGAGGCACTGGTCCAGTGGCAGCTCGGACGCGGGGCCCGGGCGCGCACGTACGCCCGCGACGTTCTGCGGCTCAAGGAGCCCTTCGGCGACCGGATGGGCATGGCGATGTCGGTCGAGGTGGTCGCGTGGGCCGAATCGGAGGCGCGCCGCTCCGCGGAGGCCGCCCGGCTGCTCGGCGCGGTGCAGGCCGCCCTCGACTCGATCGGCGCGAGCCTCTTCGGCCACCTGCGCGAGGACCACGACCGCTGCCTGGCCGCGACCCGGGAGGCGCTCGGCGACGCCGCGTTCGGGCGGGCCTTCGCGGAGGGGTCGGGGCTGCGCTTCGACGACGCGGTCGCGCTCGCCGTCGGGCGCCGTACGCCGGCTCCCGCGACCACGGACGCGCACGGCGAGGAGGTCCGGCTGACCCGCAGGGAGAGCGAGATCGCCGAGCTCGTGGCCGAGGGCCTGACCAACCGCGAGATCGCCGAGCGGCTGGTGCTGGCGCGGCGCACCGCCGAGGGGCACGTCGCGCACATCCTCGGCAAGCTCAGCTTCACCTCCCGGGAGCAGCTGGCCGCGTGGGTGGCCGCCCAACGACAGGCGCAGGGACAGGGCCAGCGACGGGGATAGCCCGAACGGGCTAGACCGACCGGGCTAGACCGGAGCGTGGCTTCGCGCCGCCCGCGTCCTGGGCAGGGGCGCACCAGGTCCCTCTTGTGCACAATGGTGGGCGCATCGCGCTGCCTGGGGAGGGAGCCATGTTGTCCGGGAAGTCCTTGCTTCGTCGTGCCCGGTGGACGGGCCTGGTGGTGACGGCGGCGCTGGTCGCCGCGCTCCTCGCGGGCGGCGGCTCGACCGCGTCGGCGTCCACGGCGCCGAACGTGCCGTGGTCGTCGTACCTCGCCGGGTGGACGGACACGTACGTTCCGTCCAGCAGCAACGACTGCGTCGCCGGACGCGACAAGTGCCTCAAGGCGACGCTCAAGGAGCTGGCCCGGATCGCCGACGACACCGCGAAGAGCTGCTCGCACGACGCGGTGTTCTCCCGGGCCTACGTGCGGATGACGCAGACCTACGGGTGGAGCCGGGACATCCCCGGCTACTACCAGGACGTGCCGTTCGCCAACCACCAGGACGCCGTCTTCGCGAAGAAGTACACCGACGCCTACTACGCCTACCAGTCGGGGGACCTCGGCTCGGTGCCGAAGGCGTGGCGGATCGCCTTCGACGCCTCACGGGACAAGCGGGTCAGCGCCAGCGGCAGCCTGCTGCTCGGCATGAACGCGCACATCAACCGCGACCTGCCGTTCGTGCTGGCCGCCGTGGGGCTGGTCGCGCCGGACGGGTCGTCGCGCAAGCCCGACTACGACGCGGTCGAGAAGTGGCTCTACACGGCCACCGAGCCGCTGCTGGCCGAGATCGCGGCCCGCTTCGACCCCACCGCCGACGACGCGACCGACCCGTTCGGGCTCAGCAACCTGGCCCTGTTCCAGATGATCTCCGGGTGGCGCGAGACTGCCTGGCGCAATGCCGAGGCGCTGGTGTCGGCGCCGACCCCCGAGGCCCGCGCCACCGTCGCCGCGTCGATCGAGGCCGGGGCCGCGGCCGCGGCGCGGACGATCCTGGCGTCGGAGTCCTACGCCCCGCCGCTCACGTCGTCCGGTCCCCGGGACCGATGGTGCGCGGCGCACCACGACGACGCGCCGCCGCTGCCGTACGACTTCGGCCCGGCGAAGCCCTACGGCTACTAGACCGGTGCCGGCCGGTCACCGCACGGTCACCGGAGGCTTGGACGCGCGCGAGGTCGGGATCAGGCCCGTCGCGGCGCCGGCGCGTCCGGGTGAGACCCTGCTGGGGCGCCGCCAGGAGCTCACCGACCTGCGGCGGACGCTGGGCTCGGCGCGGCTGGTCACGCTCACCGGGCAGGTGGGGATCGGCAAGACGACCCTGGCCCGTGCCGCGGCGGCCGACCACGAGCGGGCCCACCGGGAGGACACCTGGGCCGTCGACCTTGCCGACCTGGTCGACCGCGACCTGCTGGGGCACTCGGTGGCCGGCGCGTTCGGGGTCCGGCTGCCGTACGGCGCCGCGGGTGCCGATGACGTCGCCGCAGCGGTCGCCGACCGGGCGGGCCTGCTGGTGCTCGACGCCTGCGAGACGATGCTCGACGGGACGGTGGAGCTGGTGGCGGCGCTGCTCACCACGGCACCCCGGCTGCGGGTGCTGGCCACCTCCCAGCGGCCGCTCGGCGTGACCGGTGAGCTCGTCGTGCCGGTCGGTCCGCTGACGGCCGACGAGGCGCAGGCACTCTTCGCGGCCCGGGCGTCCGCCGCGCTGCCGTCGTTCCGGCTCACCGAGGACAACGCCGCCGCGGTCGCGGCGCTCTGCCAAGCGCTCGACGAGGTGCCGCTCGCCGTCGAGCTGGCCGCCGCCCGGATCCCGGTGCTCTCGCCCCAGGGCATCCTCGACCGGCTGGGCGACCGGCTGGGCGACCGGCAGCGGCTGCTCGCCAAGGGCGCGCGGGACGCGCCGGCCCGGCAGCGCTCGCTGCGCGCCTCCCTGGAGGCGAGCGACGAGCTGTGCACCCCCGACGAGCGGCTGCTCTGGTCCCGGCTGTCGGTCTTCACCGGTGGGTTCCTCCTGGAGGCGGCCGAGGTGGTGTGTGCCGGCGACGGCATCGACGGGGCGGACGTGCTCGACCTCGTGGACGGGCTCCTGGAGAAGTCGGTGCTCACCCGCGAGGACGACGGCGCGTCCTACGTGCGCTTCCGCATGCTCGAGTCGCTGCGCGAGTACGCCGCAGAGCACCTCACCGCGGAGCAGCACCGGGCCCTCCGGGACCGGCATCTGGCGTGGTACGCCGACCTGGTCCGCGCCGCCACGGACGGGTCCTTCGGCCCCGAGCAGGCCGGGTGGTACCGCACCCTGCGGCGCGAGCACGGCAACCTGCGCGAAGCGCTCCGCCACGCCGTCGGCGAGCCGCGGCACGCGGTGCAGGCCCTGGAGATGGTGGCCGCACTCGAGCCGTACTGGACGGTGACCGGGCGGCTGGGAGAGGCCCGGTACTGGCTGGCCCGCGCGTCGGCGGTCGCCGAGGCCGACCCGGGCACCCGGGCCCGCGCCCTCGTGACCGCGGCCTGGACGGCTACCCTGCAGGGGGAGCCGGGCGCCGCCCGGTCGATGCTGGACGAGGCCGCGGCGCTGCTCGGCGATGGCGCAGCCGACGACACCGTCCGGACCCGCGTGCTCGTCGCGCGCGCCGCCGAGACCAGCTGGCGTGGCAGCCCCGCCGAGGCGCTCACGCCGCTGGAGCGGGCCGTGGCCGCCGCACGCACGGCCGGCGACCGGCCGCTGGAGTCCTCGGCGCTGCTCGTCCTGGCTCTGTGCCGCAGCTTCGCTGGCGACTTCGACGGCGCGGGTTCCGCGCTGCAGGCATGTGTCGCCCTCACCGAACCGGCCGGCGAGGTCCACGTCCGGTCCTACGCGCTGGCCGCGCTCGGGATGCTGGCCCTGCTGCGTGGCGACCCGGACGCGGCTGCCGACCTCGAGCGGCAGGCGCTGGTGATGAAGACGGACCTCGGAGACCGCTCGGCCACGGCGTTCGTCCTCGAGGTGCTGGCCTGGGCGGCGGCCGCCGAGCGGCGGCCGGAGCGCGCCGCGACGCTGCTCGGCGCCGCCGACGCACTGTGGCGGCACCTGGGCGTGGACCCGGACACCGTGCCCTACCTGTCGGCGAACCGGCGGCGCAGCGAGGAGCGCGCCGGGATCGACCGTGCCGACGTTGCCTTCCATGCGGCGTTCCTGCGCGGCGCGGCGCTGTCCGACGAGCAGGTGCTCGCCCTGGCGCTGGAGCAGGCTCCGGTCGAGCAGGCGCCGGAGGAGCAGGTCCCGCTGACCCGCCGGGAGCTCGAGGTGGCCCAGCTAGTGGGGCGCGGACTCGCCAACCGGGACATCGCAGAGCAGCTTCAGATCTCCCACCGCACCGTGGAGAGCCACGTCGACCACATCCTGCGCAAGCTCGGCTTCGGGTCGCGCACCCAGGTGGTCGCGTGGGTGGTCGAGCGGGAGAACCGTCGTCCCTGACCCAACGAGGGACACGCCGGCGTCACACGGGGGCGTTGGCCAGGTCGGCGGACGCCAGCCGGTCCGTGATTCCGCACAGGCGCATCAACCGCCAGATCACGGGCTTGGCCCGGACAACCGCAACCGATCGGCCCTGCGCCTCATGGATCCCAGCGAAGGTCAGCAGCGCCCGGAGGCCGGACAGGTCGCAGAACGTGAGCTCACCCAGGTCGACCAGAACCGTCGTCAGGTCCGCTCGCGAGGAGTACTCGTCCCCGGGCACCTCGTTGGCGCTGGCCAGGTCGAGCTCGCCACCCAGGCCGAGGAACAGGCAGGGGGGTTCGGGGATCAGCGAGACCTCCAAGAGGCTGGGTCGCTGTGACGGCTCTGGCATCGCGGCATCACTCCAGAAGCTCCGCGTCGGGTGGTCTGACACCTTCGATCGTGGTGCACCCGACACGATCTGGCTTCCGCGGGACTACGGAGACCACTACGTATCTCTCGAACGAGACAATCCTCACGCGGCCCGGGCGGCCCGCACGTCACCGTGCACCGCCGACGTACGCCGCGCCGCGGCATTCGGGGCACCGGGGTGCTTGTCGGCGACGCCCTGCGGCCCGCCAGGTCCGACCGTGGCCCGACCAACGGGCAAGCGCCGGCCACGGTCGGCGGCCACCGCCCTTCGCCCGATCGTCGTCTGCGATGATGCCGTCGGGTCGGGGACCGGTTCTCCCTGGGGAAGTCCCCGAGGAAGTTGCGCATAGGTCCCTATCCCGGGCCTCTAGCTCAATTGGCAGAGCAGCGGACTTTTAATCCGCGGGTTGTGGGTTCGAGTCCCACGGGGCCTACCGATTGAGCGTGGCACCACGCCAGCAGGCCGGTCAGCGGCGGCCAAATGGGAAGAATGCTGGGAAGAATGCGCGTCACTGGTCGCTGACCTCGCCCTCGTCGCGCGCGGCGTTCCAGGCCTCCAAGGCAGCCACGTTCCCGGCGTTCGAAGCACGCCGACCCAGGTAGACGTCCTGGGTCATCGACACCCGCGAGTGCCCCAGCTGATCCGCGATCATCCGAGCGCTCGCACCGCTCTGGTCGAGCAGGGTGGCCACCGTCTTGCGGTAGGTGTGCGTCTTCACCCACTCGAACTCCGACCCACCGCGCACACGACGGAACGCCGCACCGACGTTGCTGCGATCCCGCCAACCGCCCCGGGCGTCCGGGAAAACCGGTCCCTCGAAGGCACCACGACGGACCCTCCTCGCCTTCAGCAGCTCGACGCACCAAGGCGGGAGCAGCAACGCGCGCTCCGAGGCACGCGACTTCACGCGCTTGGCGACCAGGCCCTTGCCGGTCACCCGGACGATGGTCCGCTGCACCATCACCGTGCCGGTGGTCAGGTCGATGTCGGCCCACGTCACACCGAGCGCCTCCCCCAGACGCATCCCGGTCGCGACCATGAACCGGGCCAATTCCGGCAGGTCATGGCGGCGGGCGAACTCGTCGCTGTCGAGCACGGCCAACCACTTCCGCAGTTCGTCGACCGACAGCGCACGCGCGGTCCGGTCCCGGTCCAGTTCCAAGGGCGTCAGGTCTCGCACCGGGTTCGCCGGCAGCGCTCCCTGCCGCACCAGCCAGCCGCAGATGCCCGACAGGACCGTGCGCGTCAGTTTCGCCGTCGCGTAACCGTTTTCGACCAGCACGCGCTGGACGAAGTAGTCCAGGCGAGGAGTCGACACCTCCCCGAGCTTCAGCGAGCCGACGCCGGGCACCACGATGCGGTTGAGGATGTTGCGGTACTCGTCCAGCGTCGAGGGCGAGCGCGTGCCCCTCTCCACCAAGCCGGTGAACATCGACAACCACGCAGCGGCCGCCTTCTCGAACGTGTCGGACGGACGGAACTGCCCGGACGCTGCAGGTGCAAGCGCGTCCTGCACCGCCTTCAATACCCGGCGCGAGGCCTCGGCCTTGCTGCGCCCGTTCCTCCGGATGCGACGGCCACGACCCGCGAAGTCCCGGTAGAACACCTGAGCCACGTAGGCGCCCTCCTGCCGGAAGACCGTCACCCCACCGTGCTCGCCCAGCCCGATTGGTCTCACGCAACTACACCCGTCGAGAGCGATGCCACCCAGTCGCGAACGTCCTGCGGACGGAACCGGAGCCGGCGCCCGATCATCCGACCAGCCGGACCGGTCCCAGCGCTACGCAACGTGTAGATCGTGTGCACCGGCACGCCCAAGTACTCGCTGACGTCCTGCACCGACCACAGCTTGTCTTCCATCTGCTCAGCCATCACCTTGTCCCTTCTCCCGAGTCCATTCATGCCGCCTTGCGCTGTCCTACGCGCCACTGTGCGTACTCGCGGGCGCGTGCTGCTGCGGCGGCGGCCAGGGCCTGGTCGCCGTCGCGGGTCCAGCCGGTGCCTTGGTAGGTCCAGGACCCGACGACGAGGGTGGTCTCTTCCTCCTCGGCCAGGAGCTGCTCCTCGAGGTCGCGCACGTCGAGGCGCTCCCCGGTCTTGGCGGCTTGGGCGGCGAGCTTCTGGAACCGCTGCCGCGCCCGGCGCAGCCTGCCGAGGGTGATCGAGTAGCGGCGGGACTTGGTGGAGAAGTGGCCGCGGAAGCCGAGCATGTGCGCCCACTTGCCGAGCAGCAGGTACGGCGACTCCCGGTCGTGCCGGCGGGCGCGCTGGCCCAGGTCGCGACAGGTCGCGGTGAGCCGGGACAGGTGCGGCTTGCTCTGCCCGACCCCGCGCAGGCTGGTGGCGTCCTTGGTGGCGTACTTGGCCAGGTAGCCGGCCACCTGCTCCGGGGTGAGCGGTCCGTCGGGGTCGTCGGTGCGGTGCCCGTCGCGGACCACCCGGACGTCGAGCTGCTGGCCCCAGCCCAGGAGCCGGGCGGTGTCGTCGCCGTCGACGGGCGGGGCGGTGAACTCCACGCCCGGCGCGGCGGCGGCGATGATCTCCGCAAGGTGCTGGCCGTCGAACGGTGCGGGGGATCCGGGGCCGTCCGGGCCGTCGAGCCGGACCAGGGCGTGGAAGTGGATCAGGCCCCGGGCTTGGTACTCGGCGACCTTGGCGTACTGCAGTGACGCGACCTTGCCGAGGTTGCGCTCGGCGACGCCGAGGGCCTGGGCCAGCGCACGGCGGATCGCGATGGTGGTGCGGCGCCACAGTTCGGGTGCCCACCACTGCCACACGACCGCGGAGGCCCAGTCGTAGCAGTCCCCACACAGCGGCGCCCCGTTTGACGGGTGCTCGTCGGCGTGGATGGCCATGCAGCCGGTCGGGCGGCCGTGGCGGCAGCGCTTCGAGCGGTCGCGAGGTGTGCACCTGCCGCCGGTGCGCTGACCGTGGGTGGGGCGGGGTGCCGTGGACGGGCCCGAAGGAGGGGGCGGTGAGGGTGACGAACAGCAGCGGGTTGTCGGCCACGTCGGCGGGGACGGTCTTGCCGCCTTGGATGCCGGCGCGGATCATCTCGAAGGTGTCGCGGGCGTAGACCCGCGAGCAGTAGGCGCAGACCTCGGCGCGCCGGTTGCCGCACGCCCGGTAGACGACCCCGAGCGGCGTGTGCCGGGAGGAGAAGACGTCGAGGACCTGCCCGGTGAGGGCGTCGATGGTGGTGGAGCCGCCGACCAGGCGGACCGGGTTGGTGCAGTAGCCGACCTTCGCCGCGGCGTCGGCCCACGCGTCGAAGGTGCCGTCACGCAAACGGCCGATCAGGCCGCGTTCGGCGGCGGGGGTGAGGCCGGACAGGTCCAGCGGCGCTTCCTCACCGAAGCCCGGGAACCCCGAGACGGTCACCGGTGGTGGGGATGCGTCACTGGTCATGCCCGGAGCGTTCACGCCGCGTCGCTCCCCGACTCCTCGTCGACCCGGCGGCCGGCGGCGTTGCGGTGCATGCTGCGCCCGGCCCACCAGCCCGCGGTGGCCTTGACCTGGACCGCGTAGGCCGCGCAGCTACGGCGCACGGGGCAGGCCGCACACACCTGACGCATCTCAGCGCGCACCTGCTTCGAGGCGCGGTGCAGGTCCTCGACCCAGGGCAGGTCCGGGTAGTCCAGGCACCGTGCGTCGACCATCCACCGGGTGTCGGCGGTCTTCTCTGCCTCGCCGATGCGGATCCTGGTCATGCCGCACCGTCCTCGACGTCGAAGCCGTCGACCGTGGTGTCTGCCTGCCGGGGCGGGCGCGGCTGCCGGGGAGCGCGGGGCTTACGCGGTGCGCGCGGCTTCCGGACCGGCTGCTCGCTCACTGACTGGTTCGCGGAGTCCGCGGCGGCCGTGGAGTCGGCGTGGTCGTCGGAGTCCTGGCGGGTGTCGTGGTGGACCTCGGTGGCGTAGCGCCGCGCCACATCCCGGATCAGCGGGTCGGGCCAGTAGTCAGCGCGCACCCGGTCGGCGGCGCCGGTGTCCTCGACCACCCACGCGGTACCGGGATGGGCCGGGCCGATCCGGTGCGCCGGCGCCAGGTGAGCCATGCCGTCCCCGAGCACCATCACCGTCTCCTCGGCCGACCGGAGCCGAAGCGCGACGGTCTGGGTGAACAGGCCCCGCATCGAGACAACGTCCTTGCGGGGATCCTGCACACACGCCACCACGACGACCCCCAGGGCGCGGCCCTGCGTCAGGATCTCGGCGAGCATCCGGTTCGCCTCCCGGCGTACGTCCATGTCCGCATACGCCGTCAACGCCGCGAGCTCGTCGATCACCAGGACATGCAACGGGTCACCCACGGTCGGCTCATGGAGCCGGGTGGCGCCGGCCATCGAACGGCCGCGCTCGTCGATCACCGTCATGAGCGTGCGGAGCACGTCGAGGGCATCGGCGGGGGTGTACGCGCGGGTGGAGAACAGGCCCTCGCCCATGGCGAGTTCGACACCGCGTTTGAGATCGATCCCCCACAACCGAGCCACGTCCGCGCGGACGGCCGGCGCGAGGCCGCAGCAGATGCCCCACAGCACCGACCCCTTCCCGGATCCGGAGCAGCCCGCGACCAGGGTGTGGCGGCCGCGCAGTTGCAGCCGCCAGTCCCCACCGCCCTGCGTACGACCCAGCCGCACCGCTTCGGCGACCGCGCGCGGCTCGGGCTCGACCGCCTGGGTGGCGAGGGTGAGGTTGTCCAGCATCACCAGCTCGACCACGACCGTGCAGCCCGACGCGTTACCCGTCACCGGGCGGACCCGTGGGCGACCGCCGCGAACGTGGTGACGAGCCGTTCGGCACCGGTCTCCAGTTCGTCGAGGCGTTGGCCGGCCCGGGCACGGATCGTCAGCTCGATCGAGTGGCTTCGGGTGCGGACCCGCTTCAACGTCGGGGCGACCCAGCGGGTGTCTTCGTGCCGGGAGCCGGACGCGCTGCGGGTGGAGCGGACCACCTGACGGTCCGACAGGCCACACACCCGCGCGAGGCGCTGCCAGCGAGCCCGCGCCATCCACCACCAGGAGAACCGCCTCGACGGCCGCGCCACCAGGACTTCGTACGACCGGGGCGCGAGCCACGACCAGGCGCAGCCCACCAGGGCAGGAGCGACCGCGACGGCCAGCGGGGTCGTGGCCGAGGAGGCGGTGCCGAACAGCCAGGACACGGCCGCGATCACCAGCCAGAGGGCGAGCCAGCGACGGTGCCGCAGACACCAAGAGCCCAGCCAGCGCGACCGACGCGACACCACCCGGGATGCCGGGCCGCCGTAGCGGTTCAGGACGGTTGCCGGGGCGCTCATCAGGCACCCGCCCGCTCAAGCGCATCCCGGGCGCGGACCACGGCCTGCAGGGCCTCGTCGACTCGCAGCAACGCGGCGCGGGTGGCGTCGAACAACGGATCCGAAAGCCCGTCGAGCGCCCGGGCGGCATCCAGGGTCACGTCGTGGGCCTCACCGAGCCGCGTCGCGGCGGTGCACAGGCCGTCCAGTGCCGCCGACATCAGGCAGCCCCCTTGCTCGCACCGTTCCCCGCCACCGGCATGCCGTTGTTCGCCGGGGCGACCATCTCCTCGGCCCGGTAGGACCAGGCGATCCGAGGACGCGGGCCGCTGTCGTCGATCCACGCCAGGGCGGTCAGGCCCTTGAACTCCACCGGTGTCCACGGGAACGGCGTCTTGTTCTCCGGCGGCACCGGCTGGACCTTGGCCACGAACTTCACCGTCACCACGGTGTCCTTCTTGCCGGCCTCGTCATCGGTGTCGACCACGGTCACCTGCCACACCGGCAGTCCCGTCTCCTTGTCGATCGACTGCGGCCGAGTGCCGTCCGCCCGCGGCTCGGCGTTGAAGTCGGCCACCGGCTCCACCGCCCCCTTCAACAACGCCAGCTCCGGAAACACGTCGCCGTGCCGCACGCTCATCCGCCTACGCATCGCCATGGTTCTGCTCCTTCTGTCGAGTAACTGGCATATGCCACTCTACACAAAGTGGCATATGCCACCGACAGGACGCAAGGGCGACACGTCACTTGGAGAAGGGCGACTGCGCGTGCGGCCGGTTAGGCCAGGTCGTAGCGCTGTTCGTGCGTCCAGCGATTCGGCGGGTAGACCGCCTCGACGAACTCCAACGGCTCGTCGTGCTGGTCGAACACCGTGTGCTCCACGGCCAACACCGGCGCGGAGGACTTCGCAAGATGAAGCGCCCGAGCGTCCTGGGCTCCCGCTGGGCGCGCCTCCATGCGATCTCGCGCATAGGTCGCCCGTCGCCCGGACCTCTCCTCGACGTAGGCGACAGTCCCGGAACGAATCCGTTCAGTCGCCAGCAGACGCGGGGCCGTGGCCGCGAGTGCCGCCGAGAACCAGGACGTCGACACCTCGGCAGGGGTCTCGTCCTTCCACGTCACTCGTCGCCGCCTTATCGCGGCCGTGGCCGGAGCGAGCTTCAGTGCCTTCGCCACGTGAGCCGGCGGTTCCTCCACCAGTTCCGCTGCCACGATCTCGGCACGCTCTCCGTCACCGTAGATTCGACCAGCCGACCTAGCGCGCTGATACCGCTCACTTGCACGGCGATTCACCGCCAAGTCGGCAACGTACGTCCCAGAGCCCTGGATCGACTCAACGAGGCCCTCATGGCGGAGCAGTTCCAGGGCGCGCGTGGCAGTAGGACGCGAGATGCCGTACTCAGCCGCGAGTGCGCGCTCGCTGGGCACCTCGTCACCCGGCCGCAGCTCACCCCCAAGGATGCGGCCGCGGAAATGTTCGGCGATCTGCCGGAACTTCGGCAGTGCTGCTTCCTGGGCGGCCACGGCTGTCTCCTCATCTGGTCAATACCACTTCAGGGTAGAGCCGAGACTCGCGGCACGTAACAATCGGGGCATGAGGACGCTGTTCGTGGCCGCCGGCGGCGGCGGAGATGCAGTGGGCATCCTGCTTGCCCGACGCCTCCTCGACCCCGACGGCGAAGGGCCAGCCCTCATCAGCACCTGCGCCTGGGAGCGACTGCGCATCGACCCTGTCCCCGGCCCGCGGCCCATCTCCGGCTTCACCGGACTCGGCCAAGTAGACGACCGCACCGCGGAAGTCCTGCCGAGATCCGACACCGTGCCGCCCGGACGCTCGATGCTGCCCCGGCTTGCCGCTGAAGCCGACGCTCGCATCTTCCTCCACGACTTCGAGAGAGGAGCCTGGGGCCTTGCCGAACAGTTGCGCGAGATGGCTCACGCTCTCAGCGCAGAGGCACTCACAGTCGTCGACGTTGGAGGCGACGTCGTCGCCCACGGCGATGAGCCCAACCTGCTGAGCCCGCTCGCGGACTCCTTGACCCTCGGGGCGGCCCTCTCGACCGAGATCCCCACCAGCCTGGCGGTTCTCGGCCCAGGCACAGATGCCGAGCTGAGCGAGGCACAAGTCTTCGACCACCTGTCGCGCTTGGGTGCTCACCTCAAAGGACGTATTGAGCCCTCGGACGTTCGCCGCTGGCAGCACATCCTTGGCTGGCACCCCACCGAGGCATCCAGCCTGGTCGCTGCATCCGCAATCGGGCAGCGCGGGGCGGTGGAAATGCGTCGCGGCCGCAGCGCGACACCGCTCACCGAGCACGGTCGGGAGCTTTGGGTGTGCGATAGCCCCCGGATCCAAGACTTCCCACTCGCTCACGCGGTAGCGGATCGGCCAGCCTTGACGAGGCCGTAGACGTGATCGAAAAGCTCGCCGTGAACGAAATCGCCTTTGAGCGAAACAAGGCAGCAAGACTCTCCGATTCTCCGCCGCGGTCGCTCGGACTCGAAGAGATCGCCAAGGCGGGCGTACGCAATGGCGCCACCCACATCACGACCCGACGGCTGCTGGAACAGTTGAACGCCGACGCGACAACTGCAGAGTCAGAGCTTGAGACGCTCGATCTGTCCGAACAGCGATGTGGTGGCCTATTGGAACTCTCTCAACTTCGGACGGCGGGCAGGACCTCTTAGGCCGGCCATCACCTCTGCGGGGGACACGTTGCGCCTCATCCTTCTCCGTGGCTTCGGCGTTCACGACGAGCCTTTT
>CAVSLP010000010.1:0-19085 GCA_963728775.1 uncultured Actinomycetota bacterium
TGGATGCCGCGATGGGTCAAGTCCGCTGGGGTGGTGTACGAGGTTGATCCCTCGGTTGGGCGTATTGGTCAGGCTGTGAGGGCTTGGAGTTCGGGGTCGGTCACCTCCTCGACGAGGGCGTCGACGGTTTGGGATCGGGCGAGGACGTCGAGTCCGAGGTAGCGGCGCCCTTCGGCCCATTCGTCGTGCTGTTCGGCCAGGACGGCTCCGACGAGCCGGATGATGCTGGGCCGATCGGGGAAGATGCCGACGACGTCGGTGCGGCGGCGGATCTCGCGGTTGAGTCGCTCGTTGGGGTTGTTGGACCAGATCTGGCGCCAGATCTCCTTCGGGAACGCGGTGAACGCCAAGATGTCCGCGCGGGCTTCCTCGAGGTGCTCGGCGACCGTGGTGAGCTTCTCGTGCAGGGCGTCGACGACCCGGTCGAACTGTGCGTGCACGGCCTCGGCGTCGGGCTGGTCGTAGATCGAGTGCAGGAGCGCCTTGACCCAGCCCCACGAGCTCTTCGGGGTCGCGGACATCAGGTTCGCGGCGTAGTGGGTGCGGCACCGCTGCCACGCCGCGCCGGGCAGGGCGGCGCCGATCGCAGAGACCAGACCGGCGTGCGCGTCTGAGGTGACGAGCTTGACCCCGGTCAGGCCGCGGGCAGTCAGGTCGCGGAAGAACGCCAGCCAGCCGGCGCCGTCCTCGCTGGAGGTGACCTGCACCCCGAGGATCTCGCGGTGCCCATCGGCGTTCACGCCGGTCGCGACCAGCACGTGCACGGGCACCACCCGGCCGCCTTCGCGGACCTTGAGCACCAGCGCGTCGGCGGCCACGAACGTGAACGGGCCGGCGTCCTCGAGCCGTCGGGTGCGGAACTGCTCGACGTGCTCGTCGAGCTCACGTGCCATCACCGAGACCTGCGACTTGCTCAAGCCGGTGATGCCCAGGGTCTGCACCAGCTTGTCCATCCGACGCGTCGAGACACCGAGCAGGTAGCAGGTCGCCACCACGCTGGTGAGCGCCCGCTCGGCGCGCTTGCGGCGCTCGAGCAGCCAGTCGGGATACAGCGACCCGGTGCGGAGCTTGGGCACCGCCACATCCAGGGTGCCGACCCGGGTGTCGAGGTCGCGGTGCCGGTAGCCATTGCGGGAGTTGACCCGCTCCGAGGTCCGCTCGCCGTAGCCCGCGCCGCACACCGCGTCGGCCTGCGCCGAGAGCAGCGCGTTGACGAACGTGGTGAGCAGATCACGCAACAGGTCAGGACTGGCCTGATCGAGCTGCTCGGTCAGGAAGCGGGCGGGGTCGATACTGGGTCCAGCGGTCATCGTGGTGTCCTTCTTCGAGTCGGTTGTGAGAGATCACTCGAAGGATCCACCCGGTGGCCGCGCCTACGTTGGAGGCACGCGCTCACTCAGGTCCCTCGTACACCACTCTGCTGGACTCCACTCCGCGATGTTCGATCTGGTGTTCTGCGTCGGCAACTCACTGGGTCATGCTGAAGGCGCGTCCGGCCGGTTAGCTGCACTGGCCGCGATGTCGCGGCTACTGATTCCGGGCGGACGTCTCGTGCTCACTTCACGCACGTGGGAGCTTGTGCGCTCCAGCGGCTCGCGGCTGGACACCCGAGATCGACTCATCCGCCGCAACGGCTGCGATGCAGTGGTCACCTACTACTGGCAGATCGAGCAACGCTGGGAGCAAGAGCACAACCTGGAGATTGCGGTTGCACAGGTCGAGCCGGATGGGTCGGTCCGTGCCTGCTCGGAGCGGTTGTCCATCTGGCCATTCCGGTACGAGGAACTCGTGGCGCAGTTGCAGAGCGTGGGGCTGACTGTCGAGAGCACCACCTTCGACCCCGATGCCGATGGGTACATGGTGGTCGCAGGCAGCGAGCAAGTGCCGGTCATGCCGCGTTGGGGCGCGCCCTGACCTCGCGCTTTTGCGGTTTCGTAAGGACCCAGCCAGCCAGTGTGCCGGCCCGGGACACGGTTGACAGGTGTCCCGGGACGTCGTTGCGTTCAGCATCGGCCGCCAACGCGCGTGCCGGGTGTCTCGTGGACACGGCGCCCGGCTCGCCACACCGCGCGCACGCTGAGGTCGGCGCCGAGCCACAGCAGGTCGGCCGCCGCCCCGGGGGCGATCCGCCCGAGGTCGCCCCTTCCGACGAGGTCGGCGGGCACCCGGGTGGCGGCCTCGACGGCCGTGCGGACGTCGTAGCCGTCCGCGACCGCGTTGCGGAGCGCGGTGGGCATCGTCAGCCCGGACCCGGCGAGGGTGCCGTCGGCGAGCCGCGGGGCGTGCCCCTCCTCGGTGAGGGTCGCCTGTCCGCCGAGCAGATACCGGCCCGGGGCCATCCCGGCCGCCGCCACCGCGTCCGTCACCAGCGCCACCCGCCCGGCTGCGGCGGCGAGGACGACACTGCACACGGTCGGGTCGACGTGCTCGTGGTCGGCGATCAGACCGACCACCAGCCGCCGGTCCGCGAGGGCTTGCGCCGCCACGCCGGGCTCGCGGTGGTGGATCCCGGACTGGGCGTTGAAGACGTGGGTGACCGAGGTGGCGCCCGCGGCCGCGGCCGCCGCGACCTGCCCGGCGGTCGCGGCACTGTGACCGACGCTGACCGTCACCCCGGCCGCGGCGAGCCGCCGCACGGCCTCCAGCGCCCCGGGCAGCTCCGGTGCGAGCGTGACGACGCGCAGCACCCCCCGCGTGGCCTCGAGCAGCGCCGTGACGCGCCCCGGCGTCGGGGTCACCAGGTGCTCGGGGGAGTGCGCCCCGACCCGGTCCGGCGCCAGGAACGGTCCCTCGCAGTGCAGGCCGAGGTTCCGGGCCGCCCGCGGGTCGTCCTCGCCGACCAGGTCCCGGGCCAGTCCGGCACGGTCGGCCAGGGTTTCGATCCGCGCGGAGACGAGCGTGGGGCAGTAGGCGGTCACGCCGGTGGACACCAGCCAGCGCGCGTGGTGGCGCCAGCCGTCCAGGTCGGCGGTCATCAGGTCCACCCCGGCGCCGCCGTTGACCTGGACGTCGACGAAGCCCGGGACGAGCATGCCTTCGGCCAGCGCGGTCGCACCGGGGGCCGTGGACGGGGAGCCGACCTCGGCGATCCTGCCGGTCCCCTCGTCGACCACGACGGTCGCGCCGGGCAGCTCCTCAGAGCCCGTCATCACGGTGGGCGCGGTCAGCCTCAGCACGTCACGGTCCCCTCGTCGTACGTCCGCGGGCCCGTGGCCGGGCCGGGCGCGGAGAACCTGGCAGCCAGGTCCCGGGGGTCCTCGCGAGCGTCCACCGCCTTCCGGAGGGCGGCGCTCCCGGACAGCTTGTCCACGAACAGCCGCCCCTCGTCGTCGGGTGTGCCCACCCAGGCGAAGTCGTCGGGGTAGAGCCGGTGGGCGGTGCCGAGGACCGCGACGGCCGTGGCCACCGGGTCGAAGAGCGCGGCGTCGCGGACGTGCAGCGCCACCCCGCGGCAGCGCTCGCCGACGTGCTTGCTCGCGGTCGGCGTCGCGGAGGTGTCGCGGATCAGGACCCCGGGGAGGTCCCAGGCCCGCAGCGTCGCGGCCAGGCGGCCGTCGACCCAGGGTGCTCCGATGAAGGTGAACGGCGTGGCGGTGCCGCGGCCCTCCGACAGGGTGGTGCCCTCGACCAGGACCGAGCCCGGGTAGCAGGTCACCGCCTCGACCGTCGGCAGGTTCGGGCTCGGGGGCACCCAGGGCACTCCGGTGCGCTCCCAGGGGTCCGTGCGGCGCCAGCCATCCGCAGCGACGACCTCGACGGCGACGTCCTCGGCGAGGAGGCCTGCCAGCTCGCCGAGGGTCAGCCCGTGCCGCAGCCGGACCGGTGCGACGCCGACGAAGGACGAGAACGCGGGGTCGAGCACGGGGCCGGCCGCAACCGCGCCGCCCAGCGGGTTCGGGCGGTCGAGCACGACCACCCGCGCCCCGGCGGCGCCGGCCGCCCAGACCACGTCGCGCAGGGTGGCGGGGAAGGTGTAGCACCGGCAGCCGACGTCCTGGAGATCGACCAGCACCACCTGCACCCGGGCCGTGGCCAACGCGTCGCTCACCGCGTCGACGGGCACCCCGTAGGTTTCGATGACCGGGAGCCCGGTCAGCTCGTCGACGGCGGCCGCTTCCGTCGCTCCCGCCGGAGCGGTGCCGCGGACGCCGTGCTCGGGGCCCAGCAGGGCGACCAGGTCCACCACCGCCGACCCGGCCAGCGCCTCGGCCGCCCCGGTCAGGTCGGGTAGCACAGCGGCCGGGTGGGTGAGCAAGGCAGCGCGCGCTCCGCGCAGGTCCGGTCCCTCACCGTCGAGCAGCCGGGCGAGGCCGGTCCGCACCGCGTCGCCCATCACAGCTCCCTGTTGAACAGCCAGAACACGCGGTCGATCCGGGCGGCGACGCCGCGCGCGTAGAAGCCGACCGGCCCGACCCAGGAGATCTCGGCGCCGGCGCGGCCCTCGCCGGCCAGGTCGGCGAGACAGCGGCGCAGCAACACCGAGCCGATGCCCAGGCGGCGTGCCGAGGCGTCGGTGCCCATCGGGCCGAACCAGCCCGCCCGGTTGCTGTGGTGACATGCGAACGCGACGTGCTCGTCGGTGCCCTGCCGGAGCGCGACGTGACAGGCCGACGGCGTCCGCTCGGCGGCCCGCAGCGTCTCCCAAGTCAGCTTCGGTCCCCAGCGGGCCATCATCCGCCCGAACGCCGGGTCGGCGGGGTCTGCCCGTCGTACGTCGACGCCGGAGGCGGCCAGCCGCGCCTCGTCTTCCGCGGTGTCCAGCCACGACGGCGCACCGGTCAGGTCGACGCTCATGTTGACCGCCTCGCCGCGGGACCCCGCGACCCGGGCGTAGCCGGCCGTGCCGAGCAGCTGCAGCATCGCCGTGTAGCGCACGTCGACACCGGGCCAGGCGTAGCAGGGCGCGTTGCCGCCGACCCGGGCGGCCGTCGCACCGCGGGCGCGCAGCCGCTCCTCGAGCGCGGCCAGGAGCGCCCGACCGACGCCCTGACCGTGCTGCGTGGGGGCGACCGCGAGCAGGTCGATGTATCCCACCGCACGGGAGTCCCCGGTCGGGGGCGGTAGCGTCGCCACTCCGTAGCCGACGACCTGGTCGGCCCGGAGCGCCACCAGCTGGAGCTCGGGGTCGGCGTCCGGGCCGGCGGCCAGCAGCTCGGGGAGGTCCGCGGCGTCCGGCTCGCAGTCGAGCGATGCGACCGCCAGACGGCGTACCGACTCTCGCTCGTCACCGTGGTCGTCAGCGGTCCCGGGTCGGATGAGGAACGAGTCGTGCATCATCGTCACTCATTTACCGTAGCAGAGGATAGTCAGTAGGATTCTTGCATGAACCGAGTAGACCCGGGACTGCTCCGCCTCGTCGACCGCTGCCTGCTCGTCAGCTTCCGGGGCAGGCACCCCGACCCGACGCTGGTGGCCCGGCTGACCGACGGCCTCGCCGGGGTGATCCTGTTCGCGGAGAATGTCGGGGCGGGGGGTGAGGTCGCCGGACTCCTGAGCCAGCTGCGTTCGGCGGCCGGCGACCGAATGCTCGTCGCCATCGACGAGGAGGGCGGCGAGGTGACACGGCTGGAGGCGACGACCGGTTCTGCCTACCCGACGGCCTGGGCGCTGGGCACCGCGGACGACCCGGCGCTGACCCGCTCCGTGGCCGGCGCGGTCGCCGCCGACCTGGCCGCGGTCGGGATCAACCTCGACCTCGCACCGGTCGCCGACGTCAACAGCGACCCCGACAACCCGGTGATCGGCCTGCGGTCCTTCGGCGAGGACCCGCACCGCGTCGCCCGCCACGTTGCGGCGTTCGTCGGCGGTCTCCAGGACGCCGGTGTCGCGGCCTGCGCCAAGCACTTCCCCGGGCACGGCGCCACCCGGCTCGACTCGCACCTCGCCCTGCCGGTCCTCGACGTGGGGCTCGACCGGCTGCGGGAGGTCGACCTGGTGCCGTTCCAGGCGGCCGTCGCCGCCGGTGCCCGCTCGGTGATGACCGCCCACGTGGTGTTCACCGCGTTGGACAGCGACCCCGCTACCATCTCGGCGCCGGTGCTGCGCCTGCTGCGTGAGGACCTCGGGTACGACGGCGTGTTGATCACCGACGCGTTGACGATGGCCGCGATCCGCGAGCGCTGGGGGGTCCCCGAGGGAGCGGTGCGCGCCCTGCTGGCCGGCGCCGACCTGCTCTGCACCGATGCCGACCCGGCGACCCAGGACGCGGTCCGCGTCGCGGTGGTGGACGCCGTGCTCGAGGGACGGCTCGAGGTCGCGCGGCTTGAGGAGGCGGCCCGCCGGGTGTCCGAGCTCGCGGACTGGGCCCGACCGGTCCCGGCCCGGGTGGACCCGGACCGGATCGACCTGGGCCTGCTGGCCGCGCGCCGGTCCGTGCTGGTCGACGTGGGCCCCGACGCCCCGGCGCTGGGCGATACGCCGCACGTCATCGAGGCGGCGCCCGGCCGTGGATCGGGCGTGGGTCTCACGGCTAGGAGCCTCGGCGCGGTCCTCGGCAAGCTCGTGCCGGGCACGACGGTGAGCCGGGTGCTGGCTGCCGGCGGCGCAGCCGACCCGACGCCGCTCCCGGAGCAGGTCGACGCGGCGCTGGTCGTCGCGGCCGGCCGGCGCCTGGTGCTCGTGGTCCGCGACGCGCACCGGGACCCGCAGCAGCGTGAGGTCCTCGACCGGGTGCTCGCGGCCCGCCCGGAGGCGCTGGTGGTCGGCACGGGGACGCCGCACGACGCCCCCCTCGCGCCGGGCCGCTACGTCGGCTCGCTTGGCAGTTCGCCGCCGTGCCTGCGCGCGGCCGCCGAGGCACTCCGCACGGTCGGGGGTCCGGCGTCGTGAGCGCCGCCGACGTCCGCTGGCCGGCGCTGGTCGGCGCCGGCACTGTCGTCGGTGTCGACGCCGGCGGGAGCGGGACCCGCGCGGTCGTCGTCCACGACGGCGCGGTCGGGACTCGTCTGGACGCCGGCCCGGCGAACGCGTTGCTGCACCCCGACGCTGCGGAGCGGCTCGCTGCGCTCGTCGTGGAGTCCGGTGCCCGGCGCGGCGGGGTCGGCCTCCCGGGCCTGCGCACCCGGGCGCAGGCGGAGGAGCTGACCGGGCGGATCTCCGCGCTCGCGGGGGTCCCGGTCGCGGTCTCCGACGACGCCCGGACGGCGCTGCTCGGAGCGTTCGGCGGCGAGCCGGGGATCATCGTGATCGCGGGCACCGGGTCGGTGGCGCTCGGGTGGGACGGCCGCAGGACCGCGAGGGCCGGCGGCCACGGCTTCCTGCTCGGCGACGAGGGGGGCGGCTACTGGCTGGGCCGGGAGGCGGTGCGTGCAGCGCTCGCCGCGCACGACGGCGGGCCCGGCACCGTGCTGACCGGCTTGGTCGACGAGGAGCTCGGGGGGCCCGACGCCGCAGTCGCGGCGGTGCACGGCCGGCCCACCGACCGCGGATTGCTGGCCGGCCTGGCCCCGGCCGTCGCCGAGGCGGCGGGTGCCGGTGACCCGGTCGCCGCCGACATCGTGGCCCGCGCGGCCGACGCGCTGGCCGCGCTCGTGGACGCCGTGCGCGACCGGCTCGGGCCGCTTCGCGTCAGCGGCATCGGTCGGGTGCTCGGCCCGGGGCCGGTGGCGGAAGAGCTGGGGCGCCGGGTAGACCTACGGGCCCCCCTGGGGCCGCCGGAGCTGGGAGCCGCGGTGCTGGCGGCACGAGGAGGACTGGACGTGGTGGACCGATGACCGACGCGGGCACGACGGACGCACTGCCGGCGGCCGGACTGCGAGACGCCGGGCAGGTGCTGAGGGACGCGGTGGGAGCGGGGTCCCTGCCGGGGGCGGTCGCGCTGGTGGGCGTGGGCGAGGAGACCCGTGGCCGCTGGGTGCTCGGTGACGCCGAGCGCTGGGAGGGCCGGACCCGGAAGATGACGGCGACGACGGTCTTCGACCTGGCCTCGCTGACCAAGGTGGTTGCGACGCTGCCCGCTGTCCTGCTGCTCGTCGCCGACGGCGCGTTCGGCCTGGACGATCCGGTGGCAGAGCTGCTGCCGGGCCGGCCGGTGGACCCCCGGGTGACCGTGCGCCACCTGCTGACGCACACCGCCGGCCTGGTTCCGCACCAGCCGTTCCACGAGCGGGTCCGCGGCCTCGAGGCGCTGGTGGCGGCCGCGGCGGCCGAGCCGCTGGCGTGTCCTCCGGGCACCCGGGTCGCCTACTCCGACCTCGGCTTCCTGCTGCTCGGGGCCGTTGTCGCCGAGGTGGCCGGGGAGCCGATGCCGGCCTTCGCGCAGCGGCGGGTGTTCGACCCCCTGGAGCTGGCGGTGACCTTCGAGCCCCCGGCGGACTGGCTTCCGCGCACCGCGGCGACGGAGCCGGACGCCCACGGACCGCGCGTCGGTGTCGTGCACGACGAGAACGCCGCCGCCGGGGGGCCCGGCTGCGGCCACGCGGGCTTGTTCGGGACGGCGGAGGACCTGCGTCGCTACCTCGCGGCCTGGCTCGACCCGGCGGTCCCGCTGCTGCCGGGCGGGCTGCGGGACGCGGCCCCGCGCAACGGCACCGCCGGGCTGGGCGGAGCCCGTGGCCTGGGTTGGACCTGCCGCGGCGACGCCTACGACGTCCTCAGTGACGGCTGGGGGCCCGCCGCGGTCAGCCACACCGGCTTCACCGGGACCAGCGTGGCGCTGGACCGGGTCACCGGGCGGTGGGCGGTCCTGCTCACCAACGCCGTGCACCTCGGGCGCAACCGCGACGCGATCGTGTCGCTCCGCCGCCGCTTCCACGCGGCGCTGGTGGACGCGGCCTAGGGTCGGGCCATGGCGAAGAAGCAAGCCCCCGTGGGCAACGTGCTGGTCCGGGTCCGCTCGTTGATGCCCGAGCTAGCGCCGGCCGAGCGACGGGTGGCCGAGGTGGCACTGGCGGACCCGGCCGGGGTGTCCGCGCGCACGATCAGCGAGCTCGCGGTGGCCGGGAAGACCTCCGAGACCACGGTGGTCCGCTTCTGCCGGGCGGTGGGCTTCTCCGGCTATCCCGAGCTCCGGCTCGCCCTGGCTACCGCCGCGGCCCAGGAGGAGGCCGCCGGCGGTCACGGCGTGGTGGGCGGCGACATCTCCGCAAAGGACAGCCTCGCGGACGTGATCGCCAAGATCGGCTACGCGGACGCGGGTGCGGTCGAGGACACTGTCGCGCAGCTCGACGTCGCGGTGCTCGAGAAGGTCGTCGGCAAGGTCAGCCAGGCCCGGCGCGTGGACCTCTACGGCGTGGGGGCGAGCTCTTTCGTCGCTCTCGACCTGCAGCAGAAGCTGCACCGCATCGGGCTGGTGGTGTTCGCCTGGCCGGACCCCCACGCGGCTCTCACCTCGGCGGCGCTCCTGGGCAGCGGGGACGTCGCGATCGGCATGTCCCACACCGGCACCACCCAGGACACAATCGAGGCGCTGTCGCTGGCCAAGCGCAACCGTGCGACCACGGTCGCCGTCACCAACTTCCCGCGCTCGCCGATCACGCGGGTCGCCGACCTGGTGCTCACGACCGCGGCCCGGGAGACCACGTTCCGCTCCGGTGCCATGGCGAGCCGGATCGCCGCCCTCACGGTCGTGGACTGCCTCTTCGTCGGGGTGGCGCAGCGCAACTTCGCGGACACCCGCCGTGCGCTGGAGCGCACCTACCAGGCGGTCAGGCCCCGTAGGCGCGCTGACTGAGGGCGTGGGCCGGCGACGGTGTGGCTGATTTTCGAAATATCGCAATCAGTCGGTAATGATTGACGAATCTCGTGTGATCTACGTAATGTGAGGCAATCGCCGGGATGCTTCGCTGAAGCAGTCCCGCATGCCGAGGGCGGTCCGCACCGGACGTCCACTGTCACCACGGGAGGTTCACGCGCATGCGAAATCTGCGGTACGGAGCTGCACCGGCGCTTCTGGCGCTCTGTGCGGTACTCGCCGGCTGCCAGGGGACGTCGGGGCCGTCGTCGGGTGCCGGAGGTACGTTCACGACCATCGACGAGCAGCGCAGCATCAAGCCGGGCGCGCCGATGAACCCCTTCAACGACTCGGGCAGCTCCTTCGTCGGTTACGACGAGATGCGGCTGGGGTGGTTCAAGTACTCCGCCACGGACAACAACGCCTTCTGGCCCGGGATCGCCGCGTCCTGGGACGTGAAGGACGGCGGCAACTCCGTCGTGCTCCACCTGCAGCCCAAGGGCGGTTGGTCCGACGGCAAGCCGCTCAGCGCTCAGGACGTGAAGACCTCGCTCGCGATCGCCTTCACCCAAGGCACCGCCCAGGCCATGAACCTCGGGCAGGTCAAGGTGGTCGACGACAAGACCCTCGAGTGCGACCAGATCGCCGGTCAGAACAACGAGAACTTCCTGCACCAGCTGCTGCTGACCACGGTGGTCCCGGACTCGGTCTACGGCGGCCAGCTGCCTTCTGACGTGTGGACCACGATCGCCACCTCGCAGTACACCGGCTCGGACAAGACCAAGTCCGCCGCGGCGACGAAGGCCGGAGACACGCTCACCGCGCTCGGCAAGAAGATCGCCGCGTTCGCGCCGCAAAAGGACGTCTCCGCGGGGCCGTTCGTGATCCAGGCGGTCAACCCCGGCGAGGCTGTGCTCACGAGGAACAGCCACTTCTTCGCCATCGACAACGTGCACCCCACCAAGGTGGTGCTGCGCAACTACAGCGGGAACTCCCAGATCTGGAGCTACCTGGAGTCCGGCCAGCTCGACTTCGCGCCCTACACGGCGATGCCGACCAACGTGCTCAAGCAGATCCTGGCCAAGAAGGGCAACAAGCGGGTCGACGCCACCAGCTACGTGGCCGCCTCGCTCGCCTTCAACGAGTCGGTGAAGCCGCTCGACGACGTCGACGTGCGGCGGGCGCTGGCCCAGGTGATCGACCGCTCCGCGGTGCAGAAGGTCGGCGAGCCCGTGAGCGGCACCGCCTCGGAGTACACCACCGGCATGATCGACTCGGTCGTCAGCGACTGGATGAGCCCGAGCGACATTGCCAGGCTGAAGACCTACGACCACGACACCGGCGCCGCGGAGGCGCTGCTGAAGAAGGCCGGCCTGACCAAGGGCTCCGACGGCACGTGGATGCTCCCCGACGGGAAGCCGTGGAAGCTCGACATCTACACGGTCAACGGCTTCAGCGACTGGATCGCCGCCGCGAAGGTGATCTCCAGCGAGCTGACCGACTTCGGTATCGAGTCGAAGCCCAAGATCGTGCCCGACTACGCGACCTACCTCAGTGCCATCGCGGAGGGGAAGTACCCGGTCGGCTTCTGGCTATCGCCCTCGGCCCGCAGTCCTACTCGACGTTCGCCCGGATCTACGGCGAGCCCGACGGCTACAACGTGGTCGGTGACAAGGTCGTGCACTACCCCGCCTCGGCGAAGGGCAAGGGCAACTGGATCGGTGGCCCGACCAGCTACACCGTCCCCGGCGGCGGCACGATCGACCCGGGCGAGGAGACCTACCAGCTCTCCCACCTCGGCCTGGACCAGCAGAAGGACGTGGTGACCGACCTGGCGCTGGCCACAAACGACCAGCTGCCCGTCTACACCCTGTGGAACTACATCAACGTCCAGTTCGTCAACGACACCCGGTTCACCGACTTCCCGTCGGGCGACGGTGCCTTGAACAACTCGCCGGGCGTCTGGATGCAGCTCGGGTACGTCAAGCCCAAGCAGTGACCCGCAGCGTACGATGCATCGCCCGGCCGGGGAGTCCGCGACTCTCCGGCCGGGCGGCCGCCCCAGTGCTCGGAGGTGAGATCGGTTGAGTCGCCTGCTGCTGCGCATCGGCCAGCGTCTGCTGGGTGGCTTGGTGATCATCTGGCTGGTCACCACGTTCACGTTCTTCGTCGTGCACGCCCTCCCCGGTGACCCGGTCCAGGTGCAGTACGAGTCCCTGCTCATGCAGGGCATGAACCCGGAGCAGGCCCAGCACCAGGTCTCGGTGCTCTACGGCTTCGTCCCGCACACCTCGGTGTGGCAGCAGTACGGCGACTACCTGCTCGGTCTGCTGCACGGCGACCTGGGACAGTCGATCAGCTACACCGGCGTCGGTGTCGGCCACATCGTGTCTCGGCGGCGCCGTGGACCGTCGTGCTGGTGCTCACCGGCATCGTCGCCAGCTTCCTGGTCGGCGTGACCCTCGGCGTCATCGCCGCGGTCGCCGCTCCAGCCGGATCGGCGACCTGCTGTCCATCTCCGGCTCGCTCCTGCACGGCATCCCGCAGTTCGTGCTGCCCTGCTCCTGCTCTACGTCTTCTCCACGCAGCTGGCGATCCTTCCCTACGGTGCTCCCTCGACGCGTCGTACGCCCCGGGGTTGAACTCGCCGTTCATCTCCTCACTGATCTCCCGCGCCGTCATGCCGGTGACCGCCTACGCGCTGTCCAGCTACGGCGGCTGGCTGCTGACCATGAAGTCGAGCGTGGTCTCCGTGCTCGGCAACGACTTCATCCTGGCCGCCGAGCTGCGGGCCTGAAGGGCGTCACGGTGATGCCTGCGTGGCCCGCAACGCGATCCTCCCGCTGTTCACGATCAGCGCGCTGTCGATCGGGTCCATGTTCAGCGGCTCCGGCTTCATCGAGAGCATCTTCGACTACCCGGGCTGGGACAGATGCTGCCTGCACGGGCGTCACCGCGCACGACTACCCGCTGCGATCGCTGGCGACTACCTGCGTGGGCGCGGTTTCCATCGATCATCGCGAACATCCTCGCGGAGGATGATGTACACGGTGATCGACCCACGGGTCAGGAGGCGGGCGTGACGACTGCCATCGACCCCATGGCCACCGCCGCCAACTGGGCTCCAGGGCGGCGGGGGGCCGTTCACCGGCCCGAAGCGCCGTTTCTGGCACAGGGCTGCGGTGAGGTCCTCACCCGCCGGCCGAGCCGGATCATCAGGAGCCACGATACTGCCTGCTGTTCGTCTTCCTCGCCGTCTTCGGCCCCACCTCTACCAACAACCTGCCCCGATCGACCCCGACGCCGATCTTCCAGGGGCCGAGCACACAGCACTGGCTGGGCACCAGACTCAAGGAAGCCGACGTCTGCGCCTGCTGGTCACGGGCGCCCGCTACGTGCTGGAGGCCGCCGCGATCGCCTCTCTGTTCCGCATGGAGTGATCGGGACGACCGTGGGCTGTTGGCCGGCTAGGGAGGCGGCTACGGACTCGGCGCTGATGGAGAAGGTCACCGACTTCGTGCTGACGGTGCCGGCTTCCCGCTGCTGATGATGCTGTCGACGATCTAGGGCGTCAGTACGCTGTCCATGGGGCTCGTCCTCGGCATCACCGGGTGGGGCGGCTTGGCCCGGGCGGTCCGTTCGCAGACGATGTCGTTGCGCGAGCGCGGGTTCATCGAGGCGGCGCGCGGCCTCGACCTGTCCACGCCGCACATCGTCTTCCGAGAGTTGCTGCCCAACGTGGCGCCGTACATCGCGATGAGCCTGCTGCTCACGTTCACGGGCTTCGTCTACGCCGAGGTCGGCCTGTTCTTCCTCGGGGTGGTCCCGTTCAGCGTCAACAACTGGGGGGTCATGCTCAACCTCGCGGTGCAGAACGGCGCGCTGTCGAGCTCGTCGGCGCTGTCCTACCTGCTCTCGCCACTGGTGGCGATCCTGCTGCTCACGCTGGGCGTGGTGCTGGTCCTCGACGCCTTTGACGAGCTGTTCAACCCACGTCTCCGGGAGGGATGATGGAGCCTGCGCTGGAGGACCGCGAGGTGTCCGGGACCGAGGCGGTCGCGGTCCGCGTACGCGGCCTGACCATCGTGTACCGCACCGAGGTCGGCGAGCGCCCCGCGGTGCGCGACGTGGATCTCGACCTGCCCGCCGGCCGGATCACCGGCATCGTGGGCGAGTCCGGGTCGGGCAAGTCCACGCTCGCCCTGTCTCTGCTCAACGCGGTACCCAAGCCCGGACGGATCGCCGACGGGCGTGTCGAGGTGGGCGACCTCGGGGACGTCACCGAGCTGGCCGGCCGCCGTCTGCGGCACCTGCGCGGCGGCCAGGTGGGCTACGTCTTCCAGGCCTCCCAGAACTCGCTCAACCCGTTGAAGACGATCGGCAAGCAGCTGCTCGACCTCGGCCGCTCCCACGGGGTCGACGACCTCAAGGGGCTGGTCGCCGACGCCCGCGAGCTGGCCGGCCGGATGGGTCTCGACGGTGCGCGGGTGCTCGACTCCTACCAGCACGAGCTGTCCGGCGGCATGCGCCAGCGGATCGGCATCGTGCTCGCTCTCGTGCTCAACGCACGGGTGCTGGTCCTCGACGAGCCCACGACGGCGCTGGACATGCTCAGCCAGGTGGCGGTGCTCGACATCGTGCGGGAGATCCACCGCGAGCGTGGTCTGTCGACGGTGGTCATCACCCATGACATGGCCGTCGTGGCCGACCTCGCGGACCAGATCGCGGTGATGTACGGCGGACGCCTGGTCGAGGTCGGGCCGACGGAGGAGGTGCTGCGCCGCCCGCAGCACCCCTACACGCGTGCGCTCATCCGGGCCATCCCGCGGCTGGTGGGCGACATCGACGAGGCCCGCGCCCTGCCCGGCCGCCCGCCGGACCTGGTGACGGTGCCCCAGCAGGGGTGCGTGTTCCGCCACCGCTGCGAGGCGGTCATGCCCGTGTGCTCGGGCGTCGACCCGGTGCTCGTCGAGCGGGGCGAGCGTCGGGTGGCCTGCCACGCGGTGAACGAGCTCAGCACGGCCACCAGCGAGAGGACGTCATGATCGAGGCGACAGGTATCTGCAAGACCTACCCGGCGCGCGGCGGTGGGTTGGTGGAGAAGACTGATGTGCTCGCGCTGCGTGGCGTCGACTTCTCCCTCCCGGCCGGCGGCTCGGTCTCCTTCATCGGCGAGTCCGGCTGCGGCAAGACGACGCTGGGCAGGATCCTGGCCGGGGTGGAGAGCCACGACGGCGGCAGCCTGGTCATCGACGGGGTCGAGGTGAGCACCGCGAGTCGGAAGGAGCGCCGCGCGGCCTTCCGCCGGGTGCAGCTGGTGCACCAGGACCCCTACTCCGCGCTCAACCCGACCCGCACCGTCGGGCAGATCCTGAGGGACCCGCTGCGCCGGCGGGCGCGGGAGACCGGGGCGGCCAGGGACTGGGTGGAGAGCCGGGCCCGCGAGGTGCTCGACCTCGTGGGCCTCGACGCCGACACCGTCCTGGCGAAGTACCCGCACACCCTCTCCGGTGGGCAACGGCAGCGGGTGGTCATCGCCCGGGCGCTGACCGCGGACCCCGCGGTGCTCGTCGCCGACGAGGCCGTGTCGATGATCGACGTGTCGCTGCGGCTCGGCATCCTCTCGCTGCTACGGGACCTGCGCGAGCGGCTCGGCGTGGCGCTGCTGTTCATCACCCACGACGTCGCCACCGCCCGCTACGTGGGCGCGGCCGGGGAGACCTACGTGATCTACCGGGGCCAGGTGATCGAGCGCGGCCCGACAGACCAGGTGATCCAGGCACCGGTGCACCCCTACACCCAGTGCCTGCTCTCCTCGATCCCCGTGATGCGCGGGGTGGAGCGTCCCGGCCCGGACCGGCTGCTCCCGAGCGCGGGCTCGGAGGCGGGAAATCAGGACGACCCAGGCTGCCTGTTCGCGGCGCGGTGCCCGCTGGCCACGGACGTCTGCCACGAGGAGCGTCCGCAGCTCGACCTCCTCGCCGGGTCCACCCAGGAGCACGCCTGCCACCACCCGCAGGCGCGGAGCGTGGTGCCGGTCCCGGCCTGACCGCACCGCCGGTCGCCGGGTGGGTCAACCGCCGGTGGTCTGGGTGACCTTGGACAGCCCGCGCGGCTGGTCCGGGTCGAGGCCCTCCAGCCGGCACAGGGACTCGGCGAGCAGCTGCCCGGCCACCACGAGGACCGCCGGTGCCACCTCCTCGGGGAGGGCGGGGCCGGGCACGTGCACCCGGCAGTGGCGGCCCAGCGCGTCCCCGCCGCCGATCCCGAGGACCGTGCTGCCCCGCGCGGCCGCCTTGGCGGCGACCGCAGCGAGGCTGTCGCGGACTGGTCCCGACGACGGCGCGACCGCGATCAGCGCGCTCCGGTCGTCGAGGACCGCGATCGGTCCGTGCTCCAGGTCGGCGGCGGAGAGCCCGAGCACCGGCCGGTAGGAGGTCTCCGCGATCTTCAGCGCGGTCTCCTGGGCGGGGGAGCAGGTGAAACCCCGACCCGTCGCCACGACGGTCTGGGCCCCGAGCAGCGCCTCGGCTGCGGCGTCGGTGCGGCCGGTCCGGGCGAGCATGGTGGTGATCGCGTCCGGGACCTCGGCGATTCCGCGGAGCAGCGCCTCGGCCGAGACCCCGCGCCCGCGCCCGAGCGCGGCGCCGAGCAGGTCGAGGGCCACCAGCTGGGCGGTGTAGGTCTTGGTGGCCGGCACCGCCTCCTCGAGGCCGGCGCGCACTGTCCAGGCCAGGTCGGCTGCCCGCGCCAGCGGGCTGGCGTCGTCGTTGGTCACGGCGACGGTCCGTGCCCCGCAGAAGGCCGCCCAGTTCAGGGTGTCGACGATCTCCTCGGTGGCGCCGGACTGGGAGAGGAACACGGCCAGGTGGCCGGTGAGATCCAGGCGCCGGCGGTACAGCGTCGCGACGCTTGGCGACCCGAGCGCCGCCGGCAGCCCGGCATGGGTCTCCACCAGGTAGCGCCCGTGGACCGCGGCGGCGTCGGAGGTGCCACGGGCGAAGAACCGCACCTCGCGGCAGCCCGCCGCCAGGGCGGTGAGGTCGTCGAGCCGTGGTTGCAGCGCCTCGCAGGTGGCGGCGACCGTGGCCGGCTGCTCGGCGATCTCCCGGGCCATCGTCGTCGTCATGGCGGCCCTCAGCGGGTCCCGCCGAGCCCGGCGCCGTGCCGCTCGACCGCGGGAGCGTCGATCGCCCGCCGCACGCTCCCGGAGGCGGCCGTGATGCGCCGCCGTGCCTCGGCAGGGGCACAGTCGGTGAGCACCGTGACCAGCGCCGTCTTCAGCTCCCCGTCGGCGGCGAACAGCGCGTCGGTGCACTGCGCGACGGGCCGGCCGGTGGCCTCGACCAGGATGGTCACGAGCCTCCCGCGGAGCTTGGCGTTGGTGGCCTTCACGTCGACCATGAGGTTGGAGTAGGTGCGTCCCAGTCGGACGGCGAGCGCAGTGGAGAACCCGTTGAGAACGAGCTTCTGTGCGGTGGCGGCCTTGAGCCGGGTGGACCCGGCGATCGCCTCCGGGCCGGTGTCGACACCGATGTGCACATCCGCGGCGGGCGCCAGCTCCGCGCCCGGGTTGGCCGAGACGAGCACGGTGCTGGCCCCCGAGGAACGGGCCTGGCGCAGCGCGCCGCCGACGTACGGCGTGCGACCGCTCGCCGACAGGCCGACGGCGACGTCGCGGTCGGTCAGGCCGGTCGCGTCCCGGGCGCCCTGCTCGGCGTCGTCCTCGACGTTCTCGGCGGGACGGGACAGAGCAGGCACCCCACCGGCGTGGTGGGCAACCACCACGTCGTGGTCCATCCCGAACGTGGGGAGGAGCTCGGCCGCGTCCATCGTCGCGATCCGCCCACTGGTGCCGGCGCCGAAGTAGTGGACCCGTCCGCCCCGGGTGACCGCACGTACCGCCAGGTCGACCGCTTCGGCGACGGCGGGCAGGACCGCGGCGACCGCTGCGGGGACCGTGGCGTCCTCCTCGTTGAGCAGTCGGAGCACGTCCAGCGTCGGCAGGAGGTCGATCTCGAGCGTGCTGGTGTTCCGCCCCTCGGTGGGCGCAGCGACGCGTTCCGCGTTCTCACCTTGGTGCACGTCCAGAGCTCCCGCCTCGCCGCCAGTTTCGGTTACTATCTCACACTAGCTCATGGCTCAACGTGGCTTTCTTACATAGGGTGCGGTTGTGCTCCTCCTCTCATGCATGACCGGCACCTCCTTCGACGCCCTGGATGTCGCCGCCGCCGAGATCACCCTCAGGGGTGACGCCCTGGTCGTCGTGCCGTCGGGGTTCTGCTCGTTCCCGATGCCTGCCGTGCTCCGTGCGGACATCGCCGCATTGCTGCCCCCAGGTCGTTGCGAGATCGGCGACGTCTGCCGCGTGGACGCCGACCTCGGGCGAGCGGCCGGGGCCGCGGTCCGCCGCGCGGTGAAGCGGCTCGCTGCGGACCGGGCGCCGGACTGCGTGGTGTGGAGCGGCCAGACCGTGCACCACTGGGTCGAGCGCGGAGAGGTGCACGGAACGCTGCAGATCGGCCGGTCGGCCTTCATCGCCGAAGCGACCGGGCTGCCCGTGGTCTCCGACCTCCGGGCGCGCGACGTTGCGTGCGGTGGCCAGGGGGCGCCGCTGGTCGCCCTTGTCGACGTCCTGCTGCTGACGGGATTGCTCGCCGAGGAGGATGGCCCGGTGGGCGCTCTCAACCTGGGAGGCATCGGGAACGTCACCGTGGTCGGCGCGGACCTGCCGCCCCTTGCGTACGACGTGGGTCCGGCCAACGCGCTCATCGACGTCGCCGCGACACTCGCGGGTGCCGGCCGCTGCGGCTACGACCGCGACGGGGCCCTGGCCGACGCCGGCACGTCCCATCCGGTGCTCATGGACCGACTGCTCGACGACGACTACCTGAGCCGGCGGCCACCCAAGACCACGGGCAAGGAGCAGTACCACGAGGGCTTTCTGGCGGAGGCATGTGCCGGCCTCGAGGTCTCGGCGGTGGACGTGGTCGCGACCGTCACCGAGCACGCGGCCGAGGTGGCCGCCCGGGAGATCCGCTCGGCGGGCGTCACCCGGCTGCTGGTGTCAGGTGGTGGGGTTCGCAACCCGGCCCTGATGCGCGCTCTGCGCCGGCGGCTGCCCAACGTCGCGCTCAGCTCCTTCGATGCGGTGGGAGTCCCAGCCCAGCACAAGGAGGCGCTGGCCTTCGCGGTGCTCGGCTTCCTGTCGTGGCACGGCCTGCCGGGCAACGTCCCCGCCTGCACCGGCGCATCGCGTGCCGCCGTGCTCGGGACCGTCACGCCGGGCCGACATCCGCTCGCGATGCCCGAGCCGACGGCAGCGGGCCCGCGCCGGTTGGTGGTGGTCCGCCCCCAGGGATGAGCGATGGGGGTGGCCGGACTGGTCCCGCCTACTCGCCGGCACCGGTTCTGA
>CAVSLP010000011.1:0-47130 GCA_963728775.1 uncultured Actinomycetota bacterium
CGGTGTCGCGGACACCGACGCTGCCGGGTCCTTCACCGCCGCCCTCGGCGTCAGCGACCGGGTCGGCGTCCGGTTCTCGGACGAGCCGACCAGCGGCTTCCGTGGGTTCACGCTGTCGCTGGTGGTCTCGCAGCCGGGCAACGTCGATGCGCTCGTCTCCGCCGCCCTCGACGCCGGCGCCACCGCGCTGAAACCCGCCCGGAAGAGCTTCTGGGGCTACGGCGCCGTCGTCCAGGCGCCGGACGGAGCGATCTGGAAGGTCGCGACGTCCGCCAAGAAGGACACCGCACCGCCGAGGCCGGAGCTCGACCGGCTGGTGCTCCTGCTCGGCGTGAGCGACGTCAAGACGACCAGGAAGTACTACGTCGAGCGGGGACTGCCCGTCGGCAAGAGCTTCGGCGGCAAGTACGTCGAGTTCGACACCGCCGGGTCGCCGGTCGGGCTCGCCCTCTACGGTCGGCGCGCCGCGGCCAAGGACGCCGGTGTCGCGCCCGAGGGCACCGGCGCGCACCGCCTCGTCATCGGGGCTGACCTGGGCGCCTTCACCGACCCGGACGGGTTCGTCTGGGAGGTCGCGGCCGCCGGGGACCGGGTCAGCTGACCGCCGATGGGGGAGCAGATGCGCGAGAACCGCACGGAGGCGGCCCGGGGGCACGCCGCCGACAGCCACGACCTGATCCGCGTGCAGGGAGCGCGGGAGAACAACCTCAAGGACATCAGCGTCGAGATCCCGAAACGCCGGCTGACGGTGTTCACCGGCGTCTCCGGCTCGGGGAAGAGCTCGCTGGTCTTCGCCACGATCGCCGCGGAGTCGCAGCGGATGATCAACGAGACCTACAGCGCCTTCGTGCAGGGGTTCATGCCGACGCTGGCGCGGCCCGAGGTGGATGTCCTGGACGGCCTGACCACCGCCATCATCGTCGACCAGGAGCGGATGGGCGCGAACCCCCGTTCCACGGTCGGCACCGCCACCGACGCGAACGCCATGCTGCGCATCCTCTTCAGCCGGCTCGGGAAGCCGCACGTCGGCTCGCCGCAGGCCTTCTCCTTCAACGTTCCCAGGCGCACGGCGAGCGGGGTGATGACCACCGACAAGGGCGGGGGCGAGAAGACCATCGTCCGCAACCGCGTCTACCTCGGCGGCATGTGTGCCCGCTGCGAGGGCATGGGCTCGGTCAGCGACTTCGACCTGTCGGCGCTGTACGACGAGAGCCAGTCGCTCAGCGAGGGGGCGCTGAAGGTCCCCGGCTACAGCATGGACGGCTGGTACGGCCGCATCTTCGGCGGCGCCGGCTTCGACATGGACAAGCCGATCAGGAAGTTCACCGAGAAGCAGCTGCACAAGCTGCTCTACGGCGAGCCGGAGAAGATCAAGGTGGAAGGGGTCAACCTCACCTTCGAGGGCGTGATCCCCAAGATCCAGAAGTCGATGCTCTCCAAGGACCGCGAGGCGATGCAGCCGCACGTCCGCGCGTTCGTGGACCGGGCGATCACCTTCGCCAGCTGCCCCGACTGCGACGGCACCAGGCTCAGCGCCGAGGCGCGGTCGTCGGAGATCCACGGCAAGAACATCGCCGACCTCTGCGCGATGCAGATCAGCGACCTGGCCGAGTGGGTCCGGGCGCTCGACGAGCCCTCGGTCGCTCCGCTGCTGGCCGGGCTGCAGCACCTGCTCGACTCGTTCGCGGACATCGGGCTGGGCTACCTCTCGCTGGAGCGGGCGGCCGGCACGCTGTCCGGCGGTGAGGCGCAGCGCACCAAGATGATCCGGCACCTCGGGTCGTCGCTGACCGACGTCAGCTACGTCTTCGACGAGCCCACGATCGGCATGCACCCCCACGACATCGAGCGGATGAACGCCCTGCTGCTCCGGCTGCGGGACAAGGGCAACACCGTGCTCGTGGTGGAGCACAAGCCGGAGACGATCGCGATCGCCGACCACGTGGTCGACCTGGGACCGGGCGCCGGGACGCACGGGGGCCAGGTGGTGTTCGAGGGCACCGTCGGAGGACTGCGGGGCAGCGGCACGGTCACCGGACGGCACCTCGACGACCGGGCCGGCCTCAAGTCGTCGGTCCGGGCATCCACCGAGCCGCTGGAGGTGCGCGGTGCCCGCACCCACAACCTCCGGGACGTGGACGTCGACGTCCCGCTCGGGGTGCTCTGCGTGCTCACCGGCGTCGCCGGCTCCGGCAAGAGCTCGCTGATCCAGGGCTCGATCGCCGGGCGCGACGGGGTCGTGGTGGTCGACCAGGGCGCGATCCGCGGCTCCCGGCGCAGCAACCCGGCGACGTACACCGGGCTGCTGGACCCGATCCGCAAGGCGTTCGCGAAGGTCAACGGGGTCAAGCCCGCGCTGTTCTCCTCCAACTCGGAGGGCGCCTGTCCCACCTGCAACGGCGCCGGCGTGATCTACACAGAGCTGGGCATCATGGACACCGTCGAGTCCCCCTGCGAAGAGTGCGAGGGCCGGCGCTTCCAGGCCGCGGTGCTGGAGTACACCCTGGGCGGCCGCAACATCGCCGACGTCCTCGACATGTCGGTGGCCGAGGCCGAGGGGTTCTTCTCCGAGGGTCAGGCACGGACGCCGGCCGCGCACAAGATCCTGGACCGGCTGGCCGACGTCGGGCTGGGCTACCTCCGGCTCGGCCAGCCGCTCAGCACGCTGTCCGGGGGCGAGCGTCAGCGGCTCAAGCTCGCCGCGCAGATGGCCGAGAAGGGGGAGGTCTACATCCTCGACGAGCCGACCACCGGCCTGCACCTCGCCGACGTCGCGCAGCTGCTCGGCCTGCTCGACCGGCTCGTCGACTCCGGCAAGTCCGTGATCGTGATCGAGCACCACCGGGCGGTGATGGCGCACGCGGACTGGATCATCGACCTCGGCCCCGGCGCCGGCCACGACGGCGGGCGGATCGTCTTCGAGGGAACGCCCGCGGACCTGGTGAAGGCCCGGTCCACGCTCACCGGCGAGCACCTCGCGGCGTACGTCGGCACGTGACCGGACGCGGGCGCCCGAAGGGGCTGAGTGGACGGGGACGCGCGGACGGGGACCGTCCCATAGTTATGTCAGGTGACCTGGACGGGCCGCAGCGACGACACAGCGACTCCGCGCGGACCGGGCCGTGGTCGCGGGCGTGTGCCGCTTCGTTCGTGCACCAGCGCACCGGCGTTGCTCATCCAGCGCGTGGGTCGGCCCAGGCGTGCGTTTCGCGGGACCGTCGTCGTGGCGGCCGTTCGTCCCGGCGACGCGGACGACCGACGCGGCGGGTGACCGTCGAGGCGCGGGCCTGGACGCGGTTTCCCGCGGCGGGAACGACTCCCGCTCCGCGCGACCCCATATCGCCGATAAGCGACATTATGTCAAGTACGATCCCGGGAGGGGGTGTCTCCCCTCCCCGGCGCTCCCGCGGCGCGGGTCAGCCGCCGACGACCGGTCGGGCGCTGAGGCCCTCACCGACCCGTCCGGTGCCGGGCTCGGAGAACGCCAGCTGGCTGCGCAGGTAGGCGCCGGCGTCCTCGGGCGTCAGCGGGTGCGCGAACAGGTAGCCCTGACCGACCGCGCAACCCTGCTCGAGCAGCCACTCGCGCTGCCTCTCGTCCTCGATGCCCTCGCCGAACACCTGCACGTCCATGGCCCGGCCGAACGCGATCACGCCGCGCAGCAGGTCGTCGGTGCGGGGCGCCTCGGGGTCCTCGACGACCGGGTGCTCCACCTTGAGGATGTCGACCGGCAAGGTTTGCAGGTAGGACAGCCCGCCGTGGCCGACGCCGAAGTCGTCGACCGCGATCCGCACCCCGAGGTCGTGCAGCGAGCGGAGCTTCTCCCGGGCGGCGTCGAGGTCCTGGATCACCTCGGACTCGGTGAGCTCGAGCACCAGCTGCGGTGGGCTCATCTCGCTGGCCGACAGGGACCGGGACACCATGGCAACGAAGCCCTCGGCAGCGAGGTCCTGGGCGGACACGTTCACGTGCACGGTGAGCGGGAGCCCGACGGCCGCGGCCCACTGCTGCACCTGCGCGGTCGCCGTGGACAGCACGATCCGGCCCAGCTCGGTGATCAGCCCGAACTCCTCGGCGACCGGCACGAACCGGTCCGGCGGCACCTGCCCGTGCACCGGGTGCCGCCAGCGGACCAGCGCCTCGAAGCCGATCAGCGAGCCGTCACGGATGTTGACCAGCGGCTGGTAGCAGACGTCCAGCCCCTGCTCGGCCAGCGCCTGGCGCAGGTCCTGGCCGATCGCCAGGCGCTCGTCGGCGGTGATGATCAGCTCGGGCGTGCACAGCTCGACCCGGTTGTGGCCGGCCCGCCGGGCCTCCCGCATGGCGAGGTCCGCGGCCCGGAGCAGCTCCTCGGGGCCGGCGGACGCGCCGAGCACGTCGTGGCCGGCCAGGCCGCAGCTGACGCCGAGCTGTGCCCGGCGCTGGCTGGTGAGGAACACCGGCTTGGCGACGGTGGAGATGATCCGCTGGGCCAGCTCGAAGGCGTCCCGCGTCTGCACCAGGTCCTCGATCAGCACGGCGAACTCGCTGTCGCCGAGCCGGGCGACCAGGTGCGTCTTGCCGACCACGGCGACCAGCCGCTGCACGATCACCGCGAGCAGCTCGTCACGGGCTGCCAGTCCCCCGGTCTCGTTGACGTCGCTGACGCCGTCGACGTCGACCACCAGCAGTGCGGGCGTGCTGCCCACCGGCACCGCGCCGAGCGCGCGGTCGCAGGCGGCGATCAGGCCGGCGTGGGTGAACAGACCGCTGTCGTCCACGGTGGCGCTGTCGTCGCCGGTACGCTCGAGCATTCGACGTCGTCTCATCCGGTGCTGCCCCTCCTGGAACTGTCCCCGCGGGTGCCCGCTCAGGGTCAACTCTGCGGGTCGCCGGGGGCAAATGTCCGTTTTTCGGCTGAATTTTGGCCGGGATGACGGTGCCGAGTGACCCATCTGGGCCATCAAACGGCCCGAACGGCGGAGCGTCGCCCGTCCGCGACCGGGCAGGCGGCCCGGACCGCCTGCCCGGCTCCCGGGCGCCCGGTCCCCGCCGACTACCGTGTGGGGGTGAGCGGCAGCGACCCCTTCTCCCCCAGGCGCAGACGGTCCGACCTGGTGAACGCCCTGCCCGGCCTCGGCCTGCTGCTGGGCGCGGTCTGCGGCGCCGCGCTCGGCGCGCTGACCGGCTCCGGGTCCGTGGTGGGCGGGGCCGGCGTCGGCATCGCCCTCGGGCTGGTGCTCGGGGTGCTCGCCCGGACCTGGCTGCGGCGGGGCTGACCGATGGACCGGCTCGCCACCCCCTGCCTGCTCGTCGACGGGGACCGGCTGGACGCCAACATCGAGGCGATGGCCGCCACCGCGGACCGGCTCGGCGTCGCGCTGCGGCCGCACGCCAAGACCCACAAGTGCCCGGAGATCGCCCGCCGGCAGGTCGCCGCCGGCGCCGCTGGGCTCACCGTGGCCACCGTCTCGGAGGCGGAGGTGTTCGCCGCCGCGGGGTTCGACGACCTCTTCATCGCCTACCCGCTGTGGGTCGACCCGGGCAAGGGCGGCCGGCTGCGCCGGCTCCGTGAGCTGGCCAGCCTCACCCTCGGGGTGGACTCCGCGGAGGGCGCCCGGACCCTGGCCGCCCAGCTGCCCGGGGCCCGGGTGCTGGTCGAGGTGGACAGCGGACACCACCGCAGCGGCGTCCCGCCGGAGCGGGCCGGGGAGGTCGCCGACGCCGCCACCCACGCCGGCCTCGAAGTGCCGGGGGTGTTCACCTTCCCCGGGCACAGCTACGCCCCGGACGCGCCGCGACCGTCGGCCCTCGCCGAGGCCGAGGCCCTGGCAGCGGCGGCCGCGTCCCTGCGGGAGCGCGGGATCGACCCGGCCGTGCTCAGCGGCGGCGCCACGCCCAGCGCCGGGCACGTGCCCCCCGGGTCGATGACGGAGATGCGGCCGGGCGTCTACGTCTTCGGCGACGCGCAGCAGTGGGAGCTGGGCAGCACCACCCCGGACCGCATCGCGCTGACCTGCCTGGCCACCGTGGTCAGCCACGCCGGCGGCAACGTGGTGCTGGACTCCGGCAGCAAGGTGCTCGGCGCGGACCGCGCCCCGTGGGCCACCGGCTACGGGCGGCTGCTGGACCATCCGGACGCGCGGGTCACCCTGCTCTCGGAGCACCACGCGGTGGTCACCTGGCCGCACGACACCGAGCGTCCCGAGCTCGGCAGCCGGCTGCGCGTCGTACCCAACCACGTCTGCAACGCGGTCAACCTCGCCGACGCGCTGGTCGTGGTCCGCGACGGCGCGGTCGAGGGCACCTGGCCGGTCGCGGCGCGCGGCGCCAACCGGTAGCCTCGCGGCCCCGACGAAGGAGGCACGCGTGCGGCACCACCTGGTGATCTTCGACTGCGACGGCGTGCTGGTGGACACCGAGCGGCTCACCGTCGGGGTGGAGGCGCGGGTGCTCACCGAGCTCGGCTGGCCGCACACCGCCGACGAGGTGGTCGCGCGCTGGATGGGCCGCTCCTCGGCGGCCCAGCTCGCGGAGGTCGAGGAGCGGCTCGGCGCCGACCTGACCCGCGAGTTCGACGCGCGCACCACCGCCGAGGTGCTCGCCGCGTTCGACCGTGAGCTCGAAGCGGTGGCCGGCATCGAGGCCCTGCTCGACCACCTGGCGGCTGGGGGCGTCCCGACCTGCGTGGCCTCCAGCGGCAGCCACGACCGGATGCGGCGCACCCTCGGCATCACCGGGCTGCACGGCCGGTTCGACGGGCGCATCTTCAGCGCCACCGAGGTCGGGCGGGGCAAGCCGGCCCCGGACCTGTTCCTGCACGCCGCCCACCGGATGGGCGTCGAACCGGTCCGGTGCGCGGTGGTCGAGGACAGCGTGTACGGCGTCCAGGCGGCCGTCGCCGCCGGGATGACGGCCTACGGCTTCGCGGGCGGGCTGACGGCCGCGGACGCGCTCGGCGCGGCGGGAGCCGTCGTGTTCGAGTCGATGGCCGACCTGGTCGACGTCCTCAGCTGAGCCGGACCTCGACCGGTGCCCCGACCTCCACGGTCCGGCTGACGATGCACAGCCGGTCGTGCGAGGCCCGCACCGCGCTCTCGAGCACCCCGGCGGCCGCCGCGCCTGCCGCGTCGTCGGGAAACGCGACGTCGAAGGAGAGCACCAGGTCGGTCAGGTGGTTCCCGTGCTCGTCGCGGACCTTGTCGCCGGACATGGACAGCTCGAACCGGGACGGCTCGGAGCGCTTGGAGGTGATGAAGTCGACGTCGATGGCGCTGCACCCGGCGATCGCCGCGAGCAGCAGCTCGACCGGGCTGAACGAGGCGTCGTCGCCGCTGCCGAGCTCCAGCTCTCCCCCGCGCTCGTTGGTCACCCGGTAGTGCCCCTTCCGGACGCGGGCCAGGTCGACGCTGCGGTGGGTCTGCTCGCTCATCCCCGCACTCTCCCACGCCCGGTCCCGCCTACCATCGACCCATGCGCACCGAGTTCACCCCGGACCAGCCGCACGTCAACTTCTACAAGCTGATGACTGCGGTGGTGGTGCCCCGGCCGATCGCCTGGGTGACCACCCTGTCCGGTGACGGCGTGGTCAACCTCGCCCCGCACTCGTTCTACACCGTCGCCTGCGCCCGGCCGCCGATCGTGATGTTCTCCTCGGTCGGCCGGAAGGACACCCTGCGCAACGTGCGCGACACCGGCGAGTTCGTGGTCAACCTCGCGCACGCGCCGTTGCTCCACGAGGTCAACGACTCCTCGGCGGGGTTCGAGGCGGACCAGAGCGAGCCCGCGCAGCTCGACATCACGATGGAGCCGAGCAGCGCGGTCAAGCCGCCGCGGGTCAAGCGCTCCCCCGTGTCGATCGAGTGCACGCTGCACAGCACCACGGAGCTCGGTGACTCCACGATGGTGCTCGGCGACGTCGTCCGGATCACCGTGGAGGAGTCGGTCCTGGTCGACGGCCACCCGGAGTTCGCCCGGCTGGACCCGCTGGCCCGGCTCGGCAGGGACGAGTGGGCGCTGCACCCCGAGGTGGTCTCGTTGCGGCGGCCGCGCACCCCCGAGGACATCGAACGGCCCTAGCCGCGCGAGACCGGCGCCGCTCAGCGCCGGCGGGCGAGCGTCACGCCGTCGGCGACGGGGAGCAGGCAGAGCGTGACCCGTTCGTCGACCGCGAGCTTCCGGTTGAGCGCCTGGAGCGCGCGGGTGTCCTCGTCCTCGGCGTCCCGGTCGAGCACCTGGCCACCCCACAGCGTGTTGTCGAAGGCGATCAGGCCGCCGGGTCGGACCAGGCGCATCAGCCGCTCGTAGTACCCGTCGTAGCCGGCCTTGTCGGCGTCCACGAACGCGAAGTCGTAGCGCCCCTCCTCGCCGTCGGCGAGGAGCCCGTCGAGGGTCTGCGCCGCGGGGGCGATGCGCAGGTCGATCTTGGCCGCCACGCCGGCCTCGTCCCAGTACTTCCGGGCCAGCGCGGTCCACTCCGCCGAGACGTCGCAGCAGACGATCCGGCCGTCCGCCGGCAGCGCGAGGGCGACCACGGTGGACGAGTACCCGGTGAAGGTGCCGATCTCGATGCACCGGCGTGCCCCGGTCAGCTCGGCCAGCATCGCGAGGAACGCGCCCTCCTCCGGCGCGATCTGCATGCCGTGCTCGGGGATCGCGGCGGTCTCCTGGCGCAACCGGGCGAGCACCTCGGGCTCCCTGGTGCCGACCTCCCTGACGTAGGCCGCGAGGTCCTCGGACAGGCCGATCGTCGTGTTTGCCATGGCTCGACTCTAGACGCGCCCAGCTGCTCTCGCGCGTTCGTGCGAGACCGCCGCGGCTACCGGGCGTCCTCGCGGGGCAGCACCGGCGGCTCCGGTCGGCGGCGGAACCGGGCGCGCAGCCGGTCCCGGGCCGGGCGGATGTGGTCGTCCCACGCCGTCGCCGGGACCATGTGGTCCACCGATGCGGTGAGCTGCAGCACCGCGGCCCCGACCAGCAGGCCGGCGATCAGGTCGGCGAACCAGTGCCAGTTCAGGGTCAGCGAGGTCACCACCATCGTCGCCGAGAGCAGCGCCACGCCGCTCCACAGCAGGGTGAGCGCCCGCCGGGGCACGTGGCCGTACCGACGCATGATGTACACCCCGAGTCCGTAGACCAGCACGATGTTCGAGGTGTGCCCCGAGGGGTAGGCCATCCCGCCGGCGAAGAAGGCCGGGTCCCCGGTCTCCGGCTCGGCGCGGCCGAAGCTGAGCTTGAGGATCAGGACCACCAGGTTCAGCATGAACACCGAGATGCCCACGACCACGGCCGGCCGCCAGGACTCCTGCCGGCGGCAGCTCATGAAGGTGACCAGGCCGAGCAACGGTAGGCAGACCGCCCGTTGGCCGATCCGGTCCAGCACGTGCAGCACCGGGAGCCAGGCGGGTGGTGGGGTGGCCAGGTTGAAGTAGGTGTCCAGCGAGTGCAGCGGCCCCATCGCCAGGACGGTGAACGCGGCGAAGACCACGGCGAGGAACCCCGCCAGCGCCAGGCCCGACGAGACCTCCGTCGTCCAGTCGTCGTGCGGACCCGCACCGCCGCGTCGCCTCCGCACCCGTGCCTCCGATCGCAGCCCCACTGACCGTGGGAGCGCACGCGCGTGAGCCCCCACCACCCCAAATATAGGCTGAACGGCGTGAGCCCGAACCGTCGCCCCGGACCCTCCACCCGCGTCAGGGTCGACGAGTACGTCGAGGGACGGGTGCGGCGCCGGGAGGACCGGCTGGCGACCGAGGAGCCGCTGGAGATCAGGCTCGCCTCACCGGGGGCCCCGGCACGCCGGGTGGCGGTCACGATGCGCACCCCCGGGAACGACTTCGAGCTGGCCGCCGGGTTCCTGCACGCGGAGGGCGTCCTGGAATCCGCGGGCGACCTGCATACGGTTGCGTATTGCACAGACAATACGCTCACCCCCGAGCAGGAGTTCAACGTGGTCACCGTCGAGCTGGCGGTCCCGCCGCGGCGCCGGCCGGCGGCCAGGTACGACGGCCCCACGGCGGGCGCGTCCGCGTGCGGGGTGTGCGGCACCGAGAGCATCGACGACGTGCTCGCCCTCGGCCGGGCGGTGGCCGCGCAGCCGGGCGCGGACGCTCCGCCCCGCTGGGACGGGCTGCGGGTGTCCCCCGAGGTGGTCCGCGACCTGCCCGACCGGCTGCGCGTCCGGCAGCGGGTCTTCGACGCCACCGGGGGGCTGCACGCGGCCGGGCTGTTCACCGGCGACGGGGAGCTGCTCGTCGCACGCGAGGACATCGGCCGGCACAACGCCGTCGACAAGGTCGTCGGGGCGCGGCTGCTGGCGGGCAAGGCAGCGGCCGCGCCGGTCCTGTGCGTGAGCGGGCGGATCGGCTTCGAGATCGTGCAGAAGGCCGTCGCGGCGGGCGTCGGCGTGCTGGTCGCGGTGGGGGCACCCTCCAGCCTGGCGGTCGGCCTGGCGGCGCGCGCCGGCCTGTGCACGGTCGGCTTCGCGAGCCCTGAGCGGTTCGTGACCTATGCCCTACCCGAGCGCATCGGCGTGTGATCGCCGGATCTGTCGGCGCGCCCGTCTAGCGTCGGGCGCGTGCGGATCCTTCACACCTCTGACTGGCACCTCGGGCGCTCGTTCCACCGGGTGGGCCTGCTCGACGCCCAGGCCGCCTTCGTCGACCACCTGCTGGAGACCATCGAGAGCGAGCGGGTCGACCTGGTGGTCGTGTCCGGCGACATCTACGACCGGGCCCTGCCGCCGGTCGACGCCGTGGAGCTGGCGGACGACACGTTCGCCCGGCTCGCCGCCTCGCGCGCCCGGGTGGTCGTCACCAGCGGCAACCACGACTCCCAGATCCGGCTGGGGTTCAACTCGCGTCTCGCGGACGCGGCCGGCGTGTTCCTGCGCACTCGGTGGCAGGACGTCGGCACCCCGGTGCTGCTCGAGGACGCGCACGGGCCGGTCGCGGTCTACGGGCTGCCCTACCTGGAGCCGGACTCGGTCCGGGAGGCCTGGGCGCTGCCCGCACGCACCCACGAGGCGACCCTGACCGAGGCGATGCGGCGCGTGCACGCCGACCTGCAGGGCCGCCGGGACACCCGCTCGGTGGTGATGGCGCACGCGTTCGTGGCGGGCAGCGCCGAGGGCGCACCGGCGATGGCCAGCGACAGCGAGCGCGACATCTCCGTCGGCGGCCTGCAGATCGCGCCGACCAGCCTGTTCACCGGGGTCGACTACGCCGCGCTCGGACACCTGCACGGCCGGCACACGCTGGCGGAACACGGTCCGCTACAGCGGGTCCCCGCTGGCCTACTCGTTCTCCGAGGCCACGCACACGAAGGGATCCTGGCTGGTGGAGCTGGGCAAGGACGGCGTCGAGCGCACCGACTTCGTGCCCGCGCCGGTGCCCCGGCGGCTCGCCACGGTGCGCGGCCGCCTCGAGGACCTGTTGACCGACAGCTCGCACGCCGGGGCGGAGGACGCCTGGGTGCAGGCCACGATCACCGACCGGCGGCGACCGATGCACGCCATGGACCGGCTCCGCGAGCGGTTCCCGCACACCCTGCTGCTCGGGTTCGAGCCCGAGGGACCGGCGCGGGACAAGGGACCGGTGCTGCCGCGGGTGGATGGCCGCTCCGACATCGACATCGCTCTCGGCTTCGTCGCGGAGGTGCGGGAGCTCGAAGCCACCACCGAGGAGGCGCTGCTCCTGCAGCTGGCCTGCGACTCCTGCCGGATCAACGCGGACCGGGACCCCACCAGCGCCCCGCTGCGGATCGAGGAGGCCGGCTGATGCGCCTCCATGAGCTCACCGTGACCGCCTTCGGTCCGTTCGCCGGCACCGAGCGTGTCGACTTCGACGACCTCAACGACGCCGGGCTGTTCCTGCTCACCGGCCCCACCGGCGCGGGCAAGACCAGCATCCTCGACGCGGTCTGCTTCGCGCTCTACGGCTCGGTGCCCGGGGTCCGCGGGGTGAAGGCGCTGAAGTCGCAGCACGCCGGCATCGACACCGCCCCGGAGGTGGTGCTGGACTTCGGCATCCGTGACCGCCGGTTCGTCGTGCGCCGCTCCCCCGAGTGGGTGCGTCCCAAGCGGAAGGGCAACGGTTTCCTCACCGAGAAGGCGTCGGCCACGCTGGTCGAGACCACCGGCGGGAGCGAGCACTTCCTCAGCTCGCGGGCGCAGGAGGTGGGCCACCTGATCGGCGAGCTGGTGGGGATGAACGCAGCCCAGTTCGTCCAGGTGGCGATGCTGCCCCAGGGCGACTTCCAGAAGTTTCTGCGCGCCAGCTCCGACGAACGGCACGGCGTCCTCCAGCACCTGTTCAAGACCGACCGGTTCACCAAGATCGAGGACTGGGTCAACGAGCACAGCAGGGACCTGCGGGACCAGGCCGGCCACGGGGAGCGCACCGTCGTCCGGATCCTGGACTCGGTCGCCGACCGCGCCTCGGTCGAGCTCCCGGCCGAGCTGTCCGGCGAGGAGCTCGCGACCGCCGCTGCCGACGGGCGGCTGCTGGCCTGGACCGACGCGGTGCTGGCCGAGTCGGAGGCGGCGCTCGTCGTCGCCGGGGCTGCCCATGACCAGTCGAGCGCGGCGGTGGCCGACGAACGCGCGCGCCACGAGGCCGGGCGGCGGCTCGGAGCCGCGTTGGCCCGCCGGGCAGACGCGACCCGGACGCTGCACCTGCTCGGGGAGGCGGACGCCGACGAGGCCGCGGCCCGGGCCGCCCTCGAGGCCGACGCCCGCGCGGCCTCGTGCCTGCCCGTGCTGCGGCTGCTCGACGACGCCCGCGCCCGGCTCGAGGGCGTCCGCGTCGACCGGGAGACGGCGCTGGCCGCCCTGCTGCAGATCCGCGCCACCGGGGTCTCGGCCCCCGGCACCGCCGACGCGTCGACCGAGTCGCTCACCGCCCTGACCGAGCGGCTGCGCAGCCGGGTCACCCGGGTCGAGAGCCTGCTGCCCCGCGCGCGGGAGCGGCGCGACGCCCGGGAGGCACGGGACCAGGCGATGGGCGCGGTGGCCGCCGCGCGCGCCGAGCGGGACCGTCTCCAGACCGCACGGGACGCGCTGCCCGGACGGCTCACCGCCGCCCGGGAGCGGCTCGACGACCGCATCGCGACCGCCGCGCGCCGGGAGGCGATCGGGCTCGCGCTGGAGACGGCCCGGTCCCGGCTGGACGCCGCCGAGGCGCTGCCGGGGTTGGAGCGCGAGCTGGCCGGCCTCCAGGACGGCGCCCGCGACGCCCGGGACGGCGTCGCCTCCGCGCGCGAGCACGTCCAGGACCTCGCGGACCGGAGGCTGGCGGGTATCGCCGCGGAGCTCGCCGGGCGGCTGGAGGACGGCCGGCCCTGCCAGGTCTGCGGGAGCACCGAGCACCCGGTCCCGGCCCGGCCCGGGGCCGACCTGGTCACCGAGGCGGAGCAGCAGCAGGCGAGCGCCGACTACGACACCCGCACCGAGGAGTACGCCGAGGCGGCCCGCCGGGTCGCCGAGGCCGAGCGGCGTCTCGACGCGCTGCGGCAGGCGGCCCAAGGCCTGGACGCCACGGGCGCCCGGGAGCAGGTGCTCGGGCTCGAACGCGCTCGCGAGGAGGCGGACCGAGCCGCCGCCGACCGGCAGAGGCTCGAGGCCGAGGTCGCCGACCTGATGGCGGAGCAGGACCGGGTCGGGCGCCGGCTCGCGGAGCTCGGCAGCTCCGTGGCCACCCTCGACCAGGCCCTGGCCGAGCACGAGCGGACCATCACCCGGGTCACCGAGGAGATCGCCGCAGTCACCGGCGAGGCGGACGCGCCGCTGGAGGAGCAGCTCGGCACGTTGCGGGAGATGCTCACCGCGGCCACTACGGCCGCGGCCGCGGTGGCCGCCTTCGACACCGCCGGCGCACGCGTCACCGAGCTCGCCGGCCAGGCCACGCGGACCGCCACCGAGCAGGGGTTCGACGACGTCGACGCGGTCCGCGCGGCCGCCCTCCCCCCGCCCGAGCGCGACCGGCGCGAGGCGCTGCTCGCCGAGCGCGCCGAGGCTGCGGCCCGGGCACGCGCCGTGCTCGCGGACCCCGAGGTGCAGGCCGCAGGCGAGCACCCGGAACCCGACCTGGAACGGCTCGCCACGTCGCTGCGCGCCGCGGAGCGGGCCGACACCGAAGCGGCCCGCGTGCACCACCAGGGCGAGCAGCTGGTCGGCGCGCTGCGGCAGCACCTCGAGCGGCTCCGGACCGCCCTGGCCGACTGGGCCCCGGTCCGCGAGCGGTACACGCGCGCCGACGCCATGTCCAAGCTGGTCCGCGGGATGGGGCACGACAACCAGCTGCAGATGCGGCTGTCCGCGTACGTGCTCGCCACCCGGCTCGACCAGGTCGTCGCCGCCGCCAACGAGCGGCTCGCGCACATGCGCGACCAGCGTTACCTGCTGCAGCGCACCGGCCGCGCCGCGCGCAAGGGCGCCCAAGCGGGGCTGGGCCTGGAGATGGTCGACCAGTGGACCGGGGACGTGCGTGACCCGGCGACCCTGTCCGGCGGCGAGACCTTCGTGGTCTCGCTCTCGCTTGCGCTCGGGCTCGCCGACGTGGTCACCCAGGAGGCGGGCGGCACCGAGATCGAGACCCTGTTCGTCGACGAGGGCTTCGGCACCCTCGACGCGGACACCCTCGACGACGTGATGGACCGGCTCGACGGCCTGCGGGCCGGCGGACGCACGGTGGGCGTGGTGAGCCACGTGAGCGAGCTGCGCAACCGGATCCCGACCCAGGTGCACGTGCAGAAGCACCGCACCGGGTCCACCGTTGCCGTGCGTACGCTCGCTGGATGAGCGGCACTCCCCCGGCCGCCGGCGTGGTCGCGGTCGTCGACATCGACGGGGTGCTCGCCGACGTGCGGCACCGGCTGCACCACCTGAACCGGTCCCCGAAGGACTGGGACGGCTTCTTCGGTGCCGCCCTCGAGGACCCGCCGCTGGCCGAGGGGCTACGCGTGGTGCGCGAGCTGGCCGTGGTGTGCGAGATCGTGTACCTGTCGGGCCGCCCGGAACGGTGCCGGTCCGACACCCTGGCCTGGTTCGACCGGCACGGGTTGCCCTCCGGCGAGCTGGTGCTGCGCCCCCCGCACGACCGCCGGCCGGCCCGGCTGTTCAAGGTCGAGGTGCTGGACCGGCTGGCCGAGCACCGCCGGGTGAGCGTGCTGGTGGACGACGACACCCAGGTCTGCACGGCCGCCCGACGTGCCGGGTACGACGTACTGCCCGCCACCTGGATGGGCGACGCCCCCGGCCTCGCCGACGCGCAGGAGTCCGACGGCGCGACCTGACGTGCCTCGGGGTCGCTAGTGTCGGGTGGGAAAATCGGACGCCGGGACAGGACACCGCGAAGGGAGGTCGAATGGCCGACCAACAGCAGAGCGGCCAACAGCAGAGCGGGCAACCCGCGGAGGCGGCCCCGGAGCAGCCAAGGATCGTCGTCGGTGTCGACGGCTCCCCGTCGTCGCTCGAGGCCCTGGGATGGGCCGCGCGGATGGGCGCGGCACTCGGGCGGGAGATCGACGTGGTCACCGTCTGGGAGTACGCAGCCGCGCACACGGACACGTCGGTGCTGGAGGAGGGCGCCGAGGACGACGCCGCCCACCGCCTGGAGACGGCGGCCTCGCGGGTCTTCGGCACGGACCGTCCCAGCGGGCTGCGGCTGGTGGTGCGCTCGGGGCACAGCCCGGCGAAGGTGCTGCTCGAGGCCAGCCACGGCGCCGAGATGCTGGTGCTGGGCAGCCGCGGCCACGGCGGGTTCGTCGGTCTGCTGCTCGGCTCGGTGAGCGCTGCCTGCACCGCGCACGCCGGCTGCCCGGTGGTGGTCGTCCACGCCGAGTGATGCGGCGACCGGGCCGCCCGGGTCCTAGGCCCCTACCCCCGGGGGCGGTGACCGGACCAGGCTGGTGACGAGGCCGCGCGCGAGTGGAGGTGTGTCGTGGAACCGGCAAGGGAGCTGTCCGAGCTGTCACTCGACGAGGTGGAGGCGGAGCTGCGAGCCGGTCCGGACGGCCTGTCGGCGGCGGAGGCGGCGGCGCGGCTGGACAGGTACGGCCCCAACGAGATCGTGGCGGAGGAGCGCAGCGCGCTGCTGGTGTTCGCCGGGTACTTCTGGGCGCCGATCCCCTGGATGATCGAGGTCGCGCTCGTGCTGTCGCTGCTGGTGCGGCACTGGACCGATGCGGTGATCATTGGCGTGCTGCTGGCGATGAACGGGGTGGTGGCGTTCACCGAGGAGCACCAGGCAAGCAACGCGATCGCCGCGCTCAAGCAGCGGATCGCGGCCACCGCACGGGCACGCCGCGACAGGCAGTGGACCACGGTGCCGGCCCACGAGCTGGTGCCCGGGGACGTGCTGAGGGTCCGGCTGGGTGACGTGCTGCCGGCCGACGCCCGGCTGCTGGACGAGACCGAGATGCAGGTCGACCAGTCCGCACTGACCGGGGAGTCGCTCCCGGTGAGCCGCGGGCGCGGGGAGGCGCTCTACTCGGGCGCGGTGATCACCCGCGGCGAGGCCGACGCGCTGGTCTACGCCACCGGCGCGCACAGCTACTTCGGCAGGACCACGGAGCTGGTGCAGACCGCCGGCACGGTGAGCCACTTCCAGCAGGCGGTCCTCAGGATCGGGCACTACCTGATCCTGGTCGCCGTCGGGCTGGTGGCCCTGACGACGGCGGTGTCGCTGGCCCGCGGCAACCCGATGCTGCAGACCCTGGAGTTCGCACTGGTGGTGACCATCGCGTCCGTGCCGGTGGCGCTGCCCGCGGTCCTGTCGGTGACGATGGCCGTCGGCGCCCGCCAGCTCGCGGTGCGGAAGGCGGTCGTGAGCCACCTGCCGGCCGTCGAGGAGCTCGGTGGGATCGACGTGCTGTGCTCGGACAAGACCGGCACCCTGACCCAGAACCGGCTCGCGGTCGCGGAGCCCTGGTGCGCCCCCGGGGTCACCGTCGACGAGCTGCTGGCCGCCGGCGCGCTCGCCTCCCGGGCGGAGGACCGCGACCCGATCGACCTCGCGGTGCTGGCCGCGGCCGACCACCGGGGGGCGTCCGGACGGGGCCGGGTGGTCGCGTTCACGCCGTTCGACCCGGTCTCCAAGCGGGTCGAGGCCAGCGTCCACGGCGAGGCCGACGCGCGGTTCCGCGTGACCAAGGGAGCGCCCCAGGTCATCTCCGGCCTGTGCCGCGACGACTCGGTGCGCGCGGCGGCCACCATCCAGGTCCAGCAGTCCGCGGCGCGCGGGTACCGCTCCCTCGCGGTGGCCCGCGCGGACGCCGACGAGCCGTGGCGGCTGCTGGGAGTGCTGCCGCTGGCCGATCCACCACGCGACGACTCCGCCAGCACGGTGGCCGCCGCGCAGCACCTGGGCGTCCAGGTCAAGATGGTCACGGGTGACCAGGCCGCGATCGCCGCCCAGGTCGCGGGCGAGATCGGGCTCGGAGACCACATCCTGCCGGCCAGCGACCTCGCCACGCCCGACGAACCGGCGGGGGCGCGGCAGGCCGAGCTGGTCGAGCGGGCCGACGGCTTCGCGCAGGTGTTCCCCGAGCACAAGTACCGGATCGTCCAGCTGCTCCAGCAGCGCGGACACATCGTCGGGATGACCGGCGACGGGGTCAACGACGCTCCGGCGCTCAAGCAGGCCGATGCCGGCATCGCGGTCGACGGCGCCACCGATGCGGCACGGGCCGCCGCGGACGTGGTCCTGCTGGCTCCGGGGCTGGCGGTCATCGTCGAGGCCATCCGGCTCGCGCGCGAGATCTTCGCCCGGATGACCAGCTACGCGACGTACCGGATCACCGAGACCATCCGGGTGCTGCTGCTGGTCACCCTCGCCGTGGTGGTGATGAACTACTTCCCGGTCACCGCGGTGATGATCGTGCTGCTGGCCGTGCTCAACGACGGCGCCATCCTCGCGATCGCGTACGACCGGGTCCGGGGCGCCGACGCGCCGGTGACGTGGGACATGCGCAGCGTGCTCACCCTCGCCACGGTCCTGGGCACGCTCGGCGTGCTCGAGACCTTCCTGCTCTTCGCGCTCGCCGACGTCGTGTTCGGGCTCGACCGGGACCTGATCCGGACGCTGATCTACCTCAAGCTGTCCGTCTCCGGGCACCTGACCATCTTCGTCACCCGGACCCGGGACCCGTTCTGGAGCCGGCCGGCGCCCGCGCCGCTGCTGCTCGGCGCGGTCCTCGGCACGCAGGCGGTCGCCACCGTCATCGCCGTGTACGGGCTGCTGATGACCCCGCTCGGGTGGACGTGGGCAGCGGTCGTCTGGGGCTACGCGCTCCTCTGGTTCCTGGTCGAGGACCGCGTCAAGCTCGGCACTCACGCCGTGCTCGAGCGTCGCGCGCACCGCGGGGCCGGGCCTCCCCTCGAGGAGCACGCGCCGGGCTAGCGGCAGCTACGGGTACCGCCGGGGCGGGCCGTCGCCGGGCAGCGCGAGGCAGTCCGGGAACCGGAGGTCCGCCCAGAACCCGCCGGCCTCGTCGGGCCCGATCAACCCTCTGGCGAGCAGCCAGACCGTCATCACCATGCCGTGGGTCGCGATCGCCACGGGGCACTGACCGGCCGCGGCCCGGGCGTCGTTGACCGCAGCCTCGAACCGCCCCGCCGAGGGTCTCCCAGGCCTTGGGCTCCGCGCTGGAGACCAGGTGGGCGTCGTGCGGCAGCGTGGCGACCAGCGCCTGCGCCGCCGCACGCCCGTCCGTGCTGAGCGGCCAGGTCTCGGGCGGACGGTCGGGGTTCGCGTCGGGCATCGCGTGGCGGACCAGGAGCAGCACCGCAGCAGCCTAGGGCAGGACACGGCGCCCTCGACGCGACAACGCCTTGCCCGGCCGCATAGATTCTGCGTCATGACGTCGCCGCACCCGATCGACCCGTCGTTCACGGCCCTCCCCTACCGCCGGATGGCCGAGGCCGCGCTGGCGCGGGCCCAGGACTTCCACGTCAGCCACGCGGACTTCCGCTTCGAGCGGATCCGCTACCAGGACATCCGGGTCCGGGACGGCCGCCTGCAGAGCGCCTCGGACACCGAGGACGTCGGGTTCGCGGTGCGGGTGATCCTGAACGGGGCATGGGGCTTCGCCGCCGGCGTGGTGCTCAGTCCGGAGTCCGCCGTACAGGTCGCCGAGACGGCGGTGCGCGCCGCCCAGGTCGCGGTGGCGATGACGGCCACCCCGGTCGAGCTTGCCCCCGAGCCCGTGTACGACGACGTCGAGTGGGTGTCGTCCTACGTGACCGACCCGCTGGCCGTGCCGCTGAGGGACAAGGTGGACCTGCTCTCGGAGTGGTCCGCGCAGCTGTACGCCGCGCCGGGCGTGAGCCACTCGACGGGTCTGCTCCGCCAGGTGCTGGAGAACAAGTTCTACACCGATCTCGCGGGCACCAGCACGACCCAGCAGCGGGTCCGCCTGCAACCGGACTTCGAGATCTTCGGCACCAACGAGGCCACCGGCAGCTTCGACTCGATGCGGACCGTGGCCCCACCGGTCGGACGTGGCTGGGAGTACCTCGTCGGGGACGGCTACGACTGGGCCGGCGAGCTCGCCGAGCTGCCGGACCTGCTGGCCGAGAAGCTCGTCGCGCCGTCGGTGGAGGCGGGTGCCTACGACCTGGTCGTCGACCCCTCGAACCTGTGGCTGACCATCCACGAGTCCATCGGCCACGCCACCGAGCTGGACCGGGCACTCGGCTACGAAGCCAACTACGCGGGCACCTCGTTCGCGACCTACGACCGGCTCGGCAGCCTGCAGTACGGGTCGTCGATCATGCACGTCACCGGGGACCGCACCGTCGAGCACGGCCTGGCCACCATCGGCTTCGACGACGAGGGCGTCGCCACCCAGAGCTGGGACCTGATCGCGGACGGGGTGCTGGTCGGCTACCAGACCGACCGGTCGATGGCGCACAACATGGAGCTGGGCCGCTCCAACGGGTGCGCCTACGCCGACTCCCCCGGCCACATCCCGATCCAACGGATGGCCAACGTCTCCCTGCAGCCGGCCCGGGACAGCAACGGCGGCGGCCCGAGCACCGACGAGCTGATCTCGGGCGTCGACCGCGGGATCTACGTCGTCGGCGACAAGTCCTGGTCGATCGACATGCAGCGCTACAACTTCCAGTTCACCGGCCAGCGGTTCTACCGGATCGAGAAGGGCAAGCTCGCCGGCCAGCTGCGCGACGTCGCCTACCAGGCGACGACCACGGACTTCTGGAACTCGATGCAGGCGGTGGGCGGACCGGACACCTGGGTGCTCGGGGGTGCGTTCAACTGCGGCAAGGCCCAACCCGGCCAGGTCGCGTCGGTGTCCCACGGCTGCCCGACGGCGCTGTTCCGCGACGTGCGCATCCTGAACACCACCGCCGAAGCCGGCCACTGAGACGAGCACGAAGGAGCGAGGGAAACCGATGACCGCACCGACTCCGCAGGAGCTCGTCGAGCACGCGCTGAAGACGTCCACGTCCGACCAGTGCGTGGTCATCGTCAACGACTCCACCAGCGCGAACCTGCGTTGGGCCAACAACACCATGACCACGAACGGAGTGATGCACGGCATCTCCGTGTCCGTCATCGCGTTCCGGGGCGCCGGCAAGGGGATGTCTTCCGGCTCGGTCAGCGCCAGCGCCGCGTCGCCCGAGCAGGTCACCCGCATCGTGGAGGCCGCGGACGCTGCTGCCCGCGACAGTGAGCCCGCGGAGGACGCCGCCGAGCTGGTCCCGGGCGAGGCCGCCGACGACTGGTTCGACGTCCCTGGGGAGACCTCCATCGAGGTCTACCGGGACTTCGCGCCCGCTATCGGCTCAGCGTTCGGCCGCGCCTCCGCGAGCCGGCGGGTGCTCTACGGCTTCGTCGACCACGACGTGACCACCACCTACCTCGGCAGCAGCACCGGTGTCCGGCTGCGGCACGTGCAGCCGACCGGCCACTACGGCTGCACCGGAAAGAGCGCGGACCTGTCCACGAGCGCCTGGGTCGGCGGCGCCACCCGCGATTTCACCGACGTGAGCGCCCACGCCCTGGACGACGAGCTGGCCCGGCGGCTGAGCTGGGCCCAGCGCCGGGTCGACCTGCCGGCCGGCCGCTACGACACGGTGCTGCCACCCACCGCCGTCGCGGACCTGATGATCTACCTGTACTGGACCGCGTCGGCCCGCGAGGCGCACGACGGCCAGACGGTGTTCTCCAAGCGCGGCGGGGGCACCCGCATCGGTGAACGACTCTCCCCGCGGCCCGTGCAGGTGTTCTCGGACCCGGCGTACGACGGGCTGGGAGCGGCACCGTTCGTCACGGCCGCCTCCAGCAACAACATCGAGAGCGTCTTCGACAACGGGATGCCGCTGAGCCGCACCGACTGGGTCAGGGACGGCGTGCTCTCCGCGTTGCTGCAGAACCGGCACACGGCGGCGTTGACCGAGCAGCCGGTGACGCCGTACATCGACAACCTGGTGGTCTCCGTCGACGGGGCGTCGGGCGATCTGCAGGACATGGTCTCCGACGTCGAGCGCGGGCTGCTGATCACCTGCCTGTGGTACATCCGCGAGGTCGACCCGCAGACGCTGCTGCTCACCGGGCTGACCCGGGACGGTGTCTACCTCGTCGAGAACGGCGAGGTCACCGGCGCGGTGAACAACTTCCGGTTCAACGAGAGCCCGGTCGACCTGCTCGGCCGGTTCACCCAGGCGTCCGCGACGGTGCCGAGCTTCTCCCGCGAGTGGGGCGACGAGTTCGCGCGCACCGCCACGCCGGCACTGCGGGTCCCCGACTTCAACATGTCGTCGGTCTCCCAGGCGCAGTAGCCGGGGGACTGATTACCAAGGGATGCAGGGAAACTGTCTCTCCCCGGGGTGAACTTGCCCAGGGAAGCGCGAGATCTCCTGCATACGATGGGAATCTGTCACCCGGGGTGGCCGCCGGGGATCGGCGCCTGCGGGTCGTACGGCGCCCGCGTGTAGACGAACGTCGCGCACCGGAGGTGGTTCACGCTGCCGTCGTCGTTGCGCACCACGTGCAACCGCTCGCCGTGGTGGTAGCCCACCGTCCCGACCAGGACGCCGTCCGGGTCCGGCGCGAACCGGTGGCTGGCCGACCCGTTGCCGAGCGCCGAGACCACGACCTCGGCCCCGTCCCAGGCGAACCCGAACGCGGTGTTCCCCCAGTACCAGACGCCGAGGACGTCCGCGACCGCGGCGGGCACCGTCTCGCTGGGGGCCCACGGGTCCACCAGGGTCGGTTCGAGCTCCTCCAGGCTGTTCAGCAGGTCCAGCGGAAGCCCCTCGCAGCGCAGCCCGGTGGTGCCGTTGGCCAGCGCGAGGGCGCCGGTGCGACGTACGCGGTCCACGAACAGGAACGCCAGGAAGCCGGGCATCGAGCCGGTGTGGCCCACGAGGGTCCCGGAGCCGCCGTACACCAGCCGCAGGCCCAGCCCGTAGCCGCCGTTCGCCGCTCCCGCGCGCGACGCGGACTGCAGTGTCGCCATCTCGTCGAGGCTGCTCCGGGCCAGCACGTCCGGGCGCCCGGCGACCAGGAAACCGGCATAGCGCGCCAGGTCGGTGACGGTGCTCCACACCTGGCCCGCCGGCGCCATCGCGCCGGTGTCCTGGGCGGGCTCCTCGGTCAGCGTGTTCGCGAAGTGGTGCACGCTGTAGCCGGTGGCGGCCGGCGGTTCCGGCAGGTACGACGTCCGGGTCATGCCGAGCGGGACCAGGATCCGCTGACGGGCCTGCTCCCACCAGCTGCCGCCGCGGAGCCGGGCCACCACCTCGCCGAGCAGCCCGAACGCGACGTTCGTGTAGTGGTAGGTGGTGCCGGCGGGAAAGGGCGCGTCTCGCTCGTCGAGCCCGTCGGCCAGCTCTTCGAAGGTGCCGCCGGGGCTGCGCTCCCACCACGGGCCCACCGGCTCGGAGTGCATGCCCGAGGAGTGCGACAGCAGCGCGCGCAGGGTGCGGTCGCCGTAGCCCACCCCGGGCAGGTGCCGATCGAGCCGGTCGTTGAGGTCCAGCCGGCCCTCGTCACGCAGCTGCATCACGAGCACCGCCACCAGGGTCTTGGTCAGCGAGCCGATCCGGTACTGCAGGTCCACGGAGGCGGGCCCGTCGCCGGTGTGCCCGCCCCTGCTGCCGGACCACACCAGGTCGCCGTCACGTACCACCCCGGCCACCAGCGACGGCAACCGTCCGACGCGCTGCTCCCGGGCCAGCAGTGCGTCGAACCTGCGCGCGGTCGGCTCGGCGACACCGCTCACGCCTGGGGCTCCTCGGCGAACGCCTCCGGGGCCGGGCAGGCGCAGACCAGGTTGCGGTCCCCGTACGCCTGGTCGATGCGGGCCACCGGGGGCCAGTACTTGTCCGGGTCGTAGCCAGACGGGAACACGGCAACCTCGCGCGAGTAGGCACGCTCCCAGGCGCCGGCCAGGTTCCGCGCCGTGTGCGGCGCGCCACGCAGCGGCGACGTCTCCGGGGACCACTCCCCCGCCGCCACCTGGTCGATCTCCGCCCGGATCGCGGTCATCGCGTCGCAGAACCTGTCCAGCTCCGCCAGATCTTCGGACTCGGTCGGCTCGACCATCAGCGTGCCCGCGACCGGGAAGCTCATCGTCGGGGCGTGGAACCCGTAGTCGATCAGCCGCTTGGCGACGTCGTCGACGGTCACGCCGGTGGTCCTGGTCAGCTCGCGCAGGTCCAGGATGCACTCGTGCGCGACCAGCCCGCCGTGTCCCTGGTACAGCACGGGGAAGTGTGCACCGAGCCGGTGCGCGATGTAGTTCGCGGACAGCACCGCGACCGCCGTCGCCCGGGTCAGCCCCTCCCCGCCCATCATCCGCACGTACGCCCACGAGATCGGCAGGATCCCCGCCGAGCCGTACGGCGCCGCGCTGATCGGACCGATCCCGTCGCGCCGGGCGGCCTCGGGGTGCATCGGGTGGCTGGGCAGGTACGGCGCGAGGTGCTCGCGGACCGCGACCGGGCCCACCCCCGGACCGCCGCCGCCGTGCGGGATGCAGAACGTCTTGTGCAGGTTGAGGTGGGACACGTCGCCGCCGAACTCACCCGGCTTTGCGTAGCCGAGCAGCGCGTTGAGGTTCGCCCCGTCGACGTACACCTGGCCGCCGTGCTCGTGCACGGTGCGGCACAGGTCGCCGATACCGTCCTCGAACGCGCCGTGCGTGGAGGGGTAGGTCACCATGATCGCGGCCAGGTCCTCGCTGTGCTTCTCGCACTGCGCGCGCAGGTCGTCCATGTCCACGCGGCCGTCGGCGGCCGCCTTGACCACCACCACCCGCATGCCCGCCATCACCGCCGAGGCGGCGTTGGTGCCGTGCGCGGACGCCGGGATCAGGCACACGTCCCGGCCGACCTGGCCGTTGGCGATGTGGAAGCCGCGGATCGCCAGCAGGCCGGCAAGCTCGCCCTGGGAGCCGGCGTTCGGCTGGATGGAGACCCGGTCGTAGCCGGTGACCTCCGCCAGCCAGCCCTCGAGCTGGCCGATCAGTCGCTGGTACCCGGCCGCGTCCTCAGCGGGGGCGAACGGGTGCAGGTTCGCGAAGCCGGGCAGGCTCACCGGCTCCATCTCGGTGGTCGCGTTGAGCTTCATCGTGCACGAGCCGAGCGGGATCATCCCGCGATCGAGCGCGTAGTCCCGCGCGGACAGCCGACGCAGGTAGCGCAGCATCGAGGTCTCGGACCGGTGGCTGTTGAACACCTCATGGGTCAGGAACGGGCTGCGCCGGGCGAGCGCCTCGGGCAGCTCCACCCCCACCCGGGCGTCGACGGCGTCGACGTCGACGGTCTCGGCCGACACCCCGAACGCGGCGAGCACCGCCTCCAGGTCGCGGCGGCTGGTGGTCTCCGACGTGGACGCGCCCACGGTGTCGGCGTCGACCAGCCGCAGGTGCACCCCGCGGTCCCGGGCCGCCTCGACCACCGCGGCCGCCCGGCCCGGGACCCGCGCCGTGACGGTGTCGAAGAACTGCTCGTGCCGCACCGCGACGCCGCCCTCGCGCAACGCCGCGGCCAGCACCGCTGCATACCGGTGGGTGCGCCGGGCGATCGACCGCAGCCCGTCGGGCCCGTGGTAGACCGCGTACATGGAGGCCACCACGGCCAGCAGCACCTGGGCGGTGCAGATGTTGGAGGTGGCCTTGTCGCGGCGGATGTGCTGCTCCCGGGTCTGCAGGGCCAGCCGGTACGCCGGCCGGCCCTCGGCGTCCACGGACACCCCGACCAGTCGGCCGGGCAGGTGCCGCTCGAGCCCCGCCCGCACCGACATGTAGCCGGCGTGCGGACCGCCGTAGAACAGCGGCACCCCGAACCTCTGGGTGGACCCGACCACCACGTCGGCGCCGAGCTCGCCCGGGGCCTCGAGGAGGGTCAGCGCGAGCAGGTCGGCGGCCACCACGGCCATCGCGCCGCGCTCGTGCGCGGCCTCGATCACCGGTCGCGGGTCGGGGACCTGCCCGTCCGCGCCGGGATACTGCACGAGCACGCCGCACAGCTCCCCCTCCGGGAGGCCGTCGGCCAGGTCGGCCACGGCCACCGCGACGCCCATCGCGCGCGCCCGGGTCCGCACCACGGCGATCGTCTGGGGCAGCGCGTTGGCGTCCACAACGAACGGCCCGGAGGCGGCCTTGTTGCCGCGGCGAACCAGGGTCATCGCCTCCGCGGCCGCGGTGCCCTCGTCGAGCAGCGACGCGTTCGCGGTCGGCAGCCCGGTCAGATCGCCGACCATCGTCTGGAAGTTCAGCAGCGCCTCGAGCCGGCCCTGGGAGATCTCCGGCTGGTACGGCGTGTAGGCGGTGTACCAGCTGGGGTCCTCGAGCACGTTGCGCCGGACCACGGCCGGGGTGATCGTGCCGTGGTACCCCAGGCCGATCATCGGCTCGAGGGGGTGGTTCGCGGCCGCGAGCGCCCGGAGCTCGCGGGCGGTCTGCTCCTCGGTGGCGGCGACCGGGAGGTCGAGGTCGGCGGCCGCCCGGATGCCACCGGGCACCGCGGCGTCCATCAGCGCGTCGAGCGAGTCGAAGCCCAGCTCCGCGAGCATCCGCTGCTGAGCGGTCGGGTCGGGCCCGATGTGCCGGGCCGCGAAGACCTGGGCGGCGTCGAGCTGGGACAAGGTGAGGTGGTCGGACACAGAGGCTCCCGTGGCTGCTTCGTGACAACGTGCCGGTTCAGGTCGCCTCCCCCTCTGTTGGCCGGCGGCCGGGTGCTGGTCCTTGCCGTCGCGCTTCCAGAGTTGCCTCGCCCGCACGGTCCTGGCGCCTGAGAGGTTCCGGGGAGGGTTTGCCCCTTCGGCGCTCCGCAACGACGGGTCCTGGGTCGACGGAGACTCTCCCGTGCGGTGTCAGCAGCAGCGTCCACGCTACCAGCCGGAACGCGAGGAGCCGCCCCCTTCGCGGGAGCGGCTCCTGGCGTGGTCCTCGGGACGACTCAGCTGATCTTGCGGGCCCGACGTCGCGCGGCGAGCTCGTCGTTGGCCACGTCGGCCTCGTCGTCGGTGGCGCGTTCGCTGGGCAGCTCGGCCAGCGACCCCTCGATCTCCCGCCAGACGCCGCCGATGGCGATGCCGAACACGCCCTGGCCACCCTGCAGCAGGTCGATGACCTCGTCGTTGCTGGTGCACTCGTAGACGCTCGCACCGTCGCTCATCAAGGTGACGCGGGTGAGGTCGTCGGTGCCGCGCTTGCGCAGGTGCTGGACGGCGGTGCGGATCTGCTGCAGGGAGATGCCGGCGTCGAGCAGCCGCTTGATCACCTTCAGCAGCAGGATGTCGCGGAAGGAGTACAGCCGCTGGGTGCCGGAGCCGGTGGCGCCGCGGACACTGGGCTCGACCAGGCCGGTGCGGGCCCAGTAGTCGAGCTGCCGATAGGTGATGCCGGCCGCGTTGCACGCCGTCGGCCCGCGGTAGCCCGCGTCGGCGGGCAGCGGGGACACGTCGTCGTCGAAGAGCAGGCCCTGCTGGTCGGCCGCCGCCGCCGCCTCGCGTGCCGCGGTCTGGTCCGCCGCGTTCGCCGCCTTGTCGCCGTTGCCTGTCACCGTGGACCTCCGTCGTCTGCTCCGCTCTGCCTGTCACTCCAAGGGAAGTTCCGCGGCGCTCGGGGAAGAGAACAACGGTGGAGTTACAGCGAAGACACTCTCAAGGTAGGCCCAGGGTTGAGGGTCGTCAACGAACCTGGCGGTTTCCGCTCGGCGTGTCGCAACCCTCAACCAAAGGTTGAGGTTGACCCCCGGCGGGCGCGGCTCTCAGTGGCTCTCGAAGTCCTCGGGGGTGACGTGGTCGAGGAACTCGCGGAACTTCTCCACCTCGTCCTCCTGCTCGTCGGGCACCGCGAGCCCGGCCTCGTCGAGCACGTCCTCCGCGCAGACGATCTTGCTGCCGGTCCGCAGCGCCAGGGCGATCGAGTCCGACGGCCGGGCGCTGACCTCGACTCCGGAGCCGAAGACCAGGACCGCGTAGAAGATCCCGTCCTTCATCTCGGTGATCCGCACCTCGGAGAGGTCGTTCCCGGTCGCGCTCAGCAGGTCCTTCATCAGGTCGTGCGTGAGCGGCCGCGGTGGCACCACACCCTGCTGGGCGAACGCGATCGCCGTCGCCTCGACGGCGCCGATCCAGATCGGCAGGTAGCGATCGCCGGACACCTCGCGCAGCAGCACGATGGGCTGGTTCGAGGGCATCTCGACGCGGACACCGATCACATCAACTTCACGCACTCCATCAGCGTACTCCCGCCGGAAAGCTCGCGGAGCCCCCGCGGTCAGGAGCGCAGTCCCGCCTTCACCAACGTCGCGTGCAGCCGCACCGACAGCGAGGCGATCTGCTTGATGGCGTCCTCGGCACGCGCCGCGGCGCCCGCGTCGCGGCCGCGCTGCATCGGGGAGACCACCTGCTCGATCAGCCCCACCTCGCGGTCCGCTGCGGTCTTGAACGCGCGCAGGTGCCGCGGCTCGAGCCCGAAGGCGGCGAGCTCGCCGGCGGCCTTCGCGATCACCAGCGCGTCCCCGTCGTACGGCGCGGCACCCTGTCGCGGCCGGATCAGGCCGAAGGTCTCCAGCTGCTCGAGGAGGGCCTCGTCGATCTCGGCGGAGCCGAGCAGCTCCGAACGGGAGACGCGCAGCTCCGAGGCCTCGACGCCGAACGACTCCTGCGGCGGGTACCCGTCACCGGCGAGCACCACTCGAGGGACCTGCGGCCCGCCGCCGGGCAGCGCCGGTGGCTCCAGGCCCCGGTCGATGGCGTCGAGGTGCTCGCGGATCACCTTGAGCGGCAGGTAGTGCTCCCGCTGGGCGGTCAGCACGTAGCGCAGCCGCTCCACGTCCTGGTGCGTGAACTTCCGGTAGCCGGACGCGGTGCGTTCGGGCTCGATCAGGCCCTCGGCCTCCAGGAACCTGATCTTGGAGATGTTCAGGCCGGGGAAGTCCGGGCGCAGCTGGGACAGCACCTCCCCGATGCTCATCCGCGCCCGGGCGGAGCGATCACCCAGGTGGGCTCTCACCGGTCGCTGCCCACCCCGGTGTGGCTGGCGAAGTAGACCAGGCGGTACTTCCCGATCTGTACCTCGTCGCCGCCCTGCAGGGCGACCTCGTCGATGCGGTCGCGGTTGACGTAGGTGCCGTTCAGGCTGCCCACGTCGGCGACCTGGTAACCGTCCGGGCCGCGGCGGAACTCCGCGTGCCTGCGGGAGACGGTCACGTCGTCGAGGAAGATCTCGCTGTCGGGGTGCCGGCCCGCGGAGACGACGTCGGTGTCGAGCAGGAAACGGCTGCCGGCGCTCGGCCCCCGCTGCACCACGAGCAGGGCGCTGCCCGCGGGCAGCGCGTCGACCGCGGCCGCGTCGGCGTCGTTGAGGGAACGTTCCTCGCGGTGCTCGGCGTCCTTGGAGGGAGCCCCGAACGTGATGGTGGCGGTGGTCTCGCTGGGTGTCTCCCCCGCCGCCGGCGCCTCAGCCATCCGGTGGCCGCACTGGGAACAGAAGCGCGCGTCGTCAGGGTTCTGGTGTCCGCACTCGGTGCAGAACGGCATGTCGGCCTCCCGGGGCGTGGAACGGCTGTCGGTCCGGACAACCCTCAACCATCAGTCGAGGTTGACGGTTGATCCGAACCTATCAGCCGCGGGGTGGCTATCAAGCGGGAACGAGCGCACGCCCGGACCCGGATCTCCCCTCGCTCAGCCCTCGACGCCGGCCTGGTAGGCCGCCGCGTCCATCAGCCCGTCGACGGCGGCCGCGTCGGCCGGGACGACCTCGAACAGCCAGCCGTCGCCGTACGGGTCGGAGTTCACCAGCTCGGGCGAGCCGTCCAGGGCCTCGTTGCGGGCCACCACCTTCCCGGAGAGGGGGGCGTAGACGTCACTCACGGACTTGGTCGACTCCAGCTCCCCGACCGCCGTTCCGCCCTCGACCTCGGCGCCCACCTCGGGCAGCGAGACGTAGACGATGTCGCCGAGGGCGTCCTGGGCGTAGTCGGTGATGCCGACCCGGACCGAGGAATCCGCCTCGCCGGGGGTGCGCACCCACTCGTGCTCGCTGGTGTACTTCAGATCCTCGGGAAACACGGGCGGCGCTCCTTGGGCTGGGTCGGCGGCTGTCCGGGGACGGACGGGACGGCTGCAGGCTACCCCGTGGGCACCGGCGTCGCGTACTTCGGCTTGAGCGGGGCGACCACGCTGCCGATCTCCACGTTCTCCAGCTGCTCGACGTGCACCTTGCCGCCGGCCTGGTTGACCTCGTAGGTGAAGCCGCCGGTGAAGTCGAGCGCGGTGGCGAGCGTGTGCTGGTCGCCGATCACGTCGATGGTGAACGGCGCGGTGACCTTCGTGCCGTCCACGACCAGGCCTCCCCCGGCCGCGTCGCGCAGCGACGTCTGGGCGATGACCCGGACGCTGTCGTTGATCTCGATCGCCTCCGCCCCCGCGTCCCGCAGCTCCTCGAGCCCGTTGAGCAGCTGGCTGGTGCCCACGCCGTGCGTCGGGTCGGTGACGGTGATCCGGATTCCCGGCCCGATGGCGGGGACGGTGCCGGCGAGGATCCCCAGGGTGTTCGCCTGCTGCCGCGCCCGGTCGAGGGCGGTACGCCGGGCCTCGGTGTCGTTGAGCAGCGAGTTGCGGGTCTGCTCCAGCTTGCTGATCTCCTGCTCGGCGCGCTGCGAGGCCAGCGACAGGTTGTTGATCAGGGTGATCAGCTCGCCCTGGCGGGCTCCGACGTACTTGTCGTCGCGGCCGTTGGCCTGCACCTGGACGACCGCGGCGAAGCCCAGGACGGCCAGCAGCACCGCGACGATCAGCTGCCCGCGCGACGCGGGACGCTTGACCGTGGCAACCAGCCGTCGGCGTCCCTCGGCCGGTTCCGGCAGGGGCCGCTCCGGGGGCGGGGTCGGGGGCTGCTGGTCGGTCACGGCGTCGCTCATGCGTGGAAGATGTGCCGCCGGATCGCGGCGACGTTGGAGAAGATCCGGATCCCGAGCACCACGATCACGCCGGTGGAGAGCTGGCCGCCGACGCCCAGCTTGTCCCCGAGGTAGACGATCAGCGCCGCGATCAGCACGTTGCTGATGAACGACACCACGAAGACCTTGTCGTCGAAGATGCCGTCGAGGAAGGCGCGCAGCGCGCCGAAGACGGCGTCCAGGGCGGCCACCACGGCGATCGGCAGGTAGGGCTCCAGCCACACCGGCACCGTCGGCTGCAGCAGCAGGCCGAGCAGCACGCCCAGCACCAGGCCCAGGCCCGCGATCATCGGGGCCTCTTCGGGGTGTGCGCGTGCCGGAGGTTCAGTCGCGGCGCAGCGGGCAGCTTCATGGACTCCTCGGAGTTGATGTCGAGCTGGAGGTTGATCGCCGACTTCAGCGCCAACCAGGTCTGTCCGTCGGCGGTGTCCAGGAACTTGGCCCCCATCTGGTCGGGGTTGCCGATCGCGGACACGACGTACGGTGCGTTGATGTGCCGGTAGTTTACGGTGATCCCCAGCGAAGCCCGGCGGATGGCGGTCAGGTTGGAGATTCGCTGGCCGTTGATCGAGATCGCCTCGGCCCCGACCTGCCACAGCCCGTTGACCAGCTTCTGCAGGTCCTTGTCGAGGACCTGCTGCCCGGGACCGCCGCCCGGGGCGTCGTCGACCACGACCCGGACGCCGGGACCCTTCACCGCCACCGAGCCGGTGGCGGTGCCGAGCTGGTCCAGCCGGTTCTGCAAGGACCGCCCCTCGGCGGTGGCCTGCAGGTACTGGGTCTGCAGCGTGTGCACCTCGGTGCGCAGGTCCTTGGTCCGGTTCCGCATCGAGGTCAGCTCCTGCTTGCGGTCGTTGACCTGCGCCACCAGCGAGCTGTGGCTGTTGGCGTTGTCGGCGGCGCTGCGGGCGGTCTGCACCGCCGCGGTGGTCACCAGCACCCCGAACAGCGCCACGACCAGCAAGCCCAGCGAGCCGGTCCGGCCCTGCTTCGGCCTGCCCTCGGAGGCGTGCCGCTTCGAGACGTGGGCGTAGTCCTCGTCCAGGGAGGTCGCGGTGATGTAGTTGAGCAGCCCCATCACCGCCTGCGGCGGCGGGGTTCCCACGGTGCGCTTCTCAGCTGCCATCGAACGCCGGCGCCCTTCGGTCGTGGTCCGCGAGCAGCTTGCGGACCTGCCACGCGTAGAGCAGGCCGGCCCACCAGTACAGACCGGTCCCCCAGATCGCGAAGGCCCAGCCGAACACCCGGGCGAGCAGCGCGAGGACCCCGCTGCCGTCACCGAGCAGCAGGAGCGGGAACGCGTAGAGCAGGTTGGCCGTGGCCGCCTTGCCCAGGAAGTGCACGGGGAGCGCGCTGTACCCGCGCGTGCGCAGGAACGGCACCAGCCCCCACAGGAAGAGGTCCCGTGCCGGGAGCAGCAGTGCCAGCCACCACGGGATGATGTCGCGCCAGGCGAGGCCGAGGACGGTGGAGAGGATGTACAGCCGGTCGGCGACCGGGTCGAGGATCTCCCCCAGCTTGGAGGTCTGGTTGAGCCGGCGCGCCAGGAAGCCGTCCAGGTAGTCGCTGACCCCCGAGAGCATCAGCACCACGAGGGCCCAGCCGTCGGCCTGCGGGACCAGGATCAGCCAGAGGAACAGCGGCACGCCGGCGAGCCGGACGATGCTGATGATGTTGGGGAGCGTCAGGACCCGACGCCGACGCGGCGGCAGACCCCTCGTGCTGTCCACCTGCAAACCCCTTGCTCACGCCCGGCACCGTCCGTGAGTACCTTAGCCCGTGGGGGCTACCGGATCCCGCCCCACGCGCGGGGGGTCTGCCGGGCTGCTCAGCCCCGGCCGAGCGTGCGCCCGCAACGCGGGCAGTGCGCCCGTGCGCAGACGTCCAGCTGCTGGCCGCACCTGCAGCTGCGGGTCCGCTGACCGCGTGCCCGCGTCATTGCCGGCGGCTTGTCGAAGCTCTTCTTGCTGTCCTTGCTGATCACGAGTCATCTCCCCTGTGCGCCCTCGTCCACCAAGGAAACAGAGCAGTGTGACGAACATGACGTCGAAACGCCGCGAATGGCCCGAAAGGGTCACCCGATCCGGGCTGTTCGGGCCCCCTGCAGACCCGCTCGCCCGCGTCGACGAGCTCGAGCAGCGCCCGGCCCTGGTGGTGGCCCCGGCGCTGATCGCCGGGGCCGCGGCGGCGATCGGTCCAGCCCGACGGTGTGCACCGTCCAGGCGGACGGCGGACGGGCGGTCGTATCCGCCACACCCGTCCGCGTCAGTGCGCCACGTAGACGGTGTTCGCCGACTCTCCCCCGGTGTACGGGTTCGGGAAGGGCACCACGTGCGTCGCGGTGGTGGCGAACGTCCCGGCCAGTGCCTCCTCGAACTCCGGGTCCGGCGGGTCGTCGGACCAGAGCGCGAAGACCCCGCCCGGGTGCAGGTGCGCGGCGAGCCGGTGCAGCCCCTCGGGCGTGTACAGCCCTGCGTGGCTGGGGTGCAGCACGTGCCTGGGACTGTGGTCGACGTCGAGCAGCGCGGCGTGGAAGAGGCGGCCCGGTGCGGTCGGGTCGAACCCGTCGGCACCCGCCGCCAGCGCGAAGAAGTCGCCCTGCACCAGCCGAGCCCGGCCGCCCGCGGCCAGGCCCGCGGACACCGGGAGCAGCTCCCGACGGTGCCAGTCGATGACCTCGCCGAGGGCCTCCACGACCGTCAAGGTGCGCACCCGCTCGTCCTCGAGCGCGGCCCGGGCCGTGTAGCCGAGCCCCAGTCCGCCCACGAGCACGTCGAGGTCGGTGCCCGGGTGTGCCGCGAGCCCCAGGCGCGCCAGCTCCTCCTCGGCCACCGTGAACAGGCTGGACATCAGGAAGTCGTCGTCGAGCTTGACCTCGAAGACGTCGGCCGCGGCCACCGGGTCCCACCTGCGGCGCAGGCTGATCGCACCGAGTGGCGTCTCGCGCCAGTCGATCTCCTCGAACCGTGCCGCCATCGGACCTCCTCGTCCGGGTCATCGTCCCAGGGGCGTCCGGCCGTGCCACCGGGGGGTCCTCCACCTCCCGATGTCAGGCGACCACCGGCCACCAGGTGCGCACCGAGCGGGCAATCCCGGGAACGGGCGACCAGGTCGACGTCAGTACGAGTGCTTCCTGGTGAGCACCGGCTCGAGGCGCCCGGGGTCGAGCTCCTCCCCCAGCCACTCGAACAGGCCCCGCAGCCGCGTCGGGTCGGTGACGTAGTCGTCGAACCGGACGTGGTACGCCCGGTCGCCCAGCTCGTCACGGATCTTCAGCAGCCGCTCCTCGATGGCGGTCAGCCGTTCCTTCGCGTCGGAGTAGTTGGTCCACCACTTGCTCTGTGCCACCGCCTCCAGATCCCGGGTGTTGAAGACGAACCGGGCCCCGGGGAACACCTCGAGGAGGAACCCGATGAGCTCGGCGACGTCCTCCTTGGCCCAGCGCACCTCCTTGAAGCCGACCACCCGGGTCCCGCGCCGGGGCCGAAGGATCGTCGTCAGCGCCAGCTGCCGGATGCTGCGCAGCGCGACCTCGTCCCGGTAGCCGTCGATGCCGAACCAGGGGCTTCGGGGACCGCGGCGGCGGGCCATCTCGCCGTGCTCGTCGCGGCGTCGCGTCGCCTCGCGGTGGAACTCGAAGAGCTGGCGGAGGACCCCGCCGTTCTCGCCGCGGATGAGGTACCCGGGGATGGAGTTCAGCACCCCCTGCAGGAGGGTCGAGCCGGAGCGGCCGTAGGTGACGACGAACAGGTACCGCAGGCCCTCGTCGTCGACGGTGCCGCGGCGGAGCCGGCGCGCCTCGCGCTGTGTCGCCGCGAGCTGCCGTCGCAGGGTCCGGGCCTGGCGCGCCAAGGAGTCCCGCTGCTCCACCAGCCGGGCGATCGGGGGCACCTGACGGACGGCCTTGGCCAGCGCGTTCCTCATGGCGGAACTCTCCCACGCAGCCGAGAACCGCACGGACTCATCCCAGCCGGGTGATGCCTTTCCCTGCCGGCCCTGTCCAGAGTGGGTCTCCTGTGGACCCCAACCAGGAGGCTCGAGATGGCCAAGCAGGAAAAGGACACCTTGTACGTGATCGCCGCGGCCTACGACGACGTGGACGCAGCCGTGGCGGACTACGAAGCGGTCAAGGCGCTGTACCGCGAGGTGCGCACCTCGCACGACTTCGACGCGTCGGTCATTGCCAAGGACGAGGCCGGCAAGGTCCGTATCGTCAAGAAGCACGAGGAGCCGACCCGGCACGGGGCGGCCGTCGGCCTGGGGTGGGGGCTCGCGGTCGGGGTGACCGCCGTCCTGTTCCCGCCCATCGGCATCGGCATCGCGGGTGCGGGGGCGAGCGGAGCCGCGATCGGCGCGGTGGCCGGGCACGCGAGCGGCGGCATGTCCCGCAGCGACCTGAAGGAGCTGGGCGACACCCTCGACGCGGGCCAGGCCGGACTCATCGTGGTCTACGAGACGAACCTCGCCGACCAGGTGGCCGCCAACATCAAGGCCGCCAACCGCATCGTGTCCAAGGCCACCGACATGGCCGCCGACCAGCTCGCGGCGGACATGAAGAGCGCCGAGGCGAAGATCCCCGAGCAGGCCGCGGCACCCGCCGAGTCGCCCGCGAAGACGTCGCCGTGACCGGCTCTCCAAGACGGCCGGCGTCACCGGTCGACGCCACTCCCGCCCCGTAGGCCGGACAGGGAGACGACGCCCCCCGCCGCGTTCACGTTCCTCCCGGCCGCGGGAGCCGTGCGGGTCCGTTCCCTCCGGTTGCTGCCCCGCCAGACAGCGGCACCGTGTGGGAGCGCGGCCACGGCGAACAACGTCCCGACCAGCACCCCCAGCCCGGCGTAGCCGCGGGTGGCCAGCGCCACGCCTCCGAGACCGGCCCCGACCAGGTAGCCGAGCTGTTGCGCGGCCGTGCGCACCGCCATCACCTCGACGCCGTGGCCGGGGGCGACGGCCAGCCCGAAGGCGCTTCCGGCCAGGCTCCGACCGCCGTTCAGCAGACCCAGCACGACCAGGAGCAGCGCGCTGAACCAGAACCCCCACCGCAGGGCGGCGAACGCGGCGCCCGCGGCCGACAGCGCCAGCGCGAGGCCGAGCAGGATGGGGCGGGCCGCCCGCAGTCGCCTGCGCGTGAGCCGGTTCCCCAGCATGAAGGCCGCGGCGCTGGCGCTGATCGCGGACGCGGCCAGCGCGGGGCTGGCACCGTAGGACACCACGAGCAGGGCGCCCGAGTAGACCAGGACCATCGACCAGGCTGAGTAGGCCAGAAGCTCGCCGAGCGCCCAGCCCGCGACCCCCGGCACCTGCCAGACCGAGCCCGCAGCCGCCCGCGGGCGGGCCACGGCACCGTCTCGCGGACGGGCCCGGACCGCGATGGCGGCGAGCAGGCTCATCGCGAACGGCACCGCGATCCAGGCAACCCGCCAGCCGTGGTCGGCCAGCAGGCCGGACGCGAGCGTTCCGAGGATTGCCGCGGTCGGCGGGCCCATCATCGTCCAGGACAGCAACCGGGTCCGACCGCCCTCCGGCGCCCACTCCCCGGTGGCGGCCAGGCAGGTCACCACGACCACCGCCAGTCCGGCGCCGATCGCCACGTGCGCCGCGGCGAGCATCGCGAAGTCGACGGCGAGGGAGACCGCCAGCGAGCCCGCGGCAACCAGGCACAGCCCGGCCGCGATCAGGTCGCGAAGGGGAAGCCGCCGGGCGAGCGGGCCGAGCGCGAAGGGGGTGATTCCCGCGACCAGTCCCGAGATCGCCCGCAGCTGTCCGACTGCCGCCACCGGTACGCCGAAGTCCTGCGCCAGACGCGGCAGCATCGGCGACAGCACGAACAGCGTGGACTGGGCGGCGAACATCGCCAGGAACAGGACCGGCGCGGCCGGCACCCGCCGGACCGTGCCCGGTCCACTCCCCGACCGCGACGACTGCTCGATGATGCTGGTCATGGCCCACCTCCAGGTGTGTCACGACCGTAGGAGTCGGGGCCGCTGCGTCGCATCCGTGCCACCGCGCAGCTTCGGCCCGCCGGGGCGGGTCGCGGTGGCGGTCTGCACGTAGCAGGGCCGCGGAACCGGACGGCCGGTCAGCCGGTCCGCGCGAACCGGGCGGCCGCGGCGGCTCGCGCTGCCTTCCCGGTGATGCCGAGCTTCGCGTAGACGTTCGAGAGGTGCCGCTCGACGGTGCGCACGCTCAGCGAGAGCCGGTGCGCTATCTGGTCGTTGTCCAGCCCGTCGGCGACGAGCGCGAGCACGGCCCGCTCCCGTGCCGTGAGAGCACCCACCGCGGAGTCGCGGGCTTCCTCCGGCGCCGCGAGGAACCGTCGCAGCTGCTGCACGAACGTACGCCAGGCCGGGTCGTCGGCGCCGAGAATGTGGTTGCGGCCCTCCAACGGGACGAACCGGGCACCCGGGATCAGGGCGGCCAGCCGGCGCCCCTCCTCGAAGGGCGCCACCGCGTCGTCGCGCGCATGCATCACCAGCGTGGGCACGCCGACCCGCGCGGCTAGCTGCGTGACGTCGGTGCGGTAGGACGCCTCGCGGATCCGCGCGGCCATCTCGGGGTGGGCGGACAGGCGCTGCACCTCGTCGTACGCCGCCACCTCGTCCGGGGAGGCGTCCGGCATGAACAAGGTGGTGAACACCCGGCGGAACGCCGGGTTCGCGCGCCCCCATCCGACGCGAGTCATGGCGAGCAACAGGGCCTCTTCCTCCCGTGCCTCCGGGGTGACCTCCCGCTTGGCTCGTCCCCGCGCGTAGCTCCCGTAAAGCACGAGGTGGGCCACCCGTTCGGGGTGCCGGACCGCGTACGCGACCGCCACCGGCCCGCCCCCGGACAAACCCAGAAGGTCGAACCGGGCGCCGCACGCCGCGTCCACGACCGCCTCGAGGTCGGACACCTTCGCCTCGAGGGACAGGTCGCGGACCTCACGGTCGGACAGCCCGCAGCCCCGCAGGTCGTACCTGACCAGGGTCCGGTCCGCGCCGAGCTCGGCCAGCCAGTGCCGGTAGACGGTGGCGTCGTGCTCCAGATGGGTCAACCAGGTGGCGACCCGGACCAGCGGAGGCCCGGGGCCGTCGCCGTGTGTGGCATAGGCGATCCGGGCGCCGTCCGGCGCCGTACAGAACCGGATGTCCTGGTCCATGGCCGTTCCATGCTATTCCCGGGCGGCCAGCAGCCGCCGCCCGATCACGCGGGCGGCTTCTTGGACCTCGGCGCACTTCACGATCCGAAACGAGGCGGGCACGGCCGCGAGCTGCTCGGCGTACCACGTCGGGTTGCTGGTGCTGCCGACCAGCCGGGTGGTCCCGGCGTCGGCGGGCTCGAGACGGCCGAGCGCCCGGGGCAGGCACCGACGTACGGCCTGGACCGGCGCGTCGATGAGCACCTCCACATCGTGCTCCCAGCCCACCGCGAGGTGCTCCTCGAGCAGGGCGACCGGGTCGAGGTCTGCCGGTGGGGTGAAGGTCTCGTCGAGCGGCTCCACCTCGCGGACCCGGTCGACCCGGTAGGCGCGGAGTGCATCCGCGCGGTGGGACCGGCACAGCAGGTACCACCGGCCGTGACGGACGACGACCGCCCACGGGTCGACCTCGACGAGCCACTCCGAGCCGGCCTCGGTGCGGTAGCCCAGCCGCACCTGTCGGCGGTTCGAGCAGGCGTGCACGAGGGCGGTGGTGGTTGCCGGGTCGGGCCGGGCCGCCGCGCGGTCGGGAGCGGGTGCCGTGGTCCGGCGTACGGCCTCGGCCTGGGCGGCCACCGGTTCCGGGAGTGCCCGCACGATCTTGCCCAGCGCGCTCCCGACCGGGTCGCTGGGATCGCCGGCGTCGTGGTGGCCGTCGAGCACGGCCATCACCAGCCCGAGGGCCTCGACTGCGCTGAACACCAGGGGCGGCAGCCGCAGGCCACGGCCGACCCGGTACCCGCCGTAGGGGCCACGGACGGACTCGATCGGGATGCCCGCCTCGCGGAGGATGCCGACGTAGCGCCGCACGGCCCGCTCCGAGACGCCCAGCTTGTCGGCGAGCCGGTCCGCGGTGATGCCCGGGCTGCCCTGGACCAGCTCGAGGGTCAACAGCGTCCGTGCCGTGGGGCTCGCATCGGTCTGCACGCGCCATCTCCTCCATCCGGAAGCAGAACGTCCGGAATGGACTGTAGTACGCCGCCATCCGTTCGGCTGCTCGCAGCGCGCCGGCCGGCAGCGGCCCGTCCGGCGAATGACCTTCGCCTCTGCCTACCGGCCCAGGCATCGTGCGAGCGTGAATGGGCGGTGCAGTGCCTGCGGTTTCGCACCACCGAGCGGGCAGGTGAGCCGCTTGACGACGGGAGGAAGCTGCCATGAAGCCCTACCGGGGAAACGCGATCGCGGTGGGCGTTCTGCTCATCGCCTGCACTGTCAGCAGCATTCTCAGTGCGGCCCCCCTGGGCTCGCTTCTGGATGGGCCCGACTACCTGGACAAGTTGGCGGGAAGCGACAACGGCGTGGTCCTGACGGCACTCATCGAGTTCGTCTGGGCGGCGACCGGAGCGGGCATCGCCATCGCGCTCTACCCGGTCATCAGGAGGCACAACCGCGCTCTGGCTCTCGGCTCGGTCGCCGGCAGGGTGGTCGAGGGCGTGTTCGTGCTGATCGGGACCCTCGGCCTGCTGGTGCTGCTGACCGTGAGCCAGGACTCGCTGACAGCAGGGTCCGCCACGTCTGCGTTCCAGACCACCGGAGACGCAATGCTCGCCGTGCGCGATTGGACGCAGGGGTTCGTCGGGCTGCTCGCGTTCCTCACCGGAGCCTCGATGTACTACTACGTGCTCTACAGCGCGAGACTCGTTCCCCGTTGGCTCTCGGGTTGGGGCCTTGCTGCAGTCGCCCTGGCCTTCGTCGCCACGGTCTACTCCGGTTTCACCCAGGACTTCGGTTTCTCAACGGTCAACACCGCGCTGAACATCCCGATCGGTCTCCAGGAGATGGTCATGGCCGTGTGGTTGATCGCCAAAGGGTTCAACGCTTCGAACGTCGCAACCGAGGACGGACGGAGCGGCGAAGCGACGCTGATCGAGGTGTAACCGCGGGGGCGTCGCAGGGCGGTCGGGCGGCGCGACGCAGAGCGCCCGGGTCACGTCCGTCCGGACGCCGGGAGGACGGCCGAGCTCGGCTGCATGTTCCTGCCGGAGGCGTGGGGATGCGGGCACGCCGAGGCCGACCGGGTGCAGGTCAGTCGGTGTAGAGGCAGAACGGGTGCCCGGCCGGGTCGAGCATCACCCGGACGGCCTGCTGTGGCTGGTACCCCGCCTGCTCGGCGCCCACCTCGACGGCGTACGCCACAGCCTGCTCGAGGTCGTCGACCTCGATGTCGAGGTGCAGCGACATCTGGGGCTCGCCGTCCACGGTCGGCCACACCGGCCGGGCGTAGTTCTTCTCGGTGGCGAAGGCCAGGTTGTAGCCCGCGTCCTCCGACGGGGCGAGGTCCACCCACCCGTCCGACTCGTTGAAGATCGTCCAGCCCAGCAGCCGCTGGTAGAAGTGCGCGAGCTCGCGAGCGTCCGGTGCGTCGAGGACGACGCCGAACCAGGTCTTCTGCGTCCGTAGAGCCATGGCCACACTGTGCCGCGCCCGCCCCCGGACGTCCACAGTCGTCGCTCACTCTCGGTGGGGCGCAGCGCGCTTCCTGTCCGCCGACAGGGAGATTCGAATCTGCTTCCTGTGCCGGGTGGCCGCACCGCTGGCGAACGGGCGCTACTCACGATGTCCGGTCCCAAGCACTTACGTATCTTGACGGGTACGTACCCGATCAGGTACGAAGGGCGCCATGGAAGACGCTCTCAGGGCGCTCGCTGATGACGGCCGACGCAAGATGCTGGAGGCCCTGGCTGTCGGCCCGGCAACGGCGGGCGAGCTGGCTGCGCTCCTACCGATCGCGCGTCCGGGCGTTTCGCGGCACCTGCGGGTGTTACGGGAAGCCGGCCTGGTCGAGGTTCGCCAAGAGGCGCAACGCCGGGTCTACTCGCTCCGCCCGCAGCCACTGACCGAGATCAATGACTGGCTGAGCCGGTACCTGACGCTGTGGGACCAGCGACTGGATGCCCTGCACACCGAGATAGCACGCGGCAAGCGTGACCGAAGGAGCACCCGATGACCAACACACCTGGAAGCGTGCGCATCGTGGGCACCCTGCGTGCCGCGGACGGCAAGGGCATCGTGCGTCTGGAAGACCGGTTCGACACCGACGTTGAGGACCTGTGGTCAGCCGTCACCGGCCCCCGCCGACTCGCCCGCTGGCTGGGCGAGGTAGAAGGCGATCTGCGCCAGGGAGGCGAGTTCCGCGCACGCTACTTCGCCAGCGGATGGGAAGGCACCTGTCGGGTGGAAGTATGCGAACCGCCACGGCGGCTGCTGCTTTCCACCCAATCCGAGGACGAACCGGACGGTGTCATCGAGGTGACGCTGGCGGCCGACGGCGACCACACGATCCTGGCCATCGAGGACCGGGGCGTGCCCCTGGACCACATCGCCGCCTACGGTGCGGGAGACCAGGTGCACGTCGAAGATCTCGCCGCCTACCTCGCCGGGCGGGAACGCTGCGACGCGCGGGCCCGCTGGCAAGAGCTCCACCCCGCCTACCAGGAGCTGGCCACCGATCTCACCTAGCATCTAGGTCTCACCCGAGGTGCGCGCACTAGTGCCATCTGACTGACCCCGTCCGACTACCCACGAGGGGAACTTGGTCCCGAGCCGGGAAGGCCACCGCCTCTATGCCCCCAGGGATCTCCCCGGCATCGTCGACACGTGATCTCGCGCCACCGGACGCCCTGCGGCCCGGAGCGGCGCCCCGCACCAGCCCGGTGCGTCACGAGGGAGGGGACATGAGATCGAGGGGACTCACATCCGTGTCAGCCGGTGCCCGGCTCGTCGCGCTGCTCGCCGCCGTACCGCTCGCCGCCGCGTTCGCCGCGCCGGCTTCCGCCGCCGGCGACTCCACGCCAGACGTGACCGTGACGGCGATGAACCCGGCTGGCTCCAGGGCGGGCGGCGACCTGACCCTCGCGCTGACCGCGCATACGGAACGCAGCACGGTGGCGAACCCTTCCTGCAGGCCGGAGGACCTGACGCTGCAGTGCTGGGGCTCGCTGGTGCTGCGCATCCCGGAGTACGGCGACCTCGGCGTGGGCAACTTCCAGGTGCACCGGGTAGCCGTCGGCGACATCAGCTGCGGCGGCGACGAGGGTGGCGAGGACGGCGGCTGCGGGGACCACGGCATGGAGGCTGCTGCCGTGGCTGGTGGACCGGTCCAGGCGCAGGTGAACGGCGTGGGCTTCGTCAAGTGGCCCGGGAACACCGGCCTGCCGGTCGGCGCCAAGCTCCAGCTCAAGTTCACGCTGACGGACAACGGCGCGGCGGCGTATCACGACCAGCTCGTGGTGCAGGTCAACCGCTTCGTGGAGGGACCGGACAAGCCGCTGCTCTACGAGTCCGCGCCCGAGATCATCAGGCAGGTGCAGATCCATCAGGTCGACGCGTTCGACTGATGCCTCGTGTCGGCAGTCAGGCTGGACCCGAGGGCCATCCATTCGCACATGCGCATATGGCGTGATCGGACTATTCGGGAATGAGTCCCCTAGCACGCTTCACGGTGCCTTTCGGCTCTGCCGTCCATAGCAGCACAAGTGAAGAGTTCCCTAACAGACAGGTTCGGCAGGGGGAGAAACTGCGGCGCCGCGTCGCACCCACGGGCGCATCTGCTTCCAGCAGCGCTCAGGGGCTTGTAGCGGCCGGCACGCGCACAGATCGGGCTGTGGACCCTCTCTCAACCTCGCCAGTCGCGGCAACGGCCGCGCAGAGAGGAGAGGTTTCGATGAACGCACGAACACGCGGCGCGATGGTGGCCAGCGCCCTCACCGCCACGCTCATGCTGGCGTCCCCGGCGGCCCTCGCCGCCGGCCCCGGATCCGGTGGCGGCGGCGGCCGTGGCGGCGGCGGATCCGGCGGTGGCGGCGGCAGTGGCGGCGGCGGGGAACCTGTCGACAACACCGGTTCGCTCTACTCCGACCTCGTGATCGCGCTCCGCGCCGCGGACGGGACGCCTGTTCTCAAGAAGTACGTCGTCCCCGCGACCGAGACCGAGCCGGCGGCGACGGAGTACTGCGTCCAACCTGTGTCCTACGTGCAGGTCCCTGGCCTCGCCATGTCCACCAACCTCGTGGACGGCCGGTCGGTCTGGGTCATTCCGCTGCAGGGCGAGTGGTTGGGCGACCCCGACTCCCCGATCGCTCAGGACGAGATCGGGGCGTGTGACCCTCAGCCGCAGTACGCGATGTTCGTCAAGGAGACCGACCTGGAGCGGCTGAACCTGGCGCGCACGTCGGAGGACGTCATGGCGCAGAAGCTCGCCGACGTGGAGACGAAGCTGAAGTTCGCGGACAAGATCGCGCTGGAGTCGACCGGTCGGATCAGCTACGACGGCACGCCCATCGACGCCTCACCCGAGAACGCCGCGATCTACCAGTCGCTGATGAAGACCGGCACGATCCCCGGCCTGCCCGCCGACCTGGCCGGTCCGCCGGCCCACGTCGGGCCGGCACCGGGTGACGCCACCTCGAACAGCCAGCTCGACGCCTGGGAGCTCGCCGCGATGAGCATCGGTGCCGCGGCGAGCAAGACCGTGCCGCTGACCATCGACGCGGTCGAGTACTACAACCGGGTCATCGGCTTCCCGCCGCCGGCGGACCAGATGGCCACCCCGCCGGTTCCGGACTACGACTCGCCCTGGGGGGTCTCCTTCGTACGCTCCACCGACCCGGACAATGCCGGAACGGAGCTCGCGGGAAGCGAGCGGTTCGTCGACTACAGCAACTTCACCTACAACCGCTCGCAGACCTTCAAGGGCAGCGTCACGTGGCTCGACGTACCGACCCTGAAGTGGAAGGTCGACAAGATCACCGATGTGGTGCCGTTCACGAACCTGTCGTCGTACGCCGAGATCGGTGACAAGACGCTCACCGGCGTGACCGCGTTCGCGCAGCTGGCCGACGACGTGCGGGCGCTGTGCAACTTCATCCCCGACAACACGTTCATCCCGGGCTTCTACATGGACGCCCCGGGCGTGGACACCACGGACGCGCAGCTGAAGGCGATCCACGACCCCGCGGTCGACCTGGGCACGTTGCCGGAGAACGTCTTCAAGGCGTATCCGTTCCAGATGACGGCGTCGCTGCTCAACCCGTTCCAGGGCACGCAGATCGACGGCGCGCGGCTTCGCCTCACGATCGACGATCCGAACGCCGACTTCGCGTCCGGAGACGACGTCACCGCCACGGCGGCGGACGGGCAGGCGGTTCCGTTCACCGTCGAGAACGGCAACCTGGTCGGATGGTGGGGACCTGAGACGGGCTTCCCCGTGCACCCGGGCTACAACGTCTCCACGACGTTCGACGTCACGGTTGCCGGCACGGCGCCCAGCGGCGACTACAACCTCACGCTCGACCTGGTGACGGTCGGCAACACCACGGACTCTCTCGCAACGGAATCCGGCACCATCACGGTGAACGACAACGCCGCGATGGTCCTGTGGGGCGACTCGATCGTCAAGTACGCCACCCAGGGCACGGCCGTGAAGCTCCCGCTCCGGGTGTACTCGCCGGAGACGGGCACCGCTCGGCTGGCGCTGACCGTGACAGGCCCCGGAGACGACCCCCTGACCGCCGATGTCGTCGAGGCGGTCAAGGCCGGTGACGTGAAGGTCTACGGCAGCGACGGGGCGGACATGGTCCCCATGACCCTGACCCTCGATGACCAGGGCCGGCTGACGGGGACCTGGGCCGCCACGCTGAGTGCGGGGTACACACCTGTGACGTGGTATGCCACGGTGGCTGAAGGTGCCCCTGAGGGCAATTACGCCTTCGGCGTCAGCCTCGAGAACGGCAACGTCCTCGACCCGGCGGTGGTCTCGATCGCCGCTCCGGAGACGCACGGCGCGCAGCCGCCGGACGCCGGTGAAGACACGACGGCCCCGGTCGTCACGCTCACGCCGGGCGACAACCTGGGCACGAATGCGTCCTTCACGTTCAGCGCGGACGACGCCGAAGCGACCTTCGAGTGCATGCTCACCACGGACGACGTGGCCGGAACCTGGGAGGCCTGCACGTCCCCCAAGACGTACTCCGGCCTGCAGCCCGGGACCTACGTGTTCTCGGCACGGGCGACCGACAATGCCGGCAACGTCTCCGAGGCGGTCTCCTCCGCGGCGTGGACGGTCCCCGAGACGCCGCCCACGGATGACACCACGCCTCCGACGGTCACCGTCGCCCCGGTCGGCGTCCCCGGTTCCTCAGCCGAGTTCAACCTGATCGCGGACGAGGCTGCGACCTTCGAGTGCATGCTGACCAAGGGCGACCGCATGGTCGAGGACTGGGCGGCCTGCACGTCCCCGAAGACGTACACCGGCCTGAAGCCGGGTTCCTACGTCTTCTCCGTCCGGGCGACCGACACGGCCGGCAACGTCTCCGACGTCATGACCGCCGCCTGGACGGTCACGAAGGGCGGGGCCGGAAGCGGCAAGCCCGTGCCGGCGAAGCCCACCCCGGTCAAGCCGCTGAAGCCCTCGCGGGCATGACATGACCGCCTGAGTGGTGGATCAAAGGAGGGCCGCACCTCGGGGTGCGGCCCTCGCGACGCCAGGCGGCCAGCAGCTGCGTCGCATGCTGCCGCTCACCACGATGGCTCGAACGATAGAGGCGGCCTCGCGTGCAGGTGGCGCCCGGACCGCATCGAGCTTGGCATAGCCAGCTCGAGCCCGATGGCGTCGCCCCGAGGACGATTCGAGATCCTCGCCGAAGACGTTGCCGCACTCCCCCGTCGTCATCCAGGCGTACGCCGCGCTCCAGGGCTGCCGCCGCAGACGAGCTCCTGTCCGGGCCACCGCCAGTCGAGTGACGGAGCCGGCTCGGTCGGCACCGTCACTTCGCCCAGAGAGATACGGCATCGAACCTGGGGCGCCTCAGTCCCACCGACGTCGGATTCGACGCCGAGGTACGTCCCCTGGAGTGGTGGGTTCTGAGGTCCGGCGAGGCGGCGTGAAGTAGGCGGCCATCGGCGGGATCTTCGGTGTGAAACGACCAACAATCACGCTGAAGGAGACCAGGCCGATGGCATTGGCCCCGTCTGCCCTGTCCGAGTTGCTCGAGGCGTTCCGCGCCGGTGAGGGTGTCGACCTCATCCGCGAGTCGGTCCGCATGGCGATGCAGGAACTGATCGAGGCCGAGGCCACCGAACGGATCGGCGCCGGCCGCTATGAGCGAACCGATGCTCGCCTTACCGAGCGCAACGGGTCCCGCCCGAAGCTTGTCACCACCTAAGCCGGCGACATCGGGTTGCGGCAGGACTGGTTGTACCTCCCGACTCGAGAGAGGATCGCTCATGACCTCGACACGCCAGACGTGGAGGACCGTCCCCCTGGACGGAGACTACGGCTTGCCCGGGCGACGACCGCGAGGTGAGGTGGACTGGACCCGGCACGTGCAAACCGCTGACATCGCCGGGACCAGCCTGCACTATCTGGACTACGGCGATCCTGGGCCGGACGGGCTGGTGTTCGTTCTCGCCCATGGCCTCGGTGGGCGCTGGCAGCACTGGACGGAGAACATTCCCGAACTGGCCGACCACGGTCGTGTCATCGCCGTCGATCTGCCTGGCTTCGGTCGTTCCGGGCCGCTGCGAGGTGGGTACTCGATTGACGCATTCGCGGACTCGATCGCCGAGCTGGTCAAGCAGCTGAACCTGCCCAAGGTCGTCTTCGTCGGGCATTCTCTCGGCGGGCCGCTGGCCGTACGCTTCGCTCACCGTCATCCGGATCGGGTTGTCGTGATCATCCTCGCCGCCGGCACCGTGCAGGCTTTCGCCGCCGTGCTCGGCATGCAGCACGCCGGCTACAACTTGCTCAGCCGGCCCGCGACAGTGGTGGCGACCTACTTCGAGGTACTCACCGCGGGTGTGCCCGTCCCAACGTTCCTCCGCAACCAACTCATCAAACGGCCGCGACTGCGCCGCCTCTTCCTGTGGCCGTACCTACACCGCCCCGCTGCGCTCCCGTCCACCAGCGTTGCGCTGCTTGTAGACGGAGTCGGCGCCCGCGGCGTCCTGCCCACCGCCCGAGCAGTCGGCAGGCTGCGCCCCGGGCAGTGGCTTACCCCGACGAGCTGCCCGATGCTCGCGATCGGCGCTGACCACGACGCAATCTCCCCGTTGACCGAACTCGCGGAGTTCGTCGAGTCTGTGCCCGGCGCGCACACCGTCGTCCTCGAAGGCACCGGACACATGGTCATGCTCGAACGGGCCAGCGCATTCACCGCCGAGGTCGTCAACTTCGCCAAGCAGCTGACGTAGAGACCGTGACATTCGGGTAGAGAACGTCCCACTCCCCAGGCCACGTGGCAGGCAACGCCCGTTCAGCAAGGATCCGCATCGCCTCCACGGCACTACACCGGCACGGACGACGCCATGTTCTTCGACTACGTCGTGCAGCATGAACTCGCAAGTGTCTCGTTCACGACCAGTGCGCTCGCCGCGGAACGTAACGGGCTCGACCCGGTGTCAAGGCTAGGCAAACACACGAGACCGCTGAGCGAGACGGCCCACTGACCTGGCCTTGCCCGCACACGGATGGGCAGGCGGAGCGTGCCGGAAGCCGATTGTCATACGGGACTGGATCGGGCACTCCCCGGCTGCGTCCTTC
>CAVSLP010000012.1:0-352485 GCA_963728775.1 uncultured Actinomycetota bacterium
CCAGGTGGTGCCGCACGCGTGCCTCCTTCGTCGGGGCCGCGAGACTACGGTTGGCGCCGCGCGCCGCGACCGGCCAGGTGCCCTCAACCGCGCCGTCGCCGACCACGACCAGCGCGTCGGCGAGGTTGACCGCGTTGCAGACGTGGTTGGGTAGGACGCGCAGCCCGCTGCAGAGTTCGGGACGCTCGGTGTCGTGCGGCCAGGTGACCACCGCGTGGTGCTCCGAGAGCAGGGTGACCCGCGCGTCCGGATGGTCCAGCAGCCGCCCGTAGCCGGTGGCCCACGGGGCGCGGTCCGCGCCGAGCACCTTGCTGCCGGAGTCCAGCACCACGTTGCCGCCGGCGTGGCTGACCACGGTGGCCAGGCAGGTCAGCGCGATGCGGTCCGGGGTGGTGCTGCCCAGCTCCCCACTGCTGGCGTCGCCGAAGACGTAGACGCCCGGCCGCATCTCCGTCATCGACCCGGGGGACACGTGCCCGGCGCTCGGCGTGGCGCCGCCGCTGAGCACGGCCGGGTCGATCCCGCGCTCCCGCAGGGACGCGGCCGCCGCTGCCAGGGCCTCGGCCTCGGCGAGGGCCAACAGTCGCGGCGCGTCCGGGGCGTAGCTGTGCCCGGGGAAGGTGAACAGCCCCGGCACCCCGAGGCCGGCGTGGGTGGCGGCGTCGGCGACCTCCCCGGCCCGCTCCGGCGGGACGCCGCTGCGGTGGTGTCGCTGTCCACCTCGACCAGCACCCGGGCCCCGGCAGCTCGGCGGCCAGGGTCCGGGCCGCCTCGTGGAGTCCACCCCGAGGGTGAGGCCGGCCAGTCACGGAGCCGGCGCAGCCGGCCGCCCTTGCCCGGGTCGACCCACAACGGGTAGGCGATGAAGAGGTCGTCGAACCCCGCGGCGGCGAACACCTCCGCCTCCGAGACGGTGGCCACGGTGAGCCCAGCGGCGCCGGCGGCGACCTGCCGGCGGGCGATCTCCGGGCACTTGTGGGTCTTGGCGTGCGGCCGCAGCGCGACGCCGAGCCGGTCCGCGGTGGCGGCCATCGCCTCGATGTTGGCGTCCAGCCGGTCCCCGTCGACGAGCAGGCAGGGGGTGGCGAGCCGGTCCATCGGTCAGCCCCGCCGCAGCCAGGTCCGGGCGAGCACCCCGAGCACCAGCCCGAGGGCGATGCCGACGCCGGCCCCGCCCACCACGGACCCGGAGCCGGTCAGCGCGCCGAGCGCGGCGCCGCAGACCGCGCCCAGCAGCAGGCCGAGGCCGGGCAAGGCGTTCACCAGGTCGGACCGTCTGCGCCTGGGGGAGAAGGGGTCGCTGCCGCTCACCCCCACACGGTAGTCGGCGGGGACCGGGCGCCCGGGAGCCGGGCAGGCGGTCCGGGCCGCCTGCCCGGTCGCGGACGGGCGACGCTCCGCCGTTCGGGCCGTTTGATGGCCCAGATGGGTCACTCGGCACCGTCATCCCGGCCAAAATTCAGCCGAAAAACGGACATTTGCCCCCGGCGACCCGCAGAGTTGACCCTGAGCGGGCACCCGCGGGGACAGTTCCAGGAGGGGCAGCACCGGATGAGACGACGTCGAATGCTCGAGCGTACCGGCGACGACAGCGCCACCGTGGACGACAGCGGTCTGTTCACCCACGCCGGCCTGATCGCCGCCTGCGACCGCGCGCTCGGCGCGGTGCCGGTGGGCAGCACGCCCGCACTGCTGGTGGTCGACGTCGACGGCGTCAGCGACGTCAACGAGACCGGGGGACTGGCAGCCCGTGACGAGCTGCTCGCGGTGATCGTGCAGCGGCTGGTCGCCGTGGTCGGCAAGACGCACCTGGTCGCCCGGCTCGGCGACAGCGAGTTCGCCGTGCTGATCGAGGACCTGGTGCAGACGCGGGACGCCTTCGAGCTGGCCCAGCGGATCATCTCCACCGTCGCCAAGCCGGTGTTCCTCACCAGCCAGCGCCGGGCACAGCTCGGCGTCAGCTGCGGCCTGGCCGGCCACGACGTGCTCGGCGCGTCCGCCGGCCCCGAGGAGCTGCTCCGGGCCGCGGACCTCGCCATGCGGGAGGCCCGGCGGGCCGGCCACAACCGGGTCGAGCTGTGCACGCCCGAGCTGATCATCACCGCCGACGAGCGCCTGGCGATCGGCCAGGACCTGCGCCAGGCGCTGGCCGAGCAGGGGCTGGACGTCTGCTACCAGCCGCTGGTCAACATCCGTGACGGCTCGCTGATCGGCTTCGAGGCGCTGGTCCGCTGGCGGCACCCGGTGCACGGGCAGGTGCCGCCGGACCGGTTCGTGCCGGTCGCCGAGGAGTTCGGGCTGATCACCGAGCTGGGCCGGATCGTGCTGTCCACGGCGACCGCGCAGGTGCAGCAGTGGGCCGCGGCCGTCGGGCTCCCGCTCACCGTGCACGTGAACGTGTCCGCCCAGGACCTCGCTGCCGAGGGCTTCGTTGCCATGGTGTCCCGGTCCCTGTCGGCCAGCGAGATGAGCCCACCGCAGCTGGTGCTCGAGCTCACCGAGTCCGAGGTGATCCAGGACCTCGACGCCGCCCGGGAGAAGCTCCGCTCGCTGCACGACCTCGGGGTGCGGATCGCGGTCGACGACTTCGGCGTCGGCCACGGCGGGCTGTCCTACCTGCAAACCTTGCCGGTCGACATCCTCAAGGTGGAGCACCCGGTCGTCGAGGACCCCGAGGCGCCCCGCACCGACGACCTGCTGCGCGGCGTGATCGCGTTCGGCCGGGCCATGGACGTGCAGGTGTTCGGCGAGGGCATCGAGGACGAGAGGCAGCGCGAGTGGCTGCTCGAGCAGGGTTGCGCGGTCGGTCAGGGCTACCTGTTCGCGCACCCGCTGACGCCCGAGGACGCCGGCGCCTACCTGCGCAGCCAGCTGGCGTTCTCCGAGCCCGGCACCGGACGGGTCGGTGAGGGCCTCAGCGCCCGACCGGTCGTCGGCGGCTGACCCGCGCCGCGGGAGCGCCGGGGAGGGGAGACACCCCCTCCCGGGATCGTACTTGACATAATGTCGCTTATCGGCGATATGGGGTCGCGCGGAGCGGGAGTCGTTCCCGCCGCGGGAAACCGCGTCCAGGCCCGCGCCTCGACGGTCACCCGCCGCGTCGGTCGTCCGCGTCGCCGGGACGAACGGCCGCCACGACGACGGTCCCGCGAAACGCACGCCTGGGCCGACCCACGCGCTGGATGAGCAACGCCGGTGCGCTGGTGCACGAACGAAGCGGCACACGCCCGCGACCACGGCCCGGTCCGCGCGGAGTCGCTGTGTCGTCGCTGCGGCCCGTCCAGGTCACCTGACATAACTATGGGACGGTCCCCGTCCGCGCGTCCCCGTCCACTCAGCCCCTTCGGGCGCCCGCGTCCGGTCACGTGCCGACGTACGCCGCGAGGTGCTCGCCGGTGAGCGTGGACCGGGCCTTCACCAGGTCCGCGGGCGTTCCCTCGAAGACGATCCGCCCGCCGTCGTGGCCGGCGCCGGGGCCGAGGTCGATGATCCAGTCCGCGTGCGCCATCACCGCCCGGTGGTGCTCGATCACGATCACGGACTTGCCGGAGTCGACGAGCCGGTCGAGCAGGCCGAGCAGCTGCGCGACGTCGGCGAGGTGCAGGCCGGTGGTCGGCTCGTCGAGGATGTAGACCTCCCCCTTCTCGGCCATCTGCGCGGCGAGCTTGAGCCGCTGACGCTCGCCCCCGGACAGCGTGCTGAGCGGCTGGCCGAGCCGGAGGTAGCCCAGCCCGACGTCGGCCAGCCGGTCCAGGATCTTGTGCGCGGCCGGCGTCCGTGCCTGACCCTCGGAGAAGAACCCCTCGGCCTCGGCCACCGACATGTCGAGGACGTCGGCGATGTTGCGGCCGCCCAGGGTGTACTCCAGCACCGCGGCCTGGAAGCGCCGGCCCTCGCACTCTTCGCAGGGGGACTCGACGGTGTCCATGATGCCCAGCTCTGTGTAGATCACGCCGGCGCCGTTGCAGGTGGGACAGGCGCCCTCCGAGTTGGAGGAGAACAGCGCGGGCTTGACCCCGTTGACCTTCGCGAACGCCTTGCGGATCGGGTCCAGCAGCCCGGTGTACGTCGCCGGGTTGCTGCGCCGGGAGCCGCGGATCGCGCCCTGGTCGACCACCACGACCCCGTCGCGCCCGGCGATCGAGCCCTGGATCAGCGAGCTCTTGCCGGAGCCGGCGACGCCGGTGAGCACGCAGAGCACCCCGAGCGGGACGTCGACGTCCACGTCCCGGAGGTTGTGGGTGCGGGCACCGCGCACCTCCAGCGGCTCGGTGGATGCCCGGACCGACGACTTGAGGCCGGCCCGGTCGTCGAGGTGCCGTCCGGTGACCGTGCCGCTGCCCCGCAGTCCTCCGACGGTGCCCTCGAACACCACCTGGCCCCCGTGCGTCCCGGCGCCCGGTCCCAGGTCGACCACGTGGTCGGCGATCGCGATCGTCTCCGGCTTGTGCTCCACCACGAGCACGGTGTTGCCCTTGTCCCGCAGCCGGAGCAGCAGGGCGTTCATCCGCTCGATGTCGTGGGGGTGCATGCCGATCGTGGGCTCGTCGAAGACGTAGCTGACGTCGGTCAGCGACGACCCGAGGTGCCGGATCATCTTGGTGCGCTGCGCCTCACCGCCGGACAGCGTGCCGGCCGCCCGCTCCAGCGAGAGGTAGCCCAGCCCGATGTCCGCGAACGAGTCGAGCAGGTGCTGCAGCCCGGCCAGCAGCGGAGCGACCGAGGGCTCGTCGAGCGCCCGGACCCACTCGGCCAGGTCGCTGATCTGCATCGCGCAGAGGTCGGCGATGTTCTTGCCGTGGATCTCCGACGACCGCGCCTCGGCGCTGAGCCTGGTGCCGTCGCAGTCGGGGCAGCTGGCGAAGGTGATCGCCCGGTCCACGAACGCGCGGACGTGCGGCTGCATCGCCTCGCGGTCCTTGGAGAGCATCGACTTCTGGATCTTGGGGATCACGCCCTCGAAGGTGAGGTTGACCCCTTCCACCTTGATCTTCTCCGGCTCGCCGTAGAGCAGCTTGTGCAGCTGCTTCTCGGTGAACTTCCTGATCGGCTTGTCCATGTCGAAGCCGGCGCCGCCGAAGATGCGGCCGTACCAGCCGTCCATGCTGTAGCCGGGGACCTTCAGCGCCCCCTCGCTGAGCGACTGGCTCTCGTCGTACAGCGCCGACAGGTCGAAGTCGCTGACCGAGCCCATGCCCTCGCAGCGGGCACACATGCCGCCGAGGTAGACGCGGTTGCGGACGATGGTCTTCTCGCCCCCGCCCTTGTCGGTGGTCATCACCCCGCTCGCCGTGCGCCTGGGAACGTTGAAGGAGAAGGCCTGCGGCGAGCCGACGTGCGGCTTCCCGAGCCGGCTGAAGAGGATGCGCAGCATGGCGTTCGCGTCGGTGGCGGTGCCGACCGTGGAACGGGGGTTCGCGCCCATCCGCTCCTGGTCGACGATGATGGCGGTGGTCAGGCCGTCCAGGACATCCACCTCGGGCCGCGCCAGCGTCGGCATGAACCCCTGCACGAAGGCGCTGTAGGTCTCGTTGATCATCCGCTGCGACTCCGCGGCGATCGTGGCGAAGACCAGCGAGCTCTTCCCCGAGCCGGAGACGCCGGTGAACACCGTCAGCCGGCGTTTCGGGATCTCGACGCTGATGTCCTTGAGGTTGTTCTCCCGCGCTCCCTGCACGCGGATCAGGTCGTGGCTGTCGGCGGCGTGCCCCCGGGCCGCCTCCGTGCGGTTCTCGCGCATCTGCTCCCCCATCGGCGGTCAGCTGACCCGGTCCCCGGCGGCCGCGACCTCCCAGACGAACCCGTCCGGGTCGGTGAAGGCGCCCAGGTCAGCCCCGATGACGAGGCGGTGCGCGCCGGTGCCCTCGGGCGCGACACCGGCGTCCTTGGCCGCGGCGCGCCGACCGTAGAGGGCGAGCCCGACCGGCGACCCGGCGGTGTCGAACTCGACGTACTTGCCGCCGAAGCTCTTGCCGACGGGCAGTCCCCGCTCGACGTAGTACTTCCTGGTCGTCTTGACGTCGCTCACGCCGAGCAGGAGCACCAGCCGGTCGAGCTCCGGCCTCGGCGGTGCGGTGTCCTTCTTGGCGGACGTCGCGACCTTCCAGATCGCTCCGTCCGGCGCCTGGACGACGGCGCCGTAGCCCCAGAAGCTCTTCCGGGCGGGTTTCAGCGCGGTGGCGCCGGCGTCGAGGGCGGCGGAGACGAGCGCATCGACGTTGCCCGGCTGCGAGACCACCAGCGACAGCGTGAACCCACGGAAGCCGCTGGTCGGCTCGTCCGAGAACCGGACGCCGACCCGGTCGCTGACGCCGAGGGCGGCGGTGAAGGACCCGGCAGCGTCGGTGTCCGCGACACCGAGCGTGACGGAGGCGATGGTCGCCATGTCACTTCACCTCGCTGATACGGACCATGTTGCCCGCGGGATCGCGGAAGGCGCAGTCCCGCATGCCGTACGGCTGCTCGGTCGGCTCCTGGACGACCTCGGCGCCGCTGGCCTGCACGTTGTCGAAGGTGCTGTCGAGGTCCTTGGTGGCCAGCAGGATCCAACCGTAGGTGCCCTTGGCCATCATCTCGGCGATGGTGCGGCGCTCGTCGTCGGTGATCCCCGGGTCGGCGGCGGGAGGCGCCAGCAGGATGGACGTGCCGGGCTGGCCCGCGGGCCCGACCGTGATCCAGCGCATGGTGCCGCTCCCGACGTCGCTGCGGACCTCGAAACCGAGGACGTCGCGGAAGAAGGCCACGGAGGCGTCTGGGTCCTCGTGCGGGAGGACGCAGGTGTGAATGGTGATGTCCATGACCGTCACGCTACGTGCGTCGCGCGGCCCGGCGCTTCTTGATTCCTGATCGGTCTGGTGACCTGCTTGGCGACACAGGCCGGCAGGCCGTGCGTCGACTGCGCGGCGCGTCGCTGGAAGGTGCTCGGCGGCATCCCGACCAGCTCGGTGAAGCGGGTGCTGAAGGTGCCCAGGGACTGGCACCCGACCGCGAAGCAGACCTCGGTGACGCTGAGGTCGCCACGGCGCAGCAGCGCCATCGCGCGCTCGATGCGGCGCGTCATCAGGTAGGCGTACGGCGACTCGCCGTAGGCGAGCCGGAACTGGCGGCTGAGGTGCCCGGCGGACAGGTTCACGCCGCGGGCCAGCGCCTCGACGTCCAGCGGCTGCACGTACTCCCGGTCGATCCGGTCCCGGACGCGGCGCAGCCGCGCGAGGTCGCGCAGGCGCGCCGCTGCGGGACTGCTGGTGGTCACGTGCGCGATCGTGCCACGTCGCACCGGAGATGCCCAGCACCAGCGGCGACCCGCCCGTTCGACGCGCGTTTCGTCCCGGTCGGGGCAGGCGGGTCGAGCGGGTAGTTTCGCCCCCATGAGCACCCACCCGACACAGCACGTCACCCCGATCGGTGTCGACTTCGGCGGCAGCGGCATCAAGGCGGCGCCAGTGGACGTCACGACCGGCGCGTTCGCCGCGGACCGGGTCCGGATCCCGACGCCCGAGCCCGCCACGCCGGGCGCGGTCGCCGACGTCGTCGCCGAGCTGATCGACCAGGTCGCCACGACGGCCGAGGCGCCCGTGGGCGTCACCGTCCCCGGCGTGGTGATGCACGGCGTGGTCCGCAGCGCGGCGAACATCGACCGCGGCTGGCTCGGTGTGGACGCCGACGCGCTGTTCACATCCCGGCTCGGCCGCGACGTGCGGGTGCTCAACGACGCCGACGCCGCCGGGCTGGCCGAGGTGCACCACGGCGCCGCCCGCGGGCGCTCGGGCCTGGTCGTGGTCACCACGCTCGGCACCGGGATCGGGTCGGCGCTGGTGTACGACGGCACCCTGGTGCCGAACTCGGAGCTCGGCCACCTGGAGCTGCACGGCCGGGACGCGGAGCACTGGGCGGCCGACAGCGCCCGCAAGAGGCACGAGCTGTCCTGGGTGCACTGGGCGAAGCGGCTGACCACCTACTACCGGACCCTCGAGCGACTGTTCTCACCGGATCTGTTCGTCGTCGGCGGCGGGGTCAGCAAGCACGCCGCCGAGTTCCTGCCGCTGGTCGAGGTGGACACCGAGCTGGTGCCCGCGGCGCTGCGGAACACGGCGGGCATCGTGGGCGCTGCGCTGGTCGCCGCCGACCGGGTGCCGCACCCCGGTCAGCCGGGCTGACTCTGGCGGCAGCCCGTCACGGCTCGAGCAGCACCTTGATCGCGCGGCGCTCGTCCATCGCCCGGTAGGCCTCGGCGACCTCGTCGAGCGGCAGCGTCAGGTCGAACACCCGGCCGGGGTCGATCGCACCGGACAGGGTGCGCTCGAGCAGGTCCGGCAGGTAGGTGCGGACGGGGGCGATCCCGCCGGCGAGCCCGATGTTCTTGGAGAACATCCGTCGGACCGGCAGCTCGATGCCGTGCGGCACGCCGACGAAGCCGACCGTCGACCCGGGCCGGGCGATGTTGAACGCGGTCTGCATGGCCGGGTCGTTGCCGACGCACTCGAGCACGGCGTCCGCGCCGACGCCCTTGGTGAGCTCCAGGATCCGCTGCTCGCCCTCCTCGCCGCGCTCCGGGACGATCTCGGTGGCCCCGAACTCGGTGGCGAGCTTCTGGCGCGGCTCGTGGCGCGACATCGCGATGACCCGCTCGGCGCCCAGCTGCGCCGACGCGAGCACCCCGCACAGCCCCACGGCGCCGTCGCCGACGACCACCGCGGTGGACCCGGGACGCACGCCCGCCGCGACCGCCGCGTGCCAGCCGGTCGCCATCACGTCGGAGAGGGTCAGCAGCGACGGCACCAGCGACGCATCGGGCAACCCGTCGGTCTTCACCAGGCTGCCGTCGGCCTGGAACACCTTGGCGTACTCCGCCTGACCACCCTGGGTGAAGCCCTGGTTCTCGCAGGCCGAGGTGACGCCGGCCTGGCAGTGCGGGCAGCTGTTGTCGCAGTGCACGAACGGCGCGATGACGAAGTCGCCGGGCTTGAAGGCGCGGACCTCCGCGCCCACCTCCTCGACGACGCCGACGATCTCGTGACCGATGGGCGACCCCGCGTCGATCGGGTTCTCCCCCCGGTAGGGCCACAGGTCCGAGCCGCAGACACAGGCCGCCACCACCTTCACGATCGCGTCGGTGGGCTGCTCGATGGTGGGGGTCGGCCGCTCTTCGAGGCGGATGTCACCGGGTCCGTGGATGGTCGTCACTCGCATGTCGGTCATCCTAGGCATCCCCTCCCAAGGTGCCCGCTACCCGCGGCAGGCCCGGTCCAGCAGGCCGTCCAGCCGGCGCCGGGTAGCGGGACCGGGCACGAACACCGACCGCTGGACCGGCTCCCCGGCCAGCCGGGTGTAGACGCTGAACAGGAACGTCTGGGAGCTGTTGCCGCGGGCGTGCGGGTCGCACCGGTGCGCCGAACCGATCCGCATCGGCACCCGCAGCTGCGGTGCCCCGGGCGCCAGCCGCGCCGGCAGCCGGCCCGCACCGGGCGCCGCGGCCAGGTCGAACAGCACGCTGCCGCCCACATCGACCACCGTCACCGTTGACCGGGCACCCGGTCGGCGGCGCAGCAGCACGGTCCCGGGCAGGTACTCCTCTCCCCCGCGGACCACGGTGTGGCGGCGCAGCCGCAGCGCGAGCCCCGCCGTCGCCGCGAGCCGTCGCCGGGCGCACTCGTGCGCGTGCAGCCGGCTCAGCAGCGCCGGGTCCTGCACCCTGAGCCGCAGCCGGACCGACCGCCCGTCGACCTCCGCGCGCAGGTACGCCGGGCCCGGCCCGACGTGGCAGTGCGCGGCGCCGTACCGGATCACGAACGCCGCGGTCTGGCCCACGGGCACCGGCGCCCGGGGCAGCCGGACGGTCGGCCAGGCGAAGCCCGGCCACACCACGGTGGCCGAGGTGACCGTGACAGCGGTGCGGCCCAGGTTCGTCACGCCGGCGTGCAGCCGGGTGGTGCCTTCGTCCGGGCGGAACTGGGTCGCCGACGCCCGCAGCCGCGGCGCCGGAGGCCGGGACGGTGCGGCGGTCGAGCACGCCGCCGGCAGCGCGGCCAGGCACAGCACCAGTGTCGCCAGCCACCGGGCCGGACCTCGGGTGGTCGCCGCGCACGGCGCCGGTCGCATGGCGGTCATGCTAGACCGGCGGCGGCTCCCCCGCACGGGTCCTCCGGCCCGCCTTGGAGGCGCCCGTAGGCTAGCCGCGGCTGCCCCGTCGTGCCTATGTTGCGGTATCTCATATCTGAGATATGGTCTCGGGCATGAGCGAGGACTATCTATCCCGGATCGGCAACCTGATCCGCGACGCGCGCAAGCACCGCGGCTGGACCCAGCAGCAGCTCGCCGAGGTGCTGTCCACCAGCCAGAGCGCGGTGAACCGGATCGAGAAGGGCCACCAGAACCTCAGTCTGGAGATGCTGGCCCGGATCGGCGAGGCGCTCGACTCCGAGATCGTCGCCCTCGGCGCCGGACCCACGCACCTGCGGGTCACCGGGCCCACCACCCTGTCCGGCAGCATCGACGTGAAGTCCTCGAAGAACGCCGGCGTCGCCCTGCTGTGCGCCTCGCTGCTGAACCGCGGGCGTACGACGCTGCGCAGGGTCGCCCGGATCGAGGAGGTGAACCGGCTGCTCGAGGTGCTCACCAGCATCGGCGTGGAGGCCCGCTGGCTGAACGCCGACAACGACCTCGAGCTGATCCCGCCCGCGGAGCTCGACCTGGGCCGCATCGACGCGGAGGCCGCCCGGCGCACCCGGTCGATCATCATGTTCCTCGGCCCGCTGATGCACCGGGAGGACACCTTCGAGCTGCCGTACGCCGGCGGCTGCGACCTCGGCACCCGCACCGTGGAGCCGCACATGGCCGCGCTGCGTCCGTTCGGGCTCGAGGTGAAGGCCACCGAGGGCAGCTACCACGCCACCGTGAACCGCGCGATCACCCCGATCCGGCCGATCGTGCTCACCGAGCGCGGTGACACGGTCACCGAGAACGCCCTGCTCGCCGCGGCCCGCCACGACGGGGTCACGGTGATCCGCAACGCCAGCCCGAACTACATGGTCCAGGACCTGTGCTTCTTCCTGGAGAAGCTGGGGGTGCGCATCGACGGCATCGGCACCACCACGCTCACGGTGCACGGGTGCCGGGAGATCGACGTCGACGTCGACTACGCCCCCTCCGAGGACCCGATCGAGGCGATGTCGCTGCTCGCCGCGGCGATCGTGACGGGCTCGGAGATCACCATCCGCCGGGTGCCCATCGAGTTCCTCGAGATCGAGCTGGCGCTGCTCGAGGAGATGGGCTTCGACTACCACCGCAGCGACGAGTACCTGGCCGCCAACGAGCACACCCGGCTGGTCGACATCACCACCAAGGTCTCCGAGCTGCACTCCCCCATCGACAAGATCCACCCGATGCCGTTCCCCGGCCTGAACATCGACAACCTGCCGTTCTTCGCGGTCATCGCCGCCGCCGCCGAGGGCCAGACGCTGCTCCACGACTGGGTCTACGAGAACCGGGCGATCTACCTGACCGAGCTGACCAAGCTGGGCGCGGCGGTCAAGCTGCTCGACCCGCATCGGGTGATGATCGAGGGCCCGACCAAGTGGCGCGGCGCGGAGATCGTCTGCCCGCCGGCCCTGCGACCGGCGGTGGTGATCCTGCTGGCGATGATGGCCAGCAAGGGCACGTCGGTGCTGCGCTCGGTGTACGTGATCAACCGCGGCTACGAGGACCTGGCCGAGCGGCTCAGCGACCTGGGCGCCAGCATCGAGACGTTCCGCGACATCTGAGGAGTGAGCCGGAGGTACGCCGCGAGCGCAGCGAGTGGTGTGCCGGAGGTGAGCCCCGCAGGGATGTCGCGTGGGCGGTAGGGCGACATCTGAGGAGTGAGCCGGAGGTACGCCGCGAGCGCAGCGAGTGGTGTGCCGGAGGTGAGCCCCGCAGGGATGTCGCGTGGGCGGTAGGCGACATCTGAGGAGTGAGCCGGAGGTACGCCGCGAGCGCAGCGAGTGGTGTGCCGGAGGTGAGCCCGGCAGGCGGACGGTCAGGTGAAGAGCGTCTCGATGAACGCCCGCGCGCTGGGCCGGCTCGGCGGCGGCGCGACCATGTCCTCGGTGATCCGCGGCAGCGGCTGCGTCGTGGGGGCGGAGTCGCGGTGCCAGTCGTTCTCGGCGTCGATCAGGTTCCCGAGCTCGGCGCGCTCCAGGAAGATGGAGTCGCACGACGGGCACTGGTGCACGGTGACGTCACCCGACGTCCGGGCGGCCATGGCGGACTGGCACTTCGGGCAGCTCATCTCGTCCATGCCCCGACGTTACCCCCGACCGGCCAGGGCGCGAGCACGCAACGCTGAGTACCGGTACGGATGCGGCCCGCCGGCGACCCCGGCAGGATGACGGTGTGGGCGTGTCTTGTGGAAGGTTCCCGGGGTGAACTCCGGGCGAGGCAATACTGAGGGCGTGACGCGACCACGCACCGGCTTCCCGTACCTGGACTCGGGGCTGGACCAGCCCGGCGCGGTGCTCGCCTTCGCGCACCGCGGCGGCGCCTTCCACCCGGAGATCGAGGGTCTGGAGAACACCCTGGCCGCCTTCGCCCACGCGGTGGAGCTCGGCTACCGCTACCTGGAGACCGACGTGCACCTCACCCGTGACGGGGTGCTGCTGGCCTTCCACGACCAGATCCTGGACCGGGTCACCGACCACTCCGGCACGATCGCGGAGATGACGTACGACGAGGTGGCCGGCGCCCTGATCGGCGGCCGCGAGCAGGTCCCCACCCTGGACGCCCTGCTGGAGAGCTTCCCGGCGGCCCGGTTCAACATCGACCTCAAGGCCGAGGCGGCCGTCGAGCCGCTGGCGGACCTGATCGAGGCGCACCGCGGCCACGACCGGGTCTGCGTCGGGGCGTTCTCCGACCGGCGGCTGGACCGGTTCCGGCGCCGCATCGGTCCCCGGGTCGCGACGTCCTGCGGCCCGGTGGCCGCGGCCATGACCCTCGCCGCGCCGTGGCAGCCGCTGGTCGACGTACTGACCCGGGGCAGGGGCGACGTGCTCCAGGTGCCGTACCGGCGGGGTCGGCTCACCGTGGTCACCGAGGCGTTCGTGGCCCGGGCGCACGCGGCAGGGCGGCCGGTGCACGCGTGGACGATCGACGACGCAGACGAGATGCGGCACCTGCTCGACCTCGGCGTCGACGGGATCATGACCGACCGCACCGACGTGCTGCGCGAGGTGCTCGAGGAACGGGGTCAGTGGATGGGAGCAGCGTGATGAGCGGAGAGACCGGCGGCACGGTCGGGGTGGCCGACCCGGAGCCGCTCGCGCGGCGGCGCGAGCAGCGCGCCTGGTACTGGTACGACTGGGCGAACTCCGCCTACGTCACCACGGTCGCGACGGTGCTGTTCGCGCCGTACCTGATCTCGGTCGCCGAGCGGGCCGCGTGCGGCTACGCCGGCACCACCGACCACCCCTGCAACACCGATCTGCACGTCCTCGGGCTGGCGGTCTCGCCCGGCTCGCTGGTCTTCTACGTGGTCACCGTGGCGACCATCGTGTCGGCACTGGTGCTGCCCGTCGTCGGCGCGGCCGCGGACCGGTCCTCGCACAAGAAGCGGGTGATGGCCGGGTTCGCCTGGACGGGCAGCGGCGCGGCCGCGCTGATGTTCCTGGTGACCGGCTCGGACTGGCAGCTCGGGGCGCTGCTGCTGTTCGCGGCGAACATCTGTCTCGGCTCGTCGCTGGTCGTCTACGACGCGATCCTGTGCGAGATCGCCACCCCCGACGAGCGCGACCGGGTGTCGTCGCGCGGCTGGGCGCTGGGCTACCTCGGGGGCGGGCTGCTGCTCGCGCTGAACCTGGCCGTGGTGACGTTGCACGACAGCATCGGGCTTTCCACGGCGATGGCGGTCCGGCTGAGCCTGCTGTCCGCGGCGCTGTGGTGGGCCGGTTTCACGCTCATCCCCTACCTGGGCATCCGGGACCGTCCGGCGGTCGCCGTGGTCCCGGAGCGCGGCGGGCTGGTCCGGCAGAGCTTCGGCCAGCTGTTCGCGACGCTGCGCGACCTGCCCCGCTACCCGGTCACGATGACGTTCCTGCTGGGCTACCTGTTCTACAACGACGGCATCCAGACGGTGATCGTCTCCGCGTCGACGTACGGGGACAAGCAGCTCGGCTTCGGCACCTCGCTGCTGATCGCGACCATCCTGATGGTGCAGTTCGTGGCGTTCTTCGGGGCGCTGCTGTTCGGCAAGGCGGCGGAACGGTTCGGCAGCCGGACGGTGATCCTCGGCGGGCTGCTGATCTGGATGGCCGTGGTCTGCGCTGCCTACTTCCTGCCCGAGCGGAACGTGGCGCTGTTCCTCGCGCTCGCGGTCGGGATCGGGCTGGTGATGGGCGGCACCCAGGCGCTGTCGCGCTCGTTCTACAGCCTCCTGATCCCCCGGGGCCGCGAGGCGGAGTACTTCAGCCTCTACCAGGCCTGCGAGCGGGGCACCAGCTGGCTGGGCACCCTGGTGTTCGGCCTGGTGCACCAGTGGACGGACTCCTACCGGCCGGCGATCTTCGCGCTGGTCGCGTTCTTCGCGGTCGGGTTCGCGCTGCTCGTGAGGGTGGACCCCGAGAAGGGCATCGCGGAGGCCGGCAACACCGCCCCCAGCGTGGTGTAGGGCTTTCATCCCCCGCGGGTGAGGCCGACCCCGCGGCTGGGCTCTCACCCTGTGGGAAGAGGCCGCCGCGCAGGCGGCCCCCCAGGAGGGGTGATCATGAGCGGAGCGGCACGACCATCACCGTCGCCCATCCGGCGCCTCCTTCGACCGACCGTCGCGCAGTCGCCGACGACCGCGCAGAAGCTGGGCGCCGAGTTCCTGGGCACCTTCGTCCTGGTCTTCGGGGGGTGCGGGGCGGCCGTGCTGGCCGGGACGTTCCTCAGCGGCCGGGTCCAGCTCGGGATCGGCTTCGCCGGTGTGGCGCTCGCCTTCGGTCTGACCGTGGTCACGATGGCCTACGCCGTCGGGCACATCTCGGGCGGCCACTTCAACCCGGCCGTCACGCTCGGGGTCGCCGCCGCGGGGCGGTTCCCCTGGCGCGACGTCGTCGGCTACATCATCACCCAGGTGGTGGCCGCCATCGCGGCCGCGGCCGTGCTCTTCGTGATCGCCTCCGGCAAGGAGGGGTTCTCCGCGCAGGACTCCGGGTTCGCCACCAACGGCTACGGCGACCGCTCCCCCGGCGGCTACAGCCTCCTGGCCTGCGCGCTCATCGAGGTCGTCCTCACCGCGGTGTTCCTGTACGTGATCGTCGGGGTGACCGACACCCGCGCCCCCAAAGGGTTTGCGCCGCTCGCGATCGGCCTGTCGCTCACGCTGATCCACCTGGTGAGCATTCCGGTGACCAACACCTCGGTGAATCCGGCGCGGTCCATCGGACCGGCGCTCTTCGCCGGGAGCGACGCGCTGGCCCAGCTCTGGTTGTTCATCCTCGCACCAGTCGCCGGCGCGCTGATCGCCGGATTCACCTACGCCCTGCTCGTGGGCAGGTCGGAGGCGGTGTCCGCGCCGCTCGAGGAGGCGACCCAGGGCTGAGCCGAGGTCCGGCGCCGGCGTCGGCTGACCGACCGGCCCGGCACCCGGGTGAGCACGGCCTGCCCCCGCTCGCCGGCCCGGATGACCCACACGCTGCCGGAGCCGGTCACGACACCCTCGGCCGGGTCGCCGCCCGGCGGCGTGCTCAGGCAGGTGTCCTCGTCCAGCCCGACGGAGCAGGGCACCATTCCCGCTGCCACCAGCTCCACCGCCCGGCCGAGCGTGCCGGCGGCGGTGACGTGCACGTCCGTGGTGAACGGCACCAGGCCCAGCCCCCCGCGCACGGTGAGCTCGCCGAGCCCCTCGGAGCAGCCCTCCTCGCAGACCTCGCGGGCGTCGGCCAGGTAGCCGCCCAGCAGGGCCCGGTCGCCGGCCACCATCGCGCCCGCCGAGAACCCGAGGTACGGGGTGCCGGCGCGCACCGCGGCGCGGACGGCCGCGCCGAGACCCCCCGGGCCGGTCAGCGCGGCGTGGTAGTCCGGGGCCGGCCCACCGCAGACCACCACCCCGTGCGCGGCGGCGACCGCGGCCAGCGCGTCCCCCGCCGGCGGGCGGCCCCGCACCAGCTCCACGGGCAGCACGTCCGCCGCCCCGCCGAGCTCCTTCTCGTAGTCCGGCAAGAACCGTTCCAGCCGACCCTCGCCGCCCACCAGCAGCACCGCGACGCGCGGTCGCCCGTCCCCCGCACGCGCCGCAGCCTCGGCGAGGAAGGGTGCCAGCAGGCCGGCGCCGTGGCCGGGCTCGACCCCGCCGCCGACCAGGTGGACGCTCACCGCTCCGACCGTGCGGCGGGACGCCAGTACTCCCCCGCCTCGCGGGCCAGCAGCCCGGCGTCGACGAGGTACCGGCGCAGCGTGACGTGGTCGGACTCGCCGTCGTCGGTCACCTCGCGCAGGATCTCGTCGACCTGCTTCTCGTCGTACCGGGCACCCGGGTCGAACCGCCCCGCGACGTGCTCGAGGAGCACCCGGCGCTTGGCTTGCTTGGCGGGCATCCGCAGCAGCACGCCCTCGGGCATGAACCGGGACACCAGCACGTCGTCTTCGCTGGTCACGTCGCCGACCCTAGGCAGCCGGTACGGCGTCCCGCCACCGGTTTAGGCCGCCGCCGTGGCCGAGACAACAGCGCCCCGGGGGTGTAACCGGGTGCCACCGGGGTACGAGACGTGTGCTGGCGCACAGGAACCGGCAGCGGGCAGCGGGAATCTCTGCCCGACCCGGTTCGTTGTGCCACGTGGAGGCACCGACCCCGTCATGAGGCGAGGCGTCGGCCGTCTCCGTGACATACGGGGAACCAAGCACAGGAGGTGGCTCATGGGAGAGCGGACACTACGCGGCGCCCGCCTCGGGGGCCAGAGTTTCGAGGACGAGCGCGGCATCGAGTTCGCGGCCCGGCAGAACGTGGGCTACGCGTGCCCGCAGGGGCATGAGTTCGAGATCCCGATGTCCGTCGAGGCCGAGGTCCCGGCGGTGTGGGAATGCCCGCGCTGCGGCGCCGAGGCGCTGAGCCGGGACGGCCAGACCCCCGACGAGAAGGCCGAGAAGCCGGCCCGTACGCACTGGGACATGCTGCTCGAGCGCCGCTCGGTCAAGGAGCTCGAGGAGATCCTCACCGAGCGGCTCGAGCTGCTGCGCGGCGGCGAGATCGGCCCGGCCCACCTGCACCGGCCGAGCAAGAAGAAGGCGAAGACCGCCTGAGGCAGCGCGCCTCGAGGCGCCTAGTCGACGACCTCGCCCTGGACCACCGAATCATCGGGTCCGGGGCGTTGTCGCGTCCGGGGACCGGACGACCCGCCGGTGCCGTCGAGGAACTTGCGCGCCACGAACCGGGCGAGCACCCGGCGGGCCAGCGGCCGGGTCGGCGGCAGCACGAAGAAGAACCCGACCGCGTCGGTGACGAAGCCCGGGGTCAGCAGCAGCGTCCCGCCGACCAGGATCAGCGCCGCGTCCGCCAGCTCGGTGGCGGGCATCCGGTGCTGGTCGAGCGCCTCGCGCAACGCGGCCCAGGCACGGCCGCCCTCGTGCTTGACGAGGTAGGCGCCGAGCACGCTGTCGGCGACCAGCAGCAGCACCGTCCACCCGGCACCGATGACCTGGCCCACCTGGATGATCAGGTAGATCTCCAGCACCGGGAGCGCGACGAACACCAGCACCAGCACCCACCAGGGCACCCACCGCCTCATCACGCCACCTCCGAACGGGTCCTCACCTTCGAGAGTACGTCGCGGACCTGGTGCCGGCGCCGCCGCAGCCCCCACACGGTGATCCGACGCAGGGACTCGGTGGCCACCGACCGGTCCATCTTCGACTCGCCGCGGATCCGTTCCACGAACTCGATCGGCACCTCCTCCACCCGGAGGCCCGCCTGCACGGTGCGCCAGGCCAGGTCGGTCTGGAAGATGTAGCCGGCCGACTCGACGCTGTCGAGGTCGATCCGTTCCAGCGTGGAGCGCCGGAACAGCCGGTAGCCCGCGGTCACGTCGCGGACCGGGATGCCGAGCAGCACCCGCGCGTACAGGTTGCCGCCCACGGACAGCGCCTTGCGGGTCAGCGGCCAGTTCACGACCGAGCCGCCGCGCACCCACCGGGAGCCGATCACCAGGTCGGCGTGCCGCAGCGCCTCCAGCAGCAGGGGCAGCTGCTCGGGCTGGTGGGAGCCGTCCGCGTCCATCTCCCCGACCACGTCGTAGCCGCGCTCGAGGGCGACCGCGAAACCGTGCAGGTAGGCCGCCCCGAGGCCCTCCTTGCGGGCCCGGTGCACCACGCTGACCTGCGGGTCCGCGGCGGCCATCCGGTCGGCCAGCTCGCCGGTGCCGTCGGGCGAGCCGTCGTCGACCACGAGCACGTCCGCGGCGGGCACCGCGGCGCGCACCCTGCCGACGATCCACTCCAGGTTGTCGCGCTCGTTGTAGGTCGGGATCACGATCAGGGCGCGACCCAGGTCCGCTGTGCTCATGCCTGCCTCTCTGACCGTGCGGAACCGGCTGCCGGCCGCCGGCGCGACCGCCGACGATAGCCGAGCAGCAGGCCGGTTGTGAGCGAGATCAGGGAGGTCGCGACCAGCACGCCCTCCACCCAGGGGCCGAGCCGCACGCCCGCGGTCAGCCCCGAGCGCAGCGTGACCGCGTCCTCGAGCACCGCCTGCCGACGCTCCGGGGCCCGGTCCACCACGTGCCCGTCGGGGGCGATCACCCCGGAGATCCCGTTGGTGGACGCGACCACGACGTAGCGGCCGGTCTCGATCGCCCGCAGCCGCGACATCGCGAACTGCTGCTCGACCTGGCCGGTGCCGGTGTAGGTCGCGTTGTTGGTCGGTACGACGAGGAGGCCGGCGCCGCCGCGCACCAGGTCGCGCACCAGGCCGTCGTAGGCCACCTCGAAGCACATCAGCACTCCCACCCGGGCCGGACCGACCTGGAGCAGCCCGGGACTCGGCCCGGCGATCATGTCCGAGGGGATCTGGTCCAGCGCGGGGATCCGCGGCGCCAGGAAGCCGCGCAGCGGGATGTACTCCCCGAACGGGACCGGGTGGGTCTTGTCGTAGTAGGCGCCCGGCTGCCCGTCCGCGGACCACACGATGGCCCGGTTGTACCAGCCGTCGTCGGGCCGGTCGCCCACCACGGCGCCCATCAGCAGCGGCACGTGCACGGCGCGCGCCGCGTCCGCGATCTCGCTGCGCGCGGATGCGTCGGCGTAGGGGTCGATGTCCGAGGAGTTCTCCGGCCACACCACCAGGTCGGGCTGCCGGGCCGTGCCCGCCTGGATGCGCTCGGCCAGCCGCTCGGTGGCCGTCGCGTGGTTGTCCAGGACCGCCCGGCGCTCCGCGAACGCCTCCAGCCCCTTGCCGGGCACGTTGCCCTGCACGGTGGCCACCCGGACGTTCGGCCCGGTCGGGGCCGCGGCCGCCGGGGCCACCGGGTCCAGGCCCGGTGCGACCGCAAGGGCGCAGGCGGCCGCCGCCCCCAGCAGCGCACGCGCACGGACCCGTCGTACCTCGAGCGCCGCCCAGGCCAGCGTGGTGCCCAGCAGCGCCACGACCGCGGTGACCGCGGCCGGCCCGGCCCAGGCGATCCACGGCGCGACCGGGGTGTCCTCGGTCGCGAACACCAGCCGGCCCCACGGGAACCCGCCGAACGGCACCGAGCCGCGCAGCAGCTCCACCAGGACCCACGAGGAGGCCGCCCACAGCGGCCACCAGCGCAGCCGGGAGACCGCGGCCGTCGCCAGCCCGGCCAGCCCGTAGAACAGGCCCTCGACGAGCGCCAGCGGCAGCCAGGCGTACCAGCCGATCACCTGCAGCCACGGGAGCAGGACCAGCATGAACGCCGCGCCGAACACCGCTCCGAGCCAGAACCCCCGGCGCAGGCTCCCGGCCACGGAGCAGTAGCTGAGCGCCGCGACGGCGAGCGGCAGCAGCAGCACCCAGTGGTAGGGCTCGAACGCGAGCGCGGCCGCGAGCCCGGCGACGGCGCAGGTGAGGGTCCTGGCGAGCAGCCTCACCGTCTTCCTCCTGTGCGCGCGGGCGCGACCCGGTGTCGCGTCGACCAACGTCAACCTACAGAACGAGTCTGAGAGGGCCCTGACACGCGGAAAGAGCCCGGGGCCCTTCGGACCGACCGCGCTCCCGCTGGCTGCGGAAGTCGCGGTCGTTGTCTACTGGGCGCCGGACTCTTCCCGTGTCTCACCCCGGTGCGGCGCGGCCGACCTCCGGGAACCGCGTTGCCCGGGTTCGTGGTACCCGACCCGGTCACGCGGCCACCTGGACGCCAGCACGCAGCAGCGGCCTGCTTGGTGTAACCACGGAACCTTGTCTCCCCCGGCGGGGTGCTGTCAACCAGCCGCTGAGCAGTAGATTCGTGCGTTTCCGCAGGTCAGTGACCATTCCCGTATTCACCCGATTCATACGCGTTTTTTGCTTTGCTCGGCGTGTCGAGTTGCGACACGCCGATCAGCTGTCCCCCGGTACGACGACGGTGCCGGTGGCCGTGGTCGCGAGCACCGGCTCGTCCAGCATCCGCGCCGCCGAGGCCGACGTCTCCGGCCGTCCCCGGGCGACCACCACCGCCCGGAACTCCAGGGTCCGCGACCGGGTCCCGACCGCGACCACCTCCGCGGTCACCTCGAGGATGTCGCCGGCGCGTACCGGCGCCCGGAACTGCACGTCGGCGTAGGCCGCGAACAGCCCCTCGTCCCCGTCGGTGCGGATGCACACCTCGGTCGCGACGTCGCCGAACAGGCCGAGCGAGTAGGCGCCGTCGACGAGGTTCCCGGCGTAGTGGGCGTGCGCGTAGGGCACGTAGCGCCGGTGCGTGACGGTCAGACCGATCCGGTGGTCGCTCATGAGGCCCTCGCTCTCGTGGGGGTCGGACGGTTCGTCACCAGCCGGTGCACCAGGTAGGACGCCACCTCTCCCGGCGTCGTACCCCGGGCGAACACCCGGTCCACGCCGAGCTCGTCGGCCATCGCCTCGTCGAAGCGGGGGCCGCCCACGATCAGCAGCGGGCGCTTGTCGCTGGGGTAGGCCTCCCGGAACGCCGCGGACATCTCCTGGGTGTTCAGCAGGTGCGCGTCGCGCTGGGTGACCACCTGCGAGACCAGCACCGCGTCGGCGCGCTCCTCCTGGGCGCGCGCCACCAGCTGGGGCACGGACACCTGGGCGCCGAGGTTGACCACCTTGAGCTCGCGGTAGTACTCCAGCCCCTTCTCCCCCGCGAACCCCTTGATGTTGAGGATCGCGTCGATGCCGACCGTGTGCGCGTCGGTGCCGATGCAGCCGCCGATCACGGTCAGCCGCCGGCGCAGCCCACGCTTGACGGCGGCGTTGACCTCCTTGGGGGTCAGCAGCGGGTAGTCGCGCTCCACCACCTGCACCTGCGAGGTGTCCACCAGGTGGCTCACCCGTCCGTAGACGACGAAGAAGGTGAAGTCCGGGCCCATCGGCTTGGCGTGCACGACCAGCGCCGGGTCCAGGCCCATCTTGCCCGCGAGCTGCGCCGCCGCGCCCTCGGCGAGCTTGGAGTGCGGGATCGGCAGCGTGAACGACAGCTGCACCATGCCGTCGCCGGTGGTGTCGCCGTACGGCCGGACGATGCTCATCGGTTCGCCTTCCTCGTCGCGCTGCCGGCCGGTCCCGCGGCGGGCGCCTCCAGGATCTCGGTGGCCGGGTTGTGGTAGCCGGCGGCCTTGCGGGCCACCCCGTCGAGCCCTCGGCCGGCGTCCGCGGGGCGCTTCATCAGCCCGAAGGTGCCGTCCCCGATGGCCTCCAGCAGCCCGTGCCTGCCCTCGTGGGCGAGGATCTTCTCCAGCAGGTCGATGCTCTCCGCGAGCACCTGCCGGGCCCGCTGGACGATGAACCCGTCCGGGGCCGGCCGGAAGTCCTCGTGCAGGTTCCCGGCGGCGTTCATCACGTAGCGGACGTTCTGCAGCGCCAGGTCCCGGTCGGACAGCCACGGGGTGACCACCGCCTCGGTCATCATCCCCACCAGCAGGATGCCCTGCCCGGTCAGCGTGCCGACCAGGTTGAAGAACGCGTCCAGCATGTAGCCGCGGAACACGTCGCCGGTCATGTGCCGGGTCGGCGGCATCCACTTCAACGGCGCCTTCGGGAACAGCTCCCGCGCCAGCAGGGCGTGGGCGAGCTCCATCCGGAACGAGTCCGGCAGGTCCGGGTTGATCTCGAAGGCGTGACCCAGGCCGAGCTGCCAGTCCTCGAGCCCGGCCTCCTTGGCGAAGTACTCGTTGAGCAGCTGGCTCACCGTGACCGTGTGCGCGGCCTCCACGGCGTCCGCGGTGGTCAGGTAGTTGTCCTCGCCGGTGTTGATGACGATCCCGGCCCGGGCGTGCACCTGCCGGCTGAACCGCTGGTCGACGAAGGTCCGCACCGGGTTGATGTCGCGGAACAGGATCCCGTACATCGAGTCGTTGAGCATCATGTCGAGCCGCTCGAGGCCGGCCAGCGCCGCGATCTCCGGCATGCACAGCCCGGAGGCGTAGTTGGTCAGCCGGACGTACCGGCCGAGCTCCTTGCCCGACTCGTCCAGCGCCGCCCGCATCAGCCGGAAGTTCTCCTGGGTGGCGTAGGTGCCGGCGAAGCCCTCCCGGGTCGCACCCTCGGGCACGTAGTCCAGCAGCGACTGGCCGGTGGAGCGGATCACCGCGATCACGTCCGCACCCTCGCGGGCCGCCTGCTGGGCCTGCGGGATGTCCTCGTAGATGTCCCCGGTGGCCACGATCAGGTAGATCCACGGCTGGTGGTCCGGGTCGCCCCACCGGCGGACCAGCCGGTCGCGCTCCCGCCGGCGCGCGTCGATCCGCCGGATGCCGGCACCCACCTGCTTGCGGGCGCCCGCGCGGGCCCGGGTCAGGTCGCGGCCCTCCGGCAGCCGGAACCGGATCGAGCCGGCCGACGCCTTCTGGGCGAGGGTGGCCAGGTCGTCGGCCGCGCCGCGGACGAGGGCGTCCCAGACCGGCAGGGCCACCCCGTGCTCGAGCCCCACGTCGCCGCGTACGGCGTCCAGCAGCCGGTTCACCCAGGGGATCCCGTCGGCGTCGGCGCCGTGCAGACCGGCGAGCCGCAGCGTCGCGCGCTCGACCGAGACGGTGGTGTGCTGCTGGGCGAGCCGCACGATCGGCCGGCCGGCCTGTCGCGCCAGCGACCGCGCCTTCCGGACGGTCACCGGGTCGAGGTCGAGCTTGCCCCCCGCGGGCCTGGTGCGGGCTGTCATGTCAGTGCTCCTGGTTCCTCGTAGGCGACCTCGCCGGCCACCAGCGTGAGCACGCATCGCGGCAGGTCGAGGTCGGGGTGCAGGTCGGGAAGCTGGGGGACGCCGGCGCGCGGGTCGGTCGACCAGGCCGCGACCCGGGCGTCCGGGGTCTGCACGACGAGGTCGCCCGCGAGGTCCCAGACCGCGAGCGAGGCGGGCGCGCCGAGCGCGACGACCCCGCCCTCGTCCCGGCGGGCCGCCCGCCAGCCACCGCGGGTGTGCGCGTTGAACGCCGCGCGGACGGTGACCCGCTCCGGCTCGGTGTGGTGCCACGCGGCGGCGCGCACCGCGGCCCAGGGCCCGAGCGGGGTGACCGGCGCGTCGGAGCCGAACGCGAGCGCCACGCCGGCCCGGTTCAGCGAGGCGAACGCGTTCATCGGCCGGGCACGCTCGGTGCCGAGCCGCTGGGCGTACAGCGACTCGGGTCCGCCCCACCGGGCGTCGAACACCGGCTGCATGCTCGCGGTCACGCCGAGCCCCCCGAGCGCGCGCATCTGGTCCGGGTCGACCATCTCCAGGTGCTCGAGGCGGTGCCTCCCGGACATGATGGCGGGCTCCCCGAGCACCTTGGCCGCCTTCCGGAAGCCCTCCACCACCTCGGAGGTGGCACGGTCGCCGATCACGTGGAAACCGGCCTGCAGGCCCGCCCGGGTGCAGGCCGCCACGTGGTCGGCGACCTGCTCGGCGTCGAGATACAGGTGGCCCTCGGTGTCGGAGTCGGCGTACCGGCGGTGCAGCGCCGAGGTCCACGAGCCGATCGACCCGTCCATGCACAGGTCCCCCGCGGCGCCCACGCAGCCGAGCTCGGCCGCCGTGTCCACGGCGCCCAGCTCACCCCAGTAGCCGACCACCTCGGGCAGCGTGGCCCGCGCCGACAGCGCCTGGGCGATCCGGAGGTCGTCGGGCGGGCTGATGTGCGGTGCACCGAGCTCGTGCACCATCCCGATGCCGTGCCGGGCCGCCTCCTGGAGGGCGAGCAGGATCGCGTCCTCGCGCGCCGACGGGGGCAGCAGCCGGAACAGCCCCTCCCGGGCCACGTGGTGGGCGTCCCGCTCGACCCGTCCGCTCGCGTCGTACCCGTCGGCGTGCACGACCTCCGGACAGGTGTCCAGGAACGACGTGGAGACCACCGCGGAGTGCTCGTCGACGCGGGACAGGTAGACCGGCCGGCCGTCGGTGACCCGGTCGAGCTCCTCGCGGCCGAACACCCGCTGCTCGGGCCATTGGGTCTCGTCCCAGCCGTGGCCCAGGATCACCGGCCCGAGACTGTTGTGCGAGGCCGAGGCCAACGCGTCCAGCGCCTCGTGCAGGCTGCTCGCCGCGGTCAGGTCCAGGCTGGACAGGGCGAAGCCGGTCTGGGCGAGGTGCACGTGGGCGTCCACGAACGCCGGGGTGACCAGCCGGCCACCGAGGTCGACCACCCGGTCGGCGTCGTCCTCGAAGTGGACCGAGGCATCGTCGTCGCCGGTCCACACCACCTCGCCGTTGTCGACGGCCAGCGCGGTCGCGTGCGGGTCTGCGGGCGTGTGGACGTAGCCACCGCGGAGAAGTAGTCGCGTCACCCGGTCATCCTCGCAGCCCTGCCCTCCCGGAACGTTCACTCGGTCGCTCGAACAGGCTCCGCACACCGGCGTTCTCCCGCAGCAGCGACATCGCGTAGTCCGCGTGCCCGGGCACGTAACCGTTGCCCACCAGCATCGTCACGTCGGCGGCCAGCCCCTCCGCGCCCAGCGCCGCCGCGCTGAACGAGGTCGCCATCGAGAAGAACACCACGGTGCCGCCCCCGGAGGTGGACAGGATCGCCCCGCCCTCGCAGCCCGGTACGTCGACGCACACCACCGTGACGTCGGCCGGACCGCCCGCGGCGGTCACCGCCGCGGCCAGGGCGACCGGGTCCCTGGCGTCGGCCAGCGCCACCTCGTCGGCGAGCCCCGCGGACTCCAGGAGGTCCGCCTGGGCCTGCACAGGGACCACGCCGATGGTGCGCGCGGCACCGGCCTGCTTCGCGGCGGCCAGGGACAGCGACCCGGACTTGCCGGCTCCGCCGACCACGGCGACCACCGGATCGACGTACTGGCGCACCACCCGGGCGGTCAGCGCCGGCGCCCCGCACACGTCCATCACCGACAGCGAGAGCTCCGCGGGCAGGTCGTCCGGGACGGTCGCGGCGACCGACCGGCCGAACAGGATCGCGTAGCCGTCGGCCGGCACCTGCTCGCTGCGGCCGTCCCACCTCGCCAGGCCGTCCTCGATCACCAGCGGGGTGAGGGTGAGCGACACCAGCGTGGCGACCCGGTCGCCGACCCGCAGGCCGAGCGGGGACCGCTCCCCCACCTCCTCCACGGTGCCGACCAGCATCCCGCCGGAACCGGTCTCCGGGTTCTGCATCTTCCCCCGGGCGGCCACGATGCCCAGGACCTCGCGGCGCACCGCGCTCCCGTCGACCGTTCGGTCGCCCCCGGTGTGCTTGCGCTCCAGCTGCCGGAAGGACGCCGCGTCCAGGTTCAGCCGCTCCACCCGGATCCGCACCTCGTCCGGCCACAGCTCCTTGCGGGTGTCGAGCCGGGTGGCCGCCTGCGGCAGCACGCCACGCGGCTCCAGCACCCGGTGCAGCCCGACGGGATCGCCGACGATGCTGGCTTCCTGGGCCTCGCTCACGGACCGTCCTCCATGGATCGCGTCGTACGGAAGGAAATCTTACGGCGCGGTATTCGACAGGCCGCAGATTCTTTGCGTACTCTGGCATGTGAGGGATGTGTCACACAAACCCGACGCGCCCCACCGTGACAGATGACCGCCACGTTCCGTGGCCGCGGCCGCCCCGGCGCCGAGCCACGGATCCGTCCGAGGAGCGTTGATGAGCATCGAGACCGCGATCGGCCTGGAGACCGGCCAGCCCTACCCCTACCGTCGGGTCGAGCTCGTGGAACCCGACTGGACCCGGTTCCCGGGCTGGAAGGACGTCACGCCCGCCGAGTGGGAGTCGGTGCAGTGGCAGCGGGCGCACTGCATCAAGAACCTCAAGCAGCTGCGGGCGCTGTGGGGCGACCTGGTCGACGACGCCTTCTACGACGACCTCGAACGCGACCAGCGGGAGCGCGCGACGATGTCCATGCTGGTGCCGCCGCAGATGATGAACACGATGGCGCCCCGCCAGCAGCCGAACGGCCCCGGATCGCTCACCGAGGCGATGTACGTCGACCCGGTCCGCCGTTACATGCTGCCGGTGTTCTCCGACCGACGCACGGACTGGTCGTCGCACCCGCACGCCACCCGGGACTCGCTGCACGAGCACGACATGTGGGTGGCCGAGGGGCTCACCCACCGCTACCCCACCAAGGTGCTCGCCGAGCTGCTGCCCACCTGCCCGCAGTACTGCGGGCACTGCACCCGGATGGACCTGGTCGGCAACTCCACCCCGGTGGTGGACAAGCTGAAGTTCCTTGGCAAGCCGGTGGACCGGCACGCCGCGATGCTGGACTACCTGCGCCGCACCCCATCGGTCCGCGACGTGGTCGTCTCCGGCGGCGACGTGGCGAACATGCCGTGGCCGCGGCTCGAGGAGTTCTTGACCCACCTGCTGGAGATCGAGAACATCCGCGACATCCGGCTCGCCACCAAGGCGCTGATGGGCCTGCCGCAGCACTGGCTGCAGGACGAGGTGCGCGCCGGCATGGAGCGGGTGGCACGGGTCGCCAGGGCGCGCGGCGTGTCGGTCGCGATCCACACCCACGTGAACCACGCCAGCTCGGTGACGCCGCTGGTGGCCAAGGCGGCCCGGGCGATGCTCGAGGCCGGCATCCGCGACGTCCGCAACCAGGGCGTGCTGCTCGACGGGGTCAACGCGGACCCGCACGCGCTGCTCGACCTGTGCTTCGCGCTGCTCGACGGGGCGCAGATCATGCCCTACTACTTCTACATGTGCGACATGATCCCGTTCAGCGAGCACTGGCGGGTGTCGGTGGCCGACGCGCAGCGGCTGCAGCACCACATCATGGGGTACCTCCCGGGGTTCGCGACGCCGCGGATCGTGTGTGACGTTCCGTTCGTGGGCAAGCGCTGGGTGCACCAGCTCGCCGACTACGACCGGGAGCGCGGGATCTCCTACTGGACGAAGAACTACCGCACCTCCATCGAGGCCGACGACCCGCAGGCGATGAGCCGGACCTACGCCTACTACGACCCGATCCACACGCTGCCCGAGTCCGGTCAGGACTGGTGGCGGGAGCACGCCGGCAGCCCCGACGAGGCGCTGCGCGCCGCCGAGCGGGCCGCCGCCACCTCCCGCGATGCCGCCGAGGCGCAGAAGCTGCTGCCGATCCGCTGAGCCGGAGCTCCGCCACCCCCCCGGGGCCACAAGTGCGCACGTGCACGATCGCGGCCCCACGCACACGCCCACGGGGGGCCACAACTGCGCGCGTGCGCGACTACGGCCCCCGCGCGGCACCGACCGGCCACCCAGCCCGGGTGGACCGGCTCAGCGGGCGGTGAGGGTGTCGACCAGGCGCGCCACCGGGCTGTCCAGCCCCCACCGGTCGGCGAGGGCGAGGAGCGCGTCGGGATCCTTCGGGGTCCGGGGCAGCGCGAGGTCCAGGTCGCCCAGGTCGATGTCGCGGGCCACCTCGACCACCGTCGGCGCCACCGCGAGGTAGTCGCGGGCGTCCTTGATCTTGCGGCGCGGACCGGGTGCCAGGTCGGAGGCCGGGTCCTCGGCCGCCGCCAGCAGCCCCTCGATGCCGCCGAACCGGCCCAGCAGGGTCGCGGCGGTCTTCTCGCCCACCCCGGCGACCCCGGGCAGCCCGTCGGACGGGTCGCCCCGCAGCGCGGCGAAGTCGGCGTACTGCCCGCCGTCGATGCCGTACTTCTCGCGGACGACCGCGTCGGTGATCCGCTCGTGCTTGCTCACCCCGCGGGCGATGTAGAGGACCCGCACGCCGAGCTCGTCGTCGACGAGCTGGAAGAGGTCACGGTCGCCCGTCACCACGTCGACCGGCATCCCCGCGCCCGTGGCCAGGGTGCCGATCACGTCGTCGGCCTCGTACCCGTCGGCCCCCACGACCGCGATCCCGAGGGCCGCCAGCACCTCCCGGATCACCGGGACCTGCGCCTCGAGGGGGTCCGGGACCTCCTCCACGTCGGGACCGCCAGGGACGACGTACTCCACCCGGTGCGCCTTGTACGACGGGATCAGGTCGACCCGCCACTGCGGACGCCAGTCGTTGTCCCAGCAGCAGGCGAGGTGGGTGGGCGCGTACTCCGAGACCATCCGGGAGATGAAGTCGAGCAGCCCGCGGACGGCGTTCACCGGGGTGCCGTCCGGGGCGGTGATCGAGTCGGGGATGCCGTAGAAGGCCCGGAAGTACATCGAAGCGGTGTCGAGCAGCATCAGTCTCTGGGTCACGGACGGTGAGTCTTCCACGCGTGAGACGGCCCGAGACAGCCCCGTCGGCCCGCTAGGGTGTCGCTCGTGGAAGACCTCGACCAGCGGATCCTCTCGCTCCTCGCGACCGACGGGCGGATGTCGTTCACCGACCTGGGCAAGGCGACGGGGCTGTCCACCTCGGCGGTGCACCAGCGGGTGAAGCGGCTCGAGCAGCGCGGGATGATCAAGGGCTACGGCGCGACCGTCGACTACGAGCGGGTCGGGCTGCCGCTGACCGCGTTCATCTCGATCCGGCCGATCGACCCCTCGCAGCCCGACGACTCGCCCGAGCGGCTGAGCGGGATCCGCGAGATCGAGAGCTGCTGGTCGGTGGCCGGCGACGAGTCGTACATCCTCAAGATCCGGGTCGCCACCCCCACCGACCTGGAGGACCTGCTGGCCCGGGTCCGGGCGGCCGCGAACGTCTCGACCCGCACCACGATCGTGCTCTCCACGCCGTACGAGAACCGACCGGTCAGCTAGCCCCGGGCGCGGTGATCCGCTGCGAGGGCAGCGGGGGTCCCTGCAGCGTGTCGCTGCGCATCGCGGCGCTCAGCCGGTTCGCCAGCGCCAGGGTCCGGTCCAGCGACTCCCGGCGGGTCGAGAGCTCGTCGTACAGGCCGACGTCGGTGATCCGCGGCAGGTTCGCGAGCACCGTCAGGTGGCCGATGCTGGCCGCCCCCCGGATCGCCTCGACGGCGGCGATCAGCTCGATCCGGCTCTTGGTGCGGCGGATCACCAGGAGCTGCTCGGCCAGGCCGAGCAGCGTGTGGCAGGTGTCCACGAGCAGCGCCGTCGCCTTGATCGTCCCGCTGAACGAGGCCGCGAGCACCCGGGCCCGCTCGGCCTGGTCGAACCCCTTGGCCAGCGCCGCGTCCGCGTGGTGGGCCAGCGCGACGATCTCCCGCTCCAGCGCCTGCAGCTGTTCCGAGAGGTCGGCGGCCCGGCTGCGCACCGCCCCCACGGCGTCGTACGACGAGCGGGTCAGGCCGCTGCGGTCCTCCGAGACGTGCGCCAGCTGCTCGGCCGCGTCGATGGCCTGGCGGAACGGGCTGAAGGTGTCACCACGCAGCACGAACTGGTCGATCCAGGACACGTGAACGCGAGCAGGTGCCACCTGAACTCTCCCTCGGGAAGCAGACACGGCGGAGTCGCGGGACTCCGGGGTCAGCCCCCGAGAGTAGGCCATCCTTTACCGACGCGTCCCGGCGGGTCAGTCCGTGACCGACGAGTAGGCGACCACGCCGCGGCGCAGCGCCCCCGCGGCCAGCCGGGCGGTCTCCCGCAGCCCGCCGTCCCCGGCGGCGTCGGCGACCTGGTCGGTCAGGTCCAGCAGCTGCTTCATCCAGCGCACGAAGTCCCCGGCGGCCAGGTCGGTCTCGTCGAGCACCTCGTCGAGGTTGGCGCCCTCGGCCCACCGGTAGGCCGCCCACGCGAAGCCGAGGTCCGGCTCGCGCAGGAAGTCCAGCTTGTTCTCCCGTTCCAGGGCGTCCAGGTCGGCCCACAGGGACACCGTCTCCCCGAGCACCTGCTTCACCCGGCCACCGGGCAGCCGAGGAGCCAGCGCGTCGTCGGCGCGCCGCGCCTCGAAGACCAGCGCGGACAGCGCCGCGGCGAGCTCGCTCGGTGACAGCTCGTCCCAGAGCCCGTGCCGCAGCGACTCGGCGGCCACCAGGTCCATGTCGGTGTAGATCCGCATCAGCCGCGCGCCGGCGGCGGTGACCGTGTCGTCCTCGAGGTAGCCCAGCGCGGTCAGCACGTCGCAGACCCGGTCGAACTGACGGGCGATGGTGTTCGTGCGCTGCTCGATCCGGCGCTGCAGCGTCCGGGTGTCGCGTTCGAGCTTGTGGTGCCGCTCGGCCCAGCGGGCGTGGTCCTCGCGGTCCGCGCAGCCGTGGCACGGGTGCGCACGCAGCTCGGCGCGCAGCCGGGTGATCTCCTGCTCGCCGTCGGCGCCCGGTGGCCCGCCGGGCCCACGCGACGGCCGTTTGCCGCCCTTCGCGGGCGGCGGCGGGGTGAGCCCGTGGGTCTTCGTCCGCAGGGTCGAGGCCAGGTCGCGGCGGGACTGCGGGTTGCGGCCGTTGAAGCTCTTCGGGATCCGCATCCGGGTGAACGCCCGCACCGGCACCGGGAAGTCGCCGAGCGACAGCCGGCGCGCGTGCCGGTCGGCGGTCAGCACGTAGGGCCGCGGCCCCTCCCGGTCGGCCCGGGTGCCCGGATCGACCACCACCGCCACCCCGGAGAACCGGCCCGCCGGGACCTCGATCACGTCCCCGGGGCGCAGCGCCTCCAGGGAGGCGACGATCTCGTCGCGACGGTCGGCGCGCCGTGCCTTCGCCAGCGAGCCCTCGACGTCGGAGAGCCGGCGGCGCAGCCGGGAGTACTCCATGAAGTCGCCGAGGTGGCAGGTCGCCGCCTCGGCGTACCCCTCCAGCGCCTGCTCCGCCTTGCGCAGCTGCCGGGCCAGCCCGACCACCGCCTTGTCGGCCTGGAACTGCGCGAACGACGACTCCAGCAGCTCCCGGGCGGTCGCGCGGCCGAACTGGTGCACCAGGTTGACCGCCATGTTGTACGACGGACGGAACGACGACCGGAGCGGGTAGGTGCGGGTCGAGGCCAGCCCGGCGACCGCCTTGGGGTCGATACCCGGCTGCCACAGCACCACGCCGTGTCCCTCGACGTCGATGCCCCGCCGCCCGGCCCGCCCGGTGAGCTGGGTGTACTCGCCGGGCGTGATGTCCGCGTGGGTCTCGCCGTTCCACTTCGACAGCTTCTCGATCACCACCGACCGGGCCGGCATGTTGATGCCCAGCGCCAGCGTCTCGGTGGCGAAGACCACCTTGCACCGCCCACTGGCGAACAGCTCCTCCACGCACTCCTTGAACGTGGGCAGCATCCCGGCGTGGTGGGCCGCGACGCCGCGGGACAGCCCGTCGAGGAAGTCGTGGTAACCCAGGACGTGCAGGTCCTCCTCGGGGATGCTGCGGCACCGCGACTCGACGAGCTCGTAGATCTCGTCGCGCTCCTCCGGCGTGGTCAGCCGCAGGTTCGCGCTCAGGCACTGGGTCACCGCGGCGTCGCAGCCGACCCGGCTGAAGATGAACACGATCGCGGGCAGCAGCCCCTGGGCGTCGAGCTTGTCCACCACGTCGAACCGGCTCGGCAGCGAGAACCGACGCTGTCCCTGGCCGCGGGCCCCGGCCCGTCCGCGCGGGGCGCCGCGCTTGGTCCGCCGGTCGTTGGTGCGCCCGGCCCGCCAGTCGTCCCGCGCGACGCGCAGCAGGTCCGGGTTCACCTTGGCCTGGTCGCCGCCGCGGTCGTCGGCGAACAGGTCGTACATCCGGCGGCCCACCATCACGTGCTGGTAGAGCGGCACCGGGCGCCGCTCCTCGACGATGGTGGCGGTCTCCCCGCGCACGGTGGCCAGCCAGTCGCCGAACTCCTCGGCGTTGGACACCGTCGCCGACAGGGACACCAGCGCCACCGACTCGGGCAGGTGGATGATCACCTCCTCCCACACCGCGCCGCGGAACCGGTCGGCGAGGTAGTGCACCTCGTCCATCACCACGAACCCGAGCCCGGTCAGCGTGGTCGACCCGGCGTAGAGCATGTTGCGCAGCACCTCGGTGGTCATCACCACGATCGGCGCCTCGCCGTTGATGGTGTTGTCCCCGGTGAGCAGGCCGACCTTGTCCGCGCCGTACCGCCGGCACAGGTCGTTGAACTTCTGGTTCGACAGCGCCTTGATCGGCGTGGTGTAGAAACACTTCCGGCCCTGCTCCAGGGCCAGGTGCACCGCGAACTCCCCGACCAGCGTCTTGCCGGACCCGGTGGGCGCCGCCACCAGCACGCCCCGGCCGGCCTCGAGCTCCTTGCAGGCCTCGACCTGGAAGCCGTCGAGCTCGAAGTCGTAGAGGGAGGCGAAGCCCGCGAACACCGGCGCGCCCTTGTTGCGCGCGAAGTCCGCGTACTTCTCGGAGGGGGAGGTCATAGGGGGGTCAGCACTCGCAGGGAGTCGGGGGCAATGTCCACCGTCAACGGTAGCGACCCGACCCGCTCGCCGTCGGCGTAGGCGGCGACGCCGGGCGCCGCGACGGTCACCTGCCGGACCCGGTGGTGCTGGTACTGCGGGATCCGGGCGATCGTGCCGTTGTAGAGCCGGGGATAGCTGCGCACCAGGGCCGCCTTGCTCATCGGCCGGATCACCACCACGTCGAGCAGCCCGTCGTCGATCTCCGCGCCCTCGGTGATCCGCAGCCCGCCCCCGAACGACGGCCCGTTCCCGACCGCGACCAGCATCGCGTCCAGCCGGTGGGTCTCACCGTCCAGCTCCAGGGTGTAGGGCAGCGGCTCGAAGACCCGCAGCTCGGCCAGGGTGGCGAGCGTGTAGCGCATCTGGCCACGCGGCCAGGTCATCGCGTTGGCGCGCTCGTTGACCTTCGAGTCGAAGCCCGCGGCCAGCACGGTGACGAAGTACGTCGGACCGGTGCGGGCCACGTCGATGCGGCGGACCCGCGAGGCCACCACCACGTCAGCGGCCCGTTGCGGGTCGCTGCGCGGGATGTCGAGGTAGCGCGCGACGTCGTTGCCGGTGCCCGCCGGGATGATGCCCAGGCTGACTTCGGTACCGACCAGCTCCTGGACCGCCAGGTGCACCATCCCGTCGCCGCCGCACACCACCAGGCTCTCCACGCCGTCCCGGACGCACTGCCGGGCCAGGTCACGGGCCTCGTCCGCGTCGCGCCCGCTGAGGCTGCGCACCTGGAAGCCGGCCTCGCGCAGCCGCGGCAGCGCGATCGCCGCGGTCCGCGCTCCCCTGCCCTTGCCGGCCGTCGGGTTGGTGAGCAGCGCGATCTCTCTGGGCACGTTCGGAGCCTACGGGCTGCACCACCCGCCGACGGGGACGCGACACGGTTCGCCGCCGGGTGCGGCACGGGGGCGTAGGCTGCCCGCACCGCACCAGCCGGAAGAAGGGGACATCATGGACAACGCCTACCGCACGGTCACGCTGCCCGACGGCCGATCGCTGGAGTACCTGGTCGAGGGCGACCCGGACGGCCTGCCGCTGGTGCTGCACCACGGCACGCCGGGCTCGGCGGTGACCTTCCCCGTCGCCGCCGCGGCGGCCCGCGAGCGCGGCCTGGCGCTGGTGCTGTACTCGCGCGCCGGGTACGGCGGGTCCAGCCCGGACCCGGGACGTGCCGTGGCGGGCGTGGCCGCCGACATCGCGGCGCTGCTGGACTCGCTCGGCCGCGAGGAGTTCCTGACCCTGGGCTGGTCGGGCGGCGGCCCGCACTCGCTGGCCTGCGCCGCGTTGCTGCCGGAGCGCTGCCGGGCCGCGGCGACCGGGGCCGGCGTCGCCCCCTACGACACCGGGGGCGAGCTCGACTTCCTGGCCGGCATGGGCCCCGAGAACGTCGAGGAGTTCGGGGCCGCCCTGGCCGGCCGCGAGGCGCTGGAGCCGCTGCTGAAGCGCGAGGCCGACAAGCTGACGGGGGTGACGCCCGAGGAGATCGCCGAGGCACTGGGCGGCCTGGTGTCCCCCGTCGACAAGGCCTATGCCACCGGCACCTTCGCGGCCCGGATGCTGGCGTCCTTCACGCACGGCTGCGCGGGCGGTGTCGAGGGCTGGGCCGAGGACGACCTCGCCTTCACCCGGGACTGGGGTTTCGACCTCGGTGCGATCACCGTGCCCGTGTCGATCTGGCAGGGCGCGGAGGACCGCATGGTGCCGTTCGCCCACGGCCAGTGGCTCGCCGGGCACGTGTCCGGGGCCCGCACGCACCTGTACGACGACGAGGGGCACCTCTCGCTGTGGAACCGGCTCGACGTGATCTTCGACGACCTGGTGGAGCTGGCCGGGCTGTAGCCCGGCGGTGCTCACAGCCGCAGCGCGGCGACGAACCTGCCCGGTGGGACGCCGACCGCCTTCGCGAGCCGCCCGATCGCCTCGAGCACCCGGTCCGCGGTGAACGACGTGCCCGGCACCGCGAGGGTCAGCCGACCGTCGTACTCGACGAGCAGCACCTGCCCGTGCGTCCAGGTCTGGTGCACCCGCCGGCGCCACCCGTCGTCGAGCACCGGCTGCGGGAACGCCTGGTCGGCGCCGAGCAGGTCACAGCCGAGCGGCCGGTCACCGCCGGTCAGCTCGCCCTCCACCCGGTGGCCTCCGTGCACGCTGGTCAGCGCGGTCCAGGTGACCTCCTCGGTCCCCAGCCACTCCGGCAGGTCGAACGGGTCCACCGGCCGGACCTGGCACTCCCCCGTCACTCAGTCGTCCTCCTCGGAAAGGCTGGAGGTGTGGAAGCGCTCGGCCGACTCGTCCAGCGGCGAGGCGGCGTCGTCGTCCACGGCACCGTACAGCTCGCGGTCCCGGCCGCGCCGCCGGTCGACGAACCGGGCGATCAGCTCCGAGGCCATGAACAGCAGCGTCATCGGGATCGCCAGCATCAGCATCGAGAACGGGTCGGTGGACGGGGTCGCGACCGCGGCGAACACGAAGACGCCGACGATGATCCACGGCCGGTAGGTGCCCAGCGCGCGCCCGGAGACCACCCCGGCCAGGTTCAGCAGCACCACGAACAGCGGGATCTCGAACGCGATCCCGAACACCAGGAGCATCCGGGTGAAGAAGGTGAAGTACTCACCGAACTCGAGCAGGTTCTGCACGTTCGCGGGGGTGAACGACAGCAGCACCTGCAGCCCCTTGGGCAGCACGTAGTAGCCGATCCCGACGCCGGCCACGAACAGCGGTCCGGCGACCGCCGCGAACAGCCGGGTCCAGCGCTTCTCGTGCGGGTGCAGGCCGGGCAGGATGAACGCCCAGATCTCGTAGAGCCAGTACGGGCTGCCGAGCACCACCGCGGCGAGCGCGCAGATCTTCAGCTGGAGCATCAGCGGCGAGGCGGCGCCGGTGATCACCGGCTTGGTGTCGACCGAGCTGCCGAGCATGGCCCGCGCGTCGTTGTAGGGGTGCAGGATCAGGCCGAACAGCTGCGGGTAGAAGAACCAGGCCACCGTGGTGCCGACGACCAGGAAGACAGCCACCCGCAGGATCCGGGCGCGCAGCTCGCGCAGGTGGTCGGCCAGCGCCATCCGCCCGTCGACACCCACGGGGTTGAGCGGCTTGGCACGGAACAGCCCGAGCACTCCGACGACGGACATGGCAGGTGAGTGCGGCCGCGCTCAGCGCTCGTTGTCGGGGTGCGGCTGCCCCGGCTGCCCCGGCTGCCCGGGCTGCTGCTGCGGGTCCTCGAGGCGCTGGGCCGCCTCGCGGCGCTGCTGCGCCTCGATCTGCAGCTGCTCCTCGGTCTTCTGCTTGTCCTCGTCGTCGAGCAGACCCTTGGTCTCGGCCTTGAAGATGCGCAGCGCGCGGCCGCTGCCGCGGGCGAGCTCCGGGAGCTTCTTGGCACCGAAGAGCAGCACGAGGATGACCAGGATGATGGCGATCTCGGGGGCGCCGAGACCGAGTGCCAGGGGAACTACCGTCGGGCTGCTCATGATTGTCCTCTTACGTCGTCGGTTGCACTGTCCATCGTACGCAGGGCCCACGGCCGGCCCGCAGCGGCGCCCCGTCCCCCGGGGTCATTCGTAGTTCGCGAGCGCCGAGACGGCCGCGGCGCGCACCTCGTGCGCGAGGTCGGCGGGCTGCTCCAGCTCGGCGGCACCGCCCAGCCGCAGCATCAGCTGGACCAGCCAGGCGGGGTCGTTGACCCGCAGCCGCACCCGCAGCCCCCCGTCGGCGGCCTCCTCGGCCTCCTCCACCGGGTAGTACTCGGCGACCCAGCGGGCCTCCGGCCGGAGCAGCAGGGTGGCCTGCAGGTCGTCCGGGGCGGGCCGGAACAGCCCTGCGGACAGGTCGCGGGGGGCGACGTCGCGGTGCTCGTCCACCGGCGAGTCGAGCACCTCCGCCGAGGAGATCCGGTCCACCCGGAACAGCCGTTGGCCCTCGGCGAGGTGGCACCACGCCTCCAGGTAGCTGTGCCCCTGCGCCGTCACCACCCGCAGCGGGTCGACCACCCGCTCGGTGGACTCGTCCCGGGTCGGCACGTAGTAGTCGAGGCGCACCTGGCGGCGCCGGTCCACCGCGCGCGCCAGCCGGTCCCGCAGCCCCGCCACCGCGGCCTCCTCCGGCGGCAGCTGCACGTCGACCCGGGCGGCCAGCGCGGCGCCGTCACCGGCGGCCGCCTCGAGCTTGTTCAGGGTGCGGTCCACGATCGGCCGCACGTCGTCGTCGCTCCCGTCCCGCAGCGCGCGCAGGGCCACGATCAGCGCGGACGCCTCCGAGCTGTCCAGGCGCAGCGGCCGGGCGAGGTAGTCCACGTTCGACACCCGGATCACGCCGCCCTCCTCCAGCGCATCCATGTCCACGTCGATGAGGTCGCCCATGCCCAGCCCGGGCAGGCCGCAGAACCACAGCACGTTGAGGTCCTTGACGATCTGGGCGGGCCGCACCCCGAAGTCCCTGGCCGCCTGGTCCAGGGAGACCTCCTCCCGGGCCTGGATGTAGGGCACCAGCGCCAGCAGCCGGGCGACCTGCTCGCGTGCGCCGCTCACCGGGCCTCCCCCACAGCCGCGCGGAGCCGGTCGACCACGGTCACCCGGGCCTCCTCCGGGGCCTCGACGACCACCTCGGCGCCGTACCCGAGGATCTCGTCGGCGAGCTGGTCGGTGCGCCCGTACCCGACCTCGAGCCGTTCCCAGCCCTCCGGCGGGGCGGGTACGTCGACCGGGCGCGCGTGCCGGCGCAGGCCGTGCGCGGAGCCCGGCCGGACCAGGACGGTGGCGGTCCGGTCGGCGGGGGTGGGCGCGAGGGACTCGGTGAGCGCGCGGATGTCGGTGCCCTCGGGGACGGTGAAGCCGCCCGGCTTGGACGTCACCCGCACCGGGCCCTGCACCCGGGAGAGCCGGAACAGCCGGGGTGCCTCCCGGTCGGTGTCCCGCCCGACGACGTACCACCGGCCCCGGTAGGACACCACCCCCCACGGCTCGAGGTGCCGGGTGGCGGGGCCGGCGGCCGACGAGGTGCGGTAGTCGAAGCTGACCGCGGTGCGGCTGCGGGTGGCGTCCCAGAACGCCCCGAACGCCGGCTCCTCGGCGGCAAGCTGCGGCTGCACGACGTTGAGCGCCTCCCGGTCCACGGAGACACCGGCCGCCTTGAGCTTCACCAGCGCGTCGGAGGTCGCCGACGCGAGGCCGGCGTGCTGCCACACCCGGGCGGCCAGCCCGATCACCGCCGCCTCCTCCGGCTCGAGGTCGATCTCGGGGAGCTCGAACGCCGAGCGCTCGACCCGGTAGCCCGGCTCGTCCTCGAACGCGCGGTCGACGTAGCCGACCTCGATCGGGATGCCGAGCGAGCGCAGCTCCTCCTTGTCGCGCTCGAACATCTTCTCGAAAGCCTCGGTGCCGAGGTCGCGGTACTGCTCGACCACCCCCCGCAGCCGCTCCTTGGACACGTAGGTGCGCGCCACCAGCAGCGTGATCAGCAGGTTGAGCAGACGTTCACTCTTGCGTGCGGACACCGGTTCCCCTTCGACGCCTCCAGGTCGTGCGGCGAACCTATCTCACTCGCCCCGGTGGCTCAGCCGTCCACACCGAGGATGTCCACGACGAACACCAGCGTCGAGTTCGCCGGGATGTTCTGCTGCGCCTGGGCGCCGTAGCCCTGGCCAGGGGGCACGATGATCATCACCCGGCTCCCGCGCTTGACCCCGACCAGGCCCTTGTCCCAGCCCTGGATCAGCTTGTTCATGCCCAGGGCGAAGGTCACCGGTTTCTTGGTGTAGGACTCGTCGAAGGGCTTGTCCGCGCCGTAGACCTCCCCGAAGTAGTCGAAGGTGACCAGGCTCTGCGCCCGCGCGGCCGGGCCGGTGCCCTTGACCAGCGGGATCACCTGCAGCTTCTTGGACGGCTTCTTCGGGGCGCCGGACCAGTCGAAGCCGGTCACGTTGCCGTTGCTCGTCTCCACCTTGGGGGCGTCGGCCGGCGGGTCGACCTTCTCGCCCTTGGGCCCGTCGAGCACCTCCTTGGGCGGCACCGACATGATGTCGACCACGAAGACCACCGAGTCGCTGGCCTTGAGCCCGATCTGGCTGGCTCCCTGCGGGCCGTAGATGGTCTTCACCGGCGCGGCGATCGCCACCCGGCTGCCCTGCGGCTTCCCGACGAGCCCGTCGATGACCGCCTTGAACAGCTGCGACTCGTCCATCTTCAGGTCGACCGGGGCGCCGTTGTCGTAGGTGGCGGCGGCCTTCTTGCCGTTCTTCCCCTTGGCCAGGAAGATGTGCAGCAGCGCCTCCTGGCCGGCCTGCACCGGGTTGCCCTGTCCCGCGGTGATCACCTGGGTCTCGGGTTTCTCGACCGAGATCGGCTTGGTGACGGACACCTTGGGCTCGGTGCCGACCTTGCCGGACACCTTGAGACCGGCGATGTCCTGGCCCATGTCGACGTGGGTGGAGGCGGAGCTCGACGGCCCGCTGCTGTTGTTCCCGCACGCGGCGGTGCCGAACAGCATCAGGGAGACCAGGGTCATCGCAAGCAGACGGCGACGCACGTACACACCTCGGGGGATAGGGGAACCGGCTGGTCCACGATAGCCGGGCCCCGAGGACCTCCCGCCTCCGAGGGTGGGTGCGAGCGGTTACATCCCCTCGATGAGCTTGTGCACCCGGTCGTCGTGGGCCCGGAACGGGTCCTTGCACAGGACGGTGCGCTGCGCCTGGTCGTTGAGCTTCAGGTGCACCCAGTCGACGGTGAAGTCCCGGCGCCGTTCCTGGGCCCGTTTGATGAACTCACCACGCAGCCGCGCCCGGGTGGTCTGCGGTGGCACGGACTTCGCCTCGAAGATCCGCAGGTCGTCGACGACCCGGGTCACCGCTCCCCTGCGCTCCAGCAGGTAGTACAGCCCGCGGCCGCGGTGGATGTCGTGGTAGGCCAGGTCGAGCTGGGCCACCCGTGGGTGGCTGAGCGGCAGCCCCTGCTGGCCGCGGTAGCGGTCGATGAGCTTCCACTTGATCACCCAGTCGATCTCGCGCTCGACCAGCCCGAGATCCTCGGACTCGACGGCCTTCAGAGTCCGCTCCCACAGGTCCAGGGTCCGGTCGATCACCGGCGTGTGCAGCTCGCGGCGGTCGACGAAGTCCCGGGCCCGGCTGAGGTACTCCTGCTGGATGTCCAGCGCACTGGCCTCGCGGCCGTTCGCCAGCCGCACCTTGCGCCGCCCGGTCATGTCGTGCGAGATCTCCCGGATCGCCCGGATCGGGTTCTCCATCGTGAGGTCGCGCATCACCACGCCCTCCTCGATCATCCTCAGCACCAGGTCGCAGCTGGCCACCTTGAGCATCGTGGTGGACTCGCTCATGTTCGAGTCGCCCACGATCACGTGCAGCCGCCGGTAGCGCTCGGCGTCGGCGTGCGGTTCGTCGCGGGTGTTGATGATCGGGCGGCTGCGGGTGGTCGCGGAGGAGACGCCCTCCCAGATGTGCTCCGCCCGCTGGCTGACGGAGTACATCGCCCCCCGCGGGGTCTGGATCACCTTGCCGGCGCCGACCATGATCTGCCGGGTCACCAGGAACGGGATCAGCACGTCGGCGAGCTTGGAGAACTCGCCGTGCCGGCTGACCAGGTAGTTCTCGTGGCAGCCGTAGGAGTTCCCGGCCGAGTCCGTGTTGTTCTTGAACAGGTACACGTCGCCGGCGATGCCCTCGTCGTGCAGCCGCCGCTCCGCGTCGATCAGCAGCCCCTCCAGGACGCGCTCGCCGGCCTTGTCGTGGGCCACCAGGTCGAGCAGGTCGTCACACTCCGGGGTGGCGTACTCGGGGTGGCTGCCCACGTCGAGGTAGAGCCGGGCGCCGTTGCGGAGGAAGACGTTGCTGCTGCGCCCCCAGGACACCACCTTGCGGAACAGGTAGCGCGCAACCTCGTCCGGCGAGAGGCGTCGCTGCCCGCGGAACGTGCAGGTGACGCCGTACTCGTTCTCGATCCCGAAGATCCGGCGGTCCACGTGCTCAGACTAGGCGCACCGGACAAGCACCCGCAGCCGACCCGCTGAACCGTCCCGCGAGTCGGGCACGCGAAACCGCCGGCCGTCGCGGGGCCGTGGCTGCGCACCTGCACGACCGTGGCCCCGGAAGCGGGGTCAGTCGGGGTCGACGGGAGGAGCCACGGGCGCCTCGCCGTTGCCGCCCTCGCGGCCGGGCGGGGGCGTCGCCGTGCCCTCCGCCGTGCCCTCGGCCGCCGGCGTCTCCCGCTCCCCCACGAGGGCCCGGAGCCGCTCGGCGCTGAGCCGGGAGAACTTGCGCTGCTGGGGCCGGGCCCGGTCGAGCACCGCGGCCTCGAGGTCCTCGAGCGGGATCACCCGCGCGTCCCCCTCCCCGTGCCCGAGTGCGTCGACCGCGAGCCGCAGCGCCTCGGCGAGGGAGATCCCCGGCCGGTAGCGCTCCTCGAGGTACCGCGTGACCTGCTCGGCCGAGCCGCCCATCACCGCGAAACCGTGCTCGTCGGCCACCTGGCCGTCGTAGGTCAACCGGTAGACCTGGTCGTCCTCGGGCGCGTCGCCGACCTCGGCCACGAAGATCTCCACCTCGTAGGGCTTCTCCCCGCCGCTGGAGAAGATCGTGCCGAGCGTCTGCGCGTAGGCGTTGGCGAGGCCCCGGCCGGTCACGTCCCGGCGGTCGTAGGCGTAGCCGCGCATGTCCGCGAGGCGGACACCGGCGATCCGGAGGTTCTCGAACTCGTTGTAGCGGCCGACCGCCGCGAACGCGATCCGGTCGTAGATCTCGCTGACCTTGTGCAGCGCCGCGGACGGGTTCTCCGAGACGAAGGCGACCCCGTCGGCGTACTGCACGACGGCGACCGACCGGCCGCGCGCGATCCCCTTGCGCGCGAAGTCCGCCCGGTCCTTCATCAGCTGCTCGGGCGAGACGTAGAACGGCATGCTCATCTAGGCGGGTCTCCTCGCGGGTCGGGTCACGTCAGGGCGGCGGCGGGGCCGTCGGGGCGGTCCATCCGGGCTGCGATCACCCGGTCGGCGACCTCGGCCACGTTCTCGTCGGACAGCCGTCGGTAGCCCTCGACGGTGATCACCCCCACGACCGGGAAGATCCGGCGGGTCACGTCGGGCCCACCGGTCGCCGAGTCGTCGTCGGCCGCGTCGTACAGCGCCTGCACCAGGGCGGTCACGCAGCTCTGGGCGTCGAGGTCCTCCCGGTAGAGCTTCTTCAGCGAGCCGCGGGCGAACAGCGAGCCGGAGCCGACCGAGTGGAAGGCGGTCTCCTCGTAGCGGCCGCCGGTCACGTCGTAGGAGAAGATCCGGCCCTGCTGCCGGGTGAGGTCGTAGCCGGCGAACAGCGGCACCACGGCCAGACCCTGCATCGCCATCCCCAGGTTGCCGCGGATCAGGGCGGCCAGCCGGTTGGCCTTGCCGTCCATCGACAGCGTGGTGCCCTCGATCTTCTCGTAGTGCTCCAGCTCGGTCTGGAACAGCCGCACCATCTCGACGGCGAGCCCGGCGGTGCCGGCGATGCCGACCGCGGAGTACTCGTCGGCGGGGAACACCTTCTCGATGTCGCGCTGGGCGATGATGTTGCCCATCGTGGCGCGGCGGTCCCCCGCCACCACCACCCCGCCGGGAAAGGTGGCGGCCACGATCGTGGTGCCGTGCGGGGCCAGGTCACCGGCGGCACCGTCGGGCAGCGCCCGACGGGTCGGCAGCAGCTCGGGCGCCTGCTGGGCGAGGAACTCGGCGAACGACGACGTGCCGGGCATGAAGTACGGAGCCGGCAGGCCCCCGTCGTTCTTCGGGGAGTCCGTCATAGGTGCTTACTCTCCACCCTTCTGGATGAACGACTTCACGAAGTCCTCTGCGTTGGTCTCGAGCACGTCGTCGATCTCGTCGAGGATCGCGTCGATGTCCTCGTCGAGCTGCTCCTTGCGCTCGGCGACGTCCGCCTGGGGGGCGACCTCGGACTGCTCCTCGGTCTCCGACCCCTTCTTCGGCTGCTTCTGCTCCTGTGCCATGACCGCCTCCTGGTGTGCACGATCCACCGGTTCCGCAGCGCGCGAACCGCCGGTGTGTCCGACCCTACCGAGTAAGCGCCTCGAACAAGGCCTCTGCGGTGTCACAACGGTCCAGGAGTTCCCCGACGTGCGCCCGGCTGCCGCGCAGCGGGTCGATCGTGGGCACCCGCTGCAGGGACTCCCGCCCGGGCAGGTCGAAGATCACCGAGTCCCACGACGCGGCCGCGATCTGGTCGGAGTACTGCTCCAGGCAGCGGCCCCGGAAGTACGCGCGGGTGTCGGTCGGCGGCAGGTGCATCGCCTCCGCGACCTCGCTGTCGTCGAGCAGCCGGTCGATCCGGCCCAGGTTCACCAGCCGGTGGTAGAGACCCTTGCCGGGCCGGATGTCGGCGTACTGCAGGTCGATCAGGTGCAGCTTCGCGTCGTCCCACTCGAGGCCGTCGCGGTCCCGGTACTGGTGCAGCAGCTGCAGCTTGGCCACCCAGTCGAGCTCGCGGGCGCACTGCATCGGGTCGCTCTCCAGCCGGTCGAGCACCGACTCCCACCGGGCCAGCACGTCGCGGGTCTGCTCGTCGGCGTCGGAGCCCTGCCGGTCCTCGACGTACTTCTTGGCCAGGTCGAGGTACTCCATCTGCAGCTGCACCGCGGTCAGCTTCCGGCCGTCGGCCAGGGTCAGCAGGTGGCGGCAGGACGGGTCGTGCGAGACCGCGCGCAGGGAGCGCACCGGCTGGTCCACCGCCAGCTCGCTGGTGATGAACCGGTCCTCGATCATCGCGAGGACCAGCGCGGTGCTGCCGACCTTGAGGTAGGTGGAGATCTCCGAGAGGTTGGCGTCGCCGATGATCACGTGCAGCCGGCGGTACTTCTCCGGGTCGGCGTGCGGCTCGTCGCGGGTGTTGATGATCGGCCGCTTCAGGGTGGTCTCCAGTCCGACCTCGACCTCGAAGTAGTCGGCGCGCTGGCTGACCTGGAAGCCGTGCTCCCGGCCGTCCTGCCCGATCCCCACCCGGCCCGCGCCGGTGACCACCTGCCGGGAGACGAAGAACGGGGTCAGGTGCTTGACGATCTCCCCGAACGGGGTGCTGCGCCGCATCAGGTAGTTCTCGTGCGCGCCGTAGGAGGCGCCCTTGTTGTCGGTGTTGTTCTTGTAGAGCAGGATCGGCGCGGCGCCGGGGATCTGCGCGGCGAACTGGCTCGCGTCGAGCATCACCTGCTCGCCCGCCTTGTCCCACTTCACGATGTCGCGCGGGTTGGTGCACTCGGGCGTGGAGTACTCCGGGTGCGCGTGGTCGACGTACAGCCGGGCGCCGTTGGTCAGGATCACGTTGGCGAGCCCGAGGTCCTCGTCGGTGAGCTGGGTCGGGTCCGCCGTCTCGCGGGACATGTCGAAACCGCGGGCGTCACGCAGCGGCGACTCCTCCTCGAAGTCCCACCGCGCCCGGCGGGCGCGCAGCGTGGAGCTGGCGTAGGCGTTGACCACCTGCGAGGAGGCGACCATCGGGTTGGCCGTGGGCTGCCCCTGCACCGAGATCCCGAACTCGGTCTCGGTGCCCATCACGCGACGAACACTCATGTCCCGAGCCTACGCGGACGGGCTGAGATGATGGCGCGGTGTCCGAGATCGTCGCCCTGGTGGATGGTTCCGGAGCCGTGGTCGGCGCGGCCGCCCGGTCCGTCGTACGGCGCGACAACCTGCTGCACGCCGCCACCGCGGTGCTCGTGCGCGACCCCGCGGGCCGCATCTACGTGCACCGCCGCTCCCCCGACAAGGACTGGGCGCCGGGCCGGCACGACGCCGCGGCGGGCGGGGTGATGGCCTACGGCGAGGAACCGTGGGGATCGGCCGCCCGCGAGCTCGCGGAGGAGCTCGGCATCCGGGGCGCGGCGCTCCGCCCGCTGGGCACCTCGTGGTACGAGGATGACGCGACACGCTGCGTCGAGCACTGCTTCGAGACCACCTGGGACGGGCCCGTGGCCTGGCTGGACCACGAGGTGGTCTGGGGAACCTGGATGACCCTGACGGAGCTGGACGGCCGGCTCGCGGACCCGGGCTGGCCCTTCGTGCCGGACACCCGGCTGCTGCTCACCCGGCTCGCCCGGGCCGGCACCCATGACTACGGGACCCTCGCCTCACTACGCACGGACCCGTGAGCGACGAGGACACGGACCCCGGCGCCCCGCACCCGCCTCAGTCCAGGCGTCGGGTGCCCGGCTTGTGCGCACGGCGCTCGATGCCGCGCACCCCCCACGCCACGATGGAGGCGAACAGGACGAACACCACCAGAAGCCCGATCCAGAAGAACATGCCGCGATCCTACGCAGCGGCTCCTCAGAGGTACTGGCCGGTGTTCGAGACCGTGTCGATGGAGCGTCCGGGCTCGGTGCCCTGCTTGCCGGTGATCAGGGTGCGGATGAACACGATCCGCTCACCCTTCTTCCCGGAGATCCGGGCCCAGTCGTCCGGGTTGGTGGTGTTCGGCAGGTCCTCGTTCTCCTTGAACTCGTCCACGCACGCCTGGAGCATGTGGGTGACGCGCAGGCCCTTCTGCCGGTTGTCCAGCAGGTCCTTGATCGCCATCTTCTTGGCGCGGTCGACGATGTTCTGGATCATCGCCCCGGAGTTGAAGTCCTTGAAGTACAGGACCTCCTTGTCCCCGTTGGCGTAGGTGACCTCCAGGAACCGGTTGTCCTCGCTCTCGGTGTACATCCGCTCCACGGTGGCGCGGATCATCCCGGCGACGCAGGCCTCCCGGTCGCCGCCGAACTCGGCGAGGTCGTCGGTGTGCAGCGGCAGCGTCGCGGTGAGGTACTTCGAGAAGATGTCGCGCGCCGACTCCGCGTCCGGGCGCTCGATCTTGATCTTCACGTCCAGCCGGCCCGGGCGCAGGATCGCGGGGTCGATCATGTCCTCCCGGTTGGAGGCACCGATCACGATCACGTTCTCCAGGCCCTCGACGCCGTCGATCTCGCTGAGCAGCTGCGGGACGATGGTGTTCTCCACGTCGGAGGAGACCCCCGACCCGCGAGTCCGGAACAGCGAGTCCATCTCGTCGAAGAAGACGATGACCGGCGTGCCCTGGTTGGCCTTCTCCCGGGCCCGCTGGAAGACCAGCCGGATGTGCCGCTCGGTCTCGCCGACGTACTTGTTCAGCAGCTCGGGGCCCTTGATGTTCAGGAAGTACGACTTGGCCGCCTTCCCCTCCTCGGAGTCGGTCTTGGCGGCCACCTTCTTCGCCAGCGAGTTCGCGACCGCCTTGGCGATCAGGGTCTTGCCGCAACCGGGAGGGCCGTAGAGCAGCACGCCCTTGGGCGGCTTCAGCTCGTGCTCCTTGAACATGTCCGGGTACAGGTAGGGCAGCTCCACCGCGTCCCGGATCTGGTCGATCTGGCCCTTGAGACCGCCGATGTTCTCGTAGTCGATGTCCGGGACCTCTTCGAGGACAAGCTCCTCGACCTCGGACTTCGGCACCCGTTCGTAGACGTAGCCGGACCGGGAGTCCAGCAGCAGCGAGTCGCCCGCCCGGAGCGGAACCTGGCGCAGCGGCTCCGCGACCCTGACCACCCGCTCCTCGTCGGCGTTCGCGATCACCAGGACCCGGTCCCCGTCGGCCAGGAACTCCTTGAGCATCACGACCTCGCCGACCTGCTCGAAGTCCATCGCCGCCACCACGTTCAGGGCCTCGTTCAGCATCACCTCCTGGCCGCGCCTCAGCGCGTCGAGGTCGACCGAGGGGCTCACGTTGACCCGCAGCTTGCGGCCGCCGGTGAACACGTCGATCGAGTCGTCGTCGTTGCGGGCCAGGAAGGTGCCGAACCCGGCGGGCGGCTGCGCCAGCCGGTCGACCTCTTCCTTGAGGGTCATGATCTGGTCGCGCGCCTCACGCAGCGTCTGCGCGAGACGTTCGTTCTGGGCCGTCACCGCTGCGAGGGAGCGCTGGGTCTCGGCGAGGCGCTGCTCGAGGGCCCGGGAGTGGACCGGACTCTCCGACAGCCGGCGTCGCAGGTCGCTGATCTCGTCCTCCAGGAACCCGAGCTGACTCTCGAGCTCCTCGCGCGTGCGAGAGCTCGGCCGCCCCGTACCACTCTCTGATGCTGGCAACTCGGTCACCTCCGCAGCGTGGATGCTGAGAATTCGACCCTACCCGTGCGCCGCCGAATTTGAAGAGGCAAACCGCGATGTGTCGGTCACGATTTGTCCACCTGCGGCTTCAGTCCCCGAACGGCTCCTCGGCGACCGTCGGCGGCAGACCCGCCGGCCGCGGCCCGTGGTAGTCGACGCCGTACGCGCCCGGCGCCGGTCTGCGCTTCTTCGCGGGCGCGGCCTGCCCGGCTGCCATCCGCCGCGCCGTGACCAGGAACCCGGTGTGGCCGGCCATCTTGTGGCCCGGCCGGATCGCCAGGCCCTCCACGTGCCAGTCACGGACCAGGGTCTCCCAGGGGTGCGGCTCGGTGAAGCCGCCGTGCGCGCGGATCGTCTCCACGGTCCGGCCGAGCTGGGTGGTGGTGGCGACGTAGGCGCAGATCAGGCCACCGGGGGTCAGCGCCTCCGCAACCGCATCCACGCACTCCCAGGGCGCGAGCATGTCGAGGATCACCCGGTCCACCTCGGTGTCGTCGAGCGCGGCGACCAGGTCGCCCACGGTCAGCTTCCAGGCGGGGTGCCGCCCGCCGAAGAACTGGGTGACGTTCCTCTCGGCGACCTCGGCGAACTCCTGGCGTCGTTCGTACGACGACACCCGGCCGTGCGGCCCCACCGCGCGCAGCAGCGAGCAGGTGAGGGCGCCGGAGCCGACACCCGCCTCCACCACGCGGGCCCCGGGGAAGATGTCGGCCATCGCCACGATCTGCGCGGCGTCCTTGGGATAGACCACCGCCGCGCCCCGCGGCATCGACACCACGAACTCGCTGAGCAGCGGGCGGAACACGAGGTACTCGCCGCCCGCGGACGACGTCACGGCCAGGCCCTCCGGCCTGCCGATCAGCTCGTCGTGGTCGATGGAGCCGCGGTTGGTGAAGAACCGGCGTCCCGCCTCGAGGCAGATGTTGTGCCTGCGTCCCTTGGTGTCGGTGAGGCGGACCCACTCCCCCGCGCGCAGGGGTCCGCGGTGCACGCCGGACCAGGAGTCGGGGGGCAGGTCACCGGTGCCGTCGGGCGCCTCCCCGCCGCTGGGCGGGCCGGCAGGCTCGGACGGCGGAGGAATCTCGGGGGGCATGCCGCGCACCCTATCGGGGCGGGCGCGGCGGCTCACATCGCGGCGGCGAAGGCACGGTCCACGTCGTCGGTCGCGAGCACGCCGAAGATGCTGCCGTCGCCCTCGACCAGGAGGTACTCGCTGGCCGGGGTCCGCTGCATGGCCCGCACCAGCGGCTCCCCGGCGAGGTCGGCGGGCAGGCTGAGCCCCTGCTCCAGGGTTCGCGCGACGCTGCTGACGGGGAGCCAGGGACGGCGCTCCTCCGGGGTGGCGAGCACGGCGGCCTCGTTCACGATGCCCGAGGGGTAGCCACTCGGGTCGAGGACGACGATGCTTCCGGCCGCCTCGTCCTGCGCCCGGCGGATGGCCTCCGAGAGCGGGAGGTCGTGGGGGACCGTGAGCGTCCGACGGGCCAGGGTCCGCGCCTTGAGGGCGGGCAGCTTGCGCCGGACCCGCGCCGACATCATCGCCGCCGACGCGCCGCTCCACAGGAACGACGCGATGATGATGGCGAACACGTAGTCGGTGAACGTGCTGGGCGCACCGGTGACCACCGACCGGGCCATCGGGTAGCCCAGCGCCACGACCGCGGCGAGCCGGCCGCCCCAGCCGGCGACGATGGTGCCCCGGTGCGGGCTGCCGGTCGCCTTCCACACCGCCGCGCGAAGCACCCGACCACCGTCGAGCGGGAGACCGGGGACCAGGTTGAGCACGCCGACCACCAGGTTGGCGCCGGCGAGCGCCTCGACGGCGAGCAGCAGCAGCCCGTCTGGGGTGACCGAGCGGAGCAGCAGGAACACCAGCCCGACGGCTATGGAGGTCAGGGGGCCGACCACGGAGACGCCGAACTCGCGCCGCGGGGTGTCCGGCTCCCCGTCGATCTCGGTGACGCCACCCAGGAAGTGCAGGGTGATGGAGCGCACGGGCAGTCCGTAGCGGATGGCCATCAGGGCGTGCGAGATCTCGTGCAGCAGCACCGAGAGGTAGAGCAGCACCGCGAACGCCAGCCCCGCGACGTACTTCCACCCCCCCAGTCCCGGCTGCACCTGGTCGACCGCGGGCGCGAGCATCACGGAGATCACCAGCGCCACCAGCAACCACGAGGAGCGCACCAGGACGTCCACGCCGCCTATCTGGCCGATCCGCAGCGTGCCGGGCTCCCGTCGACGGGGGGCCGGGGCGCCGGGCGAGGGAGAGCGTTGGTCCACGGCTCCACGCTATCGCGGCGCAGCGGCCCGCGAACGTCGGTGCGGTCACCTAGGGTCGTCCCCATGAGCAACGAGGTAGCGGAGCGCACGGAGGTCGACGGGGTCGACGTGATCGGGTCGTTGTCGCCGAGCCGGGCCGGGGACTTCATGACCTGTCCGCTGCTGTACCGGTTCCGCACGGTCGACAGGCTGCCCGAGCCGTCCTCGCCGGACGCGGTGCGGGGGACGCTCGTGCACAAGGTGCTCGAGGACCTCTTCGACCTGCCCGCCCCGCACCGGACCGTCGCGCGCGCAGCGGACATGCTGCAGCCGACGTGGGAGCAGCTCCTCGAGGCGGAGCCGGAGGTCGCGGAGATGTTCGGGCCCGAGGGGCCGGAGGTGGGCGCCTGGCTGGCCTCGTGCCGGGAGTCGCTCGCGCAGTACTTCACCCTCGAGGACCCGACCCGCCTGGAGCCCGCCGAGCGCGAGCTCTACGTCGAGACGCTGCTGGAGTCCAGGCTGCTGCTCCGCGGATTCATCGACCGCCTCGACGTGGCCCCGACCGGTGAGGTCCGGGTCGTCGACTACAAGACCGGCAAGGCGCCGGGGGTGGCCTTCGAGGCCAAGGCGCTGTTCCAGATGAAGTTCTACGCCCTGGTGCTCTGGCGGACGCGGGGCACCGTGCCGGCGCAGCTGCAGCTCGTGTACTTGGGGAGCGGTGAGCTGCTGCGCTACTCCCCCGACGAGCAGGACCTGCTGGCCACCGAGCGAAAGGTCCAGGCCATCTGGGCCGCGATCGCGAAGGCCCGGGAGACCGGCGACTGGCGGCCCCGCAAGAGCGCGCTGTGCGGCTGGTGCGCCCACCAGTCGCTCTGCCCCGAGTGGGGAGGCACTCCCCCGCCGTTGCCCGCGGCAGACGTACCGGAACGTCCCGAGGACGCCCTGGCCGCCGAGGACGTGGACTAGACGTTCCCGCGGCGCGGCCCCTCAGCCGAGCATGTTGATCACGGGGTCGGGGTTCTCACGCCCACCCGCGGCAATGCTGGCCTCGGCCTCCTCCGGCGTCACCCGGTGCGGCTCGATCTCCCCTGACGCGATCTCCCGCGCGTAGTGGCAGGCCACCCGGTGACCGGGAGCCAGCTCGACCAGCTCGGGACGCTCGGTGTCGCAGCGGGTCTCCTGCCGGAACGGGCACCGGGTGTGGAACCGGCAGCCGCTCGGCGGGTTGGACGGGGACGGGAGGTCGCCGGCGAGCAGGATCCGCTCACGGGTGGCCTCCACCGACGGGTCCGGCACCGGCACCGCGGACATCAGCGCCTTGGTGTAGGGGTGCATCGGCTCGGCGTAGAGCGCGTCGGAGTCCGCCTGCTCCACGATGCTGCCGAGGTACATGACCGCGACCTCGTCCGAGACGTGCCGGACCACCGCGAGGTCGTGGGCGATCACCAGGTAGGTCAGGTCGAGCGCGTCCTGCAGCTCCTGGAGAAGGTTGAGCACCTGCGCCTGGATCGACACGTCGAGGGCGGAGACCGGCTCGTCGGCGATCACGAACTTCGGCTCCATCGCGATCGCCCGGGCGATACCGATCCGTTGGCGTTGGCCCCCGGAGAACTCGTGCGGGTACTTCTGCGCGGCCGCGGCGGGCAGCCCCACCTTCTCGAGCAGCTCGCGCACCTTGGTCCTGCGGTCGTAGGGGATCCCGTGAGCGCGCAGCGGCTCGGTGAGGATCGTCTCCACGCTCTGCCGCGGGTTCAGGCTGGCCAGCGGGTCCTGGAAGATCATCTGCATGTCCTGGCGCTTGCGACGCAGGTCGCTCCACCCCAGGGACGCGACGTCGGTGCCGTCGAACATCACGCTGCCCTCGGTGACCGGGACGAGCCGCAGCAGGGCGCGGCCCAGCGTCGACTTGCCGCAACCCGACTCGCCCACGAGGCCGAGCGTCTTGCCCTTCTCGATGTCGAAGTCGACGCCGTCGACCGCCCGCACCGCACCGACCTGCCGGCTCAGGATGATCCCGTCCCGGATCGGGAAGTGCACCTTCAGTCCGCGCACGGAGACCAGCGGGGTCATCCCTTCACCGCCTCGTGGACCTGCTGGTCCGTCAGTGGGTTGTGGCACCGCAGGGAGCGGTTGCCCAGGTCGTCCAGCCGCGGCGGGTCGCTCGTGCAGGCGTCCACCCGGTTGCGGCACCGAGGCGCGAACGCGCAGCCGTCGGTCCAGGGCAGCAGCTGGGTCGGCGAGCCGGGAATCGGACGCAGCGGGGTGCCCCGGTCGGAGTCCAGCCGCGGGATGCTCTCCAGCAGCCCTCCGGTGTACGGGTGCCGGGGGTCGTGGAACAGCGTCTGCCGGTCGGCGGTCTCCACGACGCGACCGGAGTACATCACGTTCACCCGGTCGCACAGCCCGGCGACCACGCCGAGGTCGTGGGTGATCATCAGCAGCGCCGCGTCGGTGTCCTCCACGAGCTTCTTGAGCAGCTCCAGCACCTGGGCCTGGATCGTGACGTCGAGCGCCGTGGTGGGCTCGTCCGCGATCAGCAGCCGCGGCTCGCAGGCCAGTGCCATGGCGATCAGCACGCGCTGGCGCATCCCGCCGGAGAGCTCGTGCGGGTAGGAGCCGAGCCGTCGCCGGGGGTCGGGGATGCCCACCCGTGAAAGCAGGTCCGCCGCCCGTTCCTTCGCCTCGGCCTTGCCGATCGAGAAGTGCCGCACCATGATCTCGGTGAGCTGGACGCCGATCGTGACCACGGGGTTGAGCGAGGTCATCGGGTCCTGGAAGACCATCGCGATCTCCCGGCCGCGGATCGAGTTCATCTGCTTCGAGGAGACGTCCAGCAGGTTGCGACCGCCGTACATCACCTCTCCGGCCACCTTGACCCCACGTTTGGGCAGCAGCCCCATCACGGCCAGCGACGTGACCGACTTGCCGCTGCCCGACTCCCCGACGAGGCCCAGGTGCTCGCCGGGTCGGATCTCGAAGGAGACCTCGTCGACCGCGCGGACCGGCTTCCCGCCGCGGATCCCGAAGGTGACGCTCAGGTCGCGGACCGAGAGCAGCGCGGCCGACGGGTCGGCCGCGGGCCGGGAGCCGCGGGACTTGTCGCTCTGGGTGAGCACTTCCTGGTCCATGCTCATCGCCTCGTCTTGGGGTCGAGGGCCTCGCGCATCGCCTCACCGAGCAGGGTGAAGCCCAAGGCGGTCACCGCGATGCAGGCACCGGGGAGCAGCGCCAGCCGGGGTGCGGCCTGGAACCGGTCCTGGGCGGCGACCAGCATCCGCCCCCACTCGGCGACCGCCGGGTCGGCCTGGCCGAGCCCGAGGAACGACAGCGCCGCGACCTCGATGATCGCGGTGGCGAGGTTCAGCGTCGCCTGCACGATCGTCGGGCCGACGGAGTTCGGCAGCACGTGTCCGAGCACGATGCGGCGCGGTCGGATCCCGAGGGCGTTCGCGGCGAGCACGTAGTCGCTCTTGCCCTGCGACAGCATCGACCCGCGCAGCAGCCGCGCGAAGATCGGCACCTGGGCGACACCGATCGCGATCATCACCGAGTAGGGGTTCTGGCCCAGGATCGCGGCGATGCTCACCGCCAGCAGCAGGCTCGGGATCGAGAGCAGGATGTCGACGACCCGCATCACGAAGACGTCCACCGAGCGGAGCCACCGGCCGGCCCGGCCGCCGAGCATGTCACCGAGGCTGCCGCAGCCCCCGGCGAGCACGCCCAGCGAGGTGCCCACCGTCAGACCCAGCGCCGTGGAGACGACACCGTAGACCAGGGACTGGCGGGCCCCGAACAGCAGCTGGGTGTACAGGTCGGACCCGTAGCGGTCCAGGCCCAGCACGTGGCCGGGCGACGGCCCGGGGACGGTGGTGGGCGTGACCTTGTCGGACCACTGGGTGGATCCGGGCTGGTACGGCGTGAGCAGCGGCGCGACGACCGCGATGACGATGAACGCCAGGACGATCAGCGCCCCCGCGATCGCGGTGGGGTTGCGCCGCAGCCGCTGCCAGGCACCCCTCCAGAGGCTGACCCCCGGGGTGTCGTCGACCGAGCCCTCGACGACCGCGGCGATCGGGCTGTCGGCAGGGGGCATGGATGTCGTCATGACACCCGCACTCTCGGGTCGATGACTCCGTAGGCGACGTCGACGAGCAGGTTGATCACCGAGTAGATCAGCGCAATGAACAGGATGAACCCCTGGAGGACGGGATAGTCGAGGCCGCTGATGGCGTCGAACATGTACTGGCCGACCCCGTTGAACGAGAACACCGTCTCGGTGAGCACCGCCCCGGAGAACAGCAGGCCGGTCCACAGGCCGATGGTGGTGACCACCGGGAGCAGCGCGTTGCGCAGGATGTGCCGCGAGCTCACCGTCCAGGAGGACAACCCCTTGGACTCGGCGGTGCGGACGTAGTCCTCGTTGACCACCTCGGCCACCGACGCGCGGGTGATCCGGACGATGATCGCGAGCGGGATCGTGCCGAGCGCGAGGGCGGGCAGGATCAAGTGCACGATTGCGTCCCAGGCAGCGTCCCACTCCCCGGTGAGGACGCCGTCCAGGACGTAGAAGTTGGTGATGTGCGTGGCGTCGATGCGCGGGTTCTGCCGGAGGCTGGTGGGGAGCAGGTGCAGCCAGTTGGCGAACACCAGCTTGAGCAGGATCGCCAGGAAGAACACCGGCGTGACCACGCCGAGCAGAGAGGTGGAGACCACCGCGGTGTCCAGGGCACGGCCCTGGTGACGGGCGGCGAGGTAGCCCAGCGGGACGCCCACGACCACCGCGAACAGCAGGGCCGTGAGGCTGAGCTCCACGGTGGCCGGGAACTTCTCGAAGAAGCTGGACAGGACCGGCTGCCCGGTCTTGATGGAGTTGCCGAAGTCGCCGCTGAGCAACGACTTGACGTAGGTGAAGTACTGCACCAGGACGGGCTTGTCGAAGCCGTAGGCCTGGTTGATGCGCGCGATGCCCTCCGGCGTCGCCCGTTCTCCGAGCAAGGCTCGGGCGGGGTCACCCGGGAGCCATCGGATCCACAGGAAGAGCAGGATCGACAAGCCCACGAGCACCGGCACCATGAGTGCCAGCCGCCGGAGGACAAAGCGCAGCATGCGTCAACTATCCGATCTGTTCACGGGACGAGTCCAGAGCGTGTGCCCGTCACCCCACGGTGACGGTGTTGTACACCTCGTCCTGGACCGGGCTCTGGTGGTAGCCCTTGACGTTCGGAGCGAACGCCAGGGACGGCACCGGGTGCGCGAGCGGGATGCCCGGCAGGAACTGCATGATCTCCTTGTTGATCGCCTCGTAGAGCGGCTTCTGCTCCTCGGGCGTGGGCAGTCCGCGTGCCTTCTTCAGGTCCGAGAACAGCTTCGGGTTGTTGAAGCCCCACTCCTTGGACTGCTTGCCGAAGAAGACGCCCACGAAGTTGTCCGAGTCGTTGTAGTCACCCGTCCAGCCCAGCAGGTGGATGCCGTGCTTGCTGGTGCCCTGGATCTTGTTCAGGTAGTCCGGGCTCCACTTGTCCGCGGTCGGCTTGATCTTCAGGCCCACCTTCTGCAGCTCGGTGCGGATCACGTTGAACGTGTCACCGGGTGCCGGCATGTACGGACGGCTCACGTCGGTCGGGTAGTTGAACTCGATCGTCGCCCCGGACGCGCCCGCCTGCTTCAGGAGCTGCTTGGCCTTGGCCGGGTTGTAGTCGTAGGTCGGGACGTTGTCGGTCCACCCGTTCACGGTGTCCGGCATGAACTCCTTGGCGATCTTCGTCCCAGGCGGCAGCGAGGCACTCGCGACGGCCTGCTTGTCGATCGCGTAGGCGATGGCCTGGCGCACCTTGATGTTGTTCAGCGGCTTCACCTTCTGGTTCATGCCCAGGTAGAGAACGTTGAACGGCTCGCGGTTCACGATCTGGAACCCGGCGTCCTTCAGCGGCTGGATGTCGGCGGGGCCGACCAGGTCGTACCCGTCGATCTCACCGTTCTGGAGCGCGGTCGCACGGGCCTTCGGGTCCGGGATCGCCACGAAGATCACCTGTTGGAGGCTCGCCTTCTTGCCCCAGTAGTCCGGGTTCCGCTTCAGCGTGACCTGCTTGCCACGCTCCCACTTGTCGAGCATGAACGGACCGGTGCCGGTCGGGTGTGCCGTCGAGTAGGCCGTCGTGGTCGGGTTCTGCGCGCCGTCGTTCTGGTACTTCTTCAGCGCGGTCGGGCTCTGCATCGAGAACGCCGGCAGCGACATCGCCGAGATGAAGCCGGCGAACGGCTCCGTCAGCTTGACGACCGCGGTGTCCTCGCCGTTCGCCGTGCAGGAGTCGTACAGGGCGCTCTTGGCGTTCGGACCGGTGGCGAAGCCCCGGAACAGCGAGTTGTAGTAGTACGTCAGCGCGTCGCTCTGCGCGGACTTCGGCATGTTGTACCAGCGGTCGAAGTTCGCGCACACGGCGTCGGCGTTGAAGTCCGTGCCGTCCTGGAACTTGACCCCCGTCTGCAGGTGGAACGTGTAGGTCATGCCGTCGGAGCTGGTGTCCCACGACTTCGCCAGCCGCGGCGCCGGGTCGGCCGTGCCGGGCTTGGTGCCTACCAGGCCCTCGAAGATCTGCCGCGCGACGCGGAAGCTCTCACCGTCGGACGCGAAGAACGGGTCCAGCGTCACCGGCTCGGCGGAGCCTGCGAAGACGAACTTCGACGAGCCCCCGCCCGAACCGCCGCTGCCGGAGTCCCCGCGCTGGCTGGCGCAGCCGGTGGCCACGAGAGCCGATGCCGCGAGCAGCGCTACCACGCTAGTGGTACGTCTGGTTCTGATACGCACGTTTCACCTCACGAAATTCAAGACCGGGTCGGGTCGGCCCGGATCGAGTCGTGTGGACCTTACTGTGCCCGGGGACACACTTTCCACGCCGGTCCCGCTTGGGGACAGGTCGCGATCCGGCAACGATTTCCCCAGATCGGTGCTGAATCCGCACAGATCCGCCCTTTCCGGGGTTTGGTCAGGCCTCCCACAGCGCCAGGAGGGAGCGGGCGTCGTGGTCGTCCAGCGACTCGGCGAAGGCCCGGCGGTCGCCGGGCAGCACCGGCACATGGTTCGGCACCACCAGGACGCAGCAGCCGGCGCGCTCCGCGGAGCGCGCCCCGGTGTTCGAGTCCTCGATCGCGATCGTCCGGGAAGGGTGCACTCCGAGCAGCGCGGCCGCCTTCTGGTACGGCTCCGGGTGCGGTTTGCCCTGGCTCACGGCGTCACCGGTCACCACCACCTCGAACGTGCCGGGCGGCAGCGCGTCCAGCACCGGGGCCACGAACCTGCGGTACGACATCGTGACCAGCGCGCACCGGACGTCGTCGGCGCGCAGCCCGGCCAGCAGCTCGACGGCCCCGGACCGCCACGGCACCCGCTCCTCGACCCGCGCGACCACCCGGTCCAGGAGCCCCTCCACGATCTCCGCGGGCTCGAGGTCGATGCCGCCGTGCTCACGGATGTAGCGCCCGGACTCCAGCAGGTCGTTGCCGACCAGGTTCAGGGCGTGCTCCCGGCTCCAGCGGCCCCCATGGCCCTCGACGAGCTCGTACTCGGCCTCGATCCAGTACGGCTCGGTGTCGACCAGGGTGCCGTCCATGTCCCACAGGACGGCCGCCGGCAGCCGCACTCCCCCATCCGGGTGCTGGCCTGCAGGCTCTCGCGAAAACGCGGTACTCAGAATGCCCTCCGAAACGCTTCATGCGACGACTCATGCGACAACTCACCCTAGAACCAAGGTGCGCAGCATTCGCCATCCTCACGGCGAACCGGCGGCATCCCGTCAGCGACAGAGCCGTTCAGTGGCGCCGCCCGCGCACCTGAGCGACATCAGCAACCACCGCATCGCCACCGCGATCACCACCTGGGCGGAATTGCGGAGCAGCGACCGCGAGGGCCTCAGCCGAACCGAGGTCGACGCGCTGTTGCCCTCGGACCCTCGAACCGTCGACCACGCGATCGAGGACGGCACCATCCCCGCAGTCCACATCGGCCGACGGGTCCTGATCCCCCGGCGCCCGTTCCTTCGCGCGTTCGGCGTAGACGACCTCGATGGCGCTTCGAGATCCCATCGCCCATCGATCCGGCCCGCCCCGAGGAAGGCAACCGGGACATCTCCCGCGGCGGCTTCACGAGCTACGCCGAGGCTGACGCCGAACTCATCCTCCTGCGCGCGGATCTGATCCACAAGGTCCCGCAGACGCGCGCCGCGGCGGCCCTCGACGACCTGCTGGGTGGGAACGGAAGGTCCGCGACGCGCAGTGACCTGGCCAGCAGTTCGAGCTGAACTTCGACATCTGATCGACAGAGAGTCCGCACGAGCTGTCAGCACCGCACGACGGCAGCTCGTGCGGACTCCGGCGCCGACCAGCCAGGACCGTTTCAGGCCGAGGGATCTGGCGCCGCCTTGCCGGCGGCGTACTCCTGCATCGGGACGTCGTCGGTGCCCCATGCGCGCATGACGGGGTCGATGATCCGCCACGACTCCTCGGCCTCGTCGCCGCGGATGAACAGCATGGGGTCGTTGCGCAGCATCTGGTGGATGAGGTGTGCGTACGGTGTCAGTCCTTCTGCCGACGACAGGGCTTCGAGCTCGACCGTCTCGGCCCGCTGATCCGGTCCGTTGACCGTCGTCGACAGCCGCACGTACGGCTCGGTGAGCCCCAGCCGGAGCACGTTCGGCTCGACGCCGGGCCACTTCTGCCTCAGGTAGTCCGGCATCGGCCGGAAGTGGAGGGCGATCTCCGCGGAGTTCTCCCGAAGCGCCTTCCCGGACCGCAGGGTGAAGGGGACGCCGAACCACCGCGCGTTGTTCACCCTGAGGGTCAGTGACGCGTAGGTCTCGGTGTTCCGGGCGGGGTCCACGCCGGGTTCGTCGACGTACGCCGGCACCTGCCGCGAGCCGATGGTCCCCGGCGCGTATCGGCCTCGCACCGTCTCAGCGGACATCCGCTCCGGCGCGGGGGTGGCGACCGCCCTGAGCGCCTCGACCCGCGCACCGCGGAACGAGTCGGCATCCATGCGGGATGGCTGCTCCATCAGGACCAACGCCATGATCTCCATGAGGTGGTTCTGGATCATGTCCTTCATCGCGCCGGCGCCGTCGTAGTACGACGCCCGGCCCTCCAGAGTGAGGTCCTCGAGCCAGCTGATGTCCACCCGCTCGACGTGCTCGGCGTTCCAGACCGGCTCGAACACCCGGTTGAGGAAGCGCAGCGTGATGACCCGGCGCACCAGCTCGCTGGAGAGGAAGTGGTCGACGCGGAAGATCGTCGGTTCCGGGAGCCTGAGGCGGAGGACCTGGTTGAGCTCCCGAGCCGAGGCGAGGTCGTTGCCGAACGGCTTCTCGATGGCCAGCGCGTCCGAGATGCGAAGACCGGCCGTGGCCAAGGCAGGCAGGACCGAGCGCAGCAGGAAGGGCGGCAGCGCGAGGTACACGAGCGTGTCCGGGTGGTCGTCACCGAACAGCCGTCTGACCGCCTCGGCGTCGGTGACGTCGGTGGTCTGGAAGGTGAGCCGTTCCACGACGGCTTCCTGCGTGGCCGGGGCCACTGACGAGTGCTCCTTCAGCTTGGCGGCGATGTGCTGGCGGAAGTCCGCGGTGCTCCAGTCCTCGTTCGCTGCCCCGAGGATCGTGAAGCCGGATGGCAGCAGTCCGGCCTCGGCCAGCTGGGCCACGGCCGGAAGCAGCAGACGGCTGGTGAGGTCACCGGACGCACCGAACAGGACCATCTGCTGGATCATCGGATCTCGCCCTTCGTGAGTTCGCTCAGGTCGTGCCGGTCGCCAGCCTCCTGCGCGTTCAGGGACGGCGCGTGCCCGTAACGCGGCGATGGTGGGCCCGTCACACCGGGACGGCACTGGAAGATCGCTCCCGCGACAGGCTGCGACGCGCGGGCGTCCGGCTCGACGTCGACCAACGAGCTCGTGATGTACAACGTCCCGCCGTCTGCGCCGCCGAACGCCACGGACGTGGGGTTGCTCGTCGGCACGACGACGACGCCGTCGAGCGCACCATCGCGCCGGTAGCGATGCACCACCCCGGCGCGGCCCAGCGCGATCCAGAACATGCCCGCGTCATCAACGGTCATGCCGTCCGGCCAGACCTGCTCGTCAGTGAAGTCCAGGAACCTCCGGCGTCGCGTGGCACTTCCGGTCGGCGAATCGACGTCGAAGACGTCCACGACGAACCGGGCGGTGTCCGCGAGGTAGAGACGTCCGGATGGCTCGTCGAACGCCGGTCCGTTCGAGATCGTCAGACCGGTGACCGTGCGGGTGACCTCGTCGTCCTCGACGCGGTACAGCGCGGCGTTCTCGGGTCGCTTGTCGAAGGCCATCGTCCCCACCCAGGCCCGGCCACTTGCATCGACCTTGACGTCGTTGGCACGGTTCTCGGGCTTCTCCCGCTCGATGGGCACGCGGAGGCGCAGTGCGCCGGTGCCCTCATCGAGCTCGGCCAGGCCCTCCGGTGTCGCCACCAGGACCGTTCCGACGGAGTCGAGGACCACGCCGCCGGGCTGGCCCGGTGTGCTCCAGCTGAGGTCCAGGCCGGTCGTGGGGTCGAAGCTGTGCACGCTCTGGCCGGCGATGTCCACCCACCACAGCCGTCCAGAGGCCGAGTCCCACAGAGGGCCTTCCGCGTGCTGCGCCCCGACCTCGAGCGCCACCTCGACCGGCGTGTCAGACATGTTCGACGGCACCGGCGCGCTGGGCGAGCACGTCCTCGACGTGCGCGACCACCGGCATACCTCCCTTGCCCACCTCCAGCGGCGTCCGGTGGTAGCCGTGGTAGGTCATCATTCCGCCAGCCAGGAAGGCTGTCTGGAAGCCGTTCTGCTTCAGGACGCAGTACGCGATGTAGCTGCGGAAACCCGACCGACAGTACGTCCACACGGGCTTGTCCCGCGGCAGCTCCTCGAGCCGGTCGCGCAGCTCGGTGTACGGGATGAGCACAGCCTCCGGGATGTGCCACGCGTCGTACTCGGCCGCGGTCCTGGTGTCGAGGATGGTCACCTGGTCCACGCAGTCCGGGTAGTTCTCGGGATACCACAGGTCGATGTCACCGCGAAGCAGGTTCGCGCCCAGGAAGCCGGCCATGTTGAGCGGGTCCTTCGCCGAACCGTACGGCGGGGCGTAGGCCAGCTCCAGGTGCTCGAGGTCGTAGATGGTCATGCCTGCACGCAGCGCCACCGCCAGCACGTCGATCCGCTTGTCGACGCCGTCCCACCCGAGGACCTGGCCGCCGAGCAGCTTGCCGTCGGCCGGGGAGAACAGCACCTTCAGGAAGAGCGGTGCGGTGCCTGGGTAGTAGGCCGCGTGGCCGTTCTGGTGGGTGTAGACCTTGCGGAAGTCGATACCCGCGGCTCGCAGCTCGGTCTCGGTCATCCCGGTGCCGCCCGCGGTCATGTCGAACACCTTCACCACGGCCGTTCCCTGCGTGCCCCGGTACTCGCTCTCGCGTCCGACGATGGTCTCGGCCGCGATCCTGCCCTCGCGGTTCGCCGGGCCGGCCAGCATGGACAAGGTGGGCTCGCCGGTCAGGAAGTGCTGGGTCTCGACGGCGTCTCCGGCCGCGAGGATGTCGGGCGCCGACGTGCGCATGTGGCGATCGACGGCGATGCCGCCGCGGGGTCCGATCTCTAGTCCGGCGGCACGAGCGAGGTCGACGTTCGGTCTCGCGCCCACCGCCATGACCAGGATGTCGGTCTCGAGGGACGAGCCATCCGAGAGGTCGACCACCAGCCGGTCCTCGGCGTTGCGGCGGACTGCGTTCGCCGCCGTGCCCAGCCGGAGGTCCACGTCGTGGGTGGCGACGTGGTAGTCCAGGATCCGCGTCAGCTCGGGGTCGAGCCACGGCATCAGCCGTTCGGTCCGCTCGACCACGGTGGTCTGCAGCCCACGTGCCCGGAAAGCCTCGGTGAGCTCCAGCCCGATGTAGCTGCCGCCGACGACGACGGCCCTGGTGGCCGCCTCGTCCAGCCGGGCGATGATGTGGTCCATGTCGGGGATGTTGCGCAGCACGTCGACCCTGGGGTCGTCCGCACCCGGAATGGGCGGCCGGATCGGCTCCGCCCCGGGGCACAGCACGAGCTTGTCGTACGACTCGCGGTAGGTCCGTCCGTTCTTGTCGTCACGGACCTCGACCACTTTGGCGCCCCGGTCGATGCTGATGACCTCCTGCCCGGTGCGCACGTCGAGGGCGAGGCTCCTGCCCAGGCTCTCTGGTGTCTGCAGCAGCAGGCTGTCCCGTTCGGGGATCTCCCCGCCCACGTGGTACGGCAGGCCGCAGTTCGCGAACGAGACGTAGTGATCGCGTTCCAGGACGACGATCTCTGCCGTCTCGTCCAGCCTCCTCAGACGTGCCCCCGTCGAGGCTCCGGCCGCGACCCCACCCACGATCACCGTCTTCATGTCGTTGCCCCACCCTGTCTGTTGTCGACCGCCTTTCCTCGATGCTCCGGCTGCCGCTGTGCGAACGCATCGTCTTCAGCGGATGACTGCCTCCTGCACCAAGGCACTCGGAGGAGGCTCGATCCGGTCGCCGGAGCTGAAGCCCAGGCCTTGGCATTGACGGCTGCCCGACGGCCCGCCCGAGCCGTGGACGGCCGAGGATGTCCTGCACGTCGGCGAGCAGGCCGTCGAGGTCATGCGCAACGTGCTCGTCGTGGCCCCCAAGGGCAACGCCGAGATGGTCGCCGCCGCGCTGCGCACGATCTTCGCCCAGCCCGACGCCGAGCACGTCCGGATGCAGCTCGACGTCATCGCCACCATGCTCGGCAAGCAGCTCCCCAAGGTCGCGGAGATGCTGCGCGAGGCAGCCGATGAGATCACCGCGTTCGCTGTCTTCAGGGCCGGACAATCGAGCGGCTCAACCTGGAGATCCGCCGCCGCACCGACGTCGTCGGGGTATTCCCCAGCCCGGAAGCGTTGCTCCGACTCGCCGGCGCAGTGCTGGTCGAGGCCCACGACGAGTGGCAAGTCACCGCCGACCGCCGTCATGCCTGACCCGCCCAGCGACGCGACCCATGCGACATTCCATGCTACGAGGCGCCCGGAAGCTCAATGCATCACGGTGTCAGCCAAAGGGCGCGCACCTCAGTCCTCCGGCTCGTACCCGAGGTTCGGCGCGAGCCACCGTTCCGCCTCGCGCAGCGTGTATCCCTTGCGGGCGGCGTAGCTCTCCACCTGGTCCTTGCCCAGCCGACCGACGACGAAGTACTGCGCCTGAGGGTGCGAGAAGTACCAGCCGCTGACCGCGGCCCCGGGCCACATCGCCATCCCGTCGGTGAGCTCGATGCCGGTGCGTGCCCGCACGTCGAGCAGGTCCCAGAGCTTCTTCTTCTCGGTGTGGTCCGGACAGGCCGGGTAGCCGGGGGCCGGGCGGATTCCGTCGTACCGCTCCTTGATCAACCCTTCGTTGTCGAGGTGCTCGTCCGCGGCGTACCCCCAGAACTCGCGACGCACCCGCTCGTGCAGCCGCTCGGCGAACGCCTCGGCCAGCCGGTCGGCCAGCGACTCGAGCAGGATGGCGCTGTAGTCGTCCAGCGCCTGCTTGAACTCGGCCACCTTGTGCTGGCTTCCCAGGCCGGCGGTCACCGCGAACGCCCCCACGTAGTCCCGCAGGCCCGACCGCTTCGGAGCCACGAAGTCACCCAGGGAACGGTTCGGGATCCCCGGGCGGTGCTCACCCTGCTGGCGCAGGTTGCACAACCGGGTCACGACCCGAGTGCGCTCCTCGTCGGCGTACACCTCGATGTCGTCCTCGTCCACACCGTTGGCCGGGAACAGGCCGACCACGCCGCTGGCCCGGACCCACCGCTCGTCGACCAGCCGGTCGAGCATCCGCTGGGCGTCGTCCCACAGCTTGCGTGCGGCCTCGCCGGTGGCGGGGTTGTTCAGGATGTCGGGGAAGCTGCCCTTCATCTCCCAGGCGTTGAAGAACGGCTGCCAGTCGATGTAGCCGCGCAGCTCGTCGAGCGGGTAGTCCTCGAAGGTGCGCACGAAGTGCGGATGCGGGTCGTTCGCCCGCTGCCCCGGCCGGTGCGACCAGACGTCCTTGGCCTGCTGTCGCAGCACCCGCGGCACCGGCGGCCGGTAGCCCTCCCACTCCAGCGGTGTCCGGTTGGCCCGCGCGGTCGCCAGCGCGACCATGGGTCGCTCGTTCAGCTTGGCGGCGTGCCGCTCCCGGATCGAGTCGTAGTCGGCGCGCACCTGCTCGAGCAGCTCGCCGCGTCGCTCGTCCGAGAGCAGCGACGACGCCACGGGCACGGAGCGGGAGGCGTCCTTCACCCACACCACCGGGCCGTGGTACTTCGGGTCCACCTTCACCGCGGTGTGCGCCCGCGAGGTGGTCGCACCCCCGATCAGCAGCGGGACTTCGAAACCCTGCCGCTCCATCTCGGCGGCGAAGTTCACCATCTCGTCGAGGGAGGGGGTGATCAGCCCCGAGAGTCCGATCAGGTCGGCGTCGACCTCGCGAGCGGCGTCGATGATCTTCTGCGCAGGCACCATCACGCCGAGGTCGACGACCTCGTAGTTGTTGCACTGCAGCACCACGCCGACGATGTTCTTCCCGATGTCGTGCACGTCGCCCTTGACCGTGGCCATCACGATCGTGCCCTTGGTGCGCTGCGCGTCGCCCGGCTTCTTCTCGGCCTCGATGAACGGGATCAGGTAGGCCACCGCCTTCTTCATCACCCGCGCCGACTTCACCACCTGGGGCAGGAACATCTTGCCGTCCCCGAACAGGTCGCCGACCACGTTCATGCCGGCCATGAGCGGGCCCTCGATCACCTCGATCGGCTGCCCGCCGCGGTCCGCGATCTGTTGCCGCAGCTCCTCCGTGTCGCTCTCGGCGTAGTCGTCGATGCCCTTCACCAGGGCGTGCGTGATCCGCTCGTCGACCGGGAAGGACCGCCACGCCTCGTCCTGCGCCTCCGGCTGGCTGCCGTCGCCGGCGTACCTCGGCGCGAGCTCCAGCAGCCGCTCGGTGCTGTCGTTCCCCCGGTTGAGCACCACGTCCTCGATCGTGTCCCGCAGCTCCGGGTCGATCTCGTCGTACACGACGAGCGCCCCCGCGTTCACGATGCCCATGTCCATGCCCGCCTTGATGGCGTGGAACAGGAACACCGAGTGGATCGCCTCCCGGACCGGGTTGTTCCCCCGGAACGAGAAGGAGACGTTCGACACGCCCCCGGACACCAGCGCGCCCGGCAGGTTCTGCTTGACCCACCGGGTCGCCTCGATGAAGTCGACCCCGTAGTTGGCGTGCTCCTCGATGCCGGTCGCCACCGCGAAGATGTTCGGGTCGAAGACGATGTCGTGCGCCGGGAAGCCGACCTCGCCGGTGAGCAGCTCGTAGGCCCGGGTACAGATTGCCTTGCGGCGCTCGAGGTTGTCCGCCTGACCGTCCTCGTCGAAGGCCATCACCACCACCGCGGCGCCGTACTTGCGGCAGAGCCTGGCCTGCTCGACGAACTTCTCCTCACCCTCCTTCATGGAGATCGAGTTGACGACCGGCTTGCCCTGGACGCACTTGAGCCCGGCCTCGATCACCTCGAACTTGGACGAGTCGATCATCAGCGGCACCCGGGAGATGTCCGGCTCGCTGGCCACCAGCCGCACGAACTTCTCCATCGCGGCGACGCCGTCGATCATCCCCTCGTCCATGTTGATGTCGATGACCTGCGCGCCGGCCTCGACCTGCTGGCGGGCCACGGACAGCGCCGTGGCGTAGTCACCCTCCTTGATCAGCCGGCGGAACCGGGCGGATCCGGTGATGTTGGTGCGTTCGCCCACGTTCACGAACAGCGAGTCGGGCGTGATGGTCAGCGGCTCGAGGCCGGAGAGCCGGCAGGCCGGCTCCACCGCGGCCGGCACGCGCGGCGCCTTGCCCTTGGTCGCGGTCGCGATCGCGGTGACGTGCGCCGGGGTGGTGCCGCAGCAGCCTCCCAGCAGGTTCACCAGCCCGCTGCCCGCGAACTCCTCCAGCACCCCGGCGGTCTCCTCGGGCGCCTCGTCGTACTCACCGAACGCGTTCGGCAGCCCGGCGTTCGGGTAGCACGACACGAAGCAGTCCGCCACCCGCGCCAGCTCCGCGACGTAGGGGCGCATGTCGCGGGCCCCGAGGGCGCAGTTCAGCCCGACCGCGAGCGGGCGGGCGTGCCGCACCGAGTTCCAGAACGCCTCGGTCACCTGCCCCGACAGGGTCCGGCCGGAGGCGTCGGTGATGGTGCCCGAGATGACCACCGGCCACCGCCGCTCCCGCTGCTCGAACAGGGTCTCCAGCGCGAAGATCGCCGCCTTGGCGTTGAGGGTGTCGAAGATCGTCTCGACCAGCAGCAGGTCGGCGCCCCCGTCCACGAGACCGGTGGCCTGCTCGAGGTAGGCCTCCACCAGCCTGTCGAACGTGATGTTGCGCTTGCCCGGGTCGTTCACGTCCGGTGAGATCGAGGCGGTCGTGTTCGTGGGGCCCATCGCGCCGGCGACGTAGCGGGGCCGGTCGGGGGTCTGCGCCGTCATCGCGTCGCACTCGAGCCGGGCCAGCCGCGCCGACTCGACGTTCATCTCGTAGGCGAGCCGCTGCATCCCGTAGTCGGCCTGGGAGATCACCTGGGCGTTGAACGTGTTGGTCTCCACGACGTCCGCGCCCGCCTGGAGGTACTCGCGGTGGATGCCCCGGATGATCTCCGGGCGGCTGAGACTCAGCAGGTCGCTGTTGCCCCGCACGTCGCTGCCCCAGTCCCGGAAGCGCTCCCCGCGGTAGCCCGCCTCGTCGAGGCCGTGGCGCTGGATCATCGTGCCCATCGCCCCGTCCATCACCAGGATCCGATCCCGGAGCGCAGCGGTCAGCTGCCCGGTGAGGTCGGGACGGGTCAACGGCGTACGGGACACGGGCGGTTCCTCGGGTCGGCGGGCCCGCGGGCTGTTCCCACGGGCCCGGCAAGCGTAGGCAGGGCCGGCCGTCCGCCGCCTCCGGCTTCCGGATGGTGACACGGCCGTCTCACATTGTCGCAGCCGCCCGCCGCACCACGCCGACCCGGCGTCGTCCCCCGGCCAGCCGGTCGCGGTCTAGGCTGGCGCTGTGATCGAGATCGAAGAAGTGCCGGAGCTGAGGTCGCCCGTCCTCATCGCCGCGTTCGAGGGCTGGAACGACGCCGCCGACGCCGCCTCCTCCGTCATCGACCACCTGGCCAAGGTCTGGCACGCCCGGGTGGTGGCCGCCATCGACCCCGAGGACTTCTACGACTTCCAGATGAACCGGCCCGTCGTGGGCACCAACGACGACGGCATGCGCCGGATCACCTGGCCGTCGACCCAGATCTCGGTGTGCTCCCCGCCCGGTGCCCTGCGCGACGTGATCCTGCTGCGGGGCATCGAGCCGAACATGCGGTGGCGGCAGTTCTGCGCCGAGCTGCTCGCGGCCTGCGACGAGCTCGGCACCGAGCTGGTGGTGACCCTCGGGGCGCTGCTGGCCGACACCCCGCACACCCGGCCGATCCCGGTGTCCGGGACGGCGACCGAACCGGACATCTCCGACCGGCTCAAGCTGGAGCAGTCCAACTACGAGGGCCCCACCGGGATCGTCGGGGTCTTCCAGGACGCCTGCACCCAGCTCGACGTGCCGGCGGTCTCCTTCTGGGCGGCCGTCCCCCACTACGTCGCGCAGCCCCCCTGCCCCAAGGCCACGCTGGCGCTGCTCGGCCAGCTCGAGGACCTGCTCGAGATCAGCATCCCGCTCGACGAGCTGCACGAGGAGTCCCGTGCCTGGGAGCGTGGGGTCGACGAGCTGGCCGAGGAGGACGAGGAGATCGGCGACTACGTCCGGGCCCTCGAGGAGACCCGCGACACCGCGGATCTCCCCGAGGCCAGCGGCGAGGCGATCGCCCGGGAGTTCGAGCGCTACCTCAAGCGCCGCGAGACCGACGACGGCTGACCCGGGCCCCCGTCGTGCACGAGCGGTCGCTACGCCCGGATACCGAGGCGGGCGTCGAGCAGGTCCCGGATCGCGGCAGCGCCGCTGCCGTCCCCCCGGTCGGACTCGGCCGCCCACGCGTCCACCGCACCCAGCGCGGTGGGGGCGTCCAGGTCGTCGGCGAGCGCGGTGCGCACGGCCTGCGTGAGCTGCTCCGCCTGGTCACGACCCGCACGGTCGATCACCGCCCGCCACGCGGCCAACCGGTCCTCGGCGGCGGCAAGGTCCGTGTCCGTCCACTCCCAGTCGGCGCGGTAGTGGTGACCGAGCAGCGCCAGCCGGATCACCGTCGGGTCCACCCCGGCCGCGCGTAGCCGGGAGACGAGCACCAGGTTGCCCTTGGACTTCGACATCTTCTCGCCCTGGTAGCCCACCATGCCGGCGTGCACGTAGGACTGCGCGAAGGTCAGCCCGGAGAAGGCGGCCTGGGCCTCCGACGCACTCATCTCGTGGTGCGGGAAGGCCAGGTCGGACCCGCCGCCCTGCACGTCGAACGCCTCCCCCAGGTAGCGCAGCGCGATCGCGGAGCACTCCACGTGCCACCCGGGTCGGCCCTTGCCGAGCGCCGTCTCCCAGGCCGGCTCGCCGGGCCGCTCGGCCTGCCACAGCAGGCAGTCGAGCGGGTCTTTCTTGCCACGCCGGTCCGGGTCGCCGCCCCGCTCCGGGAAGACCGCGAGCATCTCCGCCTCGTCGAGCCCGGAGACCTCGCCGAACCGCGGGTCCGAGCGCACCGAGAAGTACAGGTCGCCGTCGACGTCGTAGACGACGCCGCGCTCGCGGAGCTGCTGCACCAGCTCGACGACGAGCGGGATGGACTCCACCGCTCCGATGTACTCCGCGGGGGCCAGCACCCGCAGCGCCGTCATGTCCTCGCGGAACAGGTCCGTCTCGGAGGCGGCCAGCTCGTCCCACGCCACCCCGGTCGCGTTCGCCCGCTCGAGCAGCGGGTCGTCGACGTCGGTGACGTTCTGCACGTAGTTCACGTCGTGCCCGGCGTCGCGCCAGGCTCGGTTGAGCAGGTCGAAGGCCACGTAGGTGTTGGCGTGCCCGATGTGCGTGGCGTCGTACGGGGTGATGCCGCAGACGTACATCCGGGCCGTCCCCTCCGGGCGCGTCGGTTGCACCGACCGAGTGGCGGTGTTGTAGAGACTGACCGCGGGCCCGCGCCCGAAATCCTCGAGCAGGGGCACCTCAGGACTCGTCCACGCACGCATGCCTCCGAGCCTATCGGGGCACGCTCAGATCAGAACGCGGGCCACGGGATCGCGGGCCAGCGGTCGGACGGCGCAGGCATCCGCCCCCGCCCGAGCAGGCGCTCGCAGCGGGCGACGGTCGCGGTGAGCTCACGGTCCGCGAGGAGGTCGCCGAGCACGGTGCCGAGCTCGCTGCCCGCGGTGGCCAGCCGCTCCGCCAGCTCGGTGACCCCGGCGATGTCGGCCGCGTGGACGGGGCGACCGGCCCAGCCCCACAGCACGGTTCGGAGCTTGTCGTCGACGTGGAAGCTGATGCCGTGGTCGACCCCGTGCCGGTGCCCGCCGGCCATCGCGAGCACGTGGCCGCCCTTCCGGTCCGCGTTGTTGATCAGGACGTCGAACACGGCCATCCGACGCAGCGCCACGGTGTCCTCGTGGACCAGCGAGACCGGACGGTCGTCGCCGTCGAAGGCGTCCAGCACGTGCAGGAACCCGCCCGGGACGTCACCCTCGGGGACCAGGTCGACCGGGGCCTGGTCCGGGTCCGGCTCCCGCCAGGCCTGCACCATGCCGGCACCGGCAGGTCCGCCCCGCAGCACCGTGGGCGGGACCACCTCCCAGCCGAGCGCCTCGGAGACCACGTAGGCGGCGACCTCGCGGCGGGCCAGCGTGCCGTCCGGGAAGTCCCACAGCGGCCGCTCCCCCGCCACCGGCTTGTACACGCACTGCACGCTGCGCCCGCGCAGCGTCACGGTGCCGAAGAACGTGGCGTTGGACGCGGGCGTGATCCGCCCCTGGAGGTCGATCTCCCCCTCACGCAGCACCACCGTCTCGTCCGGCTCCGCGGCGGACGGGGGCGCGAGACCGACGGGCTCGGACATCAGTCCGAGTCGACGCTCGAGCGTCGGAAGCCGTTCGCCCGCGGGCACAGGTGGCCCGCCTGGTCCATCGGCCCCCCGCAGAACGGGCACGACGGACGTCCCGCCCCGACCACCGCCTGGGCGCGCTTGCTGAACGCACGGGCCAGGCCCGCCGGCAGCCGCACCACCAGCACCTCGTCCGGTTCCGGCTCCTCGATCTCCTCCTCCGGGGTGCCGGGCTCCACCACGCCCTCCTCGGTGTAGGGGAACACCTCGACGACGACCCGCTGGTCCGTCGCGTCCCAGGACAGCGTCATGGTGCCCGCCCGGAACTCCTCGACGATGGGCTGCTCGAGCGGCTCGCTGTCGTCGAGCGCCACCGGCGAGACGGCCGGGATGGTGCCCTCGCCCTCGCTGGCCCGCAGCAGCTCGTCGAGCAGCTCCTCGATGCGCTCGGCGAGCACGGACACCTGCTGCTTCTCGAGGGCGACGCTGGTGACCCGGGCCCCGGCGCGCGCCTGCAGGAAGAAGGTCCGCTGTCCGGGCGGGCCGACGGTGCCCGCGACGAAGCGCTCGGGCGGGTCGAAGCTGTGGATGACCGATGCCATGGTGCCGAGCCTATGCGGTGCGCCGCGACGCCGTACCCCGGCCGCCGGAGCCGGCGCCGCCGCCCACCGGCGCGTCGCTGGTGACCTTCGCGCGACGCGACTTCTTCTTGGGGGTGGGCTTGAGGTGGTCCAGATCACCCACGGAGCTGTTCAGGGACACCACGAACGGCCGCATCGGCGTGTAGCGGACCACCGACAGGGACGCCGGGTCGACGACGATCCGCTGGAAGGAGTCCAGGTGCATGCCGAGGGCGTCCGCGAGGATCGCCTTGATCACGTCGCCGTGGCTGACCGCCACCCACACGGCGTCCGGGCCGTGCTCCTCGGTCACCCGCGCGTCCCAGTGGCGGACCGCCGCCACGCCCCGCTGGGCCATCGCGGACATCGACTCGCCCTCGGGGAAGGCCGCGGCGGACGGGTGCGCCTGCACGGTCTTCCACAGCGGCTCCTTGGCCAGCGTCTTCAGCTCCTGCCCGGTCCACGAGCCGTAGTCGCACTCGAGCAGCCCCCGTTCGGTCACCGGCCTCACCCCGTTCGCCTGGATCCGGCCGATCTCGCGGGCGGTCTCGCGGCACCGCTCGAGCGGACTGCTGACCAGCGCCGCGAGCGGGAGCCCCGCGAGCCGCTCCGCGGCCTGGCGCGCCTGCTCGAGCCCGTGGTCGTCCAGGTGCACGCCCTTGCTGCGGCCGGCCAGCACCCCGGTGGCGTTCGCGGTGGTCCGTCCGTGCCGTGCCAGGATCACAGTTGCCATGACTTGGACTCTAGTGGCCGTAACCTGACGCCATGATCGTCGACAGCGCGCTGTACCGAGACGGGGTCCGAGTGGACGTCGACTGCGACAAGGACGACCTCACCCGTCTCCGAGACCTGGCCACCGCGGACCACGACTTCGTCTGGGTGGGGCTGCACGAACCCGGGGCCCGGGAGCTCGACCGGGTCGCCGAGATCTTCTCGCTGCACCCGCTCGCGGTCGAGGACGCCCTGCACGCCCACCAGCGCCCCAAGCTCGAACGGTACGACGACGGGCTCTTCCTGGTGCTCAAGACGCTGTGGTACGTCGACGAGTACGACGCGGTGGAGACCGGCGAGATCAACCTGTTCGTGGGGCCGAACTTCGTGGTCAGCGTCCGGCACGGCGAGGGCACCGAGCTGCACTCGGCCCGCCTGGACCTCGAGCAACGCACCGCCGTGCTCGGACACGGCCCGTCGGCCGTGGTCTACGCCATCTGCGACCGGGTGGTGGACAGCTACGAGGAGGTCGCCAGGAACCTCGAGGTCGACGTCGACGAGGTCGAGGAGTCGGTGTTCTCCCCGAGCCGCACCCAGGACTCCAAGCGGATCTACGTGCTCAAGCGGGAGCTCGCGGAGGTCCGTCGCGCGGTCAACCCGCTGCGGGAGCCGATGAAGCGGTTCGCCACCGGCTCGGTGCCGCTGGTGAGCCAGGCCGCGGCGCCGTTCTTCCGCGACGTCGCCGACCACGTCGTACGCGTCTCGGAGAGCATCGAGACGCTGGACTCGCTGCTCTCCACCGCGTTCGACGCCCACCTGGCCCGGATCAGCGTCGAGCAGAACGAGGACATGCGCAAGATCTCCGCCTGGGTCGCGATCGCCGCGGTGGGCACCCTGGTCGCCGGGATCTACGGGATGAACTTCCGGCACATCCCGGAGCTCCGCTGGCACTACGGGTACTTCTACGCCTTGGGTCTGATGGTGCTCGCGTCGCTGGTGCTCTACCGGTTCTTCAAGAAGTCCGGCTGGCTGTAGCGGCCGGTCAGGTCGCGCTCATCCACCCGGCGCTCAGGGCCACGATCAGCAGCAGCCCGAGGCCGACCCGGTAGGGCACGAACCTCCCGATCGAGTGGTGCGCCACGAAGCGCAGCAGCCAGGCGATCGACGCGTAGGCGACCACGAAGCTGACCAGGGTGCCCACGACGGTCTCACCGACCCCGATGCTGCCCCCGACCGCGTCCTTGAGCTCGAAGAGACCGGCCGCGACCAGCGCCGGGATGGACAGGAAGAAGGACAGCCGCGTCGCCGTGACACGGTCCAGCCCACGCAGCAGGCCGCCGGAGATCGTGGCACCCGAACGCGAGACACCGGGCACCAGGGCGACGACCTGGAACAGCCCGACGACGATCGAGTCGACCACCGTCAGCTCCTTCTCCTCGCGGGTCTGCCGGCCGACGCGCTCGGCGTAGAGCATCACCGCGCTCCACACGATGAGCCCGAACGCGACCACCCACAGCGACCGCAGGTCGTTGGTGATGAAGTCCTTGAGGAGGAACCCGACGATCCCGATCGGGATCGAGCCGATGATCACGAACCAGCCCATCCGGTGGTCGAACTGCCCGCGGTACTCCGGCTTCACGAGGCCCAGCACCCAGGCCCGCGCGATCCGCCAGATGTCGCGCCAGAAGAACAGCACGACCGCGGCGATCGCACCCACCTGGATCACCGCGGTGAAGCCGGTGACGTCCTTGGCCGCCACGTCCAGGCCGAGCAGCTTCTCGGTGATGGTGAGGTGACCGGTGCTCGACACCGGCAGAAACTCGGTCAGACCCTCGACGATGCCGAGGATGACTGCCTGGAGATAGTTCATGTGCCGTGGTCGCTCTCTGTCCGGGTGCCCCAAATGCCCCGGAAAGACTACGCACCGAGCCTGAGACTGTCATGAAGCGTCTCGCAATCGCATCGAAACGCAACCCGTGTTCGGGGTGAACCCCGGCTACGCAGATCGGGTGAGGTCGGGTACGTCGACCGCGCCTAGCGTGGAACGCATGGCAGCGCGGCCCAAGCGTCCGCACATGCGGACCATCTCCCTCCTCGTCACGGCACTCCTCGGAGCGGCCGGGCTGGTCACCATCGCGGTGCAGGCGGCCTCGTCGGCGACCACGGACATCTACGTCGACAAGACGATGTCGAGCTGCTCGGACACGGGTACCGGCACCGCGACGGCGCCGTACTGCTCGCTCACCAAGGCGGTGTCCAAGCTCCAGCCCGGGTACACGGCCTACATCGGCAACGGCACCTACGCCGAGACCATCTCGCCACCGGTCTCGGGTACGGCCTCCGCGCCGGTCACGATCACGGGGTGGCCGGGGAAGAGCCCGACGGTCGGCACCACGGTCCCGTACGGCGCCTCGATCTCGAACCGAAGCTACGTGACGGTGTCCAACCTGCAGGTCGCGGGCACCACGAGCATCGGCATCTACGTCTCGGGCGGGAACCACATCTCGATCCTCGGCAACGAGGTGGTCGGCGCCGGGCAGCCGGTGAAGGGCAAGATCGCCCAGGGCATCCGGCTCAGCGGCACCAGCAACGGCCTGGTCCAGGGCAACTACACGCACAACAACAGCGACCACGGGATCCTGTTGAACAGCGGCACCACGGGGATGACCATCGCCTACAACGTCTCCACCTTCAACGCAGAGAACTACCAGCGCAACGCCAACGGCATCAACGTCATCAGCCCCGGGAACACGCTGATCGGGAACATCACCCACGACAACGAGGACTCCGGGATCAACTTCTACCCCGGCGGGAACAACAACCTCGCCGCGACGAACGTCACCTACAACAACGGCGACCACGGCATCGACGACCTCAACGTGACCGGCGGACGGCTGATCGGCAACACCGTCTACCACAACTGCACCACCGGGATAAACGTCGAGGGCACCTCCGGCAACTACGTGGTGAAGAACAACGTCGCGGTCGACAACGCCGTCTACCCCACCTACAACGGCATCTCCTGCAGCCGGCGGGCCGGCAACATCGGGATCTGGGACTCCGCACCGTCGAGCACGGTCGTGGACCACAACCTGGTCTGGCTCACCAAGTCCGGCAAGATGTACGTGTTCGGCTCCTCGTACACGTCGTTGAGCGCGATGCAGGCCGCCACCGGCCAGGAGAAGCACGGCATCCAGGCGGACCCCAAGTTCAAGAGCGCCGGAACCGGCGACCTGTCCCTGACGGCCGGCTCGCCGGCGATCGACCGCGCCGACTCGGGCGCGCCCGGGGCCACCAGCACCGACGTCCTGCGGAACCCGCGGGTCGACGACCCCGGGACGCCCAACACGTTCGCCGAGGGCCCCCGGCTCTACGACGACATCGGAGCCTACGAGTTCCAGGGTGGCTCCACCCCGGCACAGGCGCCCACCGCAGCGCTCACCGTCACCCCCAGCAGCGGCAACGCCCCACTCGCCGTCACCGCCGACGCCTCCGCCTCCACCGACCCCCAGAACCAGACCCTCACCTACAAGTTCGACTTCGGCGACGGCACCACCACCAACGCCCAGCCCAACCCCACCGCCACCCACACCTACAGCACCGCCGGCAGCTACACCGCCAAGGTCACCGTCACCAACACCTCCGGCCTCAGCAACACCGCCACCCAGACCGTCACCGCCACCACCGCCAGCGCACAGGCACCCACCGCAGCACTGACCGTCACCCCCAGCAGCGGCAACGCCCCACTCGCCGTCACCGCCGACGCCTCCGCCTCCACCGACCCCCAGAACCAGACCCTCACCTACAAGTTCGACTTCGGCGACGGCACCACCACCAACGCCCAGCCCAACCCCACCGCCACCCACACCTACAGCACCGCCGGCAGCTACACCGCCAAGGTCACCGTCACCAACACCTCCGGCCTCAGCAACACCGCCACCCAGACCGTCACCGCCACCACCGCCAGCGCACAGACGGGAGGTGGACAGGAACAACTACAGAAGAAGAACAAGAACAGCGGCTACATCAAGGTGTGGCGCTGGGGCGGGGTGGGGAGGGGACTACGTGGTGCTCACGCTGAGCTAGGGAACAACGCGGCGACGGGAGCGGTGAGAGAGAAGGACGAGGGGGGGAACAACTACGAGACGCTCAGCAGCAACGCGGACGGCAGCGGGAACGGACTGGTGGTGCTAGGCGGCACCGGAAGAAGGCGCTGGCAGCGAAGGACCGGATCAACGCGACGTACGAGTGCGCGAAGGGCGGCTAACGCCTCGGCGGCGACGAGAGCGGGGTGACGACCTGGACCAGGCGGCCACCGCCACCGGGACCGGCAGCACGCTCGCGGGTCGGCACCGGAGCACCCACCGCAGCACTGACCGTCACCCCCAGCAGCGGCAACGCCCCACTCGCCGTCACCGCCGACGCCTCCGCCTCCACCGACCCCCAGAACCAGACCCTCACCTACAAGTTCGACTTCGGCGACGGCACCACCACCAACGCCCAGCCCAACCCCACCGCCACCCACACCTACAGCACCGCCGGCAGCTACACCGCCAAGGTCACCGTCACCAACACCTCCGGCCTCAGCAACACCGCCACCCAGACCGTCACCGCCACCACCGCTTCGAGCACGCCGCCGAGCTACGTGAACACCATCGCGAACAACTACTCGACCAGCACCCACACCAGCGGCTACATCACCGTGTGGCGCTCGGGAGGCGTCTCGGCCGGAGACCTGGTGGTGCTCACCCTGCAGCTGAGCGGCACGAGCGCGGGCGCGGTCTCCGGCACGGACCCGGCCGGGAACGTGTACTCCCCGGTGGCCGACATTGCCGACGGGTCCGGCAACCGCTTGGTGGTGCTGGCCGGTGTGGCCGTGAAGCCGCTTGCCGTCAACGACCGGATCACCGCCAGCTTCCCCTCGGCGCGCACCTACCGATTCAGCGGAGACGAGTTCGCCGGCGCGACCTCCCCCGACCATGCGTCCGTCGCCACGGGCACGGGGAGCAGCTTCTCCTCCGGTACGGCGCAGGCGACGGCCGGCAACGAGCTTGCGTTCGGCGCGGTGTCGATCCCCGCCGGCACCGGGAACCCTTCCTGGTCCACCCCCTGGCTCCCCATCGGCGCCTACACGTTCTCGGGGCAGTACCTGGGCAAGGCCTATCAGCTGGCAGCCTCCGGCGGCTACGCCGCCACGGGGGCAGCCACCGGCGCCTGGCTCGCCGCCGTCGTCACGCTTCGCTAGCGGCAAGGGCCTGCCGCTACCCGCAGCGGGTGATCTGACGCACCCCCGGCGAGCCGAGGGGCCACCCGGCGCCGACGCCGATACCCTGCGGACCATGCAGCAACGGTTCCTGGGGCGCACCGGCCTGAAGGTCTCCCGCCTGGGTCTGGGCACCCTCACCTGGGGACGTGACACCGACGAGCACGAGGCGCGCGACCAGCTGGTCGCGTTCACCGAGGCCGGCGGAACCCTGGTGGACACGGCGGCCGGCTACGGCGACGGCGCCTCCGAGGAGCTGCTCGGGTCGTTCATCGGCGATGTCGCCGCGCGCGACGACATCGTGGTCGCCACCAAGGCGGGGATCAGCAGGGCGCGCGGGCACCGGGAGGCGAACGTGTCGCGTGGCTACCTGCTGTCCACGCTCGACGCCTCCCTGCGTCGGCTCGGGCTCGACCACGTCGACCTGTGGCAGGTGCACACCTGGGTCGACGACGTCCCGCTCGAGGAAACGCTCAGTGCCCTCGACGTCGCGGTCACCTCCGGCCGCGCGTCGTACGTCGGGGTCTCCAACTACACCGGATGGCAGAGCGCACGGGCGGCCACCTGGCAGCGCGCTGTCCCCGGCCGGGCGACCCTCGCGTCGAACCAGGTGGAGTACTCGCTGCTCAACCGGAAGGTCGAGGCCGAGGTGCTCCCCGCTGCCGAGTCGCTCGGACTGGGCGTGCTGCCCTGGTCACCCCTGGGCCGGGGGGTGCTCACCGGGAAGTACCGCACCGGGACCCCCGCCGACTCGCGCGCGGCGTCTCCGCACTTCTCGAACTTCGTCGGCGCCTACCTGACCGAGCGGCACGCCCGGATCGTCGAGGCGGTCGCGCGGGCGGCCGAGGGCCTGGACTGGTCCCCCCTGGAGGTCGCGCTCACGTGGGTGCGGGACCGGCCCGGGGTAACCGCCCCGATCGTGGGTGCCCGGACCGCCGCCCAGCTGCGCGGGTCGCTCACCGTCGAGGAGTGCGAGCTCCCGGCGCAGATCGTGGCCGCCCTGGACGACGTCTCCTCCGACGACTAGGGCAGGTACGCCGCCATCGGTCGGCCTGGCATGCCACCATGGGTCCATGTCTCGTCCACCGCTGCACACCACCGCAAAGCGACGCGCGCTGCGGCCGGGCCTCGAGTACGAGTTCGAGAAGCTGACCATCTCGCGGGAGCTCTCCCGCAACGTGGTGACCAGGATCCTGGTGGACCGCGCCGAGCATGGCGGCTGGGAGCTGGACCGGCTGCGGCTGTTCCCGGACGGCACCCGCAAGGTGGTGCTGCGCCGCAAGATCATCCGGCAGCCCCGGCCGGACTTCGTCCCGATCTTCTAGGCGCGGTCCAGGAACCGGTCGAAGACCCGGGCGCCGAACTCCAGGGCATCCGTGGGCACCCGCTCGTCGACGCCGTGGAACAGCGCGGTGAAGTCCAGGTCGGCGGGCAGCCGGAGCGGTGCGAAACCGAAGCAGCGCACGCCGAGCTTCTTCCAGTGCTTGGCGTCGGTGCCGCCGGACATCAGGTACGGCGCGACGATGCCGTCCGGGTCCTCGTCGTGGATCGAGGCGGTCATCGCGTCCACGAGGTCCCCGTCGAAGGTGGTCTCCAGGGCCGTCTGCTTGCTGACGTAGTCGATGTCGATGCCCTCACCGACCAGGTCCGCCAGGGTCGCGAAGAACTCGTCCTCGTGGCCGGGCAGGAAACGCCCGTCCACGTGGGCCGTCGCCTCGCCCGGGACCACGTTCACCTTGTAGCCGGCCTGCAGCATCGTCGGGTTCGTGGTGTTGCGGATCACCGCGCCGAGCATCCGGGTGGCGGAGCCGAACTCGGCGACGAGCTCCTCGGCGTTCTCGGGGGTCGCCTCGGTCCCGGCCAGCTCCCCCACCGACGAGAGCAGCACCCGCATCGCGGGGGTCAGCCGAACCGGCCACTGGTGCCGCCCGATCCGGGCGACCGCCTCGGACAGCCGGGTGACCGCGTTGTCGGGGTGCTGCATCGAGCCGTGGCCGGCGTTCCCGGTCGCCGTCAGGCGCATCCAGGCCATCCCCTTCTCGGCGGCCTCGACCAGGTAGAAGCGCCGCCCGCGCACCGTCGCGCTGAACCCCCCGACCTCCCCGACACCCTCGGTGCAGCCCTCGATCAGGTCGGGGCGCTGGAGCACGACCTGCTCGGCGCCCTGGTGGCCCCCCGCCTCCTCGTCCGCGGTGAAGCAGAGCACCATCGGCCGCTCGGGCGCGGCGCCCGCCCGGGCGCGCGCCCGCACCACCGAGAGCAGCATCGCGTCGAAGTCCTTCATGTCGACGGCGCCGCGTCCCCACAGGTACCCGTCCGTGATCTCCCCGGAGAAGGGGTGGACCGCCCAGTCGTCCGCGTTCGCGGGCACCACGTCCAGGTGGCCGTGCAGCAGCAGCGGGTCCCGCGTCGTACCGGACGCCCCTCCCCAGCGGGCGACCACGTTGGCCCTGCCGGGCGCGCCCTCGAAGAGCTCGGCCTCGATCCCGACCTCGTCGAGCAGGGCGGCCACGTGCTCGGCCGCCTTCCGCTCCCCCGGGCCGGATCCGTCGCCGTAGTTCGTGGTGTCCATCCGGATCAGGTCGCGACAGATCTCGACAACCTCCGCGGCCGGGTCGTAGGACGGCTGTTGCTCGGTGCGGGTGCTCATGCCCCCATCCTGACAGGCGATCGCCGGACATGCCCGATGCGATGTTTCGCCCTCCTCTTTGCTACAGTTACCGCCGCGCTCGGGGCTCGATTAGAGTTGTGGGTGCACACCTTGTCCGGGTGGCGGAATAGGCAGACGCGCTAGCTTGAGGTGCTAGTCCTCGTATAGAGGGTGGGGGTTCAAGTCCCCCCTCGGACACCAACGGCGTACGACGAACCCCCAGGTCATCGGCCTGCAGGTTTTTTTTTTTTTTTTTTTTTTTTTTTTTTTTTTTTTTTTTTTTTTTTTTTTTTTTTTTTTTTTTTTTTTTTTTTTTTTTTTTTTTTTTTTTTTTTTTTTTTTTTTTTTTTTTTTTTTTTTTTTTTTTTTTTTTTTTTTTTTTTTTTTTTTTTTTTTTTTTTTTTTTTTTTTTTTTTTTTTTTTTTTTTTTTTTTTTTTTTTTTTTTTTTTTTTTTTTTTTTTTTTTTTTTTTTTTTTTTTTTTTTTTTTTTTTTTTTTTTTTTTTTTTTTTTTTTTTTTTTTTTTTTTTTTTTTTTTTTTTTTTTTTTTTTTTTTTTTTTTTTTTTTTTTTTTTTTTTTTTTTTTTTTTTTTTTTTTTTTTTTTTTTTTTTTTTTTTTTTTTTTTTTTTTTTTTTTTTTTTTTTTTTTTTTTTTTTTTTTTTTTTTTTTTTTTTTTTTTTTTTTTTTTTTTTTTTTTTTTTTTTTTTTTTTTTTTTTTTTTTTTTTTTTTTTTTTTTTTTTTTTTTTTTTTTTTTTTTTTTTTTTTTTTTTTTTTTTTTTTTTTTTTTTTTTTTTTTTTTTTTTTTTTTTTTTTTTTTTTTTTTTTTTTTTTTTTTTTTTTTTTTTTTTTTTTTTTTTTTTTTTTTTTTTTTTTTTTTTTTTTTTTTTTTTTTTTTTTTTTTTTTTTTTTTTTTTTTTTTTTTTTTTTTTTTTTTTTTTTAAAAAAAAAAAAAAAAAAAAAAAAAAAAAAAAAAAAAAAAAAAATCCGGTTCGCCTCGGCCCGGCCACGCAGCACCGTGCGCTCGCCCTCGTTGCTGGTGCGCGCGGCGGCCTCGGTGAAAGCCGCGCCGCCTGCGCGTGCCGACCGGCCCGCTCGAGCAGGTCGCCGCGCACGCTCGGCACGAGCGGGGAGTCGCCGAGCGCGGCCGCGTCGAGGGCGTCGAGCACGGCGAGCCCGGCGTCCGGGCCGAAGGCCCGCCCGTGCGCGACCGCCCGGTTGACCTCGACGACCGGCCCGGGCGCGGCGTCGGCCAGGACGTCGTACAGCGCCGCGATCCGGCGCCAGTCGGTGTCCTCGGCCCGCGCCGCGCGGGCGTGCTGCGCGGCGATCGAGGCCTGCAGGAAGTACGTCCCGACCGGCTGCCCGCGCGCGGCGAGCAGCTCGGCCTGCTGCAGCGCGGCCAGCCCGCGGCGGATGAGCAGCTGGTCCCACCGCGTGCGGTCCTGCGCCTCCAGCAGCACCGGCGCGCCGTCCTCGTCGAGCCGGGCGCGCATCCGCGAGGCCTGGATCTCCAGCAGCGCCTGCAGGCCGAGCACCTCGGGCTCGTCGGGGGCGAGCGCGGCCAGCATCCGGGCGAGCCGGATCGCCTCGCGCGCGAGGTCGGGGCGCATCCAGTCCTCGCCGGCGGTGGCCGTGTAGCCCTCGTTGAAGATCAGGTAGACCACGGCCATCACGTCGTCGAGGCGCTCGGTCCGCTCCGGCCCCGTCGGGCAGCTCGAACTCCGCGTGCGCCGCGGCCAGGGTCTTCTTGGCCCGCGAGATCCGCTGGCCCATCGTGGACTCGGTGGCCAGGAACCCGCGGGCGATCTCGGCGGTGGTGAGGCCGCCGACCAGGCGCAGCGTCAGCGCTGCCCGCGACTCGGGCGTCAGGGAGGGGTGGCAGGACAGGAAGACCAGCCGCAGGACGTCGTCCTCGATGTGGTCGACCTGGCCGTCGAGGTCGGGCATCTGCTCGCCTCCTCTCCGTCCGGGCGCGTTCGAGCTCGGCGACCTTGCGGCGCAGGGTGTCGGCGCGCCGGAAGTGGTCGATGCCGCGACGCTTCGCGGTCGTCATCAGCCAGGCGCCCGGGTTGTGCGGTACGCCGGTGGTGGGCCACTGCTCGAGCGCGGCCACCAGCGCGTCCTGGGCCAGGTCCTCGGCGAGCTCGACGTCGCGGGTCATCCGGGTGAGGGCGCCGACGAGGCGGGCCGACTCGGCCCGCCACGCGGCGACGACGGCCTCGGTCGGGTCGTCCGTACTGGGTCGCTGCCGGCACGCGGCCAGCGTAGTGAGCGTCTCGGTCAGTCGCCGGGCTGCCTCCGGGCCCGTCGGAGATCTGCCGCAGCGTCGCGACCATGGTGACCTCGGGCCAGTGCTTGGCGTGCAGCTCGGCGAACTCCTGCTGGTCGGCCACCGCCTCCTCGAGGGTGTCGTACTGCATCAGCGCCCAGCCGCCGACGACCTCCTTGGCCTCGGCGTACGGGCCGTCGACCCGGCTGACCTCGCCCTTGCGGACGACGAAGTTCACGGCGTCCTCGGTGCCGTACAGGCCACCGCCGTCGAGGAACACGCCGTTGGCGGCCCGCTCGCCGATGTAGGTGTCCATCGCCTCGAACAGCGCCTGCGGCGGCGTGCCGATGCCCTCTTCCATCCGCACGAATCCCATGAAACGCGGCATCGCCATCACTCCTTCTGCTTGTGGGTGGGTGCTTCTCGCACATACGTCGAACGGCGGTCGGGGTCTTCGACATCATTTTTTTGGGGGGGGGGGTTTTTTTTTTTTTTTTTTTTTTTTTTTTTTTTTTTTTTTTTTTTTTTTTTTTTTTTTTTTTTTTTTTTTTTTTTTTTTTTTTTTTTTTTTTTTTTTTTTTTTTTTTTTTTTTTTTTTTGGGGGGGGGGGGGGGGGGGGGGGGGGGGGGGGGGGGGGGGGGGGGGGGGGGGAGAAAGGGAGGGGTGTCGGCTGTCCCGCACAGCAGCAAGCGAGTGGGGCCTGGAAACTATTCCCCCCCCCCCCCCCCCCCCCCCCCCCGGGGGGGGGGGGGGGGGGGGGGGGGGGGGGGGGGGGGGGGGGGGGGGGGGGGGGGGGGGGGGGGGGGGGGGGGGGGGGGGAAAAAAAAAAAAAAAAAAAAAAAAAAAAAAAAAAAAAAAAAAAAAAAAAAAAAAAAAAAAAAAAAAAAAAAAAAAAAAAAAAAAAAAAAAAAAAAAAAAAAAAAAAAAAAAAAAAAAAAAAAAAAAAAAAAAAAAAAAAAAAAAAAAAAAAAAAAAAAAAAAAAAAAAAAAAAAAAAAAAAAAAAAAAAAAAAAAAAAAAAAAAAAAAAAAAAAAAAAAAAAAAAAAAAAAAAAAAAAAAAAAAAAAAAAAAAAAAAAAAAAAAAAAAAAAAAAAAAAAAAAAAAAAAAAAAAAAAAAAAAAAAAAAAAAAAAAAAAAAAAAATTCCACGCTCGTGGCCAAACGGCGTCGCGATCAGCATCTACGCTGAGGAGTCGCCGTGGCTCGCTGCCCGCCGGCGGGGCCGACAGCGGCACCGGAAAATCGCATCGGGCTGGCACTTAGTGCATGGTGCCCGCGCCGTGTCAGGCATAAAAGCGGTCATCCTAAGCCTCGGCGGTCTTTTTTTTTTTTTTTTTTTTTTTTTTTTTTAAAAAAAAAAAAAAAAAAAATCTCATGAACCCTAAGAAGAATCTTGACGCGACAGTTTGTCCAGGTCGCGCTCGCAGAACCCTTGGTGGGCCCATTCCTCGTTGAGCACGGTGCCGACGCATTGCCGCACTGTCCGCCCCTTGGCGTACGGGGGCCACCTGTCGTCGTCGGGCACCGGCGCGGTTCGCGCGAGCTGATCAGGCGTGACCTCGGCCAACCATGTCTCGATCTCCGAAGCTTGCTGGACTCTTACGGCGAGCACCTCGTCGAGACTCGGTTGGGCGGACGGGTCGAGCCCGTTCTCCTCCTGGTCCATGACGACCGTTGGACCCAGTCCCATGGCCGTGAACGGCTCCGTGAGCCCGAGCACGCAGCGTCGGAACCAAGAGTCGTGCACGAAGACCAGGTGACGCAGGGTTTCGACCATCGACCACTCGCCGTCGACGCCGTGATGTTCGCTGTTTTCGGGCATGGACCGAACCCGACCGGTGGTCGTCGCCCAGTCGTCCCGCAGTTGCCGCCAGGCCTCTCGCAGGTCGCCCGGCTCATCGGAGCGGATCAGCTGCCGTACCGGGTGACGGCGGTCGAGCTCCGCCTCGACGTATCACTATCACCTCGACCCCGTTGACCACGAGATTGGTGACCAGTCCGTCGATCTCGGCGTCCTGCATGACCACCCCGACCATCCGTGCTCCACTCAGGTCGCATTCGCGGAACTGTGCACCGGTGAGGTCTTCGTCGTCGAAGCGTCGCATGAAGGCACGCTAGGCCGCACCCCCCCCCCCCCCCCCCCCCCCCCCCCCCCCCCCCCCCCCCCCCAAAAAAAAAAAAAAAAAAAAAAAAAAAAAAAAAAAAAAAAAAAAAAAAAAAAAAAAAAAAAAAAAAAAAAAAAAAAAAAAAAAAAAAAAAAAAAAAAAAAAAAAAAAAAAAAAAAAAAAAAAAAAAAAAAAAAAAAAAAAAAAAAAAAAAAAAAAAAAAAAAAAAAAAAAAAAAAAAAAAAAAAAAAAAAAAAAAAAAAAAAAAAAAAAAAAAAAAAAAAAAAAAAAAAAAAAAAAAAAAAAAAAAAAAAAAAAAAAAAAAAAAAAAAAAAAAAAAAAAAAAAAAAAAAAAAAAAAAAAAAAAAAAAAAAAAAAAAAAAAAAAAAAAAAAAAAAAAAAAAAAAAAAAAAAAAAAAAAAAAAAAAAAAAAAAAAAAAAAAAAAAAAAAAAAAAAAAAAAAAAAAAAAAAAAAAAAAAAAAAAAAAAAAAAAAAAAAAAAAAAAAAAAAAAAAAAAAAAAAAAAAAAAAAAAAAAAAAAAAAAAAAAAAAAAAAAAAAAAAAAAAAAAAAAAAAAAAAAAAAAAAAAAAAAAAAAAAAAAAAAAAAAAAAAAAAAAAAAAAAAAAAAAAAAAAAAAAAAAAAAAAAAAAAAAAAAAAAAAAAAAAAAAAAAAAAAAAAAAAAAAAAAAAAAAAAAAAAAAAAAAAAAAAAAAAAAAAAAAAAAAAAAAAAAAAAAAAAAAAAAAAAAAAAAAAAAAAAAAAAAAAAAAAAAAAAAAAAAAAAAAAAAAAAAAAAAAAAAAAAAAAAAAAGTACCTCCCGAGCCTCGAGGGCGGTCTTTTTTTTTTTTTTTTTTTTTTTTTTTTTTTTTTTTTTTTTTTTTTTTTTTTTTTTTTTTTTTTTTTTTTTTTTTTTTTTTTTTTTTTTTTTTTTTTTTTTTTTTTTTTTTTTTTTTTTTTTTTTTTTTTTTTTTTTTTTTTTTTTTTTTTTTTTTTTTTTTTTTTTTTTTTTTTTTTTTTTTTTTTTTTTTTTTTTTTTTTTTTTTTTTTTTTTTTTTTTTTTTTTTTTTTTTTTTTTTTTTTTTTTTTTTTTTTTTTTTTTTTTTTTTTTTTTTTTAAAAAAAAAAAAAAAAAAAAAAAAAAAAAAAAAAAAAAAAAAAAAAAAGGGGGGGGGGCCCCAGGGCGTCGATGCGCGCCATCGTCCCCAGGCGATAGATCCGTCGCGCGTTCTCGCTCGTGATCATCCCGGCGAACCGAACGGCGTCGTCCTCACTGACGTCGTCGGCGGCGATCCAGCCGTCGAGCACGCGCCCGAGCGCCTGGCGGAAGATCACTGCTCCGAGGTGATGCAGCTCGGCGAGCCCGAACCCGTCCGAGCCGTACAGCAAAGACCCGAACGGGGCCAGCTCTCGAGCGTCTCGGCGAGGACCGCCGTGGCACCCGGACCGACATGGTTCACCGCAAGGCTGACATCGAGGGCAACCTGCGGGAAGACGCTGGCTAGGTAGGCGGCCTGCCGGTGGTACGGATAGCAGTGCAGCAGCACCACCGGCCCGGCCTCGCGCGGTAGTGCACGCAGAAACGCCGTGAGCAGCGACGGGTCCGCCTGGCGCAGGGTGAGGTCGGGGTCCCCGAAGCCGGTGTGCACCTGGACAGGAAGGCCGAGTGGCAGGCAGGCGTGCACGGCGTGCGCGACCAGCACCGCGGCGTCGAGCCGGTGGCCGCCGGTTCGGTCGCACGCGGCGAGCCAATGATCGGCTGCGCGTCGGACCTCGGCGGCAGCCGGCGCGCTCGCCGGCAGCTCGAGGCCGACGCGGTAGGCCGCGACCGTCTTGAACCCGACCGAGCGTGCGGCCCGTCCGCCAGGGCATCGGCGACCGCGGCGCCGAGGTGCGCGGCGCCCACGCCCCGCGCGGCGACCTCCTCCACCACGGCTTCGAGTCTGGTCACCTCGTGCACGCGTGCTCCGGAGTACACGCCGGGCCTGGTCGGCGTCGCAGAGGCCGGGGGTGGCTCGGTCCGGTGTCGACCAACAGGTTGCGGACGCCGCAGGCGCTGAGCAGTCGCCGAGCGGTCTCCTTCGGGCCGACCGCAGCGCGCCGGGCCAGATAGTCGTCCGGCGCCGCGTGCCGCGGGAGGCCGAGCTCCGGCGCGCACCATCGGCGTACCGCCAGGCCCACGTGCGAGTCGAACTCGCTGGTGCCCTCCGGACCTCGGTCGTGAGCCTCGGTGAAAAGGAGCTCGAAGCTCGCGCGGTCCAGCTCGTCGAGCACCACCCGGTGGCAGTGCTGGTCGACCAGGGGCAGCTCGGCGAGCCTCTCGGCGATGCTCATCGATCAGTAGCGCCAGCGAGTCGTCGCCACGACCTGCTCCGCGGTGCAGCCGGTGAACAGCGCGACCTCGGCGCGTCGTACGGCGGTGAACGCGTCGAAGAGGTACTCGCCCATGGCATCCCTCAGCAGGGCACTGTCCTCGAAGGCGGGCCAGCGCCTCGTCGACGGTCTCGGGCAAGCGCTCCCTCCACGCCGAGCCGTCGCAGCTCCCCCGGCCCGAGGGCAGCCGGGTCGCCGGGCACCTCCTCGGGGAGAGTGAGGCCCTTGTCGAGCGCGGCAACGCCCACGGTCAGCAGCGCGCCCACGACGAGGTACGGGTTGGCACTCGCGTCGACGCACTTCACCTCCGCGTTGGCGGCGGCGCGGGTCTCGCCGGCAGCGCCGGTGACCAGCCGCAACCCGGCCTCGCGGTTTTCCCCGCCCCAGCACCGGTAGGCGCCCGCCCAGTGCGAGGGCACCAGCCGCACGTGGCTGGCGACGCTGGGCGCCAGGACGGCCGTGAGCGCCGGCAGGGCCGCCAGGACGCCCGCGAGAATGGACTCGCCCTCGCCGGTCATGCCGTACCGCCCCCGACCGCCGTCGAGCAGGTTGACCCCGGCGTGGGTCAGCGAGAGGTGGAGATGCTGACCGTTGCCGACCAACCCGGCAACCACGGCCTGTGGGCGAACGACGCCTCCAGACCGTGCCGAGCGGAGACCGCGCGGACGGTCTCCCGAACGAGGAGCACCTGATCGGCCGCTGCCACCGGGTCGAGCGGCGCGGCGGAGAGCTCGAACTGTCCCGCGGCGTACTCCGGGTGCAGCTGCAGGACCTGCACGGACTCCGCGGCGAGCGCGGTCAGCAGGTCGCGGCAGTAGTCGCTCAGCTCGACCATCCGTGTCATGCCGTACGCCGGGCCGCGGCAGGCCGCCCGGAACTCGCCGCCCTCCTCGTGCCCGACCACCCACTCGATCTCGAAACCCATGCGCGCCTCGAGCCCGGCGTCGACCGCGCGCGCTGCCGCGCGTCGCGCGAAGCCGCGCTGGCACCCGGCGTGCTCGTCGCCGTCCAGTGTGTACCGATCCACCGGGGCCCACGCCCAGCCCGGCTGGGCCGCCAACCGAACCAGGCGGTCGAGGTCCGGGTGCAGCCGCAGGTCGCCGGCCGGGCCCCCTGCCAGCCGGCCCGCGGTGATGCTGTCGTCGACCGCGAACACGTCGAACACCGGTGACATGCCGACTCCCCAAGCAGTCGCATGCGGCAGCGCGGTCAGCGGGACGGCCTTGACCCGGGTGACCCCGGCGTTGTCCCATGTAGCTGAGCGCCACCCCCTGGACGCCCTCCTCGGCGAGCGCCGCGGCGAGCACGCGTGCCTTGCGTTCTCGCTCATCACGCCACTCGAGGTCCACGGCTGCCTCCCGGTTTCACACTAGGGCCGCCACCCGACGCCGAGATGGCGTGAGGTCAGTTGAGCGAGAAGGGCGGGTAGCGGTCGGTGACGAGCAGGAAGGCGTAGGCGTTGACGCGCAGGCCCCAGCGGCCGACGCCGACCACGTAGTCGAACAGCGCCCGCGGGTAGCGCCCGGTGAAGAGGATCGCGAACCAGGCGATCACCACCGCGACGAAGGCCCCGATCGAGAGGAAGAACAGCACGATGTAGTGCGGGATCGCGAGGAGCCACTTCACCAGCGGCAGCCAGCGCCTCAGGTCCGCTCCGCGTCGGGGTAGTCGATGTCGAGGTGCACCTTTGGTGCTCGACCGTCGAGGGGTAGTCGTCGGTCAGCAGCGCGACGTAGGCGGCGATCCGCGCGCCGAAGCGCGTGAGCTCGAGGCGCGAAGTCGAACCACCAGCGCGGGTAGCGCTGGCGGAAGAGGATCATCAGCAGCGTCGCCCGAAGAGGCCGGCGACGATGCCGCCGCTCGTCGTGGTGACGGTGGCGCCCGTGTCCTCGTAGATGGTGCTGCTGCCGCCGGCCGTGAGGACCCCGTAGACGATGGCGACCGGGATGACCATGACGATCCTGAAGAAGGTGGTCAGCCTGTTGCGCTCGTCGGTCTCCTCGACCTCGAGGCGGGCCGGGTAGGCCGGCGGTGTCGGGGGCGTGCTCATAGTCCCTCCAAGCCGACCGGTCACCGTGCCCGGCGACCCCAGGGATCGTGCCGTCCATGCTTCCGGGCGCCGGTCGGACGGCGCAATAGTGCAGATGACCCGCCCGGGGGGATAGTCCCAGGGCCATCACCGGCCGCGTCCGGCCGGGTCGGTCAGTGCACGACGACCGGGGGACGCCCTCGTCGTCGAGGAGGTGTGCCTCCTCGTGCTTCGAGGCAGCAGCAGGGCCGGGATCAGCGTCAGCAGCACCATCGACCCACGCCACCCAGTAGGTGTCCGCGAACGCGTCGGCGGCGTCCTCGAGCCCCTGCGCGATCGCGGCCGCTGGGATCTTCGTCGGCCAGGGCCGGGAGGTGCAGCGACGCCATCGCCGGCCCGGCGAGCCTGGAGGCCTGGAGGTGGTTGGTGAGCAGCACCGACATCGATCGCGACGCCGACCGAGCTGGCGACCTGCTGGGTGATGTTGAGCAGGGTCGACCCGCGGGCGACCTCGTGGGCCTTGAGCGTCTTCAGCGCCGAGGTGAACAGCGGCATCATCGTCGCGCCCATCCCCAGCCCCATCACGAACAGCTCGGCGATGATCACCGGGTACGGCGTGGTCGCGGTGAGCTGGGTCAGCCCGAACATGCCGATCAGGATGAAGATCAGGCCGAACGGCACGATCCGACCGATCGGGTGCTTGTCGACCTGGGATCCGGCGATCGGCATCGTGAGCATCGCGCCGATGCCCTGGGGGGCGACCAGCAGGCCGGCCTGCAGAGTCGACTCGCCGCGGATCTCCTGGAAGTAGGTCGGCACCAGCAGCAGCCCGCCGAAGAAGGCCGCGGCGAACAGGAACATCGTGATGAGCGAGACCGTCAGGTTGCGGTTCTGGAACAGCCGCAGGTCCAGCAGCGGGTGCTCGGGCCGGAAGGAGTGCACGACGAAGAGCACCAACAGCACGGCGCCGAGCAGCATCGAGACCCACACCCGCGGTGCGGTGGCGGTGCCCTCCGCGGGGATCGAGGAGACGCCGAACAGGAACAGGGCCAGGCCCGGCGACATCAGCGCCATGCCCAGGAAGTCGAAGGACTCCGACGGCTCCGGGGTGTCCCTGGGCAGCACCCGCCAGGCGTAGACGAGCGCGACCAGACCGATCGGCGCGTTGATCAGGAAGATCCAGTGCCAGCTCGCGACCTGGATCAGCCAGCCGCCGATGATCGGTCCCAGGATCGGGCCGAGCAGCATCGGCACACCGAGGATCGCCATCAGCCGGCCCATCCGGTGCGGGCCAGCGGCCCGGGTCATGATCGTCATGCCGAGCGGCATCAGCATGCCCGCCGCCCAGGCCCTGCAGCACCCGGAAGCCGATCAGCGCGCCGATGCTCCACGCGGTCGCGCACAGCACCGACCCGGCGATGAACAGCGCGATGGCTGTCATGTAGAGCCGCTTGGTGCCGAACCGGTCGGCGGCCCAGCCGGTCATCGGGATCACGGTGGCCAGCGCGAGCGTGTAGGCCGTGACCGACCAGGCGACCGTGGAGTAGGCGATCGGGTGGCCCGGCGGTGCCGAACTCCGTCTGGAACGTCGGCAGCGCGACGTTGACGACCGTGATGTCGAGGATCGACATGATCGCGCCGAGCACGACCACGCCGGCGATCTTCAGCACAGCGGCGTCGATGTGGTCGGGCAGGTCGACGGGGGTGACCTTGCTGTCAGAGGACATCGCGGTGCTCCTCCCCCAGAATCCCGTCAGCCCATGCTCGCACAGTGTTTCCGGCTGCCGCAGTGAGGGATCCCGGGCGAGCCCGCCGCCCAGGCACGATACTGGTCGCATGCAGCTCGTCTTCACCGGACAGGTGATCGAATGGCGCGGGCCGGCGCCCTACTACTTCGTCCCGGTGCCGGACGAGGAGTCAGCCGACATCCACGAGGTGGCCGCGGTGGCCACGTACGGCTGGGGCGTGGTCCCGGTCGAAGCCCGCATCGGCGAGGCTCGCGTTTGCGACGTCGCTGTTCCCCAAGGACGGCGGCTACCTGCTGCCGCTCAAGGACGCGGTCCGCGGACCCCAGGGTCTCTCAGCCGGTGACGACGTGCGAGTCGAGATCACGGTGCGCCTCGAGTAGCAGACCTGCCCACGGTCAGGAGATCGCGGCCTTCACCAGCTCGACGACCTTCTTCTCCACCACGGGGCTCCACCTCGGAGCGCGTACGACACCGGCCACAGGTCGCCGTCGTCGAGGTTGGCCGCGTCCTGGAAGCCCAGGGTCGAGTACCGGTAGTTGAACTTGCCCGCGTCCTGGAAGAAGACGACGACCTTGCCGTCCGCGTTCGCGTAGGCGGGCATCCCGTACCAGGTCTTCGGCGACAGCTCCGGGGCGGTCGCGGTCACCGTCACGTGCACGCGCTCGGCGAGCGCACGATCCTCCGGCGCCATCTCCGCGATCCTGTCGAGGACCGCCTGCAGCCCGTCGGCCTTCTTGGCGCCCTTCTTGCCCTCGGCGCGCAGCTCGGCGGCGCGCTCCTTCATCGCGGCACGCTCCTCGGCGCTGAAGCCGTCGGACTCGGTCTTGGAATTCTTCGCGGGCATTCTCGGCTCCCTTTCGACGTTCGCGGCTCGGCGTGATGCCGGCCATCTGGAGAAAGGCTAGGCCCGACGCACACCCTGGCGCTTCTCGATTCCTGATCGGATCGCGGCACCCACAGGAATTCCTGTCCCGGCTCACAGGTTCGTCTTGCCAAGCCGGGGTTTGCTGGTGGAAGAGCCGAGGCGACCGGGAGGACGAGGCATGAGTGATCAAGATCGTGGGACTCCCGAGCCCTACCAGAACCCCGATCCGCAGTCGTCGTGGCCACCGCCCCGGCAGGCCGCCCAGGCGTCTCCGCGGCGATGGGCCGGGGTCGCGGCTGCTGCGGCGGCGGCCCTCGTCGTGGCAGCAGCCGGGGGCTACGCGCTCGGCCGGCAGAACGGCCCGGCGGCGACCGGGCCCGCGGCCCGCGGCACCCCGAACGGCAACCAGGTGGTGCCGGGAGGCCCCGGCGACGGGTTCGGCGGCGGCTACGGGTACGGCGACGGCGGACGCGACGGTGCCGGCGGCCCGCGCAGCGGACGCGACGGGTCAGGGTCGGCCGGCACGGGGTCGGCCGGCACGGAGGCCGAGGCGACCGCCGCGCAGGTGCGCGGCCTGGTCCGGGTCGTCTCGACCGAGGCCTACCAGCAAGGCATCGGCGTGGGCACCGGGATGGTGCTGTCCGCCAACGGTGAGGTGGTCACCAACCACCACGTGGTGGCCGGTGCCAGCACGATCCGGGCCACCGTCGTCTCGACGGGCAGGACGTACGCCGCGCACGTGGTGGGCACCGACACCACCGACGACGTTGCCGTGCTCAGGCTCGACGGGGCCACCGGCCTCGCCACCGTGGCCCCGGCATCCCAGCGAGCGCGCGTGGGGGACGCGGTCACGGCCGTAGGGGACGCCGGCGGCAGCAGCGCTTCCCTGACGGCGGCCACCGGGAGGGTGGCGGCGCTTAACCGGGCGATCACCACCGAGACGAGCGGAGCAGCGCAGGGCGAGCGCCTCACCGGCCTGATCGAGGTCGACGCCGACGTGGTCGCCGGAGACTCCGGCGGCCCGCTGCTGAACACCGCCGGGGCCGTGGTCGGGATGGACACCGCCGCCTCCACCGGGTCCGCGAACATCACGGGGTACGCGATTCCGGTCACCAAGGTGATGCGGATCGTGCACCGCATCGACTCGGGGCAGTCGGGAGGCAAGATCCACCTCGGTGCCTCCGCGTTCCTCGGCGTCGAGCTGGCGGACAGCACCACCCGCGCCAGGGTGGCCGGCACCGTCGCCGGCACGCCCGCAGCCCGGGCCGGTCTGCGGGCCGGAGACACGATCACCGCGATCGACGGCACCCCGACGCCGACCGCCACGGCACTGCGCCGCCAGATCGCCGCGCACGCCCCCGGTGACGTCGTCACCGTGACCTGGGTGGACACCCGGGGCGCGCACCACACCAGGTCCGTGACCCTCACGTCCGGGCCGGTGGCCTGACCGTCCGGTCGACTCCTCGGACTGATCGGTCCGTTCCCGGGTCCGGACGACGCCCGCGGCTCTAGACTCCTCACCAGGGTCGATGCGGCCCGGCTCGGAGGTCGTGACATGTCACCACGGGAGGCCCCATGAGCCCAAGAGACGCCTCGCAGGGGAAGGCACCGGGAGCGAACCGGCGGGTCATCGCCCGACAGGTCGGCGGGGTGCTGGTCCTGGTCGTGCTGGTGGTGTGGCTGCTGCTCAACCGGGACAAGGTGGACGTCTCGCTGATCTTCGGGGTGGTGGCGATGCCCCTGTGGCTCGCCCTGGCCCTGGCGGCGGCGGTCGGGGCGCTGATCGGCTTCCTGCTCGCTCGCCGCGCCTACCGTCGGTGACGCTCAGGGCGGCGTACCGCCCGCTCGGACAGGCACCGCGGCGCTCACGCGGGACCGGCCGCCCACGTGGTCGGGATGTCGGCGCCGCCCTCCTCCGAGACCCGCTCGCCCATCCGCGACGTACGCCGGCTGGGGCATCAGCTTGCCGGCGACCAGGGCCTGGCCCATCCGGAACGACGTGGCGCCGGCCATCAGCCCTCGGGCACGAAGGAGAAGCAGCCGGCCGAGGTCGGCGAGGTCGGCCTGGGAGTTCATCCGCATCAGCAGCAGGTTGTCGCACTGGGACACGACGTTCTCGTGCACCTTGTGCGGACGCTGGGTGGACGCAGCAGGTAGAGACCGTACTTGCGGCCCTCGGCGGCGATCTGCACCGTCTTGTCGGTGGACAGCGCGGTGACCGGGTCCGGCGGGTCCGCGGGGCAGATGTTGTGCGCCTCGTCGATGACCACCAGGCACGGCACGCCGCGAGAGCCGGGTCTCCCACAGCGTCGACAGCACCGCCTCGGCCACCAGCCGTTGCTCCTGCGGCGGTGTCCAGCGAGCCGAGGTCGACCACCGTGCACCGCGCGGTCGGGTGCCGCAGCTCGTCGACGAGGGACGGCAGGTCCGGGCCCCACACCCTCCAGTCGAGGACGCCGAGGTTCGTCGCCCGCAGGCCGAGCTCGCGGGCCCCGGGCGCCTCGGACTCGAGCAGCTGCGTCGAGCGCCGGTGACCAGCGGCCTGCCGTCCTGCTGGGTGCGCGAGCAGGTCGGTGAGGACGGCGTACTCGTCGCGGTCGCGGATCGGGTCGAGACCGAGGACGGCCGCCTGCGCGGCGCGTCCAGGTCGGCGAAGCGCAGCCGCAGCGGATGGGCGGCGCCGGGGTCGTTGCGCCACACCGCGACCTCGGCCGGCACGTCGGCGTAGCGCGCGGCCAGCGCCGGGTCGGCGCCGTCGCGGACCCGCCGCAGCCCGACGTAGTCGGAGTTCGGGTCGAGGATCGACGACGCGCAGCGTGGTCTCGGCCAGCACCCGCTCGAGCAGCAGCCCGAGCGAGTAGGTCTTGCCCGAACCGGACTGGCCGCACATGAACGTGTGCCGGTCTGAGCCCGCCGCTGTCCAGCGTGGCGGGCACGCCGGGCGCGAGCAGCAGCTCGCCGACGGTCGAGCCCGGCCCGCGCGGGCCGGGTCCGCGCTCACCAGGCGCCCACCTCCTCCGGCGTCGCCGGCGGACCGCGGCGTCGTGGAAGGGCGGCCGTCGCCGTCGAGGACGGTGCCCGTGCCCCTGGGCCAGCCGGACCGCGACGGCGGCGCCCGCCGTCACCGGCCCCGCGCCGCTCGTCGACACGCGTGTGCGCCGTCCAGGTCGGTGATCTGACCCAGGCGCGGTCGTCCGTCGGCTCGAGCACGACGTAGCCGCCGCGCCTGAGCTGGAGATCGTGCAGCGACGCCTGGAACTCGAAGGAGCTCCCGTCCACCGAGGTCGCGAGCGGCAGGACGTTGCGCTCGATCTGCTCGCGAGCTGCGGTAGGTCGGCCATCTGCTCGGCGAGCGCGCCCTCGAAGGGCACCCCGCGCTCGGACACGGTTCCCGCCACCTCGACCACCCCTCCCTGCCGGGATCCCGGAAGCGTAGGCGGCGCGCGTTCGTGCCCGGCTCATCCCGGGCGGATGACAACGCCGCGCCGCCCGGACCGGGCGGTCACCGGTCCCGGTCCCTGAGCCCGGTCTGCACCGCGTTGACCAGCATCCGCGCGACCAGACCGACGATCAGCAGGTCACCCAGCATCTGCACCATCGCCACGGCGCGCGCCGCCTCGGAGACCGCCGCGATGTCCCCGAAACCCACGGTCGCGAAGATCGTCACGGTGAAGTAGGCGGCGTCCAGGCGCGACAGCGGCTCGGTGAAGTTCCCGGGGTCGGCCTGCCCCATCACGTAGTAGGTGGTCGCGAAGACCGTGAAGAACAGCGGCACGGAAATCGCCATCGCGCCCGCCAGCCTGACCCGCGGGTACGGCGACCGGGCGATCTCCCGGATCTGCCACGTCAGCAGGAGGGCGACCACGGCCAGCCCTCCGCAGAGCCAGAGCAGCGTGGCCCCGCTCACCCGGGACATGGGCAGCACGCCGTAGCCGATCACGATCGCGAGCGAGACCATGCCGGAACGCAGCATCGAGGCGAGGACGATACGTCGCCGTTCCCGAGGCGGGAGCGCCCGGTACGAGGTGTCGAGGTCTGCCATCACCGCCCCCGGGCCCACTCAGGCCGCCGTGGGGGGTGGCAGCAGCCGCAGCTCCCACGCCCGGCGTACCGCCTCGTTGCGTCGAGTGACCCCGAGCTTGCGCAAGATGCTGCGCACGTGGCTACGCACGGTGTTGACCGACACGAACATCGCGTCCGCGATCTCGTCGGTGGTCAGCAGCTCGGCGAGGTGGCCCAGCACCTCCTTCTCCTTCGCGGTCAGCGGGTTCACGACCGGCGCCTGCCCGCCCGCGACCCGGACGGTCCAGCCTCGGTCCCCCGTCCGCGGCCCCTCGGCACGCTCCCCGGACGCGGAACGTCGCGGCTGCAACCAGGGGGTCCGCTCCCCCAGTCCACTGGCCTCCAGCAGGTCTCGAACGGCACCGGGTGCCTCGTAGAAGGGCCGGCGCAGACGTTGGGGCGCGGCGAGCTTGAGCGCCTGCTCGAGCCGGGCGCGACCCTCGGCGACGTCCTCCCGGTGGATCGACTCGGCGGCGCGGACCAGCCAGTGCTCCACGCGAAAGTCCAGCGGGGCAGTCTCCGCGGCCGCGCGGCTCATCGGCGACAGGCTCGCCGCCTCCCGGTCGCACGAGACCAACGCCTGGTGCAGCACCAGCTCGCACTCGACGTGATCGCACCCGGCGGTGCCGCGGATCATCTCGATCACGTCCTCCGCGCGCCCCTCCGCCAGCAGCGCGGCGCCCTCTTCCGCGATCAACGAGCGGGCGAGCCAGCCGGTGGCGCGGCCCTCGGTCGGGCTCGGACGAGCGGCGCGCAGCCCGGCACGGGCCAGCGCGAAGTCGCCGCGCGCCCGCCACAGCCGTGCCCGCAGGAGCGCCAGGACCGGGCCGAGCACGGTCGCGTCGTATCCGGCGCGCGCCCGCTCCGCAGCGTCGAGGAGGCACTCCACCTCGTCGAGGTCGTAACGATCCATCCGCACCCACGCCAGCGCGAGCGTGCCCGCTTGTCCCGGTGGCGCGGCGCCATGGTCGTCCGGCTCCACCTCCCAGGGGGCGGCCATCTCTGCGGCCCGGTTGAGGTTCCCGGTCATCGCCTCCACGAGCGCCGCCAGGCCGTGCAGGTCCGCCAACGCTCCCGGCTGGGGCAGCGACTCGGCCGCCTCGATGCCCTCGTCCAGCGCGGTCGACGTGACCGCGAAGTCTCCGCGCTCCAGCAGCACCCTCGCCTTGGCCCCGGCGACGACGACCCGCAGCTCGGGCCGCGTCGCGAGGGCCTCGGCCGGCACCGTCCGCAATGCGCTCTGGGCCATCAACGCGGCCTCCAAGCCGGCGTCGAGATCGGGACCGAGACTGGTGACCACCGCGTCCAGCACGGCGATCGCGAGCATGCACGCCGGCGTCCGGCCGGCCTCGTCCCGGTCCAGCTGCGCGCGCGCGGCGCGCAGCTCCGCCGTGCAGCGCCCGGCATCCAGCTTGGTCAGCGCCAGTGCTGCGCGGGTGACCGAGGCGGTGACGCCTTCGGTCTCCTCGGGCAGATGTGCCAGCCACCGTCTCAGCGGCGTGGCCTGCCCGCCGACGAGGAGGTTGCCGACGCAGAGGCCCTCGACGAAGTACCGAGCGGCGCTCGACCAGGCTCGTGCGGCGATCGCGTGGTGCACCGCCGCGGACGGCTGCCCGGACTGCGCGTACCACCGCGCGGCAGCGCGGTGCAGCAGCGGCGGCAGCGTCGGGGTCTCGAACGACAGCTGGCTGCGCAGGAACTCACGGAACAGTGCCTGGAAGCGGTAGCGGCCCTGCTGCCCCGGGACCGGCTCGATGAACGCGTTCCCACGTGCTACGAACTGCAGGACCCGGTCGTCGCAGTACCGGCCGGTGAGCGCCGCCACCAGCGGGGGATCGAGCTCGTCCAGGACGCAGGTCCGCAGCAGGAAGTCCCTCAGCTCGGGCGTCTGCTTGGCGAGCACCTCGCTCATCAGGTAGGCCGCGACGTTCCCGGTGTCCCCGCGGAACTCACGGATGGCGCGCTCGGTGTCCGCTCGTCCGGCAAGACTGATGGCGGCGAACCTCAGCCCCGTGGGCCACCCTCCCGTGCGTACCAGGAGCGCCGACACCTCGGCCGGCGCCAGGTCGATGCCCGAGGCGCGCATCAGTGCCGACACCTCGCTCGCGGTGAGGACCAGGTCCTCGGCACGGATCTCGGAGATCGACCCGTCGAGCCGGTAGCGGTGCAGCGGCAGCGGGGGGTCGGCGCGGGTGACCAGCACCAGGCGCAGCCGCCCGCCGCAGGCCTCGAGCAGCCGGCTGATCCCCGCACCGAGCTGCGCGGACAGCTGCCACTCGCCGCAGTCCAGGACCCAGACCACCGGGCTCCGGTGAGCGGCGATGCGCTGTGCGAGCTTCGGGAGCGCCGAAGGAACGCCGTCGTCCGGGCACTCCATCCGCAGCCCCGAGACGTTCACGCCACCGCGCCGCAGTACGCCGAGCAGGGAGGTCCAGAGCCCGTCGGGGGACAGATCGTCCTCCTCCATCGGCGTGAGGACGACCGAGCACGTGCCCTCGACGCGTTCGGCCCACGAGGACACCAGCACGGTCTTGCCGTAGCCAGCGGGCGCGCTCACCAGGGTCAGCGGGCGCGCCGTGCCTCGTCGCAGCATCTCGACGAGCCGCCGCCGCACGAGCGTCCCGGACGGAACCGCGGGCTGATGCGTGGCCTGCATCTGTCCTCCCAGCCGTGCGTCGCGTCCCCCAAGATCCAGGCAACACGCGACCGAGGGGCCGCTGCAGGGGCGAAGGTCCCGGCGCACATGGCCATTTCGAGCCTGCGCAGGCCAGGAAGTCCGTGGCTTCCCGGATGCGCGGTTTGCGCGGGCGCTTCGACCAGCCGGACAGGCACGCCTGTCGGCGTTCCGGGACCGATCTCACCCGTCAGGGGTGACGCCGTGTCCCCGCGTGTTTGCGACCGTCGAAGGGATCGACTCTGAATGGAGTTGCCCCATGGCCGACACCATGTACGAGATCCGCGTCGCCGGCACCGTGCCGGAGCAGGACCTGCGGGACATGGGGGCAGTGACACTCGCGCCGGACCAGGTGAACACCGTGCTCTACGGGATCTCGGACCAGGCGGCGCTCTACGGGTTGCTGGCCCGGCTCCGAGCACTGGGCCTCGAGGTGGTCGAGGTGCGACGTGTCGCCGAGCCGGCCGCCGGGGGTGACGAGCCGGCCGGCGCCGGGGACACCGGCACGGGGTGAGTGGCATGTCCGGTGCTGTCACGACGTCGTACCAGGTCGCGCTCCCCGGTGAGTTCGGCCCCGCCTTCCTCGCCACCTTCGCCGCGCTGGGCATCCACCACGTCTCGACCGCCAGCGTGTTCTTGCTGCGCGTTCCCGAGCAGCGCGGGATCGCCGAGGTCGCGGCGATGCTGCAGGACCGGGGCCTGCAGATCCTCGACATCCGCCGGGTGGCCCGGCACGCGCCCGCGCCCCCGACCAGGTACTCATCCGCGCCGGGGGATGACGCCGCCCCGGCCGACCGGAAGCGTGGGCCGACGAGGAAGGCAACCAGGGAGAGTGGTGTGGGATGACGGTCACGGATGTGCACGGCCCGGTCGACTTCGTGCTCTTACCCTACGTTCGCCGCGAGCAACTTTAACGGCCGAGCCGCGCAGGAGCTCCTGGCCCTCGTCGATCGCGGTGGTGTTGCGGGTGTACGACGTCCTGGTGGTCGGCAAGGGCGCGGACGGCACGGTCTACGGGGTCGACCTCGCCAAACTCCGACGACCGCTGGGCGAATTTGCGGACCTGGCCTGGGCGCGCGCGGGGGAGCTGGCCGACGACGACATGCGGCAGGCGGCCGAGGCCCTGCAACCGGGCACCCTGGCGGTGCTCATCGTCTACGAGAACACCTGGGCGATCCCGTTCGTCGCCGCGGCCCGCGACGTCCCGGGGGCGAGCTGGTCGGCGGTACCCGGGGCGCGCAAGACGTGCAGTGGACGAGAAAAAAAAACGAGTCGCTGGAAGTGCCCACCTGAGGACATTGTCCTGTGCCAGGACTGTTGCAGGAGTCGCCCCGAACCGCCGTGGTCGCCGGAACCGCGACCGCGGTGAGCAGCCGCGTCCCAGCAGCGCGGGGCCGCGAGGTTCGCGGACCGCGATGCTCAGACCGCCGCCACACGTGAGGCCGCCTAGCTCCCGCCAGGGGCACTGCAAAGCACTGGACAACTCGAAGTTTTTGGCGAGCTCAAGGCCCAGGAGGAGTTCGCCGCTGGGAAGTCCTCCCTCCTCGCGGGCTGAGCGGGAAGGGCGGCGGTGCCACCCGCCCGGCGCCAGGTCGTAGACCACCGAGGTCCGCAGCACCACGTCCTGGACCGAGCGACGTCCAAGAGACTGCCGGCGCACCAGAGCAGCCCGATCGGGAAGAACGCGCAGAACACGGCGCGCAGCAGGGCGACCACCGGGGGGAGCCGGGGGCCCTTCCGACTCACGACCCGGAGCCCCATCACGTGGCAGCCGTAGGTGCGACCGGTGGTCGCCCAGGCCAGGGTCAGGGAGATCGGGACAGCGCCCGTCGGCCGCCCGCGGGCTGGAGCGGCGGTTTCGCGTAAGGAGAGCGAACTGGAAGCCCAGCGAGTCGACCATGAACTCCACGGCGTTGATCGCGCCGTAGCCTTTCCGCAAGCAGCAGCAGTGCCGCCACCACCGCCGCGTCGATGCTGTTGGCGACCAGCCGGGTGACCGCTCCCCTGGTACGGCCGGGCCTCGCACCGAGATCGCGAGACGCCCGCGTCGCTCATGGCCCGTCAACGTCCCGTGTCGGGCTGCGGCGGGACCCCGGCGCCCGGCAGTGGGGCCTCCAGCGCAGAGGCGGCGCCGCCCCGCCCGCGGCGGAACCGCAGCCGGTCCACCGCCCGGCCGAGCGCGTCGTCCCCGCCGAGATCGACTGCATCCGAACGCCCCGGACGGGGCATCCGAGGCCACCGAGCTGGTCGACTCGCGGATGATCTCCGGCAGGTCGACTTCCGCGATCACCTCCTGGGCGAGACCCGCGAGGTCGATGCGGTGGATGGGGGCGTCGAGATCCAGGCGCCGAGCCGCCACGGCGTCCACGTCGAGGTGGGCCGCGCGCGGCGTCCAGGTCGACCGTCCCCACCAGGTAGTCCAGGTCGACCCTCTCCCCGCACGATCCCGGTCAGGTCGAGGCGATGCACGATCGCGTCGAGGTGGAGACGGACGGCCGCGGCGTCGAGGTCGACCCCGGCCACGACACTGTCGACGTTGTCTTGCTGCCTGACACCGCCGTCCAGGTCGATGCGGCGCGCCAGTTCACGCGCCACCAGCGGCACCAGCGAGTCCAGAATCGCCGCGAGGTCGCGCAGCGCCTCTTCGCGCCGCGAGCACCCCCGCCCCGCGAGGTGCCCCAGCCAGGACCGCGGCTGGAGCCGGGAGGACGACAACAGCGGCGGGCGCGGCGGGGATACCTGGCCGACCGGTTGTACCACACCGCCCACCCAACAGCCGGGGGATCCCACGACCGAGACCGCGGCCACGGATGCCCCCCAGCGCCAGGTCGAGCAGCAGCCAGAGCGGCTCCCAGTCCGGGGATGACGCACTCGCGCCGCCGGGGGGTCGCGTCGGACTGCTCACGTGGCCCGCCGCTTCATCCCTCAGGGGAGATGTGCGCGGAGACCCGGTCCAGCCGGCCGCGCAGCGGTGGACCGGTCGAACTCGGCAGCCACCACGGTGGCGGCCACCACGATAAACCACCCCAGCAGCCAGCCGACCAGCGCCAGCGTCTGACCCCGAACAGCCCGTACCGCACGCTGTAGCGTCTGGATCAACCGCAGCATGTAGACGGTGGTGGCGAGCCCGTAGAGGGCGACCGACAGCGATGTGAGCAGCCCGGCGGGAAGCAGCCGCCTCCAGGACACCCGCCGGTCGAGGAGCAGCCACGGGATCGTGGTCCACAGCACCAGGCCGCCCAGGGCAGACCCGCCGCGCCCGCACCGTCACCCACCGGGCTGCCGCGCGCCCAGTGCGCGCCAGGGGAGGGAGAGCAGGGCCACCTCCAGCAGCAGCGCGGCCAGGCCGAGCGCCGAGCTGAGCCCGCCCCGGACACCACCGCGACCGGGCTGAGGCGCCAGGCCTGCAGGGTGGGTGCCTTCCGCTGCATCCGGCGCGCGAGCGAGAGGCCGGAGAAGAACCGGGTGGGCTGCTTGTCGAGCACCCCGTGGCGCGGTCGGTGGAGGTGCGCGGACAGCTCGCGGACGGCGGCGGCCACGTGAGGCTGGAGCGCGAACTTGGTGACGACGGTGGCCGGGTTGCCAAGCGACCGACCGGCGCCAGCGCCGAGACCAGCATCAGCAACGGGATCAGCGCCGTGAACGCCTGGGACGCGATGCCATAGCCATTGTGATCCCTTGGAGGCCGAGGAAGGCGGGGGCGCACCGACCGACGAACAACACTCCCACTGCCGCACGATGCGGAGCAGGGCCTAGCGTGACGGCGATCGCTTCCTTCCCGGGGCCGCGCCGCACGCTCCACCTGATCCGATGTCCAGCCGCGGTCGTGCCCGGTCAGACCAGCGCCTTCGCCTTCAGGCTGCGAACTCGGCCTGCGAGATCGCGCCGGCGTCGAGCAGGGCCCGGGCCCGGGCGATCTCGTCGGCCGGGCTGACGACTTGGCGGCGACATCGCGGATGTAGGCGTCCTGCTGCGCCTTGAGCGGCCTCCGCGCCTCCTTGGCCGACGCTCCGTCATGCCGTGACCACGAGCAACCAGGTAGACCAGCGAGGTGATCAGCGGCAAGAAGATCAGCGCGACGATCCAGACCCCCTTCGCCCATCCCGACGCCCCCCGGTCCCGGAAGAGGTCGGTGATGATGAGAACAGGCACCATCAGGTACGCCATGAAGGCGAACGAGATGAACATGAACCACACAACGTCCCAGAATGACATACCAGGTTCCTTTCCTCGAACCCGCACAACCCTTCGGATCGAAGTCTGAGTCACGCGCCTCGGCCGCGCCTCATCTCCAGCGGATGACTCACGCCGACCCGCACTCTCATCCGTTCCGGGGGAGGCAGAAGCACCCGACCGGTCTCATCCTGCTGCTGAAACGACCGACGGCGACGAGCCGGATCATCAGGCAGGCAAGGCGGCACGGACGTGAGCGAGGCACAACGGTCATCACACGACAAGGAACGCGGACGGCTGCCGCGCCTGCGCGGCCACCGCAGGTGGCTCTCCCTGGCCATCGTGACGGGCACGCTCGGGGTCCTGCTCGCCATCGGGCAGTGGGGGTGGGCCGGACCGCTGGCGGGCACCATCACCATCGCGGTGGTCGTGGGCGCCCTCGCCGCCTGCGTCTGGGGAGACCTGGGCGTCAGTGCGGCGCCGCGCATCATGCAGGTGGGTCTGCTCAGCGGGTTGGCGGCGACCGCGGCCACGGGGCTGGTGGGCGCCCTCGGGGCCACCGGCCTGGTCGTGGTGCTGCTGCTGACCCTGACCTCGCCGGCCCTGACCACGCGAGTGCTGGGTCGGTGGCGGGCGCTGGTGAACGCGCCGGACGTCACGGAGCCGAGCGCCCGCTCAGGACCCGCCCGGCCGAGTCAGGCCGAGCTGGACCTCCGGACCATGAAGCCCACCCAGGACCTCGGCACGCTCGACGACGTGGCCCTGTGCCTCGCCTGGAGACGCAGCTTCCTGCTGCTCGAGGCGGCGCACACCGTCGCCGACCGGGTGGTGGTCGTCGAGCAGCGGCAGCGCTACCTCGACGAGCTCCAGAGACGGTGTCCGCAGGGTCTGGCGAGCTGGCTCGGCTCCGGTGCGCGCGCCTCCGGCAACCCGTTGCCGTACCTCGGGGACCACCCGCCGCGGCCGCGCTGAGAGTTCATCCCCCGCGCATGATGCGTCGCCCCCCGCCCGCGCACGAGTGTGGAGCGAGAACCCGATCTGGCCCCAAGGAGGACCGAGATGACCGAGACACCGCAGACACGGCCGACGGGCGCCGCCCAGGTGCCGTCGCAGACCCGGGGGCAGGAGGAGATGACCAGCACCCGCGCCCCGCAGGCACACCGCGAGACCGCTCTGCCCACGCCCACCGGCTGGGTCGGCTGGGTCACCTTCGCGGCGATGATGATGCTGATGGTGGGGACGTTCCAGATCATCGAGGGCCTCACCTCCCTGTTCAACAGCAGCTACTACGTGGTGACCCCGAGCAACCTGGTGGTCAACGTCAACTACACGGCGTGGGGCTGGACCCACCTCGCCCTCGGCGCGCTCGCCCTGGCCGCGGCGTTCGGGGTGCTGGCCGGGCAGCTGTGGGGACGGATCGTCGGTATCGCGATGGCTCTGGTGAGCTCCATCGTGAACCTGGCCTTCATCGGCGCCTACCCGCTGTGGTCCATCACCGTGATCACCCTCGACGTGATCGTGATCTACGCCCTCGCCATGCACGGCAGGGAGATGAAGTCCGTCTGACCCGGACGCTCCCGGGACACCTCGACCGACCTTGCAGAGAGCGGGACCGTCATGAACGAAGCGAGCGAGGTCGAGCGGCTGCGCGCCCGGGTGGCCGAGCTCGAGGCCCAGGTCGCCACTCCCCCGCACCCGCTGGCGGAGACCGGGCCTGCCCGCCGGTCCGTGTGGTGGGGGGTCGCCAGCGGCTTGCTGGTGCTGCTCGCCTGCGTCCTCGCGCCGCTGTCCGTCACCTCGGTCTGGGCGAGCACCGAGCTCTCCAACACCGACCGGTACGTCCAGACCGTCGCCCCGATTGCCGACGACCCGGCCGTCCAGGCCGCACTGGCCAGCCGGGTCACCACGGTCATCTTCGAGAACATCGACGTCAAGGGGATCGCCACTGACGCCCTGGACACCCTGGCTCAGCGGCCGAACCTGCCCCCACGGGTCGCGGACGCGCTGCCCACGCTGGCCGTCCCGATCACGAACGGGGTCCGGAGCTTCACGCGCAGCCAGGTGGACAAGTTCTTCGCCAGCCCGGCGTTCCCCAAGATCTGGGACCAGGTGAACCGTGCCGCGCACACCCAGGTGACCAAGCTGCTCGAGGGCAACCAGGGCGGGGCCGTGAGCGCCCAGGGCAACACCATCACGGTGAACCTCGGACCGATCGTGGCGCAGGTCAAGAACCGCCTGGTGGCCCAAGGCTTCGGCCTCGCGAGCAACATCCCTGCCGTCGACGCGTCGTTCGTCCTGGTGCAGTCCGACGCCATCACCAGTGCCCAGGGCTTCTACCGCCTGCTCAACACGCTCGGAGCGTGGCTGCCCCTGGTCGCGCTGGCCCTGTTCGTCGGCGGCGTGCTCCTCGCGCGCGACCGCCGGCGCGCCTTGCTGCGCGGAGCGCTCGGGGTGGCGGCGGCGATGATCGTGCTCGGCATCGCCATCGCGCTCGCGCGACTCTGGTACGTCGGCGCGACGCCCGGCAACGTGCTGACCGAGCAGGCGGCCGGGAACGTGTTCGACACGCTGGTGCGCTTCCTCCGGTCCGCGCTTCGCGCGACCGCCGTCCTCGCGCTGGTCGTGGCGCTCGCCGCCTTCGTCACCGGCCCGTCCACGGCGGCGGTCCGCGTCCGCTCGGCGCTCGAGCACGGGATCGGCTCCGCCCGGGGCGGTGCCGAGTCGGTCGGGTGGAACGTGGGCCCGGTCGGCACGTGGACGTACGCACACAAGCGTGCGCTGCGGATCGGCACGGTGATCGTGTTCGGGCTCGTCCTCGCGTTCTGGACGCAACCCACCGGCTGGGTGGTCGTGGGCACGACCCTCGTGGCTCTCGTGGTGCTCGCGCTGATCGAGTTCCTCGGCCGACCACCTGCCCAGCCGGCCGCCGTTCCGGCGTCGGCGCCGGGCGGGCCGCCGGTCCCCCGGCAGATGCCGAGCACGGCAGCAGAGCCCACGACCCAGCCGCCTGCCGCCCCGGAAGCGGCGCTCCAGCCATCCTCGAAGGGAACCGAACCCCATGCCCGACTACCCGCTGATCGCCGACCACGGCCTGATCGGCGACCTGCAGACCTGCCGCGCTGGTCGCCACCGACGGCTCGATCGACTGGTTCTGCGCGCCCCGCTTCGACTCGCCGAGCATCTTCGGGGCGCTGCTCGACCACGGGAGGGCGGGCACTTCCGGGTGCGGCCGACCGTCGACGCCTTCACCAGCAAGCAGCTCTACTTCCCCGACACGGCGATCCTGGTCACCCGGTTCATGACCGAGGCCGGGGTCGGCGAGGTGGTCGACTTCATGCCGGTCACCGGCAGCCGCGTCGCCACCGACCGGCACCGGCTGGTGCGGATGCTGCGCTGCGTCCGCGGCGCGGATGGCCTTCGAGATCGACGTCGCGCCCCGCTTCGACTACGGCCGGGAGCCGCACCAGACCCATCTGACCGAGGACGGCGCCGTCTTCAGGGCGCGCGGCACGGCGTGACGGTGCACCTGGTGCGCGAGCCCGACGACGAGCGGCTCGCCCAGGCGCAGCGTCGACGCGCACGGCGACGTGCACGCCGAGGTCACGCTGCGCGCCGGGCAGGTGCGCGGCCTGGTGCTCGAGACCGGCACGGCCGGGCCGGTCGCGGGAGGTCCGGGTGGCCGAGGTCCAGCGGCTCTTCGACGAGACCGTGGAGTTCTGGGAGTCCTGGCTCGCCCAGTCGACGTACGCCGGCCGGTGGCGGGAGGCGCTGCAACCGGTCGGCGATCACGCTGAAGCTGATGACCTACGCCCCGACCGGCGGCCTGGTCGCCGCGCCGACCGCCGGGCTGCCCGAGCAGGTCGGCGGCGAGCGCAACTGGGACTACCGCTACACCTGGGTCCGCGACGCCTCGTTCTCCGTCTACGCGCTGCTGGGCTGGGCTTCACCGAGGAGGCGGCCGCTCTCGGCCGCTGGCTGCGCGACCGGGTGGACGAGCAGGCCGGCAGGGACGGCGGGCCCGCTGAAGATCATGTACCGCGTCGACGGCTCCACCGACCTGAGCGAGGAGGTGCTCGACCACTGGGAGGGCTACCGGGGCTCGAGCCCGGTGCGGATCGGCAACGGGGCGGCCGGACCAGCTGCAGCTCGACATCTACGGCGAGGCCATCGACAGCATCTACTTCGCCGACCAGCACGGGCTGCAGGCCGGCCACCACGGCTGGCTGAAGGTCCGCGACGCTGCTGGACTGGGTGAGCGACAACTGGGACCAGCCCGAGGAGGGCATCTGGGAGACCCGCGGCGGCCGCCAGGACTTCACCTACGGCCGGCTGATGAGCTGGGTGGCGCTCGACCGCGGCATCCGGCTGGCCGACGGCGCACGGGCGGCCGGCGCCGGTCGAGCGGTGGCGCGCCGAGCGCGACGCGATCTACGACCAGATCATGGAGCGCGGCTGGAGCCCGACGCGGCAGGCGTTCGTGCAGCACTACGACGACCGACGTGCTGGACGCCTCGCTGCTGCGGATGTCCACGGTCGGCTTCATCACGCCCACCGACCCGATGTGGATCTCCACCCTGGAGGCGATGGACGGCGAGCTGGTCACCGACAGCCTGGTCTACCGCTACGACCCGGCGGCCTCGCCCGGACGGGCTGCGCGGCTCGGAGGGCACCTTCTCGCTGTGCACGTTCGCCTACGTCGACGTCGCTGGCCCGGGCCGGGCGGCTCGACAAGGCGCGGCTCACCTTCGAGAAGATGCTGACCTACGCCAACCACCTCGGCCTGTACTCCGAGGAGATCGCGCTCACCGGCGAGCAGATCGGCAACTTCCCGCAGGCGTTCACCCACCTGGCGCTGATCGACGCCGCGATCACCCTCGAGCCGGCCTGGACCAGCGGCACGAAGCCAGGCGGGACGTCGCGGCGCCGGCCATCCCGACCCAGCGGGCGGCCAGCGAGGTGGACGCGGCCGCGGTGGCCCCGGCGACCAGCGGGGGGTGACCCCCGCCGTCCCGGCGTCGGGCCATGAACCGTCAGGCCACCGCCTGGGGTGCCGTGGGTGAGAACGCCCGGAGCTCCTGCCGGCCGCCGTGCACGACGACGCAGGTGGACTCCGGGACCTCCTGCCAGGCGCGGCGCAGGCCGTCGCTCCGACGGCCGGGACGGCACTGCCTCCATCGCTGGTCGGTGGCGGGGCCCCGGCCCCCCCACCACGGATGAACGTCTCCGGGGACCGCAGGCGGACTGATCATCCCCCGCGGGGGATGCCCGACCCGGTCCGGCCAGCCGACGATGTGGGGTGACCGGAGCCCCCGGAGAGGAAAGCCATGTCACACTACGCAGAAGCACCCTCGACCGTTCCCTCGGCCGGCGCCAGAGGCACCTCGGGCTGGGTCGGCTGGATCGGGTTCGCCGGCATCGCGATGGTCATGCTGGGAACCTTCCACGTGTTCGAGGGCATCGTGGCCCTCGCCAACAACCAGTACTTCGTGGTCCGCAGCTCCGGCCTGGTGGTGAGTGTCAACTACACCGCCTGGGGCTGGCTGCACATCATCACCGGAGCCGTCGTGCTGGCGGCCGGCGTCGGGGTGTTCGCCGGGCAGATCTGGGCCCGCGTCGTGGGCACCCTGGTCGCGCTCGTGAGCACCGTGGTCAACCTGGCCTTCCTGCCCGCCTACCCGATCTGGTCGATGATGATGATCGCCCTCGACGTGATCGTGATCATGGCCCTCACCGTCCACGGGTCAGAGATCAAGGCCGGCGAGTGACCGGTGTCGGGGCCCCGGCCGTGACGGCCGGGGCCGGACTGCCGGCGCGGTGACGGCGTGGACGCGGGGCGGTCGTCAGCTGCGGTGGTGGGGGCCCGGCGGTGCTGGCGTACCTCGGTGTGCTCGTCGCCCTGGTCACCGACGACCGGGAACCGACCATCGTGCTGGCCTGGCTGTTCGTGATCCTGCTGGTGCCGGTCGCTGGGGGTCGTCGCGTACTTCTTCGTCGGCCGGGACTACCGGCGCCGAGCGAGCCGATGGGGCCCGCGCCGCGACGGCCGAGCTCGACCGAACCCGCGGGCCTGGCCCCGACCCTCGCGCCGCACCACGCCTTCTCACGAGGGGGCCGTGGAAGGGCCTGGCGGCACGCCCGCCACCGGGTCGAGCATGCCGGGCGGCACGAGGGAGGCATCCGTCCCGCTGCCCGCCGACAAGCGTGAGCTCTACTTCGCCGGGGCGGACAAGTTCCGCGACCTGCTCGCGAGGATCCGCGCAGCGCGCCGTACATCCACCTGATGTACCTGATCTGGGAGATGGACCGAGCTGACCGCGGAGGTGACCGAGGTCCTGCTGGACCGGCTCCGGTCCGGGGTCGAGGTCCGCATCCTCTACGACTGGCTCATCCTCGATCCGTACAAGAAGGACGAGCTGAAGCGGCTGGCTGCCGCCGGGGCCCGGTGGTGCCCTGCTACAAGAGGTTCGCCCAGCTCAACTACCGCAACCACATGAAGATGGCGATCATCGACGGCGGTCGTCTACAGCGGCGGCATGAACATGGGCCAGGAGTACATCGACGGGGGCCCGCGGTTCGACGTCTGGCGCGACACCCACTTCCGGATGACCGGTCCGGCGGTGACGCCCTACCTCTCGCTCTTCGCGGACACCTGGCGGCGAACGGGCGGCCGGAGGACCTGTTCAGCGGCTACGTCGCCGGCTCCCGGCCGGCGCAGCCCCGGCGACGGGGTCCCGGTGCAGGTGCTGCACTCCAGCGTGTCGACCCGGTTCCCGACCATCCGCGACGTCTTCGTGTCGCCCTGACGAACGCCCGCCGGCGGGTGTGGGTCCAGTCCCCCTACTTCGTCCCGGACGAGCCGTTGATCACCGCGATGTGCGTGGCGGCCGCCAGCGGGGTCGACGTACGCCTGATGATGACCGGCCTCCCGGACAAGAAGGTGCCGTTCTACGCCGCGCACACCTACTACCCGAAGCTCCTGGAGGCGGGCGTCACGCGTCTACCAGTACCAAGGCCGGGTTCCTGCACGCCAAGACGGTGACCGTCGACGACGACCTGGCGATCGTCGGCACCTGCAACTGGGACATCCGCAGCCTGATCCTGCACGACGAGGTGGTGGCGGTGTTCCTCGACGCGGCGGTGGCCGCCGACTGCGCCCGGCAGTACGCGCGCGACATCGGAGACTGCGTGACCGTCCGCGTGTCCGACCTCGCGGCTATCGGCAGCGGTCAAGCGGCTCCGGAACTCGCTCTGCCGGTTGCTCTCGCGACTGCTGTGACCAGCCGTGTCAGCGCCCGGGCTCGCGCCGAGGGCTCATCCGGGTCGGGTGATGACGCGGCGGTCCGGGACCGGGAACGTGGCCGGAAGTGGCAGCCCGACGTCACCGGTGCAGCCACGGACGGGATGGAGAGCCGTCCGATGAGTACCCAGGACGTCGCTCCGCGGGCGCGTGAGCATGCCCGGACAGCGTCGAGCACGGTGACCGGGCGGCGAGCCACACCGTCCGGGACCACGGGAACGGGCCGAGCGCGGCCTCGCGGCCCGCGCGGCAGTGCTCCCCGGGCGAGCACGCCGAGCTGGTGCTGCCGGCGGGCCGCGTCGACCCGGTCTCGGTGCTGGAGGGGCAGGCGCGCACCCGTGTCCCCGAGCTGGTTCCGGTGCGGCACGGCAGGATGATGGTCTCCCCCTTCACCTTCTTCCGGGGCAACGCGCTCGGGATGGCGATGGACCTCAGCGCGGCGCCGGTGTCGGGCCTGCGGGTGCAGATGTGCGGCGACGCCCACCTCTCGAACTTCGGAATGTTCGCCTCGCCCGAACGGCGCCTGGTCTTCGACCTCAACGACTTCGACGAGACCCTCCCCGGCCCGTGGGAGTGGGACGTCAAGCGTCTCGCGACCAGCTTGGTGGTAGCCGGGCGGGAGAACGGCTTCACGCGCAAGCAGCGCCGCCGGAGCGTCCGCAAGGCGGTGCGGCGGTACCGCGACGCCACCGCCCGGTTTGCGGGCATGCGAGCGCTCGACGTGTGGTACGCCCGGGCGGATGTCGACGAGCTCCGGGAGATGTTCCGCACCAAGATGAGCTCCTCCCGCCGCAAGATCGTGGACAAGAACCTGGCGAAGACCCGCGCCAACGACAACCTCAAGGCGTTCCGCAAGCTCACCGAGCTCGACGGCGGACGGCTGCGGCTGAGGGCCGATCCACCCCTGATGGTGCCCATCGAGGACCTGCTGCCAGACACCGACAGGAACGAGCTCGTCAGCCTGCTCGTGGGGTTGCTGAACGGCTACCGACGGACGCTGGCGAGCGACCGACGTTCGCTGCTCGACCGGTTCGAGTTCGTCCACCTCGCCCGCAAGGTCGTCGGCGTGGGCAGCGTCGGCACCCGCTGCTGGATCGTGCTGCTTCGGGCAGGGACGACGACGACCCGCTGTTCCTGCAGGTCAAGGAGGCCGAGGCATCCGTGTACAAGGCACACGTCCCCTCCTCGATGAGGCAACGGAACGCACCTCGCAACCAGGGCGAGCGCGTGGTCGTGGGGCAACGCCTGATGCAGGCCACCAGCGACATCTTCCTCGGCTGGGAACGGATCCAGGGGATCGACGGCAAGCAGCGCGACTTCTACGTCCGGCAGCTGCGCGACATGAAGGGCTCGGCCCTCGTCGAGACGCTCGACCCGGAGGCGATGGCCTGGTACGGCGAGCTGTGCGGCGGGACGCTGGCCCGGGCGCACGCCCGCTCCGGCGACTCGATCGCGCTCGCCGCCTACCTCGGGCGACGACGACACGTTCCCGGACGCCGTGGCCGACTTCGCCGAGCAGTACGCGGACCAGAACGAGCGCGATCACGCGCTGTTCCTCGAGGCGATCCGCACCGGGCGCGTCGAGGCAACCGCGGACCTGTGAGTCCACGCCCGCAGCGATCGATTGCGCACTCCCGGGGGGGACCGGGTCACCTAGGGTCGGAGGATGACCCGGACGCTGCTGGTCACCAACGACTTCCCGCCCCGCCCCGGCGGCATCCAGGCGTTCGTGCACAACCTTGCCGTGCGCCAGCCACCGGCCTCGCTCGTGGTCTACACCTCGACCTAGCCCGGCGCCACGGAGTTCGACGCGCAGCAGCCGTTCGAGGTCGTCAGGGCGGGCACCAGGATGCTGGTCCCCACACCAGGGGCCCGCCGCGACGTCGTGCGGCTGGCGCGTGACCGCGGGTGCGACTCGGTCTGGTTCGGAGCGATGGCACCGCTGGCGGCGCTCGCCCCGGCGCTTCGTGACGCCGGAGTGGAACAGGTCGTGGCGCAGACCCACGGCCACGAGGCGGCGTGGGCCAGCGTGCCTGGCAGCCGGGACCTGCTGCGCCGCATCGGCTCGCACGTCGACGTGGTGACCTACCTGGGCGAGTACACCCGGACCCGGTTGGCTGCCGCGCTGCGGGACACCTGCCGGCTGGAGCGGCTCGCTCCTGGCGTCGACACGACCTTTTCCATCCGGGGCTGCGGAGCACGGTCGGAGCGGAGATCCGCGGTCGACTCGGCCTCGCCGACCGGCCGGTCGTCGTCTGCGTCTCCCGGCTGGTGCCACGCAAGGGCCAGGACACCCTGATCCGGGCGCTGCCGGGGGTGCGGCGCCGAGTGCCCGACGCGGCACTGCTCGTGGTCTCGGACGGGCCGTACCGCCCGTACCTCGAGCGGCTCGCCCGGGTGCACGGGGTGTCCGACCACGTGGTCTTCACCGGCTCGGTGTCCTGGTCCGACCTGCCCGCCTACTACGCGGCCGGTGACGTGTTCGCGATGCCGTGCCGTACCCGCCGGCACGGGCTCGACGTCGAGGGCCTGGGCATCGTGTACCTGGAGGCGTCCGCGACCGGCCTCCCGGTAGTGGCCGGCGACTCGGGGGGTGCGCCGGACGCCGTCCGGCACGGCGAGACCGGGTTCGTCGTGGGCGGTCGGGACCTCGCGGGCATCACCGACCGGGTCTGCGGCCTGCTCGAGGACCGCGACCTGGCCGCCCGGATGGGGGCCGCCGGCCGGGCCTGGGTGCAGAGCGAGTGGCAGTGGGACCTGGCCGCGGGTCGCCTGAGCGCGCTGCTCGCCGAGCGGGCGCCGCACCCCCGCTGACGACGCTCGGGCCGGCCCGGGTCGAGTACCGTCGTCCCATGGGTGAGGAGCCGGCGACGATCGTCGTCGTCGACGACGCGTCCGAGGTCCGGCTGCTGGTCAAGACCCGGCTTCGGCTCTCCGGCCGGTTCCGCGTGGTGGGTGAGGGCGCCGACGGCACCGACGCGGTCACGCTCGCCGAGGAGCACCGGCCCGCGCTGATGCTGCTGGACGTCTCGATGCCCGGCACGGACGGGCTGGAGGCACTGCCTCGGGTGCTTGCCGTCTCGCCGTCCACCCGCGTCGTGATGTACAGCGGGTTCGAGGAACAGGGGCTCGCCGACCGGGCCCACGAGCTCGGCGCCGCGGCCTTCGTCGAGAAGTCCGTCTCCACCGACTCGCTCGTCGAGCAGCTGACCCGCGTGCTCGTCGGCGAGCCGGCCGGCGGGGAGCACCGGGTCACCGCCGCCGACACCCGCGACGCGGAAGCGGGCCCCGGGGACCAGCGGGTCCTCGACGAGCACCTGGAGCGGTTCCGGGAGGTCTTCGAGGAGGCCGCCATCGGGATGGCGACGATAACGTTGACGGGCAGCGTCGTGCACGCCAACCGGGCGCTTGCCGCCTTGCTTCTGCGGCCGGCACCCGAGCTGGTGGGCACCTTCTACGGTCGGCTGACGGACGGCCGCGACGACCTGGTCCGCCAGGCGCTCGAGGCCGTCCAGCAACGGAACCTCGACGTCGTACACCTGGAGCACGGGGTGTCCGGGTCCGGTGACGGGCGCCAGGTCCACTCGACCCTCGCACCGGTGCGGGACGCCGGGGGACGGCCGCTGTACCTGTTCCTGCAGGCCCAGGACATCACCGCCGAGCGGGCGGCCACCGAGGAGCTCCGGCAGAGCGAGGAACGGTTCCGGCTGCTGGTCGAGGCCGTGGAGGACTACGCGATCTTCATGCTGGACCCCACCGGGCACATCGTCAGCTGGAACGCCGGCGCCCAGCGCAGCGAGGGCTACACCGCCGAGGATGCCATCGGCCAGCACTTCCGTCTCTTCTACCCGCCCGAGGTCCAGGCCCGCAGGCACCCCGAGCACGAGCTCGAGCTGGCGCTGCGCGACGGCCACTACGAGGAAGAGGGGTGGCGGGTCCGCAAGGACGGCACCCGGTTCTGGGCGAACGTGCTCATCACGGCCGTCCACAACAGCGCCGGAGAGCACATCGGCTTCGCGAAGGTCACCCGGGACACGAGCGACCGGCGCCGGCTCGAGCAGGAGCGCGAGCGGGCCGTGCGGGAGCTCGCGGCGGCAAACTCCGAGCTCGAGTCGCTCAACCGGCGCCTCCAGCAGTCCGCCCATGACCAGTCCCAGTTCCTGGCCATGACCGCGCACGAGCTCCGCACCCCCATCGGCGTCCTCGCCGGTTCCGCCGAGACGCTCGCCAGGCACTGGGCCGAGCTCACCGACGAGGAGCGGAACGAGTTCCTCGACGGCATGACCACCAGTTCCGGTCGCCTCCGCCGACTGATCTCGGACCTGCTGACGGCCTCGCGCCTGCAGGCCAGCGCTCTCGAGATGTCCACGGCGACGGTCCTGGTCAGCGACCTCGTAGCGGACGCCGTCGCGACCGTGAGCCGGTCCCAACCCGCCGCCCAGGTGCTCACCGACGTGCCCGCCGGGCTCGCGGTGACCGCCGACCGCGACCGGATAGCCCAGGCGTTGGACAACCTGCTCGGCAACGCACTCACCCACGGCAAGCCACCGGTCCGGGTCACCGCCGCCGAGGACGGCGGCACGGTGGCCATCCGGGTCAGCGACCAAGGCTCCGGCGTCGCCGAGACGATGCAGGACCGGCTCTTCGAACGGTTCGCGACGGGCAGGAGCAAGGGCGGCACGGGCCTGGGCCTGTTCATCGTCCGCGAGATCGCCCGCGCGCACGGCGGCGACGCCTCCTACGAGGCGGAAGCCCCCGGCACGCTGTCCGGAGCGTTCGTGCTCACCCTGCCCAGCGCGCCTCCCCGGGAGCCGCGCCCCGCGTAGCGGATCGGCTCGGGTGCGCGTGCCGCGGCCGGGGGCCTACGCTGCGCGGGTGGGAATACGCGTCCTGCTGGTCGACGACGTCGTGGAAGTGCGCCGCCTGGTGCGCACCGCCCTGAGGTTCCGGGGCGGCTTCGAGGTGGTCGGCGAGGCCGGCGACGGCGGCGAGGCCGCCCGGCTGGCCGGGGAGCTGCACCCGGATGTCGTGGTCCTGGACCTCGGCCTGCCCGACCTCGCGGGCCGCGAGGTCCTCAGCCGGATCCGCAACGAGTCGCCCGCCTCGAAGGTGGTGGTGTTCTCCGGCGCCGACGCGACGGAGGACACCTGGGTTGCCGACCAGGTCGAGGGCTACGTCCTCAAGGACGCCGACCTCGACTACCTGGTCGACCTCCTGAAGTCTGTCGGGCAGCGCCGCGAGGACGAGGCCACCCTCGACCTTCCCCAGGAACTGACCAGCGTGCGCACGGTCCGCGAGTTCGTCCGCGAGCAGGTGGCCCGGTGGGGCCTCGAGCCGCTCCTGGACGACGCGCTGCTGGTGGCGAGCGAGCTCGCCACGAACGCGATCACCCATGCGGACTCGCCCTGCCGGATCCGGATGTCCCTGAGCCCGTCAACGTTGCGGATCGACGTGATGGACAGCGGAGCCGGCACCCCGGAGCCGCAGCCGAGCAGCTGGACGGAGGAGCACGGGCGGGGCCTGCTGATGGTGGCCGCCCTGGCGGCGGCCTGGGGCTTGGAGATCGTGCCCGGGGAGGGGAAGCTGGTGTGGGCGGAGCTGGCCAGGAAGGACTAGCCCCAGGGCTCCCCTCGGCCCTCAGCCCGCGGAGGACAGGGCTTCCCTGACCTCCGGGCGGGCGGCGTAGGCCCCGGCGGCGAGGAACGACTCCTGGACGATCTCGTCCACGCGGTCGCGGGCCATGAAGTCGTTTCCCATCGCCGCCTGCTCGCCCGGCCCGGGTCGGAACACGAGCACCGTGGCCCCGCCGGCACGCAGCGCGCTGACCTCCCGCCGGGCCACCCGCGTCGCGTGCCACCGCGAGGCTCCGTACAGGTCCGTGGGCAAGGAGGTCGGCCCCGACATCGGCGAGACCACGACGACCAGGTCCAGCGACCGCTCTCGCAGGACGGCGGCGTTCGTGGGTGAGTGCGCGCCCCCGTCCACGTACGTGTGCTCGCCGATCCGCACCGGGGCGAAGTAGCCGGGGACCGCGCACGATGCGGCGACCGCCAGCTGAAGTGGTGCCTGCGGACTTCCCGGGCGTCCGAAGACCACCCGCCGGCCGTCCCGGCGTCGGACGGCGCAGATCCACAGGTCCCGCTGCGGCCAGGCCCGGCCCTCCACCTCACCGAGCGCCGCGAGCACCTCGACGACATCGAGACGCCCCGGTGCGACCAGGGCGAGCGCGGCGGCCAGCGGGCGGAAGTGCCAGGGCCGGATCACCGCTCGACTCAGCATCTCCCTCCCCGGCAGCCTCGGGGGGCGGAGCAGCGCCCGCGCGGCACGGAACGGCTCGAACTCGGGGATCTCGGTGCCCAGCAGGCGGTGCAGCACCTGCCCTTCCGGCGACAGGGGTGCCCGTACCGTCCACGCCGCCAGCTCGCTCGCGGGAACCCCTCGGCGCAGCAGGGTGCCGGTGATCGCGCCCGCCGACGTGCCCACGATGACATCGGCCGCGCGGGCGTCCCAGCCGCAGTCGTGCTCGAGGGCGGCGAGCACGCCCGCGTGGTACGCCTGACCGACCACGCCGCCCGCGCCGAGGATGAGTCCAACCCCGCCCATGGCACCAGTCTGGACCCCTCCCCGGACGCCCCGACCGACGCCGGTGGTCACCTCATGCCCGCGTCCTGTCACCCGGCCAGCCGAGCCCGGCAAGCTGGACGGCGCGGGACAGGTCCCCCTGGCTCAGCAGGCCGATCGGGCGCCCGTCCTCCACGACCACCGCGGTCCCGCCACGCAGATGCATGGACAGCAGCAGGTCGGGCAGCGAGGTCTCCGGGGCCACGCTGGTCGACGGATGCCGGGGCACGTCACGCAGCCGCGTGGTGGCCCGTCGGTCCGGCGGGGTCCGTTCCAGGCTCGACACCCCGATCACGGACGTCAGCCTGCCGTCCACGTCGACGAGCGGGAAGACCGGCTGGGACGCGCCCTCCACCGTGAGCCGGTCGAGGAACTGCTCCACCGTCCACCAGTCGCCGGCCACGGCGGGCGGCCGGGTGATCGCGTCCCGGACGACCAGCCCGCGCAGCTTCTCGGCCCGCACGGCGTAGCGTTCACTCGCTGCCCCGTTGAGGATGAACCACCCGACCAGCGCCAGCCACAGCCCCAGCGGTCCGCCGGCCAGCAGCTCGAGGAAGCCCAGCGCCACCAGTGTCATCCCGAGCACCCGGCCGGCGGCCGACGCGCCCTCGGTCGCACGGGCCCGGTCGTGGTAGCGCCACCACAGCAAGGCACGCACCAGCCGCCCGCCGTCCAGGGGTGCCCCGGGCAGCAGGTTGAACACACCCAGCACCAGGTTGATCTCGGCCAACCAGGTCAGCGCCGCGCCGCCGAGGCCCGCCCCACCCACCAGCCACGCGAGCCCCCCGCAGACCGCTCCGATCGCGAGGCTGGTGAGGGGCCCTGCCGCCGCGATCAACGCGTCCGGTCGGGGCGCCGGAGGTTCCCCACCGAGCTCGGTGAGACCGCCGAGCATCCAGAGCGTGATTCGTCGCACGGGCATGCCGTAGTGCCGGGCGGTGAGCGCGTGGGCCAGCTCGTGCGCGGTGAGGGTGGCCAGGAAGACCACCGCCACCAGGATCCCCGTGAACCAGTAGGCCGTCGAGCTCGACCCGGGACGCATCGCGGGCAGCTGGGACGACGCGAGCAACCACGCAAAGAGGGCGAGGACCACGAGGACGGACCAATGCGCACGGATCTCCACGCCCCGCCAGTGGCCGAGCGGGAACCCCCGGCCGAACGGGGTGTCGCCGCGACCGAGGACGGGGGCGACATCCGACCCCGTCGACGGTGCCCCCATGGTCGACGGCTTCTTCGAACCCGTCATCGCGCACCGACCTCCTCGCGTGCGGCCCGGCCAAGGACCTTCACCCCAAGTCCAGCGCACCGGGCCCGGCTGTCCAAGGGGCGAAGGTCACGCCCGGTCGCGATCCGCCCCGGTCAGGTCGAGCGGCGCCGAAGGAGCTCCACGCAGGTGGTCATGCTCCGCAGCTCGGGATAGTCCTCCTCGTCGATCCGGACGCCGCTCTGCTGGGTGAGCAGCTCGACGAAGCCGAGGAAGTCCAGCGAGTCGAGCTCGAACGCCCGCCGCAGGTCCGCGTCGGGCGGCAGGGAGGCGACGTCGGCGTCCGGGACGATCTTGCGGACCGCGCCCGTCACCATGTCGCGGGCCTGGTCTGCCGTGATGTTCATTGCAGCTCCTCCGGGTTCTGCAGCAGGCGGTCCATCGCCGCCAGGAAGTGGGCACCGGTAGCGCCGTCGGTGGCCCGGTGGTCCCCCGAGAGAGTGAGCCGCACGACCGGTCGCACGGTGAGCATCCCCTCGACGGCCCAGGGACGGTCCACCATCCGGCCGACCCCGAGCAGGGCGACCTGCGGCGGGTAGATCACGCCCATCACCTCCTCGACACCCTGGTCGCCGAGATCGGTCACCGTCAGGGTCGGTTCGGCGACCTCCGCGCGGGTGAGCCGCCCGTTGCGGGCCCGGGACACCAGGTCCCGCAACCGCTGCATCAAGGTGACGAGGTCCAGGTCGGCCGCTCCGTGGATCGCAGGGGCGACCAGGGCCCCGTGACGAACGCGCACCGCAACCCCGAGGTGGACGTCGGCCGCCGGGACGAACGCCCCGTCGGTCCAGAACCCGTTGAGCTCCGGGTGCGCGCGTGCGGCGAGCGCCGCCGCCTTCAGAATGGCCGCGGCCGGGACGATCCGCTCGCTGACCGGCCGGTCCCGGTTGGCCTTCCGCAACCAGGTGGTGACCGCCTGCATGTCAGCCGTGGTGGCGACGTAGTAGTGCGGGATGTCCCGGTTCGCCCGGCTCATCAGCGCGGCGATCGTCTCCCGGCTCGGGCCCCGGGCGACGGCCGGGGCGGCAGCGGGCCCGACGGTCTCGTGCATCGCCGGAGCCGGCACCGCCGCGCGGACGTCCTCGGCGCGCACCGACCCGGCGGGCCCGCTGCCGCGGACGCCCGCGAGGTCGACGCCGAGCTCGTGGGCCAGCCGGCGGGCGTACGGCGAGACACGCCGGGCCGGCGCAGCGGGCGCCGGAACGCCGTGGGCGGCGGCCGCCCGGTCGACGTCGCCACGGGTGACCGCGCCGGCGGGGCCGGTGCCGGGCACCGTGGCCAGGTCGACACCCACCTCGGCCGCGTGATGACGCAGCGGGGGCGGCGGGCGCGGGGCCCGGCGGCGGGGCACCCGTGCCGTGGCTGCCGGTGGCGGCCCGGCCGGTGGCGGCCCGGCCGGTGGCGGTGCGGCCGGCGTCCGGGGCGCACCGCCGTCGGCGGTGATCGTCGCGATCGGGGTGCCCACCGCCACCCGCGTGCCCGGTTCCACCAGGAACGTCGCGACCGTCCCCTCGTCGAAGGACTCGATCTCGATCGCCGCCTTGTCGGTGTCGACCACGGCGACGGGGTCGCCGCGGTGGACGGTGTCCCCGGGATGGACCAGCCACTCCAGCAGCGTCCCGGACTCCATGTCGGCGCCGAGCGAGGGCATCGTCAGCTCGGCCATTCAGCCCACCGCCCGCAGCGCGGCCGCCACGATCCCCGGCACCTGGGGCAGCGCCGCCTCCTCCAGGTGCCGGGCGTACGGCATCGGCACCTCCGCCGAGCAGACCCGCTCCACCGGCGCGTCCAGGTCGTAGAAGCACTGCTCGGTCAGCCGGGCACTGATCTCCGCGGAGAGGCTGCCCGAGCGCCAGCCCTCGTCGACCACCACTGCGCGGTGCGTGCGCCGGACCGAGTCCATGATCGTGGTGTCGTCCAGCGGGCGCAGCGACCGCAGGTCCACCACCTCGGCATGCACACCCGACCCGTCCAGCTCCTCGGCGGCCGCGAGCGCCTTCCCCAACGAGCCACCGTAGGTGAGGATCGTCAGGTCGGTTCCTGGGCGACGCACCGCGGCACGGTCGATGTCGACGTGTCCGGCATCCTCGGCCAGCGAGCCGCTCATCGTGTACAGGGAGCCGTGCTCGAACACGAGCACCGGGTTCGGGTCCTGCACGGCCGTCCACAGCATGCCCCGGGCGTCCTCGAGGGTGGCGGGCGCGACCACCTTGATGCCCGGGATGTGCGCGAACCACCCCTCGAGGCTGTGCGAGTGCTGCGCGGCGAGCTGGCGGCCGGCCCCGGTGGTCATCCGGATCACCAGCGGCACGTGCACCTGCCCTCCCGACATGTGCGACAGCGTCGCCGCATTGTTGAGGATCTGGTCCAGCGCGAGCAGGCTGAAGTTCACGGTCATGACCTCGACGATGGGGCGCATCCCCGCGATGGCGGCGCCGATCCCGGCGCCCACGAAGCCCGACTCCGACAGCGGGGTGTCGCGGACGCGCTCCGGCCCGAACTCCTCGAGCAGCCCCAGGCTGACCGCGAAGCAGCCGCCGTACATGCCCACGTCCTCCCCCATCAGGAACACCCGGTCGTCGTCGCGGAGCAGCTCCCGGAGCGCCTCGCGCATCGCCTCCCGGTAGGTCGTCTCGACCAGCTGGACGGTCACGTCACACCTCCGTCTCGGCCAGCACATAGCGGGTCAGGTCCTCGACCGGCTCGACCGGCGCAGCTTCGGCGGCCTCGACCGCACGGTCGATGGCGGCGCTGATCTCGGCCTCGAACGCCGTGCGGTCGCCGGTGCTCAGCTCGCCCTCCGCGGCCAGTCGCGCGGCCAGCAGCTCGATCGGGTCCCGCTCCCGCCAGCGGGCCACCTCCGCCTTGTCGCGGTAGCGCTCCGGGTCGTACGAGGAGTGCGCCCGGAACCGGTAGGTCCTCAGCTCCAGGAAGCACGGCCCCGCGCCGGCGCGGATCCGGTCCACCGCCCGCCGGGTGGCCTCCTCCACGGCCAGCACGTCCATCCCGTCCACGGGCCAGGCCGACATGCCGTACGAGGCGGCGCGCAGCGCCAGGTCCGTGCCGGCCTGGGCACGCGCGAGCGCGGTGCCCATGGCGTACAGGTTGTTCTCGCAGCAGAACAGCACCGGGAGCCGCCAGAGGGCGGCCAGGTTCATGCACTCGTGGAACTCCCCCTCGGCCACCGCCCCGTCCCCGAAGAAGCAGGCGGTCACCGACGTCCGGCCACGCATCTTGTCCGCGAGCGCCAGCCCGACCGCCACCGGCAGCCCGCCCGCGACGATGGCGTTGCCGCCGTAGAAGCGGCGCTTCACGTCGAACAGGTGCATCGAGCCCCCGCGACCGAGGCAGCACCCGGTGGCCTTGCCGAACATCTCCGCCATCAGCGCGTCCATGGGCATCCCGCGGACCAGGGCGTGCCCGTGCTCGCGGTACGTCGACACCACGGCGTCGGTCGCGTCGAGCGCCCGGGTCACGCCGACGGCCACCGCCTCCTCGCCGACTCCGACGTGCAGGAATCCGCGGATCTTCGAGCCGGTGTAGAGCTGGATGCACCGCTCCTCGAACAGCCGGACGGTCAGCATGTCCCGCAGCAGGTCCACCTCGTGCTTCACCTGGGTCTTCGCCTTGGTCATCACACACGCTCCAACGTGGACAGGTCCCCTTCGGGGAGGCCGAGCTCGCGGGCCTTGAGCAGCCGCCGCATCACCTTGCCGCTGCGGGTGTGCGGCAGGTGCTGGTCGAAGGCGACCTCTCGCGGCGCGACCGACCCCAGCCGGCGGCGCCCGAACGCCACCAGCTCGAGCCGGAGGTCGTCGCTGGGCTCGTAGCCGGCCCGCAGCGTGACGAACGCCTTCACTATCTCGCCCGCCACCGGGTCCGGCTTGCCGATCACCCCTGCCTCCGCCACCGCCGGGTGCTCCATCAGTGCGCTCTCGACCTCGAACGGGCCGATCAGGTGACCGGCGGACTTGATCACGTCGTCGGCCCGTCCGACGAACCAGAAGTAGCCGTCCGGGTCCCTGGCGGCGAGGTCGCCCGAGAGGTACCAGCCACCGGCGAAGCAGTCCCGGTAGCGGTCCTCCTCGTGCAGGTAGCCCCGGAACATCGAGGGCCACCCGGGTCGCAGCGCGAGCTCGCCGGTCGCGCCGGGCGTGGTCACCTCGCGGACACAGCCGTCGACGACCCGGGCCCGACCGTCGTCCCCGCGTTCGAGGACCGTGGCCACCACGCCGGGCACCGGGCGGCCCATCGACCCGGGCCGCACCTCCATCTCCGGGTGGTTGCTGATCATGATCGCGCCGGTCTCGGTCTGCCACCAGTTGTCCAGGACCGGGCAGCCGAACGCGTCCTGCGCCCAGGTCACGGCCTCGGGGTTCAGCGGCTCCCCGACGCTGGCGACGTGCCGCAGCGCGGACAGGTCGAACTCCCGGGTCAGGTCGCTGCCCACCCGCATCAGCATCCGTAGCGCCGTAGGTGCGGTGTACCAGACGGAGACCTGCTGCTGCTGGAGGATCCGGTACCAGCGCCGGGCATCGAACTCCCCGACGTCGCAGATCACGAGCACCCCGTGGGTGAGCGGGGCGATGATGCCGTACGACGTGCCGGTGACCCATCCCGGGTCGGCGGTGCACCAGAACACGTCGCCCTCCCGCAGGCCCAGGGCGTACCTGCCGGTGGCGTGGTGCGCGACCACCGCCTCGTGGACGTGCATCGCACCCTTGGGCTTGCCGGTCGTGCCGCTGGTGAAGTGCAGCAGTGCCTGCGCCTCGGGGTCGGTCGGGCCGATCTCGTAGGTGTCCGCGGACCGCGCGAGGAGGGCGGCGTACGAGCGGGTGCCCGGGACGTCGTCGGAGTCCACCAGCAGTACGTGCTCGAGATCCGGCAGCTGGTCGCGCGTCGCCGCGATCCGGCGCCGGTAGAGCTCCGCCGTGGTGACCAGCACCCGTCCGCTGCCGAGGCGCAGCCGCTCCCGTACCGGCTCCGGTCCGAAGGCCGCGAACAGCGGACAGAACACGCTGCGGTGCTTGAGCGTGCCCAGCGCGGTCACGAAGGTCTCGAGGCCGCGCCCGAGCAGCGTGAACACCGCCTCCCCAGGCTGCACGCCGAGCTCGTCGAGCAGGTTGGCGAACCTGTTGGTCTGCGCGAACAGCTCTGCGTAGCTGACGTCGAGGACCGTCTCGTCGGCGCCGATCAGCCGCAACGCCGTCCGGTCGCCCACACCGTGCTCGACGTGCCGGTCGACGGCCTCGTGGGCGATGTTGAGACCCCGCCCGTCCGGAAGCCCGTCGAGCTCCCCGCGGGCCGCGTCCCAGACCTCGGTCTCGTGCATCGCCGTCTCCTCTCGTCTCGTCCTCAGAATCCGGTCGGCTCGGTCTCGAGCTCCGGCTCGCGCGGTCGGGCCTCGTGGTGCAGCGGCCGCAGCGCGGTGGTCTCCTCGAGCCAGACCAGCGCGTCGTACCGCTCCCCCATCCGGGTGGGCACATAGCTGCCGCCCTCGCGCGCAGGGTCGTAGACCACGCCGATGGCCCGGTGGCCCCACCACGGCGACAGCCAGGGGCTGGACCGGTCCGGACCGAACACCAGCACCGCCGGCCGGCCGAGCGCCCGGTGCAGGAAGTCCTCGTGGCTGTACGGGGCCGCGAGCGGCACCGGCAGTACGCGTTCGGGGCGCCCCCAGGCGCTGGCGGCCAGCACGGTCCCCCGGTGTCCGGCGAACCCCACGAGTGCCACACCGTCGTCGTGGTGGCGCTCGCGGACCAGCTGGCCGACGTTCACCAGGCCCTCGCGGCACATGTCCGTGGCCCGCGCGTCCCCGACATGGGTGTTGTGCTCCCAGACCAGACCCTTGGCGGACGGCCCCGCGCGGGCGGCCAGCCGGTCGATGGTGTCGGCCATGTGGTGGTCGCGGACGTTCCAGGAGCGCCGGTCCCCGGCAACCATCGCTCGGTAGTACCGCTCGGCCCCGGCCGCGACCTCCGCGTTCTGCGCGGCGTCGAACGCGGCCTCCTCGTCGTCGGCGAGCCGGCGCGTGCGGCGCCGCACCTCCACCAGCATCCCGACCACGTCCGCCTCGCACGAGTCCGGGACCAGCCTGGTGCTCCACGCGTAGCTGTGCGGGTCCTCCCGGTAGGGCAGGAAACACTGCCACGCGCGCATCGCCGCCGGCAGCGCGTCCGGGGCGTGCGCGGTGAGCCAGTCGATGGTCCGGCGCAGCGAGTCCCACAGCGAGTAGATGTCCAGGCCGTAGAAGCCGACGCGTTCGTCGGGCGGCTTGGCGAGGTTCCAGTCGCGCAGCCACGAGAGGAAGTCCGCGACGTCCTCGTTCGCCCACATCCACGTGGGCCAGCGCTCGAAGCCCGTCAGTACCGCGCGTGCGTCGACGTCCTGGTGCTCCAGGCCCCGCACCCACCGGTTCAGCCGCCAGCAGTCGGGCCAGTCGCCCTCGACACCGATCCAGGTGAAGCCGTGGCGCTCGACCAGCAGCCTGCTGAGCTCCGCGCGCCAGTGGTAGAACTCATGGGTGCCGTGCGAGGCCTCGCCGATGCAGACGAACCGTGCGTCGGCCACGCCGGCCACCAGGCCGTCGAGGTCGCGGACGGTCACCAGCGGCTCGGCCAGGCTCCGCACGGCGTCGATGACGTCGTGCGCGCCGAGCCGGCGCCGCGGCCTCACCGCCGTACCTCCGTGGCTCGGTCGGCAGCGGCGGTGCCCAGGTGCCTCGCGAACCAGCCGGCAGCGAGGTCGGCCACCTCCGCCAGGGCGCCGGGCTCCTCGAACAGGTGCGTGGCGTGCGGCACGATCTCCAGCCGGTTCGTACAGCGGAGCAACGACTGCGCCCCGCGGTTGAGGGTCAGCACCTGCCGGTCGGCACCGCCGACGATCAGCAACGTCGGCGCACGCACCAGCGCCAGGCGAGGGCCGGCGAGATCAGGGCGACCGCCGCGGGACACCACGGCCGCCACCGCCGATCCCTCCGTGCCGGCGGCCCACAGCGAGGCCGCGGCGCCCGTGCTCGCCCCGAAGTAGCCGACCCGGCACGACGCGGTGTCCGCCCGGTCGGCGAGCCAGCGCGTCGCCGCGACCAGCCGCGCGGCGAGCAGCTCGATGTCGAAGACGTTCCTCCGGTCGGCGGACTCGTCCGCGGTGAGCAGGTCCAGCAACAACGTGCCGAGGCCCGCTCGGTGCAGCACGTCGGCGACGTACACGTTGCGGGGGCTGTGCCGGCTGCTGCCGCTCCCGTGCGCGAACACCACGACCCCGGGCGCACCCGCCGGGAGGCGCAGGTGGCCGGGCAGCGTCACCGGTCCTGCCTGCACCTCCACCTCGGCGTCCAGCGCGTGCCGCCGGCCCGCGCTCTCCTCGAGCAGCCGGGACACCTGCTCGTCGCTGGTGGGGGCGAAGTCGCGGTAGGACGCGCCGACGGCCAGGAACCGCGGGGGGATGTCCAGGCAGACCACCTCGTCCGCTTCGACCATGCGCTCGAGCGTCTCCGGCGGCGCCACCGGGACGGCCAGGATCACTCGGGCCGCGCCGTGGTGCCGGGCGACCGCGCACGCCACCCGGGCGGTCGACCCGGTCGCGATGCCGTCGTCGACGACGACCACGGTCCGGTCCCGCACGTCGACGCGGGGCCTGCCGGTGCGGAGCCGGGTCACCCGCCGGCGCAGCTCCGCCTGCTCGTTCTGCTCGACGGTGCGGATCTGCTCGTCGGTGATCCCGAGGTGCGTCACCACCTCCGGGTCCAGGAACCGGGCGCCGTCCTCACCGATCGCGCCCATCGCGAGCTCCGGGTGGAACGGAACCCCGAGCTTGCGCACCACGATGACGTCGAGCGGCGCGCCCAGCGACTCGGCCACCTCGAACGCGACCGGTACGCCGCCCCGCGGCAGGCCGAGCACCACCACGTCCTGGCCACCCAGGTCCTGCAGCCGCCGGGCCAGCTGCCGGCCGGCGTCGCGGCGGTCATCGAACACGACCATCTGGCTCACCTCCGGGACGCGGACGGTGTCGGCACCTCCGTGGGCTCCCGGACCGCCGCCTGCCGGGGGATCTCCACGTCCTCGTGCCGGGGCGCCGGGACGATCTCCACCGGGCAGACGCCCGCCCGCAGAAGGGTGCGAGCCTTCGAGCCAAGCGAGAGCCCGAACGGCGCACCCTCCCCCCGGCGGCCGAGCACCAGCAGGTCAGCGTGCCGGGCGGACTCGGCGAGCGCCGCCGAGACGCTCTGGTAGCGCAGGTCGACCTGGACCTCCACGTCGGGATGGTCGGCGCGCCAGCCCGCCACCAGGGCCCACACCGCCGGTTCGCTCTGCCGCTGCCACGCCTCGGCCGCGACCCGGGCCCCGATGGCGGCGTCGTACAGTCCGGCGGGCCGCCAGGCATGCATCACCACCAGGGCGGCGCGCCGGGCCTCGGCGGCGGCGAAGCCGGCCCGGATCACGTCCGCGGACGCGGCCGAACCGTCCACCCCGGCCACCACCCGGCGGTGCTCCTTGGCGGTCAGCCACTCCTCCGGGACCGCCACGACGGGGCACCGGGCGTGCGCCGCGACCGCGTTGGTGGTGGACCCGGTCCGGAAGCGCTGCATGGCCGACGACCTGGTGCCGAGCACGATCAGGGCCGCAGCGTCGGCGTGCGCGAGCAGCGCGCCGGCGCGCGGCCCGTGCGCCAGGATCTCCTCCACGCCCACGTCGGGCCCGGCGAGCTCGCGGACCCGGTCCCCCGCGTCGGCGAGGATCTGGGTGCCGACGGCCCGCAGCGTGTCCGCACCGAACATCGGCAGCATCGGCGCCAGCGGCACCGACTCGTGCACGACGTGCACCAACCGGAGGCCGCACCCCGCGCGTGCCGCCTCGCCGACCGCGTAGCGGATCGCGCGATCGGCGTCCTCCGTGCCGTCGACGCCGACGACGACCGCGTCAGGTGCTTGTCGGGAGTTCTCGCTCATGGCGTGTTCCTTCTGTGCAGACGGACCTTCTCCAGGTACTCCGGTACGACCGCGTTCCAGCCGAGCTCCGCGTCCAGGCGGGCCGCGAGCGCCCTCGACGCGCGCGGCTCGCCGTGCACCACGTACGCCGTGTCCGGGGCCGGCATCGACGCGAGCCAGCCCAGCAGCTGCGAGGCGTCCGCGTGCGCGGAGAAGGTCCGGATCGAGCGCACCTCGGCGCGCACCGGCACGTAACGGCCGTGGATCTTCAGCTGCCGCGCGCCGTCGGCCAGCGAGCGACCCCGGGTGCCCGGAACCTGGAAGCCGGTGAGCACCACGGAGTTGCGGGAGCTCGGCAGCTGGCCCGCGAGGTGATGCAGCACCCGCCCACCGGTGGCCATCCCGGAGGCCGAGATGACGATGCACGGGCCCGCGGGACGGTTCAGCCGTTCCGACTCCTCGCGGGTGGGCATCAGGTGCAGGCCGGATGGCTCGAACAGATGCCCGTCGGTCCCGATCTCGGGTCGCACCTGCGGGTCGTGGTCGATGACTGCCCGGCGGTAGATCTCGAGCGCACGCAGGGCCATCGGGCTGTCGACGTACACCGGGAGGTCCGGGATCGCGGCGGCCTGCTTCAGCCGGGCCAGCGCCATCAGGAGCACCGGGGTACGGTCCACCGCGAACGCGGGGAGCAGGCACACCCCGCCCCGGTGCGCGGTTCGCCGGATCACGTCCGCGAGCGGCGCGTCACCGTCCGCCTCGTGCTCGCGGTCCCCGTACGTCGACTCGACGACCACCACGTCGGCGGGCGCGGGTGTCGCCGGGGGCAGCAGCAACGGGTGAGCGTCGCGGCCCAGGTCGCCGGAGAACGTGGCACGCACGCCGTCCAGGTCGAGCTCGACGAAGGCCGAGCCGAGGATGTGCCCGGCACGCCGGAGCCGGACGCCGACCCCGCCGGGCAGGGTCCCGGGGGTGTCGTGAGCGAGCGGTCGGAACAGCGAGATCGCCTTCTCCGCGTCCGAGGTGTCGAACAGCGGCAGCGCCGGGCTGTGCTTGGAGAACCCCGCCTCGTTGGCGTACCTCGCGTCCTCCTCCTGCAGGTGCGCCGCGTCGCGCAGCACGACCGCGGCGAGCCGAGCGGTCGCCGGGGTGCAGAGCACCGGGCCCGCGAATCCCTGCCGGGTCAGCAGCGGCAGGTAGCCGGAGTGGTCGAGGTGCGCGTGGGTGAGCACCACGCCGTCGATGCTCGCCGGGTCCACCGGCAGGTCGGCCCAGTTGCGGCGGCGCCACTCCCGGTCACCCTGGAACAGGCCACAGTCCACGAACAGCCGCGCGCCCGCTGTCTGGATCAGGAACTTGCTCCCGGTGACCGTGCCGGCGGCCCCGAGGAACCGGAGTACGGGCAACTGAGGGGGCAGCTCGTCCGACATGGCACCTCCCTGACACAGCCATCACACCGCCGGGGGCCGCCGGCCCCCCAGAGGCGAAGGTCCCCCGGGAGAGGGGCTCAGCGGCGACCGCCCCGACGCGCGAACAGCCGGACGAGTGTGCCGGGCACCGCGGCGAGCACCAGCAGCTGGCCGAGCTCCGGGGCCGACACCGACTGGGTGCCGAGCAGCTCCTGGAGCACGGGTAGCTGCACCGCGATCAGCTGCAGCAGGGCCGCCGCCAGCACCGAGAGCTCCAGCCCGCGCTGCCGCCAGGTGCGCGGAACCCGCACCCGTAGCGCCAGCGCGACGCCGAGCTGCGCCATGCCGATCGTCAGGAAGATCGCCGTCTGCACGTGCACACCGCGCCACTCCGCCCAGAAGCCGGCGGCCACCGACACGGCCGCGATCAGCGTCCCGACCAGCGCGATCTGCCGACCCAGGCCGCCGCCCAGCACCGAGGCGCGCGGCGACGTCGAGGGTGTCCTCATCACGTCCGGCGACACCGGCTCGGCGCCGAAGGCGACGCCCGGCAGGCCGTGGGTGAGCATGTTCACCCAGAGGATCTGTGCGGGAAGCAGCGGGAGCGCGACGCCCAGGAACGGTCCGGTGAGCATCACGATGATCTCGGCCAGGCCCCCGGACACGGCGTAGCGCAGGAAGTTCCGGATGTTCGCGAAGACCCGGCGCCCCTCCTCGACGGCCACCACGATCGTGTGCAGGTCGTCGTCGGCAAGCACCAGGTCCGCGGCCTGGCGCGCCACCTCGGTGCCACCCTTGCCCATCGCGACGCCGATGTCCGCAGTGCGCAGTGCCGGCGCGTCGTTCACGCCGTCGCCGGTCATCGCGACCACGTGACCCTGTGCCTGCAGGTCCTGGACGATGCGCACCTTCTGCTCGGGGCGGATCCGGGCGTACACGCCCACCCGATCCAGGTCGTCCCCGTGCCGCCCTGCGGCGACGTCCTCCCCGGTCAGCACGGCCGAGCCCGGCTCGTAGATGCCCACGTCCGTGGCGATCACCCTGGCGGTGACGGGATGGTCCCCGGTGACGAGCACCACCCGGATCCCCGCGGCCCGGCAGTCGTCCACCACGGTCCGCGACGCCGCCCGGGGCGGGTCCGTCACGCCGACCAGGCCGGCCAGGCGCAGCCCCCGGGTGTCCAGGTCGGGCGCCTCGCCGTCCGCCAGGGCCAGGACCCGGCAGCCCTGCTCGGCCAGCCGCCGGGTGGCCCCCCGGGCGACTTCGCGCTGGCCGTCGTACGCCTCCGGGGTCATCTCGAGGACGGCCTCCGGGGCACCCTTGACGACGGTGAGCCGGGCACCGTCGGGGCCGCGGTGGCTGGTGGTCATCCAGCCGCGCTCGGCCTCGAACGGCGACTCGCCGACCCGCGGCCAGCTGGCCCGCGTCTCGTCCGGGTCCACCCCTCCCTTGCGGGCGAGGACGAGCAACGCCGCCTCCAGCGGGTCACCCGACGCCGTCCAGGCGTCATCCTCGCCGTCCTCGGGAGCGACCAGCCGGGCGTCGTTGCACAGCGCGGCGTCCCGCAGCAACCGCGACAGCTCCCGGTCCGGGGCCGCCGCCGGTGCGGCGGGGACGATCTCGCCCGCGGGAGCGTAGCCGAGCCCGCTGACGCCGTACGCGCGGTCCGGGGGTGTCCAGGCCGCGGTCGCCACCATCCGGCCCTCGGTGAGCGTGCCGGTCTTGTCGGAGGCGAGCACCGTCACGGAGCCGAGCGTCTCCACCGCGGGCAGCCGCCGGACGAGCGCCGAGCGGCGGGCCATCCGGTGGGCGCCGAGCGCCAGCGAGACCGAGACCACCGCGGGCAGCGACTCGGGGACCGCCGCCACCGCGAGGCTCACCGCGGCGACCAGCATCTCGGTGGTCCCCCGGCCCCGGGCGAGGCCGAGCGCGAAGACCACAGCGCACGCGACGACCACCAGCACCACCAGCTCGCGAGACAGCCGGCGCAGCCGCTGCTGGAGCGGCGTCGCGACCAGGCCGGCCGAGGCGATCAGCTCGGCGATCTGTCCGAGGCCGCTCTCGGCGCCGGTGCGGAGGACGGTGAGCACCGCGCGGCCGCGGGTCACCACGGTCCCCGACGAGAGCTGCTCCCCGGTCGTCCGGTCCACCGGCTGCGACTCCCCGGTCATCGCCGACTCGTCGACCTGCAGGGCGTGCGCCTCCTCGACCACGGCGTCCGCGGGGACGACGTCCCCGGCGTCCACCAGCACCACGTCGTCCGGCACCAGGTCCGGGCCGGGGAGCTGCACCAGCTCCCCGTCGCGAACCACGCGCGCGACCGGCGCCGCGAGCCTGCCCAGCTCGGCGATGGCCCGGTCGGCGCGCACCTCCTGGACGACGCCGATCGCGGAGTTGAGCACCACGACGAGCGCGATCACCACGGTGTCCGTGACGTCACCGACCGCGATCGTCACCGTGGCTGCGGCCAGCAGCAGCAGGATCATCGGGTCCCGGAGCTGGCCCCCGACCCGCGCCGGCACACCACGGGAGGCGCGCCCCGGCAGGTCGTTGCTCCCGTGCTGCGCGAGGCGCCGGGCCGCTTCCTCGCTGCTGAGCCCCCGCGTCCGGAGCGGGCGAGATGAGGTCTCGGTCATGGCAGCACCAGCGCCGCGGCACCGGTGACCCGCCCTGCCCGCAGGTCCTCCAGGGCCCGGTCCGCCTCCGCGAACGGGTACGACGTGACCCGGGCCCGGATCCGCAGCGCGGCCGCGAGCCGCAGCAGCTCCTCGCCGTCCGCCCGGGTGTTCGCCGTGACGCTGGTCAAGGTGCGCTCGCGGAAGAGGTGCCGCTGGTAGTCCAGCGACGGGATGTCGGTGAGGTGGATACCGGCCAGGGCCAGCGTGCCGTTCTGGTCGAGGGCCTCCAGCGCGTCGGGCACCAGCTCGCCGGCGGGCGCGAACACGATCGCGGAGTCCAGCGGGACCGGAGGCCGGTCGCGCGGCCCGGCGGCCGAGGCGGCACCCAGCTCGAGCGCGAGCGCCCGGGCCCCCTCACCGCGGGTCAGCACGTGCAGCTCGACCCCCTGCGCCAGCGCGATCTGCGCCGTGATGTGCGCGCTGGCCCCGAAGCCGTAGATGCCGAGCCGGCCTCCTGCGGGGACCCGCGCCCGACGTAGCGCCCGGTAGCCGATGATCCCGGCGCACAGCAGCGGCGCCGCCTGCAGGTCCGTGAAGCCCTCGGGGGCCCGGTAGGCAAAGCCGGCCGGCACGACGACGTACTCCGCGAACCCGCCGTCCGCGTCCCAACCGGTGTACTCGGAGGCGAGGCAGAGGTTCTCCGCGCCGGTGCGGCACCACCGGCACTGTCCGCAGGCGCGCCGCAGCCACGCGACCCCCACCCGGTCACCGACCCGGAACCTGCGCACCCCCGCCCCGGCGGCCACCACCTCGCCGACCACCTCGTGACCGGGCACCGTTCCCGGCCGCCTCGCCGGCAGGTCGCCCTCGGCCAGGTGCAGGTCGGTGCGGCAGACACCGCACACCGCGACCTTGACGAGCACCTCGTCGGGGCCCGGGTCCGGCACCGGACGGTCCACGGCCACCAGCAGCCGGGGGTCGTCCGTCGTCACCGCCCAGGCGCGCATCGACCGTGCGGTCACGTGCTGCTCCATGGTGCCAGGATCGTCGACCGGGCCATCGCCGGCGAAGTGCCGATGGTCCCTGCGTGCGCGGGACCGCGGGACCTTCGGCCCTACGTGCGCCCGCACCGATCAACAACGCTGGTGCCATCGGGTTGGGCTCGCCCGGGAACCGGACCGAGAGGGAGGCGTACGCCATGCATGCAGTCGCAGGGGACCGTCTGGTGGTGCACAACCACCATGTCGGCGAGCGGGACAGGTATGCCGAGATCCTCGAGGTGCACGGCGCGAACGGGGAACCCCCGTTCCTGGTGCGGTGGTCCGACACCGAGCACGAGGCGCTGGTCTTCCCGGGGCCCGACGCGGTCGTCGAGCACGCGGCCGACCAGCGCTGACCTCCCGCTGGCGATCCGGGGACGGGTCGCCAGCGGGTTCCAGCGGTCTTTCAGCGGGTGAGGTGAATCGGCTCGTGCGTCAGGCTCTCGATGTCCTCCGCGGCGGCGCCCAGCAACCTGTGCGCCAGGTCGGACAGCGCCCGCGCCACCGCCAGCTCGTCCCCGATCTCGGGGACGTCGCGGTCAGTGGGGTTCAACCGTGCCTCACCGGACCCGGTCACCGTCACCTCACCGGCGGGCATCAGGCGCGCCTCGGCGTGGGTCTTCTGGTCGCGTTCGCCGATGAAGATCTCGACGTTCCAGGTCTTGGTCGCGCTCATGGTGCGTCTCGCCTCCTGTGTCCGGGTGGTCCCCCGTCGCCACCGGTCCGGGGACGGAGACTCCGACCGATGCGTGATACGACCAGCGCCCCGCCCCCGGTCCGGCTCCTCCATCGAGCCATCGCACGGAGGGCTCCGGCAGGGTCAAAGGTCCCGAGCCCCTCGACTCGTCAGGGCGTCCCGCCCGGTATGTCCGAGTCATCCCGATGGTTCCGGGGCCGATGGTCCCGGGACCCGATGACGATTGCATCTGCAGCCGACACCGGCCGCGAGCGAACGTAGGCCTGAAGGTCTGGAGGTCGACCCATGAGCAGTCCCTATCCCCTTCGCGTGACCGCGTCGCTCGATCCGGCCCTGAACCGATGGCTGTGGCTGGTCAAGTGGCTGCTGGCCCTGCCGCACTACGTGGTGCTCGCGTTCCTGTGGCTGTGCTTCGTGGCGCTCAGCGTCGTTGCGTTCTTCGCGATCCTGTTCACCGGCCGCTACCCGCGGAGCATCTTCGACTTCAACGTCGGGGTGCTGCGGTGGTCGTGGCGGGTCGGCTACTACACCTACGGCGCGCTGGGCACCGACCAGTACCCGCCGTTCACCTTGGAAGAGGTGCCCGACTACCCCGCCCACCTGGAGATCAGCTACCCGGCGCACCTGTCCCGCGGGCTGGTCCTGGTGAAGTGGTGGCTGCTCGCGATCCCGCACTACATCGTGGTCGGGATCTTCGTCGGTGGGGTCTACACCGCGGAACGGGTGTGGTCCACGAACCAGGCCTGGGCCTCGGGTGGCGGCCTGATCGGCCTGCTGGTGCTGATCGCGGCCGTCATCCTGCTGTTCACCGGCAGCTACCCGCGCCCGCTGTTCGACCTGGTGCTCGGCCTGAACCGGTGGGTGCTGCGGGTTGCCGCCTACGCCGGGCTGCTCACCGACGAGTACCCCCCGTTCCGCCTCGACATGGGTGGGGACGAGCCCGGCTCCGGGCAGCTCGTGGTGGGGTCGGCCCCGCCACCGCCGCACGGGGCGCCGTCCGCCGCCGGCCCGGTCCCGCCCGGGACGCAGCCGACCCACCGACCCTGGGGAGCCGGGCGCGTGGTCGCGCTCATCGGCGGCGTGGTCGCCGTGCTCGCCGCGGGCGGGCTGCTGACCGCGGGCGCCACCGTCGCGATCGTCGGACAGACGGTCCGCGACTCGCAGGGCTTCTACATGACCCGGGACCAGTCGTTCGCCACTCCCGGCTTCGGCATCGTGTCCGAGACCGTGCACCTGCCGGGCTCGTCCGGCAGCCGCTGGGTGCCGGAGAACCTGCTGGGTGACGTGAAGCTTCGGGCGCACGCGGCCGACGGCGGCCCGCTGTTCCTCGGCGTCGCGAGGTCCGGCGACGTGGCCGGCTTTCTCGCGGGAGTACGGCACGCCGTGGTCAGCGACGTGTCCGGCGCGGGCGGGACACCGGTCTACCGCGAGTCGACCGGAGGCCGCGCGCCGGCCCCACCGGGGCAGTCGCGCTTCTGGATCGCCCGCGAGCAGGGCGCGGGCGAGCTCGCACTGACCTGGCCGGCCGAACCCGGCGACTGGACGATCGTGGTGATGAACGCGGACGGCTCCGCGCCGGTCGCCGCGGACGCCGCCATCGGCGCGACCTTCCCGGTGATGTGGCGCTTCCTGCTCGTGACCCTGGTCGTGGGTGGGCTGCTGCTCGCGCTCGGCCTGGTGCTGGTGGTCGGCGCGCTGCGCGCCGGACGTAGTCCGGGTCCCTCGACCGCAACCGCACAGAACCCGACCCGGACCTGACCCTCGAAGGAGACCCGGATGAAGGCACTCGTCGTCTACGAGTCGATGTTCGGCAACACGGAGCAGGTGGCGCGTGCGATCGCGGCCGGCCTGGCCCGGCACCTGGACGTGGCGGTCCGGGAGGTCACCCAGGCCCCGTGGGACATCCACGACCTGCTGGACCTGATCGTCGTTGGTGGTCCCACCCACGCGTTCTCGATGACCCGGCAGTCCAGCCGCGAGGAGGCGATCCGCCAGGGAGCCACGCACGGCAACCCCGAGGTCGGCATCCGGGAATGGCTCGAGCACCTGCACCGAGGACCGCACTCGGAGCTCGTCGCCACCTTCGACACCCGGGTCGACAAGGTCCGGCACCTGCCCGGCTCGGCCGCGCGCAAGGCCGCGCACGTCGCCCAGAAGGTCGGCTACGCGGCGGCCGCGAAACCGGTCAGCTTCTACGTCCGCGACAGCCCGGGGCCGCTGCGCGACGGTGAGCTCGCCCGCGCGGAGGCCTGGGGTGACCGGCTCGGGGTCGAGGCGGAGGCCCGGGCCCTGGGAAGGCTCCCTTCGTGACGTCCGCCACCCGGGTCCCGGAGCGGATGCGCACGCCGCTCTCGCGATGGGTGCTGCTCTGCGGCGCCGCCGAAGCCGTGGGCATCACCGCCGCGGCGGTCGCGGCTCGGGCGTCGTCCGCGCTCGTCGGCGGGTCCCCCGAGGGGTCCGCAGTTGCCGTCGCCATGGGACTGGTCGTGGGTGGTGGGTTGGTCGAGGGCACCGCGCTCGCGCTCGCGGAGGCCACGGCGCTCGGTGGAACCTACCCGAGGCTGCGGCGGCGACCGTTCATCCTGGTCACCGTCGCTGTCGCCGGACTCGGGTGGGCGACGGCCTCGCTGCCCGCCGTGCTGTCCGGCGACGAGGGCGCGCAGCAGGCGCCACCGCTGCTGCTCACCTTGCTCGGTGGCGCGGCACTCGGCACGGCGATGGGAACCCTGCTCGGCGCCGTGCAGGCCGCGGTGCTGCGCGGCGCGGTGCGACACCCCGGGAGGTGGGTCGCCGCGAACGCGTTAGCGTGGACGCCGGCGATGGCGGTGATCTTCCTGGGCGCCGGGGCACCTTCGGCCAGCACCCCGACCGCGGTCGTGATCGGCTTGGGCACCCTCACGGGTGCGGCGGCCGGCGCGCTGCTCGGCGCGCTGCTCGGCCGGGCCGCCCCCTCCCTGGGGGAGCGCCCGCGGGCGGCGTACTAGCCTCGCACGGTGGAAGAGCCCCCCGCGCCGGACCCCTCGGACCCGTTCCGGGTCGCCTTCGTCGGTGGCGTGACCCCCGACAAGTGGGCGCGCACCTGGCGGCGTCGGCTGCCCGGTTCCCCGCTCGCGCTGGTCCCGGTCGACCGGGCGGACCAGCTCACCGCGCTCCGCGCGGGCGAGGTCACGATGGCCTTCGTGCGCCTGCCCGTCGACCGCCAGGGGCTGCACCTGATCCCGCTCTACCGCGAGGTCCCGGTGGTCGTCGTCAGCCGGGATCACCCGGTCGCCGCCTACGACGAGATCGGGGTGCTGGACCTCGCGGACGAGCACCTGCTGCAGTCCCCGGACGAGGTGCCCGGAGTGGCGTGCGGTGGCCACGGAGGTCCGTGACGGCTCGCGCTTCCCGGTGCCACCGATGAGCGTCAAGCAGGCGGTGGAGAGCGTCGCGGCCGACGCGGGGATCCTGATCCTGCCGATGTCCCTGGCTCGGCTGCACCACCGCAAGGACGTGTGCGCCGTCCCGGTCTCCGGTGTCGCGGAGTCGCAGGTGGGCCTGGCGTGGCGCGTCGACGACGAGGACCCGAGGATCGAGACCTTCATCGGCATCGTGCGTGGACGCACCGAGCGCAGCTCCCGCGGGGAGCCGCCACCGCCGGACCGCCGGACGGGCACCCCGAAGCCATCGCGGCAGCGCCCTCGCCGGGGGACGCGCCGGCGGCGGCGCGGCCGGTGACCCAGCACCGCAATCCCGACAAACCCCTCGAAGTCAACCGCGCCACACCCGTCTCGTTGCAAAACTTTCGTCAACCACGCCCCACCCGTCCCAGGGGCCGCTAGGTTCCGGCTATCTGTCCAGTGACCTTGGGAGGGGTCAAATGGAACTGATCGCACGCCCCCGCGTGCGGACGGCGACGATCGCGGCGGCAGCCTTGCTGCTCGCTCCGGTGGTGACGACGTCCGCCCCGAACGCAGGCACGACGCACACGCCCGCACTCCGCCCGGTGGCAACCACGCTCACCCTGCGGCAGCGCGAGGACCACTTCGCCGAGCGGGTGCTGGTCCTGGTGAACCGGCGGCGGCAGCACCACCACCTGCGCGCGGTGCACCTGAACAGCTGCGTGTACGGCTTCTCCGAGGACTGGGCGAGGAACCTGGCCCGGCGCAACGCCTTCGAGCACAGCAACCTCGACCGCCTGCTGTCGCGGTGCGACGCGCCGTACGCCTCGGAGAACATCGCCAGGATCCCGGCCGGGATCACGCCGCGGGCGCTGGTGCGCCTGTGGATGCGGTCCCCGGAGCACCGGCACAACATCCTCAGCAAGCGACCGACCGCCACCGGGGTGGGCGTGCGCTGGGACGCCGACGAGGGCGTCTGGCTGGCGGTGCAGAACTTTGCGCGCAAGCCGGGCAGCTACCCGCACTGACCGTCCGCCCCGTCGGTGCGGTCACCACCCGCCCGGCAGCGGCCGCCCCTCGTGGAAGCCGGCGGCGGACTGGACACCCACCACCGCCGCCGCGTGCAGCTCCTCCAGGGACCGGGCCCCGGCGTAGGTGCACGCGGAGCGCACCCCGGCGCAGATCTCGTCGATCAGGTCCTCCACGCCGGGCCGGTCCGGCTCGAGGTACATCCGGCTGGAGGAGATGCCCTCCTCGTAGAGACCCTTGCGGGCGCGGTCGAACGCGGTCTCGGTGCTGGTCCGGCTCGCCACCGCCCGCGCGCTTGCCATCCCGAAGCTCTCCTTGAACGGGCGTCCCTCGGCATCGACGTGCAGGTCGCCGGGCGACTCGTGGGTGCCGGCGAACCAGGAGCCGATCATCACCGACGAGGCGCCCGCGGCCAGCGCCAGCGCGACGTCGCGCGGGTAGCGCACGCCCCCGTCCGCCCAGACGTGCTTGCCGAGCTCGCGGGCCGCCGTCGCGCACTCCAGCACCGCGGAGAACTGCGGGCGGCCGACCCCGGTCATCATCCGGGTGGTGCACATCGCCCCCGGACCCACGCCGACCTTGACGATGTCCGCGCCGGCCTCGACGAGCTCGCGCACCCCCTCCGCGGAGACCACGTTGCCCGCGACAACCGGGACCGGCGGCGCCAGCGCACGGACCGCCCGCAGCGCGTCGACCATCCGCTCCTGGTGCCCGTGCGCGGTGTCCACCACCAGGCAGTCGATACCGGCGTCGAGCAGCTCGGCGGACTTCGCCGCCACGTCACCGTTCACGCCCACCGCGGCGGCGACCCGCAGCCGCCCGCCCGCGTCGACCGCCGGGGCGTACAGCGTGGAGCGCAGCGCCGCGGTCCTGGTCAGCGCGCCCCGCAGCCGACCGTCGACGTCCACGACGGGGGCGACCCGGCGACGGGCGTGGTCCAGCCGCTCGAAGGCCTCGCGCGGGTCGACGGTGTCCGGCAGCGTGACCGGGTTGGCGCTCATCACCTGGTGCACCTGGGTGAACCGGTCCACCTCGGCGCAGTCCTCCGCGGTCAGCACGCCGACCGGGCGGCCGTCCTCGACCACGAAGGCGGCCCGGTGCGCACGCTTCGGCAGCAGCGCGATCGCGTCACCGACGGTCTGCTGCGGATCCAGCGTGATCGGGGTGTCGAACACCAGGTGCCGGTCCTTCACCCACGACACCACGTCGCGTACGACAGACAGCGGGATGTCCTGCGGGATCACGGCCACTCCCCCACGACGCGCCACCGTCTCGGCCATCCGTCGACCCGACACGGCGGTCATGTTCGCGACCACCAGCGGGATCGTCGTACCGGTGCCGTCGCAGGTGGCCAGGTCGACGTCGTAGCGGGACGCCACGTCGGAGCGACGCGGCACCATGAACACGTCGTTGTAGGTGAGGTCGTAGGGCGGGGGCGTGTCGTTCAGGAAGTGCACGCGCCCACGATGTCACAGCGGAACGCGCTACAGCGTGCTGAGCACGGCCAGCGCCTCGTCGGCGTGCACGTTCATGTTCAGCTCGCTGGCCAGCACCTTGCGGACGGTCCGCTCGGTGTCGATCACGAACGTGGCCCGCCTCACCGGGGTCAGGAAGCGGCGCCGCACGCCGTACGCGGTGGCGACCTCGCCGGACTCGTCGGAGAGCAGCGGGTAGTCGAAGCCGTGCGCGTCCGCGAACTCGCGCTGCCGGGCGACCGCGTCGGTGCTGATCCCGACCCGCTGCGCCCCGGCGGCCGCGAACTCCGCGGCCAGGTCCCGGAAGTGGCAGCTCTCCTTGGTGCACCCGGGCGTCATCGCGGCCGGGTAGAAGAAGAGCACGACCGGCCCCGCGAGCACCAGCTCGCTGAGCCGGACCGGCTTCCCGTCCTGGTCCGGCAGCTCGAAGTCGGGTGCGGTGGCGCCCTCGGCGATGGTCCTCATGCGATGCTCCTCAGCGTGGGTGCTTCCTCGGTGGCAGCGGGACGAACCCGCTCGTGCGACGGACGTACTCTGCATAACCCGGCCTGCGCGAGGACATTCCGCTCTCCAGCAGCGGCTTGCCGGTGCCGTTGGCCAGCAGCCAGGTCATGACGAGCGGGGACAAGATGGTGAGGATCCCGGGCCAGGCGCTGAACGCGACCAGGGACAGCCCCCACCACACGCAGGCGTCCCCGAAGTAGTTCGGGTGCCGGGTGTAGCGCCACAGGCCCGTGTCCAGCACCTCTCCCCGGGTGGTCGGGTCGGCGCGGAACCGCTGCAGCTGGTGGTCACCGACCGCCTCGAAGAACAGCCCGACGGCCCAGACCGCGACGCCGAGCCAGCTGACCGCGTTGGGGGCCGCGGGCTCGAACGCGGCCACCTGGAGCGGCAGGGACACGAACCACAGCACCGCTGCCTGGGTGAGGTAGATCCGCTGCAGCGCGAACAGGGTCCGGCTGCCGCGCGCGTGCGACAGCAGCTCCTCGTAGCGTGGGTCCTCGCCGTGCCCGCGCGAGCGCCTGGCGATGTGCACCGCCAGGCGGATCCCCCACACGCCGGTGAGCGCGAGCACCAGCCCGCGCCGTACGGCGTCCCCCTCCCCTGCCGAGAGCAGGTACGCCGTGGCCGCGACCGCCACGAAGCCGAGCCCCCAGGCCACGTCGACGACGGCGTGCCGGCCGAGCCGCAGCGCGACCAGGAAGGTGGCGCCCAGCACGACCACCACCGCGAGCGCGGTGACCGGCAGCGCCGCCGCGAAGGAGCCCCACGGGTAGCCGGGCATCAGTGCGTGCGGACCCGGGGCAGGTCGCTGCGGCCGGCGGAGGTCGGCTTGACCATCAGGATCTGGTCGACCCCCATCCGGCCCTCCTCGAACGCGAGCGCGCCCCCGACCAGGTACAGCCGCCAGACCCGCGCGACCTCCTCCCCGACCATCTCCACGACGCGGTCCCAGTTGGCCTCGAAGGTGGCGTACCAGGCATCGACGGTCCGGACGTAGTGCTCACGCAGCGCGTGCACGTCGCGCACCTCGAGGCCGGCCCGCTCGAAGAAGTTCACGGTGTCGCCCACCGGCCGCATGTGCATGTCCGGGGCGATGAACGCCTCGATGAACGGGCCGCCGCCGGGGCGCGTGGTGCGCGACATCTGCTGCACGAGCGCACGGCCGCCCGGCGCGAGCAGGCGGTGGATCTGATCGGCGTACACGGGGTAGTTCTTCTCCCCCACGTGCTCGCCCATCTCGATCGAGGAGATGGTGTCGAACGGTCCGTCCGGCACGTCGCGGTAGTCCTGCAGCCGGATCTCGACCCGGTCCTGCAGCCCGCGTTCGGCGATCCGCCGGTCGATGAACGCCTTCTGCTCCTCGGAGATGGTCACGCCGACCACCCGGGCGCCGTACTCCTGCGCGGCGTGCAACGACAGCGAGCCCCACCCGCAGCCGATGTCCAGGTGCCGCACCGGCGCGGACCCCGCCAACCCGAGCTTGCGGCAGACCAGGTCGAGCTTGTCGCGCTGCGCGTCCTCGACGGTGTAGTCGGGCGCGTTGCTGGTGAAGTACCCGCACGAGTAGGCCATGTGCGCGTCGAGGATCAGCGAGTAGAAGTCGTTGGACAGGTCGTAGTGGTGGGCGATGGCGTCGCGGTCGCGGGTCAGCGAGTGCAGCCGGCCACGGAGCCGCGCCTGGCTGGCCGGAGGCGCCGGTGGCAGGCCGAGCGCGCCGAGCTTCGCCGCGACCCGGAGCCCCTCCTTGACGGCGCCGGGGGTCAGCTTCGGGGACGCGCCGCGCTCGCGGACGGCGGCCCACACCCGGCGGAAACCCTCGAGCAGGTCGCCCTCGACGTCGATCTCCTTGGTGACGTAGGCCTGGGCCAGGCCCAGCTCCCCGGGCCGATAGACGAGCCTGCGCAGCGCGGCCGGGTCGTTGACCACCAAGGTCGGCGCGCCCGAGGGCCCGGCCTCGCTTCCGTCCCAGGCCCGCAGCCGCACCGGCAGCTGACCACCGAACAGCGGCTGCACGACCGACGCCATCTCCTGCGCCGCCCCGGGCGGGACGGACGTGGTGGCCGGTCCAGGCTTGCTCGTCGTAGGTCTGGAGGTCAACGTCATCGGGTGCCTTTCCGCGCGATTGGGTTCTCTCCCCGGTTCGTGGCGACGAGCCGTCGGGATTGGTGAGCTCAGCCCGCTCCGGCGCCCGTGATCAGGTCCGGCTTGTCGAACATGGCGGCGGTGTCCCGCGCCGAGGGGGTCCCCGCGTCCGGGTCGGCGCCCGCCTCCAGCAGGGTGCGTACGACGTCGGGCTCGTCCTTGAACACGGCACCGGCGAGCGGGGTCTGACCTCGGTCGTTGGGACGGTTCACGTCCGCGCCCCGGCCGGCGAGCATGGCCACGCAGGTGGCATGCCCGTGGTAGGCGGCCAGCATCAGCAGCGTGTTGCCCGCGGCGTCGGTCAGGTTCGCTGGGACACCCGCCGCGATGTACGCGTCGAGGCGCTCCGCGTCACCCTCGCGGGCCAGGTCGAACATCTGGTGGGCGAGCTCGACGAGCTTCGGGTCGGGGGCAGCGGGGTCCTCGGACATACCTCGATCCTCCCAGCCCCGCAAAGCGGGACGACTGGCCTCAGGTGGGCCGCTCCGCCGACCTGCTCACCGAAACACTTTGCCCTTGTGCACAACGAATTCGGGTGCTTGTCGGGTGTGCGGGAAGTGTCGGTGGGCGGGTCTAGGTTGGTCGGTATGGAGGAGCAGTCGTCGTGGGGTGTGGGGGCCGGTGGGTCGGCGGTGGCCGATGCGCTGGTCGCGACCCGGTGCGAGCTGCTGGTCCGGGAGGCGCGGGAGCTGGTGCTGGCCGCGGCGTGGGCGGATGTGCATGACGAGGACTCGCTGGTGGCCCGCGACGGTGGGGGGCGGGTGTTGCCGGGCACCGAGCGGGCGCGGGCCTGTGGCGGGGACGGGACGCCGCGGGTGGCGGAGTTCGCGGTCGCGGAGCTGGCGGTGTTGTTGGGGGTGGGGCACGGGTCGGCGGTGCATCTGCTGCGCGATGCGCTCGATGTGCGCGAGCGGCACCCGTTGTGGTGGGCGCAGATCACCGCGGTGGCGCACGCGGACCCGGCGGCGGTGGCGGACGGGTCGGTGGCCGGGGTGCGGGTGTGGCAGGCCCGCCGGGTCGCGGGGCTGTGCCACGCGGCGGGGTTGGACCGGGGGCAGGCGCGGTGGGTGGACGCGGCGTCGACCCGGTACGCGGCGTCGTTGCCGTGGGGGCGGTTCGAGGCGTTGGTGGCGGCGAAGATCGTCGAGGCCGACCCGGCTGGGGCGGCGGCGCGGGAGCGGGCCGCGGCGATGCGGCGGTTCGTGGCCACCGGGCAGACCAACGAGCACGGGTTGAAGACGTTGATCGTGCAGGCCAACGCCGGGGACGTGATCTGTCTGGTGGCGTTGCTGGACCGGGTCGCGCGGATCCTGGCGGTGCAGGGCGACACCGACCCGGTGGCGGTGCGCCGGGCCAAGGCGGTCGAGATCGTGGCGAACCCGTACGCGTGTGTGCGGCTGCTGGAGAAACACGCCACCCCCGCCACCCCCGACCAGCAGCCCGGCGACCAGCAGCCCGGCGACCAGCAGCCCGGCGACCAGCAGCCCGGCGAGGCAGCCGCGGGGTTCCGGCGGACAGGCCGGGGGCCGGGAGGCCGAGGCGGCGGAGGATGCCCGCCGGCCCAGCTGGCCGCCGAGGACGGCGCTCGGGCGAGCCGCGGGCGCCGGCGTACCTGGCGGCCCGGAGCGACCCGAGCCGGCCGGCGGGTGCCCGGGCCAGGGGGTGCTGGACCTGTTCGGCGACCGGCGCATCGACGCACGCGAACCCACCGCCGACCCGGCCCCGCCGGGAGCGAGCCCGGCCGCGGGCCCCGCCGGGACATCGGTAGTGGCGGCGTTGCGCGGACGCGCCGCGGCCCCCACAGCATCCGTCAGCACCGACTGCCCCGGCAGCTCCGGCAGCTCCGGCAGCTCCGGTAGCTCCGTCAGCTCCGGCCGGTGTGTCCGGCTGGGTCGTGGCGGAGCCGGAGCCGGAGGGCGTACCTCCGCCGGCACGGCTGCGGCCCGGCGACCTGCACCCAGCGGCCGACGACTCCGACGACCCACCCGGGGACCGCAACCACTCCTGTCCGGCCTGTGGCGGGAGAGGGGTGCCCGGGGCTGCTGGGGAGGACTCTGCCCACAGCCGGATGGCAACCCGGACCGGCCGTACCCGGACCGGGACGGGTGGCGGGGGGTGGACCCGGAGCGGCTGCTGCCCGCGGCCACGGTGTACGTGCACCTGTCCCAGGAGTCGTTCACCCGCGACGCGGCGGGGGTGGCCCGGTTCGAGGACGGCATCGGCCCGACCACCATCGAGGCGGCCGTGGCGCTGCTCGGGCACCGGCGGGTCACGATCACCCCGGTGATCGACCTGGCCGGGCAGGAACCGGTCGACGGCTACGAGGCGCCGGCCCGGCTGCGGGAGGCGGTCCGGCTGGCCCGCCCGGCCAGCGTGTTCCCGTACTCCGGGCACACCGGCCGGCGCCTGGACCTGGACCACATCACCCCCTACCGGCCCCGCGCAGCCGGTGGGCCGCCCGGGCAGACCCGGATCGAGAACCTCGGCCCGCTGGGCCGCTACGAGCACCGGGTCAAGACCCACGCCCGCGGCTGGGTGCTGCGCCAGCCCGAGCCCGGGGTCTACGAGTGGCGCACCCGGCACGGGCACTGGTTCCGCGTCGACCACACCGGCACCCACCGCCTCGGCAAGCACCCGGACCGCCCCGACACCCCGACCGCCAACGCCGACCGGCAAGCCGGCCGGCAGCACGGCCGGCGGCCGCGACCGCGCCGCCCGCCTCGACGCCGTACGCACCCTGAGCCAGGCAACCCGGTCACCCCTCGAGGCCGCCTTCGCCCGGCTCATCGCCCGCTGACTTCGGCAGCCAGCGTTGGCTGTGCTCGGCACCTCAGGTCGGGCCCTGTCTACCAATGGTCAGGTCCTGGCACCGTCGAAGCAGGGCGCCAGGCACAGCTCAGCCTCCGGTGACCGTGCGGCGGGCGTAGTCGGCCATCCCGCTGGGCAGTCGCGTCCCGCAGTTCCGCGCCGCGGTCGTGCTCGCCTGGTCGAGGACCTCAGCCGTGGCGGCAACCGCACGGCGGAGGTCGTCCCGGTCCAGGGCGGCAACGGTTGCCTCGATCCCCGGCGGCAGCAGGTCTGGGTCGTGGTCGAGAACCTGCGACAGGCCATGCCATGGGTACGTCGCGCCGTGGGCCGCCGCCCACAACATCCAGATACGGTCCCTGGCCTCATGGAGCCGATGGTGGGCCTCCCACAGCGAGCCGCGCAGCAGGTACTTGTCCGCGTCGAGCAGCGCCCGCCAGCCGAGAAACGACCAGTCCTGGACCTGCTGGTCGGTGACCTCCCGTGCCGGGGAGCCGTTCGCCGCACCGGGTTGGCCGCTCGACCAGTACACGGCCACGAAGTCGGGCGCGGCGACACCGCGACGCACCTCGGCCTCCGCGATCACGGCCAGGTCCAGCTGCAGGCGGTCCTCGAACTGGGCGAAGATGCGCCGGATGAAGAACTCGGGCCCCGCGGTCTCCTGACGGAGCACATCGACGAGTGTGCCGAGCCTCGGCAGCAGCTCGACGACGGCGCTGTCGACGTCGCGCACCCGCTCGCCCCCGGCTGCACCGCGTGGCGCGCGCACACCGATGGCGGCGTCGACGTCGGACAAGGCGTCGGCGGCATTGCGTCCGATCGAGCACCCCACCGACAGGGACGTGACGAGTGAGGACTCCTCGCAGAGCTCGACCAGCGCCCGGATCGCCCGTCCTTGTCGGCCCAGCTCCGGGGGCAGGGACGAGATCCAGCTGCGATCAACGGGCATACGGTCGATCCCTTCACACGTCAGCTCGGCGGCTTCACGCGCTCGCCGCGGGCCCCACCTTAGGTGCATTAGGGTGCCGCACATGCCTCTCGACAGGATCGACGCCGGGGAACCGAGCCGGATCGTCGCCGGGCTCAGCGAGCGGTTCCGGGTCCTGCACGACCGGGACCCCGTGGGCGTCTTCGTCGCCCCGGGCCGGGTCAACCTCATCGGCGAGCACGTCGACTACAACGGCGGGCGTTGCCTGCCGATCGCGCTCCCCCACGGGACCTACGCGGCCGTGGCCCCGCGGCGCGACGACCTGGTGACGGTGACCAGCCTGCAGCAGGACCAGTCGTGGACGGGCCCGCTGTCCGCGCTCGGCCCCGGCGAGACGAGCGGCTGGCCGACGTACGTCGCCGGGGTCGTCTGGGCCCTGCAGCAGCAGGGCATGAACCCGCCCGGGATGGACTTCGTGGTCGACAGCCGGGTCCCGGTCGGCGCCGGCCTGTCCAGCTCCGCGGCGCTCGAGTGCTCGGTGGCGCTGGGGGTTCTCGCGCTGTCGGACGGCGACGACGCACTCGACGACGAGACCCGGATGCGGCTGGTCGGGGCCTGCATGCGTGCCGAGAACGAGGTGGCCGGCGCGGCCACCGGCGGGCTCGACCAGACCGTGGCGCTGTTCGGCCGCGCCGGCCACGCGCTGCTGCTGGACTGCCGCGACTGGTCGCGCCGCCAGGTCCCGTGGCGGACCGAGACCATCGACCTGATCGTCGTCGACACCCGCGCCTCGCACTCGCTCAGCGACGGCGGCTACGAGTCGAGGCGCCGGGCCTGCGAGCGGGCCGCCTCCGCCCTCGGTGTGGAAGTGCTGCGCGACGTCGCCGACCGGGACGCGGCGCTGAAGTCCCTCGAGGACGAGCAGGTGCGTCGACGGGTCCGGCACGTGTTCACCGAGATGGATCGGGTCGACGACGCGGTGCGCCAGATCGAGGCGGGTGACGTGGCCGGGCTCGGCCGGACCTTCGCGGCCTCGCACGCGTCCCTGCGCGACGACTACGAGGTGTCCTGCGAGGAGCTCGACGTCGTCGTGGACGCGGCGGTCGCGTCCGGGGCGCTCGGCGCGAGGATGACCGGCGGCGGGTTCGGCGGCTCCGCGATCGCCCTGGTGCCGCACGACCTGGTCGACGCCGTCGAGGGGGCCGTCGCCGAGGCGTTCGACGCGCGTGGCTGGCCCGCTCCGGGCTTCCTGGCCGCGACCCCGGCGGACGGCGCCCACCGCCTGGTCTGACCGTCAGGTCGCGCTGACGCCGCCGATCCGACCCTCCCGGAAGGCCTCGACGAACGCGGCATGGTCCGCGCGCACCCGGTGCGAGTAGTCGATCGCGAAGTCGGTCAGCTCGGAGACGAACGCCCGCCGTCGCCCCTCGAGCACCGCGCAGATCGCCTCCTCCGTCTGGAAGTCCACCAGGTCCTGGTCGCTGTCCACGTCGGAGGCACAGTGCACCTTGGCCGTGGCCCGGCCGAGGGCGGTCACCACCGGTGCCATCTCATCCGGCTCGGTGAGGTCGTCCCAGTCCAGGTCGGTCTCGTACGGCGACACCTCGGCCACCACGAAGCCGACCCCGTCGAGGTCGGTGTAGCCGAGCAGCTGGTCGGTGTGCACCTGGAGTGCCCGCTGACTGACCACGGTGCGGTGCCCCTCGTGCCGGAAGTACCGCTCGACCGCGGCGGAGTCCACGAAACGGCTCACCGCCGGCACGTTGGCCTGCTTCATGGACAGCACCACGTCGTTGTCCAGCGACTGGCTGTACCCCTCCACCAGCACGTTGTAGGCGGGCAGCCCGGCGCTACCTATGCCGAAACCCGACTTCCCGACGACGTCGCGGACCTCGTAGAACAGCGCGCGGTCGATCCGCTTGGACGGCGGGATCGTCTCCAGGTAACCGGCGAACGCCCGCTCGACCTTGCGTCGCTCCTCGCGGCCGAGGCGGCGCACCGTCGGGGACTCCTGGAACATCCGCACGTCACCGTCGAGGCGGGTCATCCCGACGAGCATCTCCGCCCGGCTGGACAGCCGCGCGAGGACCAGCGCGTCGCGCACCGGGCCCTCGGTGTTGTCGAGCGTGAGCGCGAAGTCGTCGTCCTCGGGCACCTCCACGTAGTGGTTCACCTGCGTGAGGTAGGCGCGCAGGTACTTGCCCACCAGGTCGCGCACCACCGCCTCGGGAAGCGCCTTCTGCCAGCCGAGCAGAGCCAGGCTCGCCACGAACCGCCGCAGGTCCCAGGTGAAGTGCCCGACGTAGGCCTCGTCGAAGTCGTTGACGTCGAACACCAGGCGACCGTCGGAGTTCATGTAGGTGCCGAAGTTCTCCGCGTGCAGGTCCCCGTGGATCCACACCCGGCTGGTCCGATCGTCCACCCAGGCGTCGTCCTGGGCGGTCACGTCCGCGTAGAACAGGCAGGCCGACCCCCGGTAGAACGCGAACGGGTCCGCGGCCATCTTGCGGAACTTCGTGCGGAACGCACGCGGGTCCGCGGCCATCAGGTCCGAGAACGCCTCCTCGAGGACGTCGATGATCAGCTTCTCTCGCGCGGGTGCCTTCGCCATGCCCGCCAATCTAGCCAGGCCCCCCGCGTGACCTCGCTCTCCTCGGGGCCGGACCGCCCGCCACGGTTCGTGGCCGGGGCGTGCCGAGCACTACCCTTGGACGATGCCTGAGGACCCGAGCACCAGCACCGACGCCGACCAACCGACCTTCGCCGACCTCGGCATCGACAAGCGGGTGCTGCGGGCCCTGAACGACGTCGGCTACGAGACCCCGTCGCCGATCCAGGCGGCCACCATCCCCGCGCTGCTCGCGGGACGGCACGTCGTCGGCCTCGCCCAGACGGGCACCGGCAAGACCGCCGCCTTCGCGGTGCCGATCCTGTCCCAGCTCGAGCTGAAGCAGAAGACCCCGCAGGCGCTGGTGCTCGCCCCCACCCGGGAGCTGGCGCTGCAGGTCTCGGAGGCGTTCGAGCGCTATGCGGCGCGGCTGCCCGGCGTGCACGTGCTGCCGGTCTACGGCGGCCAGGGGTACGGCGTCCAGCTGTCCGCCCTGCGTCGCGGCGTGCACGTGGTGGTCGGCACCCCCGGCCGGATCATGGACCACCTCGACAAGGGCACCCTCGACCTCAGCGAGCTGCGCTTCCTGGTGCTCGACGAGGCCGACGAGATGCTGAAGATGGGCTTCGCCGAGGACGTCGAGACGATCCTGGCCAGCACCCCGGACGAGAAGCACGTGGCGCTGTTCTCGGCCACCATGCCCGCCCAGATCCGTCGGATCTCGAAGAAGTACCTCCGCGACGCCGCCGAGATCACCGTCAAGAGCAAGACCGTCACCGCGGCGAACACCACCCAGCGCTACCTGCAGGTCGCGCACCAGCAGAAGCTCGACGCGCTCACCCGGATCCTCGAGGTCGAGAACTTCGAGGGGATGATCATCTTCGTCCGCACCAAGCAGGCGACCGAGGTGCTCGCCGAGCGGCTGCGCGCCCGTGGCTTCAGTGCGGCCGCGATCAACGGCGACGTCGCGCAGGCCCAGCGCGAGCGCACCATCGGACAGCTGCGCGACGGGCGCCTGGACATCCTGGTGGCCACCGACGTGGCTGCCCGCGGCCTCGACGTCGAGCGGATCAGCCACGTCCTCAACTACGACATCCCCACCGACACCGAGTCCTACGTGCACCGGATCGGGCGCACCGGGCGGGCCGGGCGCACCGGGGACGCGCTGTCCTTCGTCACCCCGCGGGAGCGGCACCTGCTCAAGGCGATCGAGCGCGCCACCCGGCAGCCGCTGAGCCAGATCCACCTGCCCACCGTCGAGGACGTGAACACCACCCGGGTGGCGCGGTTCACCGACTCCATCACGTCGGCGCTGAGCTCCGAGCAGCTCGGGTTCTTCCGTGACCTGGTCACCGACTACGAGCAGGAGCACGACGTGCCCGCCGCCGACGTCGCGGCGGCGCTGGCGGTGATGGTGCAAGACGACCAGCCGCTGCTGCTGGAGCCGGAGGCCGCGCCGGAGCCCCGCCGGGTCTTCGACGGCAAGGGCGATGGTGACAAGCGCGGCCCGTGGGACCACGAGAAGCAGCGCCGGCGCGACCGCGACGACGGCCGCCCGGCCCGGCGCGGCGCCGCGGCCCGCCGCGACCCGTCGGTGGCCCCGCTGGTGCCGTACACGATCGCGGTCGGCAAGCGGCACAAGGTCGAGCCGCGACAGATCGTCGGGGCGATCGCCAACGAGGGCGGGCTGCACCGCTCCGACTTCGGGCACATCGACATCCGCGGCGACCACTCCCTGGTGGAGCTCCCCGCGGACCTGTCCCCGGAGACCTGGTCGGCGCTGCGGACCACCCGGATCTCCGGCAAGCTCATCGAGCTCACCCTCCAAGGCGGAGGAGCCCGGCGCCCCGGCGGACCGGGCAAGAAGAAGCCGCGCACCAAGAACAAGCCACGCGGCTGAGCAGCGGTGGCCTCAGGGCCACACGGCCGGCCGGCCGAGCAGGTAGCCCTGGGCGAAGCGCACGCCGAGCCCGCGCAGCGCGTCGAGGTCCTCGCGGCTCTCCACACCCTCGGCGACCAGCGCGGCTCCCGTGCGGTCGGTGAACCGGGTCATCGCCTCGCACATCGCCTGCCGGCCGGGGTGCCCGGCGACCCCCTGGACCAGCACCCGGTCCAGCTTCAGCACCTCCGGGCCGAGGTGCAGGATGTGCTCGAGACCGGCGTAGCCGGACCCCGCGTCGTCCACCGCCACCCGGACTCCGGCGTCGCGCACCGCCGCGAGCCGCTCGGTGAGCCGGTCGGACTGGTCCACCCGCTGGTGCTCGGTCAGCTCGAGGATCAACCGCGGCCCCGCGGCGTTGCAGAACATCGTCGCGATGCTCGAGCTCGCGATCAGCGCGCTCGCCGACACGTTCACCGCGAGGTGGCAGCGGTCCGGCAGCCGCGGCAGCAGCCGCAGGGCGGCGTGCACCGCGGCGGACTCGAGCGCCACGCCCATCCCGACGCGCTCCGCCTCCGTGAACCAGCGTTCCGGCCCCCACGCCGGCGGCGAGGGGAACCGGGCCAGCGCCTCGTAGCCGCAGACCTCGTCGGTCGTCAGGTCGACCACCGGCTGCAGCGCGATCCGCAGGTCGCCCTCGTCGAGCACCCGCGAGATGTGCGCCCGCGTGGTGTCGATGGCCCGTTGCCGGTCCGCGAGCGACTCCAGGTGCGTGCCGACCACCTCGGCGAACATCCGGAGCACGTCCAGGTCCCGCTGACGCAGATCGGGGTCGACCCGGCGGCTGAAGCAGCACAGCGTGCCGAACGCCTCGCCGTCGGACCCGTAGATCGGCACCGAAAGGTGCGAGCCGACCGGCAGCGCCCGGGTCGCCTCGAGGTCGGCGACGCCCGGCTCCCGGGCGGCGTCGACGACCAGCTCCGGGATCCGGCCGTCCAGCACCCGGGCGCAGTAGGTGTCCTCCAGCGGCTCGCTCTGCCCCACCTCGACGGGGCGGAAGCCGGCGTCGGCGTCGACGTAGTCGACCCAGCGACGCCCGTCGGCGAACCGGCCGACGAAGGCGACCTCCATGGCCAGGTGGGAGCGGACCACCGCCAGCACCTCGCGGATCATCCGCCGCGACGGCTCACCGTCCCGCGCGTCCGCGCCGGGGGGCCCGATGCCCTCGACGAGTGAGTCCATGTCTCCCCCTGACGCGTCTCCCACCATGGTGCCCCAGAAACCGGCGAAACCGGAAATATGGGACCGGGTCAGGCCGGCTTGGCTCGACAAGAGCCGCTCCGTGCTTGGGTCGAGCGCCCGCAGCGTGGAGCCTACGCCGCGGACCGGGGGCGTTGACGCCCGCGCCGCGCGGGCGCAGCATCGGAACATGGCGTTGCGGATGGCCGATCACCTGATGTCCGCGCTCGACCGGCTCCGCTTCGAGCCCGTGGCCAAGCGGGTCCGCTGCTCGCTGCGCGGCGTCCCGGTGTGCGACACGACCGGGGCGGCGCTGGTCTGGGAGCCACGCCGGGTGGTGCCGATGTACGCCGTCCCCGTCGACGACCTGCGCGCCGAGCTAGTGCCCTGCGAGGTGCCACCGCCGCCGCCGGACCTGCCCCCGGTGCTCGGACCCGCGCGCTTCACGCTGCACCACGTCCCGGGCCAGAGCTACTCGGTCCGCGCGGGCGGGCACGAGGCGACGGCCGCCGGTTTCCGGCCGGACGACCCCGACCTGGCCGGGCGGGTCGTGCTGGAGTGGGGACCGTTCGCGTGGCTCGAGGAGGACCAGCCCGTGCTCGGGCACCCGCACGACCCGTTCAAGCGGATCGACGTGCTGCCCAGCAGCCGGCACGTGGTGGTGTCCTTCCAGGGCGTGGTGCTCGCCGACACCACCCGCGCGGTCGCGCTGTACGAGACGCTGCTGCCGACCCGCTGGTACATCCCCCGCGACGACGTACGCCTCGACCTGCTCGAGCCCAGCACGTCGCGGACGGTGTGCACCTACAAGGGGCGGGCGTCGTACTTCTCGGTCGCGCCCGGCGGGGCGGACGGCGTCGACCTGGCCTGGACCTACCCCGAACCGCTGCCCGAGGCGGCCCCGCTCCGCGGCCACGTGTGCTTCTACTCCGAGCGGTCCGACCTGACCGTGGACGGCACGACGCTCCCCCGCCCCCGCACGATCTGGAGCCCGCCGGGCCCCGGGACCCGCCGGCTACTTGAGCTCCGCCGAGGTCTTGCCCAGCAGCCGGCGCGCCACGATCAGCTGCTGGATCTGCTGGGTGCCCTCGAAGATGTCCAGGATCTTCGAGTCGCGGGCCCACTTCTCCAGCAGGTCGTGCTCGCTGTACCCGAGGCCGCCGGCGAGCTCGACGCAGCGCAGCGTGATGTCGCTGCCCGCGCGACCGGCCTTCGCCTTGGCCATCGACGCCTCGAGCGAGTTCGGCTTGCGGTTGTCGGCCATCCAGGCGGCCTGCAGGGTGAGCAGGTACGCCGCCTCCCAGTCCGCCTCGAGCTGCAGGTACGTCGCCGCGGCGGCCGACTGGGCGAGGGCCGGTCGGTCGTAGTCGATGACCACGCCGGCGTTCTCGAGCAGCTCCTTGGTGAGCTCCAGCGCCGCACGGGCGCAGCCGACCGCCATCGCCGCGACCAGCGGCCGGGTGTTGTCGAAGGTCGCCATCGCCCCGGCGAAGCCCTGCTTGCTGTCGATCTCCGGCGAGCCGAGGAGGTTCTCCTTGGGCACCCGGCAGTCCTCGAAGCGGATCGTCGCGGTGTCGGAGGCCCGGATGCCGAGCTTGTGCTCGAGCCGCTCGACGTTCATCCCGGGGGTGCCCTTGGGGACCACGAAGGACTTGATCGCGGCCCGGCCCTGGCTCTTGTCGAGCGTCGCCCAGACCACGACGGCATCGGAGCGCTCGCCGGCGGTGACGAAGATCTTCTCGCCGTTCAGCACGTAGTGGTCGCCGTCGAGCCGTGCCGTGGTGCCGATGTTCGCGGAGTCGGAACCGGTGCCCGGCTCCGTGATCGCCATCGACGCCCAGACGCCGTCGAACCGCTCGTGCTGCTCGTCGTTGGCCACCGACGCGATCGCCGAGTTGCCGAGTCCCTGGCGCGGCATCGACAGCAGCAGCCCGACGTCGCCCCAGCACATCTCCATGATCGACAGCACGCTGGCCAGGTTGGCGCCGTTCTTCACACCGCCGTCGTCCTTCTTGGCCGGGTCGTCCTCGGACCGTCGTACCCCGGACGCGCCCGCACCGCTGGCCGCCCCGGACTCGGAGAGCCCGTCGATCATCGCGGCGAGCATGTCGAGCTCCTTGGGGTACTCGTGCTCGCGCAGGTCGTACTTGCGGGAGTTGGGGCGCAGCAGGTTCATCGCGACCTGGTGAGCCTGGCCGACCAGCGGCCGGAACTTCTTGGGGGCTTCGAGATTGATCATACGAGGACGCCTCCTTCCACCACGCCGATGGCGCGTAGGTCGCGGTACCACCGCTCGACCGGGTGCTCCTTGACGAAACCGTGGCCCCCGAGCAGCTGCACGCCGTCGTTGCCGATCTGCATGCCGCGCTCGGCGCACAGCCGGCGGGCCAGCGCCACCTCGCGGCCGAAGCTGCGTCCCTGGGCGGCCCGGGAGGCGGCCTTGTAGGTCACCAGCCGCATCCCCTGCAGCTCGATGCCGATGTTGGCGACCATGAAGGCCACGCTCTGCCGGTGGCTGACCGGCTCCCCGAACGCCTCGCGCTCGTTCACGTAGGGGATCACGTAGTCCAGCACCGCCTGCGCCGTACCCAGCGACAACGCGCACCAGGCGAGCCGGGACAGCCGGACGCACTCGACATAGTCCTCGGCGGTGCCGAGCGGGGCGAGGTCGGGGACCCGGACGTCGTCGAGGACCACGCGCGACAGGGCCGCCGCCCGCAGCCCCATGGAGGGCTCCGCCTCGATCTCGAGCCCGTCGCTGTCCGACTCCACCAGGAACAGCCGTGGCGCGCCGTCGAGCAGGGCGCCGACCACGAACAGCTCCGCGTCGGCGCCGCGCGGCACCATCGACTTCACGCCGCTCAGCCGGTACCCGTCGCCGTCCCTGACCGCGGTGGCCTGCGGGGCCAACGGGTCGAACAGCGGGCGCGGCTCGGTCAGCGCGAGCGCGGCCGCGGGCACGTCGTCGCCGGTGAAGGCCGGCAGGTACGTCGCCTGCTGCTGGTCGGACCCCCACAGCGACAGCGCCGTGCTGACCGCCCCCGGGGCCAGGCAGGCCACCGCGAGGCCCATGTCGCCCCGTGCCAACGCCTCGGCCACCAGCGTGCCGGCCATCGCGGACCGTTCGGTCGAGATGCCCCCGAGCTCCTCGGGCACCCCGAGGGTCGGTAGCCCGATCTCCAGGCTCGCCTTGAGCACGTCCTCCGAGGGGCCGGTCGCCTCGTTGGCGTCGCCGGCCGCCGGACGCACCACCTCGGCGGCGAACTCGGAGACCACGTCGACGAGCATCTGCTCGTCCTCGGTCGGGGTCAGGTCGAACACGCCCTGCTTCGCGGCCGGCGGCACCCGGGTGGGCGTGCCGCCTCTCTTGCCGCGGCGGGCGAACTGCCGGTTCACCGCACCCAGGGTGCGGAACCCGGTCCTCGTGGTCTCGAAGACCACCCGTTCGGTCTGCTTGCGCAGTCCGAGCCGGTCGAGGGCACCGGTCTGCGCGAGCTTGTTGAGTGCAGCGACCGCGAAGCCGATCGGGTCCGGCTTCTCGCGGGCCGTCAGGCCGTGCTTGCTGGTGGACATGCGGCAACTGTAACTCGGAGTTACACCTAGGGCTACACGGTGGGACGTGGCGCCGGTCACAGCGGTCGCCGCACCCACGCGCTCCCGCCACCCCGCCGGCCCGTCGGGACCGCGCGCACTCTCTACGATGAACGCCATGCCCGAGTCACCCGACACCGCGAGCACCCTTCCGGACGGCGGCACCGCCCGCCCGATCACCCGGTGGGGCGAACCGGTGATGCACCGCAAGCAGGAGCCGATCGAGACCTTCGACGAGGACCTGCGCGCGCTCGCCGCCGACATGGTCGCGACGATGTACGCCGCCGACGGGGTCGGCCTCGCGGCCTGCCAGATCGGCGTGGACCGGGCGATCTTCGTCTTCGACTGCCCCGACGACTCCGGCACCCACCACCGGGGCGTGGTCTGCAACCCGGAGCTGTACCTGCCCGAGGGCAAGGACCGCAAGCTCGACGACGACGACGAGGGCTGCCTCTCGCTCCCGGGGGCGTTCGTCCCGTGCGCCCGCCCCGACCTCGCCAGGGTCGAGGGCCAGGACCTCGACGGCAACCCGGTCAGCCACACCGGCCGCGGCCTGCTCGCTCGCTGCCTGCAGCACGAGACCGACCACTGCGACGGCACCGTCTTCGGTGACCGGCTCAACAGGCGGGCCCGCAAGAAGCTGTTCAAGGAGGCCGACGCGTGCGAGGCGGAGTACCCGCCGGGCTGGCCGGCCGAGCCCGCGTCGGACGCCACCGGCTCCTGACCCACCGGCACTCGGGGCAGCGCGGGCACCTACTGGCGGCGAGCCCTCAGCGGCGCGCGGTGACGTAGCACGCGACCGCGCTCGCGGCCGCGACGTTGAGGCTGTCGATGCCCGCGCGCATCGGGATCACCGCCCGGCGGTCGGCGGACCGCTCCCACCGTGGCGAGAGCCCGTGTCCCTCGGCGCCGAGCACCAGCGCCACCTTGTCCAGGCCGGCCACCTGCTCCTCGAGCGGGCGGGCGTCCTCGGCCAGCGTGAGCGCGACGGTGGTGAATCCGGCCCGGGACAGGCCCGGCAGCGCGTCGTACCAGTCCGCGAGCCGGGCGTAGGGCAGCGTGAACACGGCGCCCATCGCGACCTTGACCGCGCGCCGGTAGAGCGGGTCGGCGCACCGCGGCGCCAGCAGCACGGCGTCCACGCCGAGCGCGGCCGCGCTGCGGAAGACGGCGCCGACGTTGGTGTGGTCGACGATGTCCTCGAGCACCACCACGGTGCGCGCGCCGGCCAGCACCTCCCCCACCTCCGGGAGCGGCCGGCGCCGCAGCGAGGCGAGAGCGCCGCGGTGCACGTGGAAGCCGGTGACCTGCTCGGCGAGCGCCTCCGAGACCACGTAGCAGGGGGCGTCCGAGGCCGCGAGCACGTCGGCCAGACCGTCGAGCCAGCGCGGCGCCATCAGGAACGACCGCGCGGGGAAGCCGCCCTCCACGGCCCGACGCACCACCTTCTCCCCCTCGGCGAGGAACAACCCGTGCTCGGCCTCGAGGTGCTTGCGCAGCTCGACGTCGCGCAGGTCCCGGTAGTCGCCGAGCCGCGGGTCCGCGGCGTCGGTGACCTCGATCAGCTCGGCCACGGGTACCTCTGCGGGTGGGCGACCGCGACCACGCCGCCGACCACCACGATCGCCGGCGGCCGCACCTGCTCGCGCTCGATGTCGTCGGCCACCGTCGCCAGCGTGGACAGCACGGTGCGCTCCCCCGGCATGGTGCCCTCGGAGACCACCGCGACCGGGGTGGCCGCGTCCCGCCCGGCGCCCACCAGCCGCTTCGATATCGCCGGCAGGTTCTGCACCGCCATCAGCAGCACCACGGTGCCGCGCAGCCGGGCGACCGCGTCCCAGTCCACCAGCGAGCTGTCGTGGTCCGGAGGCAGGTGCCCGGAGATCACCGTGAACTCGTGCGCGACCCCGCGATGGGTCACCGGGATCCCGGCCACCGCCGGCACCGAGATCGCGCTGGTGAGCCCCGGGATCACCGTCCACGGCACCCCGGCCGCGGCGCAGGCGATCGCCTCCTCGTAGCCGCGGCCGTAGACGAAGGAGTCGCCGCCCTTGAACCGCACCACCCGTTTGCCGGCCCGCGCGCGGTCGACGATGACCCGGTTGATCTCCTCCTGCGAGGCCGCCCGGCCGCGCGGCAGCTTGGCCACGTCGATCAGCTCGACGTCCGGTGACAGCTCGTCGAGCAGCGCCCGCGGGGCCAGCCGGTCGGCCACCACGACGTCGGCCTCGCTCAGTGCCCGGCGCGCGGCGACGGTGACCAGCTCGGGGTCGCCGGGCCCGCCGCCGACCAGCACCACGCCCGGGGACCGGTCGTGGTCGTGCGGGGCGGTGATCGCCCCGTCGCGCAGCCCCGCCACGATCGCGTCGCGCACGGAGGCGGATCGGCGTGGCTCCCGGTTGCCGAGCACCGCCACCGTGACCCCGGCGTGCCGGCCCACCGCGGGCGTCCACGCGGTCGCGCGGGTGGCGTCGTCGGCGCGCACGCAGAAGATGCGGCGGGCCTCGGCGGCCTCGCTGACCACCCGGTTCACCGCGGCGTCGTCGGTGGCCGCGATGACGTACCACGCCCCGTCCAGGTCCCCCTCGGTGAACCCGCGCCGGTGCCACGTGACGTCGCCCGACCCCACCAGGCCCTCGACCGCCGGGGTCGCCGCCGGCGAGACCAGCACCACCTCGGCACCGGCCGCGAGCAGCCCCGGGACCCGTCGCTGCGCGACGTGCCCGCCGCCCACCACCAGGACCCGGCGGCCGGCGAGCCGCAGCCCGGCCGGGTAGGGCGGGAAGCCCTCGTTCACGTCCCCGCCGGGTTCCGGGCTCACTTCTGCGCCACCCCGGCGGAGTCGAAGGTGGCCATCTCGCGCAGCGTCGCGCCCGCCGCCTCGACCAGCGGGAAGGCGAGCACCGCGCCGGTGCCCTCGCCGAGCCGCAGGTCGAGGTCGACCAGCGGCCGCAGGCCGAGCCGCGCGAGCGCGACCACGTGCCCCGGCTCGACGCTGCGGTGCCCGGCGAAGCAGAAGTCCACGGCGTGCGGCGCCAGCGCCTGCGCCACGAGGGCGGCGGAACCGGCGATCACGCCGTCGAGGACGACCGGGACGCGACGCGCGGCCGCGCCGAGGACGAAGCCGGCCAGCCCGGCGTGCTCGAAGCCCCCGACGGAGGCGAGCGTCTCGACCGGATCGTCGGTGACCGGCCGCGCGGCCAGCGCCGACCGGACGACGCGGACCTTGGTCGCCAGCGTCGGGTCGTCGACCCCGGTCCCCCGGCCGGTCACCTCGGCCGGGTCCGCACCGGTCAGGGCGGCCACCAGTGCCGCGGAGGGGGTGGTGTTCGCGATCCCCATGTCGCCGGTCAGCAGGCAGTCGTGGCCCCGGTCCACGAGGGTGTTCGCCACCGAGACGCCGGCGAGGATGCCCTCCAGCGCCTCCTCGCGGCTCATCGCGGGCCCGGTCGCCAGGTCCGACGTACCCCGCCGGACCTTGTGGTCGAGCAGGTCGTCTCCCGGCTCGAGCTCGGCGGCCACCCCCATGTCCACGACGTACACGTCCGCACCGGCCTGCCGGGCCAGCACGTTGACGGCGGCGCCGCCGGCCCGGAAGTTCGCGACCATCGCCGCGGTGACCTCCTGCGGCCAGGGCGTCACGCCCTGGGCGTGCACCCCGTGGTCACCGGCGAACACCGCGACCACCGGGCGCCCGAGCCGGCGCGGCGGGCAGACCCCCTGGATGCCGGCGAGCGCCACCGAGGCGGGCTCGAGCACGCCGAGCGAACCGGCCGGCTTGGTCAGCTGGGCCTGCCGCTCCGTGGCGTGCCGCATGGCGTTGGCGTCGAGGGGCGTGAGCGCGTGCAGGACATCGGGGAGGCGCGGGTCGGTCATGGGTGCCATTGTCCCCGGCCACCGACGGCTTCTGGATCGCGACCAGCCCGCGGACTAGGTTGGGAGGCGACCACGACGTCTGCTCCAGGAGGACTGATGAGTCTCGACCGCCCAGTCAGCCCGAACCCCTACGACCTGCTCCCCGAGGTCGCCTCGTTCACCGTCACCAGCGCCGACGTGCGGGACGGTCAGCCGCTCAAGGACGACCAGGTGGCCGAGAAGGGCAACACCTCTCCACAGCTGACCTGGTCGGGCGCCCCGGAGGGCACGAAGAGCTACGTGGTGACCTGCTTCGACCCGGACGCGCCGACCCCGTCGGGCTTCTGGCACTGGGTCCTGGTCGACGTCCCCGCCGACGTGACGAGCCTGGACGCCGGGGCCGCCGCGGGCGACCTGCCCGGCAAGGCGTTCCACTGCCGCAACGACGGCGGGGGGAAGGGCTTCATGGGCGCCGCGCCGCCGGCCGGCGACCAGGTGCACCGGTACTTCTTCGTGGTCCACGCGGTCGGGGAGGACTCGCTCGGGGTCGACTCCGACGCCTCGCCGGCGGTGGTCTCGTTCAACCTCGCGTTCAAGACCCTGGGCCGCGCGATCGTCCGCGGCACCTACCAGCACTGACCCGTCCGGCACCGACCCGCGCGGCGCCGGCCACCGGTCAGGGCCGGAGGCGGGCGTAGGCCGCGGAGTCGAGGAACCTGGGTAGCAGGTGCGCGGCGGCGACCGACAGGTCGAGCGAGCCGTCGCGCACCCGCTCCGGGTCCACGAACACGATCTGCCGGCCCTCCCCCAGCACGATGTCGTCGTCGGTGAGGTCGGCCGCCCCGACCCAGATCCGCCACTGGTCCGCGAGGTGCGTGGACACCTTCGGGGAGTGCTGGACGACCTCGTCGAACCACAGCTCCAGGTCGTCGAGCCGCAGGCCGGTCTCCTCCTCGACCTCGCGGGCGAGCGCCTCCTCCCACTCCTCACCGGGCTCGACGTGCCCGCCGACCAGTCCCCACTGGTTCGGGGAGACCGGGGCGTGCTCGTCCCGCTCCTGCAGCAGCAGCCAGCCGCGCGCGTCGACCACGATCACGGTCGCGAGCCGGCAGTTGCGCTCCGCGCAGGGGGTCCGGTCCTCGACGTCTGACGATGCGGTGCTCTGGGTCACGTTCGGCCCCCTCGTGTGGTTTGCCCGGTCGGTGCGACGTACTGCACACTTACCCTCCCCACAATCTCACAGCGGCATTCGCGACCCCCTGGCCGGCGCGGCCAGGGGGCGTTCGTGCGCGCCGGACGGTCCGGAGGGAGCCAGCAGTGCTGTACGTCGCGGTCGCCGCACGCGCCTTCCGCCGGTACTCCACCTACACCGCCGCCACCCTGGCCGGCATCTTCACCAACTCCGTCTTCGGGGTGATCATCTCCTTCACCTACATCGCGGTGTGGAAGCAGAACCCGCACGCCGGCGGCTACGACGTCACCGACGCGCTCACCTACTGCTGGCTGGCCCAGGCGATGATCATGACCGTCGCGGCCTGGGGCGGGGGCGCCACCGACGACGTCGCCGAGCGGATCCGCACCGGCGACGTGGCCATCGACCTGTACCGGCCGGTCAGCTACCTGGGCTGGTGGCTCGCCAGCGACCTCGGCCGGGCCGGGTACCACCTGCTCACCCGCGGGGTCGCCCCCACCGTGATCGGCGCCGCGCTGTTCCCTCTGCGGTTCCCGCAGCAGCTCCGGGTCTGGCCGGTGTTCCTGGTCTCCGTGCTGCTCGGCGTGGTCGTCAGCTTCGGCATCCGGATGCTGGTGGCGAGCTCCGCGTTCTGGCTGCTCGACCAGACCGGCCTGCGCACCCTGCTCGCCGTGTTCGGGACGTTCTTCTCCGGGCTCGCGGTGCCGCTGGTGCTGTTCCCCGGGTGGACGCACGCGGTGGTGATGGCGCTGCCCTGGTCCGCCCTGATCCAGGTGCCCGTCGACGTCTGGCTCGGCCGGCGCTCGGGCGCGGCCCTCTGGTCCGGCCTCGCCTTCCAGGCCGGCTGGGCCGTCGTACTGCTGCTTGCCTGCGCGGCTGCGCTGCGGCTCGCCGAGCGCAAGGTGGTGGTCCAGGGTGGCTGAGCGGCTGTGGGCGGGGGTGCGCGGCTTCGCCCTGCTGGCGGCGATGTGGGTCCGGGTGGACATGACCTACCGGACCTCGTTCGTGGTGATGACGCTCGCGTCGCTGGTGATCACCGGGGTCGACTTCGTGGCGATCGTGATCATGTTCAGCAACGTCGACGCGCTCGGCGGCTTCGGGCTGGGCGAGATCGCGTTCCTGTACGGCGGGACGGCGCTGTGCCTGGGCATCGCCGACCTGGTCGTCGGCAACATCGAGCGGCTCGGCACCCGCATCCGGATGGGTACGTTCGACGCGATGATGGTGCGCCCGGTCGGGCTGTTCGTGCAGACCTGCGCCGACCAGTTCGCGTTCCGCCGGGTCGGCAGGATCATCCAGGGGACCGCGGTGCTCGCCTGGTCGATGACGGTGGTCGACGTCCGCTGGACCCCGGCGAAGCTGGCGATGGTGCCCTACCTGGTGGTGTTCGGGACGCTGATCTTCGTGGCCCTGTTCGTGCTCGGGGCGGCCTTCCAGTTCGTCAGCACCGACGGGTCCGAGGTCGCGAACGCCTTCACCTACGGCGGCAACACGCTGACCCAGTACCCGCTGACGATCTACCCCGCCGCCGCCGTGAAGGCGCTGACCTTCCTGGTGCCGGTGGCGTTCGTGAACTGGTACCCGTCCCTGTTCATCCTGGGTCGCCGGGACCCGCTCGGGCTGCCCGCGGCGATGCAGTTCGCCTCCCCCGTCGCCGCCGTCGTGCTCTGCCTGCTCGCCGCGCTCGCCTGGCGGGCCGGCGTCCGCCGCTACCGGTCCACAGGGAGCTGAGATGTCGTTGATCGAGGTCGACGGGCTGTCCCGGACGTTCGCCGTGCGCCGCAAGGTCGGCCGGTTCCGCCGCACCACCCACCTGGTGGAGGCGGTGCGGGACCTGTCGTTCACCGTCGAACGCGGAGAGATGGTCGGCTACATCGGCCCGAACGGCGCCGGCAAGTCGACCACGATCAAGATGCTCACCGGCATCCTGGTGCCCACCGCCGGCCGGCTGGCCGTTGCCGGGATCGACCCGTCCCGGGACCGGGTCGGGCTCACCCGGCGGATCGGTGTCGTGTTCGGCCAGCGCACCACGCTGTGGTGGGACCTGCCGCTGCGCGACTCCTTCGAGCTGCTGCGCAGGATCTACCGGGTGGACACCGGGCGGTTCCGGCGCAACCTGGCCGAGTTCACCGAGCTGCTCGACCTCGGGGACCTGCTCGACACGCCGGTCCGCCAGCTCTCCCTCGGCCAGCGGATGCGCGGAGACATCGCCGCCGCACTGCTGCACGACCCCGAGATCCTCTACCTCGACGAGCCGACCATCGGCCTCGACGTGGTCAGCAAGGGCCGGCTGCGCGAGTTCCTGCGCAACGTCAACGCCGAGCGGGACGTCACCCTGCTGCTGACCACCCACGACCTCCAGGACATCGAGCAGCTGTGCCGGCGGGTGATGGTCATCGACCACGGCACCCTGGTGTACGACGGCACGCTGGCCGGCCTGCACGCCCACGGGTCCTCCTCCCGCACGCTGGTCGTGGACCTCGTCGACGAGGCCGACGCGATCGACGTACCGGGGGCGACGGTGCGCAAGGTGGAGGGCCCCCGGCAGTGGCTGTCCTTCCCCGCCGAGGCGAGCGCGGCCCCGGTGGTGGCCGCCGTCGCGGAGCGCTACGCGGTGGCCGACCTCTCGATCAACGAGCCGGACATCGAGGAGGTGATCCGCGACCTGTACCTGCGCGGCCGGTCCTGACCGCCGCCCCGCGCGGCTTTTCTTGACTCACTCCAGACTGCGTGCTTGGCTCGAAGCCATGTACGTCGATCCGGTGCCCGAGCCCGCGGAGGTGCTCCGCGGGCGGGGGCTGCGGGTGACCAGGCAACGGGTAGCCGTGCTCACCGCGCTCGCCGCCGCTCCGCACTCGGGAGCCGACACCGTGCTCCGCCGGGTGCGCGAGGACGTGGGCGCGGTGTCCACCCAGGCCGTCTACGACGTGCTGAACACCCTCACCGACCGCGGCATCGTCCGTCGCATCCAGCCCGCCGGGTCAGCGGCGCGCTACGAGCTGCGCGTCGGGGACAACCACCACCACCTGGTGTGCCGCGGCTGCGGCGCGGTGGTGGACATCGACTGCGCCACCGAGACCGCGCCCTGCCTCGAGACCGCCGACCTGGACCTGCACGCGCCGGGGTTCGTCGTCGACGAGGCGGAGGTGACGTTCTGGGGCGTGTGCGAGACCTGCTCGACGGGTACGACGGGCACCTGACCGCCGTACCCGCTCCGACACCGACCACGACCAACAGGAGGAGACATGGCTAGCGAAGCACGACCGAACGGTGGCTCGTTCACCGGACCGGGTGCCCCGGCACCCAGCGACCGGAACTCGTTGACCCTGGGCGCGAACGGCCCGATCCTGCTGCACGACACGCACTTCATCGAGCAGATGGCGCACTTCAACCGCGAGCGGGTGCCGGAGCGCAACGTGCACGCCAAGGGCACCGGCGCCTTCGGAGTCTTCGAGGCCACCGAGGACGTCTCCCAGTACACCAAGGCGGCGCTGTTCCAGAAGGGCGCGAAGACCGACATGCTCGCCCGGTTCTCCACCGTCGCCGGCGAACAGGGCAGCCCGGACACCTGGCGCGACCCCCGCGGCTTCGCGCTGAAGTTCTACACCTCCGAGGGCAACTACGACCTGGTCGGCAACAACACCCCGGTGTTCTTCATCCGCGACACGATGAAGTTCCCGCACTTCATCCGCTCGCAGAAGCGCCGCGGCGGCAACGGGCTGCGCGACAACGACATGCAGTGGGACTTCTGGACCCACAACCCGGAGTCCGCGCACCAGGTCACCTGGCTGATGGGCGACCGGGGCATCCCGGCCACCCTCCGGAACATGAACGGCTACGGGTCGCACACCTACATGTGGATCAACGAGGCCGGCGAGAAGTTCTGGATCAAGTACCACTTCAAGACCGACCAGGGCATCAAGTGCCTGACCCAGGACGCCGCCAACCGGATCGCCGGCGAGGACTCCGACTTCCACCGCCGCGACCTCCACGAGGCCATCGACCGCGGGGAGCACCCGTCCTGGACGCTGCACGTCCAGGTGATGCCCTACGAGGACGCCAAGACCTACCGGATCAACCCGTTCGACCTGACCAAGGTGTGGCCGCACAGCGACTACCCCCTGATCAAGGTCGGGACGATGACGCTGAACCGGAACCCGGAGAACTTCTTCGCGGAGGTCGAGCAGGCCGCCTTCGAGCCGAGCGCGCTGGTTCCCGGCATCGGGTTCTCCCCGGACAAGATGCTGCTCGGCCGGACGTTCGCCTACTCCGACACGCACCGGTACCGGATCGGCCCGAACTACCTGCAGCTGCCGGTGAACAAGCACCGGGTCGAGGACGCGTACACCTACCAGTTCGACGGCCCGATGGCCTACGAGCACACCGGCGACGCCCCGAAGTACGCGCCGAACTCCTACGGCGCCGGCTACAGCGACGAGACCGGACCGGTCGAGGAAGGCTGGGAGACCGACGGCGAGATGGTCCGCACCGCCTACGACCTGCGGGCCGACGACGACGACTTCAGCCAGCCGGGCGCGATGGTGCGCGAGGTGTTCGACGACGCGGCCCGCGAGCGGCTGGTGCAGAACGTCGCCGGGCACATCCTCGGTGGGGTCAAGGACCAGACCCTGCCCCGCGTCTTCGAGTACTGGAAGAACGTGGACGCCGAGATCGGCAAGCGCATCGAGGAGGCCGTGCACGCCGGCAAGTCCAAGGACGTCGCACCGCACCCCACCGACGCCGAGGGCGTGATCGGCTGACGCCGGGACGTTCGAGGGGGCGACGGTGGCGCGGGGCCGACGGCCACGCGCCACCGTCCTTTCGGTGCGGCCTCACCGAGCGGCGAGCCGTAGCTCCCTCAGCCGGTCCCGCAGCTCCGGGTCCGTCCGCACCAGGTAGACCAGGCCGCAGTCCTGCGGACCGGTCACCCCGGGCACGCAGAGCCCACAGGGTTCCCCGGGCCGAATCGGACAACGCGGTACGGGCGATGCTCCGTCCCCGGCCATCGGCCCTCCAAACCGTCTCGGCTCCGCTGCCGACCACACCCTCGCAGGGGTCCGTGGGCGGGGGCAGGGCCGTAGGTCCCCGGCCCGCCGCCGAAGGTCCGTGCGCGCGCTCACGCGTCCGGGCCGACGACTAGGCTGGCCCGCGGCCGACCGGCCGAGGTGGGGAGGAGAACCGATGACGCGCGAAGACGTGCGCCGCCGCGACGCGCGGGTCGACGTCCTGGGTGAGCCCTACTACGCCGAGACCATCGAGCTCCCGGACGACGACGAGGGCCGCGTGGTCGCGACACTGGTGTCCCGCCGGGCGGAGCGTCGCACCGGCGCGGCAGTGCTGCACGTGCACGGGTTCGCCGACTACTTCTTCCAGCTGCCGGCCGCCGACTTCTGGACGGCTCGCGGCTACGACTTCTACGCGCTCGACCTGCGCAAGTACGGGCGCTCGCTGCTCGAGCACCAGACGCCGAACTTCACCACCGACCTGCGCGACTACTACGCGGAGATCGACGAGGCGGTCCGGCGGGTGACCGAGCGCGACGGGCACGAGCACCTGGTGGTCAGCGCCCACTCCACGGGCGGCCTGCTGATGCCGCTGTGGGCGCAGGACCGGGACGCTCGGCTGGCCGGCATCGTGCTGAACTCGCCGTGGCTCGACCTGCACGGCAGCTTCCTGCTGCGGACCGCCGGAACCAAGGCCATCGACCAGATCGGGGCGCGACGTCCCTACCTCGCGATCCCCCGCGACGTGTCCGGGTTCTACGCCCGCAGCCTGCACCGCGACCACGACGGTGAGTGGGACTTCGACCTCGCCTGGAAGCCGCTGCAGAGCTGGCCGGTGTACGCCGGCTGGCTGCGGGCCGTGCGGCGGGGGCACGCACGCGCCCACCGCGGGCTGGACCTGACCGCACCGGTGCTGGTGCTGACCTCGGGGCGCAGCGGGCGCCCGAGGGCCTGGGACGACACCTGTTCCAGCACCGACATCGTCCTGGACGTCGAGCAGATCCGGAAGTGGGCGCACAAGCTCGGCCAGCACGTCACCCTGGCGCGGGTGGAGGGGGCGTTGCACGACGTGACGATGTCCCGCCCGCCGGTGCGCGAGCGCGCGTTCGACGAGATCGGCCGCTGGCTCGACGCCTACGTCGCACCCTGTCCCTGATGCGTCTTCGTCGGCTCGGGCCGCTAGGTTGCGGACCATGACTCTTTCCACGGCCGACTGCATCGCTGCGATAGAGCGGCACAGCGTGGGCTTCGCCGACGCCGCCCGCCGCGACCTGGACGCGCCCGTCGAGCACTGTCCCGGCTGGGACGTCGCCGACCTGGTCCGGCACCTGACCGACGTGCACTGGTTCTGGGCGACGATCGCCGAGGAGCGGCCCTCCGCCCCACCCGCGGACTCCCGGCGCCCCGCCCGGGCACCGCGGGACCGGCTCGTCGACGCGTTCGAGGAGGGTGCGCGGCGGCTGGTGGAGGTGCTTCGCACCGCCGACCAGGGCGCCTCCTGCTGGACCTGGGCGCCACAGCAGCAGAACGTCGCGTTCATCACCCGGCACCAGGTGCAGGAAGCCGCGGTCCACCACTGGGACGCGGCGCACGCCGCCGGTGCACCGTGGGCCACTCGGCCCGGGTGGGCCGCGGACGCCGTCGACGAGTTCCTGACCGTCTCGCTCACCGACGAGGAGGACGCACGACGCACGCCGCTGCCTCCCCTGCGGGGCCGCTTCGCCCTGCGGACCACCGACACCGGCCAGGGGTGGACCGTGCTCGACGGTGCCGTCCCGGGCTCCGTGACGTCACGGCCCGGCGCCGAGCCCGGCGCACCCGTGATCGCGGCCCCGGCCGCGGACCTGATGCTGTGGCTCTACCGCCGGGTGGACGTGGACCTCGGCGACGTGCCGGCCGACCTGGTGGCCCGGTTCCGGGCGGACTCGTCGACCGACTGAGCCGGGCCGCTCACAGCAGCCGGACGAGCGCCACCACGCCGATCAGCACGATCACCCCGCGCAACGCCGGGGCGGGCAGCCGGCGACCGACGGTGGCGCCGATCTGTCCCCCGATCACGGCGCCGACCGCGATCAGCCCCGCCACCCGCCAGTCGACGTGCGCGACCGCGATGAACACCACCGCGGCCACCCCGTTCACCAGCAGCGCCAGCACGTTCTTGGTGGCGTTGTTGCGCTGCATGCTCTCCTGCAGGCCGACGCCGAGGATCGCCATCAGCAGCACGCCCTGCGCGGCGCCGAAGTACCCGCCGTACACGCCCGCGAGGTAGACCAGACCCCACACCCAGAACGCGCCGTGGACCGGTACGTCGACCCCGAGCCGGGCCGCGCGGGCAGCCACCCTGCGGCTGATCGCCGGCTGCAGCACCACCAGCACCACGCCGAGCGCGATCAGGGCGGGCACGATGGCGTCGAACGCCCCCGCGGGGAGCACGAGCAGCAGCACCGCGCCGGTGATCCCGCCCAGCAAGGACGCGGTGCCCAGACGCGCCAGCCGGGTGCGCTGTCCGGCGAGCTCGCGACGGTAGCCGAGCGCGCCGGACAGCGAGCCCGGGACCAGGCCGACGGTGTTCGACACGTTGGCCGTGACCGGGGGGATGCCGAACGCGAGGAGGGTCGGGAACGTGATCAGCGTTCCCGACCCCACCACGGTGTTGATGGTTCCGGCCCCGACCCCGGCGAGCAGGATCGCGGCCATCTCCACGAGGGTCACTGCGGCGCGGACTCCTCCGGTCCGCCCGGGGCCTCCGGATCGTCGGGAGGCGTGCCCGGGCCCCGCGTCGGCTCACTCGACGCCTCCGCCGCCGCGATCGCCGCGGCGACCTCGTCGTGGGTGTTCTGCAGGGTGCCGTCCTCGGGGATCTCCGGCACCGGTGAGCCCATGTCCACCCGGGTCCGCGGGCCCTCGACCTCGTCGGGGATCCCTTGGAGGCTGTTCATCGTGGAGCCGAGGCCCTCGAGTGCCTTGCCGATCTCGCTCGGCACGATCCAGACCTTGTTGGCGTCGCCCTCGGCGATCTTCGGCATCATCTGCAGGTACTGGTAGGCGAGCAGGGACTGGTCCGGCCGTCCGTCGTGGATCGCCTGGAACACCGTCTGGATCGCCTGGCCCTCGCCCTGGGCCCGCAGGATGGCGGACTCACGGTCGGCCTGGGCCCGCAGGATCTGGGACTCGCGGGCCCCCTCCGCGGACAGGATCGCGGACTGCTTGCTGCCCTCGGCGGTGAGGATGGCCGACTGGCGCTGCCCCTCCGCGGTGAGGATCGCGGCCCGCTTGTCCCGGTCGGCGCGCATCTGCTTCTCCATGGAGTCCTTGATCGACGGCGGCGGGTCGATCCCCTTGAGCTCGACCCGGTTGACCCGGATCCCCCACTTCCCGGTGGCCTCGTCCAGCACGCCCCGCAGCCGGTTGTTGATGTTGTCGCGGCTGGTCAGCGTCTCCTCGAGGTCCATGCCGCCGACGATGTTGCGCAGCGTGGTCATCGTGAGCTGCTCGACGGCCTGGATGTAGTTCGCGATCTCGTAGGTCGCCGACACCGGGTCGGTGACCTGGAAGTAGATGACGGTGTCGATGGAGACCACCAGGTTGTCCTCGGTGATCACCGGCTGCGGCGGGAACGAGACCACCTGCTCGCGCAGGTCGATCATGTAGCGCACCCTGTCGACGAACGGCACGACCACGTTCAGCCCGGCGGGCAGCGTGGCCTTGTACTTGCCGAACCGCTCGACGACGCCGGCGCGTGCCTGCGGCACGATCCGGATCGTCTTCGCCAGCACCACCACGACGAAGACCGCCAGCAGTACCAGCACGACCAGCACTGCGGTCATGGTGTCCCCTCTCCTCGTTTCTTACTTTGTCAGGCGTCAAGCTGTGGGACTTCGTGGACGAGGGCGGTTGCCCCCTTGATCTGCAGGACGTCGACCTTCGCCCCCTCGGGGATCACCAGCGTCTCGTCGTAGGGGCGAGCCGTCCACAGCTCGCCACCGATGCGCACCTGGCCGCCCTGCGCGGTGACCTCGCTGACCGTGATCCCCTGCTTGCCGACGAGCGCGTCGTGGCCGAGCCTGAGCTCGGGGCCGGCGTGCAGCCGCTTGACCACGCTCGGGCGGACGAACGCGAGCATCGCCACCGACGCGACGACCGCGGCCAGCACCTGCACCGCGACCGGCAGCCCGAGGAGCGCCACGACGACACCGACCAGGGCGCCGGACGCGAGCATCAGCAGCACGAGGTCCAGGCTGAACAGCTCGGCCACCCCGAGCGCTATGGCCAGGGCGGACCACGCTTGCCAGTCCTCGAACCAGTCCGGAAGGTTCACGCTTTCAGCCTAGCCGCGCCTCAAGCGGTGCGGTGGCGGGCGCGGCGGCGCGCCGCCCAGCGATCGTCGTGGTGGCTGAGCTGCAGCGGCATCCCGAACGTCGTGGAGACGATCTCCTCGGTGAGCACCTCCTCGAGCGGGCCCGCGGCGACCACCCGGCCCTGCCGCATCAGCAGGGCGTGGGTGAAGCCGGGCGGAATCTCCTCGACGTGGTGGGACACCAGCACGGTCGCCGGCGACAGCTCGTCCATGGCCAGCACCGACAGCGTGGAGACCAGGTCCTCCCGGCCGCCCAGGTCGAGTCCGGCGGCCGGCTCGTCCAGCAGCAGCAGCTCGGGGTCGGTCATCAGCGCCCGCGCGATCTGGACCCGCTTGCGCTCCCCCTCCGAGAGGGTGCCGAAGGTGCGGTCGGTCAGGTGGACGACGCCGACCTCGGTGAGCAGGTCGGTGGCCCGGGCGTGGTCGAGCTCGTCGTAGTGCTCGCGCCAGCGCCCGATCACGCCGTACGACGCCGAGACCACCACGTCGTGCACCCGCTCGTCGCGCGGGATCCGCTCCGCGATGGCCGCGCTGGTCAGCCCGATCCGGGGGCGCAGGTCGAAGACGTCGACGGTGCCGAGGATCTCCCCCAGGATCCCGGCGATGCCCGAGGTCGGGTGGATCTGGGCTGACGCCACCTGCAGCAGCGTCGTCTTGCCGGCGCCGTTGGGGCCCAGGACGACCCACCGCTCGTCCTCCTCGACGGTCCAGTCGACCCCCTCGACCAACGTGGCCTGACCGCGACGCACCGTCACGTCGGCGAGTTCGAGAACGGCGTCCATGGCTCCCTCGGTTGAGTTACGGAACTGCGCCGTCCCAACCTACGGCACGGCGTCGGGACCGCGGGCACGGCCCGGCCCGCGTGGCGTCGTAACCTCGACGCCGTGAGCCTCTCCGCCCAGCTGCCGATGTCCGCGCGGTTCGCGCTGTGGTTCTCGGCGTGGACGGCGGGCGCGACCAGCCTGGACGCCGCCCGGGACGCGATCATCGGCGACGACGCGGCCCACGACCTCCTGGCACTTCCCGGCGAGCCGGAGCCGGTACCGCTGATCGTCGGGCTCGGTCGGCTCAAGGGCCTGGGCGCGACGGGCGCCGGCATCGCGCTGCCCGCCCCGGGCGACCCCCTCGGCCTGGCCGGCCCCGCCACGTTCAACGCCGACGTCGTCGACGCCGGCGAGGGCGTCGTCCTCGCGGGGGCCGACCTGGGGCTCGTCCCGCACCGGGTCGGCGCCGGAGTGTCCTGGGCCTGCTGCGCGGCCGCCTCCCGCCGGCAGGTCCCCGACCCCTCGGAGGCGGACTCCGCGCTGCGCCAGTCGCTTCTGGTCGCCTCGCGGGCGCTCGCCGACCTCGACGTGGCCCGGTGGCGCCCCGAGGTCGCCGACGAGCTGGTGAGCCTGCGCGGGACGGTCGACCTGGAGCTCCCCGAGTCGATGTCGCCGAGGGCGGTGCGGCTGGCGTCGCTGGCGACGAGGTGCCGGACCATCATCGACCTGGCGCTCGAGGACGACGGTGGCAGCATCACTGCCCAGGAGGCGGACGCCCGGCGGGCCGCCCTGCTGCCGCTGGACCACGCTGCGAGACGGGGCCTGGTCGCCGCCTGCTCGTTCCCGTGGGACGGATAGCCTCGGCCCCGTCATGGCAAGCACGCACCCCGGGGCCGAGGTCGAGCCCGCGAAGACCCTGCTCATCACGCTGACCGGCAAGGACCGGCCCGGCGTGACCTCCAGCGTCTTCTCGACGCTCGCCGCCTTCGGCGTCGAGGTGCTCGACATCGAGCAGATCGTGCTGCGTCGCCGACTGGTGCTCGGCGTGCTGGTCACCGTGCCCCGGGACGCGAAGGCGTTGCGCGACGCGATGGAGCGGGTCGCGACCGACCTGGAGATGCTCGTCGAGGTGGAGCAGGGCACCGGCGACAACCGCAGCCGCCCGGAGGGCCGCAGCCACGTCACGGTGCTCGGCATGCCGCTGCGGCCGGCCGCGGTCGCCGCGATCGCGGGGCGGATCGCGGACACCGGCGCCAACATCGACCGGATCGAGCGGATGGCCCGCTACCCGGTCACCGCGATCGAGCTGCACGTGTCGGGCACCGACCCGAACCGACTCCGGGCCACCCTGGCGGCGGAGGCCGCCGCCCAGTCCGTCGACGTCGCGGTGCAGCCGGCGAGCCTGCTCCGGCACGGCATGCGCCTGGTGGTGATGGACGTCGACTCCACCCTGGTCCAGGGCGAGGTCATCGAGATGCTGGCCGCCCACGCCGGCTGCCGCGAGGAGGTCACCCGGGTCACCGAGGCGGCGATGCGTGGCGACCTGGACTTCGAGGACTCCCTGCGGCGGCGGGTGGAGCTGCTCGCGGGCCTGGATGCGGCCGCCCTGGACCGGGTCTACGACGAGCTGGTGCTCGCCCCCGGCGCGCGAACCCTGGTGCGCACCCTGAAGCGGCTCGGCTACCGGTTCGCGATCGTGTCCGGCGGCTTCAGCCAGGTCACCGACCGGATCGCCGCCGACCTCGGCATCGACTTCGCGGCCGCGAACGAGCTCGAGGTCGTCGCCGGGCGGCTGACCGGGCGCATCGTCGGCCCGGTCGTGGACCGCGCCGGCAAGGCGGACGCGCTGCGCCGGTTCGCGACCCAGGCCGGCGTCGCCCCGGCGGCGACGGTGGCGATCGGGGACGGCGCCAACGACCTCGACATGCTCGCCGCGGCCGGGCTGGGCATCGCGTTCAACGCCAAGCCGGTCGTGCAGCAGGCCGCGGACACCGCGGTCAACGTGCCCTACCTGGACGCGATCGTGTACCTGCTCGGGATCAGCCGTGAGGAGGTCGAGGCCGCGGACGCCGAGGCCGGCTTCGTGACCCCCGAGCCACCGCTGGGGTAGGCCCGGTCAGCCGGCGACGAAGAAGTCGACGACCCGTCCCGTCTCGGGGCCGACATCGCTCCACGGGACCCGGACCTCGAAGACCGCGAGGGCCCCGGGCGGGAACCCCTGGAGCAGCCCGCGCAGCGCGGTCGGGTCGCCGTCGCCGTCGTCGAGCACGTGGCACAGGTAGGACGCGGTGGGGTTGTGCCCGACGAACATGACGGTGGCGGCGTCGGCCGGGGCGAGGCTCAGCGTCTCGAGGACCACCTCGGGGCTGCCGGTGTACACGGCCGGCACCTCGTCCACCTCGGCGAGCGCACCGGTGGCCCGCGCCACCTCCTCCCACGTCCCGGCCGCGCGGGCGGCCGGGGAGAGGACGACGTAGTCGGGCACCATCCGGTTGCCGGCGAGGTGGGCGCCGGCCGCGGCGGCCTGCGCGCGCCCGCGATCGGTCAGCTCCCGCGCCTGGTCACTCGCCGCGAACGGCTCCGCCTTGGCGTGCCGCATCACGATCAGTCGCCGCTGACTCACGAGGAAACTCTGGCACCCCGTAGGCTGCCGTGCATGCCGAATGGGCCAGATGACCAAGAAGCACCATCCCCGCCCGACAGCCGGCCGACGGACCGGCCTGCCCCGGGTCCGTTGATGGCGATCGGCGGCGCCGAGGACAAGCTCGGCCGCCGCGACGTGCTCCGGCGCTTCGTGTCGCTGGCCGGGGGCGACAACGCCCGGATCGCGGTCGTCCCCACGGCGTCGTCGCTGGGTCCCGAGGTGGTCGAGGTCTATGAGGCGCTGTTCCACCGGCTGGGCGCCCGCGTCGTCGTGGCCGCTCGTCCGGAGTCTCGTGACGAGGCCGACGACCCCGAGCTGGTCGCACGCCTCGACGACGTGACGGGCATCTTCATGACCGGGGGCAACCAGCTCAAGCTGTCCGCGATCGTCAACGGCACCGCCTTCGGCGAGGCGATCAAGGACGCGCACCGGCGGGGCGTGGCCGTGGGCGGCACCAGCGCCGGCGCCAGCATCCAGTCCTCGCACATGGTGGCGTTCGGCAGCGGCGGCTCCACGCCCAAGCAACGGATGACCCAGCTCGCCGCCGGCCTCGGCCTGATCCGCGACGTCGTCATCGACCAGCACTTCGGCCAGCGGAACCGCTACGGCCGACTGCTGATGCTCGTCGCGCAGAGCCCGGGCCTGCTCGGCATCGGCGTCGACGAGGACACCGGAGCGGTGATCACCGAGGAGGACGGTGACGAGGTGCTGCGCGTGGTCGGCCGGGGCGTGGTCACCGTCTTCGACGGCCGCAACGTCGTTTCCAACGCGTACGAGGCCCGGCGCACCGCCCCGCTGCTCGCGTCCGGAGTCGTCCTGCACGTGCTGCCGGAGGGCTCGGAGTTCAACCTCACCACCAAGGCGCTGGTCCGCCGGGCGGCGATGGTCGTCGACCCGGACGAGGCCCACGAGCTCGCGTTCGCCGGCCAGGACCTGCGGCGCCTCGCCCGCGACATCGCCGCGGGGGACATCTCACCGACGGCGCTCAGGCGCCGTCGTGCCCGCCAGCACACCGAAGGAGACCGCCCATGAGCACCCCCGCCGCAACCCGCCCCCAACCCGACCTGGCGATCGTCGAGACCCGGGTCTACCGCGGCGCGAACGTCTGGTCCTACGACAAGGCGATCCACCTCGTCGTCGACCTCGGCTCCCTGGAGGACTTCCCCACCAACACGCTCACCGGGTTCACCGACGAGCTGCTCCAGCTGCTCCCCGGGCTCCGGGAGCACTCCTGCTCCCGCGGTCGCCGCGGCGGTTTCGTGGAGCGCCTGCACGAGGGCACCTGGCTGGGCCACGTCGCCGAGCACATCGCGCTCGCCCTGCAGCAGGTGGTCGGCCACGACGTCCGGCGCGGCAAGACCCGCCAGGTCAAGGGCGTCCGCGGCCGCTACAACATCGTCTACGGGTACGTCGACGAGCAGGTCGGGCTGGCTGCCGCGCGGCTGTCCGTGCGGCTGGTGAACCACCTGGTCGAAGCGGACCCCGAGTTCGACTGGGACGCGGAGCTCGAGACGTTCATCCTGCGCGCCGAGCGCACCGCCTTCGGCCCGTCGACGCAGGCGATCCTGGACGAGGCGGTCTCGCGGGACATCCCGTGGATCCGGCTCAACAAGCACTCCCTGGTCCAGCTCGGCCAGGGCGTGCACCAGAAGCGGATCCGCGCCACGATGACCTCCGCGACCAGCGCCATCGCGGTCGACGTCGCGTCCGACAAGGACCTGACCACCCGGCTGCTCGGCGCCGCCGGGCTCCCGGTGCCGAAGCAGGAGTCGGTGCGCACCGTCGAGCAGGCGGTCGCCGTGGCCGAGCGGATCGGCTACCCGGTGGTGTGCAAGCCGCTGGACGGCAACCACGGCCGCGGCGTGTGCCTGGATCTGCAGGACGCCGACGACGTGCGCGAGGCGTTCCCCGTGGCCCGGGAGCAGTCCCGGCGCGGCTGGGTGATCGTGGAGTCCTTCATCACCGGGCGGGACTATCGCTGCCTGATCATCGACGGCCGGCTGGCGGCCGTCGCCGAACGGGTCCCCGCGCACGTGGTCGGCGACGGCCAGAGCACCGTCGAGCAGCTGGTCGACCTCACCAACGCGGACCCACGCCGAGGCGTCGGCCACGAGAAGGTGCTCACCCGGGTCAAGCTGGACGACGCGGCCGTGGAGCTGCTCAAGGACCAGGGCTACAAGGTCGACGACGTCCCGCCGGCGGGCGAGATGGTCAAGCTCACGCTCACCGGGAACATGTCGACCGGCGGCATCTCCATCGACCGCACCTTCGAGGCGCACCCGGAGAACGTCGAGATCGCCGAGGAGGCCGCGCGGATGGTCGGCCTGGACATCGCCGGCATCGACTTCATCTGCCCCGACATCACCGAGCCGGTCCGCGAGACCGGCGGCGCGATCTGCGAGGTCAACGCCGCACCCGGCTTCCGGATGCACACCCACCCGACCATCGGCGAGCCGCAGTTCATCTCCAAGCCCGTCGTCGACATGCTGTTCCCGCCGGGCGCGCCGAGCCGGATCCCGATCGTGGCGGTCACCGGCACCAACGGCAAGACCACCACCTCGCGGATGATCTCGCACATCTTCAAGGGCATGGGCCGCAAGGTCGGGATGACCTCCACCGACGGGGTGGTGATCGACGAGCGGCTGGTGATCCGCGCCGACGCGTCGGGCCCGAAGTCCGCGCGGATGGTGCTGCAGAACCCCCGGGTGGACTTCGCGGTCTTCGAGGTCGCCCGCGGCGGCATCCTGCGCGAGGGGCTCGGCTACGAGCGCAACGACGTGGCGGTGGTGCTCAACGTGCAGCCGGACCACCTGGGGCTGCGCGGCATCGACACCGTCGAGCAGCTGGCCGACGTCAAGGCGGTCCTGGTCGAGGCGGTGCCGCGTCACGGTCACGCCGTGCTCAACGCCGACGACCCGCTGGTGCGGGAGATGCGGCGGCGCTGCTCGGGCCAGGTGATCTGGTTCTCGATGGCCGAGCCCGGCTCGGAGGCCCGCGACCTGATCGACGCGCACTGCCGCCGGGGCGGCAAGGCGCTGGTCCTCGAGCCCAGCGACCGCGGCGAGATGATCGTGGTCAAGCACGGCCGGCGCGAGATGCAGCTGGCCTGGACCCACCTGCTGCCGGCGACGTTCGGCGGCCGGGCGCGGATGAACGTGCAGAACTCGCTGGCCGCGGCCGCCGCGGCGTTCGGCGCCGGTGCGCCGCTGCACGACATCCGGCAGGGCCTGCGCACGTTCTCGACGAGCTACTACCTCTCCCCCGGCAGGCTCAACGAGGTCGAGGTCAGCGGCCGCAACGTGATCGTCGACTACTGCCACAACGCACCCGGGATGCGGATGCTGGGCGACTTCGTGGACCGCGTCGGCGACAGCCTGGCCGGTGCCAGCGACCTGGTGAAGCCGTCCCGGATCGGCGTGATCGCCACCGCCGGCGACCGGCGGGACGACGACATGCGCGAGCTCGGCGAGGTCGCCGCGCAGCACTTCGACGTGGTGGTGGTCCGCGAGGACGCCGCCCTGCGGGGCCGCGAGCGCGGGGAGACCGCTGCGCTGGTCGCCGAGGGCGTTCGCGCCACCATGGCCGAGGGCGGCCGGTGCCGGCAGCTGGAGATCATCCTGGAGGAGATCGACGCGGTGCGGCACTGCATGCAGCGCTCCCACCCCGGCGACCTCGTGGTGGTCTGCGTGGACAAGCACCACGCGGTGATGGCCGAGCTGGAGAACTGGTCACACCAGGCACAGGCCGGGTCGGGGGCCGAGGACGGCACCGTCGGCGACCCGGACTTCACCTCCGCGACCACCCCGGCGGCGGAGCCCGAGGCGGCATCCGAGGCGCGGCTCGAGGGGTGACCCCGCGGGGGCGCCCGGCTCAGCCGCGGGCGGCCCGGACCTTCTCCCGCAGGGTCTCGGGCCGGTCCGCGGTGAAGCCCGCGCCCGCCAGCCAGTCGTAGACCCCCTGCCGGTCCTCGTGGCACATCAGCCCGACCACGTCGCCGGGCCCGGCCTGCGCGACGAGCGCCTGCAGGCCCGCGACCTCGGTCGGGTAGGACGGCACCTGCTCGACCCCCACGCGGGCGGCGCCGGCCCGGAACAGCGCGTCGAGGTCGTCGGTGGTGCGCCCTCGCAGGTAGTGCGCCTTGTGCGCGACCACCACCAGGTCGGCGTCGCGTGCGCCCATCTCCCCCAGCGCCCCGACCACGCCGTCCTGGCGGTCCCCGACGGCGCCGAGACCGAGCAGCAGCCGCGCGCCGGGACGCCGTACCCCGTTCATGATCTCCAGCAACGCCTCGAGCCCGGCCTCGTTGTGGGCGAGGTCGACTACCGCGCTGACCTCGCCGCGGGAGAAGAAGTTCATCCGTCCGGGGTTGTGCTCGGGGTCGGGCCGGAAGCTGGTCAGCCCCCGGACGACCGCGTCCCGCGGCAGTCCGACGGCGAGGGCGGCGGACGCGGCGGCGAGCACGTTCTCGACGTTGAACCGGGACAGCCCGGCGAGGGTCATCGGCACGTCGGCGATCTCCACCAGCGGGTCCGCGTCGGCGTGCGGCGTGAGCACGGCCAGCCAGCCGTCGATCACGGTGGTGGCGCGGCCGCCGTCGGAGAGCGTCTCCCGGACCGCCGGTGAGTCCGGGTCGCGCGAGAATACCCACGGTTTGGCCTTGATGGCGGTGCGCGTGGCGTAGACGCGGGGGTCGTCGGCGTTGAGCACCGCCCAGCCGCTGGGCTTGGTGATCCGCGCCACCACGGACTTCACCTCCGCGAGCTGGTCCAGGGTGTCGATGCCGTGCAGGCCGAGGTGGTCGGCCGACACGTTGGTGAACACCGAGACGTGGTTGTGCACCAGGCCGATGCCCTTGAGCAGGATCCCGCCGCGGGCCGTCTCGGTGACCGCGAGCTGCACCTCGTCGTGCGCGAGCACCCTGCCGGCCCCGCTGGGACCCGAGTAGTCGCCCCGCTCGACCAGGACCCCGTCGACGTAGATCCCGTCCGTGCTCGACCAGCCGACGTGCAGGCCGTGCGTGCGGGCGATGTGCGCGACCAGGCGCGAGGTGGTGGTCTTGCCGTTCGTCCCGGTCACCGCGACCACGGGGACCCGGGGCCGCAGCGTGGTGGGCGCCGGGCCGCGCTCGCTGTCGCGGACCCGGCCGGCCGCCTCGCTGACGGCCGCGTCCAGGTCGGCGTCCGGGAGTGCGTCGAGCACCTGCGCAACCGCGTGGCCCAGCGCCTGCGCCCGGTCGCGGTTGCGCCACGGGTAGGCGACCACCAGCCGGTGCACGTCGTGGGTCGGCCGGACCCGGATCCCCAGCCGCGTCACGCCGGTCTCGCTCGCGAGCTGCCGGACCAGCCGCGCGACCGCCCGACCCGCGAACCGTTGCCGGAAGCCGCTGCCCGGCTTGCCGGGGCGCGCGCGGCCGAGGCCGATCCGCTCCGCGAAGCGGAGCGCCCGCTCCTCCGGCGCGTCGATCAGCCCCGTCAGGTCCAGCGTCAGCTTGATCGCGGCGCGGGGGAAGTAGAGGTTGGGGCCCTCGAGGACCCGGAGCTCGACGAGTGCGGGAGGGTTCATCGTCGGCACGCTATCGGACGCGCTCAGGCACCCATCGCGTGGTAGCCGCCGTCCACGTGCACGATCTCACCGGTCGTGGCCGGGAAGAAGTCCGAGAGCAGCGCCACCACCGCGCGGGCGGTCGGCTCGGAGTCCTTCTCGTCCCAGCCGAGCGGTGACCGGTCGTGCCAGGTCGACTCGAGCTCCTCGAACCCGGGAATGGCCTTCGCGGCGAGGGTCTTCAGCGGGCCCGCCGAGACCAGGTTCACCCGCACGCCCTGGGGGCCGAGGTCCCGGGCCAGGTAGCGCGAGCAGGACTCCAGGCCCGCCTTCGCGAAGCCCATCCAGTCGTACGCCGGCCAGGCCACCGTCGCGTCGAAGGTCATCCCCACCACCGAGCCGCCGTCCCGCATCAGCGGCAGGCAGGCGACCGAGAGGGAGGCCAGCGAGTAGGCCGAGACCTGCACCGCCTGCGCGACGTCGTTCCACGGCCCGTCGAGGAACTTGCCGCCCAGCAGCGTCTCGGGGTTGCCGTAGGCGATGGAGTGCACCACGCCGTCCAGGCCGTCCACGTGCTCGCGGACCTGGTCGGCCAGGCCCGCGAGGTGGTCGGCGTCGGTCACGTCGAGCTCGAGCACCGGAGCGGGCTGCGGGAGCCGGTTCACGATGCGCCTGGTGATGTTCAGCGCCCGGCCGAAGTTCGAGACCAGCACCGTGGCACCCTGCTCCTGTGCGACCCGGGCGACCGCGAAACCGATCGAGGTGTCCATCGTGACCCCGGCGACCAGGATCCGCTTGCCGTCGAGAATGCCCATGCTGTTCTGCCTCCTGTTGGTCGGTTCTCGGTCAGTGACCCATGCCGAGGCCGCCGTCGACCGGGATCACGGCCCCGGTGACGTAGCCGCCCGCGTCGGAGGCCAGGAACCGCACGACGCCCGCGACCTCCTCGGTCGTGGCGTAGCGGCCGAGCGGGATCTGCGCCTTGTACTCGGCCTTCTTCTCCTCGGGGAGGACCGCGGTCATCTCGGTCTCGACGAAGCCGGGGGCCACCACGTTGGCGGTGATCGAGCGACTGCCGAGCTCGCGGGCGATGGAACGGGCCATGCCCACCAGGCCGGCCTTGCTGGCGGCGTAGTTGACCTGCCCGGCCGAGCCGAGCAGCCCGACGACCGAGGAGATGAAGATGATCCGCCCACGGCGCAGCCGGAGCATGCCCTTGGCGGCCCGCTTCGCGACCCGGAAGGACCCGGTGAGGTTGGTGTCGATCACCGACGACCAGGCGTCGTCGTCCATCCGCAGCAGCAGGGTGTCCTTGGTGATGCCGGCGTTCGCCACCAGCACCTCCACGGGGCCGTGCGCCTGCTCGACCTCGGCGAACGCGGCGTCCACCGCCTCGGGGTCGGTGACGTCGCACCGCACGCCGAGCATCCCCTCCGGCGGCTCGCCACTGCGGTAGGTGATCGCCACCTGGTCGCCCTGGGCGACGAACGCCTCCGCGATCGCGCGGCCGATCCCGCGGTTTCCACCCGTCACGAGAACTGATCTGCTCACGAGCGACGACGCTAGCGGCTACCCGTGGGTACCCGTAATCAGGCAGGCGGAGCGGCTCCGGTGCACCCCAAGCCAGACGGCTGGCCGGGTGCCGCGGATGCAAGGCCGACGAGCGCAGGCGGAGCGGGCTCCGTCAAGCGACGACAACCCAGCCAGGCGCCCGCCGGGCGCCGCGAGGTCAGTCGTCTTCGAGGCGGAAGCCCAGCTTGAGGCCAACCTGGAAGTGCTCCACGGCGTCGTCCTTGACCTGGCCGCGGACCTGCGTCACCTCGAACCAGTCGAGGTGCCGGAGCGTGCGGGAGGCCCGCTCGATCCCGTTGCGGATGGCCTGGTCGATGCCGTCCGGCGAGGTGCCGACGATCTCCGTGACGCGGTACACGCGGTTGGACATGGTTCTCCTTCGGGCCGGTGGTGTCACCGTTGATCGTAGGGTGTCCGGCAGCCCTGTGGAGGTCGCGCGGGGCGACGTACGGTGGGGGCATGGCCCGAAGGGAGCCCGAGCCGGTCCGGATCACGACCGCGACGCGCAGCCACAGCGACGACATCGGCAGGCGGCAGCGCCGCTACTTGATCTCGATGGCCATCCGCACCGTTTGCTTCGTGCTGGCGGTGGTGTTCCGGGGAATGCCGCCGCTGATGTGGGCGTTCATCATCGCCTCGTTCGTGCTGCCCTACGTCGCCGTGGTGATGGCCAACGCGGGTTCCGCCGCCGACCCGGGTGGTCCGGACCTGTTCGACCCCGGTCGGCGCAGCCTCGAGGGTGGCCCCGGGGGTAGCCCCGACAAGCCGCCCGCGTGACTGGTCCAGACACGTCGATGCCCGCTGGCGTGTCTGTGTGGCGTGGGTGGCCCCGCCGAGAGCCGCATGCAAGAATCGGCGCCGTCGCGAGCTCAGCCTCCCCCGTCTGGGCTCGCGACCCGGCGGCGCCGGACGACTTCCCCCGTGGTCGTCCGGCGCCGCTTCGGCGCCCGCGGGCGATGCTGACGCGAGCCCTGGCTACGGTGGACCGGTGACCTTGACCTGCTCCGCGCGTGGCTGCCAGTCCGATGCCGTGTGGTCGCTGCTGTGGAACAACCCGAAGCTGCACACCCCGGACCGGCGGAAGACCTGGCTGGCCTGTGACGCCCACCGGGAGTCGCTGGGCGACTTCCTGCGGGCGCGGGGGTTCCTGCGCGACATCGAGCCGGTCACCGCCGTCGAGTCGACCGGCCCCGACAACCCGCCTTCATAGTCCGCAAAAGCCACATTCCCGGCTCGGTTTGTCCGATACTGGGCAGATCGCCCCCGACCCGGAGGACTTGATGGCGAGACCTGCTCCCGTGGCTCTGCCCCCGCGCAGTGTCGGCTTCCTCCTCGCCATCCTCGCCCTGGGGGTGGCGCTGGCCGGCGATGCGGTGTACGCGATGCTCACCTCCGGCACCGCCATGCAGGCGATCGACCTGCTGGCGGTCCCGCTGATCCTGCTGATCGCGCGGTTCCCGATCCTCCTCGACCGCGGCGACGGGGGCATCGAGGTCGGCTTCGACTCCTCGGTGCTGATGTTCCTGCTGTGCACGCTGCCCGCGCACGAGGCGCTGGCGACCTGGTCGCTGGGCGTGTTGCTCACCCAGCTGACCGTGGACAAGCGGGCGCTGCACAAGTGCTTCAACATCGGTCTCGGCGTGGTCGGCGGGGCGGTGTCCGGGGCCATCATCACCGGGGTGCGCGGCGACGCCGTGGGTACGCCGCGCGAGCTCGCCGCGGTGGCGCTGGCGGCGGCCGGCTACTTCCTCACCGACTACCTGCTGACCGCGATCGCGGTCTCGCTCGAGAGCGGCACGCCGATCCGCGACCTCCTGCTGCAGCGGGGCACGCTGGTGGCGATCGCCTGCTTCGTGCCCTTCGACTCGCTGGGCTACCTCGGCGCGCTGGTGGTGCGGCCCACCACGCCCTGGTGGACGCTGTTCCTGCTCGTCGTCCCCCTGGTGGTGCTTCTGGTCTCGACCCGGGCGACCACCCGCGGCGGCGAGAACGCGCGCCGCCTCAGCGTGCTCTTCGACGCGGCCGTCCGCGCCCAGACGCTCTCGGACGGCCGCCAGGTGGTCGACGCCCTGATCGACGACGCACGCCGGCTGCTCCGGCTCAAGCAGGTGGAGATCCGGGCCACACCCGTGGGCCCGCACGAGATCGGCGCCCAGCTCCGCGACGGACAGCGCGACCGGTGGCTGGTCGCCCCGGGTCGGCACCGGGCCCGCTCCACCACGGCCGCCGACCAGCAGGCGCTGGAGGCCCTGGTCGCGGTGGCCTCCGACGCGTTCGCGCGGCTCCGGCTGACCGAGGACATGACTCACCTCGCCCGGCACGACCTGCTGACCAACCTGCCGAACCGCGGCCTGCTGCTGGACCGGGTCGAGCACGCCCTGCAGCTGGCTCGGCGCCGCGGCACCCGGGTGGCCCTGGTCTTCATCGACCTCGACGGGTTCAAGCCGGTGAACGACAGGTTCGGCCACGCGGCCGGGGACGCGGTGCTCATCGACGTGGCGCAGCGCCTGAGCGCCTGCGTCCGGCAGAGCGACACCGTCGCCCGGCTGGGCGGCGACGAGTTTGCCGTGCTGCTCGAGGACATCGCCCCCGACGAGGTCGACTCGGCCTGCGAGCGCATCCTCGCCGCGCTGTCGCGGGGGGCGCACGTGGCCGGCCACCAGCTCTCGCTGAGCGCCAGCCTGGGCGTGGCGTTCGGCGACCACAGCGAGACCTCGGAGAGCATGCTCCGCAACGCCGACATGGCGATGTACGAGGCCAAGTCACGCGGCAAGAACCAGTACGTCCACTACGAGCGCGCCATCGGGCGTTCCCGGCTGCAACGGCTCGAGCTGGTCGAGTCCCTCCGCTCGTCGGTGGCCGCCGGCGACCTCTCGCTGGTGTACCAGCCCGTGGTACGCGCCGCCACCGGCCGGATCACCGGTGTCGAGGCACTGGCCCGCTGGCGCTCCAACGGCGTCGACATCCCGCCCGACGTGTTCATCCGGGTCGCGGAGGAGAGCGGGCTGGTCGTGGCGCTCGGCGACGTGGTGCTCGAGCAGGCCGCCCGGGACGCCGCGACGCTCAACGAGATGGTGGGCGGAGATCTCAACGTCGCGGTGAACATCTCCGCCAAGCAGCTGCGCGAACCCGACTTCGTCTCGAAGATCCAGCGGGCCCGCGACCGGATGGGCGCGACCAACCTGATCCTGGAGATCACCGAGCGGGACTGCGTCGACAACGACGCGGCGTCCCTGGATGCGATGTCGCGGCTGGCCGAGTTCGGCATCCACTTCGCGATCGACGACTTCGGCGTCGGCTTCTCCTCGATCGGCTACCTGCAGGACATGCCGGTGAGCATCATCAAGACCGACGCGTCGTTCTCCGAGGCGGTCGACCATGACGAGCGGTCCTGCGCGCTGCTGTGCTCGATCACGATGATGGGGCAGGCACTCGGCCTGGACGTGGTGGTCGAGGGCATCGAGCGGGCCTCCCAGCTCGACCACGTGCGCGACCACGTACACGCGCCGTACGCCCAGGGCTACCTGATGCACCGGCCGATGCCGCTGGACGACCTCGTCCCGGTGCTCCTTCGCAACCGCGACCTCGTCGAGCAGGACCAGGAGGAGGTCGCCCCCGCCGGGTGACCGGCGGCCCGGGCAGTCGACGTCGAGTCAGTCGACGTCCGGTCAGTCGACGTCGAGGGGCAGGTGCCGGACGACCTCGAAGCCCCCGTCGCTGCCGTCCTCCAGGACCGGCAGCTTGCGCAGCACGGTGAGCTCCGGCAGCTGCCAGGACATCCCGGTGAAGGACTCCAGCGCTCCGACGAGCGCCTCCAGGTACGGCGCGGTGGTGTGGTCGGTGATCGTGCCCACGGACAGCATCGGCCGGAACTGCCGACGGTCGACGAGGAAGCCGAGCCGTTGGACCACGGTGGAGACGCCGCGCGCGATCTCATGCAGCGCGTCCAGGTCGCCGTCGAGCTTCGCCCACACCGACTGGTCGCCGCGCCACTCGAGCGCGGTCCCGCCGGAGAAGGCCAGCTTGGGCGCGCGCCAGCCGGCGGTCTCCCGCGCCAGCGCCGCCTCCAGGGACCGCGCGTCGGCCAGGGTCACGTTGCCGAACTGGGTGACCGGGATGTGCATGTCGGCGACGTCGACCCCGTCCAGCTCCCGGGTGCCGGGGGCCACCGACCTCACCACGTCGGCGAGCTCGGCGAGCGCGTCCTGGGGCGGGAACAGCGCAGAGTAAAGTCGCATGGGCACATCCTGCCCGCCACGAGCGGTCGGCCAAAGGCGGCTCGCCGGGCCCGGTGTGGCCGAGGCTCAGCCGCCGATGGCCGACATCGGGCGACTCGGCTGCAGGAAGGCGACGTCGTCGATCCCGTGCCCGGGTCGCTTGCCGAGCATCGCCACCTGCCAGCGGTCCGCGATCTCGTCGTCGCCGGCACCGCCGCGCAGGGCGGTGCGCAGGTCGGACTCCTCGCGCGCGAACAGGCAGTTGCGCACCTGCCCGTCGGCGGTGAGCCGCACCCGGTCACAGTCCCCGCAGAACGGCCGGGTCACCGAGGCGATGACGCCCACGGTCGCGGGCCCGCCGTCGACGGTGAACAGCTCCGCCGGGGCACTCCCCCGCGGTTCCTGCGCCGGCTCGAGCGTGAACTCCTGCCTCAGCGACTCGAAGATCTCCTCGGCGGTGATCATCGTGTCGCGGCGCCAGCCGTGCTGGGCGTCGAGCGGCATCTGCTCGATGAACCGCAGCTGGTAGCCGTGGTCGATGCACCAGCGCAGCAGCTCGGCGGCCTGGCCGTCGTTGACGCCGCGCAGCAGCACCGCGTTGACCTTGACCGGCCCGAGCCCGGCCTCCGCCGCGGCCGCCAGTCCCTTGACGACGTCGTGGAAACGGTCCCGGCGGGTGATCTCCAGGAACGTGTCCGGGCGCACCGTGTCCAGGCTGACGTTCACGCGGTCCAGGCCGGCCTCGGCGAGCGACCGCGCGGTGTGCGCGAGACCCAGGCCGTTCGTGGTCACCGACGTCTCGGGCCGCGGCCGCAGCGCGGAGGTCCGGCGGACGATGTCGACCAGGCCGCGCCGGACCAGGGGCTCGCCCCCGGTGAAGCGGACCTCGCGGACCCCGAGACGGGTCACCGCGATGTCGATCAGGCGCACCACCTCGTCGTCGGTCAGCACCTCGTCGCCCGGAAGCCAGTCGAGACCCTCGGCGGGCATGCAGTACGAGCAGCGCAGGTTGCACCGGTCGGTCAGCGAGACGCGCAGGTCCGTGGCGACGCGGCCGTAACGGTCGGCAAGTGCTCCAGTGCTCACCGGGTCAGTCTAGGGCCTCGACGGTGAGACTGGCGTGTGCCAGGTCACCTCGAACCCGGGAGACCGCCGGGCCGCCGGGTGCGCGGACTACTCTCGGACCCGTGAGGTTCATGCTCAGCCGCCGCTGGATCCTGTTCGCGCTCGTCGTCGCGGCGATGGCCTACGGGTGCTACCTGCTCGGCCAGTGGCAGTTCCACCGGTTGCACGACCGCAAGGCGACCAATGCGCAGATCACCCGGAACCTGAAGGCGCCGCCGGTGCCGGTCGACCAGGTGATGGCGGTCGACCGCCCGGTGGCGCAGCGGCGGGAGTGGCGCCGGGTCACCGCCACGGGCACCTACCTGCCGGACCAGACCGTGATCGTGCGCTACCAGACCCGGGACGGCGAGTCCGGCGTGGACGTGGTCACGCCGCTGAGGACCTCCGCGCACGCAGCGGTGCTGGTCGACCGGGGCTGGATGAGCACCGGGAACACCGGAGCCCGTCCCGACGTGCCGGCCGCGCCTTCCGGCACCGTGACGGTCGTGGGTTGGGTGCGAGCCGACGCCGAGGGCGACGCGGCGATCGTCACCGACGGGTCCACCCGCGCGATCTCCAGCAGGGAGATCGCGCACGGGATGCCCGTCCCCCTCTACGGCGGGTTCGTGGACGCCGAGCAGCAGACGCCTCCCCCGCGGCATCCGCTGGTGCCGGCCGAGCAGCCCGATCTCGGCAACGGGCCGCACTTCTTCTACGGGCTGCAGTGGTGGTTCTTCGGTGTGCTGGCCGTGTTCGGGTTCTGCTACCTCGCGTGGGACGAGCGGCGGAAACGGATCGCCCAGACTCAGAGCGAGCGCAGCATGCCCCCGTCGACGGGCAGCATCACCCCGGTCACGAACGAGGCCGCCGGGGAGAGCAGGAACGCCGCGGCCGCGCCGAACTCCTCGGGCCGTCCGTAGCGCCGCAGGGCGATCTCGGCGGCGGAGCGCTTCCTGGCCGACGCGGGGTCGCCGGTCTGCTCGTCGAGCCAGCGCACCCGCTCGGTCTCCACCCGGCCGGGCATCAGCCCGTTGACCCGGATCCCCCGCGGGCCGAGCTCGTCGGCCAGCGTCTTGGCCACCATCGCCAGGCCGGGACGGAGCCCGTTGGAGATGGCCAGCCCGGTCAGCGGCGACTTCACCGACGAGGACAGCACGAAGGCGAGCGCGCCGCCGTCCCCGAGGGCCGCCCCGATCTCACGCCCGAGCCGGACGCCGCCGAGGAACACCGACTCGTAGGCCCGGGTCCAGTCCTCGTCGGCGAGCTCCATGACCGTGCCGGTGGTGGGTCCGCCGACGGAGATCAACGCCCCGTCCAGGCGTGCGAACCGGTCGCGTGCGGCACCGATCAGCCGGCCGGGGGTCGCCGCGTCGGTGTTGTCGGCGACCACGCCGTGCGCCCGCTCGTCGCCCAGGCCGGCCACGGCCCGCTGCACGGCGTCCTCGTGGCGGCCGGACAGGACCACCCGGGCCCCGTCGGCCACGAGCGCCTGCGCGGTGGCGAGCCCCAACCCGCCGGAGCCACCGGTGACGATGTACACGCGTCCCTCGAGGCCACAGTCCATGGCCGACATCGTAGGGGTCGGGCGCCGTGGTCAGGCGCTGCGGACGGCGAACTGGGTCTCGTGCAGGTCCGCGTAGAGGCCACCCTGGGCCAGCAGCTCGGTGTGCGTGCCGGACTGCACCACCCGGCCGTCGTCGACGACCAGGATCAGGTCCGCGTTGCGGACCGTGGAGAGCCGGTGCGCGATGACCAGCGACGTCCGCCCCTCGAGGGCCTGGTCCAGCGCCCGCTGCACCGCCACCTCCGACTCGGAGTCGAGGTGCGCGGTGGCCTCGTCCAGCACCACGATGCCCGGTGCCTTGAGCAGCAGCCGCGCGATGGCGAGGCGCTGGCGCTCTCCCCCGGACAGCCGGTACCCGCGGTCCCCCACCACCGTGTCGAGGCCGTCGGGCAGGCCGGCGACGAGGCTGCCGATCTGCGCGGCGGCGAGCGCTTGCCAGATCTGCTCGTCGGTGGCGCCCGGCAGGGCGTACTGCAGGTTCGCCCGGATCGTGTCGTGGAACATGTGGGCGTCCTGGGTGACGTAGCCCACCGCGTCCTCGAGCGACTGCAGGGTCACCTCGCGCACGTCCTGCCCGCCGACGCGTACGGCGCCCGCGCCGACGTCGTACAACCGGGCGACCAGGTGGGTGATCGTGGTCTTGCCGGCCCCGGACGGCCCGACCAGGGCGACCATCTGCCCCGGCTCGGCCGTGAAGCTGACGTCGCGCAGCACCTGCCCGGTGGCGCGGGACTCGGCACGGGCGACCTTCTCCAGGCTGGCCAGCGACACCTCCTCGGCGCGCGGGTACCGGAACGCCACGTGGTCGAACTCGATCCGCCCGGCGGTGCGCGGCAGCGACACCGCGTCCGGGCTCTCCTGGACCATCGAGGGCAGGTCCAGCACCTCGAAGACCCGCTCGAAGCTGACCAGCGCGGTCATCACGTCCACCCGGACGTTGGACAGCCCCTGCAGCGGGCCGAGCAGCCGGAGCAGCAGGGTGCCGAGCGCGATCATCGAGCCGACGGACAGCGTGCCCCGGATGGCCAGGTTGCCGCCGACGCCGTACACCAGCGCGGTCGCCAGCGACGGGATCAGCATCAGGGTGGCGCCGAACACCCGGGTGACCACGGAGATCCGGATGCCCAGGTCGCGGACCACCGCCGCCTTGGCCGCGAAGTTGGCGTCCTCCTCGTCGCGGCGGCCGAACAGCTTCAGCAGCATCGCGCCGCCGACGTTGAACCGCTCGGTCATCGAGTTGCCGAGGTCGGCGTTGCCGTTCATCTGGTCACGGGTGAGCCGGGTCAGCCGATGCCCCACCCAGCGCGAGGCGAGCAGCAGGAACGGGAAGGTGAGCAGGCAGAGCAGGGTGACCTGCCAGCTCAGCGCGAACATCGCGACGCCGACGACGAAGACGCTGATGCTGTTGGAGACGGTGCCGGACAGCGTGGTGGTGAACGCCCGCTGGGCGCCGATCACGTCGTTGTTGAGCCGGGACACCAGGGCGCCGGTCTGGGTGCGGGTGAAGAACGCCAGCGACATCCGCTGCACGTGCCCGAACACCGCGGTGCGCAGGTCGTAGATCAGGCCCTCGCCGATCCGCGAGGAGAGGTACCCGCTGCCGAGGCTGAGCCCGGCGTCCACCACCGCGACCACGGCGACCGCGAGCGCGAGCCAGGTGACGAGGGCGGCGTTGCCCTTGCTGATGCCGTTGTCGACGATGTCCTTGAGCAGCAGCGGCGGCACGATCACGAGTGCCGCGTCGATCACGGTCAGCACCAGGAAGAACGCGATCGGCGCCCGGTGCGGGCGCGCGAAGGCGACCACCCGGCGCACCGTGTCGCGGGAGAGCTTCTGGTTGGTCACGCTCCGGTCGGTGCGGAGGTTCCGCCAGGCCGGCCCCATGCCACTGGCCATCGACATCGACGTCCTCCTCTGGTCGCGGCACCGTCAACGGGACGGTGTCATTCCCCCATCAGTGAGGCGAGCTCGCGGAACCGGCGGACCTGCGCCTCCCGCTCGACCCGCCGCTGGTCCTCCAGGTCGAGGTAGCGTGCGCTCTGCAGCAGTGCCTTGGTCTCCGTCACCGCGCCGTACAGGGGCGCTGTGAGCGCCCCCACCAGGTCCGCCACCGCGTCCTGCAGCTCCTCGCGGGCGACGACCGCCGTCGCCAGCCCGATCGCCGCGGCCTCCTCGGCCTCGACCCACCGGGTGGTGGCACAGATCTCCAGTGCGCGCGAGTAGCCAACAAGGTCCACCAGGGGTTTTGTTCCCGTGAGGTCCGGCACCAGCCCGAGGATCGGCTCCCGCATGGAGAACCGGGCGTCGTCGGCCAGCACCCGCAGGTCGCAGGACAGCGCCAGCTGGAAGCCGGCGCCGACGGCGGAGCCCTGCACGGCGGCGATGCTGACGATGTCGTGCCGACGCAGCCAGGTGAAGCCCTCCTGGTACCCCGCGATGGTCTCCGCGAGCTCGCCGTCCGGCATGTCCAGCAGGCTGATCAGCGACGCCTCGCCCGCCACCCCCTCCGGGCTGAGCATCCGGCGGTCGAGGCCGGAGGAGAACGACTCACCGTCGCCCCGGACCACCACCACCCGGATGCCCGGGTCCAGCGACGCACCGATCAGCCGCAGCGCCTGCCAGGTCGCCGGCGTCTGCGAGTTCTTGGTCCCGGGCCGGCACAGGGTGATCGTCGCCACCAGGCCGTTCTCCTCGAAGCGGACGCCGCCCCGGTCCAGAGCCTCGGGGTCCACGTGGGTGCTGTTCATGACCGGCAGCCTAGTGCTCCTCAGGCGAGGGCGATCAGGTCGGCGTAGTCCTCGGTCCAGAGGTCCTCGACGCCATCGGGGAGGATCAGCACCCGGTCCGGCTCCAGGGCGGTCACCGCGCCCTCGTCGTGGGTGACCAGGATGATCGCGCCCTGGTAGCTGCGGATCGCCGCCAGCACCTCCTCGCGCGAGGCCGGGTCGAGGTTGTTGGTGGGCTCGTCGAGCAGCAGCACGTTGGCGCTGGAGACCACCAGGATGGCGAGCGCCAGCCGGGTCTTCTCCCCGCCGGAGAGCACACCGGCCGGCTTGGTGGCGTCGTCGCCGCTGAACAGGAACGAGCCGAGCACGCTACGCGCCTCGGTGTCGGTCAGGTGCGGCGCCGCGGTGCGCAGGTTCTCCAGCACGGTGCGGGAGGTGTCCAGGGTCTCGTGCTCCTGGGCGTAGTAGCCGATCTTCAGGCCGTGCCCGGGGTTCACCTTCCCGGTGTCCGGCCTGTCGACGCCGGCCAGGATGCGCAGCAGCGTGGTCTTGCCCGCCCCGTTCAGGCCGAGGATGACCACCCGGCTGCCGCGGTCCACGGCGAGGTCGACGTCGGTGAACACCTCCAGCGACCCGTAGGACTTCGACAGCTCCGCGGCGGTCAGCGGGGTCTTGCCGCACGGCGCCGGCGCAGGGAACTTGATCCTGGCCACCCGGTCGTTGCGACGCTCCGCCTCCACGCCCTCCATCAGCCGCTCGGCGCGCCTGAGCATCGACTGGGCGGCCTGCGCCTTGGTCGCCTTGGCCCGCATCTTGTTGGCCTGGTCCACCAACGTGCTCGCCTTGCGCTCCGCGTTCTGCCGTTCCCGCCGGCGCCGGCGCTCGTCGGTCTCTCGCTGGTCGAGGTAGGCCTTCCAGCCCATGTTGTAGACGTCGACCTCGGCCCGGTTCGCGTCGAGGTGCAGCACCTTGTTCACGCACGCCTCGAGCAGCCCCACGTCGTGGCTGATCACGATCAGCCCACCCTTGTGCGACTTGAGGAAGTCCCGCAGCCAGACGATCGAGTCGGCGTCCAGGTGGTTGGTCGGCTCGTCGAGCAGCAGCGTCTCGGCTCCGGAGAACAGGATCCGGGCCAGCTCGACGCGGCGGCGCTGGCCGCCGGAGAGGGTCTTCAGCGGCTGCCCGAGGATGCGCTCCGCGATCCCGAGGGAGGAGGCGATCTGCTTGGCCTCCGCCTCGGCGGCGTAGCCCCCGCCCGCGTGCAGCTCCGCGTCGGCACGCTCGTAGCGGCGCATTCCCCGGTCCCGCCGCTCCGGGTCGTCGGAGGCCATCTCCTGCTCGGCCTCCCGCAGGCGCCGTACGACGTCGTCCAGCCCGCGGGCCGACAGGATCCGCTGCATCGCCAGCACCTCGGTGTCCCCGGTGCGGGGGTCCTGCGGCAGGTACCCGACGCTGTCCCCGCTCTGCACCGTCCCGGCCGCCGGCAGCGCCTCCCCGGCGAGGATCCTGGTGAGGGTGGTCTTGCCGGCGCCGTTGCGGCCGACGAGGCCTACCTTGTCGCCGTCCGCGACCCGGAAGCTGACGTTCTCCATCAGCAGGCGTGCGCCCGCGCGGACCTCGACCTGGTGGGCGGTGATCATGAAGCGAAACCTCTGTGCAAGAACGGAATGGACGGGCATCGGGACCGGAGCTCGGTCAGTCCGTCGTGCGCCTCATGCCGCTAGTCTACGCAACGGAGAACAGGAGCCGGGATGCGCTACAACCCCAACGCACGCCTCGACCGGGGCCAGGCGCAGGTCCGGAGCGGCGGCGCGGGCGCCGGCGGCGGCTTCGGCAGGCCCGCCGGGGGCGGCGGGATGCGCGTCGGCGGCGGCGTGGGCGGCCTGATCGTCCTGGTGGTCGTGGTGCTGCTGCAGAGCGGCGTGCTCGGCGGCGGCTCCGGAGACGCGCCCCAGCCCGGGCAGTCGCTGCAGGGCTGCCGCACGGGCACCGACGCCAACAACGACGAGAGCTGTGCGCTGCTCGCCGACGTCAACTCGATCCAGGCGTTCTGGGCCGCAGAGCTGCCGCAGCAGGCCGGGGTCCGCTACGCCGACGCGCAGGCGGTGTTCTTCAGCGGCCGGACCAGCACGGGCTGTGGCGCGGCGAGCTCCGCGGTGGGCCCGTTCTACTGTCCCACCGACCAGCACGTGTACCTGGACCGCAGCTTCTTCCGCGACATGCTCCAGGGCCGGCTGGGCGCACGAGGTGGACCGTTCTCCGAGGCCTACGTGCTGGCGCACGAGTACGGCCACCACGTCCAGGACCTGCTCGGCACGATGCGCAAGGTGCGCACCCAGCAAGGCGCGCGCAGCGACTCGGTCCGGCTCGAGCTGCAGGCGGACTGCTACGCCGGGATCTGGACCAAGCACGCCACCGAGACCCCCGACGCCGCGGGGCAGCCGTACATCCTCGACCTCACCCGGGACGACATCAACCGGGCCCTGGACGCCGCGGCCGCGGTGGGGGACGACCGGATCCAGCAGCGGACCTCCGGTCGGGTCGACCCCGACCAGTGGACGCACGGGTCGGCGCAGGAACGGGTGCGCTGGTTCACCACCGGGATGCGGACCGGTTCGCTGGCGGCCTGCGACACGTTCGCCGCCGACCGGCTCTGACCGCCTGGCGGTTCGGAGACCGGACGGTACGAAACGGTCTCGGAACCACTGTCCTAGACTGCCGCACGTCGCTTCCCGGACCCCCGACCGGGACCCGCAGAGAGGTAGCACCGTGTCCACCACCGCCCCCCGCCACACCTCCCGCGACCTGGCCCTGGTCGCCATCTTCGCCGGCATCGTCGCCGCGCTGGGCATCGTCCCCGCGCTGACCCCGCCCGGCTTCAGCGTGCCGATCACCGCCCAGTCGCTCGGCGTGATGCTTGCCGGCTGCGTGCTCGGCGCCCGCCGCGGTGGGCTGTCCCTGGTGCTGCTGCTCGTCCTGGTCGCCACCGGCCTGCCGCTGCTGGCCGGTGGACGTGGCGGGCTCGGCGTCTTCGCCGGACCGTCGGTGGGCTTCCTGGTCGGCTGGCCGGTGGCCGCGTTCGTGATCGGCTGGCTCGTCGAGCGCGGGGGTGAGGTCTTCAAGCTGCACTGGGGCATCGTCGCCAACCTGGTCGGCGGCATCGTCGTCCTGTACGCGATCGGGATCGCCGGGATGGCGGCCGTGCTCGGCATCTCCGTGCAGGCCGCGGCGGTGGCCTGCTGGATCTTCATCCCCGGCGACCTGGTCAAGGCGGTGATGGCCGCGCTGGTTGCCCGCGGGGTGCACGCGGCGTACCCCGGGCTGCTGGGCCGGCGAACGGCGGACGAGCGTGCGCAGGACCACAGCCCTGTCTGAGCGGGTCCTCGACCACCCGGACCCGGTGGCGGCGTTCCTGGACGCGCACGACCGGGGTGCACCCGTCGTCCTCGGCACCTCGGGCTCGGTCGGAGCCCGCCGGGCGGTGGTGCGGACCACCGCCTCGTGGGTGGCCTCGTTCCCCTACTTCTCCGCGCTCGCCGGGATGGACGCCGGCGCCCGGGTCTGGGTGCCGGGCCCGCTCACCGCGACCATGAACCTGTTCGCCGCGGTGCACGCGCGGTGGGTCGGCGCGACCCTGGTGGCCGGGATCGCCGACGCCACCCACGCGCACCTGACGCCCTCCGACCTGCACCGGGTGCTCGACGCGGCGACGCCCGCGGGCGGGCTCACCGCCGTGGTCGCCGGGGACCATCTGCCCGGCGCGCTCGCCGCCCGGGCGGTCGACGCCGGCATCGCGCCCTGCCACTACTACGGCGCCGCCGAGCTGTCGTTCGTCGGGTGGGGACCCGACGCGGACACGCTGCACCCGTTCCCCGGCGTCGAGGTGGCGGTGCGCGACGGCGAGATCTGGGCCCGGTCGGCCTACCTCTGCGACGGGTACGACGGGCCGCCCGGTCCGCTCCGGCGCGACGCCGAGGGTTTCGCCACGGTCGGGGACCGGGGCCGGCTCGACGGCGGCCGGCTCGCCGTCCTGGGCCGGGAGGGCGCGATCACCACGGCGGGCGCGACGGTGCACCTGGCCGACGTGGAGGGGGCGCTGCGCCCACTCGCGGCCGGCGAGGTCGTCGCGCTCGGCTTGCCCCACGACCGGCTCGGCACGGTGCTGACGCTGGTGCTGGCCGACGGCGGCGACCACCAGGCGCTGCGGGCCACGGCCCGGCGGGAGCTGACCGGGCCGGACCGCCCCCGGCTCTGGTTCCACGTCCCGGAGCTGCCCCGCACCGATGCGGGCAAGGTGGACCGCGCGGCGCTCGAGCGGCTGCTCCGCGACCCCGGCGGCGCCGCGCGGCGGCTCACCTGACTAGCGTGGTGCCCACCATGACCGCCCCTTCCCCCACCGATCGACCGGCCGCGGGGGCCCCGGTGATCGTCGCCGCGCTGCGCAGCCCCATCGGCACCGCGGGCCGCTCGCTCGCGTCCGTGGACGCGGTCGACCTCGCCGCGCCGGTGCTGGACGCCCTGATCCGCTGCTCGGGGGTCGGGGTCGACGGGCTCCGGGAGGTGGTGCTCGGCAACTGCATGGGCCCCGGCGGGAACCTGTCCCGCGTCGCCGCGCTACGGGCCGGCCTGCCCCTCGACGCACCCGCGCTCACCGTGGACCGGCAGTGCGGCAGCGGGCTCGCCGCCCTCGACCTCGCCGCCACGATGCTGCGCGCCGACCGGCGCGGGATGGTCCTCGCCGGGGGCCTCGAGTCGGCGTCGACCGCGCCGTGGCGGTTCTGGCCCCCCACGGCGGCCGGGGAGGGCCCGGAACGCTACGAGCGGGCCCCGTTCGCCCCGGCCGAGGTCGGGGACCCGGACATGGGCCTGGCCGCGGACCTGCTCGCCGAGGAGCTCGGGGTGGACCGGCAGCGCCAGGACGCCTACGCCGCCCGCTCGCACGCACGGGCGCTCGCCACCCGGGAAGCCGGCGGGTTCGACGACGAGATCGTGCCGGTCGCCGGCGTCCGGCACGACGAGCGGCCGCGGCCGGTGACCGAGCGGCGCCTAGCGCGGCTGCGCCCGGCCTTCCGGGACGGCGGCACGGTCACCGCCGGCAACTCGTGCGGCGTGAACGACGGGGCCGCCGCGGTGGCGATGGTCGACGCGCAGACCCACCGGGAGCGCGCGCTGCCCGGCCTGCGGGTGCTGTCCACCGCCACGGCGGGCGTGCACCCGGACCGGCCGGGACTCGGGATCGTCCCCGCCACCGAGGAGGCGCTCGGCCTCGCCGGGCTGACCCTTGACGACCTCGACGTGGTGGAGCTGAACGAGGCCTTCGCGGGCCAGGTGCTCGCCTGCTGCGACCGGCTCGGCCTGGACCCGCGGCGGGTCTGCCCGCAGGGCGGTGCGCTCGCGCTCGGGCATCCCTGGGGGGCGTCCGGAGCGGTGCTCGCGGTCCGCCTGTTCACCCAGCTGGTGCGAGCCGGGTCCGGCAGGTTCGGGCTGGCGGCGATCGCGGTCGGTGGCGGCCAAGGCGTCGCGATGGTGGTGGAACGGTGCCCCTGATCGAGATCGAGGGGGTCAGCCACGTCTACGGTGAGCAGGCCGGGGCGCGCCGCGTGCTCGAGGACGTCACGGTCCGGCTCGCCGAGCAGCGCGTTGGCGTGGTCGGCGCGAACGGGTCCGGCAAGTCCACCTTCGCCCGGCTGCTCAACGGCCTGGTGCTCCCCACCCGCGGCACCGTGCGCGTCGACGGTCTCGAGACCAGGAAGGACGGCCGCGAGGTCCGCCGTCGGGTCGGGTTCTGCTTCACCGATCCCGACGCGCAGATCGTGATGCCGACCGTCGCCGAGGACGTCGCGTTCGGCCTCCGCCGGCGCGGGATGAGCAAACGGGACGTGGCGGCCCGGGTCGCCGCGGCCCTGGACGCCTACGGGCTCGCGGGCCACCACGACCACCCGGCGCACCTGCTCTCCGGCGGCCAGAAGCAGCTGCTCGCGCTGGCCGCGGTGCTGGTGACCGAGCCGGCGGTGCTGGTGATGGACGAGCCCACCACCCTGCTCGACCTGCGCAACGCGACACGGATCGCCGGGGTCGTCGCCGCCCTTCCGCAGCAGGTGGTGCTGGTCACCCATCACCTGGACCTGCTCGCGGACTTCGACCGGGTGCTGGTCTTCGACGACGGCCGGCTGGTCTGCGACGCCGACCCGGCCACCGCGGTGGGCCACTACCGGAAGCTGATGGCATGAACCCGCTCGGGCTCTACCTCCCGGGCAGCTCGGTGGTGCACCGGACCCCGGCCGGGCTCAAGCTGGTGCTGATGGTGCTCGCCGGCGTCGGGTCGGTCTTCCTCGACCTCGCGTGGCAGGTGGTGGCGGCACTGGCGCTGGTCGCGGTCGGCTACGCGGTGGCACGGATCCCCTGGCGGACCGCGGTCGCGCAGGTGCGCCCGCTGCTCTGGGTGGCCGGCTTCGCGGCGGTCTTCCACGTGGTCGTGAACGGCTGGGAACGCGCCTTCGTGGTCGTCGGCGTGCTCGCCACGCTGGTCCTGCTCGCGGCGCTGGTCACGCTCACCACGCGCACGACCGACATGGTCGACGCCGTGGTCGCTGGCTGCCGGCCGCTCCGTCGCGTCGGGGTGGACCCGGAGCGGGTGGGCCTGCTGCTCGCCCTCGGGGTCCGCTCGGTGCCGGTCGTGGTGGGGCTGGCCGAGGAGGTCCGGGACGCGCAACGGGCGCGCGGCCTGGCCGCGAGCCCGCGCGCGTTCGCCGTGCCCCTGATCGTCCGCTCGCTCCGGCACGCCGACGCCCTTGCCGAGGCGCTGGCCGCGCGCGGCGTCGAGGACTGACGGAGCGGGACGTGCGAACGCCCGGCCCGGTGCGTGCGCACCGGACCGGGCGGCCGGGTCACTCAGCTCAACGACGGACGCGGAAGGTGATGCTCCGCACGGTCCGCTTCGTGCCGGCGTTGCCGCGGTAGACCACCTTGACGGTGTGCCTGCCCACGCCCAGCCGAGGCAGCAGCAGGACCTTCCGGCCGTGCGACAGCGTGCCGGCGGCCAGCTTGCGGCTGCCCTGCTTGGCGACGACCTTGCCCTTGGCGGCGCCACCCGCCGCGCGCACCACGGTGAGCAGGCGGGCCCGCTCGGTGCGGGTGATCGGCGCGTTCTTCAGCCGCAGCCTGGTGATCTTCGAGGTCGCCTTGACCACGTGCATGGTGCCCATGGCGGCCGGCGAGCCCGTCGTGCACGGGACCGGATCGCCGAGCGGCACCTGCAGGCCGCCGACGGTGCCGACCGGCGTGAACGCGAAGCTCTTCGGCATCGTCACCGGGTAGTCGCCCGGCAGCGGCGCCCGGCCGCTCTTGGTCACGGTGTCGGCGACCATGGTGAGGCTGCCGTCGGTCGCCGGCGTGGTCTGCGGGATGGTGAGGTCCCCCAGCGTCAGGGCACTCCCGCCGGTCACCGGCAGCTGCACCCCGGTGGCGGTGCCGCCGACCGCGGACAGGCCCGGGATCGCGGTGCCGAGGGCGGCGACGATCTGCTGGGGCAGGGTGACGCCCATGGTGCCGGCCAGCCCGGACAGGCTCGACCCGGACTGCACCGAGGCCGGCAGCGTCAGGGTGCCGGTGATCTGCAGCGGCTGGTCGTTCAGGGGCGCGGTCAGCGTGCAGGTGTAGGTCCCCGACGCGGCGTCCGCCGCGGTCAGGGCGCCCACGGATGCGACCGTGCCGAGGGCCAGCGCGCCGGCCATCCCGATGGCCGCCACGCGCTTGGTGTTGAGCGTTCTCACTGGAGGTCCTCCCTCGTCATGCGCTACTGCGCAGTAGCGCAGCGAAACATATCCCGCAGAGGAGAGGCTTCAGGGGCAAAACGGCGGTGGTCGGGACCTTTGGCGACAACCTTTTACCTTGTCCGCGACAGCGGCGCGCACGCACGAACGCCCGGCCCGATGCCGCGACATCGGACCGGGCGGGAGCGCGACCGGCTCAGCGGTGGATCACCCGCAGGTGGCCGAAGTTGCCGGGCTTGCCCTTCAGGGAGCAGGGCAGTGACGGGATCTGGATGACCTGCGAGTCGCTCGTCGGCTTGAAGGTGAACGACTTCGGCATCTTGATCAGGTAGCGCCCGGTCCTCACCGGCGCCTTCGCCTTCCGGGCCGTCTTGCCGGAGGCGGTCAGGCTCATGTTGCCGGTGGCCGGCACCGACGTGGTGGGGATGGAGAGCGCGCGCAGCGGGACCGTCTTCACCGTGCCCGGCTTGGTGAGCCGCAGTGCCCCCTGGGTCACCTTGCCGCCCAGCTGCGTGAGCTGGAGGGTCGACGCGATGTTGTGGATGGCGGCGTCGGGGATGGTGATCTTCATCGTGACCGGGATGCCGGCCAGGCTCCTACCCTGCTTGATCCGTTTCGGCAGCCGTGCCTGCCCGACCACCGAGGCCGGGATCGGGTTGCCGAGCACGGTGCAGACGTAGTTGGTCGGCGCCGTGGTGGCCGCGTCGGCCGTGGAGATCGGCCCGAACGCAGCGAGCCCGCCGAGGACCATGACGCCCGCGGCACCGGTGGCCGCGGCACGTGTCTTGGAGCTGATCGAGTACATGGATGGGATCCCTCCCTCGGGGATGCGCGACTGCGCACTTCCTCGCAACGTAACCCCGGAGGCAGGCGAGTCGAGAGGGCCGGAACCGCAGTCAGGACCTTCGGCGGGAACCTTTTACTATGTCGGTGACCAAGGTCCTAGGGCCCGGGGTCGGCCGCCTCTTGCCGGACCTCCACACGCAGCGACGCACCGTCGACCACCGCCTGGTCGAGGACGGCCCGGCGCGGGTCCGGCACCGCCAGCCAGGGGTCCGCGCGCAGCCCGACCAGCCCGCCGAGCCGCGGGTCCGCGAGCACCTGGTCGACCGCCTGCCGGTCGCCCCCGCACACCAGCGCGCACAGGTGCGGTGCCCCCTGCACCAGGATCCGGTGCGCGTGCTCGGCGGCCGCCTCGTAGGCCTGCCGGGCCTGGTTGTCGCGCCGCCGGGCGAAGCGCTGCTGGCTCTGACCACCGGCCTTGGTCCGGCCCTGCACGTGCCGCTGTCCCACCTTGGACGACAGCACCTCGGACCCGCGCACGACGGCCACCGCGAAGCCGCCCTTGCGCACCAGCAGCACCCCCCACTCGCAGGGCGCGCGGACCGCCTCCGCGAAGGCGGGGACGTCGGGCGGCCCGTCGTACGCCCTGCCGAAGGGGAGCGCCGCGACCGCCTCGGCACCGTCGGCCGCGCAGACGACGAGACGGCCGTCACCGACACGCAGGTCGGTGCGGCCGTGCCGCGCGACGAAGTTCTCCATCCACCGCTCCACCCGTGCGGGCGGCACGAGGACGGTGCGGGAGGACACCGGGGTCAGACGTTGAAGCCGAGCGCGCGTAGCATCTCGCGGCCGTCGTCGGTGATCTTGTCCGGGCCCCACGGCGGCATCCAGACCCAGTTGATCGACACGTCGTTGACCAGACCCTCTAGCGCCTGGTTGGTCTGGTCGGTGATCACGTCGGTCAGCGGGCAGGCCGCCGAGGTCAGGGTCATGTCGAGCACCACGTTGGTGGACTCGTCGAGGTGCACGTCGTAGACCAGGCCGAGGTCGACGACGTTGATCCCCAGCTCCGGGTCGACGACGTCCTTCATCGCCTCGGTGACCTCGTCCCGGGTCACGGTGCTGGTGCCGCCGCCGAGGTCGACGTCGGGCAGGTCGGCGTGAGCGTCGGTCATGAGTGCTCCCTGTCATCGGTGTTGTCGTCGTCGGACGCCAGGATCTGCGAGGTGGCGTCCTTCCAGGCCATCCAGGCCAGCAGCGCGCACTTCACGCGGGCCGGGAACTTCGCCACCCCTGCGAACGCGATCCCGTCCTCGAGAACCTCCTCGTCGGGCTCGACAGCGCCCCGGCCCTGCATCAGGGTCAGGAACTCCTCGTGCACGGCGAGCGCCTGCGCCAGCGGCTTGCCGATCACCAGGTCGGTCATCACCGAGGTGGCGGCCTGGCTGATCGAGCAGCCCTCGGCGTCGTACGACACGTCGTCGACGGTCAGCTGCCCGGGGTCGTCACCCGACGGAACCAGGTGCACCCGCATGGTGACCTCGTCACCACAAGTCGGGTTCACGTGGTGCACCTCGGCCTCGAACGGCTCCCGCAGTCCCTTGTGGTGCGGGTTCTTGTAGTGGTCGAGGATGATCTCCTGGTAGAGCGAGTCGAGATTCTCTGCCGTCATCGTCAGTCCACCTTGAAGTACTTCTTGGTGTACTCCAACCCCTCGATCAGCGCGTCTATTTCCGTGGGCGTGGTGTACAGGTACGACGACGCCCGGGTCGAGCTCTGCACCCCGAAACGCTTGTGCGCCGGCTTCGCGCAGTGGTGACCCGCGCGTACGGCGACCCCGCGGCTGTCGAGCACCTGGCTCACGTCGTGCGGGTGGATGCCGTCGACCTCGAACGCGATCGCGCCACCCCGGTCGTGCGCGGACGCGGGCCCGAGCACCCGGACGCCGGAGACGCCGGACAGCCCCTCGAGCGCGTAGCGGGTGATCGCCTCCTCGTGCGCGCGGATGTTCTCCATCCCGATCGCGGCGAGGTAGTCCACCGCGGCACCGAGCCCGACCGCCTCGACGATCGGCGGGGTGCCGGCCTCGAACTTGTGCGGGATCGGGGCGTACGTCGACCGCTCCATCGACACGGTCGCGATCATCTCGCCGCCGCCGAGGAACGGGGGCAGCTGGTCGAGCACCGCCCGGCGCCCCCAGAGCACCCCGATGCCGGTGGGACCGGTGACCTTGTGGCCGGTGAAGGCCAGGAAGTCGGGACGCTCCTCGGGTGCCAGCGCGGCCAGGTCGACGGGCATCTGCGGCACCGCCTGCGCGCCGTCCACGACCACGATCGCGCCCACCTCGTGCGCCCGACGGGTGATCTCCGCCACCGGGTTGACGGTGCCGAGCATGTTGGACACCCAGGTCAGCGAGACCACCTTGGTGCGCTCGTTGACCAGCTCGTCGATGTCGCCCAGGTCCAGCCGGCCGTCCTCGGTGAGCCCGAACCAGCGCAGCGTGGCGCCCTTGCGCTCGGTGAGCAGCTGCCACGGGACGATGTTGGAGTGGTGCTCCATCTCGGTGATGAGCACCTCGTCCCCCGGGCCGACCGCCAGCGGGCCCTCCGCCCAGGCGAGGGTGTTCGCGACCAGGTTGAGCGCCTCGGAGGCGTTCTTGGTGAAGATCACCTCGTCCCGCGAGGGGGCGTTGACGAACCCGGCCACCTTGTCCCGGGCCTCCTCGAACGCGGCCGAGGCCTCCGCGCCGAGCTGGTGCATCGCGCGGGCGACGTTGGCGTTGTGCCGCTCGAGGTGGTCGACCATCGCGTCGATCACCACCTGCGGCTTCTGCGAGGTGTTCGCGCTGTCCAGGTAGACCAGGGGGAACCCGTCGGCCAGCGCGCGCGACAGGATCGGGAAGTCGGCCCGGATCAGGTCCAGCCCCGGGAGCAGGCCGGGCAGGCCGTGCGTCGTACCGACGGTCGTCATCTCCGGACCTCCCTTCTCGTTGGTTGCGGGCCGACGCTCAGGCGCTTGCCTTGACGTACTTGTCGTAGCCCTCGGCCTCGAGCTGCTCGGCGAGCTCGGGTCCGCCCTCCTCGGCGATCCGCCCGTCGACGAACACGTGCACGTAGTCCGGGGTGATGTAGCGCAGGATCCGCGTGTAGTGGGTGATCAGCAGCACGCCGCGGTCACCCTGCTCGCGGAAGCGGTTCACGCCCTCGGACACGACCTTCAGCGCGTCGATGTCGAGGCCGGAGTCGGTCTCGTCGAGCACCGCGACCTTGGGGTTCAGCAGCTCGAGCTGGACGATCTCGTGGCGCTTCTTCTCACCGCCGGAGAAGCCCTCGTTCACCGAGCGCTGGGCCATCGCGGTGTCCATCTTGACCCGCTCCATCGCCGAGTTGACGTCCTTGATCCAGGTGCGGAGCTTGGGCGCCTCGCCGTCCACGGCCGTCTTCGCGGTCCGCAGGAAGTTCGCGACCGAGACCCCCGGCACCTCGACCGGGTACTGCATGGCCAGGAACAGCCCGGCGCGGGCGCGCTCGTCGACGCTCATCGACAGCACGTCCTCGCCGTCGAGGGTGACGGTGCCGCTGGTGACGGTGTACTTGGGGTGGCCGGCGATCGAGTAGGCCAGCGTCGACTTGCCGGACCCGTTCGGGCCCATGATCGCGTGCGTCTCGCCGTCCTTGATCACCAGGTCGACGCCCTTGAGGATCTCTTTCTTGCCGGAGCCGTCCGCTGTGTTGTCAGCGTCGACGCTGACGTGCAGGTCGCGGATCTCGAGCGTTGCCATGTGTGTCTCTTTCGTCTCGGGTCTGTTGTGAGGTCTGGGCCGGTCAGTAGGGGGCGTGCACGTCGACCAGGACGTCGTCTCCCTGCACCCGTACCGGGTAGATCGCCACCGGCTCGGTCGCCGGGAGCCCGGTCGGCTTGCCGGTGCGCAGGTCGAACCGGGAGCCGTGCAACCAGCACTCGATCTCGGTGCCCTCCAGGTCGCCCTCGGAGAGCGGGATCTCGGCGTGCGAGCACTCGTCGTAGATGGCGTACCAGTCGTCGCCGTCGCGGGCGACGGCGACCGCCGTGCCGTCCACGGTGACGGCGAGGGCCTCGTCGCTCGGCACGTCGGCGACGGCGCAGGCGCGGACGAAGCTCATGCGGCACCCACGTTCTTCTCGAGCTCGGCCTCGATGGTCTCGAGCAGCGACGCCTCGATGGCCGGCACGCCGATCTTGCGGACGATGTCGGCGAAGAAGCCGTGCACGACCAGGCGGCGGGCCTCGTCCTCCGCGATCCCCCGCGACTGCAGGTAGAACAGCTGCTGGTCGTCGAAGCGGCCGGTGGTGGAGGCGTGGCCGGCGCCCTCGATCTCGCCGGTCTCGATCTCCAGGTTCGGCACCGAGTCGGCCTGGCAGCCGTCGGTGAGCACCAGGTTGCGGTTCGACTCGTAGGTCTCGATGCCCTCGGCGACCTTGCGGATCAGCACGTCGCCGATCCACACCGCGTGCGCGCCCTCGCCCTGCAACGCGCCCTTGTAGTCCACGTTGCTGCGGGTGCGCGGCGCGTTGTGGTCGACGAACAGCCGGTGCTCGAGGTGCTGGCCGGCGTCGGCGAAGTAGAGGCCGAGCAGCTCGGCGGAGCCGCCGGGCCCGGCGTAGGACACCGAGGTGTTCATCCGGACCAGGTCGCCGCCGAAGGAGATCGCGACGTGCCGCAACGAGGCGTCGCGCCCCACCGAGGCGTGGTGGTGGGTGTGGTGCACGGCGTCGTCGGCCCAGTCGGCCACCGCCACGAAGGTCACCTGCGCACCGTCACCGACCACGATCTCGACGTTGTCGGCGAGGGTGGCCGAGCCCACGAAGCGGAACACCACCGTGGCCTTGCTGTGCGGCTCCGCGACCACCGCCGCGTGCGCGGCGGAGGCGCCCTCGATGCCGGTGCCGGTCACCGTGACGATCACCGGCTCGGCCACCTCGGTCTCCGCGGGGATGGTCACCGCGCACGTGCCGTCCGCGGCGTTCCACGCCCGGGCGCTGACCCGGTCGTGGGGCACGTATCCGCTGCTGCCCTTCACCGGGTTGTCGGCCCCGAGGTGCTCGAGGCGCACCCCGTCGGGCAGCTGTGCGTCCGCGTCGAAGGTCCGACCCGAGAGGTCGGCGTCCTTGTGCAGGTCGCGCAGCCGCTTCAGCGGGGTGAAGCGCCAGATCTCCTCGCGCCCCGTGGGGACCTCGAAGAACTCGGGGTCGAAGGACCCCTCGGGGTGCAGGTGGCTGGCGACCTTCGTCTCCAGGGCGCTGGCGACGTTGGGCGTGTCGGTAACGGTCACGTGTTCGCTTTCTCTACGGTCCGGTTGGCGGCCAGGGGGTGGGCGGGCGTCAGCCGACCGCGCCCTCCATCTGCAGCTCGATCAGCCGGTTCAGCTCGAGGGCGTACTCCATCGGCAGCTCCTTCGCGATCGGCTCCACGAAGCCGCGCACGATCATCGCCATCGCCTCGTCCTCCTCCATGCCCCGGCTCATCAGGTAGAAGAGCTGGTCGTCGGAGACCTTGGAGACGGTGGCCTCGTGCGCCATCGACACGTCGTCCTCGCGGACGTCCACGTAGGGGTAGGTGTCGGAACGGCTGACCTGGTCGACGAGCAGGGCGTCGCACTTGACGATGCTCGACGAGTGGTGCGCACCGTCGTTGACCTGCACCAGGCCGCGGTAGGACGTGCGGCCGCCGCCGCGCGCCACGGACTTGGAGATGATCGAGCTGGAGGTGTGCGGCGCCGCGTGCACCATCTTGGCACCGGCGTCCTGGTGCTGGCCCTCGCCCGCGAACGCGATCGAGAGCGTCTCCCCGCGGGCGTGCTCGCCCATCAGGTAGACGGCCGGGTACTTCATGGTGACCTTGGAGCCGATGTTGCCGTCGACCCACTCCATGGTGGCGCCGGCCTCGCAGGTGGCGCGCTTGGTCACCAGGTTGTAGACGTTGTTCGACCAGTTCTGGATGGTCGTGTAGCGGCAGCGGGCACCCTTCTTCACGACGATCTCGACCACCGCGGAGTGCAGCGAGTCCGAGCTGTAGATCGGCGCGGTGCAGCCCTCGACGTAGTGCACGTAGGCGTCCTCGTCGACGATGATCAGCGTCCGCTCGAACTGGCCCATGTTCTCGGTGTTGATCCGGAAGTAGGCCTGCAGCGGGATGTCGACGTGCACGCCCTTGGGGACGTAGATGAACGACCCGCCGGACCACACCGAGGTGTTCAGCGCGGCGAACTTGTTGTCGCCGACCGGGATCACGGTGCCGAAGTACTCCTCGAAGATCTCCGGGTGCTCACGCAGCGCGGTGTCGGTGTCGAGGAACAGCACGCCCTGCTCCTCGAGGTCCTCGCGGATCTTGTGGTAGACGACCTCGGACTCGTACTGCGCGGCGACGCCCGCCACCAGACGCTGCTTCTCCGCCTCCGGGATGCCCAGCTTGTCGTAGGTGTTCTTGATGTCCTCGGGCAGGTCGTCCCAGCTCGCCGCCTGCTTCTCGGTCGAGCGCACGAAGTACTTGATGTTGTCGAAGTCGATGCCGTCCAGCTCCGCGCCCCACTTGGGCATCGGCTTGCGCCCGAAGAGCTTGAGGCCCTTGAGCCGCAGGTCGAGCATCCACTGCGGCTCGTCCTTCTTCTCGGAGATGTCCCGCACCACCGCCTCGTTCAGGCCACGCTGGGCGCTCGAACCGGCGGCGTCGCTGTCGGCCCAGCCGTACTCGTACCGGCCCAGCCCCGCGAGCTCGGGGTTCATCTGCTCGATGGTGGTCATCAGTTGCTCAACCTCTCGTGTGAGGACAAAACCTGGTGGGTGCCCGGAGCACCGGCCGCTCGGCCGGACTTCGGTGGGATGCAGGTGGTGCAGACCCCGTCGCCGTGGGCGATGGTGGCCAGACGCTGCACGTGGCTACCGAGGACCTTGGAGATCACCTCGGTCTCGGCCTCGCACAGCTGGGGGAACTCGTGCGCCACGTGGGCGACCGGGCAGTGCTGCTGGCACAGCTGCTCGCCGACCGGTCCGGTGCGCACCGAGGCGGCGTACCCGCCCTGGGTGAGCGCCCGCGCCAGCGCCTCGGCCGGCGCCACGTCGGGCTCGGCGTCGACGATGTCGCGGTAGTGGCTCTCCAGGTCGGCGACCCGCCGCCGGGCGAAGGCCATCACGGCGTCCTCCCCGCCGGTCTCGGCGAGGAAGCGCAGGGCCTGGACGGCCAGGTCGTCGTACTGCTGGTCGAAGCGGTCCCGGCCGTACTCGGTGAGCGCGAACAGCTTCGCCGGGCGCCCCCGCCCCCGGGTGCCGTAGACCCGGGGCTGGCGGGGCTCGACCGCTCCCTCGCCGACGAGGTGGTCGAGGTGCCGACGCACGGCCGCCGGCGTGAGGTCCAGCCGCTCCGCGAGCGCCGCCGCCGTGCTGGGACCGAGCTCGAGGATCGACCGGGCCACCCGCTCGCGCGTAGGGGCGTCATCGAATTCCACAACATCATTGTGTCGTTATTACCCGGACGCTTTCAACCAAGGCTTCCCTAACCCCGGCGCACCGTGACCGGGGTCACGGATCGACGGTGCCGCCGCGGCCCGCCGGGACGGGTTCCTACACTGGCCTCGTGCCCACCTCCCCCGCCTCGACCGCGCCCGCCGTGGTCATCGAGGACCTTCGGATGAAGTACGGCGACAAGGTCGCCGTCGACGGGCTGAGCCTGGACGTGGCGCGCGGCTCGATCACCGCGGTGCTCGGACCCAACGGCGCCGGCAAGACCACCACCCTGGAGACCTGCGAGGGCTACCGCAGGCCGCAGGCCGGCACCGTCCGGGTGCTCGGCCTCGACCCGCAGGCCGACCGCCACGAGCTGCTCCCCAGGATCGGGGTGATGCTGCAGTCCGGCGGCGCCTGGTCCGGGGTCCGCGCGGTCGAGATGCTCCAGCACATCGCCGCGCTGCACGCACACCCGCTCAGCGTCCCGATGCTCGTCGAGCGGCTCGGTCTGGATTCGTGCGGGCGGACGCCGTACCGGCGCCTGTCCGGCGGCCAGCAGCAGCGGCTGGCCCTCGCGATGGCCGTGGTCGGCCGACCGGAGCTGGTCTTCGTCGACGAGCCGACCGCCGGCATGGACCCGCAGGCGCGGCGGACCACCTGGGAGCTGCTCGAGGAGCTGCGTGCCGACGGCGTCACCATCGTGCTCACCACGCACTACATGGACGAGGCGGAACGGCTCGCCGACCGGGTGCACGTCATCGACAACGGCCGGATGATCGCCTCCGGCACCCCCTTCGACCTGACCCGCGGCACCGGCACCAGCACCATCCGGCTGGTCGTCACCGAGCCCTTCCCCACGCACGCCCCGGCGTCCCTGCAGGCGACGCTCGGCGAGCCGACCGAGGTGCGCGCCCTCAGCGAGCACAGCCTGCTGATCACCGGTCCCGCCGACGCGACCACGCTCGCGAAGGTGTCCGCGTGGTGCGACGAGAACGACGTGCTCCCGGAGTCGCTGACCCTGGGCCAGCGCACCCTGGAGGACGTGTTCCTGCAGCTGACCGGACGGGAGCTCGCCGTATGAGCAGCACCACGAGCACCGGCACCTTCTCCCCCCGCCCGGGCGCGGCGCCGCTGCCGCGGCAGGTCCTGGCGCAGTCGCGGATGGAGACCCGGCTGATCCTCCGCAACGGCGAGCAGCTGCTGCTCGCGGTGGTGATCCCGCTGATCGTGCTCGCGGGCGGGATCCTCGCCGCGCGCCACTTCAGCCTGACCCTCGCCCACTCCCCCGTCGACACCCTGGCGCCCGGGATCCTGGCGCTCGCGATCATGTCGACCAGCTTCACGTCGCTGGCGATCACCACCGGGTTCGAGCGCCGGTACGGCGTCCTCAAGCGGCTCGGGTCCTCGCCGCTCCCCCGCGGCGGCCTGCTGGCCGGGAAGGTCGGCGCGCTGCTGGTGGTCGAGGTGCTGCAGGTGCTGGTGCTGGGCGGCGCGGCGCTGCTGTTCGGGTGGGCGCCGACCCTCACCCCCGTCGGCGTCGCCGGCGCCTTCGCCAGCGCACTGCTCGGCACGGCGGCGTTCGCCGCGCTCGGGCTGCTGGTCGCGGGGGTGCTGCGCGCCGAGGCGACCCTGGCGGCGGCCAACCTGATCTACCTGCTGCTGCTGGCCGGCGGCGGCGTGGTGCTGCCGACCACCTCCTACGGGGGCTTCGGGCACGTGCTGGTGCTGCTGCCCTCGGGGGCGCTCGGCGCCGGCATGAGGACCGCGCTCATCGACGGGGGCTTCCCCACCGTTCCGCTGCTGGTGCTGGCGGTCTGGGCGGCGGTCGGCACCCTGCTCACCGCGAGGACGTTCAAGTGGGAGTGACCCAGGCGCCCCGTCGCTCGTTCCGGGCCCGGTTCCCGGGACGCGCCGGGGAGCAGCCGCGCTACCTGGGGCCGCTGGCGGTCGCCTCGCTGGTCGTGAACGTCCTCATCGTGGTCACCGGGGGCGTGGTGCGGCTGACCGGCTCCGGGCTGGGCTGCCCGACCTGGCCCGAGTGCGCGAACGGCTCGTTCGTGCCGCACCGGGCGCTCGGCATCCACGGTGCCATCGAGTTCGGCAACCGGATGGTCACCTTCCTGCTGGCGGCCGTGGCGATCGCCACCCTCGCCGCCGCGTGGCGCTACGGGCGCCGGTCGGTGGTCCGGCTGGCGTTCGTGCTCGCGCTCGGCGTCCCCGCGCAGGCGGTGATCGGCGGGATCACCGTGCTGACCGAGCTGGACCCCTGGGTGGTGGCGTTCCACCTGCTGGTGTCCCTGGCAATGATCGGGGTGTCCGTCGTGCTGCTGCGCAGGCTCGACGAGGGCGACGGCCCCGCCCGGCTGGTGGTGCCCCCGGGCGTGGCCTGGCTGGCCCGGGGCACCTTCCTGGCCGGCTGGGCGGTGCTCTACCTCGGCACCGTGGTTACCGGCAGCGGCCCGCACGCCGGCGACACCAAGGCCCCGCGCAACGGGCTGGACCCCAGGGCGCTGAGCCAGCTGCACACCGACTTCGTGTTCCTGCTGGTCGGTCTGAGCATCGCGGCGGTGCTGGTGCTGCGCACCACCCAGGCGCCGGACCGGGCACGGCGCGCCGCGGGCGCGCTGCTGGGCGTCGAGGTCGTCCAGGCCGGCATCGGCTTCGCGCAGTACTTCAGCGGGCTGCCGGTGCTGCTGGTCGCGCTGCACCTGCTCGGCGCCGCGCTGCTCTCCGCCGCCGTCACCTGGCTGGTTCTGGGGGTCCGCGACCGGGCCTGACCCGGTGCGGGTGCGGCGGGACGGCTCGTCAGTCGACCTGGACGATCCAGTCCGGCACGAGGCCGCGGGCGGCCATCGCCGCCGCGAGCACGCAGGTGCAGCCGGCGAGGAGCAGCTGGTCGGCCTCGGTGAACGCGTCGACGTCGACGGAGTCGACCTGGACCAGCCCGATCGCCGAGCCGGCCACGATCAGGGGAACCCCGACGTAGCTGCGCGTGTGCCTGGTCGTCGAGGTGCGCCGCCGGCGGCTCGGCACCGCGACGGCCGGCGCCGTGATGTCGGGGATGTAGCGCACGCGACGGCTCGTGACGATCGTCCAGCCGACGCCTTGCCCGGTGGGGAGCCTGGCGGCCAGCGCCTCGTCGGTCGGCGGCGGATGCGCGGCGGCGAGCCGGATCCCGTCCGGGCCGACCAGCTGCACGGACCCACCGGTGAACAGGAGGTGCGGGCGCACCGCCTCCAGCGTGCGCCGGAACGCGTCCTCCATCCGGTTGCACTGCTGCAGGTCGAGCGCGAGGTCGAGCAGCACCTGCGCCGATGCCTCCGCCGGCCGGTGCCGGGGGCCCTGCTCCCGGGCGGGCCGGCTGCCGCGCCCGAGGATCGCCCCCGGAGCGGGCAGCGCCTCGATCGGCACCGGCCTGCCGAAGAGGTCCCCCTGCGCCTCCTCGCAGCCGAGCTCGACGAGCCGGTCGCGCTGGGCGGGCGTCTCGACGCCCTCGGCCACCACGGTGAGGCCGAGCGCGTGCGACATGCCGATCACACCCTGGACGATCGCGACGCAGCGCTCGTCGGTGTCGAGCCCGGAGGTGAACCGGCGGTCGATCTTGACCACGTCGCACGGCAGGCTGGCCAGGTACTCCAAGGACGCGTGGCCGGTCCCGAAGTCGTCGATGGCGATCTGGAAGCCGGCAGCCCGCAGCCGCCGCAGCGCCTCGGCTGCGTGCCCGAGGTCCCGCGCGATCGCCGTCTCGGTGACCTCGACGGTGAGCCGCGCCGGGTCGGCTCCGTGCTGCTCGCACATGTCCAGCACCCGGTCGCTGAAGCCGGTGTCACCCAGCTCCACCCCGGAGACGTTCACCGCGACGCTCCAGGTGGGCAGCCTCCCGGAGTTCAGGTCGGTGAGCACCAGGTCACGCACGTGGTCGCCGAGGGCCGCGGCCATCCCGTTGCGTTCGGCCAGTGCCACGAAGTCCGCCGGGGGAACGGCACCGAGCTCGGGGTGGTCCCAGCGCACCAGCGCCTCGAGCCCCACCATCGTCGAGCTCTTCAGCTCCACGGTCGGCATGTAGTGCATGCTGAGCCGGTCGCCTCGGCTCAGCGCCTCACGGAGGTCGTGCACCAGCCAGCGTTCACGAACTTCTGCTGCAGTGGGCATCCCAGGCATCTCGCTTCGTGGCCGACCCCCCGACGCGCTCAGGCTAGCGTGCGCGACCACGCACGGTCCCGAGGACGCGAGGGTTCGTCACGCCCCGGCCGCCGCCTCGCGGAGCAGCCCGAACTCCTCGGCCAGCGCGGCAGCCGGGTAGTGGGCGTTCAGGCCGCTGGGGTTCGGCAGCACCCACACCCGGGTCGCGCCGAGGGTCCCCTGCTGCGGCCCGACCCTCGCCCGGGGCCGGTCGAACGCGGCGCGGTAGGCGGTCACCCCGACGACGGCGAGCCAGCGCGGCTCGCACCGCTGGACCTTCGCGGCGAGCAGCCGGCCGCCGGCGACCAGCTCCTCACGACCCAGCTCGTCGGCGCGGGCGGTCCCCCGGGCAACGACGTTGGTGATCCCCAGTCCGAGCCGGACCAGGTCCTGCTGCTCGTCGGGCCGGAACAGCCGCGGGGTGAACCCGGAGGCGTGCAGCGCCGGCCAGAACCGGTTGCCCGGCCGGGCGAAGTGGTGCCCGGTGGCCGCGGACCACAGGCCGGGGTTGATCCCGCAGAACAGCACCCGCAGCTCCGGAGCGAGCACGTCGTCGATGGTGCCGTCGCGTGCCGCCTCGAGCTCGGCCTTGGTGGGGCTCATCCGCGCCCGGGCCGTGCGGCGTCCTCGAGCCGCCGGAGGACCAGCAGCTCGCGTTCGACCCAGCGGGGCACCGCGCGCTTCGACGCGAGCAGGTCCCGGCACACGGCGACCGCGTCGGCGAGGTCGAGCCACACCGGGGTCAGGCCGAGGCGACGCTCGTACTCGTCGAGGCTCTGCTCGCCCAGCTCCGGGGCCACCGTGCAGCGCACGTAGCGCGAGGCCATCACGAAGACGTCGTACTCCGGCTCCTTCGGCCGGGCCCGCTGCTCCACGTCGCCCACGACGTCGCCGACGGCGATCAGGCGCGCCCCGCACTCCTCCGCCAGCTCGCGGCGGAGGCAGTCCTCGTCCGACTCCCCCGGCTCGACCCCGCCGCCCGGGAACTTCAGCGCACCGAGCTCCGCGGACCGCAGCAGCAGCACCTCGCGGCCGCGCAGCGCGACGCCCTTGACCGCGCGGCGCACCAGCACCCGTCCGCCCTCGGGCAGCCCCTCGTCGTGCCGGATCGTCGCGAGCATCTCAGTCATCGCCGCTCACCCCGCCGGCGACGCGGGACGTCACCGCTTCAGCAGCGGGTCGAGCGCCACCGCGACGAAGAGCAGCGACAGGTACATGTTCGACCAGTGGAACAACCGCATCGGCTTGAGGTCGACGACGTTGTCGCTGGTCGCGGCGCGCCGCAGCAGCAGGTGCGACTCGACCAGGAACGCCGCCCCGAGCAGCGCCGCGGCGGTCGGGTACAACCACCCGGTCGACGCCACCGGCCACAGCAGCAGCGAGGTGGCGACCATCACGTAGGAGTAGGTGACGATCTGCCGGGCCACCTGCTTCGCCCCGGCGACCACGGGCAGCATCGGCACGTCCGCGGCGGCGTAGTCCTCCCGGTAACGGATGGCCAGCGCCCAGAAGTGCGGCGGGGTCCAGAAGAACACCACCAGGAACAGCACCACCGGCGCCCAGGCCAGCCGGTCGGTGACCGCGGTCCAGCCGATCAACGCCGGGAAGCAGCCGGCGGCGCCGCCCCAGACGATGTTCTGGGCGGTGCGCCGCTTGAGGATCATCGTGTAGCCCACGACGTAGAACAGGTTCGCCGCGAGCGCGAGGGCGGCCGACAGCCAGTTCACCAGCAGCCCCAGCCACAGCGTCGACACGACCGCCAGCCCGAGGCCGAAGACCAGCGCGGCGCGGGCGCTGACCACGTGCCGCGGCAGCGCGCGACGCCGGGTGCGCCGCATCCGCTCGTCGATGTCGGCGTCGTAGACGCAGTTCAGCGAGTTCGCGCTACCCGCCGACAGCGTGCCGCCGAGCACGGTGGCGACCACCAGTCCCAGCGGCGGCACCCCGCCCTGGGCCAGGAACATCACCGGAACCGTGGTGAGCAGCAGCAGCTCGATGATCCGCGGCTTCATCAGCCCGACGTAGGCCGCCAGCACGTCACGGGTCGAGGCCGTCCCGTTCGTCGGCGTCCGCACGGGGACGTGGGGATCGACGGCGGTCACATGTACCTCGGGACTGAACGGGGACGGCGGCCTGCACGGGACGCCCGACTGGCTCCGCCGAGTCTAGTGGGCGGTGCGGCGAAGTTACCCATTGGGCAAGAAAGGGACGGTGTGCATCTGCTCACCGTCCCTGAGTAGGCTCGGACCCGTGGCTGCCCCCGTCGTGCCCTGCCCGGGTTTGAAGCTCCGTCGGTGTGGCACTACCTCAGAAGCCCCCGCTGTAACAGCATCGCCGAGAGGAGAGCGCGCCCGTGAGCAAGCTCGAATGGACTGACCTGGACCAGCGTGCCGTGGACACCGCCAGGGTGCTGGCGATGGACGCGGTCCAGAAGGTCGGCAACGGCCACCCGGGGACGGCGATGGCGCTGGCGCCGGTCGCGTACACGCTGTTCCAGAAGGTGATGAGGCACAACCCGGCGAACCCGGACTGGGCGGCGCGGGACCGCTTCGTGCTGTCCTGCGGGCACAGCAGCATCACCCTGTACACCCAGCTGTTCCTGGCCGGCTTCGGACTCGAGCTCGACGACCTGAAGAGCCTGCGCACCTGGGGGAGCAAGACCCCGGGGCACCCCGAGCACGGCCACACCGCCGGCGTGGAGACCACCACCGGACCGCTCGGCCAGGGCGTGGCGAACGCGGTCGGGATGGCGATGGCCGCCCGCCGGGAGCGCGGCCTGTTCGACCCCGACGCCGCACCGGGCGAGAGCCCGTTCGACCACCAGGTCTACGCGATCTGCAGCGACGGAGACCTCGAGGAGGGCGTCTCCGCCGAGGCGTCCTCGTTGGCCGGGCACCAGCAGCTCGGCAACCTCACCCTGATCTACGACGACAACGACATCTCCATCGAGGGCGACACCGACATCGCCTTCAGCGAGGACGTCGCCGCCCGCTACGAGGCCTACGGCTGGCACGTCCAGCGGATCGACTGGACCCACGGCGGCAAGGAGTACCGCGAGGACCCGCAGCAGCTCTGGGACGCACTCGAGCAGGCCCGCCGGGTCACCGACCGCCCGAGCTTCATCTCGCTGCGCACGATCATCGCCTGGCCCGCCCCGCACGCACAGGGCACCGGCAAGGCGCACGGGTCCGCCCTCGGCGAGGAGGAGGTCGCGGCCACCAAGAAGATCCTCGGCTTCGACCCCACGCAGACCTTCGAGATCGACGACGAGGTCCTCGCGCACACCCGTGCGGCCGTCGAGCGGGGCAAGCGGGCCGAGGCCGCCTGGCAGGAGCAGTTCGACGCCTGGGCCAAGCGGTTCCGCCAGCGTCACGACGTCTACGAGCGGATGCGCACCCGCACCCTTCCGGCCGGCTGGGACGACGCCCTGCCCTCCTTCGACGCGGACCCCAAGGGCGTCGCGACCCGCAAGGCCTCCGGCGCGGTGCTCAGCGCGATCGCGCCGGCACTCCCCGAGCTGTGGGGCGGCTCGGCGGACCTCGCCGAGTCCAACAACACCACCCCGAACGGCGAGCCGTCGTTCATCCCGCAGGCGCTGTCCACCAAGGACTTCAGCGGCGACGAGTACGGGCGGGTGCTGCACTTCGGGATCCGCGAGCACGCCATGGGCTCGATCATGAACGGCATCGCGCTGCACGGTGGCACCCGCGTCTACGGCGGCACCTTCCTGGTGTTCTCCGACTACATGCGCCCCGCGGTGCGGCTCGCCGCGCTGATGCAGCTGCCGGTCACCTACGTGTGGACGCACGACTCGATCGGCCTCGGCGAGGACGGCCCGACCCACCAGCCGGTGGAGCACCTGGCCGCCCTGCGCGCGATCCCCGGCCTCGACGTCGTACGCCCGGCGGACGCCAACGAGACCGTCGCCGCCTGGAAGGCCGTCCTCGAGCACACCGACCGACCCGCGGGCCTCGCGCTGACCCGGCAGAACGTCCCGACCTTCCCGCGCGGCACCGACACCGACGGGCAGCGCTGGGCCGGCACCGAGGACGTCGCCCGCGGCGGCTACGTGCTCATCGACGCCGCCGGCGGCGAGCCGGACGTGATCCTGATCGGCACCGGCTCCGAGGTGCAGCTCGCCGTCGAGGCGCGCACGGCCCTGGCCGAGAAGGGCATCTCCGCGCGCGTCGTCTCGATGCCGTGTCGCGAGTGGTTCGACGCGCAGGAGCAGGCGTACCGCGACGCCGTCCTGCCGCCGGCGGTGCGGGCCCGTGTCAGTGTCGAGGCCGGGATCGCGCAGGGCTGGCGTGACGTGGTCGGCGACGCCGGCCGCATCGTGTCGCTCGAGCACTTCGGCGCCTCGGCCGACTTCGCGACCATCTTCCGGCAGTTCGGCATCACCGCCGAGGCCGTCGCCCTCGCCGCCGAGCAGAGCATCGCCGCGACCAACGCATGACCCGCCGCTCCGCCCCGCGTGAGCGCCACCGAACCGCACAACCGAACACCCGGGAGGAACCGATGTCTGAACGTCTGAAGGCCCTGGCGGACGCAGGAGTGTCGATCTGGTTGGACGACCTGTCCCGCGAGCGCATCGAGTCCGGGAACCTCGCGGACCTGGTCAAGGAGCGCTCCGTGGTCGGCGTGACCACGAACCCGACGATCTTCGCCGCCGCGGTCGCGGAGGGAGAGCGGTACGACGACCAGGTCGCCGAGCTGGCCGAGCAGGGCAAGGACGTCGACGACGTGACCTTCGCCGTGACCACCACCGACGTGCGCAACGCCTGCGACGTCCTGCAGGACACCTGGAAGGCCACGGACGGGACCGACGGGAGGGTCTCGATCGAGGTGCCGCCGGGACTGGCGTTCGACACCGACGCCACGCTCACCGCCGCCAAGAAGCTGTGGGCTGCGGTGGACCGGCCCAACCTGTTCATCAAGATCCCCGGGACCGTCGAGGGTCTGCCGGCGATCACCGCCGCGCTCGCGGCCGGGATCAGCGTGAACGTGACCCTGATCTTCGGGCTGAGCCGCTACGACGCGGTGATGGACGCCTACCTCGCCGGCCTCGAGCAGGCCAAGGCCAACGGCGTGGCCCTGCACGACATCCACTCGGTCGCGTCGTTCTTCGTCTCCCGCGTCGACACCGAGTACGACAACCGGCTCGACGGCCTCGACGACCCGCGGGCGGCCGACCTCAAGGGCAAGGCGGGCATCGCCAACGCCCGGCTCGCCTACCGGGCCTACCAGCAGAAGTTCGCCGGCGAGCGCTTCGCCGCGCTGAAGGCCGACGGCGCGAACACCCAGCGGCCGCTGTGGGCCTCCACCGGGGTGAAGAACCCCGAGTACCCCGACACCATGTACGTCACGGACCTGTGCGTGCCGAACACGGTGAACACGATGCCGGAGAAGACCATGGCGGCCTTCGCCGACCACGGCGAGGTGCGGGGCGACCAGGTCACCACGCACTTCGACGACGCGCAGGCGGTGCTGGACGCGCTGGCGGGGGTCGGCATCGACTACGACGACGTGATCGCCACCCTCGAGCGCGAGGGTGTGGAGAAGTTCGTGAAGTCCTGGAACGAGCTCGTCGCGACCATGCAGTCGCAGATGGAGGGCTCCGTACAGTGACCGAGGCTTTGGAGGTGTCGGCCACCGGGGCCGCGGCCGACGCGGTGGCGGCCCACGTGCCCGCGCTGGTCGAGGACCGGTTCGCGAGCCGGCTGTTCGCGCAGGACGCCACGCTGTGGGGGCCGGATGCCGAGCCCGAGGCCGGCATCCGGCTGTCCTGGACCGGGCTGCACCGCTCGTCCCGGCCGCTGCTCGGCGAGGTGGCCGCGATGCGCGAGGAGCTGCACGACGAGGGGGTCGACCACGTCGTGCTCTGCGGGATGGGCGGCTCGTCCCTGGCTCCCGAGGTGATCTGCGCGACGGCCGGCGTAGAGCTGACCGTGCTGGACTCCAGCGACCCCGACCAGGTGCGCTCCGCGCTCGCCGACCGGCTCGACCGCACGGTCGTGGTGGTGTCCAGCAAGTCCGGGTCGACGGTCGAGACCGACTCCCAGCGCCGGGCGTTCGTGGCCGCCTTCGCCCGGGCGGGCATCGACCCGACCCGTCGGGTCGTCGTCGTCACCGATCCGGGTTCCCCCCTGGACCAGCAGTCCCGGGCCTCCGGCTACCGGGTCGTCAACGCCGACCCCGAGGTCGGGGGACGCTACTCGGCGCTGACCGCGTTCGGCCTGGTGCCCAGCGGGCTCGCCGGCGCCGACATCGAGTCGCTGCTCGACCAGGCCGACTCGGTCGCCGACCTGCTGGCCGAGGACGACGCGGGCAACCCGGCCCTGCGGCTGGGCGCCGCGATCGCCGGCACCGACCCGCTGCGCGACAAGCTGGTGCTCGTGGACGAGCGGTCCGGCCTGGCCGGCTTCGCCGACTGGGCCGAGCAGCTGGTCGCGGAGAGCACCGGCAAGCACGGCACCGGGCTGCTCCCGGTGGTCGTCGGCGACAGCTCCGACCCCGAGGTGGCGCTGCCGCCGCACGACGTCACCGTCGCGCACCTGACCGCCGACAGCGACCCGGACGCCGAGGAGGAGCCCGAGTCGGGTGGCTCCGACGTCACGGTCACCGGGTCCCTCGGCGCCCAGCTGCTGCTCTGGGAGGCCGCGACCGCCGTGGCCGGGCGGATCCTGGGCATCAACCCGTTCGACCAGCCCGACGTGGAGAGCGCCAAGAAGGCCGCCCGCGCCATGCTCGAGGGCGCCCCGGACACCAGCCCGCCGGCGTTCGTCGACGGGCCGGTCGAGGTGCGGGCGCTCGGCGACGGCTGGCTCGGCGAGGCCGCCACGGTCGCGGAGGCCGTGACCGCCCTGCTCGGCACCCTCGACGACCGGCGCGGCTACCTCGCGGTGATGGCCTACCTGGACCGCCTCGGGCACGCCGACCTCGCCGATGTACGGCGGACCCTGGCGGTGCGCACGAAACGCCCGGTGACGTTCGGATGGGGGCCTCGGTTCCTGCACTCGACCGGCCAGTTCCACAAGGGCGGACCCGCCGAGGGCGTCTACCTGCAGGTCACCGGCGAGCCGGCCGAGGACTTGGCCGTGCCTGAGAAGGACTACACCTTCGGACGGCTGATCTCCGCACAGGCGGCCGGCGACGCCCAGGTGCTCGCCGACCACGGCCGGCCGGTGCTGCGGCTGCACCTCACGGACCCGGCCGCCGGACTGGCCGCGCTTCGCGAGGCGCTCAGGTGACCGCCCGCCGGGAGACGGACGTAACCGACAACGCCTTCAGGAACCCGCTGCGCGACCCGCAGGACCGGCGGATGCCGCAGATCGCGGGGCCGTGCGGCATGGTGATCTTCGGGGTCACCGGTGACCTGTCCCGCAAGAAGCTGATGCCGGCGATCTACGACCTGGCCAGCCGGGGGCTGCTCCCGCCGGGCTTCTCCCTGGTCGGGTTCGCCCGCCGGGACTGGGCCGACCAGGACTTCGCGCAGATCGTGCACGACTCGGTCAAGGAGCACTCCCGCACCGAGTTCCGCGAGGAGGTCTGGGAGCAGCTGGCCGAGGGCTTCCGGTTCGTGCCGGGCAACTTCTCCGACGACGTCGCCTTCGAGACGCTGCGGCAGACCATCGTCGACCTGGACCGGGTGCGCGGCACCGGAGGCAACCATGCCTTCTACCTGTCGATCCCGCCGCGTTTCTTCCCCGACGTGATCGGCCAGCTGAAGAGGCACGGCCTGGCCGACCAGCATCCCGACACCTGGCGCCGGGTGGTGGTGGAGAAGCCGTTCGGGTCGAACCTGGAGACCGCGCGCGAGCTGAACTCCGTCATCTCCGAGGTGTTCCCGCCCGAGTCCGTGTTCCGGATCGACCACTATCTCGGCAAGGAGACGGTGCAGAACATCCTCGCGATGCGGTTCGCGAACGCGATGTTCGAGCCGGTCTGGAACGGCAACTACGTCGACCACGTCCAGATCACGATGGCCGAGGACATCGGCATCGGCGGTCGGGCCGGCTACTACGACGGGATCGGCGCGGCCCGCGACGTGATCCAGAACCACCTGATGCAGCTGATGGCGCTGATCGCGATGGAGGAGCCCACCTCCTTCGACGCCCGGAGCCTGCGGATCGAGAAGCAGAAGGTGCTCGAGTCCGTGGTGCTCCCCCACCGGCTGGACCTGGCCACCGCCCGCGCCCAGTACGTCGAGGGCTGGGCCGGCGGCGTGAAGGTGCCCGGCTACAAGGACGAGCAGGACATCCCGCAGTCGTCGACCACGGAGACCTACGCGGCGATCCGGCTCGACATCGAGACCCGGCGCTGGGCCGGGGTGCCGTTCTACCTGCGGCACGGCAAGCGCCTCGGCCGCCGGGTCACGGAGGTGGCGGTGGTGTTCAAGCGGGCACCGCACCTGCCCTTCGCCGCCACCTCGACCGAGGAGCTGACGCAGAACGCGCTGGTGATCCGGGTGCAGCCCGACGAGGGCGTCACCATGCGGTTCGGCTCCAAGGTGCCCGGGACCGCGATGGAGATCCGCGACGTGAACATGGACTTCGCCTACGGCGGCTCGTTCACCGAGTCCAGCCCGGAGGCCTACGAGCGGCTGATCCTCGACGTGCTGCTGGGTGAGCCGCCGCTGTTCCCCCAGCACGAGGAGGTCGAGCTGTCCTGGAAGATCCTCGACCCGATCGTGGAGTACTGGGCCGAGCACGGGAAGCCCGACACCTACGAGGCCGGCACCTGGGGCCCCGCCTCGGCGGACAAGATGCTCGCCCGGGACGGACGCACCTGGAGGCGGCCATGACCCCATCCTCCGACGCTTCCGAGGGGACCCCGCGATGATCGAGCTGACCGACACCAACTCCAGCGCGATCGCCGCGGAGTTCCTGCGGGCCCGCCGCCGCGCGGGCAGCCCGGCGATGGGCATGGTGATGACGCTGGTGATCGTCGCCGAGGAGGAGGACGCGGCCGAGTCGATGGCCGTGGCCCGCGCCGCGTCGCGCGAGCACCCGGCCCGGCTGCTCGGCGTGGTCCTCGGCGACGGGCGCGGCAGCGCGCGGGTGGACGCCGAGGTCGGCATCGGCTCCGGCGCCTCGGGCGAGCGGGCGCAGATCCGGCTCAGCGGGGCGGTCACCAGGCACCCCGAGTCGGTCGTGCTGCCGCTGCTGCTGCCGGACTCCCCGGTGGTGGTGTGGTGGCCGGGCAAGGCGCCCGACGACCCGGCGGCCGACCCGCTGGGCCGGCTCGCCAAACGCCGGATCACCGACGCCGCGGCGGTGCCCACCGCCAAGGCCAAGGCGATGCTGACCCAGTGCCGGAACTACTCGGCCGGCAACACCGACCTCGCCTGGACCCGGATCACCCCGTGGCGGGCGCTGCTCGCGGCCGCGCTCGACCAGAACCACGCCAAGGTGACCGCGGCCTCGGTGTCCGCCGAGCGGATCAGTCCCAGCGCGGACCTGCTCTCCGCGTGGCTGGCCGACCGGCTCAAGGTGCCGGTCGCGCGGCAGAGCTCCGAGGGCCCTGGCATCACCCAGGTGGTGCTGACCAGCCGGGCCGGCGACGTCTCGATCGTGCGCTACGACGGCAAGCTGGCCACGCTCTCCTCCCCCGGCCAGCCCGACCGGCCGGTGGCGCTGAAGCGGCGGGACCTCGACGAGCTGCTCTCCGAGGAGCTGCGCCGGCTCGACCCGGACGACGTCTACGCCGCCACCGTGAAGACCATGGTGCGCCGGTCCAACCGGTCCGCGCCGCAGGGTGCCCGGGCCAGGAAGAAGAGCCGATGACCGCGGACGTGATCACCCACCCGACCGACGACGACCTGGCCCGCGGGGTGGCCGGCCGGCTGATCGCCCACCTCGCCGATCTCCAGGCGGACGGCTCGGTGCCGACGCTGGTGCTCACCGGCGGCAGCATCGCGGACAGGATCCACGCCGCGGTGGCGTCCGCAGCCGAGCGCGACCGGGTCGACTGGAGCCGCGTGGAGGTGTGGTTCGGCGACGAGCGGTTCGTCCCGGCCGACAGCCCTGACCGCAACGCCGGGCACGCCGCCGAGGCGATGCTGGACCGGTTGCCGTTCGACCCTTCCCGGGTGCACGTGATGGCGCCGTCCGACGGCGCGTACGGCGACGACGTGGACGCCGCAGCAGCGGCCTACGGGCGTGAGCTGCGGGAGGCGGGAGACGGGACGCCCCCGGCGTTCGACGTGCTGATGCTCGGTATCGGCCCCGACGGGCACTGCGCCTCGCTGTTCCCGGGACGCACCGAGCAGCTCTCGGAGGAGCCGGCGGTCGCGGTGCGCGACTCCCCCAAGCCGCCCCCGACGCGCATCTCGCTGACCATGCACGTGCTGCGGAACGCGCGCGAGGTGTGGTGGGTCGCCGCCGGGGACGCGAAGGCGGAGGCGGTGCGCCACGCCGTCCAGGGCGCCGACCCGGTCGACGTACCCGCGGCCGGGCCGAAGGGGCAGGAGCGCACCCTGTGGCTCCTGGACGAGGCGGCCGCCTCCCGGCTGTGACCCGCTGGGGTCAGAAGATGATCTCGCCGCGCTTGCGCTTGTCGCGCAGGGTCTGGATCGCCTCGTCGAGGATGTCCGCCGCCTCCTTGTCGGAGCGGCGCTCCTTCACGTACGCGAGGTGGGTCTTGTAGGGCTCGATCTTCGGCGGCGGCGGCGGGTTGTCCGAGTCGAGGCTGGCAGGCAGGCCGCACCGCGGGCAGTCCCAGGAGTCCGGGATCTGCGCCTCGACCGCGAAGGTGATCACCGACTGGTGCTCGTGCGCGCAGAAGTAGACCACGGTCTGCCGGGGCGCGGACTCGCCGCGCTCGGCCTCCCCCATCGGCCCCGCGCCCACCCGGCTGCCACGGATGGCGTTTCCTCCACCTGCCACGCTACGAACTCCTCGTCAGTGTTCTAGCTGCCGGCTTTCAGCAGCAGTCCCAGGGCGATGATGCACGCGAACCAGATGACGCCCGCACCGATCGTGATGCGGTCCAGGTTGCGCTCGGCGACCGAGGAGCCACCCAGGCCGCTCGACACACCGCCTCCGAACATGTCGGAGAGCCCGCCGCCCCGGCCCTTGTGGAGCAGGATCAGCAGGATCAGCAGAAGGCTGGTCAGGATGAGCAGCACGGTGAAGGTGATAACCACGGTGGGAAAGCCTAACTCACGAGTTCCGGGTCAGATGACAGGCATGTCGTAAAACCGGCAGATACCGCCGAACTCGTCGGCCTGCAGGCTGGCGCCGCCGACCAGTGCGCCGTCCACGTCGGACTTCTCCATGATGCCGGCCACGTTGGCCGCCTTGACCGAGCCACCGTAGAGGATCCGTACCGCGGCCGCGGCCTCCTCCGAGAACGCCTCGGCGATCCGGCCGCGGATGGCCGCGCACACCTCCTGGGCGTCGTCGGGGGTGGCCACCTCCCCGGTGCCGATCGCCCACACCGGCTCGTAGGCGATCACCAGGGCGGCGACCTGCTCCGCGGTCAGCCCGGCCAGGGATCCGTCGACCTGCGCGAGGGTGACCTCGACGTGGCGGCCCTCCTTGCGCACCTCCAGGCCCTCGCCGACGCAGACGATGGGGGTGATGTCGGCGGCGATCGCCTTCTTCGCCTTGGCGTTCACGGTCTCGTCGCCCTCGGCGTGGTGCTCGCGCCGCTCGGAGTGCCCGACGACCACGTAGGAGCAGCCGAGCTTGGCCAGCATCGCCGCCGAGACCTCGCCGGTGTATGCCCCGTTGTCGTGGGCGGAGACGTCCTGGGCGCCGTACTTGAGCTCCATCCGGTCGCCGTCGACCAGCGTCTGCACGCTGCGCAGGTCGGTGAAGGGCGGGACCACGACCACCTCGACCTTGCCGTAGTCGTGCTTCTTGTCCGACAGCGTCCAGGCGAGCTTCTGGACCAGCACCACCGCTTCCTGGTGGTTGAGGTTCATCTTCCAGTTGCCTGCCATCAGCGGCACGCGGGTGATCTTGGCCATCAGTGCGCTTTCAGTCGGAGAGTACGTCGATGCCGGGGAGGTCCTTGCCCTCGAGGTACTCGAGGCTGGCACCCCCGCCGGTGGAGATGTGGCCGAACGCCGCCTCGTCGAAGCCGAGGGCACGCACCGCCGCGGCCGAGTCGCCGCCGCCGACCACCGTGAGGCCGTCGACCTTGGTCAACGCCTGGGCGACCGCCCGGGTGCCGCCGGAGAACGCCTCGAACTCGAAGACCCCCATCGGGCCGTTCCAGAACACGGTCCTGGCGTCCGCCAGCGCGGCCGCGAACGCCGCACCGGACTCCGGGCCGATGTCCAGGCCGAGCTGGTCGGCGGGGATGGCGTCGGCGGGCACGACCGTGGGTGGCGCGTCGGCCTTGAACTCCGGCGCCACCACGATGTCGGTCGGCAGCAGGATCTGCACGCCGGACTCCTCGGCCCGACGGAGGTACTCGCGGCAGGTGTCGAGCTGGTCCTCCTCGAGCAGGCTCTTGCCGACCTCGTGCCCCCGGGCCCGGAGGAAGGTGAACACCATCCCGCCGCCGATGAGCAGCCTGTCCGCCTTGCCCAGCAGGTTGTCGATGACGCCGAGCTTGTCGGAGACCTTCGAGCCGCCCAGCACCACGACGTAGGGCCGCTCCGGGGACTCGGTGAGCCGGCGCAGCACGTCGATCTCGGCCGCGACCAGGCCACCCATCGCGTGCGGCAGCCGCTGGGCCACGTCGTACACCGACGCCTGCTTGCGGTGCACCACCCCGAACCCGTCGCTCACGAACACGTCCGCGAGCTCGGCGAGCCGGTCGGCGAAAGCGCCGCGTACGGCGTCGTCCTTGCTGGTCTCGCCCTCGTTGAAGCGGACGTTCTCGAGCAGGGCGACCTGGCCGTCCTGGAGGGACGCGACGGTGCTCCGTGCGCTCTCGCCCACGGTGTCCTCGGCGAACGCCACCGGGGCGCCGAGCAGCTCGCCGAGCCGCGCCGCGACCGGGGCCAGGGAGTATCGCGGGTCCGGGGCGCCCTTGGGCCGGCCGAGGTGCGCGGTGACCACGACCCGGGCACCGGCGTCCGCGAGCGCCTTGATGGTGGGCACGCTGGCACGGATCCGGCCCTCGTCGGTGATCCGGGCCCCGTCGAGGGGAACGTTCAGGTCCGAGCGGACCAGCACGCGCTTGCCGCGCAGGTCACCGAGCTCGTCGATCGTGGTCATCTGTCTCTCTCTCCGGACGGCATGGTCCTGCCCGCGCGGCAGCGTCCCGGTGCGCGGGCACGGACCGATCAGGGGCGGTTGCTCAGAGCGTGGAGCCGACGTGCGTGACCAGGTCGGCCAGCCGGTTCGAGTAGCCCCACTCGTTGTCGTACCAGCCGACGACCTTGACCTGGTTGCCGATCACCTTGGTGAGGCCCGCGTCGAAGATGCACGAGTGCGGGTCGGTGACGATGTCGGAGGAGACGATCGGGTCCTCGGTGTACTTCAGGAAGCCCTTGAGCGGGCCCTCGGCGGCGGCCTTCACCGCGGCGTTCACCTCGTCGACCGTGGTCTCCCGGCCGGCCTCGAAGGACAGGTCGGTCGCCGAGCCGGTGGGCACCGGGACGCGCAGCGCGTAGCCGTCGAGCTTGCCCTTGAGGTCCGGCAGCACCAGCCCGATCGCCTTGGCCGCGCCGGTGGAGGTCGGCACGATGTTGATCGCGGCGCCCCGGGCGCGGCGCAGGTCCTTGTGCGGACCGTCCTGCAGGTTCTGGTCCTGGGTGTAGGCGTGGATCGTGGTCATCAGGCCCTTGACGATGCCGAACTCGTCGTTGAGCGCCTTGGCCATCGGGGCCAGGCAGTTCGTCGTGCAGGACGCGTTGGAGATGACCGTGTGCGACGCGGGGTCGTAGTCGGCGTGGTTCACGCCCATCACCACGGTGATGTCCTCGTTCTTGGCGGGCGCGGAGATGATCACCTTCTTCGCGCCGGCGTCGACGTGCGCCTTGGCCTTGGTGGCGTCGGTGAAGAAGCCCGTGGACTCGATGACCACGTCGACCTCGAGGTCCTTCCAGGGCAGCTGGGCCGGGTCCTTCTCGGCGAGGATCTTCAGCGTCCGGTCGCCGACCTTGATGCCGTCGCCGGCGACGGAGACCTCCGCGGGGTAGCGGCCGAGGATCGAGTCGTACTTGAGCAGGTGCGCCATGGTGTTCAGGTCACCCAGGTCGTTCGCCGCGACGATCTCGATGTCGGCGCCGGCGGCCTGGACGGCCCGGAAGAAGTTGCGGCCGATGCGGCCGAAGCCGTTGATACCCACGCGAACAGTCACAGAACCAGATCTCCTCGGTAGCAGTCACAAGTGCGGTGCGCCCCGGGGGACGCGCCTGGCTCAGACACTACCGGCCGCGATGCTGGGTGCCGAACCGTCGTCCCGACGTACGTGCAAGTAACCACCAACGACCCGTGCAGGAGGGGACCAACGGCCCCCACCGGCGTGCCGGACGCCCGTGGTCAGTGCTCCTCGGCGAGCAGCTCGGGGGTGAGGCTGGACTCGGTGTCGGGGATGCCCAGGTCCTGGGCGCGCTTGTCGGCCATCGCGAGCAGCCGGCGGATCCGGCCGGCGATGGCGTCCTTGGTCAGTACCGGCTCGTGCAGCTGGCCGAGCTCCTCGAGGGACGCCTGCTTGTGCTCGAGCCGCAGGTCGCCGGCCAGCTTGAGGTGGTCGGGGACCTCGTCGCCGAGGATCTCCAGGGCCCGCTCCACCCGGGCGCCCGCCGCCACCGCGGCGCGGGCGGACCGGCGCAGGTTGGCGTCGTCGAAGTTGGCCAGCCGGTTGGCGGTGGCCCGCACCTCGCGCCGCATCCGGCGTTCCTCCCAGGCCATCAGCGACTCGTGCGCCCCCAGCCGCGTCAGCAGCGCACCGATGGCGTCACCGTCGCGGATCACCACGCGGTCGACGCCGCGCACCTCCCGCGCCTTCGCCGGGATCCCCAGCCGGCGGGCGGCGCCGACCAGGGCCAGCGCGGCCTCGGGGCCGGGGCAGGTCACCTCCAGCGCGGACGAGCGGCCCGGCTCGGTCAGCGACCCGTGTGCCAGGAACGCCCCGCGCCAGGCCGCGACGGCGTCGCAGCCGGCCCCGGAGACGACCTGCGGCGGCAGCCCCCGCACCGGGCGACCGCGGCCGTCCAGCAGGCCGGTCTGCCGGGCGAGCTGCTCGCCGTCGCGCACCACGCGGACGACGTACCTACTGCCCTTGCGGATGCCGTTGCCGGAGACCATCACCACCTCGGAGGTGTGCCCGTAGATCTCGGCGATGTCCTTGCGCAGCCGGCGCGCGGCGGCGCCGGTGTCCAGCTCGGCCTCGACCACGATGCGACCGCTGACGATGTGCAGCCCGCCGGCGAACCGGAGCATCGACGACACCTCGGACTTGCGGCAGCAGGCCTTGGTGACCGTCGTACTGGCAAGCTCCGCCTTCACCTGTGCCGTCATCGCCATGCGTCCGATCTTGCCACGTCTGGAGCCAAACACTTAAGTCCCGGAATGCCCGGGTAAGACGGCGCCACCTTATGCCCGCAGCAGGAATCCCGCATAAGCATTGGCCAACTTCACCGGGTCGTGATGTGGCAGCCCGTCGTCGGTCGCGACGTCCGCGACGACGAGCTCGGCTCCCAGCGACGACGCGGTCCACCGCAGCTGCTCCTCGTCGCCCACCGACCGGCGGTCGACGAGGACCACGTCGATCTTCAGGTCCGGGGCGTGACCGACCAGCACGTCGAGGTGGTTCTCGGGGGAGAACCCGTCGGTCTCGCCGGTCTGCGGCTCCAGGTTCAAGATCACCACCTTGCGGGCCTCGGAGCGGACCAGCGCGTCACGCAGCCCGGGGACCAGCAGGTGCGGGATCACGCTGGTGAACCAGGACCCCGGTCCGAGCACCACCCAGTCCGCCGCCTGCACCGCGGCCACCGCCTCCGGGCAGGCCGGTGGGTCGTCGGGCTCGAGGTGCACGGCGACCACCCGTCCGGCCGTCGAGGCCACCTCGACCTGCCCGCGCACCGTGCTGAGCGCCCGCGGGTCCTCGGGGTCGATGCCGGCCACCGAGGCGGTGATGTCCAGCGGGCTCAGGGACATCGGAAGCACCCGGCCCTGGGCGCCGAGCAGCCGGCCGACCCACTTCAACCCGTCCACGTGCTCGCCGAGCAGCTCCCACAGCGCCACGATCAAGAGGTTGCCGACCGCGTGCTGGTCCATGGCGCCGGCGCTGCTGAACCGGTGCTGGAGCACCCTCGCCCAGGTCTGCCCCCACTCGTCGTCGCGGCAGAGGGCCGCGAGCGCCATCCGGAGGTCACCGGGTGGCAGCACCCCGAACTCGCGGCGCAGCCGTCCGGAGGAGCCGCCGTTGTCGGCCACCGTGACCACCGCGGTCAGGTTTGTGACGACCCGGCGCAGCGCGGCCAGCGACGCAGCCAGCCCGTGGCCGCCACCGAGGGCGACCACGCGCAGGTCGGCGCGCGGGTCCGGCGGGACCGGTGCGCTCATCTCACTCGCGCCCGAGGTCGCGGTGCAGCGGGCGAGCGTCGAGGCCGGCCTCGCGCAGCCGCTGGGCGATCTCCTCGGTCATTGCCACGCTACGGTGCTTGCCCCCGGTGCAGCCCACGGCGACGGTCATGAACCGCTTGCCCTCGCGCAGGTAGCCGGTGCCCACGGTCTGGATCAGCTCGACGTAGCCCTTGAGGAAGTCCTCCGCCCCGGGCTGGCTGCGGACGTAGTCGGCGACCGCGTCGTCCCGGCCGGACAGCGGCCGCAGCTCCGGCACCCAGTGCGGGTTCGGCAGGAAGCGCATGTCGGCGACCAGGTCGGCGTCGACGGGGATGCCGTACTTGAAGCCGAAGCTCACCACGGTGATCTTCAGCGAGGTGGTGTGCGCGGTGCCGAAGGCCTCCGCGACCTTGTCGGTGAGCTGGTGCACGTTGAGGTCCGAGGTGTCGATCACCAGGTCGGCGTCGGCACGCAGCTCCCCCATCACCACCCGTTCGCGGCGCAGCCCGTCGAGCAGCCGGCCGCCCTCCTGGAGCGGGTGCGGCCGTCGGGCGGCCTCCTGGCGGCGCACCAGCGTGGCGTCGTCGGCCTCGAGGAAGAGCAACGTGGTCAGGCGTCCGGTGGTGCCCCGGGCGAGGACCTCCTGCAGCCGGGTGAAGAACGAGCCGGAGCGCACGTCGACCACCACCGCCACGGGCTGCCGCGGGCCGTGCGTCTCGTCCACGAGCCGCACCACCTCGGCGACCAGCTGCGGCGGCAGGTTGTCCACCACGAAGAAGCCGAGGTCCTCCAGCTCCTTGGCGGCGGTGCTCCGCCCGGCGCCGGTCATCCCGGTCACCACCACGAGCTGTCCCGGCGTCGCCTCGGCGGGCTTGGGGTTCGCACTCATCAGGACTCCTCGATCTCTCCGGTCGCGGTGTTGACGCTGACCGTGGCGCCCCGGCCGCCCGCCTCGCCGAGCGCGGCCCGGATCGCCTCGGCCGTGCGGGGCCCGATGCCCGGCACCTCCGCGATCTCCTCCACTGTCGCAGCCCGCAGCTTGCGCAGGGAGCCGAACCTGCGCAACAGGCTCTTGCGGCGCACCTCGCCCAGGCCGGGGACGTCGTCCAGGACGCTCTCCACCATCGTCTTCGAACGTCGGCTGCGGTGGTGGGTGATCGCGAACCGGTGCGCCTCGTCCCGGATCCGCTGCAGCAGGTACAGCCCCTCGCTGGTGCGCGGCAGGATCACCGGGTCCTCCTGCCCGGGCAGCCACACCTCCTCCAGGCGCTTGGCCAGGCCGCACACCGGGATGTCGTCGATGCCGAGCTCGTCGAGTGCGCGCTGCGCGGCGGCGACCTGCGGCGGGCCACCGTCCACGACGACCAGGCCGGGGACGTACGCGAACTTCTTGGGCCGGCCGGTCTCCGGGTCGATCAGCATCGGGCCGCGGTCCTCGTCGCCGTCGTCGCCGCTGAGCTGGTCGATCTCGCCGGACTCCGCCCGCTCGTCGAGCAGCCGCTTGAACCGCCGGGTGAGCACCTCGTGCATCGAGGCGACATCGTTGGCACCGCTCTGGCCGCCGACCGACCGCACCACGAAGCGGCGGTACTCCCCCTTGCGGGCCAGGCCGTCCTCGAAGACCACCATCGAGCCCACCACCTCGGTGCCCTGCAGGTTCGAGATGTCGTAGCACTCGATCCGCAGCGGCACCGCCGGCAGCTCGAGCGCGGCCTGGATCTCCTCCAGCGCCCGGTTGCGGGTGGTCAGGTCGCTGGCGCGCTTGGTCTTGTGCAGGCCGAGGGCCTGGTGCGCGTTGCGAGCCACGGTCTCCTGCAGCGTCTTCTTGTCCCCACGCTGCGGCACCCGCAGCGAGACCCTGGCGCCGCGGAGCCCGCCGAGCCACTCCTCCAGGACCTCCCGGTCGTCCGGGAGCGCGGGGACCAGCACCTCACGCGGGATGGCGGCGCCGAGCTCGCCGTCGTACAGCTGGAGCAGGAAGCGCTCGACCAGGCCGCCGGTGTCGGTGTCGTCGACCTTGTCGGCGACCCAGCCGCGCTGGCCGCGGATCCGGCCGCCGCGCACGTAGAAGATCTGCACCGCCACCTCGAGCGGGTCCTCGGCGAACGCGACCACGTCGGCGTCGGTCCCGTCCCCCAGCACCACGGCCTGCTTCTCCATCGCCCGGTTCAGCGCCCCGATGTCGTCGCGCAGCCGGGCGGCCCGTTCGAAGTCCATCTCCTCGGAGGCGGCGTACATCTGCTTCTCGAGTCGCTTGACGAAGCTGCTGGTCTGGCCGCCCATGAAGTCGCAGAAGTCGTCGACGATCTGCCGGTGCTCCTCGGCACTGACCCGACCCACGCACGGTGCCGAGCACTTGCCGATGTAGCCGAGCAGGCAGGGTCTGCCGATCTGCGCCGAACGCTTGAACACGCCGTTGGAGCAGGAGCGCATCGGGAAGACCCGCAGCAGCAGGTCGACGGTCTCGCGGATCGCCCAGGCGTGGGAGTACGGACCGAAGTAGCGCACCCCCCGCTTCTTGGCGCCGCGCCCCACCATCACGCGGGGGAACTCCTCGTTCAGGGTGACCGCCAGCCACGGGTAGGACTTGTCGTCGCGGTACTTCACGTTGAACCGCGGGTCGTACTCCTTGATCCAGGAGTACTCCAGCTGCAGGGCCTCGACCTCGGTGTTGACCACGGTCCACTCGACGCCGGCCGCGGTGGTCACCATCGTGCGGGTCCGCGAGTGCAGGTTGGCGAGGTCCTGGAAGTACGACGTCAGCCGGGCGCGGAGGTTCTTCGCCTTGCCGACGTAGACCACCCGGCGGTGCTCGTCGCGGAACCGGTAGACCCCCGGCGAGGTAGGGATCGCCCCCGGGGCGGGGCGGTACGTCGACGGGTCGGCCACGGCACAACCCTACGTGTCGGGGCCGACGGTCCCGGGGTCAGGCGACCGTGATCTCCTTGCCCTTCACGGTGACCTTCACGGCCGGGAGCGGGCTCGACGCCGGCCCGGTGAGCACCGAGCCGTCCTTGACGGAGAACTCGCTGTAGTGGCAGGGGCACACGATGGCCCCGTCCGTGATCTGGCTGAGCAGGCAGCCCTGGTGGGTGCACACCGCGCTGAACCCCTTGAAACGGCCCGGCTTGGGCTGGGTGACCACCACCCGGGCGGCGGGGACGATCTTGCCGCCACCGACGGGCACCTCGGTGGTCTTCGCCAGGTGGGTGCCCGGGCCGGGCGCGGGGGGCGCGGAGTAGGAGTCCGTCGCGACCGCCCCGCACGCGGTCAGCAGCGGCAGGGAGACCCCACCCACCGCGATGCCCCGCAGCACCGACCGTCGGTCGACCTCGGGTCGGCGGGGAAGCTGCGACATGGGGCTCCTTGCATGCTCGACGGGCGTTGCGTGCTCGACGGGGCGATCGGGGGTCGCCCCGACCCTATCCGCGAGACCGGTCCCGACACCTGAGAGCAGGCTGTGGAGCCGCCATGGAACGCGCCCGACCCGCCGGCCGGGCGTCGGCGGGTCGGCTACCTCGTCCTGGTCCGGGTCGACGCGGCCTTCCCCGCCGCCGGCGTGCGGGCGGCCCTCTTCGTCCCGGTCTTCTTCGTCGCGGCTGTCTTCGCGGCGGCTGTCTTCGCGGCGGTCTTCTTGGTGGCGGTCTTCTTCGGGGCGGTCGTCCTCGCAGACTTGCCGGCGAGGAGCGGCGCGAGGAACTCCCCGGTGTAGCTGCCCTGGCTCGCGGCGACCTCCTCCGGGGTGCCCTCCGCGACCACCAGGCCGCCGCGGTTGCCGCCCTCGGGGCCCATGTCGACGATCCAGTCGGCGGTCTTGATCACGTCGAGGTTGTGCTCGATGACCAGCACGGTGTTGCCCTGGTCGACCAGCCGGCCGAGCACCAGCAGCAGCTTGCGGATGTCCTCGAAGTGCAGCCCCGTGGTCGGCTCGTCGAGCACGTAGACGGTGCGGCCGGTCGAACGCTTCTGCAGCTCCGCGGCGAGCTTGACCCGCTGCGCCTCGCCACCCGAGAGGGTCGGCGCGGGCTGCCCGAGCCGCACGTAGCCGAGACCGACGTCCACCAGTGTGCGCAGGTGCCGCGCGATCGCGGGGATCGCCTCGAAGAACTCGACGGCTTCCTCGATCGGCATGTCCAGCACCTCGGCGATGGTCTTGCCCTTGTAGTGCACCTCGAGGGTCTCGCGGTTGTAGCGCGCGCCGTGGCAGACCTCGCACGGGACGTACACGTCCGGCAGGAAGTTCATCTCGATCTTGATCGTGCCGTCCCCGGCGCACGCCTCGCAGCGGCCACCCTTGACGTTGAAGGAGAACCGGCCCTGCTGGTAGCCGCGGACCTTCGCCTCGGGTGTGTTCGCGAACAGCTTGCGCACGTGGTCGAAGACGCCCGTGTACGTCGCGGGGTTCGACCGGGGCGTCCGGCCGATCGGCGACTGGTCCACGTGGATGACCTTGTCCACGTGGTCCAGGCCCCGGATCCGCTTGTGCCGGCCGGGCACGGTGCGGGCGTTGTAGATCTGCTTGGCCAGCGAGGTGTAGAGGATGTCGTTGACCAGGGTGGACTTCCCGGAGCCGGAGACCCCGGTGACCGCGACGAACATGCCCAGCGGGAACGACACGTCGATGCCCTGCAGGTTGTGCTCCTTGGCGCCCACCACGGTGAGCTCGCGGCCCGGGGTGCGCGGCCGGCGTACCTCAGGAACCGGGATCTCCCGCCGGCCGGAGAGGTAGAGCCCGGTCTGCGAGTCGTGGTGGTCCAGCAGCTCCTGGACGGTGCCCGAGACCACCACCTGGCCGCCGTGCTCGCCGGCGCCGGGGCCGATGTCGACCACCCAGTCGGCCACCCGGATGGTGTCCTCGTCGTGCTCGACCACGATCAGGGTGTTGCCCAGGTCGCGGAGCCGGACCAGCGTCTCGATCAGCCGGTGGTTGTCGCGCTGGTGCAGACCGATCGACGGCTCGTCGAGGACGTAGAGCACCCCCACGAGGCCGGCGCCGATCTGCGTGGCCAGCCGGATCCGCTGCGCCTCGCCGCCGGACAGCGAACCCGAGGGACGGTCCAGGGACAGGTAGTCGAGCCCGACGTCGAGCAGGAAGTTGAGCCGTTCCTGGATCTCCTTGAGCACCCGCTCGGCGATCTGCTTCTCCCGCGGCGACAGCTCGAGGCCGCGCAGGAACTCGGCGGACTCGTTGATCGGCAGCGCGCAGACCTCGGCGATGTTCCGCCCGCCGACGGTGACCGCCATCGACACCGGCTTCAGCCGCGACCCCGCGCACTCGGGGCAGGGCACCTCGCGCATGAAGCCCTCGAAACGCTCCCGGCTGGTGTCGGACTCCGCCTCCCGGTGCCGGCGCTCGATGTAGGGCCGGACCCCCTCGAAGCTGGTGTAGTAGGAGCGCTCGCGGCCGTAGCGGTTGCGGTGCCGCACGTGCACCTTGGTGGAGTGCCCGTCGAGGATGGACCTGCGGGCCTTGGCCGGCAGGTCCTCCCACGGCGTGTTCAGGTCGAAACCGAGCTCCTCACCGAGCGCGTGCAGCAGTCGGGTGAAGAACTCCGCGACGTGCGCACCGGACCACGGCCCGATGACCCCCTCGCCCAGGGTCATCGACGGGTCGGAGACCACCAGCTCCGGGTCGACCTCCATCCGGGTGCCGAGGCCGTGGCACACCGGGCAGGCGCCGAACGGGGAGTTGAACGAGAACGAGCGCGGCTCGAGGTCGTCGGTGTCGATCGGGTGCTCGTTGGGGCAGGCCATCTTCTCGGAGAACCGCTGCTCGCGGCCCGGGTCGCCGGCGTCGAGGTCGACGAAGTCGAACACCACCAGACCGGACGCGAGCCCGAGCGCGGTCTCCACGGAGTCGGTCAGCCGGCGCTTCGCCGACTCCTTGACCGCGAGGCGGTCCACGACCACCTCGATGGTGTGCTTCTTCTGCTTGTCCAGGCTCGGTGGCTCGGAGAGCTGGTGGGTCTCCCCGTTCACCCGGGCGCGCGAGAAGCCCTGGGTCTGCAGCTGGCGGAACAGGTCGACGTACTCGCCCTTGCGGCCGCGCACCACCGGCGCCAGCACCTGGAAGCGGGTGCCCTCCTCGATCGTCAGGATCCGGTCGACGATCTGCTGCGGGGTCTGCCGGGAGATCGGTGCCCCGCAGGTGGGGCAGTGCGGTCGACCGGCCCGGGCGTAGAGCAGCCGGAGGTAGTCGTAGACCTCGGTGATCGTGCCCACGGTCGAGCGCGGGTTCTTCGAGGTGGACTTCTGGTCGATCGAGACGGCCGGGGACAGCCCCTCGATGAAGTCCACGTCCGGCTTGTCCATCTGGCCGAGGAACTGGCGGGCGTACGCCGAGAGCGACTCGACGTACCGTCGCTGCCCCTCGGCGAAGATCGTGTCGAACGCCAGGCTGGACTTGCCCGAGCCGGACAGACCGGTGAACACGATCAGGGCGTCGCGGGGCAGGTCGAGCGAGATGTCCTTGAGGTTGTGCTCCCGCGCGCCGCGGATGATCAGCTGGTCGGCCACTGCACTTCCCTCGGCGGTGTTTTCAGTCGGGTGACAGGTATCGGGTTCGAACAAGTGTTCGTCATGATAGCGGCTTGGTCCAAGGCGACACTCCGGGGTTTGATGGTCGGCATGGAGTCTCCCGTGGCACTACCCCATCTCGATGAAGCAATCCTCGCCACCACACGCTATCTGCAGGCACTGACAAGTCTGGGGGACGACGACGTCCGCGCCCCCTCGCTGCTGCCGAGGTGGTCGCGCGCGCACGTGATCACCCACCTGGCCAGGCACGCGGATGCCTGCACCCACGCCCTGCACGCGGTCCTCAACGGCCGGGAGGCGTGGATGTATTCCTCGCAGGATGCCCGGGACGCCGCCATCGAGGCGGGCGCGACCCGGACCGCCGCCGAGCTGCGCGAGGACGCCGCAGCGTCCTGGGGCCGGCTGCTCCAGGTGCTCAACGAGCTGCACCCGGGGCACCTGGCGACCCCGATCTCCCGGACCCCCGGCGGCCCGGCGTTCATGCCGGTCCGCGAGGTGGGCGAGAAGCGGCGCAGCGAGGTGGAGATCCACCACGCGGACCTGGGGACCGGCTACACGCCGGCGGACTGGCCGGTCGACTTCGCCCTGCATGTGATCGGGCGTCGGCAGGACGAGCTGGGCCCGGACGGGCCGTCGATGGTGCTGTCCGCCACCGACACCGAGGGACTCTGGAAGTTCGGCTCCGGGCAGGGGCCCGAGGTCACCGGCGCGGCCGGGGACCTCGCCTGGTGGCTGCTCGGCCGCGGCGACGGGACCGGGCTAGTCTCCTCGACAGGAGAGCTGCCCCGGCTAGGACGATGGAGATGACCAGCTGATGACCTACCACGGCAAGGTGAAGCCAGGCGGGCCTCCGGACGTGCGCGAGCTCACCCACCTGGTGATCACCAAGCTCGCCGTGAGCGACATGGACAACAACGTCTACCTGCTGCGCTGCCGCTCGACGGGCGAGCAGCTGCTCGTCGACGCCGCGGACGACGCGGCGGCGATCCTGCGGCTGGTCGGCACCGACGGGCTCGCCCGGGTGGTCACCACCCACCAGCACTGGGACCACCACCGGGCATTGCCCGAGGTGGTCGGGGCTACCCGGGCGGAGACGGTCGCCGGGGTCGAGGACGCCGCCGCGCTGCCGGTGCCGGTCGACCGGCCGGTGTCCGACGGCGACACCGTCACCGTCGGTGACTGCACGCTGGAGGTGATCCACCTGGCCGGGCACACCCCCGGCTCGGTCGCGCTGCTGTACGACGACCCGGCCGGGACGCCCCACCTGTTCACCGGCGACTCGCTGTTCCCGGGCGGCGTCGGCAACACCTTCGGGGACACCGAGGCGTTCCGGTCGCTGATCGACGACGTCACGACGAAGATCTTCGACCGGCTCCCCGACGAGACCTGGTTCTACCCGGGGCACGGCGACGACTCCACCCTCGGCGCCGAGCGCCCGCACCTCGACGAGTGGCGCGCACGCGGCTGGTGAGCACCGCCCGCCGACGGCCCAGTCGATGACTCAGCCGTTGTTCCAGATGTCGTTCCAGTTGGCGAGGTACTGGTCGTAGGCCTGCTGGCCGGTGATCTTGAAGATCGTCTCGTCCCGACGCAGCGAGCCGTTGGACCAGTTGTGCGAGCCGGTCCAGACGATCCTGGCCTCGGGGTCGCCGGCGTAGATCCCGGAGAGCAGCAGCGTCTTCTGGTGGGTGCGCACGCCCTTGACGTGGCCCTTGCTCATCGGGACTCCGGCGTCCCCGAGGATCGCCTTGACCGCAGCGCCCATGCCCACGCCGTAGATCACCGCGACGTCACAGCCCGACCGCGCGAGGCCCGCCACCTGGCGTGCGAGGTACTTGCCCCGCTCACCGTTCCACGCGTGCTGCGAGATCCGCAGGTTGGTGACCACTGGAGTGCCCGGGTCGGTGGTGCCCGGGTCGGTGGTGCCCGGGTCGGTGCCGGGGTCGGTGCCGGTGCCGGGGCCGGGGCCCGGGTCGGTGCCGGTGCACTGCACCTGCGAGAGCGCCTCGGACAGCGGGTCGTTGGCCTGGGTGACGCCCGGGTAGGGGTAGAACTGCGGCTCGTAGCCGTTCACGTCGGCATCGATGTAGGGGGCCGCCATCGGCCGGTCGTACTTCATCTGCTCGAAGACACCGGAGTAGGTGAAGTACAGGGCCGAGTCGTCCGCCACCGTGTAGATGTCGCTCCACTGGTCCACGGCGTTGTGCCGGGTGATGTTGTCCGAGCCCACCATGACGACGTTCTGCGCGGACCCGGCCCGGCTGAACAGGAAGACCTTGTCGTGCATGTTGCCGGAGGTGCCCCGGCAGCTCTTGTGGCACAGCACCACGAAGGAGCGCCGGTCCGGGTTGCTGCCCAGCACCCGCCGCAGCCGGGCCTCCTGCCCGTAGATGGTGTGGTCGTCGAAGATCAGCTGGACGTTCACGCCGCGGTGGTAGGCGGCGATCAGCGCGTCCATGGTCGGCGTCCAGGCGAACGAGAACACCGCGATCCGGATCGTCTCGCCGGGCGGGGTGGCGTCGATGGTCTTGTTCAGGTGCCGGAAGATCGCACGCTGCTGGTAGCGCGAGCCGACCGGGCGGTTGAAGATCGCACCGGTCACCGGGGTGTACGTGCCCACGCGCTGGGCGGCGACCCGGGTCTGCAGCGGCCGCTGTCCGCTGGTCACGAGCAGGGCCAGCAGCAGGCCGGCGACCAGCGCGACGACCGCGCTGCGACGTGCGGCGGAGACGAGGACGGACACGTGAGGCTCCTTTGGTCAGGCCAGCCGGCGTGGCCCCGAGTGCGTCGTGATGAAGGTCGACCGGTGGTCCGCCAACGCCCGACCCGTCACACGAGAACCAAGTGTCACACCAGTCACAGGGGTCCCGGCAAGCATTTTGCGGAACTACAGGACTGTAATTCACCTCGGGCGGCGGCTTGCCACGGTCTCCATCCCAACACCGTTGCCACGGCGCCGCAGCCGTTTGCCGGACTTGGGCAGGGTTTGTGCCCGATCGCCCCACGACCGGTGCCCGTGGGGCCTACCGTCGTCGCATGGGGAAGATCGCCACGCTGCTGGTCACCGCCGTGATCGCTCTGGTCTTCGGCTTCGCGGGCGCCTTCGTGGCCGTGCACGTGTTCGCCGACCAGCTGCGCGGCGCGCAGGGGGCGACCGGGCTCGCGGGCCCGCCCGGTGAGCAGGGCCCGGCCGGGCTGGACGGCGCCGACGGCGAGCGCGGTCCGCGTGGCGCGGCGGGCAGGGCCGGGCGGGCCGCCCTGCAGAGGCCCACCGACATCGGCACCGGCGGCTGCCGCGGAGCCTCGGTCACCGTCGTCACCGACGTGACCGTCGCGAACCAGAAGATGCGGCTGACCAAGAAGCCGCTCTGCGTTGTCCGTTGAGACCCCGGGCTACCGGTAGCTGATCCGGACCGAGTCGCTGACCGGCAGGGACTGGCAGGCGAGCCGGATCCCGTCGGCGAGGTCGTCGGAGTCGAGCACCTCGTTGTGCAGCATCGTCACCTCGCCGTCCAGGAGCCGGCAGGCGCAGGCGCTGCAGCTGCCCTCGCGGCAGGAGTACGGCGCGTCCACGCCCCTCGCGCGCAGGAAGTCCAGCAGCCGGGTGTCCGGAGGCCAACCGTCGAACGCAAAGTCCCGGCCGTCGAGGTCCCCGGAGACCGAGGCCGGGGCGTCGCGCAGCGACGCCCGTGCCGCGACCACCTCGTCGTCGTCCTCCTCGGCAGCCAGGTCCTCCACCTCGTCCCCGAACGGGTTGCCGCCCAGGGAGACGAACTTCTCCTGGTGCCGGCGCTCGCGGGGGAAGCCGAGCTCCTTGAGCGCGCTCACCACGCCCTGCATGAACGGGCCGGGCCCGCAGACGAACGCGTCGTAGGACGTGAAGTGCGCGGCGAACGCGCGCAGGTGCGCGGGCGAGGGCAGCCCCTGCACGCTCTCCAGCCAGTGCACCACGACGAAGCGGTCCGGGTGCTTCTGGGCCAGCTGGGTCAGCTCGTCGGCGAAGATCACCGACGACTCGTCGCGGTTGGCGTAGAGCAGCACCACCTGGGCGGTGCCGGTCGCCAGTGCCGACTTGGCGATCGAGATCACGGGCGTGATGCCGCTGCCGCCGGCGAACAGCAGCAGGTCCGCGTCCAGGGACGCCGGGGTGAAGATCCCGCTCGGGGCCAGCACCGTCAGCTGGTGGCCGCTGCGCACGTTGTCGCAGATCCAGTTGGAGCCGTACCCCTCGGCCGTGCGCTTGACGGTGATCTTGAGCAGGTCGGTCTCGTGCGGGGCGCTCGACAGCGAGTAGCAGCGCGCGACGGCGCCGGTCTCCTCGCTGGGCACCGCGACGGTGAGGAACTGCCCGGGCCGGTAGCCGAACCGGTCGCGGGCGCTCTCGTCGACCTCGAGGACGATCGAGCTGGCGTCCCCGGTCTCCTGGATGACCTCGACGACCCGGGCCCGGTGCGCCTCAGCCATCGCGGTCCCCCATCGGGACCCGACCGGTCTTCACCGCGGCCTCGATGCTGGCCCGCAGGCGCGGACACGACTCCCGGAGGTGCCGGCCGCCCCGCTCCGCGGCGCGCCGAGCGAACTCGGTGCACCGCTCCACCGCCTCCGTCGACCACTGGATGGAGGTGTGGAACTCACTGTTCTTGCGCACCCGCACGCACGCCGCACACTCCAGGCAGGTCACCTCGACCAGGCGTTCCTCGAGGTAGAGCTGCTGGTCCGCGAGCGTCTCCTCGCGCAGCGGCGTGAAGTAGGCCATCAGGTGTGCGCCCCGCGCGCGGCCCGCTCGCTCTCCTCGGCGAGCCGCCTCCGGAGGTTCTCCTGGACCTCCTGCTCCCAGCTCTCGTTCGCGTGGGTGGTGTCCACCTCGAACTCGAACCGCTGGGTCATCTCCTCGGTGACGTCGGCGACGTCGACGTAGAACTGCTCGTACCAGCGCCGGAGCTGGTAGACCGGACCGTCCTCCTCGCACAGCAGCGGGTTCTGGATCGGGGTCTTGTTCCTCCAGATCTCGACGTCCTGCAGGAACCCCTCGCCGAACATGTCGGAGTACTTCCGCGCGATCTTGTCTGCGCTGTCCTCGTCGAGCCCGTCGAGCTTCTTGACGATCAGGCCGTACTGGAGGACGAAGGAGCTCGCGGTCACCGGGTAGTGGCAGTTGACCAGGATGACCTCGACCTCGATGCCCTTGTAGTCGGTGGTCAGCGGGTTGATCATGTACGACGGCCCGAAGTACGACGCCTCCGACCTCAGCAGCATGTCCTCCCCCGCGTACCCGCCACCGCTCATGTCCGGCCGGCCCCGCGAGTGCATGTACTGCGTGGCGACGTGCCCCTCGAACACGTTCTTGAAGTAGGTCGGGAACGCGTAGTGGATGTAGAAGAAGTGCGCCATGTCGACGACGTTGTCGATGATCTCGCGGCAGTTCGCGTTGTCGATCACCAGCGTCTCCCAGGTCCAGTCGGTCCACCGGTCGTCGTACGCCTCCTCGATGCGCGGGATCACCACGTCCTCGGGGGGCGGGTTCCCCTCGGGGTCGTTCCAGACGAACAGCTGCTTGTTCTGCTCCAGCGTCAGCCAGGACCGCGTCCGCGCACGCAGCGGGATCCGCCTGGCGTACGGGATCGCCTTGCACCTCCCGTCACCGCCCCAGCGCCAGTCGTGGAACGGGCAGGCCACCTGGTCGCCCTTGATGCTGCCTCGAGTCAGGTCGCCACCCATGTGCCGGCAGTAGCCGTCGAGCACCTGGAGGTCGCCCTGCGAGTCGGCGAAGACGACCAGCTTCGTGCCGAACGCGTGCACCGCGTGCGGCTCGCCGTCGCGGAAGCCGTCGGCCGGGCCGAGGCAGTGCCAGCCCCGGGCGAACCGGGTCGGCGGCGCTCCGGCGTCGATGAGACGTGCATCAGGAGCAGTGGCGGTCATGCGGGGAGTCCTCCCGGGCCGGAGACGGTCACCAATACTGAAACAGGTTACAGTTTTGAGCCCACGAAGACCAGCATCTCGACAGACACTCACCCTCGCACTAATCTCAGTTCTGAAACACGTTCCAGTTTTGCGGGCGGCGCGCCGGCCGCCCGACGGTTCAGGAGAGCCGATGCACATCGCCTTGTCCGACGAGCACGAGCGCCTGCGCAGCGAGCTCCGCTCCTACTTCAACGAGCTGGTGACCCCGGAGGTACGCACCGCCCTGGCCGGCACCACGGGCGAGTTCGGGGACACCGACGTCTACAAGGGCCTGATCCGCCGGCTCGGCAGCGACGGCTGGCTCGGCATCGGCTGGCCCGAGGAGTACGGCGGCCGGGCGAGGTCGCTGGTCGACCAGCTGATCTTCTCCGACGAGGCGGCGATCGCCGGCATCCCGATCCCGCACCTGACCCTGAACACCGTCGGTCCGACGATCATGCGGTTCGGCACCGACGAGCAGAAGGCCACCCTGCTGCCGGCGATCCTCAAGGGCGAGATGCACTTCTCGATCGGCTACTCCGAGCCGGAGTCCGGCACCGACCTGGCCAGCCTGCGCACCCGGGCGCGGCCGGACGGCGACGCGTGGGTGATCAACGGCCAGAAGATGTGGACCAGCCTCATCCAGTACGCCGACTACGTGTGGCTCGCCTGCCGCACCGACCCGGACCTGCCCCGCCACAAGGGACTGTCGATCATCCTGGTCCCGACCGACGCCGCCGGGTTCTCCTACACCCCGGTGCACACCGTCGCCGGCGTCTCGACGTCGGCGACCTACTACGAGGACGTCCGGGTCCCGGCGGCCAACCTCGTCGGCGAGCTCAACGGCGGCTGGCCGCTGATGACCAACCAGCTCAACCACGAGCGCGTCGCGCTCACCTCGGCCGCTCCCCTGGTGCACGCCGTCGCGGAGGTCCGTCGCTGGGCGCAGGAGACCAAGAACGCCGACGGCTCGCGGGTGATCGACGCCGAGTGGGTGCAGCTCCTGCTCGGCCGCGCGCACGCCCGGGTCGAGGTGCTCTCCCTGATGAACTGGAAGATCGCCTCCACGGTGTCGCGGGAGGGCGGTGCCTCCCTGTCGCCCGCGGACGCGTCCGCGACCAAGGTCTACGGCAGTGAGCTCGCCGTGGAGGTGTACCGCGCGCTGATGGAGGTCGTCGGCCCGAACGCGCCGGTCCGGGCGGACTCCCCGGCGAGTGTGCTGCTGGGGCGGTTGGAGCGCTACCACCGCTCGGCCCTGGTGATGACCTTCGGCGGCGGGACCAACGAGATCCAGCGCGACATCATCGGCATGGTCGGGCTCGGACTCCCCGCCGCGAAACGCTGACCGACCCTCCGCCGGCCCCGGCGAACCCACGCGAGAGAAGGCACCCGATGGACTTCGACCCCACTCCCGAGCAGCAGGAAGCCGCGGCCCTGGCCCGGCGGATCCTGGCCGACCGGTGCACCCCCGCCCGGCAGGCCGCCGTCGAGGCGACCGGAGTCCGCTTCGACCGCGAGCTGTGGGCCGCGCTCGGCGGCGCCGGGCTCCTCGGCCTCGCGCTGCCCGAGGACGACGGCGGCGCCGGTCTCGGCCTGCTCGAGCTGCTCGCCGTCGTGGTCGAGATCGGCCGGGTGGCGGCCCCGCTCCCCCTGGCCTGGCACGGCCCGACCGCTGAGACGATCGCCCGCTTCGGGAGCGGCCGGCAGCGGGCCCGGTGGCTGCCGGGGTCGGTCGACGGCCACGAGGTGCTCACCGCCGCGGTGTCGGAGGACCGGGCCTTCGCTCCCGCACGCCCGGCCACCACCGCCGACCTGGTCGACGGCGCCTGGCGGCTCACCGGAACGAAGACCGTGGTGCCGTCCGGAACCGTGGCCGACCTGTTCGTCGTGACCGCCGACACCGCCGTCGGCGTGACGGTGTTCCTCGTCCGGCCCAACGACCCGGGCGTCCACGTCGTGGCGCAGACCCTCAACGACGGTGACCTCGCCGGCCGGCTGGAGCTCGACGGCGCGTGCGTTCCCGCCGACCGGGTGCTGGGCGGCGTCGGCCAGGGGTCGGCGGTGCTCGAGCACCTGGTCCCCCGGCTCGTGGTGGGCCTGTGCGCGCAGCAGCTCGGCGTGCTGGAGGGTGCGCTGGCGCTGACTGCGTCGTACGCCCGGAGCCGGGAGCAGTTCGGCCGCCCCATCGGGACCTTCCAGGCCGTCTCGCAGCGGCTGGCCGACGGCTACATCGACGTGCAGGGCGCGCGGCTCACGTTCTGGCAGGCGGCCTGGCGGCTCGCGGAGGACCTGCCCGCGGAGGAGCAGGTGGCGGTCGCCAAGCTGTGGGCGGCCGACGCCGGCCACAAGGTCGCGCACACCACGGTGCACGTGCACGGAGGCGTCGGCATCGACCTCGACGGTGCCGCACACCGCTACTTCACCGCCGCCAAGCGGCTCGAGCTCACCCTCGGTGGTGGCACCGAGCAGGCCCGCCGGATCGGTCGGCTGCTCGCGCAGGAGCCGGCCTGACCGGACCGGGTCGCGGTCAGTCCCCCTCGTGCCCGCCCTGCGCGACCAGCTCGTCCGGCGAACGCCGACGCTGCACCAGCGACTCGGCTACCTCGCTGAGCCGGTAGTTGTGCCGTCGGGAGAACTCCCTGAGGGCGACGAAGGCCTCGTCCATGCCGATCCGCCCGAACTCTGCGAGCACACCCTTCGCCTGCTCGATCACCACCCTGCTGTTCAGTGCCGTCTGGAGATGCTCGGCCAGCAGCGACGACCGGTGCACCGACCGCTGCTGCAGGATGCCGATGGTGGCCATGTCGGCCAGCGCCTGGGCGATCTTGTGCTCGGGCACGCTGAGGCGGGGGGAGCCGGCTCCGAACAGGTTGAGGCCGCCGATCACCTGGTCGCGCAACCGCAGCGGGAAGGCACACACCGAGTGGAACCCCACGGAACGCGCCTGAGCGGCGAACACCGGCCACTGCTGGTCCGGGCTCTCCAGGTCGTCCACGGTCACCGCCCGGCCGGTCTTCACGCAGTCCACGCACGGGCCGCCTTCGACGCTCTGCAGCTGCAGCAGCTCGACCAGGCGGGTGGCCTCGCTGGTGCAGGCGAGCAGCTCGAGGCGGCCGCGCTGGTCGACGAGGAGCAGGCCGGCCTCGAGCACCGGCAGCAGCTCGACGGAGGTGTGCACCAACCGGTCGAGGAGGTCGACGACGTCGTAGTCGTCCACGAGGGTGTCCGCCAGGGCCACCATGCGTTGCGCCAGGAGCGCGTCCCGGGTGGTGCCGCGCGCGACCATGCTGTCTTCCGGTGGTTGCGCAGTCATGAGTCCTCCTTCGTGAACCGGCGGCGCCTCTCGATGACGCTCGCGGCCACGTCGTCCAACGTCGTTGCTTCGGCGAACGCCGCTGCTCTCAGCCGCACGAACGCCTCGTCCACCGACGTACCCAGCTGCATCATCACCATCCCGGCCGCCTGGTGAACCCGGGCGCTGGGCGCCGACAGGCCGTTCCCGCCGTCACCGCCATGCTCGACGTCGAGCAGCGCCGTCGCCAGTCCGTCCACGGTGGTGAGCATCTGCCGCAGCTGGCCGGCGTCGGGTCCCCCGGGCCGGCGACGGTAGACCTCGAACGTCCCGAGGGCGATCGGGCCGACGCGCACGGGGAACGCGAACAGCCCGCGCACCGGGAGCGCGGCCGCCTCGGCGAGAAAGGCCGGCCAGCGACCGTCGATCCCCTCGGCTTGGTCCCACAGGTCGTCCACCAGCACCGGGCTCGCCGCCGTCAACACCTCGACGCACGGTCCCTCGCCGAGCACCAGCTGCAGCTCCTCGAGAGCCCGGATCGTCTCGTCACTGCCGTAGACGACCTCCCGCCCACCACTGAGGGTGGCGAGCGCCACGGCACCGCCGTCCACACCCGACGCGGTCACGCAGGCGTCCGTCAGCCGTTCGATCCGTCCCCGCACGGTACCCAGCCACCGGTCCGGGCCCCCGCCCTGCTCGTCCAAGCCCATCTGCACACCGTCGGTAGTGGCGCTGCGCCCACGAGGCCGGCGCAGCTTCGGCCACGCAAACGACACTACACCGCCCACGCCTCCCCGGCGGGAGCCTCGGCGCCGGAGCAGGCAGCGCCGGAAGGCACACCGGGAGCGAAAGCCAACCTGGTCCGACATGGCGATCTCTGCCCCCAAGCGGACCATATTTCCGCCGATCGGCTTCCGCAGCGGCCCCGGTGCGACATAGCATGCGGCAAGTCAGATCTCGTTTCATTTGCAGTCCAGACCTCGCTGCAGCCGGCGGCCCGTGGCCGGCTCGACGCAGGGGGTTGGACACGTGAACCAGAGAACCGAGCAACGGTCGCCGGGTGGCTCGATCCAGGTGCCGTTCGACGACTGCTACATCACCCCGGAGGCGCACCGCGCGGCCGCCCGGGTGCTCGCCTCCGGTCAGCTGGGGCCCGGGACCGAGTGCGAGGGCTTCGAGCGCGACCTCGCCCGCCTGGTGGGCGCCCGGCACGCCGTCTCCGTCTCCTCCTGCACCGCCGCCCTCGAGCTCGCGCTGCGCTCGCTCCGGCTCGACCGGGACTCGCCGGTCCTGGTCTCCACGATGGCTGCCTACGGCACCGTGCACGCGATCCTGCGGGCCGGACTCCGGCCGGTGCTCGTCGACGTTGATCCGGCGACCGGCGCACCGAACGAGGAGACCACCCGGCTGGCGGCGGCCGCCGCGGGGCGTCCGGCCGCAATGGTGGTGGTCCACTGGGCGGGCGCACCGGCCGACGTGGCCCCCCTCGCTGCGGCCGCCGGCCTCTCCACCGACCGAGTGGTCGAGGACGCCTCCCACGCGCTCGGCGCTCGCCGCGACGGCCTCGCCGTGGGCTCGGGAGCCACCGTCTGCTTCAGCTTCGACGTGAGCAACAACCTTCCGGTCGGCCAGGGCGGCATGGTCACCACCACCGACGGCGAGCGGGCCGAGTGGCTGCGCCGTGCCCGGCGGCAGGGGATGACCAGCGCCGGGTCGCGCCGCGAGCGGGTCGGGAGCGTCCGTCGCTACGACGTCGAGGAGCCCGGCCTGGACGCGGAGCTGAACGACCTGCACGCGGCCATCGGCAGGTCCCAGCTCACCCACGTCACCCGGTGGCAGCACCGGCGTCGGCAGATCGCCGCCCGCTACGACGCCGCGCTCGCGCCCGCGCCGGGGCTGGCACTCCCGCACCGCCCGAACGGGTCGTCCGCGAGGCATGCCTGGCGGCTCTACCCGGTGCGGCTGCTCCCGGACGCCGGGATCGGTCGCGAGCAGCTGCTCGCGACCCTGGGCGCCGCGGGCGTCGGGACGTCGGAGCACCTGGTGCCGGTGCACCGGCTCACCTACTTCCGCACCACCTGCGCCATCCCCTCCGCGGGGCTGCCCGGGTCGGACGCGCTCGCCGACGAGCTGGTCTGCCTGCCGATGCACCCGCGGCTCACCGACCAGCAGGTCGACCACGTGTGTGCCGCCGTGCGCGCCACCGTGGCCCTGTTCGGCGGAGCGCGCCCGCAGCGGGCGGCCCGCTGACCCCGTGGCGGCCGCTCAGCCGCGGATGTCCCGCAGCCGGGTGACCGCCTCCTCGAAACCCGAGACCAGGTCGGCCATCACGTCGGCGACCGGGCGGACCGCGTTCATCCGGCCGACGATCTGACCCACCGGCATCGACACCACGTCCGGGTCGCCGCTGGCGTTGATCCGGTTGTGCGCCTCGCTGACCAGCAGGTTCTGCAACGGCATCGGCAGCGGCGCCGGCGCCCCCTCCTGCTCCCAGGCCTGGGTCCACCGGGTCCTGAGCAGGCGCGCCGGCTTGCCGGTGTAGATCCGGGTCCGGACGGTGTCCCCGGAGCCGGCACGCAGGAACGCGTCGGTCATCCCGGTGTTGCTGGAGAGCTGGGCGTACTCGGTGGTGGTCAGCCAGATCGACCCGGTCCACACACCCCGGGCGCCCAGGGCAAGGGACGCGGCGACCTGGCGGCCCGAGCCGATCCCTCCCGCTCCGAGCACCGGGACCTCGGGGCCGACCGCGTCCACGATCTCCGGGGTGAGCACCATGCTGGCGATCTCCCCCGTGTGCCCACCGGCCTCGTAGCCCTGCGCGACGATCACGTCGACGCCGTTGCGCACGTGGGAGAGCGCGTGCTTCGCGGCGCCGGCGAGCGCGGCGACCTTGACGCCGCGGCGGTGCGCCTGCGCGATCACGTCCTCCGGCGGCGAGCCCAGCGCGTTGGCGATCAGCACCGGCCGGTGGCTCAGCGCCACCTCGACGTGCGACCGGGCCACCGAGTGCAGCCAGCCCAGCACCCCCTCGCGCCCCTCCCCCTCCGGCAGCGGCGGGACCCCGAGCTTGCGGAGCGTGTCGTCCACGAAGTCCCGGTGCCCCTGCGGGATCAGCCCGCCCAGATCCGTCGCGGTGCCCTCGGTGGGCACCTTCATCGGCATCACCACGTCGACGCCGTACGGCTTGCCGTCGGTGTTCTCGTCCATCCAGCTCAGCGTCTTCTCCAGCTCCTCCGTGTCGTTGAACCGGACACAGCCGAGAACACCGAGGCCGCCGGCCCTGCTGACCGCCGCGGCGACGTGCTCGGAGGGCGTGAACGCGAAGATCGGGTGCTCGATGCCGAACTGGTCGCACAGGTCGGTGCGCATGGTGCTGCTCCTCGTCTCAGGCCGGGGTGGCCGTCTGCGCGGCCGTGGCGATCTCCTTGGCCTTCGGGTAGTTCGCCTTGCCGGTGGCGTGCCGCGGGATCTGCGGCACCAGGGCCAGCGACCGCGGCAGCTTGTAGCCGGACAGCAGCGTGCGCAGGTGCGCGTTCAGCGCGTCGAGCGTGGGCACCGTGCCGTCCCGGGCCTGCACCACCGCGGTGACCGCCTGGCCGTAGCGCTCGTCGGGCGTCCCGACGACCAGGACGTCGAACACGTCCGGATGGGACTTGAGGGCGGTCTCGACCTCCTCGGGGTAGACCTTCTCGCCGCCGGTGTTGATGCAGTTCGACCCGCGGCCGAGCAGGGTGATCCTGTTGCCCTCCTCGATGCGCGCGAAGTCACCGGGCACGGCGTACCGGACGCCGTCGATGTCGAGGAAGGTCCGCGCCGACTTCGCGGGGTCCTTGTAGTAGCCGAGCGGGACGCTCCTGGCCCGGGCGAGCCGGCCCACGGCACCCACCGAGGTGGCCGGGTCGAGGACCCGGTTGGCGTCGTCGAGCACGACGGTCTCGGGTCCGATCGAGACCACGGCCCCTTGGGCGGCGTTCTCCTTGTCCACCAGGCCCGTCCCGGAGAAGCCCGTCTCCGACGACCCGACCGAGTCGGTGAAGAAGGTGTCGGGAAAGGCCGCCATCCACCGCTGCTTGACCTCGGTGGAGAAGATCGCGGCGCTGCTCGCCACCGCGACCAGGCTGGAGCCGTCGTAGCCGCCCTCCTCGTAGCGCTCGATGAGCGGCCTCGCCATCGCGTCGCCGGTCATGAACATCACCTGGGCCCGCTCCCGGTCCACGATCCGCCACACCTCGTCGACGTCGAACTTCGGCACCAGGACCACCACGTGCCCGGCGAAGAAGTGCATCAGCATCCCCCACTGGGCACCGCCGTGCATGATCGGGCTGAGCGGGAACGAGATCATCGGCTCGGACTGGACGGCCTTGCGGGACTGGTCGTGCTCCTCGAGCCGCTCTCCGGTCATGAAGTCGATGCCGCCGCCCAGCGTGCGCCAGATGTCCTCGTGGCGCCACATCACGCCCTTCGGGTAGCCCGTGGTGCCGCCGGTGTAGACGATCCACACGTCGTCGTTGCTGCGCGGCTCGAAGTCCCGCCCCGGCTTGCCCTCCTCGCGGGCGTCGCCCCAGGCGACCCCGCCGTAGGACGAGTGGTCCGCGTCGGTGCCGTCCTCGATCACCAGGACGTGCCCCAGCTTGTCGTGCTTCGGCGCGCACCGGGCGACCAGCGGTGCGTAACCGCGGTCGTGGACCAGGGCGACCAGGTCGGCGTTGTCGAAGATGTAGTCCAGCTCGTTCTCCACGTAGCGGTAGTTGATGTTGATCGCCACGGCGCGCAGCTTCGTCACCGCGAGCAGGGAGACCACGTGCTCGACACCGTTCTTGGCGTAGACGCCGACGTGGCTTCCGTGGCCGACCCCGTGGGCGGCCAAGTGGTGCGCGATGCGGTTCGCCTCCGTGTCGAGCTCGGCGTACGTGAGCCGGCGCTCCCCCACCACCAGCGCGAGACGGTCGGGTACGGCGTCCACGGCGTGCTCGAACAGATCTGCGATGTTGATGGCCACCCGGCAAGACTAGAACACGTTCTTGTTTCTGACTAGAGTGGGTCCGCCCGCACCCTCCGTCAGGAAGGCCTCCGATGCCCCAGCACGCCGTCACACCCCCCGAGCCACCGCACTGCCTGGTCGAGCAGGAGGGGCACACCCTGGTGGTGACGATGAACCGGCCCGAGGCGAGGAACGCGCTGTCCGGCCCGATGATGGACCTGATGCGCGAGGCGTGGGACCGGGTGAACTCCGACGACTCGATCCGGGTCGCGATCCTGACCGGCGCCGGCGGCGCGTTCTGCGCCGGCGCCGACCTCAAGGCGATGACCAGCGCGCACCCGGGCGAGTCCTTCCAGGGCGGCGACTGGGACCTGTCGGTGATCAAGCCGCTGCTCAAGGGCTTCCGGCTCGCCAAGCCGCTGATCGCGGCCGTCGAGGGCCCGGCGATCGCGGGCGGCACCGAGATCCTCCAGGCCACCGACATCCGGGTGGCCGGCGAGAGCGCCCGGTTCGGCGTGTCCGAGCCGCGCTGGGGTCTCTACCCGTTGGGCGGCTCGGCGGTCCGGCTCCCCCGTCAGATCCCCTACACGGTGGCCGCGGACCTGCTGCTGACCGGACGGCACATCAAGGCGGCCGAGGCGAGGGAGATCGGGCTGGTCGGCCACGTGGTGCCCGACGGCACCGCGCTCGACACGGCCCGGGAGATCGCGGACCGGGTCGCCGCCAACGGGCCGCTCGCGGTGCGGGCGATCCTGCGGACGATCCGCGACACCGAGGGGATGCACGAGGACGACGCGTTCCGGCTCGACGCCGAGGTCGGCGCCCCGGTGTTCTCCAGCGAGGACGCCAAGGAGGGGCCACGGGCGTTCGCCGAGAAGCGCACTCCGACGTTCACCGGCCGGTGAGCAACCTCGCGGGAGGGCGCCGTTGACTCCACGCCCGCTCGACGGCCTAACCTGAGCAGCCGGAGAGAGGAAACGGTCAATGGCCACAGTCAGCGTTCGTTACATCGTCGAGGACGTCGACGAGGCCATCTCCTTCTACTCCGAGCACCTCGGCTTCGCCGAGCAGATGCATCCCGCCCCGACCTTCGCGATGCTCAACCGGGGCGACCTGCGGCTGGTCCTCAGCGCCCCGAGCGGCCGCGGTGGGGGTGGGCAGGCGATGCCCGACGGGACCACGCCGGAGCCCGGGGGATGGAACCGCTTCATCGTGGAGGTCGATGACCTCGACGAGGCAGCCGCGGCGCTTCGGGGGGCCGGGGTCCCGTTCCGCAGCGGGATCATCGAGGGTGTGGGCGGCAGACAGGTGATCGTCGAGGACCCGTCCGGGAACCCGGTCGAGCTCTTCTCGCCCACCCGCGACGAGGCCCGGCTCGAGCCGTCATGAGCAGCGGTCGGCCGGTCCGGCCACCCGCGGCTCAGCCGACCCCTCGGTCCCGGGACGTCCAGTACCGCGCCCGCAGCGCCTTCTTGTCCGGCTTGCCGAGCCCGGTCAGCGGCAGCTCGTCGGCGACGACCACCTGCTTGGGCGCCTGGACGGCGCCCTTGCGCTCCTTGACCGCCGCCCGGATCTCCTCGGTCAGCCTCGCGACCGCGTCGTCGTCCCGGGCCGCGTCCGAGCGCAGCACCACGACCGCGGTGACCGCCTCGCCCCACTTCTCGTCCGGAACCCCGATCACGCCGACCTGGGCCACCGAGGGGTGCTCGGCGACCACGTCCTCGACCTCGCGCGGGAACACGTTGAACCCGCCGGTGACGATCATGTCCTTGGTGCGGTCGACGATGTACCAGAAGCCGTCCTCGTCGGCCCGCGCCACGTCGCCGGTGCGCAGCCAGCCGTCGCGGAAGGTCTCGGCGGTGGCCTCGGGCAGGTTCCAGTAGCCGTCGGCCAGCACCGGGCCGGCCACGCACACCTCCCCCGGTTCGCCGGCCGGCACCTCGTTGCCCTCGGCGTCCAGCAGGGAGGTGCGCAAGAACGCGCTCGGTCGCCCGCAGCTCGAGAGCCGCTCCGGCCTCGACGTGTCATGGTCGCCCTTGCGCAGGTAGGAGATCACCATCGGGCACTCGGACTGGCCGAAGTACTGCGCGAAGATCGCGCCCCACCGGTCCACCGCCTCGGCCAGCCGGACCGGGTTGATCGCGGACGCGCCGTAGTACACGGTCTCCAGGCTGCTCAGGTCCGCGGTCCCCGCGTCGGGGTGGTCCAGCAGGGCGTAGAGCATGCTCGGCACCAGCATCGTCGCGGTGATCCGGTGCTCCTCGACGGCACGCAGCACCTCGCCGGGTTCGAACCGCGGCAGCACCACCATCGATCCGCCGGCCATCAGCGTCGGCACGAAGAAGGCCGCGCCCGCGTGGCTCAGCGGCGTGCACATCAGGAACCGCGGACGCTCCGGCCACTCCCACTCGGCCAGCTGGATCTGCGTCATCGCCGCCATCGACGCCGCGGTGCCCACCACCCCCTTGGGCTTTCCGGTGGTGCCGCCGGTGTAGGTCACGCTGACGACCGCGTCGGGGGCCAGGTCGGCGACCTCCAGCGGTCCCGCGGACCGGGCCGCCGCCAGCGCGCCGAGGTCGTCGCCGACCTCAGCGGGCCCGAAGGTCAGCACGGTCTTCAGGCACGGCACCCGGTCCAGCAGCGCGGCGGCCCGCTCGACGAAACCCGGGGTCGGGTCGATCACCAAAGTCTCGATGCCGGCGTCGGCCAGGATGTAGGCGTGGTCGTCCAGCGACCCCAGCGGGTGCAGCGCGGTGCGCCGCATCCCCAGCATCTGGCCCGCCCCGATCATCACCAGCACCTCCGGCCGGTTCAGGGCGAGCAGCCCGACCGGGCTGCCGGCGCCGATCCCGAGCTCGCGGAAGGCACCGACGTACCGGCTCATCTCGTCGGCCAGCTCACCGCCGGTGAGCACCTGGTCGCCGACGTGCAGGACGGGCGCGTCCCGGTGCCGGCGGAGCGCATGGGCCATCAGGTGGCCGAGGTGCGGCCCGGCGTGGAGGTCGGTCATGCGCCGAGAGTAGAACGTGTTTCAGAAACGGTCAATGACCGGCGTTCCGCTCCTCAACCGCCGAGCACCGCCTCGGCGACCGAGCGCACCTCCTCGGGAGTGCGGAGGCTGAGCACCAGCATCGTCACCCCCGCGTCCTCCCAGCGCCGGACGCCTGCCCGGACCTCGTCGACGTCACCGATGATGGTGATCTCCGAGATCAGCTCGTCGGGGACCAGCGCGGCGGCGTCCTCCTTGCGGCCGGCCAGGTAGTGCTCCTGGATCTGCGCGGCGACGTCCCGGTAGCCCATCCGCTCGAAGACCGCCTTGTGGAAGTTCTGCTCCTTCGCCCCCATCCCGCCGATGTACAGCGCGATCCAGGGCCGCATCGCCTCGTAGGCGGCGCGCTTGGCTCCGGCGTCCGGGGTGAGCACCAGCTGGGTGGTGGCGGCGACGCTGAACGTCTCCCGGGTCCGGCGGGCGCCAGGTCGCGCGAACCCCTCGTCGAGCCAGGAGTGGTACATGTCCGCGACCCGCGGCGAGAAGTAGATCGGCAGCCACCCATCGGCGATCTCGGCCGCGAGCGCGACGTTCTTCGGACCCTCCGCACCCATCCAGATCGGCACGTCGGCACGCAGCGGGTGCACGATCGGCTTCAGCGGCTTGCCCAGGCCGGTGGCCCCCTCACCGGCGTACGGCAGCGGGTAGTGCGGCCCCGCGTTGGAGACCGGCTCCTCGCGGGCGAGGACCTTGCGGATGATCCCGACGTACTCCCGGGTCCGGGCCAGCGGCTTCGCGAACGGCTGGCCGTACCACCCCTCGACCACCTGCGGCCCGGAGACGCCGAGCCCGAGGACGGCGCGCCCGCCGGAGAGGTGGTCGAGGGTCAGCGTGTGCATCGCGCAGGAGGTGGGCGTGCGCCCGGACAGCTGCACGATCGACGTGCCGAGCTTGACCCGGCTGGTCCGGCTGCCCCACCAGGCGAGCGGGGTGAACGCGTCCGACCCCCAGGCCTCGGCGGCGAAGACCGCCTCGAAGCCGCTGCGCTCGGCCTCCTCGACGAGCTCGCCGACACCCTCCGGCGGCTGCGCCCCCCAGTAGCCGAGCTGTAGTCCGAGCAACATGTGTGACCACCTTCGATCCGGAAAGGTCTTGAACTCGAATACTAGAACCTGTTTCACTTTACCCATGTCACGCACCCTCCGCGCTCCCCTCGAGGTGGAGTTCGACTACACCCGGTCGCTCGGCCCGGTGCTCTCGAGGTTCATGACCGGTCTGCGTGACCGGACCATCCTCGGGTCCCGCGCCTCCGACGGTCGAGTGGTCGTCCCACCCACCGAGTACGACCCCGTCACGCACGCGGCCACCGAGGACCTCGTCGCGGTCGGCCCCGGCGGCACGGTCCAGACCTGGACGTGGGTCTCCTCCCCCGTCGCCGGCCAGCCGTTCGACCACCCGTTCGCGTTCGCCATGGTGCTGCTCGACGGCGCAGATGTCCCGCTGCTGCACGCGGTCGACACAGCGTCCCCCGACGCGATGCGCACCGGCCTGCGGGTGAGCGCCCGTTGGGCCGACGAGCGCCACGGCGACATCCGCGACCTGTGGTTCGAGCCGGCGCCGGAGGGCAGCGGTGCGGACGGGCGCGCCGGCGCAGCGCCGGACGGTATGGCCGACGGCAGCGGCGCCGGCGACCCCGTCACCGGCATCGTCGCCCCGGTGCGGCTGCGCTACACCTACGCGGCCTCCGCGGAGGAGTCGCGCTTCTACCGGGGGCTTGCCGAGGGCCGGATCCTCGGCCAGCGCTGCCCGAGGTGCCGGAAGGTCTACGTCCCGCCCCGGGGCGCCTGTCCGGTCGACGGCGTCCCGACGACCGAGGAGGTGGAGCTGCCCGACCGCGGCATCGTCACCACCTACTGCGTGGTCAACGTGCCGTTCCTGGGCCAGCGGATCACCCCGCCCTACGTCTCCGCGTACGTGCTGCTGGAGGGCGCCGACATCGCGGTCCTGCACCTCGTCCTCGGCTGCGAGCCGGCCGAGGTGCGGATGGGGATGCGGGTCGAGGCGGTCTGGAAGCCGCGCGAGGAGTGGGGCACCACGATCGAGAACATCGACCACTTCCGGCCGACCGGCGAGCCGGACGCGCCGTTCGAGTCCTACGCCAACCATCTCTAGAGACGAGGCCCCTGTGAGAGACGTTGCGGTCGTGGGCTTCGCCCAGCGGCAGATGCGTTCGTTCGACGGCTCCCCCACGATGGTCGAGCTGCTGGTCCCGATCCTCGGGGAGCTGTGGGAGCAGACCGGCTGGACCAAGAACGACATCGGTTTCTTCTGCTCCGGCTCCTCGGACTACCTGGCCGGGCGGTCGTTCTCGTTCGTGCAGGCGATCGACGCGATCGGCACCCTGCCCCCGGTCAACGAGTCGCACGTGGAGATGGACCCGGCCTGGGCGCTCTACGAGGCCTGGGTGAAGATCCAGACCGGCGAGGTCGACACCGCGCTGGTCTACGGCTTCGGCAAGGCCTCGGCCGGGCAGCTGCGGCGGGTCCTGGCGCTCCAGCTCGACCCGTACGTCGTCGGGCCGCTGTGGCCGGACACGGTGTCCCTCGCCGCCCTGCAGGCCCGGCTCGGCTTCGAGGCGGGGCTTTGGGACGAGAAGCAGCTCGCCGGGGTGGTCGCCCGGAACCGTGCCGCCGGGACGGGGAACACCGACGCCGTACTGTCCGGGGAGGTCTCGGTCGCGGACCTCCTCGCGGAGCCGCTGTTCGCCGACCCGCTCCGCACGAGCGACTGCGCCCCGGTCACCGACGGGGCGTCCGCGGTGGTGCTCGCCGCCGGGGACCGGGCCCGGGAGGTCGCCGACCGGCCGGCCTGGCTCACCGGGATCGAGCACCGCGTCGACACCCAGGTGCTGGGGCTGCGCGACCTGACCCGATCCCCGTCGACCGCCGCGGCCGCCGCCGGCCTGGACCTGGGCGGCGTCGACACCGCCGAGCTGCACGCACCGTTCAGCCACCAGGAGCTGATCCTGCGGCACGAGCTCGGCCTCGAGGACACCGTCGACCTGAACCCCTCCGGCGGGGCGCTGTGCGGCAACCCGATGTTCTCCGCGGGCCTGGTCCGCATCGGCGAGGCCGCGCGCAAGGTGCTGGCCGGTACGTCGGACAAGGCGCTGGCGCACGCCACGTCGGGACCGGCGCTGCAGCAGAACCTGCTGTGCACGCTCGAAGGCCACCCCTCGTCGGAAGGTACCCGTCGATGACCAAGCAGCTCGCCGCCGTGATCGGGGTCGGCCAGACCCACCACAAGGCCAAGCGCGAGGACGTGTCGATGGCCGGGCTGTGCCGTGAGGCGGTCGACCGGGCGCTCGCGGACGCCGGAGTCGGTTTCGACGACGTCGACGCCGTGGTCGTGGGCAAGGCGCCGGACCTGTTCGAGGGGGTGATGATGCCGGAGCTCTACCTGGCCGAGGCGCTCGGCGCGGTCGGCAAGCCGCTGCTGCGGGTGCACACCGCGGGGTCGGTGGGCGGCTCCACCGCGATCGTCGCCGCCAGCCTGGTGCAGGCCGGTGTGCACCGGCGGGTGCTCGCGGTGACGTTCGAGAAGCAGTCGGAGTCCAACGCGATGTGGGCGCTGTCGGTGCCGGTGCCGTTCGTGATGCCGGTGCACGCCGGGGCGGGCGGCTACTTCGCGCCGCACGTGCGCTCCTACATCCGCCGGTCGGGTGCGCCGACGCACGTGGGCGCCATGGTGGCCGCGAAGGACCGGCGCAACGCCTGCCGGAACCCGTACGCGCACCTGCAGCATCCGGAGACCACGATGGACTCGGTGATGGCCTCCCAGATGCTGTGGGACCCGATCCGCTACGACGAGACCTGCCCGTCCTCGGACGGTGCCTGCGCGGTGGTGGTCGGCGACGAGTCGGCCGCCGCGGCGGTCGCCAACCCGGCCTGGATCCACGCGACCGCGATGCGCAGCGAGCCGACCACCGCCGCCGAGCGCGACCAGGTCAACCCGCAGGCCGGCCGGGACGCGGCGGCCCAGCTGTGGCGGCAGGCCGGGATCACCGACCCGCTGGCCGAGGTCGACTGCGCCGAGATCTACGTGCCGTTCTCGTGGTTCGAGCCGATGTGGCTGGAGAACCTCGGCTTCGCGGCCGAGGGCGAGGGCTGGAGGCTGACCGAGGCCGGCGAGACCGAGATCGGCGGCCGGCTGCCGGTGAACATGTCCGGCGGGGTGCTGTCGTCGAACCCGATCGGTGCGTCCGGGATGCTCCGGTTCGCGGAGGCGGCGCTCCAGGTGCGGGGGGAGGCCGGCGAGCACCAGGTCGACGGCGCACGGCGCGCGCTGGGGCACGCCTACGGCGGCGGCTCCCAGTTCTTCGCGATGTGGGTCGTCGGGTCCGCACGCCCCTGAGCGGGCGACGCGGTGTCTCGAGACGCCTCGGCCGGCGCCGCGGGCCGTCGGCCATCGGCGCCTGGCTAGGCTCGGCGCCGTGATCGAACTGAGGACACCGGCCGAGATCGAGCAGATGCGCCCCGCGGGACGCTTCGTCGCGGAGACGCTGACCCGGCTCGCCGGCGCCGCAGACGTGGGCATGAACCTGCTCGAGCTGGACCAGCTCGCCCACCAGATGATCCGGGACCGGGGCGCGGAGTCGTGCTACATCGACTACCACCCGTCCTTCGGGGCGATGCCGTTCGGCAAGGTGCTCTGCACCTCGGTGAACGACGCGGTGCTGCACGGCCTCCCGCACGACTACCGGCTCCGCGACGGCGACCTGCTCAGCCTCGACTTCGCCGCCTCCGTGGACGGCTGGGTCTCCGACTCCGCGCTGAGCCTGGTGGTGGGCACCCCGCGCGAGGAGGACCTGCGGCTGATCGAGGTCACCACCCGCGCGCTGGAGGCCGGGGTCGCCGCCGCCCGGGCCGGGTCCCGGATCGGGGACATCTCCGCCGCGATCGCCGCGGTGGCGCGGGAGGCGGGCTACTCGATCAACACCGACTTCGGCGGGCACGGCGTCGGCCGGACCATGCACGGGGACCCGCACGTCCCCAACGACGGCCGCCCCGGACGCGGCTACCCGTTGCGGCCCGGCCTGGTGATCGCGATCGAGCCGTGGTTCCTGCAGAGCACCGACCTGCTCGTCGTGGACCCCGACGGCTGGACGCTGCGCAGCGCCGACGGCTCCAGAGGCGCCCACATGGAGCACACCATCGCGGTGACCGAGGACGGCCCCCTGGTGTTGACCGCCAGGTGACGGGGTCGCCGTGGCCGGGGTCTCAGGTCTCGCCGCCCACGTCGAACTCGAACGCCTCGTAGACCAGGTCGGAGCCGCGTTGCCGGTGGCGGACCAGGATCCCGAGCAGGGCAGTCCCGAGCTCGCGGACCCGGTGCACGTCCGCGGCGCCCCCCTCCGGCCGGCCGACCTCGCCGAGCAGCTCCTCGACCAGGTCCCTGATCCGTGCGTGTTCCTGCGTGAGCCGGGCGACCGCCTCGGACAGCCGTGGCGCCGTCGCGATCACCTCGGGGTACAGCCCGTCCGGCCCCTCCGTCACGGCGAGGTGCTCGCGGAAGTCACCGGAGAGCTCCACCAGCGCGACGTGCACCCGCTCCGCCCACCGCACCTGCCCCCGGGACGGCGGCCCGGCCAGCGCGACCTCGAGCGCGGTCATCGACTCGCGCAGCTCGGCGCGTCGCCGACGCAGCGCCTCGAGGAAGGACTCCTCCGGTGTGGACGAGCTCGGTTCCATCGGACCTCCATGGCGGATCTCGGACAAGCCGTCCCGGGCGCGGCCGGGGCCGCGACCGGACCGCCTCTCAGGCCATGGTCGAGCCGGCCGGGCGGACAGGCAAGCCCCCGGCAGGCAAGCCCCCGGCAGGCGTGCTGCCGGGGGCACCTGTCACCGAGGTCACTTGTAGCTGACCTGGAGCTCCTTGATGCCGTTGATCCAGCCGGACCGGAGCCGGCGGGGCTCCCCCGCCTTGGAGATGCTCGGCGCGTGGTCGGCCAGCGCGTTCAGGATCAGGTTCACCTCGAGCCGGGCCAGGTTGGCGCCGATGCAGTAGTGCGCGCCGTGGCCACCGAAGGCCAGGTGCGGGTTGGGGCTGCGCTCGATGTCGAACCGGTGCGGGTCGGTGAACACGTCCGTGTCGTGGTTGGCCGACGCGTAGAACAGCCCGACCCGCTGACCCTTCCGCACCTGCACCCCGCCCACCTCGACGTCGTTGAGGGCGGTCCGCTGGAACACCGTCACCGGGGTCGCCCAGCGGATCACCTCGTCCACCGCGGTCTCCGGGCGCTTGTCCTTGTAGAGGTCCCACTGCTCGGGGTTGTCGAAGAACGCGTTCATGCCGTGCGTGATGGCGTTGCGGGTGGTCTCGTTGCCGGCGACGGTCAGCAGGATCACGAAGTAGCCGAACTCGTCGGCGCTCAGCGCGTGGCCGTCCACGTCGGCCTGGACCAGCTTGGTCACGATGTCGTCGCGCGGGTTTGCCTTGCGGTCCTCGGCGAGCGCCATCGCGTAGGTGAGGATCTCGACCGACGCCGCCTCCGGATCCACGGAGTACTCGGGGTCGTCGTACCCGAGCATCTGGTTCGACCACTCGAAGAGCTTGCGACGATCCTCCTGGGGTACGCCGAGCAGGTCCGCGATCGCCTGCAACGGCAGCTCGGCGGCGATCTCCTCGACGAAGTTTCCCGAGCCCCGCTCCACCGCATCCTCGATGATCGAGTCGGCCCGCACGGCGAGGTTGTCGCGCAGGGCTCCGATCGCCCGCGGCGTGAACCCGCGGGAGATGATGCCGCGCAGCTTGGTGTGGTCCGGCGCGTCGTGGTTGATCAGCATCACCCGTTGCGCCTCGACCTGGTCGCGGGTCATGTCCGGCGCGAACCGGATGATGGCTCCGTTCTCGGCCGTGGAGAAGTCCTCGCTGTTCTTCGACACCGCACTCACGTCGGCGTGCTTGCTCAGCGCCCAGTAGCCGCTGCCACCGAGCTGGCCGGCCCGCGCCGCCTCGGGCTGCTCGACCCAGAACACCGGGGCGGTCCGGCGCAGCTCCAGGAACTCGTCGTGAGGCACTCGCTCGGTGTAGATGTCGGGATCTGTCGGGTCGAAGCCCGAGGGCACTGCCGTCGCACTCACCGGGGAACCTCCGCGATTTCTGGAACACGTTCTAGAAAGTGTGCCACATCACCACCGTGCTGGGAACCCTCGCCGACCCCGCGGACGCCCGGCACGCTTGCCCGAACACGAGAACGTGTTCTAGTTTGGGTGGACGGCGATAGCCGTCGTCGCCGGTCGAGAGGAGTCCCGTGGGCAACCCCGTCATCGTCGAGGCCGTGCGCACCCCGATCGGTCGCCGGCGCGGCTGGCTGGCCGGCCTGCACGCCGCCGAGCTGCTCGGCGCGGCACAGCGGGCCCTGGTCGAGCGGTCCGGGATCGACCCGGCCCTGGTGGAGCAGGTCGTCGGCGGCTGCGTCACCCAGGTGGGCGAGCAGTCGGGGAACGTCGCCCGGCGCGCCTGGCTGCACGCCGGCCTCCCCCAGCGCACCGGCGCGACCACGATCGACGCGCAGTGCGGGTCCGGCCAGCAGGCCGCGCACCTCGTCGCCGCCCTCGTCACCGCGGATGCGATCGACGTCGGCGTCGCGTGCGGGGTGGAGTCGATGAGCCGCATCGGGCTCGGCACCAACATCACCCCGGGCACCGGCTCGCCGCGCCCCGACAGCTGGACGATCGACCTGCCGGACCAGTTCGAGGGGGCGGACCGGATCGCGCGCGACCGCGGCTTCACGCGGGCACAGGTCGACGAGTTCGGCCTGGCCTCCCAGGAGAAGGCCCGGGTGGCGGTGGACGAGGGCCGGTTCAAGCGGGAGATCGTCGCGGTGGACGCGCCGGTGCTCGGCGAGGACGGCGAGCCCACCGGCGAGACGCGTACGGTCGACGCGGACCAGGGCCTGCGCGAGACCAGCCTGGAGGCGCTCGCGGCGCTGAGGCCGGTACGGGAGGGCGGCGTGCACACCGCCGGCACGTCGTCGCAGATCTCGGACGGCGCGTCGGCGGTCCTCATCATGGACGAGGCCCGGGCGCGCGGCCTGGGGCTGACCCCGCGCGCCCGGATCGCCTCCCAGTGCCTGGTCGGCTCGGACCCCTACTACCACCTGGACGGCCCGGTGCAGGCCACCGAGCGGCTGCTCTCCCGCAGCGGGCGGACGGTGGCCGACCTCGACCTGTTCGAGGTCAACGAGGCGTTCGCGGCGGTGGTGCTGTCCTGGGCGTCGGTCCACGAGCCCGACCCGCAGCGGGTGAACGTCAACGGTGGCGCGATCGCCCTCGGCCACCCGGTCGGCTGCACCGGCACCCGGCTGATCACCACCGTCCTGCACGAGCTCGAACGTCGCGACGGCGGCTCGGCACTGATCTCCATGTGTGCCGGGGGCGCGCTGGCCACCGGCACCATCCTCGAGCGACTCTGACCCGCTCCTCCGCACCCGCGCGGCCCCGAGCCAAACCTGGGTAAAAACCACCTCCTCCCCCCTGGGCCTGACCTACCGTCGGGACGGGGGCTCGGCCACTGCCGGCCGACGTCCGATCGCAGGGGGTGGGGACATGATCATCGTGCTGCTGCTGTGCGTCACCGTGCTCGCGCTGACGGGTGCCTGGAGCGCCCGTCGCCGCGTCGAGTCCCGGGCGTGGGACCGCGAGCTCGCCGCAGCGTTCGGTCAGGTCGAGGACCCCGTGGACCTCCGCCACGCCGCGCTCTGACCTCCGTCGTGCTCTGACCTCCGGCGCGCTCTGGCCTCCGACGCGCTCTGGCCTCCGGCGCACCCCGGCTAGGAGGGGCCGGTCGGCGGCGGGCCGCCGTGGCACCGCTTCCACTTCCGTCCGCTGCCGCAGGTGCAGGCGTCGTTGCGCGACCTCCGCGCATCCTCGGCGGCGTACCAGTCGCGGACGCCCGTCGCGTCCGCCCCGCGACGGAGCAGGTCGGCCATCACCCGCATCGGCTCGTCGACGTGCCGGAAGAACCGCTGGTAGCCCGCGCACAGGTAGTGCAGGCCGGGCTCCCCGTCCGGGGTGGTCAGGAACCGGTCCTTGGGGCAGCCGCCGTTGCACGCGAACCGCACGTCGCACCGCAGGCAGTAGTCGGGCAGGCTGTCCAGCTTGGCCCGGCCGAACGCGGTCTGCTGCGGCGAGGTGGCCAGCTGCAGCAGGGTCCGGCCCTGGGCGAGGTTCCCCAGCAGGTAGTCCTCCTCGACGTAGTGGTCGCAGGAGTACACGTCACCGTTGTGCTCGAGGGCCAGCGCCTGCCCGCAGGTCCGCGCATGCACGCACATGCCGGCCTGCTCCAGGCCCAACCAGTGGGCGAGCGCGGTGTCGAAGATCTGCACGAAGACGTCGCCGACGTCGTGGCGCGCCCACTCCTCGAAGACGTCGACGAGGAACCGGCCGTACTGCTCGGCGCCGACGGTCCGGTGCGTGACGAGCGCCCCCTGCTGCCGGTACAGCGGCCGCTCCCCGTCGCGCCGTCCCCAGCCGGCCTCGGCGAGCGGGAGCAGCTCCGCTGTCACCCTCTCCACGACCGGGATCAGCTGGACGTACTGCGCGCCGAGCACGTCCCGCAGGAAGGTGTACACCTCGCGTCCGTGGTCGCCGTTGGCCGCGTTGACCGTGGTGAGCGCGTTCCAGTCCACCCCGTGCCGGCGGAGCACGTCGATCCCGCGGACGACCCGGTCGAAGGTCGGCTTGCCGCCCTTGTCGACGCGGTAGGCGTCGTGCATCGGGCGCGGGCCGTCGACGGACACGCCCACCAGGAAGCCGTGCTCACGCAGGAACTCGCCCCACTCGTCGTCCAGCAGCGTGCCGTTGGTCTGCAGGGTGTTCAGCACCCGCTGCCCCGGGCGGCGGAGCTGCTCCTCGAGCTCGAGGGTCCGCCGGAAGAAGTCCAGCCCCATCAAGGTGGGCTCCCCGCCCTGGAACGCGACCACCACCTCGGCAGCGGCCGGGTGCGCGGCGAGCAGCTGGCGGAGGTAGGCCTCGTGGACGTGCGGCTCCATCCGGAAGCCGCTGCCGGGGTAGAGCTGGTCCTTGGACAGGAAGAAGCAGTACTCGCAGTCGAGGTTGCAGATGGCGCCGGTCGGCTTGGCCATCACGTGGAAGGCGGCCGGGGCCCCGGGCATGGTCGTCGGTGAGGCGGCGGTCTGCAGGCTCACGTCGCGGCCTCCGGCTTCATCGTCCAGCTCCCCGGCAACACCGCGAAGCACGGCCATCGTCCGACCCCGGCCCGCCGGCGGCATCCCCCGCAGCGGATGACCGTTTGGCGGCGCCCCGGGAGGGGTAAACCTCACAAAGCGGATCCAACGTCGAGGAGCAACGCGGTGCCCGCGACCGACCCACGCCAGGACTCACACGTGGCCGCCGCCTGTGCGGCCCTGCGCCCCTACCGCTGGCGCGGCTTCACCCCCGAGCTGCTGGCCCGGTCGGTGCTGGCCGCCAGCGACCGGCAGAGCCTGCGGGACCTGCTCCTCAGCCTGCCGGGGGCGGCGGTGGGCAGGTGGGAGGCCGTCCAGCTGCCGGACGCCTCCGACGCGCGGCTCGTGCCCCTGATCCGGTTCCTGGAGTCCCAGCGTTGGACCCAGCTCACCCTGCGCAGTGTCTGCGCGCGGCTGCTCGCGCTGGTCGAGGCTCAGGCGCCGTAGACCGGTTCCGGGACGGCGGCCTCGGCGAGCAGCTTCCGCAGCGCCGGACCCACCTCCGCCGCGTCCCACCGCCCGCCGTGGTCCACCGCGGGACCGTGCCGCCAGCCGTCCTCGACGCACACCCGGCCGCCCTCGACCTCGACCACCCGGCCGGTGACGTCGGCGGCGTCCACGGAGGCGAGCCAGGCCACCACCGGCGAGACGTTCGCCGGGTCCATCGCGTCGAAGCCCGACGCCGGTGCGGCCATGGTGTCCGCGAACGCGGCCTCCGTCATCCGGGTGCGGGCCGCCGGTGCGAGCGCGTTCACCGTGACGCCGTACCGGCCCAGCTCCGCCGCGGCCACCAGGGTCAGCCCCGCGATCCCGGCCTTCGCCGCGGAGTAGGCGCCCTGCCCGATCGACCCCTGCAGGCCGGCGCCGGAGGACGTGTTGATCACCCGCCCGTCCCGGGTCCGCCCGGCCTTGGCCTCCTCGCGCCAGTACGACGCGGCGTGCCGCAGCATGGCGAAGTGGCCCCTGAGGTGCACCCGGACCACCGCGTCCCACTCGTCCTCGGCGGTGCTGACCAGCATCCGGTCGCGCAGGAAGCCGGCGTTGTTGACCAGCACGTCGAGGCCGCCGAAGACGTCGACGGCCTGGCGCACCAGCCTCCGGGCGCCGTCGAAGTCGGCGACGTCGGAGCCGTTCGCGACCGCCTCGCCTCCGAGGGCCTCGATCTCGGCGACCACCTCGGCGGCGGGACCGCTCGACGCGCCCTCGCCCGAGCCCGACGTGCCCAGGTCGTTGACCACCACCCGAGCGCCCTGCCGGGCCAGCTCCAGGGCGTGCGCCCGGCCGAGACCGCGGCCCGCCCCGGTCACGACGGCGATCCGGCCGGCACAGATCCTGCTCATGGTGCTCCTTGACTCGACATCAGTGCGGTGAGGAACGGCGGCTGCTCGCCGCCGCCGTGCGCGGCGACGGTGGCGCCGCTGACGTAGGAGGCGAGCGGGCTGGCGAGGAACGCGGCCACCGCTCCGATCTCCTCCGGGTCGGCCAGCCGGCCCAGCGGGATGGTCCGCTCGATCGCGGCGACCCCCGCCTCCCCGCCGTAGTGCAGGTCGGTCTGCTCGGTGCGCACCAGCCCGACGTCGATCGAGTTGACCCGCACCTTCGGCGCCCACTCCGCCGCCAGGCTCTTCACCAGGCTGTCCACGCCCGCCTTGGCCGCACCGTAGGCCGCCGTCCCGGGCGAGGGCCGGGCCGCGCTGATGCTGGAGACCATCACGATCGCGCCGCCGTCCGGCTGTCGCTGCATCACCGCGTTCGCGGCCTGGGAGACCAGCAGCGGTGCCAGCAGGTTCAGCTCCACCACCTTGGCGTGGTAGCCGGCAGACGCGTCGGCGGCCAGGGCGAACGGCGCCCCGCCGGCGTTGTTCACCAGGACGTCGAGACTGCCGTGCTCGTCGAGCACCCGCTCCACCAGGGTGGCCACCGCGTCGGGGTCGCGAACGTCGCAGACGAGGTGGTGGGCGTCCTCGACCGGGGTGCGCGAGCAGGTCACCACCGTGGCCCCGGCCCCGCGGAGCGCACGGCTGACCCCGAGCCCGACACCGCGCACGCCGCCGGTCACCACGGCCACGCGGCCGGACAGGTCGAGTGCGCTGACCACCCCGGGCTCCTCTTCTTCCGGCAGAACCAAGCAAGTGTTAGGCTACCAAGCAAACGTTAGGTTTGGAACCGGAAGGCGCGGGATGGCACTCTCCTCGATGCTCGGTGACGACCATGTCCGGGTGCTGACGATGGACTTCCCGCCGGTCAACGCGCTCCCGGCCGCCGGCTGGTTCGAGCTCGCCGCCGCCCTGGACGAGGCCGCAGACGACCCGGCCACGCACGTCGTGGTGCTGCGCGCCGAGGGCAAGGGGTTCAACGCCGGCGTGGACATCAAGGAGATGCAGCGCACCCCCGGCTTCGAGGCCCTGGTCGCCGCGAACCGGGGCTGCTTCGCGGCGTTCAAGGCGGTCTACGAGTGCGCCGTGCCCGTGGTTGCGGCGGTGCACGGCTTCTGCCTCGGCGGCGGGGTCGGCCTGGTCGGCAACGCGGACACGGTGGTGGCCAGCGACGACGCGTTCCTCGGTGTCCCGGAGGTGGACCGGGGCGCGCTCGGCGCCGCCACCCACCTGGCCCGGCTGGTGCCCCCGCACCTGATGCGCACGCTGTACTTCACCGGCCGCCACATCAGGGCCGCCGACCTGGTCGGCCACGGCTCGGTGCTGGAGGTGGTCCCCCGCGCCGAGCTCGACGACACGGCGCTGGCCGTGGCCGGGGAGATCGCGGCCAAGGACACCCGGGTGATCCGGGCCGCCAAGGAGGCGATCAACGGGATCGACCCCGTCGACGTCAACCGCAGCTACCGGTTCGAGCAAGGGTTCACCATGGAGCTCAACCTCGCCGGTGTCGCCGACGCGCACCGCGACGAGTTCGTCGCCGCCGGGAAGCCGGCGGCGCGATGACCCGCGGACCCCGCGACAAGCGGATGACCATCGACGAGGTGGTCGGCGAGCTGAAGGACGGGATGACCGTCGGCATCGGCGGCTGGGGGTCGCGCCGCAAGCCGATGGCGCTGGTCCGCGGCATCCTCCGCTCGGGCCTGGAGGACCTCACCATCGTGTCCTACGGCGGACCCGACGTCGGGCTGCTGTGCGCCGCGGGCAAGGTCCGCAGGGTCGTGTACGCCTTCGTGTCGCTGGACTCGATCCCGCTCGAGCCGCTGTTCTCCCGGGCCCGGCAGGACGCCACCGCCGAGTTCACCGAGTGGGACGAGGGCATGTTCCAGACGGGGCTGCGCGCCGCCGCGCAACGAGTGCCGTTCCTGCCGGTGCGCGCCGGTCTCGGGTCCGACGTGCTCGTCAACGACCCGTCGCTGCGGACCGTCCGGTCGCCGTACGACGACGGCGAGGAGCTGGTCGCCGTGCCCGCCCTGAACCTCGATGTCGCGCTCGTGCACCTCAACCGGGCGGACACGCACGGCAACGCCTGCTACCTCGGGCCCGACCCGTACTTCGACGACCTGTTCTGCCTGGCCGCCGACCGCGCCTACGTCTCCACCGAGCGGGTCGTCGACACCGCGGGGCTGACCGTGGACGCGCCCGTCCAGCGGCTGCTGCTGAACCGGATGATGGTCACCGGCGTTGTCGAGGCGCCGAACGGCGCGCACTTCACCACCTGCGCCCCGGACTACGAGCGGGACGAGGGGTTCCAGCAGGCCTATGCCGCGGCCGCCAAGGACCCGGGCGCCTGGAGCCGCTTCGAGGAGCGGTTCCTGCGCGGCGACGAGCGGAGCTACCAAGACGCCGTACGCGCCTTCCACGCCGAGGGGGACCGCTGATGGACTCGACCGGCTCGGCCCCAGCAGCGGGGACCCGTGCCGAGGTGTGCGCGGCAGCGATCGCCGACTGCTTCGCCGGCGACGGCGAGATCCTGGGCAGCCCGATGGGGCTGCTGCCCACGCTGGGTGCCCGGCTGGCCCGGCTCACCTCGAACCCCGACCTGCTGCTCTCCGACGGCGAGGCGCTGCTGCTGGGCGGCACTCCCCCGCTCGGCGCGAGCGCGGACGTGGTCGAGGGCTGGCTCCCGTTCCGGGCGGTGTTCGACGTGGTCGCATACGGCAAGCGACACGTGATGATGGGGGCCAGCCAGGTCGACCGGCACGGGAACCAGAACATCTCCTGCATCGGCGACTTCGCGAAGCCGACGCGACAGCTGCTCGGGGTGCGCGGGGCGCCGGGCAACACCGTGAACAACCGCACCAGCTACTGGGTTCCCCGGCACGGCCCCCGGGTCTTCGTGGAGCGGGTGGACGTGGTGTCGGGGGTCGGCCGCAAGCGCGCCGAGCAGGCGGGCCCGGCGGCGACGCGGCACCACGACGTGCACCGGGTGGTGAGCAACCTGGGGGTCTTCGACTTCGGGGGCCCGGGCCACACGCTGCGGCTGCTCTCGACGCACCCCGGCGTGACGGTCGACGAGGTGCGGGAGTCCTCGGCCTGCGAGGTCGTCGTGGGCGAGCCGGTCACCGACACCCGGCAGCCGACCTTGGAGGAGCTGGTGCTCGTCCGGGAGGTGCTCGACCCGAAGGGGCTGCGGGACCGCGAGGTGCCGGGCTGATGATCGACCAGCTGCTCCGCACCCCGTTGACCGAGCTGGTCGGCGTCCGGCACCCGGTCGTGCAGACCGGGATGGGCTGGGTCGCCGGGCCCCGCCTGGTTGCCGGCACCGCGAACGCCGGCGGGCTCGGCATCCTGGCCAGCGCGACGATGACGTGCGACGAGCTGGAGAAGGCGATCGTCGAGGTCCGGGGCCGCACCGACCGCCCGTTCGGGGTGAACCTGCGGGCGGACGCCGGCGACGCGGCCGAGCGGGTCACGCTGCTGGTCAGGTACGGCGTCAAGGTGGCCTCGTTCGCGCTGGCCCCGACGCGGGACCTGATCGCCCAGCTGAAGGACAGCGGCGTCGTGGTGATGCCGTCCGTGGGCGCGGCCCGGCACGCGGAGAAGGTGGCGTCCTGGGGGGCGGACGCGGTGATGGTGCAGGGCGGTGAGGGCGGCGGGCACACCGGGCCGGTGCCGACCACGCTGCTGCTTCCCGCGGTGCTGGACGCCGTGGACATCCCGGTCGTCGCCGCGGGCGGCTTCTTCGACGGCCGCGGGCTGGCCGCCGCGCTGTCCTACGGCGCCGCCGGCGTCGGGATGGGCACCCGGTTCCTGCTCACCCGGGACAGCACGGTGCCCGACGCGGTGAAGGAGAAGTACCTCCGCCACGGCCTCGACGGCACCGTGGTGACCAGCAAGGTGGACGGGATGCCGCACCGGATGCTGCGCACCGAGCTGGTCGAGGAGCTCGAGGGGACGGGCCCGGTCCGGCGACTCCTGTCCACGGCACGGCGGACGCTGGGGTTCAAGCGGATGAGCGGGATGACCTGGCGCGAGCTGGTGGCGGACGCGCGTGCGATGCGGCGTGGCACGGACCGGAGCTGGGCACAGATGGTCCTCGCGGCGAACACCCCGATGATGCTCAGGGCCGGACTCGTCGAGGGCCGCACCGACGCGGGCGTGCTCGCCTCGGGCCAGGTGGTCGGGATGATCGAGGACCTGCCCAGCTGCGAGGAGCTCGTCGACCGGGTCGTCACCGAGGCCGCCGCGTCTCTGCGCGGCCTCGGCGGGATGCTCGTCTGAGCCTGTGCCACGATCGGGGCGTGGACACCGCCGACTTCGACGCCTTCGTCGCCGACCTCGACTACCCGATGTTCCTGGTCACGACCGCGCACCGCGGCGAGCGGGCCGGCTGCATGGTCGGGTTCACCACCCAGACCAGCATCGACCCGCCCCGGATGCTGGTCTGCCTGTCGGTCCGGAACCACACCCACCGGGTCGCGCAACGCGCGGACCTGCTCGCGGTGCACGTCCTGGACCCGGACGAGGGGCCCCTTGCCGAGCTGTTCGGCGGGGAGACCGGCGACGACGTGGACAAGTTCGCGCGAGTCGGCTGGTCCGAGGGCCCGGGCGGCGTGCCGCTTCTCGACGAGTGCCCCCGCCGGATGCTCGGTGCGGTCCTCGACCGGTTCGACCTCGGCGACCACACCGGGTTCCTGCTGGAGCCGGTGGCCGTGGACGGCCACGGTGCCGGGCCGGCGATGGGCTACCAGCAGGTCGACCACCTCGAGCCCGGCCACGAGGCCTGAGGAGGCGACATGCTGATGCAACGGCTGCACCCGCTTCCCGGGGCCGAGGTGGACACCCGCGACGCCTACGCGCTGCCCCACGACGGCGCGCCGCACCTGCGGGTGAACATGGTCTCCAGCGTCGACGGAGCGGCCGCGGTCGACGGGCGGGTCGGGCTGCTGACCGGTACGGCGGACGGGGCGCTGCTGCACGAGCTCCGGTCACTGTGCGACGTGCTGCTGGTGGGAGCCGGCACGATCCGGGCCGAGGGCTACGGGCCGCTGAGGGTCGACGAGGAGCAGCAACGTCGTCGGGTCGACGGCGGTCAGGAGCCGGTGCCCCGGCTGGCGGTGCTGACCCGCTCGCTCGCCGTGGACCTGGCCGCGCCGGTGTTCACCCGGGCGACCGCCCGGCCGCTCCTCATCACCACGGAGCGGGCCCCGGCGGACCGGCGCGCGGAGGCCGAGGCGGTGGCCGACGTGGTGGTCGCGGGGCGCGAGGACGTGGACCTGGCGGTGGCGGTCCGCGAGCTCGCCGCCCGCGGCCTGCCCAGGATCCTGTCCGAGGGCGGACCGCACGTGCTGGCCGCGCTGTTCGCCGCGGACCTGGTCGACGAGCTGTGCCTGGCGATCGCGCCGGTGGTGACCGCGGGCAACGAGCTGCGCGTCACGGCGGGCCCGGCGCTGGACCCGCCGCAGCCGATGCACCTCGCGCAGGTGCTGCAGAAGGACGAGTTCCTGTTCCTGCGCTACACCACGCACCCTTGACGCGCGCTGCGCTCAGAGGGTGCGCTGGAACTGCAGGGCGCGACCCATCACCCGGTAGCCGAGCGCCTCGTTGACCGCGATCATGTGGTCGTTGGACTCGGCGTTCCAGGTGTCCACGCTGCCCAGCTGCGGCTCGGCGTCGGCCAGCCAGCGCAGCATCCCGGCCTTGAGCAGCAGGCCCAGGCGGTGTCCCCGGTGCGGGCGCAGCACGCTGGTGTCGTGCTGGTGCCCGAGCGCCGGGCGCTCCTCCTCCACGGCCACCACGGTGTGCCCCGCCAGCTCGCCCGTCTCCCTGTGCCGCGCGACGAGCCGGTGCAGCCGCTGGCCGCGGCCGAGGGTCGCGTCCTCGTAGGCACGGACCCGCTCCGGGGTGAACACCTCGTCGTCCATCTGCAGGTCGTCGAGCGGCGCGTCGTTGATCGCTGCGGTCATCGCGACCACGGTGGCGAGCATCGCGTCGGGCGTCCGGCCGTCGATGCGCACCAGCTCGTACGCCCCCGCGGCGGTCCGCGCTTCGGCGTACAGCTCGTCGACCAGACCGCGGTCGACCTCACCGACGTACTGACGTCGGTTGATCGCCTGCGACTTCAGGGCGAAACCGTGCCGCGCCGCGAACGTCCGGGCGCCCGCGGAGTCCCAGGCGTCCATCCCGACGCTGGTGCGTCCGAGCCCGCGCACCCGGTCGAGGGTGACCGAGAGCAGGTCACTGCCCAGGCCCCGGCCGCGGTGCTCCGGATGGATGCTCAGCCCCAACCAGGCCAGCTGGGGGTTGTCCCACCGGCCGACCCACAGCTCGCAGGTGCCGACCACCGTCGACCCCTCGCGCGCGACGAAGGCCCGTGGTGGGTCGCCGTCCCACCCGTGCCGCAGCATCCCGGCGAGCGACCTCACGGTCGCCGGGTGCTCCCAGGGCGCGTCGTGGCCGGCGACCGCGTTGGCCAGCTCGACCACGTCGGCCACGACCGCGGTGTCCTCGGCGGAGACCTCGAGCACGTCCATGCGCCCAGCATGGCTCACAGGCGCTCGATGATCGTCACGTTCGCCTGGCCGCCGCCCTCGCACATCGTCTGCAGGCCGTACCGCCCGCCGGTGCGCTCGAGCTCGTGCAGCAGGGTGGTCATCAGCCGGGTGCCGGTGGCCCCGATCGGATGGCCCAGCGCGATCGCGCCGCCGTTCACGTTGGTCCGCTCGAGGTCGGCCCCGGTCTCCCTCGCCCAGGCGAGTACGACCGACGCGAACGCCTCGTTCACCTCGAACAGGTCGATGTCGTCGACCGACAGGCCGCACCGGTCCAGGGCGTGCCGGGTCGCCGGGATCGGGCCGGTCAGCATCCAGACCGGGTCGGCGCCGCGCACGGACAGGTGGTGGACGCGTGCCCGGGGGGTGAGCCCGTGCTCGCGCACCGCGCGCTCGGAGGCGACCAGCACCGCGGAGGCGGCGTCGCTGATCTGGGAGGCGCAAGCGGCGGTGATCCGGCCGCCCGGTGCGAGCGGGCTCAGTCCGGCCATCTTCTCCGGCGAGGTGTCGCGGCGCGGGCCCTCGTCGGTGGCCAGGTCCGCGAGGGGCGCGATCTCGCGCTCGAAGTGCCCCGCGTCGGTGGCCGCGATCGCCCGCTGGTGCGAGGTGAAGGCGAACCGCTCCATGTCCTCGCGCGAGATGCTCCACCTCTCCGCGATCATCTCCGCGGACCGGAACTGCGACACCTCCCGGTCGCCGTACCGCTTCGCCCAACCGGGCGACTCGGCGAACGGCGTGCTGAACCCGAACCGCTCCCCCACGAGCATCGCGGAGCTGATCGGGATCGCGGACATGTTCTGCACGCCGCCGGCGACCACCAGGTCCTGGGTCCCCGACATCACGCCCTGGGCGGCGAAGTGCACGGCCTGCTGCGAGGAGCCGCACTGCCGGTCGACGGTGACGCCGGGCACGTGGTCGGGCAGCCCGGCGACCAGCCAGGCGGTGCGGGCCACGTCGCCGGCCTGCGAGCCGATCGTGTCGCAGCAGCCGAGGACCACGTCGTCGACGGCTCCGGGGTCCACTCCGGTGCGGTCGATCAGCGCGCCGAGCGCGTGCGCCGCCAGGTCGGCGGAGTGCACGCCCGCCAGCGACCCCCCGCGTCTCCCGACGGGGGTGCGGACGGCGTCGACGAGGTAGGCCTCGGGCATGCGGACTCCTGGGTCAGTCGTGGTCGCGGCGGGCGGGACGCTCGGCCCGGACGGGGCGACGGCGCGCGGAGATCCCGTCGAGCAGGATCGAGAGGTACTGGTCGGCGACCTCGTCGGCGGTCAGCTCCCCGCCGGGGCGGTACCACCGCACCGCCACCCAGACCGTGTCCCGGATGAACCGGAACACCAGCTCGGCGTCCACGTCGGGCCGCAGCGCGCCGGCGGACACGCCCTCGCGCAGCAGGTCCAGCCACATCGCCCGGAACCTCAGGTTGTGCTCGCGCAGGTAGCCGAACCGCTCGAACGCCATCAGGTAGGTCGCGTCGTTCTGGAAGATCGCCACCTCGGCGTGGTGCTGGTCGATCGCCTCGAAGGACGCCCGCACCACCGCCTCGACCTTGGCGCGCGCGTCCAGGTCGGAGCCCACGATCTCGTCGTAGGTCTTGAACAGCTCGGTCTGGAAGCCGAGGAGGATCTCGTCGACCATCGACTCCTTGGAGTCGAAGTGGTGGTAGAGGCTGCCCGACAGGATGCCCGCGGCATCCGCGATGTCGCGCACCGTGGTGTTCTTGAACCCCCGCTCGGCGAACAGGTCCGCGGCGATCGCGAGCAGCTCCTCGCGTCGTGATCTCATCGCCGGCTCCTCAGGCATGTCGGCTCCTCAGGCATGTTGGCTGCTCACCGAGACGACCTCGCCGGTCATGTACGACGCGTAGTCGCTGGCCAGGAACACCATCACGTTGGCGACCTCCCAGGGCTCGGCGGCCCGGCCGAACGCCTCTCGTTGCTCGAGCTCGGTGAGCAGCTCCTCGGAGGTGACCTTCGCCAGGAAGGGGTGCCTGGCCAGGCTCGGAGAGACCGCGTTGACCCGGATGCCGTGCGGAGCCACGTCGGCCGCCGCGCACCGGGTCAGCGCCATCACCCCTGCCTTCGCGGCGGCGTAGTGCGCCTGGCCCTCCTGGGCGCGCCAGCCGACCACCGAGGCGTTGTTGACGATCACCCCGGCCCGGCCCGCGGAGACCATCCGGCGCGAGGCCGCCCGCACGCAGCGGAACGTCCCGGTCAGGGTGATGTCGAGGACGCGGGACCACTCGTCGTCCGCCATCTCCAGCACGCTCGCGGTGCCGCCGAGGCCGGCGTTGTTGACCATCACGTCGAGGCCCCCGAACGGCTCCGCGGCGTCGAGCAGGGAGTGGATCTGGTCCTCGTCGGTGACGTCGCAGACCACGGCCGCGACGCGGTCGGCGCCGAACTCCTTCCCGAGCTCGGCCTCCGCCTGCGCCAGCCGGCGCTCGTGGGTGTCCCCCAGCACGACGCCCTGCGCGCCTTCCTCGAGGCAGCGGCGCACGGTCGCGGCGCCGATGCCCGCGCCGGCCGCGGCGGTCACCACCACGACCTTGCCGTCGAGCAGCCCGTGCCCGTCGACGTACGGCGGGGCCGGCCGCGCTTCGCGGATGCCGGTCACGGTCGCGCCTGCGCCGGTCTGGGCTCCCGCGGCAGGCCGAGCACCCGCTCGGAGATGATGTTGCGCTGCACCTCGTTGGACCCCCCGTAGATGGTGTCGGCGCGGCTGAACAGGAACAGTCGCTGCCACTCGTCGAGCCCGTACGTCGACCCCGGCGGTGTCGTGAGCCCGGACGCGCCGGCGACCTGCATGGCGAGCTCGCCGAGGTCGCGGTGCCAGCTCGCCCAGACCAGCTTGGAGACCGACGCCTCGGGGCCGGTCGACCCGGTCTGGTGGCCGGCGAGCGTGCGCAGCGCGTGCAGCCGCATCACGTCGAGCCCCATCCGGGCCCGCACCAGCCGGTCCCGGACCACGGGGTCGTCGATGCTGCCGTTCTCCCGCGCCAGGGCGACGATCCCGTCGAGCTCGCGGCCGAACCCCACCTGCTGGCCGATGGTGGAGACGCCGCGCTCGAGGCCGAGGGTGCCCATCGCCACCTTCCACCCGTCGCCCGGCTGGCCGACGACCATCTCGGCGGCGGTGCGGGCCCCGGAGAAGAACACCTCGTTGAACTCCGACCCGCCGGTGAGCTGCTCGATGGGGCGCACCTCGACGCCGTCCTGGTCCATCGGCACCAGCAGGTAGGACAGGCCGTGGTGGCGGGTCGAGCCGGGTTCGGTGCGCGCGAGCACGAAGCACCAGTCGGCCACGTGCGCCAGCGAGGTCCACACCTTCTGACCGTCGATCACCCACTCCTGCTCGCCGCCGGATCCGGTCGGGACCAGCCGGGCCCGGGTGGAGACCGCGGCCAGGTCGGAGCCGGCGCCGGGCTCGGAGTAGCCCTGGCACCACAGCTCGGAGACGGTGGCGATCCCGGGCAGGAACCGTTGCCGCTGCTCCTCGGTGCCGTACGCGACCAGGGTGGGACCGAGCAGCTCCTCGCCGATGTGGCCGACCCGGGCCGGGGCGTCGGCCGCGGCGTACTCCTCGTGGAAGATCACCTGCTGCATCAGCGGCAGTCCGCGGCCGCCGTGCTCGGGCGCCCAGCCCAGGCAGGTCCAGCCGGCGGCCGCCAGGTGCCGGTCCCAGGCCAGCCGCTCCTCGAACGCCTCGTGCTCGCGACCGGGGCCGCCCTTGCCGCGCAGCCCGGGGAACCGCCGGCTCAGGGTGTTCTCGAGCCACTCCCGGGCCTCGTGGCGGAAGGCCTGGTCCGCGGCGGAGTAGCTGAGGTCCACGGGCCGTCCTTCCTGGTGGTCGTTGGCGCCGGTGGCGCTCTGGCGGATCGGAACCGCCTGTGCGTAGACTACCCTACCAAGCACTTGTTTGGTACCGAGAGAGCGAGCATGCCGACCACAGCGCAGACCCTGCCGGCCCTGCTGCGCGCGGCAGCCGCGACGTTCGGGGAGCGGCCCGCCGTGACCGACCCCGGCGCGGGGACGGAGCCGGACACCGAGCTGTCCTTCGCCGAGCTGCACGCCGAGGTCCGCCGGGTCGCGCGGGCCTACGTCGCGCTCGGCGTGCGGGCGGGCGACCGGGTGGCGCTCTGGGCGCCGAACACCTGGCGGTGGGAGGTCGCGGCGCTGGCCGTCAGCTATGCCGGCGGCACCCTGGTCCCCCTGAACACCCGCTACACCGGCCACGAGGCGCACGACGTGGTCGCCCGCACCCGGGCCCGGCTGGTCGTGCTCGCCGACGGCTTCCTCGGCCGCAGCCAGCACGACGAGCTCGCGGCCGCCGCGGCCGAGTCCGGTGCCTCGCTGCCGGCCACCGTGGTGATCCCGCCGGCCGGCTCCCCCGGGCCGGCCGGCGCGGTGGCGTGGGACGCGCTGGCGTCCCTGGCAGACGGCGTGCCGGTCGCCGACGTGGAGCGGCTCGCGGACGCCGTACCGCCGGACGGGGTGGCGGACATCCTGTTCACCTCCGGCACCACCGGCCGGAGCAAGGGTGCCTGCACCGCGCACCGGCAGACCGTCGCGGTGGCCCGGGTCTGGGCGGGGCTCGGCGCACTCTCGCCCGAGGACCGCTACCTGGTGGTCAACCCGTTCTTCCACTCCTTCGGCTACAAGGCCGGCATCGTGGTCGGCCTGGTCAGCGGCGCGGCGATCGTCCCGCAACCGGTCTTCGACGTGCAGGAGATGCTGCGGACCGTCGAGTCCCAGCGGATCACGGTGCTGCCCGGCGCCCCGGCGGTCTACCACTCCCTGCTCGAGGCGCCCGAGCGCGCGGACACCGACCTGTCCTCGCTGCGGCTCGCGGTCACCGGGGCCGCGACCGTGCCGGTGGCGCTGGTCGAGCGGATGCAGACCGAGCTGTCCTTCGACAGCGTGCTCACGGCGTTCGGGATGACCGAGTGCGTGGTCGGCACGATGTGCCGCATCGGTGACCCGGACGCCCTGGTCGCGAGCACCTGCGGACCGGTCGTCCCCGGCCTCGAGCTGCGGATCGCGCGCCCCGGTGGCAACGACGAGCTCCCTCCCGGCGAGGAGGGCGAGCTGCTGCTCCGCGGCGACACCGTGATGCTCGGCTACCTCGACGACCCCGACGCCACCGCCGAGGCGGTCGACGCCGACGGCTGGCTGCACACCGGCGACGTGGGCCGGGTCGACGAGCGCGGCTACCTCACGGTCACCGACCGGCTGAAGGACATGTACATCTGTGGCGGGTTCAACGTCTACCCGGCCGAGGTGGAGCAGGCGCTGGCCCGGCTGGACGGCGTGGTCGAGTCCGCGGTCGTCGGCGTCCCCGACGAGCGAATGGGCGAGGTCGGCAAGGCCTACGTGGTACGGCGTCCCGGCGCCGACCTGGACGCGCAGACCGTGACCGCGTTCGCGAAGGGCCGGTTGGCCAACTTCAAGGTGCCGCGCGAGGTGGAGTTCGTCGACGCGCTCCCCCGCAACCTGGCCGGCAAGGTACTCAAGAGAGAGCTGAGAAAGCCATGACCGACGAGGACGAGGTCGTCACCTACGAGGTCCGCGACGCCGTCGCCATGGTGACCCTGAACCGGCCGGAGTACCGCAACGCCCAGAACTCCGCGATGACCTACGCGCTCGACGCGGCCTTCACCCGGGCCGTCGACGACGACGCGGTCAAGGCGATCGTGCTGTCCGGCAACGGCAAGCACTTCTGCGCCGGCCACGACATCGGTACCCCCGGGCGCGACGTCGACCGGACCTTCGAGCGCAAGGCCGTGATGTGGTGGGACCACACCGACAAGGACGGCGCCGACCTGCGCTTCGCCCGCGAGTCGGAGGTCTACCTCGGCATGTGCCGGCGCTGGCGGGAGATCCCGAAGCCGACCATCGCGATGGTGCACGGCGCCTGCATCGCCGGCGGGCTGATGCTGGCCTGGTCCTGCGACTTCATCGTCGCCTCGGACGACGCGTTCTTCTCCGACCCGGTGGTGAAGATGGGCATCCCGGGCGTGGAGTACTTCGCGCACCCGTGGGTGATGAACCCGCGCGCCGCCAAGGAGCTCCTGTTCACCGGGGACCGGTTCACCGCCGAGCGGGCCCGCGAGCTGGGGATGGTCAACCGGGTGGTGCCGCGCGAGGACCTGCTGGACACGGTGCTCGCGATCGCCGGCCGGATCGCCGCGATGCCGCGGTTCGGGCTCGCGCTGGCCAAGAAGGCGGTCAACCAGGCCGAGGACCTGCAGGGGATGCGCGCCGGGATGGACTCGGTGTTCGGCTTGCACCATGTGGCGCACGCCCACAACGCCGAGGTCGGCAAGGACTCGCTGGCCGGCATGGACGCCCGCTCGCTGAGGCCATCCGGGGGGCAAGCCCCCCGGAAACCCCCCGAAGACGCTGCCGACGACTCGGCGCGGCAGAAATGAACCTCGAGCTCTCCGAGCAGGAGCGCGGGTTCCAGGCCGAGGCGCGCGCCTGGCTCGCCGCCAACGTACCGGCCGACCCGCTGCCGTCGATGGACACCGCCGAGGGCTTCGCGGCCCACCAGCAGTGGGAGGCGCGGCTGGCGGCCGACCGCTGGTCGGTGGTGTCCTGGCCGGAGCGCTACGGCGGCCGCGACGCCTCCCTGGTCGAGTGGGTCGTCTTCGAGGAGGAGTACTACCGCGCCGGCGCCCCGGGGCGGGTGAGCCAGAACGGCATCTTCCTGCTCGCCCCGATCCTGTTCGACCACGGCACGCCCGAGCAGCAGGACCGGTTCCTGCCGTCGATGGGCACCGGCGAGCGCGTGTGGGCGCAGGCCTGGTCCGAGCCGGAGGCGGGCAGCGACCTCGCCGCGCTGCGCGCCCGGGCGGCCCGGGACGAGGCGCGGGGCGGCTGGGTGCTCACCGGCCAGAAGACGTGGAGCTCCCGCGCCTCGTTCGCCCACTGGGGGTTCGGCCTGTTCCGCTCCGACCCGAGCGCCGAGCGGCACCGAGGGCTCACCTACTTCCTGTTCCCGCTGGACGCTCCCGGGGTGAACGTGCGGCCGGTCCCGCAGCTCGACGGTGAACCGGGCTTCGCCGAGATCTTCCTCGACGACGTGTTCGTGCCCGACTCCGACGTGCTGGGCCAGCCCGGTGACGGCTGGCGGGTGGCCATGAGCACCGCCGGCAACGAGCGCGGGCTGTCGCTGCGCTCCCCCGGCCGGTTCTGCGCCGCGGCCGACCGGTTGGTCGGGCTCTACCGCCACCGCCCGGACGTCCGGCTCGCCGACCGGGTCGTCGACGCGTGGGTCGACGCGGAGGCCTACCGCCTCTACACCTGGGGCACGGTGACCCGGCTCGCCGGTGGCGGGCCGATGGGCGCGGCCGGCAGCGTCAACAAGGTGTTCTGGTCCGAGCTGGACATCGCGCTGCACGAGGCCGCCCTGGACCTGCTCGGCCCCGAGTCGGAGGTGGACGGCCCCTGGGCGGACGGCTACCTGTTCGCGCTGGCCGGTCCGATCTACGCCGGCACCAACGAGATCCAGCGCAACATCGTCGCCGAGCGGGTGCTCGGTCTGCCCCGCTGGTCGGGGGGAGCACGCTGATGGAGTTCGCCCTCGATGTCGAGCAGCGCGGGTTCGCCCGGTCCCTGGACGACCTGCTCGCCGCGGCCGGCACACCCGCCGTGGCGCGGGCCTGGGCCGACGGCGACCACGACGCGGGCCTGAAGCTGTGGCGCCGGCTCGCCGACGTCGGGGTCACCGCGCTGACCGTCCCGGAGCCGGACGGCGGTCTGGGCGCCACCCCGGTCGAGCTCGCGGTCGCCCACGAGTCGCTCGGCCGGCACGCCGTCCCCGGCCCGTGGGTCGAGCAGGCGTTCCTGAGCGCGCTGCTCCCCCGGGTGCCCGGGCTCGCCGGGTGGGGCCAGCTGGCGCGCGGCATCGGCGCCGGGACCGAGCTGCTCACCGTCGCGGCACCACCCGGGACGCCGTACGCCCTGGACGCGGACGTGGCCACCCGGACCCTGCTCCTCGACGACGCCGGGCTGCACACCGCCCGGGTCGGCGCACCTGCCCGCTCGGTCGACCCCACCCGCCGGCTGTTCCGGGTCCGCGCCGGGCAACGGATCGGCGCCGTGCCGGACGACGTCCGCGTGGACGCGCGGGCGACCGCGGCGCTCGCGTGCGCGGCCGAGCTGCTCGGGCTCGGGGAGGCGCTGCTCGCGGGCTCGGTGGACTACGTCAAGCAGCGGCGGCAGTTCGGCCGCCCGATCGGCGAGTACCAGGCGGTCAAGCACGCGCTGGCCGACGTCCGGATCGGGCTCGACTTCGCCCGGCCGCTGGTCTACGGCGCCGCGGTCTCCCACCGGTCCCCCACCTGGGCGCGCGCCGTCTCCGCGGCGAAGGTCAAGGCCGCGGACACCGCCTACCGGGCGGCACGCACCGCCCTGCAGGTGCACGGCGCGATCGGCTACACCGCGGAGCACGACCTCGGCCTGCGGCTGCTGAAGGTCCGCGCGCTGATGCCCGCCTGGGGCACTCCCGCCGAGCACCGGGCACGGATCCTGGTCGACCTGGTCGAGGAGGCCTGATGCTGTTCGCGCTCGCCGAGGAGCAGCAGGAGCTCGTCGCCACCGTCCGGACGCTGCTCTCCAGGCGTTCCGACACCGCCGCCGTGCGGACCGCGGTGGCCGAGCCCCGGGGCTACGACGAGAAGCTCTGGTCGGTGCTCTGCGAGCAGGTCGGTGCCGCCGCGCTCGCCGTCCCCGAGGAGTACGGCGGCGCCGGGTTCTCCTCGCTCGAGACCCACCTGGTGCTCGAGGAGCTCGGCGCGGCGTTGACGCCGTCCCCCATGCTCGGCTCCGCTGTGCTCGCCGCCCAGGCCCTGCTGCTGGCCGGCGACGAGCCGACGTGCACCGACCTGCTTCCCGGCATCGCGGCGGGTACGACGGTCGCGGCCCTGCTGTGGGCGGGCCCGGACGGCCGCTGGTCGACCGAGCACGCCCCGGCGTCCGCCACGTCGACCGGGGCGGGCACCGGAGAGGACACCGGGACCGCCACGCTGACCGGCGAGGCGCGCTACGTCCTGGACGGGGACACCGCCGACGTGCTGCTGGTGCCGGCGGCCACCGGGCGGGGCGTGGGGCTGTTTCGCGTCGACCCGGAGCAGCCGGCGGTCCGCCGTACCCACACCCCGGGGATGGACCCGACCCTGCGCTTCGCGACCGTCACGCTGGACCGCGCCGCGGGCGAGCTGGTCGCGGCCGGCGCCGAGCGCTGGCTGTCCCGGCTCCGCGACCGGGCGTGCGTCGCGGTCAGTGCGCTGCAGGTCGGGGCGGCCCAGCGCTGCCTGGACCTGACGGTCGCCCACGCCGGGCAGCGGGTGCAGTTCGGCCGGCCGATCGGGTCGTTCCAGGCGCTCAAGCACCGGATGGCCGACATGCTGGTCGACGTGGAGACGGCGCGATCAGCCTCGTGGGCGGCGGCCTGGTCGGCGGCGCACGACGACCCGCTGCTGCCGGCGCGGGCCGCGACCGCCAAGGCCTGGTGCTCCGAGGCGTTCCACCGGGTGGCCGCGGAGACCGTGCAGCTGCACGGCGGGATCGCGATCACCTGGGAGCACGCCGCGCACCTGTACTTCAAGCGGGCGCATGCCACGTCCCAGCTGCTCGGCCAGCCGCACGAGCACCGGCGTCGGCTGCAGGACGCCTGGCTCTGATCTCGGCTACTTGGTGGCCAGCACGTCGACCGGGCGGATGTCCGGGTCCTTGGCGAGCAGGTCCGGACCGACCTGCCCGAGGGCCGCCGGGATCTGCCCGTTCAGGTGCGCCTGGCGACCGTCCTCGTCCTCGAAGGTGTCGAAGATCCCGTAGGTGGTGTCGCTGATCCGGAACGCGTACCAGGTGACGGTGCCGGCCTCCTCCGCGGCGAGCGCGCGACCCGCCACGAGGAACGCCGCCAGGTCCTCGCCCTTGCCGGGCTTGGCCTCCAGCAGGGCCAGCAGGCCCCGGTCGATACTCATCGCTGCTCCTTCGGGTCGGCTTCCCCCTCGACGGTAGGCGGCCGAGCCCTCCCGGACCAGTGTCGGATCCGCCTCGTTCACGCGCGACTGCGACAGGTCGGCCGCCGTGGCCGGGTCACGCCTGGGTGCGGGCGTAGCGGCCCTGGTAGAACAGCAGCGGGTGCGGGGCCTCCTCGACCCCGAGGTCCATCACCCGCCCGATCACCACGTAGTGGTCGCCGGCCTCGTGCACCGCGTAGACGGTGCAGTCCACCCAGCCGAGCACCCCCTCGAGGAGCGGCGCCCCGGTCGCCGAGGGACGCCACGGCACGCCCGCGAACTTGTCGGCGCCCTTGCGCGCGAAGCCGTTGGACAGCTCGAGCTGGTCGTGGGCGAGCAGGTTGACGCAGAAGAACCCGGCCCGCTGGATCAGCGGCCACGCCCGCGAGGTCTTGGCCGGGCAGAACAGCACCAGTGGCGGGTCGAGCGAGACCGAGCTGAAGGACTGGCAGGTCATCCCGACCGGCCGGCCGCCGCTGGTGCTGGTCACCACGGTGACGCCCGTGCAGAACCGGCCGAGCACGTCGCGGAACCGGCGCGCGCGCTCCTCCACCTCCGGGTCGTCGCCGGGCGCGGGCTCCGCCGCCAGCTCGAGCTGGAACTGCCCGAGCCAGGAGTCGATCAGCTCCTGGCTGGGCCAGGAGTCCCGCGCGTCCGGGCTCATCCCCTCCGGGATCTCACGGCTGGCCGACACTGAAGTCATGCCCCCAGTAGCTGACCGCGGTGCTCTCCCGGGCGACCCAGCGGTCGTCGTCGACCTGCAGCCCGTCGGTGCCGTACTCCACGTCGAAGCCGCCGGGCGACTTCACGTAGAAGGACACCATCTCGTCGTTCATGTGCCGGCCGAGCGTCGCGCTCAGCGGCACCCGGTGCTTGCGCACCCGTTCCAGGGCCCGGCCCACGTCGTCGAGCCGCTCCACCTCGAGCATGATGTGCACGCACTTCGACGGGTTCGGCATCGGCAGGAACGCCAGGCTGTGGTGCCGCGGGTTGCAGCCCAGGAACCGCAGCCACGCGGTCGAGCCCGGCTCCTTGCCGACGAGCTCCCCGGGCATCCGCATCGAGTCACGCAGCCGGAAGCCGAGCACGTCGGCGTAGAACCGCAGCGCCTCCTCATCGTCGGAGACCGGCAGCACGATGTGCCCGAGCCCCTGCTCGCCGGTGACGAAGACGTTGGCGTACGGCGTGACGACCGGCCTCGACTCGTACGTCGCCCCGTGGAACAGCTCGAAAACGTTGTCGAACGGGTCCCGGAAACGCACCATCCCCTCGACCCGACGGTCGGCGAGCTCCTCGGCGGTTGCGTCCTCGACCTCGACCCCGTGGTGCTTGAGGTGGTCGACGGCGCCGGAAAGTGCGCGGTGGTCGGCGACCTCCCAGCCGGTGCCGCCGAGCCGGTCCTGCTCGGCGGGCACCACCACGATCCGCGCGGACATCTCGTCCATGCGGAAGTAGAGGTGGTCGGGGTTCGGTCCCCGCCCCTCGGCGAGGCCGAGGACCTTGGCGCCGAAGTGCCGCCACCGGTCGAGGTCGGTGCCGTCGACCCGGACGTAGCCGAGCGAGCGGATGTCGATCACGGTCTCCCCCTCCTCATCGGGTCCGGGCTCATCGCGCCTTCTCGTGGTGCAGGGCCAGGTAGTCGCTCACCACGGTGAAGAACTCCTCCGCGGCCTCGATCTGGGCCCAGTGCCCGCAGTTCGGGAACACGTGCAGCGACGCCTTCGGGATCAGCTTGAGCCCGGCGAGCGCCCCGTCGAGCGGGTTCACCCGGTCCTCGCGTCCCCAGGTGAGCAGCACCGGCGGGCGCAGCTTGTAGGCATCCCGCCACAGGAAGCCGTCCTCGTAGGTGTCCGGCTTGGCGAAGGACGCGCCCATCGAGGCCATCGCCTCCGCGGCGCCGGGGGCGGTCGCGTGGGCGAACCGCTGCTCCACGAGCTCCTCGGTGATCAGCGACTGGTCGACGACCATGGTCCGCAGGAAGGCCTCCAGCTTCGCCTTCGACGGGCCCGGAGCGGCGCCGAAGTCGTAGAGGCGCTTGATCCCCTCGGTCGGGTCGGGCGAGAACACGTTGAGGCTCAGCCCGCCGGGGCCCATCAGCACCAGCCGGCCCACCCGGCCGGGGTACTTCAGCGCGAAGCGCACCGCGGTCCCGCCGCCCAGGCTGTTGCCCAGCAGGTGGACCTTGTCCACCCCGATCTCGCCGAGCATCGCCGCGAGTGCGTCGGCGGCGAACTCGAAGAAGTGGCCGGTGATCTCCGGCTTGTCGGAGTCACCGAACCCCGGCTGGTCCACGAGCAGCGTCCGGAAGCGGGTGGCGAACCGGGCCAGGCAGGGGCCGAAGTTGCCCCACGCCGAGGCCCCGGGGCCGCCGCCGTGCAGCATCACCAGCGGCAGCGCGCCGGTCGCGTCGGGGCCGGCTTCGAAGTAGTTCAGGGTGAGGTCGCCGGCCTTCGCGCTGCGGCGCGTCGCCTCCTTGGTGAGCTCCGCCATGTCAGTACATCCCCGGGTCGATCTTCTGCCCGAACTCCAGCGCCCCGAACATCTGCAGGGCCCGCTCGGGGTCGTTCGCCGCGTGCACCCGGCCGGCGTGCGCGTCGCGCCAGGCCCGCTGCAGGTGGGTGCCCTCGGCCAGCGCGCGGCCTCCCGAGCTCTCGAACATCGTGTCGATGGCACGGATCGCCCGCTCGCTGGCGATCACCTGGTCACGTCGTACCTTGAGGCGGAGCCGCAGCGGGATCTTCTCGCCGCGCGCCACGTGGCCCTGGAGCTCGCGGATGTTGTGCGTCTGCAGCACCCAGGCCGCGTCGATCTCGTTGGCCGCGCGGGCGACCCGCACGCTGGCGTACGGGTCGTGGGCGGCCCTCTCCGCGAGGTACGCCGCCCGCACCCGCTTGCGCTGCATCTCCACGTGCTCGTCGTAGGCGCCATAGGCCATCCCGATCAGCGGGGTGGAGATGGTCGCGGTGAACACCGAGTGGAACGGCAGCCTGTAGAGGTCGGCGGTGTTCAGCTCCTGGCCCGGCCCGTGGCAGCGGCCGGTGTCGGACATGCTCAGCGTGAACGCCGTGGGCACCAGCACGTCGTCGACGACGATGTCGTTGGAGCCGGTGCCGCGCAGGCCGACCACGTTCCAGACGTCCTCGATCGCGTAGTCCCGCCGCGGCACCAGGAAGGTGCGGAAGTCCACCACGGCGTCCTCGTCGTCGAGCACCAGCCCGCCGAGCAGCACCCAGGAGCAGTGGTCGCAGCCGGAGGAGAAGCTCCACCGGCCGCTGAGCCGGTAGCCGCCCTCGGTCACCTGCGCCTTCCCGGTCGGTGCGTACGACGACGACATCCGGGTACCCGTGTCCTCGCCCCAGACCGCCTGCTGCGCCTCGTCCGGGAACAGCGCCACCTGCCACGGGTGCACCCCCACCACCGACGACACCCAGCCCGTCGAGCCGCAGGCCGAGGAGATGTCCCGCACGGCGGTGTAGAAGTCGACCGGGTCGGCCTCGTAGCCGTCGAACCGGCGCGGCTGCAGCAGCCGGAAGAAGCCGGTGGCCTCCAGGTCCTTGATCGAGGCGTCCGGGACGACCCGCAGCCGCTCTGCCTCCTCGGCCCGCTCGCGCAGGGTCGGGAGCAGGTCACGCACTCCGTCGAGAACGCTCGAGGTCATCGCTCACTCCTGGTCGTCGGTTCGCGGGAACGGATGGCTCCTGCGGCAATACTAGAACACGTTCTTGTTTTCCGCGACACCCCGCCGCCCACGGCTCCGCGCGTTCAGGCGGACTCCCGCCGCAGCTCGAGGGCGATGTCGATGAGCTGGTCCTCCTGACCGCCGATCAGCTTGCGCTCCCCGGCCCGCAGCAGGATCTCGGCGCCGGAGACGCCGTACCGCTCCGCCGCGTTCCCGGCGTGCTTGAGGAAGCTGGAGTAGACACCGGCGTAGCCCATCGTCAGGGTCATCCGGTCGAGCCGGCACTCCTCCGGCATCACCGGGCGGACGACGTCCTCGGCCGCGTCGACGACCTTCAGGAAGTCCACCCCGGTGCGCCAGCCGAGCTTGTCGCACACCCCGATGAAGGCCTCGAGCGGCGTGTTGCCCGCGCCGGCGCCGAACCGGCGCACGCTGCCGTCGATCTGGGTGGCGCCGGCCCGGGCGGCGATGACGGTGTTGGCCACGCCGAGGCCGAGGTTCTCGTGGCCGTGAAAGCCCACCGTCGCCTCGTCGCCGATCTCCGCGACCAGGGCGGCGACCCGGTCGGCGGTCTGTTCGAGCACCAGGGCGCCGGCCGAGTCCACGACGTAGACGCACTGGCAGCCGCTGTCGACCATGATCCGTGCCTGCCGGGCCAGCACTTCCGGTGGCTGCGAGTGCGCCATCATCAGGAAGCCGACCGTCTCCAGCCCGCGCTCGCGGGCCAGCGCGAAGTGCTGCTCGGAGACGTCGGCCTCGGTGCAGTGCGTGGCGATCCGGCAGATCTCGCCACCGTTGTCCTGGGCGGCGAGGATGTCGTCCTTGGTGCCCACCCCGGGGAGCATCAGGAACGCGACCCTGGCCCGTTTCGCGGTGGCGGCGGCGATCTTGATCAGCTCCTGCTCGGGGGTGCGCGAGAAGCCGTAGTTGAACGACGACCCGCCGAGGCCGTCGCCGTGGGTCACCTCGATCACCGGGATGCCGGCGCCGTCGAGCGCCGCGACCACCGAGCGGACCTCCTCGGGGGTGAACTGGTGCCGCTTGTGGTGCGACCCGTCGCGAAGGCAGGTGTCGGTCAGCCGCAGGTCGAGGTCCTCGGACCAGGTGCGCGGGAGCGCGTCGGTGTGTGTCATGTCCGTTGTCCTTGGTCTCGAGACGCTCACGTCGTTCGCTCCTCGACCAGCGCGGCGGCGAGGCGTTCGCCGACCCGGGTGGCCGCAGCGGTCATGATGTCGAGGTTCCCGGCGTACGGCGGGAGGAAGTCACCGGCGCCCTCGACCTCGACGAAGATGCTGACCTTCTTCCGGCCCAGGGTCGCCGCGGACGCCTCGTCCACCTGCGGCTCCTGCAGCAGCCGGTAGCCGGGGACGTAGTCCTGGACCGCCCGCACCATGGCGTGCACCGACGAGGCGACGGCCGCGTCGTCGGCGTCCGGGTCGACGGCGCAGAAGATGGTGTCCCGCATGATCATCGGCGGCTCGGCCGGGTTGAGGATGATGATCGCCTTGCCCCGCTCGGCCCCGCCGATCGTCTCGACGGCACGCGACGTGGTGCGCGTGAACTCGTCGATGTTCTGCCGGGTGCCGGGTCCGGCCGAGACCGACGCGACGCTGGCGACGATCTCCGCGTAGCCGACCGGGGCGACCCGGGACACGGCGGCCACCATCGGGATGGTCGCCTGGCCGCCGCAGGTGATCATGTTGACGTTCACCGCGTCGGAGAGCCGCTCCAGGTTGACCGCGGGGATCACCGCGGGCCCGACCGCCGCCGGGGTCAGGTCGACGGCCCGGATGCCGGCCTCCTCGTAGCGCGGCGCGTAGGCGCGGTGCACGGAGGCGGAGGTCGCTTCGAAGACCAGGTCCGGGAGCTCGTCCTGCTTGAGCAGCCAGTCCACACCCTCGTGGGTGGACTCGAGGCCGAGCCCCGCGGCCCGCTCGAGCCCCTCGCTGTCGGGGTCGACACCGACCATCCACCGCGGCTCGATCACCTCCGAGCGCAGCAGCTTGTACAGCAGGTCGGTGCCGATGTTCCCCGATCCCACGATCGCGGCGGTCCGCTTGGCTGGCATCGCTCCTCCTTGTCGAGCGGTCACGTGAACGAGAGGTGCACGGCGCCGAGGCCCGTGAAGCTCGCGTGGAACTCGTCGCCCGGGCGTACGTCGATCGCGCGCGTGCACGACCCGGGAAGCACGACGTGCCCGGCCTCGAGGCGGACGCCGAACGACGCGACCTTGCGGGCCAGCCAGGCGACGGCGACGACCGGGTTGCCCAGCACCGCGTCGGAGCGGCCCTCGGCGACCCGCTCCCCGTTGCGGGTGAGGGTCGCGTCGATGGCGAGCAGGTCGATGTCCCGCGGCTTGACCCGCTCCTCCCCCAGGACGAACCCGGCCGAGGACGCGTTGTCGGCGATGGTGTCGACGAGGCCGATCCGCCACTCGGCGATCCGGCTGTCGATCAGCTCGATCGCGGGTGCGACCGCCTCGGTGGCGTCGAGGACGTCCTCCTCGGTGCAGCCCTCGCCGGGAAGCGCGGACCCGAGGACGAACCCGACCTCGACCTCGACGCGCGGGAAGCAGTACCTGGACGCGTCGGCCGGCCGGTCGGCCGACAGCTCCATGTCGGAGAGCAGGTGCCCGTAGTCGGGCTCGTCGACGTTCATCATCTGCTGCATCGCCAGCGAGGACAGCCCGACCTTGTGGCCGAGCACCGCGGCGCCCTCGTCCAGCCGCCGCCGGATGTTCAGCAGCTGGATCTCGTAGGAGTCGACCACGTCCATCCCGGGGAAGGACTCGACCAGCGGGCCGACCGGGGCCCGGTCCCGCTCCGCGTCGGCCAGGACCGCCGCCGCCTGCCGGCGCTGCTCGTCGGTCAGCATCGCGCACCCTCTCCACCGGTCGACGGACGCGTCACGACTAGAACGTGTTCTCGTAACGTCCGGCCATCATGCCCGCGACGCTTCCGCCGCGCAAGCCCGGCGGTCCGAGAGGTCGGAGAAGTCCGGTGAAACCTGTTACAGTTTTCGGATGCTGCCCCGCGACACCGAGCCCGGCGCCGAGGTCGACGTGGTCGTGGTCGGCACCGGCGGGGCGGGGATGACCGCCGCGCTCGCCGCACGGCACCGCGGACTCGACGTGCTGGTGGTCGAGAAGAGCGCCTACTTCGGCGGCTCGACCTCGCGCTCCGGCGGCGGGGTCTGGATCCCGAACAACTACGCGCTCGTCCGGGCGGGCAAGACCAACAGCCGCGAGGAGTCCCGGGCCTACCTGCACGCCATCGTCGGCGACGACGTCCCCACGGCCCGGATCGACGCGTTCCTCGACCGGGGCCCGGAGGCGCTGGCGTTCGTCCGGGACCACTCCGCGGCCCGGTTCGTGTGGGTGCCGGACTACTCCGACTACTACCCGGAGGCGCCCGGGGGCCGGGCGCACGGCAGGAGCGTCGAGCCGGTGCCCGTGAACGGGAAGATCATCGGTCCCGAGGTCGCGCGCCTGCACCCGCCGTACACCAAGGCGCCCGTCGGGATGGTGGTCACCCAGGCGGACTACCGGTGGCTGAGCCTGGCCACCCGCACGCTCCGGGGGCCGCTCACCGCGGTGAAGGTCGGCCTCGGGCGGCTGCTGAACCTGGTGCTGCGGCGACCGATGTACGCCATGGGCCAGGCGATGATGATCGGGCATGCGCAGGGGTCTGCTGGACGCCGGCGTCCCGATCGCGTACGAGACCGAGCTGACCGGCCTCCTCGTCGAGGAGGACCGTGTCGTGGGCGTGCGGGTGCTGCGGGACGGCACCGCGCGCACGGTCCGGGCCCGGCACGGCGTGGTCCTCGCCAGCGGCGGCTTCGAGAAGAACCTGGAGATGCGCGAGCGGTACCAGCGCTCCCCCGTCAGCACCGACTGGTCCACCGGTGCGCCGACGAACACCGGCGGCGGGATCAGCGCCGCGATCGAGGTGGGCGCGGAGGTCGCCCTGATGGACGACGCCTGGTGGGGCCCGTCGATCCCGCTCCCGTCCGGCCCCTGGTTCTGCCTCGCGGAGCGCAACCTGCCCGGGTCGATCATCGTGAACCAGGCCGGGAAGCGGTACGGCAACGAGGCGGCGCCGTACGTCGACGCGGTGCACCACATGTACGACGGGGAAGCCACCGGGGTCAGCCACATCCCGTCCTGGATGGTGCTCGACCAGCGCTACCGGAACCGCTACCTGTTCGCCGGGCTCGGCCCGCGCCAGCCGTTCCCGGGCCGGTGGTACCAGGCGGGCGTGATCTTCAGGGCGGACACCCTCGAGGAGCTCGCGGCGAAGATCGACGTCGACCCGGGCGGGCTGACCGAGACGGTCGCGCGCTTCAACGAGATGGCCCGCGCCGGGGTGGACACCGACTTCCACCGCGGGGACAGCGCGTACGACAAGTACTACGGCGACCCGACGCACCGGCCGAACCCGTCCCTGGGCGTCCTCGACCGGGCCCCGTTCTACGCGGTGAAGCTGGTGCCCGGCGACCTCGGCACCAAGGGCGGCGTGGTCACCGACGAGAGGGCCCGGGCGCTGCGGTCGGACGGCTCGGTGATCCGCGGCCTCTATGCCGCGGGCAACGCGAGTGCCGCGGTGATGGGACACACCTACGCCGGCGCCGGAGCGACGATCGGCCCGGCGATCACCTTCGGCTACCTCGCCGCCCTGGACATCGCCTCCCACGCCGAGTTGTCAGGCGCTGAGGCCGCTCCGACGCGCCCCACGCCTGACAACTCAGAGATTGCGAGCTGACCCGAGGATGCCCATCGACCCCACCCAGGCCGTCGGCGCGGTGCTGCCCGAGCGGAGCTTCTCCTGGACCACGTCCGACGTGCTGCTCTACCACCTGGCGCTCGGCGCCGGCTCCGCCCCCGGTGAGCAGACCGACCCGGCGTCGTTGCGGTACACCCTCGACGACGAGCACCTGCAGGTGCTGCCGTCCTTCGGGGTGGTCGCGCCCACCTTCCACGACGCGGAGCCCCCATGGTTGGACCTCCCCGGCTGCGACATCGACCTGGCCCAGGTGCTGCACGGCAGCCAGGAGGTCGTCGTACCCGGCCCGCTGCCGACCGCTGCGTCGGCGACCATGCGGACCCGGATCAGCGACGTGTGGGACAAGGGCAAGGCAGCGGTGATCGTGCAGGAGTCCGAGGCCAGCGCGGCCGACGGCACTCCCCTGTTCACCACCCGGTCGAGCATCTTCGTGCGCGGTGAGGGCGGCTGGGGCGGGGACCGCGGCCCGTCCGCCAAGGTGGACCCGCCGGCGCGCGCGGCGGACCTGGACACGTCGTGCGAGACGGCGCCGAACCAGGCGCTGCTCTACCGGCTGTGCGGCGACCGGAACCCGCTGCACGCCGACCCGCAGTTCGCGGCACGCGCCGGTTTTCCGGCGCCGATCCTGCACGGCCTGTGCTCGTACGGGATGGTGCTGCGCACGGTCGTCGACGCGGTGCTGGATGCGGACGCGACACGGGTGGGTGGCTTCGCGGCCCGGTTCGCCGGTGTGCTGTTCCCCGGCGAGACGATCCGGGTGCGGGCCTGGGACGAGGGCACCCGGATCCTGGTGTCCGCCACCGTGGCCGCCCCGGGGACGGAGCGCGACGGCGCGCCGGTGCTCGCGGACTGCGTGCTCACGCGTTCCTGACGGCCGGCCGCCGCTCCTGCCCGATCAGGCGCGCGGAAGGCCGGCCGGCACCGAAATGCCGTTGCGGGCTTCGTCGTTCCGCTGGAACGGTGGCGGGGTGACGACGATCCTGGAGGATTGGATTGCACTCATGGTGGCGTGCGGCGACTGATGCGTCCCGGTGCGGCGGACGACACTTCTCGTGACTCACGCGGTCCGCACGGGCAGGGTGTGGGGAGCCGAGCACACAGTCCTCCTACGCGACGGTTCATAGCCTCCGGAGGCGCCTGGACGATGACTGAAGATCTCGTCGCCAGGTGGGACTGCGTCAGCGCGACCTGGACGCGCAAGCAGCGCCTGCACCGGGAAGGTCGCCTGCTCCCAGCGGTGGTGAGGCAGCGCCTCCGGACGTGACGCTGACCTGGGGTGAGCCGCTAGTTGGCTTCGCCGACATCTGGCAGGACGCAACATCGGGTGCCGCAGCGGAGGTGTCGCTGCATGTCTCCCCCTCGTCGCTCACGAAGAGCGGCGACGAATGGTGCAGGAGCTGCTGGACTTGGCTCCGACGACGACGCTGGAGGTGTCTCGGCAAGACGCCGCTCTGGTGGAGGTCCTGGTCGCTGCCGGCTTCCGAGAGTCGGATGGCCCCTGGTTCGCCCAGCTGTGGAAGGACCTCCGCGACGCGGCGGACCTGGCGCGGGACGTACTCTCGCCGGGCTAGCACGTCAGGAGAGTCGACGTCTCGAACGACGACGTCCTCGCTCGCGTCGAGGTCCACCGAAGAGCGTGGGCACCGCCCGGATCAAGGGGCTGCTCGGCCTGGATGTCACGGGGACGAACCGGCTGGAGCTACGCGACGAGATCGCGCCGTCATGACAACACCGGCGTACCGCCCGGAGCTGGATCTGGTCGCCGTCGGTCCAGACGGCGACCTGGTGGCCTACGCGCTGGGGTGGCTGGACGAGCAAACCGGCTCGCTGTTGTTCGAGCCCGTGGGCACCGACCCGGCACACTCCGGTCGAGGACTCGCGCGGGCCCTGTGCGCCGAGATGCTCTGCGCGGCGCAGCAGCTCGGCGTCAGGGAAGCCGTCGTGGGGCCCCGCGGCGACAACGGGTACCCACACCGCGTCGCGTCTACGAGGGGCTCGGGATGCGCGAAGTGGGTCAGCTGGTACCCATGCGCAACGCCCTGCGGGACGACTCTCGTCAGGCCCGCACAGTCCGCATGGAGTGGCGCCCGCTCAGGCGCTGAGCAGCAGCTCGGTGAAGTGCGCCTCGAGCCGACTCGGTGGTGCTGCGACGGCTCCCGGGAGCGGCGGTGCGGTCGAGTCGTAGGTGTGGCCGGTCGGGGTGGTCACCTCGACCGGGTGCCGGGGTCCGGGCCTGGGTCTGGCCCGCCAGCCGGGCGCCTGCTTGGTGTGGTTGCACTGCTCGCACAGGCCTTGCCCGTTGCCCGCGCTCGTCGGGCCCGCGGCGTCGTGCGGGACGACATGGTCGGAGTGCCGGATCGGGGCGTCGCACCAGGGCGTGCGGCAGGTGTCGCCGTCACGCGCCCTCAGGAACCGCCGCAGGCCGGTGGGGAAGAGCCTGCTGCGGGAGTCCATCGCGACAAGCTCACCGCTGCGTGGCGAGCCGAACAGGCGCCGGATCCACACGCCGGCGGCTCCGTCCACCGCGGCGACGAGGTCGCGAGCCCAGTCGGGCGGCACCGGGCCGTAGCCGGACAGGTGTGCGGGTTCGGTCGAGCCGCCGAGCAGGCTCCGGTCGGTCATCACCAGCTGGACCTCGACGGCGGCGGGCTTGCCCGCGGCGCGACCGGTGAGGCGTTCGACCAGGCTGTCCGCCATCACCTGATCCCGGGTCCGCGTGTCGCCGTCGCCCCGGTGCAGGTCCGCGTCCTTGCGGAGGGCCGCGTAGGCCGCGACCGCGTCGGCGACGGGGAGCAGGGCGGTGAGGTAGGCCATCGTGTCCGGGGCGGGCCGGCAGGTGACCCGACGCTCGGCCGCGGCCTTGCGGGCCCGGCGCACCGCCGCTTCGGGGTCCAGCCGGTAGGCGAGCTTCCTGGCCTCGGCGACCAGCCGCTTGTCGCCCCACCCCTCGAGGCGCTCCGGAGCGGCGGCCAGCAGACTGTCCACGCGCCCCCGGTCCTGGCGGCTCAGGCAGCTGGTCTCGCGGACCAGCAGGGTCGCCCGCCACTCGCTGAGCCGGCCGGTGCTCAACGCGCGCATGGTATGTGGCATCTCGTGCACGAGCGCCTTGGCGAGGCCCAGGTGCTGTCCACCGCGGACCGGGGACTCGCGGCGGGCCAGCGCGACCTGGGCCGCGACCCCTTTCCCCCGGTCGGCGGAGCGGATCCCCGCGGCGGCGTGCCGCTCGCGCTGGGAGGCGTCGAGGTCGGCGGAAGCGCGCGCCTGCGCTGCCGCGGCTGCGGCCTTGAGCTCCTCGAGGGCCCGGATCTGGTCGATGCGCTCGGCGTCGTCGACCTGCCGGTCCACCGCCGCCAGGCCGGCGGCGAGGTCCCGGATCGCGGGCGCGGTCAGGGCCGCCGCGGTCACGCCGTCGGCGGCTGCTCCGACCTCTGCATCGAACATGTGTTCGACATTAGCCGGCCCCGCCGACAGTCCTTGGGTGGTGCCAGGATATGGGTGACGGTCTGCTAGGGCAGGGGAAGTCTGCGGAGCGCTTTCCGTAGCGTCGACTTGCTGTGGAGCAGGTCAGCGTGCGGTGTGAGGGCGTACTCCTCGTCTGTGCTAGCAACGGCGCAGGCTCATCCCGTTTGGGATCGTCTGCTCCAGGCCACCGCGGGACAGCGCCTCGGCAGGGCTCGCGGGAGCGGTGCACAGTGTCGACCAGAGCGCACGCAGCGCATCGGGGGTGTCGTCGCCCGCCGTACTCCAGGGCCAGTCTTCCAGTCGCTCTCGAGGTCACGTTGGTCGAACGGCGCCGGAACTGGCGACGCGAGCCTCTGCTGGAAATGAGAGCTCCTCCCCCCGCCAGGTGTTGAGCAGGCCTCCCAGCGTGACTGACGACGCGCTGAGCCGCCGTCTCAGCGCGTCGGCGCCTACATCAGCACACTTCCACGCGAACGTGTGCCGGTTGCGTTCCAGGGTGATCACGGCTGTGTCGACCTGTCGCCGCGCATGAAGCGCTAGATGTCCCACTCAGGTGGCCGACGAGGCGTGAAGCTGAAGGTGCTCGTCATGCGAGCGACATAGGCGGCATGACCGTGCTCGCACTGTGCGCGGCTGATCAGGGCGTGGTCGTTGACGTGAAGCCAGCTCTCGCATGGGCTGGCCGAACGGGCCGTCAGCGAAGCTGATGAAGCTGGCTAGGCGCGGGCTGCGGCGAGCAGACCGACAGCGGCGGTGACCAACAGCAGGACGGCGCCCCAGACGACCCCCCATGAGATCAACCCGGCCGACGCGACGTTGTTGATGAGGTCACCGTCGAACAAGCTAAAGATCAAGCTGAGCAGGCAGAACGTGCTGAGGAGGACAGCCGCGATCCGGCCGACCGGAGGCCGCACGTTGCGTGCGGCCAACCAGGCCAGGACGAGTTGCGCCACCCCGACCGGCAGCGGCACTGTGGATTCGGTATCGAAGCCCCACGCCTCGTCCCACGTGTTGACGCCCGAGGCGACGCCGATGAAGCCGCCGATCACGTCGAAGACGAGCAACACCAGCATGGAGAGGATGAGGGCTCGCCCAGAAGCCACCGACGGCATGGCCCGAAGTCGGTGGAAGGTGTGAGGTGTGCCCGACCCGGCTGTCCGGCCATGCAAGAAGCATGGCACCACTCGGCTCCTCCCTTGGTGGACGGGTGGCGCTCGAGGTCGCTGCGACCCACCCCGAGCGTGTCGCTGACCTGCTCTTTGCTGTGTCCTGCACTCCGCGGCGTGGCCCGAGGGATGCCGCGCCCTGGTCCGCGCGATGCAGCGGCACGCGTTCGAGGTCCGGCCGGCCGCGAGTCGCATGCTCCCGGGCCCGAGTTGACCACAGTCGAGATCGACCCCAGGCGGGCGCAATGGCGGGGGCGCGCCTAGAGACCCTCGGACGGGCCGCGCACCTTCCTCGCCGCTGCCCACACCTGAAACGATCAGCTGGCTGACCTGGCGGCCGCCTCGATCTCCTCGCGTCGCTCCGCCCAGAAGGCGGGGTCGTGCCGGTCCTCGGCCATGTCCTCCGCGTCGGTTCCCACTGCTCCGTCGAGTGCTTCGCGCAGGATGTCGGCGTGGCCGGCGTGCCGACTGGTCTCGGCGAGCAGGTGGACGAGGATGTTGAACAGGGGCACCTCGGCGTCCTGCCACCAGGCCACGCGGCCTGTGGCATCGAGGGTGAGGGCCGCACCGTCGCGTCGCTGTGCTCCCACACCCGTCGGTAGCGGTCGATGATGTCGCTGCGGGACTCGCGTTCGGTCGCCCACATGTCGGCGAGTCGCTCGGCTTCGACGTCCCACCGAGGCAGGGGTTCAGGAAAGGGACGGTCGAAGACCTCGCCGAGGTACCTGGCCTCCCAGGTCGCCAGGTGCTTGACCAGGCCCAGCAGGTTGGTCCCGGTGACGGTCAGCGGGCGACGGACGTCGTACTCGGACAGCCCGTCGAGCTTGGCAAGCACCGCCTCGCGCTCGTGCTTCAGGTAGTTGTACAGGTTGGCCTTGGCAGCATCGTCAATCACGGGACAGCACCCTGCCAGTAGTGCCCACCGGGTGACAGGAGATCGCCGGTCACCGAACAAACGCAACGCGGCACGAGAGCGCGATGGGGTTCTTGGTAGCCGGCCGGCGGACGCAGGTGAGCGAGCGCGCCGCTCCATCCTCAGAATCGCGTATAGCGTCGTTCTGTCCGATGCCGTGCGAGAGGAGATTCATGGACATCACCATCGAGCAGTACACCGGGTCGCACCGCGACCTGGACTGGTCGTTTCGTGAGGCCGATGACTCCGAAGAACTCCTGAACGCCTACATCGACCTTGGTTGGCTGTGGATTGCCCGCGTGGGTGGCGGCGAGGTGATCGGCCATCTCCAGGCGGTGCCACGCGAGGAGGATGTCTGGGAGGTCACCAACACTGCGGTGGTCAAGTCCCAGCGAGGCAGGGGTGCGGGTCGGGCGTTGCTGGAGCGGGCCGTCGACGAGGCACGCGCGGCAGGGGCGCGCCGGCTGATCCTGGCGACAGGCGCCGCAGACGTCGGCAACCTGCGCTTCTATCAACGCTGTGGCTTCCGGATGACCCGCGTCGTCCAGGACGTGTTCACCCCGATGAACGGCTACCCAGCCGGACTCGAGGTCGACGGCATTCCGCTCCTGGACCAGGTGTGGTTCGAGCGCGCCCTCTGAGCGGAAACTGTCGCTCATCGCATCAGGTCCCGATCCCCGGCGTATAGCCAACGCCCTTCGTGTGTTCCCATCCCGCGATCCGGAAGACGGGGACGGTTTCTGGGCTGTCGGTGGCCAGCGCGATCCTCTTCGTTGTCAGGTAGGCGGAGTCGGCTCCCGCCCACCCGCCGTCGAGGAGGGCGTCCGACCCAACCTCCACCTCAACATCGTCCGGCACTCCGTCGATGGCGGCCCTCAACTCGCCCACGGTGATGCCACTCTTGTCGCCCCACAACGTTGACTGGTCCAGAGCGAGGAAGTCTCGGAAATGCCTACCGCAACGACGACACACCACCTTTTCGGCGACGTCTCCAGGGCGTTGGTTGGGCAGTGGTTGGTGCACGTATGAGTGGATACCGAGGCGGCACAGTAGGTTCATTTCCGGCCTCATCCCGGTGACGTGGACGACGGCATCAGCCTCTCGCCCCGTTACCGGTCGCGACAGGGCCTCTAGTCCCCTGCTTCGGCGCACTGAGCGGCACGGGACCGGACGAACAAGGGATACCGGTACGGCATGGGCGGGTACCGTCCCCCGAATAGAGGACGAGCGCCGCGAGATCGGGGGTAGAATTGGAACAGGTTCTACTCTAGCGTCGGAGGCGTTCGCCACCACGACCCGGAGGACTGCGATGACCCTGCCCACGCCGCGCGCGTGGCTGCGCCGCGTCGTGGCCATGCCCGAGGCGCCGATCCCGCCCGGACGCACCGTCGAGCTGCCGGGTCGCGGGTCGACGTACGTCACCGACGTCCCCGGGCCGCCCGGGGCACCGACCGTGCTGCTGCTGCACGCGGTGGGCTGCACCGGCATGTTGACCTGGTACCCCGTCATCGAGCCGCTGTCCCGGCGCTACCGAGTGGTGACCTTCGACCAGCGCTGGCACGGCCAGGGCATCGCGTCCGAGAGCTTCTCGCTGCGCGACTGCGCCGACGACGTCGCCGCACTGGCCTCCGAGCTCGGGCTGGACCACGTGCTCGTGGCCGGCTACTCGATGGGGTCGATCATCGCCCAGCGCGTATGGCGCCAGCACCCCGACCTGGTGGCCGGGCTGGTGCTGTGCGCCAGCACCGACCGGTTCCGGTCCACCCCGTCCGAGCGCGCGTTCCACGAGGGCATGGAGCTCGCGATGACCGCCCTGCGGAGGATCTCCCGGTTCCGCACGCTGGAGGCGGCCACCCGCAGCGCCGCCCGCGGCCTGGACCTGGCGCCGAGCGACTTCCACGACTGGGCGCTCGCCGAGTTCCGAAGCACCTCGCCGTGGGCCGTCGGCCAGGCGGTGGCCGCGCTCGGCCGACACCACTCGACCCCCTGGCTGCCCAGGATCGACGCGCCGACCGCCGTGCTGGTCACGCGCAGGGACCGGGTCATCCCGCCCGACCGTCAGCGGGCGCTGGCGCTGCGGATCCCGGCCACCACCGTGCACGAGGTCGAGGCGGGACACGCGGCGTGCGTGCTGCAGGACCGCGTCTTCCTGCCCGGCCTGCTCGAGGCGCTGGCGACCACCGCGGCCCGGGCACGGGACCGCGCCGCCTGAGCCGGCGGGTCAGCCGGTGGCGGCCTTGTGCAGGGCGCCGAGCTCGTCGGGGAACAGCGCGGCGAGCTCGGCCACCTTCGGCATCAGCTCCCGGCAGGCGATCAGCCCGACGTGCACCTGCCCGTTGTTGGACATCACCGTGATGTTCAGTCCGGCGCCGTGGAAGACCGGCCCCAGCGGGTACAGCGCGTCGATCTTGGCGCCCATGAAGTACAGCGGGACCGGCGGACCGGGGACGTTCGAGATGACCAGGTTGTGCACCACGGGGTGCCGCTCCGGCAACCGCCAGTTCGAGTAGAGACGCACGGCGAGCCCGAAGGTCCGCGGCGCCGCGAACTCGGCCCACTCCTGCAGGGTGTCGGCGTCGATCGCCTTGTGGTGCTCCTTGGCGTTGCGGTTGCCGGACGCCAGTGCTCGCAGACGCTCGAGCGGGTCCTCGACGTCGGTGCCGAGCCTGGAGAACAGCGCGGACACCTTGTTGCTGCCTCCGGACCGCTTCGAGGTGCCGTGCACCGAGACCGGCACCGTGGCCACCAGCGAGGTGTCCGGGAGCTCGTCGCGCGCCTCGAGGTAGCGGCGCAGCGCGCCTCCGCTGACCGCGAGGACCACGTCGTTGACCGTGGTCCTGGTGGCGTTCTTGATCTCCTTGATCGTCTCCAGCGGCATGTCGGCGAACGCCACCGACCGGTGCCCGGTGATGGTGCCGTTGAACGACGTCCGCGGTGCGGTGAAGGGAGCGGCCATCGCGGTGCCCTCACGGGCCCGGCCGATCGTCTTGGCGACCAGGTTGGTGGAGGGCGCGACCAGACGGACCAGTCCCAGCGGCCTGGTGACGTTGGCCAGCAACCCCCGCGCGACCAGCTCGAGCTCACCGGGGTCCCTCCCAGCCGGGCGCCGCTCCGGCGCCGGCGCCGGAGCGCCCGGCTCGAGGCTGCACAGGTGCGAGATCATGTTCGCGCCCGAGACACCGTCGACGGTGGCGTGGTGCATCTTGGAGAACACCGCGACCTTTCCGTCGGCCAGCCCCTCGATCACCCACATCTCCCACAGCGGCCGGGACCGGTCGAGCGGGATGCCCGCGAGGTGCCCGCAGATCTCCGCGAGCTCCTGGTCACCTCCGGGCGCGGGCAGCGCGACGCGGTGCACGTGCCGGTCGATGTCGAAGTCCTGGTCGTCGACCCAGATCGGGTGGTCGAGGTGCAGCGGCACCTTCCGCAGCCTCCGCCGGAAGCTCGGGATCGCGGCCACCCGCTCGCCGAGCGCCGCCTTCATGGCCGCGAAGGAGTAGCCCTCCGGCATCGTCTCCGGGTCCACCACCACCACGCCGCACACGTGCATCAGCTGCGCAGACGTCTCGAGGTACAGGAAGCTGGCGTCGAGCCCGCTGAGTCGTTCCATGGCCGGATCCTACCCGGGTTCTGAAACACGTTCTATTCTGTGACGCAGCCCTCTGCAACACGTTCTAGCCCGCTGGCTATCCTGGGCGACATGCCGGGCAACTACCTCCGCCGTCAGATCGTCACCGCCGCGCTCACCGCCAACGCGCTGCGCCCGGTCCCCGGCTACTGGGCCGGCCTCCCCACGATGTTCGGCGGCTGGTTGACCAGCGAGCTCGCGCCCCACCTGCTCACCCTGACCGCGGCGGACGCGCTCCGGGAGCTGACGCGCCCGCGCCCGGACCGCCGGGCCCTCGGCCTCGCGGCAGCCGGCGGGCTGGGTCTGGGCGCGCTGATCGTGCAGGCCGAGGGCGCCAAACGGCACGTCGACCGGGCCCTGGCCGAGGCGCTCGGCGGGGACTACCTCGAGCGGCTCAGCGCCACCTACACCGACCTGGACCTCGCGACCCCGCTCGGCCAGCTGGTGCTGCCGTTCCGGATGCGCGACCCCGAGGTGGAGGTGCTCAAGGACATCCGCTACTCCGACGCCGGGCGGCGCGGGCTCCTCGACGTCTACCGCCAGCGCGACGCCGACCTGAAGAACGCACCCGTGCTGCTGCAGGTCCACGGCGGCGGCTGGACGGTCGGCAGCAAGGACCAGCAGGGCATCCCGTTGATGCTGCACATGGCCGCCCGGGGGTGGGTCTGCGTGGCCATCAACTACCGGCTCAGCCCCCGGGACGCCTTCCCGGCCCAGCTGGTCGACGTGAAGCGGGCGATCGCCTGGATCCGGCAGCAGATCCACGAGTACGGCGGCGAGCCAGGGTTCGTGGCCGTCACCGGCGGCTCGGCGGGCGGACACCTGAGCGCCCTCGCGGCGCTCACGGCCGACGACCCGGAGTACCAGCCCGGCTTCGAGGACGCCGACACCACCCTGCAGGCGGCGGTGCCGCACTACGGCGTCTACGACTTCGCCGGCGCGACCGGCTCCAAGCGGGCGCGGCAGATGCGTGACCGCTTCCTCGGCCCGCGGGTGCTGTTCAAGCACCCGGACCGCGACCGCGCGGACTTCGAGCGCGCCTCGCCGCTGCTGCGGGTCGGGCCCGAGGCACCCCCGTTCTTCGTGATCCACGGCAGCCACGACTCGCTCGTCGAGGTGGACCAGGCCCGGCACTTCGTGCGGGCACTGCGCCAGGTCTCCCGGCAGCCGGTCGCCTACGCGGAGCTGCCGGGGACCCAGCACGCCTTCGACGTGTTCCCGTCGATCCGCAGCGCCCACGTGGTCCGCGGCGTGGACCGGTTCCTCCGCTTCACCTACGACGAGTGGGTCGCCGCCGGGTCAGCCGCGCGGTAGCCCCAGGATCCGCTCCGCCGCGACGTTGCGTAGCACCTGCGTCGTACCCCCGGCGATGCTCAGGCACCTGGTCAGCAGCGCCTCGTGCCACGCCTCCGCCGCCGCCTCGCCGCCGAGCAGGGCCTCCTCCCCCAGCACCTCGAGCGCCAGCTCGGCGGCGTCCTGGCGCTGGCGCACCCCGACGAGCTTCTGCACGCTGGACTCGGCACCGGGCCCCCGGCCGGCGATCGAGCGCAACGTGGCTCGGCGCCCGAGCGCCTTGACCGTCGCCGCCTGCGCGACGGCGTCGCCGAGCCGCAGCCGCAGCGCGCCCGAGACGGCACCGCCAGCCGCGGCGACGCTGCCGGACGCGGCGGCCAGGGCGCGCTCCACACCGGTCCCCAGCGACCGGCCGACCATCGCCACCCGCTCGTTGGCCAGCGTGGTGCGCGCCAGCGGCCAGCCGCCGTCGACCTGCCCGACCACGCAGTCGTCCGGGACGAGCACGTCGTCGAGGAACACCTCGTTGAACACCGCCTCCCCGGTCAGCTCCCGCAGCGGGCGTACGTCGATCCCGTCGGCGTCCATGGGCACCAGGAAGTAGGTGATGCCGCGGTGTCGGGGCGCGTCCGGGTTCGTGCGGGCCAGGCAGATCGCCCAGTCGGCCTCGCGCGCGAGCGAGGTCCACACCTTCTGGCCGGTCAGCCGCCAGCCGCCGTCGACGCGCACCGCGCGGGTCCGGAGCGCGGCCAGGTCGGACCCGGCCCCCGGCTCGCTGAACAGCTGACACCAGGTGAGCCGCCCGCGCAGGGTCGGCCCGACGAACCGGTCCCGCTGCGCGTCGTCGCCGTGCTCGAGGATGGTCGGCAGCGCCCACGCCCCGATGCCCAGCTCGGGTCGCTCGATGCCGGCCGCCGCCAGCTCCTCGTCGATGACGAGCTGCTCGACCGGCCCCGCGTCGCGGCCGTGCGGCGCCGGCCAGTGCGGCGCCACCAGCCCGGCGTCGGCGAGCGCCTCGCGGCGGTCCGCCGGAGCCCGCCGCATGACACGGGCGAGCAGGGCGCGCACCTCGGCGCGGACCCGCTCGTCCCGGCCCCCGAGGTCCAGGTGGGTCGACCGGCGCCTACCCGCCAGCGCCGCGTCCGCGAGCTCGGCCCGGGACCGGTCGGAGCCGCCGAGCAGCAGCCGGGTGGTCATCGCCCGGCGCAGGTACAGGTGCGCGTCGTGCTCCCAGGTGAACCCGATCCCCCCGAGCACCTGGATGCAGTCCTGCGCGTTCGTCACGGCGGCGTCCAGCGCGACCGACCCGGCGACGGCAGCCGCCAGCGCGAGCTGGTCCGGCCCGTCGTCGTACGCCACGGCCGCGTCCCAGGCCACCGCGGTGGCGGACTCGGCGACCTCCAGCATCCGGGCGCAGAGGTGCTTGACCGCCTGGAAGGAGCCGATCGGCCTGCCGAACTGCTCGCGCATCTTCGCGTGGGCGACCGCGGTCTCCAGGCACCAGCGCGCCAGGCCGGCCGCCTCGGCCGCCGCGAGCACGGTGGCCGTCGCGCGCACCCGCGCGGTCTCGACCGGCACCACGGTCACGGGTACGGCGTCCAGGTGCACGGATCCGGCGCCGCGGGAGAGGTCCACCGCAGGGGCCGGCTGCACCGTCACACCGGGCGCGGAGCTGTCGACCAGGAACCAGGAACCCGAGCTGGCGCCGACCAGGAGGTGCGACGAGACACCGGCACCGGCGGCGACCGGCAGCTGCCCGCTCAGCCGCTGCCCCTCCACGACCAGGTCGGCGGGCCGCAGGCTCACGGCCACGGCGGCGCTGCCGTCGCACAGCCGCGGCAGCAGCTCGGCGACCCCGGGCTGCTCACCGTGCTCGGCGAGCACCGTGGCGGCCAGCGCGGTGGAGAGCAGCGGGCCGGGCACCAGGGCGTGGGCGCAGGCCTCGAGCGCGCACGCCAGGTCGAGGAACCCGCCGCCGGACCCGCCGAGCTCCTCCGGCACCGCGATCGAGACGACCCCGAGCCGGCCGAGCTGCTTCCAGGCGTCGGCGAAGACTCCGGGCCCGGCCGTCTCGGCACCCCGCACCAGCGTGGTCGTGCCGGTGTCGCGGGCCCAGTCCGCGAGCGACCCGGCAAGGGCGCGCTGGTCGTCGGTGATTCCTAGCGGCACGACGTCTCCTCGAAATCTAGAACGTGTTTCAATCATGCCACGGATACGATCGCCCCAGCCACCGTGCGCCTGCCCCCGAGAGGACCGCCCGACGATGACCGGCATGCCCGAGGACCTGCTCCGCAAGGCCCGCGCCGCCAAGGGCTTCATGCCCGAGGAGGAGGGGCAGCTGCTCTACCGCACCGCGCTCGCACGCCTCGCCGACGGACCGGGCCTGGAGGTCGGCACGTACTGCGGGAAGTCCGCGATCTACCTCGGCGCCGCCGCGCGGGCGACCGGGGGCACCGTGTTCACCGTGGACCACCACCGCGGGTCCGAGGAGAACCAGGTCGGCTGGGAGTACCACGACGCCGCGCTCGCGGACCCGGAGTTCGGCCAGCTCGACACGCTGCCGACGTTCCGGCACACCCTCAAGGATGCCGGGCTCACCGAGGAGGTCGTCGCGGTGGTGGGTCGGTCCACGACGGTCTCGGGGCTGTGGCGCACCCCGCTGTCGCTGCTGTTCATCGACGGCGGGCACACCGACGAGCACGCGGGCAACGACTACACGGGCTGGGGCCGGTGGGTGTCGCGCGGCGCCAGCCTGGTGATCCACGACGTGTTCCCGAACCCCGAGGACGGCGGCCGGCCGCCGTACCGGATCTACCTGCGTGCGCTCGAGAGCGGCGACTTCGTCGAGGACGAGGCACTCGGGTCGATGCGCGTGCTCACCCGGGTGGGCGGCGACGCCGGCGAACCGGTCCGTTGAGCCGTCACCCCACGGGCCGGGACGTGGCCAGGTCCCCGCAGCCGCAGTCGAGCCCCATCACCGGGAACGCCGAGGGCAGCGAGCCGCCGCGGAAGATGTCCGCCCCGGGGGTGGTGGTCGACAGCGCGTCCACCGCGAGCACCACCGCCGCGGAGGTGTAGGTGGTCTGCTCGACCGGCCAGAACTCGTCGTCGGGGTAGACGTACCCGGTCCAGTAGCTGCCGTCCTCGTGGCGCAGGTGCTGCATGTCGCGCAGCAGCCCGAGCGCGCGCTCGCGGTCGCCGACCGTGTCGAGCGCCAGCGCGAGCTCGCAGGTCTCGGCGCCGGTCACCCACGGGTTGGTGTCCACGCAGCGGATCCCCAGTGGCGGCACCACGAACTCGTCCCAGCGGGTCTCCAGCAGCGCGAAGGCCGCCTCGCCCCGCACCGCTCCCCCAAGGATCGGGTAGTACCAGTCCATCGAGTAGCTGGACTTGTCCGCGAACAGGTCGCGGTGCTCCTGCAGCGCGTGGCCGAGCCGGCCCGCGGCCAGCTCCCACCCGGGCTGCGCGTCGTCCACCAGCTCGGAGAGCGCCACCCCGGCGCGCAGCGCCTGGTAGATGCTCGAGCTGCCCGCGAGCAGCGCCTCCGCGCCGACCCGGCCGTCGGCATCGCTGGCCCAGGCGATCCCGCCGAACGGCAGCTGCAGGCCCACCACGAAGTCCAGGCCCCGGCGTACGGCGTCCCAGCAGCGTCGCACGAACGCGTGGTCGCGCCGCACCAGCCAGTGGTGCCAGACGCCGACGGCGAGGTAGGCCGACATGTTGGTCTCCGCACTGGCGTCCACGACGACGCCCTGCTTGACGTGCATCGGCCACGAGCCGTCGTCTCGCTGCGTGCGCAGGCACCAGTCGTACGCCCGTTCGGCGGCCTCGACCTCGCCGCCGACCAGCAGCGCCATCGCCGCCTCGACGTGGTTCCAGACGTCCGTGAGGTCGCCGCTGGCCCAGGGGATCGCGCCGTCCGCCTCCTGCACGGCGGCGATGGAGGCGGCCGTCGCGGCCACGTCATGGACGCCGACCAGGCCCGGCAGCGCAGGGAGCTCGTAGGCCATCAGGCCACCTCGGGCTTGCGCAGGTAGAGCACCATGCTCTTGCCGATCAGCGGGTTGAGCGCGCGCTCGGCAAGACGGGTGGCCAGCGGGTTCTTCATGATGTCCCAGACCAGCAGCCGGTGGTAGGCACGCACCAGCGGGTGCCGGTCCCGGTTCACCCCGACCGCGCACTTGATCCACCAGTAGGGCGCGTGCAGGCCGTGCACGTGGTCCCTGCCCTCGAGGACCAGCCCGGCGCTCTCGAGCTTCCCGACCAGCTCCTCGCGGGTGTAGATCCGGACGTGTCCACCCTCGACCTCGTGGTACGCGTCGGACAGCGCCCAGCAGACCTTCTCCGGCAGCCAGCGCGGCACGGTCACCGCGATGCTGCCGCCCGGACGGAGCACCCGGGCCAGCTCGGCGATCGCGTCCACGTCGGCCGGGATGTGCTCGAGCACCTCCGCGGCGACGATCCGGTCGAACTCCCCGTCGGCGAACGGGAGCGCGAGCGCGTCGCCCTGCTTGATGTCGGCCTCCGCGCCCGCCGGGACCTCGTTGGCCTCGCGCATGGCCCCGAAGATCTCCAGCACTCCGGCGAGCTCGTCGCCGTCCTGGTCGAAGGCGACCACGTCGCCGCCCAGCCGGAACATCTCGAAGGCGTGCCGCCCGGCACCGCAACCCATGTCGAGCACCCGCTCGCCGGCGGCGAACCCGAGGCGGTCGAAGTCAACGGTCAGCAATGGTCGTCCTCACTTCTCGGTGGTGTGTCGGCGATCGCGTCGGCGTACACGGCGGCGGTGGCCTCGGCCACCGCCCGCCAGCTGAACTCGCTCAGCGCGCGCTGCCTGCCGGCGGCGCCCATCCGGGTCCGCCGCTCGGGGTCGTCGAGCAGCCGGTCCAGGGCGTGCACCAGCTCGCCCACGTCACCGGGCGTGACCAGGTCGGCGCACACCCCGTCCGGACCGACCACCTCGGGGATGGCGCCGGCGCGGCTCGCCACCAGCGGCGTCTCGCAGGCCATCGCCTCCACCGTGGGCAACGAGAACCCCTCGTAGAGCGACGGCACGCAGGCGATCTCGGCCGAGCCGACCGTGGCGGCCAGCTCCGCGTCGGAGATGCCGTTCACGAAGCGCACCGAGTCCGAGATCGCCAGCCGCTCGATGAGCCGCTCGGTGCGGCCGCCCGGCTTGGGCCGGGAGATCAGCAGCAGCTCCACGTCGCGCTCGGTGCGCAGCTTGGCGAACGCCTCGAGCAGCGTCGCGATCCCCTTCAACGGGGTGTCCGCGCTGGCCATCGCAACGATGCGTCCGGGCACCCGCGGCAGGCTCGGGGGCCGGAACACCTCGTCGACCCCGAGCGGGACGACCTGGATCCGGGCCGGGTCGACCGCGAAGTCGGTGGCGATGTCGCGGGCGGAGCTCTCGGAGACGGTGAGGATCCTGCGCAGCCGTCGCGCGACCCTGCCCTGCATCCTCAGGAACCCGTACCACCTGCGCAACGTGATCTTCTTCCGGATGCTCCTCGCGGCCGCCAGGTCCACGCGTCGGTCGAAGGTGATCGGGTGGTGGATGGTGGTGACCAGCGGCAGGCCGGCGCGCTCGAGGTCGAGCATGCCGTAGCCCAGCGTCTGGTTGTCGTGGACGACGTCGAAGTCGGACAGCCGCTCCTTGAGCAGCCGCGCCGCCCGCTTGCTGAACGTGCGTGGCTCGGGGAACCCGGCGGTCCACATGGTGGCGACCTCGAGCACGTCGATGACGTCCCGGATCTCTCGGGGCCGGGGGGTGCGGAAGGGGTCCGGGTCCCGGTAGAGGTCGAGGCTGGGGACCTTGGTGAGCCGGACCCCGGCGTCCAGGACCGGGTAGGGCTGGCCGGAGAACACCTCGACCTGGTGCCCGAGTGCCACCAGCTCGCGGCTGAGATGGCGCACGTACACTCCCTGACCACCGCAGTGCGGCTTGCTGCGATAGGACAGCAGAGCGATACGCACACAGACCTCCGACAGACTCGACACAGCCCACCGAGGGACTGGAACGTGTTTCTATTATGCAGGATCGCGGTGATAGCCTACGGGGTGTGTCACCACCCTCGATCCCGCAGCACGGGGACGAGACAGCTGCGGTGAAAGGGAATGGGAGCACCTCCATGAGCAGCATGAACTCACTGACCTACGAGGACCTGGGCTCGGCCGCCCAGCGCGAGCGCCGCAAGCGCATCCTCGATGCGGCCATCGCCCTGGCCTCCAAGGGCGGCTTCGAGCAGATGCAGATGCGGGCCGTCGCCGAGCGCGCCGACGTGGCGCTGGGCACGCTCTACCGCTACTTCCCCTCGAAGATCCACCTGCTCGTCTCGGCGCTCGCCCAGCAGTTCGAGGTGGCCCGCGAGACGTTCGACCGCAAGCCCATCCCGGGCGACACCCCGGCCGACCGCGTGATGTACGTCCTCGGACGGACCACCCGCAGCCTGCAGCGCGACCCGAACCTCACCGAGGCCCTCACCCGGGCGTTCATGTTCGCCGACGCCTCGGTCGCCAACGAGATCCACGTGGTCGGCATGCACGTGACCCGGATGTTGATGTCCGCGATGAAGGACCCCTCGCAGACCGAGACCCCGGAGCCGACCGAGGACGACATCGCGATCACCAAGGTGATCGGCGACGTCTGGCTGGCGAGCCTGGTGCAGTGGGTCACCGGACGCGCGTCGGCCAGCGACGTGTCGAAGTCGATGGACGTGGCGGTCCACCTGCTGCTGCGCTGAGCCTCAGGCTACGCGGCGCCGCGGTCCGGCTAAGGGGGCCGAGAGCACGGGATCTGAGGGGCGGACCCGGATGTCGCCCCTGTCGGCCGCGCACAGACTGGCACCGAGCGGCGCGCCCGGCGTCGCCAGCAGACCCCCAGGGAGCATGCCATGGACCACGCCAGGAAATCACTCGGAGCGGCAGCCGGCGTCCTTGCCGGCGCCTCGCTCATCGCGTTCGCGCCGGCGGCGCACGCGGCACCGGTCGACCTCGGGGCATCCCGTAACGACATCGGCAGCTACTCGCCGACGTCGCAGCCGGTCCCGACCACCGACAGCGGCGGTTCGGACACCGGACAGATCGTGCTCGGCGTGACCGTCGCGGTCGTCCTCGTGGGTGGCGCGGGCACCGTGATCGCGCTCCGCAGGCGGAGCGCGGCGCACCCGGCCTGAGCCGGCGCCGGTCAGCCGCCGAACGCATGGGTGGCGGTCGCACCGCCGTCGACGGTGTACTCGCCACCCGTGCAGTAGCCGGACTCGTCGCTGGCCAGGAACAGGTAGAGGCCGACGACGTCCGCCGGCGAGCCGACCCGCTTCAGCGCGACCTTCTGGCCGCCCCACTCCATCGCCGCGTCCCCGCCGTGCACCCGGGTCATCCCGGTGTCGATCATGCCGGGGTGCACCGAGTTGACCCGGATGCCCTTGGGTCCGAGCTCCATGGCGACCGCCTTGGTCATCCCGCGGATCGCGAACTTGCTCGAGGAGTAGGCGACCAGGAACGGCATCCCGCCGAGGCCCTCGATCGATGACGAGTTCACGATCGACCCGCCGCCGGCCTCCTCCATGGAGGCGACCACGGACCTCATCCCGAGGAACGTGCCGACCTGGTTGACCCGGATCACCCGCTCGTAGTCCTCCAGCGAGGTCTCGGTCAGCTCCGAGAACAGCAGGATGCCGGCGTTGTTGACCAGCACGTTCACCGGCCCGAAGCGGGCCCGGGCCTCGGCCACCGCGGCCGCCCAGTCGTCCTCGCTGGTGACGTCGAGGCGCTGGAAGACGGCGTCGTCCCCGAGCTCCTTGGCCAGCAGCTCCCCCGGCTCGGTGGCCACGTCGGCGATCACCACCCTCGCGCCCTCGGCCACGAAACCGCGCGCGATCGCCGCGCCCTGCCCGTTTGCCCCGCCGGTGACGATCGCAACCTTGCCGCTGAGTCGACCCATGGTCCGCTGTCCTTGTCTCTCGAAGTGCTGCTGCCGCGTCTCTCGAAGTGCTGCTGCCGCCGGGGCGTCAGCCGAGCGGTCGGCCGTCGATGTTCATCACGCTGTCGGCGGCGAAGCAGCGCGCCGGGTCACGGTCCTCGAAGTAGGAGCCGACCTGCTTGTCGAGGTCCGGCAGGTCGAACACGTCACCGCTGGAGTCGAACCGCTGCTCCACGACCGGAGCCCCGAGCAGGGCCACCATGCCGCCGTACACGACGAACACCTGGCCGTTCACCCGGTCGGCGGCCGGGGAGGCGAGGTAGGCGACCAGGGGCGCCACGTGCTCGGGTGCGTAGGGGTCCACGGCCTTGCCCGACTCGTCGGTCCCGAAGACGTCGGCGGTCATCGCGGTGCGGGCACGGGGGCAGATCGCATTGGCCCGCACGCCCATCCGGCCCAGGCCGCGGGCCGTGGACAGTGTCAGCGCGGTGATCCCGCCCTTGGCGGCGGCGTAGTTCGGCTGGCCGGGCGAGCCGACCAGGAACGCCTCGGAGGCGGTGTTGACCACCCGGCCGTAGACCTGCTCACCCGTCGCCTTGGACAGCTGCCGCCAGTGACTGGCGGCGTTGCGGGAGAGCAGGAAGTGCCCACGCAGGTGCACCCTGAGGACCAGGTCCCAGTCCTCGTCGGTCATGTTGAACAGCATCTTGTCGCGCAGCACCCCGGCGTTGTTCACCACGATGTCCAGCCGGCCGAGCTCCTCGGCGCTGGCCCGCAGCAGGGCGTCCGCGGTGGACCGCTCCCCCACGTCGCCCGGCACCACCGTGGCCCGGCCGCCGGCGTCGCGGATCTGCTCGGCGGTCTCGTCCGCGGCACCGGGCAGGTCGTTGAGCACGACGTGCGCGCCGGCCGCGGCCAGCGCGGCCGCCTCGGCCCTGCCGAGACCGGCCCCTGCGCCGGTGACCACGGCCACACGACCGTCCAGGGACAACGCATCGGGGCTCTGCATGCTCGACCTCACTCGTTCTCGATGCTCAGGGCGGCCTTGGGACACGAGGCCACCGCCTGCTCGACCTGCTGCTCGTTCCCGGGCGTGACCCGATCGTCGAGCACCTGCAGGTAGTCGTCGTCGTCCAGCTCGAAGGTCTCGGGGGCGATGCCCACGCAGACCCCGTTGGACTCGCACAGGTCGAAGTCGGCCTTGACTCGCATGTCGGTCTCCCTGTCCTCTCAGGCCGGGTTGGTCATCTTGCGGTGGTCCCAGCTCGCGACCCTGCCCGGGGTCACCACCACGCCGACCCGCTTGCGCACCTGCCGCTCCACCTCCGCCGCGCCGATCTCGCCGAGATCGGCGCCGTGGACCATCCGGCCGGCGACGGCGGTGCCGATCTCGCGGATCCGGTGCTCCTCGCGCACCAGCTCGGCAGCGCCGGTGATCGAGACCCCGCGCAGCTCGAAGTAGTCCTCGCCGCTCTCGACCAGGCAGCTGATCCGGGGGTCGCGCTCCAGGTTCTTGATCTTCTGCGAGCTGGCGTAGGTCCAGAACGCCACGCGCCCCTCGTGCAGCACGTAGAACAGCGTGGTCAGGTGCGGGCTGCCGTCGGGGTTGACCGTCGCCACCTGCAGCTTCAGCTCGCCGTCGAGGAACGCCGCGACCTCGTGCTCGTCCATCCGGACCGCGCCGCGTCCGCCTCGCGCCATGGTGAACCCACTTCCACTGGACGGCCGCCGACTGCAACGTGTTCTACTTTACGGGATGGGGCGGCCCGCTGACCAGCACCCGCCCCCAGCCGTCGAGACGGCACGGCAAACATCATGCGTGAGGCTACCTGGGGGCGCCGATACCCTGTGCGTCATGCACGCCACCACGCCCCCGGTCCGCGCGTTCGCCGACGGTGTCGAGAGCCGCGTCCGGCTGCTCCTCGACGACCTCGACCACCCGGAGGAGGCCACCGTCTCGGTGTGGCTGGGATCGGCGGACGGCTCCCCGGCGTACGCCCGCGCCGCGGACGCCGTGCACTACGCGGCCAGCACGATGAAGCTGCCGCTGCTGGTGGCGGCCTACCGCCGGCACGAGGGCGGGGACCTGGACCTGGACGCGGAGGTCGAGGTGCACAACGACTTCCGGTCGGCCCTCGACGGCGCCCCGTTCTCCGTCGACCAGGCGGAGGACCAGGACGACGAGACCTGGGCCCGGATCGGCACCAGGTGCCCGCTGCGTGTGCTTGCCCGGCACGCGACGGTGAAGTCCGGCAACCTTGCGACGAACCTGCTCCTCGAGCACGTCGGGGCCGGGGCGGTGGCCGACGTGCTCACCGACGCGGGCTGCTCCGGCGCGACGGTGCTGCCCCGCGGCATCGAGGACCACGCCGCCCGGGAGGCGGGGATGAACAACCTGGTCACCGGGGAGGACCTGGCCCGGGTGCTGGCCGGCGTCGCCTCCGGCACCCTCGCGGGACCGGCGACGTGCGCCGAGGTCGAGGACGTGCTCGCCGCCCAGGAGCACCGGGACATGATCCCGTCCGCGGTGCCGGCTGGCACCCGGGTGGCGAACAAGACCGGCTGGGTCGACGGGCTCACCCACGACGTCGCGCTGGTGCGCCCCGAGGACCGGCCCCCCTACGTGCTGGCGGTGCTCACCACCGTCGACGTGCCCCAGCCGGTCGCGGCCGCGCTGATCGCGGACGTCAGCCGGCTGGCCTGGGAGTGGTGGCCGCGGTGAGCACGATCGAGACCGTCACCGCGACCCGGCTGACCACCCCGCTGCACACCCCCTTCGTGACCGCGCTGCGACGCACCACCACCACCGACACCGTGGTGGTCCGAGTGACCGACAGCGACGGCGTCACCGGCTGGGGCGAGGCACCCCAGGTCTGGCAGGTGACCGGCGAGTCCCTCGCCGGGGCCGAGGCCTGCGTCACCGGACCGCTCCGGGCGGCCGTGGTCGGGCGGGACGCCGACGACCTGGTGCGCACCTGCCGCGCGGTCGCCGGTGCCGTGGCGGCCAACACCGGGGCCAAGGCCGCCGTCGACGTCGCCCTGCACGACCTGGCCGCCCGCCGCCGCGGGGTCAGCCTGCCGGTGTTCCTCGGCGGGTCCGCGCGCCGGGTGCCGACCGACGTGACCCTGGCCGCCGGCGACGCCGACACGCTCGCCGGCGCCGCCCTGGAGCGCACCCTCGAGGGCTTCACGGTCCTGAAGATGAAGGTGGGCATCGACGCCGCCACCGACGTCGACCGGGTGCGCGCGGTCCGGGCCGCGGTCGGCGACGACGTCGCGATCCGGCTCGACGCGAACCAGGGCTGGAGCGCCCGCGAGGCCGTCCGCGTGGTCTCGGCGCTGGAGGACGCCGGCCTCGGCGTCGAGCTCGTCGAGCAGCCGGTGGCCGCGGCGGACCTCGACGGCCTGGCCTGGGTCACCGACCGGGTGCGCACCCCGGTGATGGCCGACGAGGCGGTGTACGGCGTCCACGACCTCGTCGAGGTGATCCGGCGGCGCGCGGCCGACCTGGTCAACGTGAAGCTCGCGAAGTGCGGCGGGCTCTCGGCGGCGCGCACGCTGCTCGAGCTGGCCCGCGCCGAGGGGGTCGGCACGGTCGTCGGGTCGATGATGGAGACGCACATCGGCGTCGGCGCGGCGGCCAGCCTGGTCGCCGCCCACGGCACCGAGCTGACCAGCGACCTCGACGCGGCGTGGTGGGCCGCGTCGGCTCCGGTACGCGGTGGGATGCACTACGACGGCGCCGGGGTGGTCCTCCCCGACTCCCCCGGGCTCGGCATCGAGGAGCTCGCGTGAGCCCCGGCGTGCACCCGCTCTACGGCAGCCCCGGCGTGCTGGAGGTCCGGGTCCCGGTCACCACGATGTGGACCTCCCCGGGGGCTCCGCGCGAGGTCGACGCGGCGGCCGTGCTGGACGAACCCGACCTCGACGGCTGGTCGTCCGGTGTGTCGACGACCGAGCTCGTCGGGCGCACGCTCACCCAGCTGCTGCTCGGCGAGGCCGTCCACGTGCTCGAGGACCGCGGCGACTGGGTGCGGGCGGCCGCGCTGCTGCAGCCGAACGGCCAGGCGGACCAGGAGTGCCGGGAGGGCTACGTCGGCTGGCTGCGCCGGGCCCACCTGGGCACCCAGGTGCCGCGCCACCAGGGCGCGGCCGCGTTCGTGCTGCGCGCGCGGAGCACCTGCCGGACCGAGGACGGCCCGGTCGCGCTGTCCTTCGGCACCGGGCTCTGGGTGGACGGCGTGACCGACACCGACGCGCGGGTGCTGCTGCCCGGCGACCGCGTGGGCACGGTCCCCCTGGCCGACGTACGGCTGACGCACAAGGCGCAGCAGCCGCTGTACGGGCCCGACGACGTGCTGGACCTGGCCCGGCAGTTCCTCGGCCTTCGCTACATCTGGGGCGGGACCAGCTCCTGGGGTCTGGACTGCTCCGGACTGGTGTACCTGGTGCACCGGGCCGTCGGCGTGCTGCTGCCCCGGGACGCGAGCGACCAGGCCGTCTTCGAGAAGGTCGACCCGGTGAACCTCGCCGAGGTGGAACCCGGGGACCTGTACTTCTTCGCCCGCCCCGACGGACGGGTCACCCACGTGGGCTTCGTGACCGCCCCGGTGGCCTCCGACGGGACCCGGTGGATGCTGCACGCGCCGGAGGGCGGCGGCTCCGTCGAGGAGACCCCGATGACGACCGAGCGCCGGGAGACCCTGGTCGCCGCCGGCCGGGTCCGGAAGCCGGACGCCGACCAGTTCCCGCGCCACTCCCGCTGACTCGTCACAGGCCGGTGCGCGCCTCGAGCTCCTCGCGGGACAGGTTCCGGGAGGCCGCCAGGCTGGCCACCGTGGTGACCAGCAGCGTGCCCACGATGACGCCCAGGGAGACCAGGATGGGGATGTCCGGGGCCCAGTCGACGTGCTGGCCGCCGTTGATGAACGGCAGCTCGTTCTCGTGCAGGGCGTGCAGCACCAGCTTCACTCCGATGAAGCCGAGCAGGAAGGCGAGCCCGTAGCTCAGGTAGACCAGCCGGCGGAGCAGCCCACCGATCAGGAAGTACAGCTGCCGCAGGCCCATCAGCGCGAAGATGTTCGCGGTGAGCACCAGGTAGGGCTCGTCGGTGAGCCCGTAGATCGCGGGGATGGAGTCCAGGGCGAACAGCAGGTCGGTCATCCCCAGGGCCAGGACCACGATGAACATCGGCGTGATCAGCCGCTTGCCGTTCTCCCGGACCCACAGCTTCGCCCCGTCGTACTCCTTGGTGGCCGGGAACGCCCTCTCGACCCACCTGATCAGCCGGTTCTCGCGGTACTCGTCGTCGTCGGTTGATCCTCCCCGGGCCAGCTTGACGGCCGTGTAGACCAGGAACAGGCCGAAGAGGTAGAAGATCCAGCTGAACTGGTTGATCGCGGCGGCGCCGACGCCGATGAAGATGCCGCGCATCACCAGCGCGAGCACGATCCCGATCAGCAGGGCGGACTGCTGGAGCCGCCGGGGGACGGCGAACTTCGCCATGATGATGATGAAGATGAACAGGTTGTCCACCGAGAGCGAGTACTCGGTCAGCCAGCCGGCGAAGAACTCGGTCCCGTACTGGTGGCCGGCCAGCACCCAGACCCCCACGCCGAACCCCACGGCCAGTCCGACGTAGGCACCGAGCGCCACCGAGACCTCCCGGAGCGACGGCTCGTGCGGGCGGCGACCGATGACGACGACGTCGAACACCAGCAGCGCGCTGGTGACGGTGACCGTGGTCCACCAGACCCAGGTGGGGACGTCCATGACCGGCTCCTCCGGAGTGCTCTCGGCGGGCAGGGTGCGCGGCACCTGCCTCGGGGTGTCTGACTCCGGAGGTCTCTTCCATCCGCGGGAAACGGACCAGCTGTGCCGGGACCGGTCCCGCGAGGGACCGGCGACCGTGATGACGACGCAGCTGCGAAGGAATACTCCCCTCCACGTCCCACCATAGTCCCAGACTCCAGGTCGCCCGGGCTAATCCGTGCCCACCTCCTAGGCTGGGACGGGTGACCGTCCCCACCCGCACCACCCGTCAGACGCGGTCGTGGGCGGCGGTGCTGGCCGTCGGGGCTGCGGCCGGCGCCGGTTTCGCCGCGGTCGGGGTGCCCTCCCCGGTGCTGTTCGGCGCCCTGCTCGGCGGCATGGTGCACGCGCTGACCACCCGGCACCCGGCGGAGATGCCGCCGTGGCTGTTCCGGCTCGGCCAGGCGCTCGTCGGCGTCACCATCGGGGCGCTGGTGAAGCTGCCCACCCTGGCCCGGCTCGGCACCGACTGGCCGTCGGTGCTGCTGGTCACCGTGGCCACGCTCGCGATCAGCCTGCTGGCGGGGCGCCTGCTGGCGCTGCGCCGGGACGTCTCGCCGACCACCGGCGTGTTCGCGATGATCGCAGGCGGTGCCTCCGGGATCGTGGCGCTGGCGCGCGAGCTCGGCGCCGACGACCGGGTGGTGACCGTGGTGCAGTACCTGCGGGTGCTCCTGGTCCTGCTCGCCATGCCGCTGGTGACCGCGCTGTTCTTCCACCCGGCGACCGGGGTCGGCACGCTGCAGGCCACCCGCACCCGGCTGGGCCCGGACCTGGCGTTCGTGGCGCTGGCGGTCGGTGCCGGCATGCTGCTCACCGGCGTGGTGCGAGCGCCCGCGATGGCGCTGCTCGGCCCGATGCTGATCGCCGTCGCGCTCTCGGCCAGCGGGCTGCTGGGTGCGGTGGACGTGCCGCCGGCCGCACAGGGAGTGGGCTATGCGCTGGTCGGCCTCCGGGTCGGGCTGCGCTTCACCCGCGCCAGCCTGCGCAGCATCGCCCGCCTGCTCCCCCTGGTGCTGCTGTTGATGGCGCTGGTGATCGCCGGTTGCGCCGGGCTCGGGCTGCTGCTGTCCGCGGTCACCGGCGTGGACCGGTTGACGGCGTATCTCGCCACCACCCCCGGCGGCCTGTTCGCGGTCCTCGCGACCGCTGCCGACAGCGGCTCCGACGTCACGTACGTGCTCGCGGTCCAGGTGATCCGGGTGTTCGCGATGCTGCTGGTCGCCCCGGCGCTTGCGCGGGCTCTCGCGAGCCGCGGCGGTGGGCGGGTCCCGGCCCGGTGACCGGGCACGTGAGCATGGGCCCTGACCGCGGCCGGCTTCGAGTACGGGGCCGACTAACCGGCGTCCCAGCCCGGCGGCCGGTGCTTGCGCGGCAACCTGCTCACCACCAGGTCGTAGGAGGTGTCGACCGCGTCGCGGATCTCGTCGTCGGGGATCGCGCCGCCGAAGGCCAGGTCGTTCCACCCGGCCCGTCCGATGTAGGCCATCACAGCCGCGTCGTCGGGGTAGCGCAGCAGCCACTCGTCGGCCTGCTCACGATCGGCGCCTGCCTTGACCCCGACCCCTCCGTCGCCCAGGAAGGCGAAGATCTTCCCCTTCTCCTCGGGACCAACCTTGACCACCGGGTGGTCGTGGTCCCACGGGTTGTCGGCCCACGCGCCCGGCTTGCCCAGGCAGTGGGCGAGCAGCTCCTCGGGCGTCACCGGCCGGCCCGGCTCACCGGGCCCCCGCCTCGACCATCTGGCGCAGCTCCTTCTTGAGCTCCGAGATCTCGTCACGCAACCGGGCGGCGAGCTCGAACTGCAGCTCCGCCGCGGCGGTGTGCATCTGGTCGGTGAGCGCCTGGACCAGCTCGGCCAGGTCCTGGCTGGGCATCCCGGCCAGCTCGGCGGCGTGCTTGCCGACCTCCTTCGAGGACAGCCCGGGCACCGGGGACTTTCCGCGGGACTGCTGTCGCCCGGACCCGATGGAGCCACCACCGCGCCCGGAGGTGGCGAGCAGCTCCTCGGTGTCCTCGTCCTCGCGGGCGAGCATCTCGGTGATGTCGGCGATCTTCTTGCGCAGCGGCTGCGGGTCGACGCCGTTGGCGGTGTTGAACGCGACCTGCTTCTCACGCCTGCGGTTGGTCTCGTCGATCGCCTTCTCCATCGAGGGGGTGATCTTGTCGGCGTACATCACCACCTGGCCCGAGACGTTGCGGGCCGCCCGGCCGATGGTCTGGATCAGCGACTTGTCGGAGCGCAGGAAGCCCTCCTTGTCGGCGTCGAGGATCGCCACCAGGGACACCTCGGGCAGGTCGAGGCCCTCACGCAGCAGGTTGATGCCGACCAGCACGTCGTACTGCCCGAGCCGGAGCTCGCGGAGCAGCTCGATCCGGCGCAGCGTGTCCACCTCGCTGTGCAGGTAGCGGGTGCGGACGTCCGCCTCGAGCAGGTAGTCGGTGAGGTCCTCGGACATCTTCTTGGTCAGCGTGGTGACCAGCACCCGCTCGTTGCGCTCGACCCGGGTGCGGATCTCGTGGATCAGGTCGTCGATCTGGCCCTTGGTCGCCCTGACGATCACCTCCGGGTCGACCAGCCCGGTCGGCCGGATGATCTGCTCCACGACCTGCGGCAACCCGTCGGGGCCGGCAACTCTGCTGAGCTCGTAGTCGCCGGGGGTCGCGGACAGGTAGATGGTCTGCCCGATCCGCTCCAGGAACTCCTCCCAGCGCAGCGGCCGGTTGTCCATCGCGCTGGGCAGCCGGAAGCCGTGGTCGACCAGGTTGCGCTTGCGGGACATGTCGCCTTCGTACATGCCGCCGATCTGCGGCACCGCGACGTGCGACTCGTCGACGACGAGCAGGAAGTCCTCGGGGAAGTAGTCGAGCAGGCAGTTCGGCGCCGAGCCCCGCTGCCGGCCGTCGATGTGCATCGAGTAGTTCTCGATGCCGGAGCAGGAGCCGACCTGGCGCATCATCTCGACGTCGTACGTCGTCCGCATCCGCAGCCGTTGCGCCTCGAGCAGCTTGCCCTGCTTCTCGAACGCGGCCAGCTGGTCCTCGAGCTCGAGCTCGATGCCCTTGATCGCGCGCTCCATCCGCTCCGGGCCGGCGACGTAGTGCGTCGCGGGAAAGATGTGCAGCTCGGTGTCCTCGGTGACCACCTCGCCGGTGACCGGGTGCAGCGTCATCAGCCGCTCGATCTCGTCGCCGAAGAACTCGATCCGGATCGCGAGCTCCTCGTAGACCGGGAACACCTCGAGGGTGTCACCGCGGACCCGGAACGTGCCGCGGGTGAACGCCATGTCGTTGCGGGTGTACTGGATCTCCACGAGCCTGCGGAGCAGCTGGTCGCGGTCCCACTCCTTGCCGACCTCGAGGCGGACCATCCGGTCGACGTACTCCTGGGGGGTGCCGAGGCCGTAGATGCAGGAGACCGTGGACACCACGATCACGTCGCGGCGGGTGAGCAGCGAGTTGGTGGCCGAGTGCCGCAGCCGCTCGACCTCCTCGTTGATCGAGGAGTCCTTCTCGATGTAGGTGTCGGTCTGCGGGACGTAGGCCTCGGGCTGGTAGTAGTCGTAGTAGGAGACGAAGTACTCGACCGCGTTGTCGGGCAGCAGCTGCCGCAGCTCGTTGGCGAACTGCGCGGCCAGCGTCTTGTTCGGCTGCATCACCAGCGTCGGGCGCTGCAGCTTCTCCACGGCCCAGGCGATCGTCGCGGTCTTGCCGGTGCCGGTGGCCCCGAGCAGCACCACGTCCTTCTCCCCCGCGGTGATCCGGCGCTCGATGTCGGCGATCGCCGTCGGCTGGTCGCCGGACGGCTGGAAGTCAGAGACGACCTTGAACGGAGCGACGCTGCGCTGCAGATCGGTGACGGGTCTCATGGCAGCGAGCCTACGGGGTGGTGCCGACAGTCCCGGAGCGACGGAGTGACCCATGTGCCGGGTGTGGCGGGGGTTTCTGGCTAGATTGGGTCCGTGAGCGATCGACGCAGCCGGTTCACTCAGGTCCCGGCCCGGGTATCCGCCGTCGTCCGGCGCGTGCTGCTCGGGGTCTTCGGGTTCCAGGTGCTGCTCGCGCTGATCCTCACCCTGGTGGACTCCTACCGCCGGCGCGGCCGGAAGCCCGGGCCCTTCCCCACCACCCCGCCGGCGGAGATCCCGATCGGCGACAGCCGGGTCACCGCCTACACCTACGGCCAGGACCTGTACGACGACATGCTGGCCGCCATCGAGTCGGCGGAGCGGCTGATCCTGTTCGAGACCTACATCTGGAAGGGCGACGAGGTCGGCGAGCAGTTCAAGCGGGCGCTGTCCCGGGCCGCCGGCCGCGGCGTCGAGGTCTACGCGATCTACGACTCGTTCGCCAACCTGGTCGTCTCCCCGCTGTTCAAGCGGTTCGGTCCCCGGCTGCGGGTGCTCGGCTACCCCGTCTACAACGCCGGTCTGCGGTTCTTCGACGTCCGCCGCTACGGGCGCGACCACCGCAAGATCCTGGTCGTCGACGACGCGGTCGGGTTCGTCGGCGGCTACAACATCGGCACCGCCTACGCCACCGAGTGGCGCGACACGCACGTGCGGATCACCGGGCCCGGGGTCTCGGACCTGGCCCGCGCCTTCGCCGACTTCTGGAACCTCAACCGCCGGCCCCGGCACGGGACCCGGCCGCTGCTCCTGGAGGCGGCCTCCGACTGGGAGCCCCGGATCCGGGTGCACCGCAACCTGCCCCGCCAGTGGATGTTCCCGATCCGGGCGATGTATCTCGAGGCGATGAACCGTGCGTCGCGGCGCATCTGGATGACCCACGCCTACTTCATCCCCGACTCCGACTTCGTCGAGGCGCTCAAGGCCGCGGCCCGGCGGGGCGTGGACGTCCGGGTACTGGTGCCCGCGGTCTCCAACCACGTCGTCGCGGACTGGCTGTCCCGCGGCTACTACGGGGAGCTGCTCGCCTCCGGCGTGCGGATCTTCCGGTTCACCGGGGCGATGGTGCACGCGAAGACCTCCACGATCGACGGCCGCTGGTCCACCGTCGGCACCGCCAACATCGACCGCCTGTCGATGACCGGCAACTACGAGATCAACGTCGAGTTCGTGGACCCCACGTTCGCGCGGCAGATGGAGCGGATCTTCGAGACCGACCTGTCCGAGTCCGTCGAGCTGACCGCCCAGACCTGGGCCGCCCGGGGCGTGCACAAGAAGTTCACCGAGCTGGTGCTGGCGCCGCTGCGTCCGCTGCTGTGACCGGTGCGCCCGGGAGCATCCCCGGCGTGAGGTGCGCCTGGGTGACCGCCGGCACGGCCGACCGCCAGGCCCTGGCGCGGCTGGAGTAGAGCCAGGCGGGCACCAGGGCGGGGACCCCGTCCACCGACCAGCGCTCCAGCCCCAGGACCGCGGTGTCGACCACGACCTCGGGACGACCGCACTCCTCGGGCAGGGACGCCCCCGGTGGTGGGGGCGACTGGCACGATGGGGTCACGTACGGACCGCGCCAGAGCGCGACCACGTCGCCGGCACCGAGCACCGGGTAGTCCGGCCCGCGGGTAACCACGCCCAGCCAGCCGCCCGCGGCCAGCACGCCGTGCGCGTCGACCACGACCGCGGTCGCCATCCCCGACGTCGGCAGGCCACCGACCGTCGGGCTGACGCTCACCACCGAGGTGCCCCACCCGGCGGTCACCTCCGCCGCGGCCGCGGTTGCCCCCGCGGCGGCGAGCACCGGTGCGGCGGCCCGCCTGGCCGCGCCGGCGGTCAGCGGGGTGGAGCGCCGGTCCCCCGGCCCCTGGTCGTCCTCGGCCATCGGCAGGCACGAGGCGAGGTTGGCGGCCTCGGACACGTCCAGGTCCATGCACCGCACCCCGTCGCGGGTGTACGCCCACGGCGTGCCCGGACCGGGACCGACCACGAGGGCGCGGTCCCCGTCGACGAAGGTGCGTCGCCCCCGGCCGGCGACGTAGGGGCCCACGGGGTCGCCCACCGCGGCCTCGTGCCCGGCCAGCCGGAGGGCTGCCGCCAGCGCCCCGGTGCGCCGGTCGCCGTCACCGGCTTGCTCGAGGAGGTACGACGGTCCGGTGGCCGCCGGCGGCGCGGCGTGCAGGTCGAAGGTCAGCCGGACCTCGACCGCACTGCGCACCCGTTCCTCGAGGTCGCGGGCCGGGTGACCGGGGTCCAGCACGCCCGGGCGCCCGTGCGGACTCGCGTCCACGACCGTGAGGCTCGGCGCCGCGTGCGCCCGCGGCCGGGGAGGCGCGACGTGGTCGCCGCAGGCTCCCAGCAGGGCGGTCGTCGCCACCAGAGCCAGGGCGGTCCTCGCCCGTCGCACCGTCCGCATGCCGCCCCCCGTTCGTCCGCCCCCGCAGTATGCCTGGGACGCTCGCGGCGCGCCCGCGGTTCCACGCAACACCCCGCCGGGCATGACCGGGGTCCGATCGGGGTATCCCTTCGGTGAGGGAGACCACCGAGACCAGGGAGGGACAGCGCGTGCATCTCGACAAGGAGGCCGTCACCGCGAGGCTGCGGGCCGCCGGCGAGCACGACCGGGCACTCCAGGCGGAGACGGCGCTGCCCAAGCACGTCGACCCCGAGCGCGACGCCGGCCTGCTGCACCAGTTCGACATCAACGTGACGGAGCTCGCCGAGGACGGTGCGGGCGAGCCGGACGGTTCAGTCGCGTGACTGGACCACGTCGAGCTCCCCGTCGCCGTACCAGCGGCGGATCACCTTCTTGTCGAACTTGCCCACCGAGGTGCGCGGCACCGCCTCGATGAACGACCAGGCGTCGGGGAGCTGCCACTTGGCGAACGTCCGACCCAGGTAGTCACGCAGCTCCCCGGGGGTGACCGAGGCGCCCTCCCGCAGCACGACCGAGGCCAGCGGCCGCTCCTGCCACTTCTCGTCGGGGATGCCCACGACCGCGGCCTCGAGCACGTCCGGGTGCCCCATCAGCGCGTTCTCCAGGTCGACCGAGGAGATCCACTCGCCACCGGACTTGATCACGTCCTTGGCACGGTCGGTCAGGGTGATGTACCCCTGCTCGTCGAGCATCCCGACGTCGCCGGTGCGCAGCCAGCCGTCGTGGAACTTCCCCGGGTCGTCGTCCTTGTAGTAGCTCCCGGTGACCCAGGGACCGCGGACCTCGAGCTCACCGACCGCCTCGCCGTCGTTGGGCAGCGGGCCGCCCTGGTCGCCGACGATGCGTGCCTCGATGCCGGGCAGCACCCGCCCCTGCGTGCCGCGGTACCGCCACAGCTCGTCGCCCGCCACGCCCAGCGGCGGACGCGCCACGGAGGCCACCGGCGAGGTCTCGGTCATCCCCCACGCCTGGATCATCTCGATGCCGTGCTTCTCGCCCAGCGCCTTCTGCAGCGAGATCGGCACCGCGGAGCCGCCGCAGAGCACCAGCTTGAGCGAGGACAGGTCGACGTCGTGGTCCTCGAGGTAGCCGAGCACGTCGTTCCACACCGTCGGCACCGCCCCGCTCACGGTGGGGCGGGCCTGCTGCATGAAGCGGCACAGCGGCTCCGCCTGGAGCCAGCGGTCCGGCATCAGCAGCGAGCCGCCGGTCATCACCGTGGCGTAGGCCAGCCCCCACGCGTTGGCGTGGAACATCGGCACGATCGGCAGCACCCGGTCGTAGAACGAGATGCCGGCGGCGATCGACAGCCCGGAGGCCATCGAGTGCAGGTAGGCCGACCGGTGGCTGTACACGACGCCCTTCGGGTTGCCCGTGGTGCCGCTGGTGTAGCACATCGCCGCGGCGTCGAGCTCGTCGAGGGCGGGCCAGTCGAAGGTGTCCGGCTGGTCCGCCAGCAGGTCCTCGTACAGCCGCACCGTCCGGCCGCCGCCCTCGAGCGCTGCCAGGTTCGCCCGGGCCGCGTCCGGCCCGGCCACCAGCACGTGCCGCACGGTCTCGAACGTGGGCAGCACCTTCGCGAGCAGGTCCACCAGCGAGTCGTCGACGATGACCACCTGGTCCTCGGCGTGGTTCGCGACGTAGGTCAGCTGCTCGGGGAACAGCCGGATGTTCAGGGTGTGCAGCACCGCCCCCATCGACGGCACCGCGAAGTAGGCCTCGAGGTGCTCGACGTTGTTCCACTGGAACGTCGCCACCCGCTGGTCCCCGTCGATCCCGAGGGCCCGCAGCCCGTTGGCCAGCCGGGCAACCCGACGCCCCAGCTCGGCGTAGCTGGTGGAACGTGTCCCGTCGGCCGTGGCGGTGACCACCTCGGAGTGCGGGTGCACGGCCGTGCCGTGCCGGAGGATCGCGCCGATCGTGAGCGGGAAGTCCTGCATGGTGCTGCGCATCGTTCGCTGTCTCCTGTCCTCGGGTGCCCGTTCTGGACCCGATCCTGCCCGCGCGGTGGTGGCTCGTCCAGAGCCCGTCCGGGGCCTTGGGCTCAGGAGCGCCCGGGGATCCGCATCAGCTTGTGCAGCGCCAGCGCCTTCGCGACGTCGCCGCGCACCTTGAGCGCCCCGCGCATCACGCCCGTCACCGGGTTGAGGTGACCGGTGACCAGCTTCAGGAAGTTCCCGCCGGACACGGTGATCGTCGCGTCGCGGCCGTCCCCGTCCGGCTCCACCCGGCAGGCACCGTCCACCACCCGCACCACGTACCGGTCCGCCCCGCCGTCCGGGCGGCCGGTGACCGTGAAGCCGACGCTCAACGTCTTGCCGGCCGCCTTGCGCTGGTCGAGGAACTCCGGGAACCGGGCGAAGACCTGCTCCAGCACCACCGCGCGGAACCCGCCGCTCATCAGCCGTTCGAGGTGGGCGTCCTTGACGCCCGCGAGGACCAGGGCCACCTGGTCGGGGTCCACCTCGGCGGGATCCACCGCCACGCCCGGCTTCCCCGGCACCTGGAACACCCCGCCGACGGCGAGCGCGAGCGCCTCGTCGCCGCGGACCCGCAACCGGTCGCCGAGCAGCAGCAGCGCGGCGTTCCTGCCGCCGGAGACCAGGCGGACGAAGTCCAGGACCCCGGTCTCGATGGTCACGTCCGGCTCCGCCACGTCGCCCTCGAGGACCGCGACGGTGTGCCCGTCGAACACCAGGGCGTGCCGCTCCGGCTCCGCCCGGGGTACGTCGACCACGAACTCGACCACCCCGTTGACCCGCGCGAGCCGGTCCGGGATCGCGAACTCCCCCAGCCGGTGCAGCACGTGGTGCACCGCGGCGTCCCGGACGTGCGCCAGCGCCACCAGCGGCCGGAGCTCCTCGTCGGAGGCCGCGTCGACCAGGGCGACGATCCGCTCGGGGTCCTCCGCGGCGAAGAACCGGTCCACCTCCTCGGCCGGCAGGTCGGCCAGCTGGAGCACCGAGGTAAACGCGGGTGACATACGCCGTACAGTAACGGGCCTCGGGGCGCGCCTCAGCGCGGCAGGTGGGTCCGGGGCGCCATCCGCGGGCCCCGCCGGGGTCGGCGCAGCCCGGCGAGCTCGACCAGACGCTGCACCCGGAAGCGGTGCGGGCGGTACGGCTCCAGCAGCGCGGCAAGCCCGTCGTCGTCGGCCTCCTCGCCGGTCAGCGCCCAGCCGACGTCCTTGGCGATGTGGTAGTCGCCGAAGCTGACCGCGTCGGCGTCCCCGTGCGCCCGGAAGCGCACCTCGGCCGAGGTCCACACGCCGATACCGGGCAGGCTCTGCAGCCGGCGGTCGACCTGCTCGCCCGGCAGGCCGACGGTCCGCTCCAGCGCGGCGGCCCGCTGGGCGGCCAGGACGACGGCGCGGGACCGGGCCGGGTCGACGTGCATCCTGAGCCACTCCCAGGACGGGATGGCGCGGATCCGCTCGGGGGCCGGCTGCACCCACACCCCGCGCTCCGCTCCCCCGCCCGGGGCCCGCTCGCCGAAGCGGTGGACCAGCCTGCGGAACCCGGCGTAGGCCTCCTGGCCGGTCACCCTCTGCTCGATGATCGCGGGCACCAGCGCCTCCATCACCAGGCCGGTGCGCCCGACCCGCCAGTGCGGATGCTGCCGGAGGGCCCGGGCGAGCACCGGGTGCTCCGGGGCGAAGCCGGCCGGGTCGTCGTCGGCGCCGCACATCGCCGGCACCCGGTCGAGCGTCCAGTCGGCGCCGGCGCCCCACGCCGTGGCGTGCACCTCCCCGTCGTACGGACGGGGCGACAGGCGCAGCGTGGCGGTGCCCTCGGGGGTCCGGATGCCCCGCCAGATCGTGCCGTCGGGGTCGGTGCGGTACGTCGGGTCCGCCGGCCCCTTGCGCAGGATCGACAGCACCTGTCCCACCGGGCAGGGCCACGCCGGGCGCCACACCCGCTCGGCCGCGCAGACCCCTCCGATGCTCACCGGGTCAGGCTACTTGTGGGTGGGCCGGGCCAGAATGGTCGAGTGCTGCTCAACGACCTCGTGTCCGCCTCCCTGTCCGTGCGGGCGACCCGCTCCCGCACCGCGAAGGTCGCCGCGCTCGCGTCCGCGCTGCGGGCTGCCGGTCCCGACGAGGTCGAGACCGCCACGTCCTACCTGTCCGGCGTGCTGCGTCAGCGCCGCACCGGCCTGGGCTGGCGGTCGCTGCGCTCGCTGCCGGACCCCGCCGCCGAGCCCTCGCTGCAGGTCGGGCAGGTGCACGACGTGTTCGAGGAGATCAGCGCGGTCAGCGGTGCCGGGTCGCAGGCCCGCCGGTCCGCGCTGGTCGAGGACCTGTTCGCACGGGCGACCGGGGACGAGCAGGACTACCTGCGCGGGCTGGTCACCGGCGAGCTGCGCCAGGGCGCGCTGGACGGGCTGATGCTGGAGGCGGTCGCGGTGGCCGCGGACGTCCCGCCCGCCACCGTCCGCCGGGCGGCGATGATGGCGGGCTCGACGACCGAGGTGGCACTCGCCGCGCTCGGCTCCGGCGCCACGGGGCTGGAGCTCTTCGGGCTCGAGCTCGGGCGGCCGCTGCGGCCGATGCTGGCCTCCACCGCGACCGACGTCACCGGGGCGTTCGCCAAGGCGGCGCCCGACGGCGGGCCGGTCGCGGTCGACTGCAAGCTCGACGGCATCCGCGTCCAGGTGCACAAGGACGGCGCCCAGGTGCGGGTGTTCACCCGCAGCCTCGACGAGATCACCGACCGGGTCCCGGAGGTGGTCGAGGCGGTCGGGGCGTTGTCCGCCAAGGCGCTGGTGCTCGACGGCGAGGCGATCGCGCTGGGCCCGGACGGCCGGCCCCGCCCGTTCCAGGAGACCGGTGCGCGTACGGCGTCCCGGCTCGACGTGGCCACGCTGCGCGACCGGGTGCCGCTGTCGACGTACTTCTTCGACCTGCTGCACGTCGACGGCGAGGACGTGCTCGACCTGCCCGGCCGTGACCGGCTGGACCGGCTGGCGGCAGTGGTCCGCCCGGAGCACCTGGTGCCGCGCACCGTGACGGCCGACCCCGACCAGGCCGACGCCTGGTTCCGCGAACTGGTCGCGGCCGGCCACGAGGGCGTCGTGGTCAAGTCCCTGGAGGCGCCGTACGACGCCGGCCGGCGCGGGGCCGCCTGGGTGAAGGTGAAGCCGCGGCACACGCTCGATCTCGTCGTGCTGGCGGTCGAGTGGGGCAGCGGCCGGCGCCGGGGCTGGCTGTCGAACATCCACCTGGGCGCCCGGGACCCGGAGTCGGGCGGCTTCGTGATGCTGGGCAAGACCTTCAAGGGGATGACCGACGAGATGCTGGCCTGGCAGACCGGGCGGTTCCTGGAGCTGGAGACCTCCCGCTCCGGCCACGTGGTGCACCTGCGGCCCGAGCAGGTGGTCGAGGTCGCGTTCGACGGCATCCAGACCTCGACGCGCTACCCGGCAGGGATGGCGCTGCGGTTCGCGCGGGTGCTGCGCTACCGCGACGACAAGACCGCCGACGAGGCCGACACGATCGCCACCGTGCGGACCTACCAGTAGCCGACGCCAGCGCCAACCATCCCCGGCCCGCCATGCCGAGCCCTCCAGGAGTCGTCCGGGACTCGGCAGCGCGTTCAGACCTCGGGCCGCAGCTCGAGGTCCCACGCGACGACCGCCGCCTGGCCGGCCTTGGCGGCGTTCGCGGCGTCCCTCGCCCACGGATGCAGCTCCCAGATGTCAGGTGGGCCGGGGGTCAACGGCTCGGGCCTCTCATCCGGCGCGACCGTGTCCGCCTCGCGATACGTCTCCTCGCAGGCGCGGACGACGTACCCGTGCGGGAGCGCGGCGCGCAGGTAGTCCCCGAGGCCGTGACTGTGCCCGGCGATGTGCCCGACACGGCCGTCCGGCGCTTGCTTGACCAGGGGGTAGCGGGTGGAGCCGGTGAAGTGGCCCCGGGTGTCGAGCACGAGCAGGTGCCCGCCCGGCCGCATCACCCGTGCCGCCTCGGCGAAGAACGGCCGGAGGTCGCTCAGGTGGGCCAACGCCAAGCTGCACACCACGTGGTCCACGCCGTCGTCTCGCAACGGCAGGTCGGTGATGTCGCCGGCCACGAAGACGGCACCAGGCACCGCGTTCCGGGCGCGGGCCAGCATGCCCTCGGAGACGTCCACGCCGACGACGTCGTGGCCCCGGGCGAGCAGCTGCCGCGCCACCGCACCGGTGCCGCACGCGGCATCGAGTGCGCGCCCCGGCGTCAGGTGGTCGAGCATGGGGGTGAGCACGTCGTCGCGCATCGGGAAGCAGCCGTTGTCCTCGCCGTCGTACGTCACCGCCCAGCCGTCGTAGCCGGCGGCGACGGACAGCGGAGGCACGTCGACCCCGGGCCCGACCTCGTCCGCGCGGTCGAGGAGCGAGCGCACGTCGGCGAGCCGGGCCTCGGTGAAGGCACGGTCGTACTCGCCGGCGAAGGCTCTCATCAGTGCCACACCCTCCAGCCCCAGCAGGTACGCCAGCGGGTGTTGGTGGATGACCTGGTCGGTCGGCTCGTCGCCTCGCCAGTCGGGCATGGGCCCATCCTGCGGTGGCAGCGCCCTGCCCTCAACCGGGTTTCGCCGTGATGAGCCCTTCGAGCTGCTGTTGGGCTGCGACGATGGGGGCATGACCGACGAGACGACGGTGCCTGCCTACGCGACTCGTGCGCTTGATGCTGACACCTGGGGCGACTTCGCCGAGCTCGTGGAGGCGAACAACGGCGTCTGGGGTGGCTGCTGGTGCATGGGCTTCCACCCCGAGGGGGTCGGCAAGGACCGCACAGCCTCCCGGAACCGCGAGGACAAGCACGCGCACGTCCGCAACGGAACGGTCCACCAGGTGCTGGTCTACGTCGGCGACGAATGTGTGGGCTGGTGCCAGTACGGCCCGCCCGCGGAGCTTCCGACCATCAAGAACCCCAAGGCCTACGACAAGGAGCTCACCCAGCTACCGGACTGGCGGATCGGCTGCATCTTCACCGGCAAGGGCCATCGTCGCGAAGGAGTAGCTCGGGCGGCGGTGGCGGCCGCCCTGGCTGCGATCAAGGAGGCCGGCGGTGGGCTCGTCGAGGCCTACCCGGAACAGGTCGAGGGTCGCGAACCCCAGCGCGGCGCCTACTTCCACACCGGCCCCGAGAGCCTCTTCGAGGAGTTCGGGTTCGAGCGCGACCGAAGGATCGCCAAGTGGCGCTGGGTGATGCGCCGGCGCGTTCAATCCTGACGCCTCTCGGTGCCGCACGACCGCCAAGCTCTGCCCGGACCTGACCCTCGTGATCGCACCTTGACCCAGACGTACCACTCGGTTGAGAGCAGCTTCTCCCGGGTGTCCGGCGGCAGGCGCGCAATGCGCCCCGGCAGGGCTCCCCGCACTACCTCGGTGCGATGCGCCAGGACTGCGGCGACCTTCTTGTCCAGCCAAGGGGTGACATCGAGGGTGGCTGTGACTTGTTCGTCCGGAACGGTGTACACGGCCTTTCGCGCACCGATGGCGTCCCTGAGTGCCTGCAGGGACGAGTGCGGATGCGTGGCCAGGTACAGGGTGCGCGGATGCCAGGGCGCGCCTGCACCTGGGTAGAGCTGCTCGAGCCCGGCCGCCTGGGCTGCAAGCATGGTCACTCGGTGCGTGTGCACGTGGTCAGGATGGCCGGTCAGCCCGCCGACAACGACTCGTCATCGGGATGAGCGAACACCGCAAGCAGGCTCGGCACGGTCAACGATGGCCACCTTCAGCAACGGGAGGTCGGACCAGGCCATGCTCCCCGAGCGGCAGCTGCCGCGGGGAGCACCCTGGGGTCAGCGGCGCTGTCAAGGGGTGTACGACCTGTGCAACTTGTGGTTGCAGCCGTCTAGGATCGGCCCATGACCGCCGAATGGAACGTCGAGCCGAAGCAGGACGGCCGGCGCACCGCGGCCGCCGCCCGGCGCCGGCACCGTGAGAAGGAGATCCTCGACGCCACCCGCGCCCTGTTCGACGCGCGGGGGGTGCGGGACGCGCAGATCGAGGACATCGCGCGGTCGGTCGGGATCAACCGGGCGATCATCTACCGGCACTTCTCCGGCAAGGAGGAGCTGTTCGCGCTCACCCTGGTGGGCTACCTCGAGGAGCTCGAGCAGCGCCTCGCCGCCGCCGACGACCCGGGCGGCCCGCCGCTGGAGCGGCTGCGCCGGCTCACCGAGGCCTACATCGACTACGGCCTGGAGTACCCCGCGTTCGTCGACTGCGCGCTGACTCTGATGCGCCGCCCCGGCCCGGAGCTGCTGGAGGAGATCAGCGAGGGCGCCATGTACCGGCTGGGCCGCGGCATCTCCACCTGTCTCGCGCGGGTCGCCGCCGCGATCGAGGCCGGGGTGGAGGCGGGCACCTTCCACACCGACGACGTGCACCTGCTGGCCAACACGCTGTACGCCGCCGGGCTGGGCGGGATGCAGCTGGCCCGGGTCGGCATGCTGGTGAAGGAGGCCGCGCCCGGTGTGCCGACCGTGGCCAGGCTGTCCGCGCGAGCAGGTCAAGGAGCACCTGGTCGCCTCCAGCATCGCGATGGCCGTCGGGGCGCCCTAACCGGCGGCGGCCCCGCTGCGCCTGCGGGCCCGCACCTCCTTGTCCAGCGCGTCGACGGCCAGCACCGCGACCGCCGAGCCGAGGGCGACCGCCCAGCCCGCCGCCGGCGGCGCCGCCTGGCCGAGCAGCAAGGCGACCGGCGCGACGAGCAGCATCACCAGCGAGAACGCCAGCTCGATGGAGGCGGCGGGGATCAGCAGCCGGTTGGTGGTCCACCCCAGGGCGCCCGGCCACCGGGTGGAGCTCCGGCAGGCGAACGCGTTGGCGGTCTGCGCGAGCACCACGGTCATGAACGCCGCGCCCGACGCCGCGCGCAGGTCGGGCCCGGTCGGGAAGGCGTGCCCGGGCACCCAGCCCACCACCAGCAGCGAGGTCAGGAACGCCGCCATGGTGAGCGCCGCCACCAGCGGGCCGAGCAGCCCGAACGCGCGTCTGAGGACGGTGCGGTTCATCAGCCGGCCATGCACCGGTGGGCCGTCGAGCAGGTGCCGGGCGGGTGGCTCCGCACCCAGCGCGACCGCCGAGAGGGTGTCGGTGCCGAGGTCCAGGGCGAGGATCTGCAGCACCCCGAGCGCCAGCGGGAACCGGCCGCCGGAGAGCGCCCAGACCACGAACGGCGTCAGCTCGGCGACGTTGTCGGTCAGGTGGTAGGTCAGGAACCGGCGGATGTTCACGAAGGTCGCCCGGCCCTGCTCGACCCCGGCCACGATGCTGGCGAAGGCGTCGTCGAGGAGCACCAGGTCGGCCGCCTCGCGGGCGACGTCGGTGCCCGATCGGCCCATCGCGACCCCGATGTCGGCCTCGTGCAGCGCAGGAGCGTCGTTCACTCCGTCCCCGGTCATGGCGACGACGTGGCCCCGGGACCGGAGCGCGCTCGCGATCCGGAGCTTGTCCTCGGGAGAGACCCGGGCGACCACCAGGCCGTCGTGGTCCAGCAGGGCGGCCAGCACCCGCTCGTTGGCGGGAAGCTCCTTCCCCGACAGCACCGGGGCGCCCGGCCTGCGCAGCCCCACCTCGTCGGCGATGGCGGCCGCGGTGGCCGGATGGTCACCGGTCACCATCGCCACGCCGATGCCGGCCCGCCGGCACGCCGCCAGCGCCTCGGCGACCCCGTCCCGCGGCGGGTCCTCCAGCGCGACCAGGCCCAGCAGGTGCAGGTCCCGCTCGGCCTCCTCCGGTGTGCGGGGCAGCCGGCCGGACACCGGCGCGGCCGCGATGGCCAGCACCCGCAGCCCGCGGGCGGTGAGGGCCTCCACGTCGCCGTGGGCCGCAACCCCGTCCCGGCACAGCGGGAGGACGGCGTCGGGTGCGCCCTTGACCACCACGCCGTCCTCGACGACCACCGACATCCGCCGCAGCCGTGGGTCGAAGGGGAACCGCAGCGCGACCGGGTGCCCTCGCCGGTCCTCCGCCGTGTCGATGCCCAGCCGACGGGCGAACGCGTCGAGCGCCGCCTCCATCGGGTCGCCGTGCGCCTGCCACTCCCCGGCCACCTGCTGGGCGTAGCCGGTGGAGCAGCGCATCGCGGCCAGCGCGAGGGACACGCAGGCGTCCCGGGCGGTGGGGCCCGACCAGGACAGGTCGGCCTGCGGGCCGTACCCGGACCCGTGCACGGTCACCGCGCCCGACGGCGTCCACGCCTGCACCACGGTCATCTGGTTGCGGGTCAGCGTCCCGGTCTTGTCGGTGCAGATGAACGTCGTGGAGCCCAGCGTCTCCACGGCCTCGAGCCTGCGCACCAGCACCTGGCGCCGGGCCATCTGCTCGGCCCCCCAGGCCAGCGACAGCGTCACCGTCGGCAGCAGCGCCTCCGGCACCAGGGCCACCGTGACGCCGATCGCGAACACGAAGCCGTCCTGCAGCGGGTTCCCGACCAGCAACGAGATGACCAGGAACAGCCCGCCCACCCCCAGCGCGATCGCGGCGATGAGCCGGACCACGCCCTCCAGGCCCCGGGTCAGCGGCGTGTCCGGCTTGGCCGTCGACGAGCTCAGCCGGGCGATGTTCGCCAGCCGGGTCTGCGCCCCGGTCGCCGCCACCACCGCCCGGGTCTCCCCCTCGACCACGAACGTGCCGGCGTAGAGCAGCTCGCCGTCCTCCACGCCGCCCGCGCCGCTCTCGCCGGTCAGCATCGAGGAGTCCACCAGCAGCCGGTTGCCGGCGACCACCACCGCGTCCGCCGGCACCCGGTCCCCGCTCTCGAGCAGCAGCACGTCGTCGACCACGACGTCCTCGGCGTCGATGATCTGCCGGCGGCCGTCCCGCCAGACCGTGACCTGGGTGGGCAGCATCGCCCGCAGCCGGTCGGCGGCGCGGTCGGCGCGCGCCTGCTGCGCGAACGCGAAGACCGCGTTCAGCACGATGACCGCGAAGATGGCGACCCCGAGCTCGGGCAGCCCGGCGACCAGCGCGAGCAGCCCCGGCCACCCACAGCATCAGCGCGAAGAAGTGGGTGAGCTCGCCGAGCAGCCGGCGGGCCGCCGACGGCCGGCGCGGCGCGGGGAGCCGGTTGGGCCCCTGCGCGCTCCGCCGCGCCTCCGCCTCCGCCGCGGTGAGGCCCGGCGCCGTCGTGGTGGTCATCGCGCGGCCCCTTCCGTGCTCGCACCCTCAGCATGCGAGCGGGCGACCGGCCCCGGCAGGGCCCTTGGTCCCCGCGTTCCGCGGCCCCGAGGGTGCTTTGTCCCCGGGCGTAGCGTGCGAGACATGGACACAACCTCTCTTGGACAGCTCCAGGTCTCCCGGCAAGGACTCGGCTGCATGGGCATGAGCGAGTGGTACGGCGCGGCGGACTGGGACGAGTCGATCCGCACGATCCACCGGGCCCTCGAGCTCGGCGTGACCTTCCTCGACACCGCGGACGTGTACGGCGCCGGCCACAACGAGGTGCTCGTCGGCCGGGCGATCCACGACCGGCGGGACGCCGTACAGCTGGCGACGAAGTTCGGCATCGACCGGTCCGGCGGGGACCGCGACCGCCGGATCCGCGGGTCCGCGAACTACGTCAAGCGGGCCTGCGAGTCCTCGCTGCTCCGCCTCGGCGTCGACCACATCGACCTGTACTACGCGCACCGGCCGCCGCAGGACGTGGAGATCGAGGAGACCGTGGGGGCGATGGCCGGGCTCGTCGAGGAGGGCAAGGTCCGCCACCTCGGGCTGTCCGAGGTGAACGCCGACCTGCTCCGCCGGGCCCATGCCGTGCACCCGATCACCGCGGTGCAGAGCGAGTACTCGCTGTGGACGCGCGAGGTCGAGGCGGTGGCCCCGACGATGGCCGAGCTCGGCGTGGGCCTGGTGCCCTACTCGCCGCTCGGCCGGGGCTTCCTCACCGGCAAGGTCGACCTCGACTCGCTGGACGACAAGGACTTCCGCGGGCACAACCCGCGGTTCTCCGGGGAGGCCGCCCGGTCCAACCAGCAGATCGTGGACGCGGTGAACGCGGTCGCCGAGCGGCGCGGGGTCACCGCCTCCCAGGTCGCGCTGGCCTGGGTCTACGCGCAGGCGGACCGGCTCGGGGTGCACCTGGCCCCGATCCCGGGCACCAAGCGGGTGAAGTGGCTCGAGCAGAACGTCGCGGCGCTCGACGTGGTGCTCGACGAGAGCGACCTCGCCGAGCTCGACCCGCTGGCGGAGCAGGTGGTCGGCGCCCGCTACTGAGCGGGCGCCGGTCCACGCCGGCGACTGCTACTTCTCGAGGATCGCGGTGACCCCCTGGCCGCCGGCCGCACAGATCGAGACCGCGCCGCGTCCGCTGCCCTTCTCGTCCAGCAGCTTGGCCAGGGTCGCGACGATGCGCCCGCCGGTCGCGGCGAAGGGGTGCCCGGCCGCCAGCGAGGACCCGGCGACGTTGAGCTTGTCACGGTCGATCGCACCGAGCGGCGCGTCCAGGCCGAGCCGCTCCTTGCAGAAGATCGGGTCCTCCCAGGCCTTCAGCGTCGCGAGCACCTGGGAGGCGAACGCCTCGTGGATCTCGTAGAAGTCGAAGTCCTGCAGGCTCAGGCCCTCGCGCTCGAGCATCCGCGGCATCGCGTAGGCGGGCGCCATCAGCAGGCCCTCCCCACCGTGCACGTAGTCGACCGCGGCGGTCTCGTAGGCGGTGAACCAGGCCAGCGGCTCCCAGCCCCGCTGCTCGGCGTACTCCTCCGAGCAGAGCAGCACCGTGGACGCACCGTCGGTGAGCGGGGTGGAGTTCGCGGCGGTCATCGTCGCCGCCTCGCCGGTGCCGAAGACCGGCTTGAGCTTGGCGAGCTTCTCCATCGAGGAGTCCGCGCGCAGGTTCTGGTCGCGCTCGAGGCCCTGGAACGGCGTCACCATGTCGTCGAGGAAGCCGCGGTCGTAGGCGGCGGCCAGGTTGTGGTGGGACCGCACCGCGAGCTCGTCCTGCTCCTCGCGTCCGACGTTCCACTCCAGCGCGGTGAGCGCTGCCGACTCGCCCATCGACAGGTTCGTGCGCGGCTCCTTGTTCGCGGGGATCGCGGGCGCGAGGTGCCCGGGGCGGACCTTCGCGAGCGCCGCGAGCCGGCCCTGCAGGGTCTTGGCGCGGTTGGCCTCGAGCAGGATCCTGCGCAGCTTCTCGTTCACCGCGATCGGGGCGTCCGAGGTGGTGTCGGTGCCGCCGGCGATGCCGACCTCGATCTGGCCGAGGGCGATCTTGTTGGCCACCGCGATCGTCGCCTGGATCCCGGTGTCGCAGGCCTGCTGCAGGTCGTAGGCGGGCGTCTCCGGGGCCAGCTTCGAGCCGAGCACCGACTCCCGGGTCAGGTTGAAGTCGCGGGAGTGCTTGAGCACCGCGCCGGCGACGACCTCGCCGAGCCGCTCGCCCTCCAGCCCGTGGCGGGTGACCAGGCCGTCGAGCGCGGCGGTGAGCATGTCCTGGTTCGACGCGGTGGCGTAGACGGTGTTCGACCGCGCGAACGGGATCCGGTTGCCGCCGATGACGGCGACGCGACGAGTCTTGGCCTGCATGTTCAGCTCCTGGTCGGGACGGTGTCGGTGGGCCGATGATGGGTACGACGTACCCCGTCATCCTCTCGCCCACGCGGGGCGAAGGGAACGGAGTGAGTGCCACATCACCAAATGTGGACTCTGAGTTACACCCACTGTTACATAGACTGTCGAGCAGCCGGCACGGCTCACCCAGCAGCACACCGTGTAGTCCACACAGGAGGGACCGACCCCCGATGAGCGACCGCTACCAGACCCTGATCCACACCCCGATCGGTCAGCTGTTGGCCAAGAACCTCGGCCTGCCCAACCCGGTCAGGCTGGACCGCTGGACCGAGGGCGACCCGCTGGTCAGCGGGACCGTGCTGGTCGGCGGCAGCGGCCGGCTCGGCAAGGTCGTCATCGAGGGGCTCGACGAGCTCGGCATCGCCGGCGTCGAGGCGCCGGTGCAGGGCGAGCGGTACAAGGGCCTGGTGTTCGACGCCACCGGGCTGACCGGCTCCGAGCAGCTGGTCGAGCTGCAGCAGTTCTTCACGCCGCTGATGCGCAGCCTGGAGAGCTGCGCCCGGATCGTCGTCATCGGCACCCCGCCGGAGTCCACCAACTCCGCCGAGGAGCGGGTCGCCCAGCGGGCCCTGGAGGGGTTCACCCGCTCGCTCGGCAAGGAGATCGGCAAGGGGGGCACCGTGCAGCTGGTCTACGTCACCCCCGCTGCCGACGGAGCGCTGACCTCGACGCTGGGGTTCCTGCTCTCCCCCAAGTCCGCCTACGTCTCCGGCCAGGTGGTCCGGGTCGGCGCGCACGGCGCCACCAGCGCCGCCGAGACCCCGGCCGACTGGACCCAGCCACTGACCGGCAAGGTCGCGATCGTCACCGGCGCGAGCCGCGGGATCGGCGAGCAGATCGCCCGGGTGCTGCACCGTGACGGCGCCACCGTGCTCGGCATCGACGTGCCCCAGGCCGCGAGCGAGCTGCAGGCGGTCACCACCGAGCTCGACGGCGACCACCTGACCCTGGACATCACCACCAAGGACGCTCCCCAGCGGATCGCCAAGCACGTCAAGGACAAGTTCGGCGGGGTGGACATCGTGGTGCACAACGCCGGGATCACCCGCGACAAGAAGCTGGCGAACATGAAGCAGGACGGGTTCGGCGCCGCGATCGCGGTGAACCTGACCGCCCCCGAGCGGATCACCGCCGAGCTGCTGAAGCAGAAGCTGGTCAACGACAACGGCCGGATCGTCGGCGTCGCGTCGATCGCGGGCATCGCCGGCAACCTCGGCCAGACCAACTACGCCACCTCCAAGGCCGGCGTGATCGGCCTGGTGGACAGCCTGGCCGACGAGCTCGAGGACGGCATCACGATCAACGCGGTCGCCCCCGGGTTCATCGAGACCAAGATGACCGCCGCCGTGCCGTTCGCCACCCGCGAGGTCGGCCGCCGGCTGAACGCGCTGTCGCAGGGAGGGCTGCCGGTCGACGTCGCCGAGACGATCGCGTGGTATGCCAACCCGGCCTCGACCGCCGTGAACGGCAACGTGGTCCGGGTCTGCGGCCAGATGATGCTGGGGGCCTGAGGGATGACCGGCTCCAGCGACTCCCGGGTGCTCGAGCACGAGCCCTCGACGCTGCCGATGATGCTGCGCGCGGCGCTGCCGGCGATCCCCGGGGTGAACCAGCTCCCGGGCATCAAGAAGTCCGGCGACACCCTCCCGGACCTGACCCTCACCCGGTACGACGTACCGATCGACCGGGACCGGGTGGCGGCCTACTCCGAGGTGTGCGGGTTCCCGCTGAAGGAGACCGTGCCGATCACCTACCCGCACATGCTGGCGTTCGGCCTGCACATGGCGATCATGACCGACGGGGCGTTCCCGTTCCCCGCGATCGGCACCGTGCACGTGGAGAACTCGATCACCCAGCACCGGGCGATCTCCGCCGGCGAGAGCCTGCAGGTCAGCTGCCGGCCCGCGGACCTGCGCCCGCACGCCAAGGGCCGGGTCTTCGACATCCTCACCACCGTGCACTCCGCCGGCGAGCTGGTCTGGGAGGAGACCACCACGCTGCTGCGGCTCGGCCGCGGCGACAAGGACGCGGCCGCCGCGGACCGGACGTTCGAGCAGGTGCCCGCCTCCGGGATCGAGTGGCGGGTCGCCGGCGACCTGGGCCGCCGCTACGCCGCGGTGTCCGGCGACCACAACCCGATCCACCTGTACGGCCTGACCGCCAAGGCGTTCGGGTTCCCCCGCCAGATCGCGCACGGCATGTGGAGCAAGGCCCGCTGCCTGGCCGCGCTGGACGGCCGGCTCCCGGACGCGGTCACCGTCGACGTCGCCTTCAAGAAGCCGATCCTGCTGCCCGGCAAGGTCGCCTTCGGCTCGCGGCGCAGCGGGCTCGGCTACGCGTTCTCGCTGACCCACCCGAACACCGGCGCCCCGCACCTGCTCGGCCGCACCACCGCGCTGTGACGTAGGTCTCGCCGCACGCCGCCCGGGACCCGTCGGCATAACCCGGCTCACCCCTGCCTCGTTGCTCCCGGTGCCACCACAACGAGGGAGAACCCGTGCGTCGAATCGTCCCGGCCATCGTCGTCTCGACACTCGCTGCCGCCGCGGTCCCGCTCGGGCTGGGCGCTGCGGCCTCCCCCGGCGCCGCGGCCCCGGTTCCCGCCGCCGCGGGACAGGCCCCGTCCGGCTGGCAGCCGCGCCCCGCGTCGTACAGCGTGCACGCGACCGAGGACGTCAAGGTGACGATGTCGGACGGCACGGTCCTGCGGGTGAACGTCTACCGGCCCGCGAGGCCGGACGGCACCCCGGTGCGGCGGCGCTTCCCGGTGATCCTCACCCAGACCCCCTACAACAAGTCCGCACCCCAGCTGGGGTTCCGCAACGACTACCTGGTGCAGCGCGGCTACGTCCAGGTGGTGGCCGACGTCCGCGGCACCGGGTCCTCGCAGGGCACCTGGGACTCGTTCGGCACCCGGGAGCAGCGCGACGGTGCCGAGCTGGTCCGCTGGGCGCACTCGAGAAAGCGGCCGTGGAGCAACGGGGACGTCGGGCTCTGGGGCATCTCCTACGCGGCGATCAACCAGTTCTTCACCGCCGCCCGGCACCCGGCCGGGCTGAAGGCGATGTTCCCGATCGTGCCGGCCGGCGACGTGTACCGCGACGTGGTGGCGAGCGGCGGACAGATCGACTCCGGCTTCATCCCGTTCTGGCTGGGCCTGGTCACGGCCACCGGGCTGGTGCCGCCCGCCTACACCGCGGTCGACCCGGCCGGCGCGCTGAGCGTGCTGCTCCAGCACGCCGCGGGGGCGATGGCCTTCCAGGGACCGACCATGGGCAGCGCGCTGACCGGCGGCGACCTGGCCTACGACGGGCGGTTCTACCGGCTGCGCTCCCCGTTGCGGGTCGTGGACAAGGTGCGGGTGCCCACCTTCGTGGTCGGCGGCGAGTACGACTTGTTCCAGCGCGGTGAGCCGATGCTCTACCACCGGCTGCACGCCGACGGCGTGCCCAGCCGGCTGCTGATCGGGCCCTGGACGCACGTGCAGGCCGCCACCGCCCCCGGGCTGCCCGACGGCAGGATCCCCTCGCTCGACGTGCTGTCCCTGCGCTGGTTCGACAAGTACCTCCGCGGCGACGCCGACCCGGCGATCGACCGCGACATCAAGCCGGTCAGCTACTACGAGATCGGCTCCGGCCGCTGGCGTACGGCGTCCCGGTGGCTGCCGCGCAGCGTGCACGCCACGGCGTTCCAGCTCGGCGGGACCGCCACACCCGGCGCGCCGGGCGCACTGACCCGCGCGGACGCGTCGGAGAGCGGCGCCGACGCCGTCTACCCGGTGCCGGTCGCGGGGCTGTGCACCCGCAGCGCCTCGCAGTGGACCGCGGGCCTGGCCGCCGTGCCCGGGTGCGAGACCGACGACCGGGTCAACGACAGCACCGCGACGTCGTACCAGACCGCGCCGCTGTCCCGGCCGCTGCACCTGATGGGTCCGATCGACGCCCGGCTGTTCGCGTCCACGACCGCACGCGACGGGATGCTGTCGGTGCACGTCGAGGACGTCGCACCGGACGGCAGCGTGGACCGGCTCACCGGCGGCTGGCAGGTGCTCTCGCACCGCGCGGAGGACCGCGGCAAGGGGCTGCGCCGCGACGGCGAGGTGCTGCAGCCGTGGCACCCGTTCACCCGGGCCGCCCAGCTGCCGGTGCAGGCCGGCAAGGTGATGCGGGTCGACGTCGAGGTGTTCCCGACCGGGGCGGTGCTGCGCAAGGGGCACCGGCTGCGGATCAGCGTGCAGGCGTTCGACACCCCGCACCTGACGCCCACCGCCCCCGAGCTCGCCGACGAGCTCGGCGGCGTGATCACCCTGCACCACTCGTCGCGCTACCCGAGCCGGCTGGTGGTCCCGGTCCGCGGTTGATGCTGGCGGCCGGCACCTGGAGCCCGGACTTCTCCCCTAGTGGTTATCGTCTGGCACCCAAGCCGGCCCGTCGTGAGCGGGAGGCAGGTCCTGCGGGCACGTCGTCGGGGCACTGGACCAGGAGACCGGTGGTCCCCGGGATGCAGAGCTCGCCGTCGCCGTGGTCGAGTCCGGCCGCGGCACGCGTGCGGTTCGTTGTCCCCCGGTGGGGGCGTTTCGCCTTGCCTGGTTGGCGAATGTGTCGGTGCTGACCCGTAGCTTGATGGTCATGGAGACACCCGTGATCGATGACCTGGACGGTCAGCAGTGCGCTGACTTCCTGGTGTCCTCGGTCGCGGTCGAGCGGGCCGCTGCGGCCCGCACCTTGCAGGCGATGGCGCAGTGGGCGGTGCTGCACGACGCGGAGTCGGTCCACCGGCCGCGGGACGCCTCCGGACACATCCTGCCCGGCACCGAGCAGGCCCGGCAGGTCGGCGGGGACGGCACCCCGACCGTGGCGGAGTTCGCTGTCCATGAGCTCGCGATGCTGCTCGGGCTGCCGCTGCTGACGTGTCGCAACCAACTCGCAGACGTGCTCGACCTGGTGCACCGGCACCCGCTGCTGTGGGCACGGCTCGCCGAGACCGCCCACGCCGACGGCCCGGGTGCGGACCCGGCGCTGGCGGCCACGCTGCCGCAGGCCTGGCAGGCACTGAAGATCGCCCGCTCCTGCCGCAACGCCGACCTCAGCCTGGAGGCGGCGCGCTGGGTGGACGCCCGACTGGCCAAGGACGTCGGCACCCTGGCCTGGGCCCGGCTGGAGGCCAAGCTGGCCGCCCGGATCCTGCAGGCCGACCCCGACCTGGCCGAGGCCAAGCGCCGGGCCGCCGAGGAGTCCAAGCGGGTCAGTCTCGGCCCGACCAACGACGCGGGCATGAAGATCCTGACCGTGCAGCTGCCCGCCGCCCAGATCATCTGGCTCAAGGCCCGCCTGCGCCAGATCGCCACCCTCCTCCAAGCACAGGGCGCGACCGCCCCGCTCGGGGAGCTCGAGGCCGACGCCGTGTTCCTGCTCGCCAACCCCGCCCAGGCCCTGCAGCTCCTGCTCTGGGGCGCCACGCCCCAGCCCGACACCAGCACCCAGCCCGACACCAGCACCCAGCCCGACACCAGCACCCCGACCGACCCCACCGGCACCGGCGGCTTCGATGACGGCGTGCTGGATCTGTTCGGCGACCGGCGGGTCCATCCCCGCGAGGGCGAGAGCGGCGACACCGGCCACCACGGCACCGCCGGCCAGCAGCTACGGCACCCGTTCGACGACCCGATCCTCGGCCGCACCCGGATGGAACGGGCCCTGCGCCGGCATGACGCCCGCGAGCACGAACCACCCGACCCCGAGACCACTCCCGAGCCCGACGATCCCGGGCACCCCTCTACCCATGGCCAGCCCGACCCGGCGGACCCGATCTGCCCGCTCGACGAGCTCGACGAGCCTGGTCTGCTGCCCGAGACCGACATCCACCCCGCCCAGCGCGACGAGCCCTGCCCGTCCTGCGGCCACGACCCCACCCGCGGACGACAGGAGAGCTCTGCCCGCAGCACCGGGTCGGCGGACCAGACGATGCCGGCGGCCACGCCGGTGGTGGACCCGGCCAAGCTGCGACCCAAGGTCGTGCTGCACCTGCACGGCACCGCCTCCGACTTCGCCCACGGCCTCGACAGCGCGCTCCGCTTCGAGAACGGCACCCCGATCACCACCCGCGCCGCGATCACCGACATCCTCGGCCACTGCCACGTCACCATCCGCCCCGTCATCGACCTGCACCAGCAGACGCCGGTCGACGCCTACGAGATACCGGCCGGCCTGACCGAAGCCCTCCAGCTGCTGCACCCCTACACGGTCACCCCGTTCTCCACCACCAGCAGCCGCAGCCCCGGCGTCGACAGCGACCACACCAAGCCCTACGTCCCCGGCACCGACGGCCGGGCCACCGAGCCCGGCCAAACCCGGCTGGACAACCTCGGCCCGCTGATCCGCGCCAGCCACCGCTACAAGACCTTCGCCCCCGGCGTCACCCTCGCCCAACCCTTCCTCGGGGTGTTCCTGTGGCGCACCAAGCACGGCTACAGCTACCAGGTCGACAACCACGGCACCCACCCGCTGGGACGGCTGTCCGCCACCGAGTTCCAGACCCGCGTCACCGAGCTCGCCGACCTCGACACCGACCGGCTCGACCCCACCGACCGGCTCCTCGACCCCGCCCTCGACGTCGCCATCCAACACCTCTACGACCGCGTCGGCTGAGCCCCCGAAGCCCAGCACGGCACCGCGCACCACTGGTCGCGGCTAGTCGCGGCGGCGGATCAGGCCCTCCTGGGCCACCGTGGCGACCAGCACGCCGGTCTCGGTGAACAGCCGGCCGATCGCCAGCCCGCGCGCCCCGGACGCGGACGGCGAGACCTGGTCGTAGAGCAGCCACTCGTCGGCCCGGAACGGCCGGTGGAACCAGATCGTGTGGTCCAGCGAGGCGGACTGCATCTTCGGCGACGACACGTGCACGCCGTGGGGCACCAGGGTCGAACCGAGCAGCGTCATGTCGCTGGCGTAGGCGAGCGCCGCCTGGTGGGTCAGCGGCGCGTCGTCGAGGCGGCCGCTCACCCGGATCCACAGCCGGGACTGGGCGGGCCGTTCGGTGCCGGGGATCGCGCCGCCCTCACGCGAGTCGCCGACCCAGCGCAGCTCCAGCGCGGCCCACTCCTGGAGCCACTCGTCGGCGTTCTCCGGGGACCGGGCGCGGAACATCTCCCCCATGTCCGGGGAGTCGGCCGGGCTGGGCACCTGCGGCATCGCGTCCTGGTGCTCGAACCCCTCCTCGGGGACCTGGAAGCTCGCGGTCATGTAGTAGATGGGCCGGCCGTGCTGGCGGGCCACCACCCGGCGCGTCGAGAACGACCGGCCGTCGCGGATCCGCTCGACGTCGTACACGATCGGCACCGCGGTGTCGCCCGGGCGCAGGAAGTAGCTGTGCAGCGAGTGCACCGACAGCGGAGCGTCGACGGTCCGGACCCCGGCGACCAGCGCCTGCGCGGCCACCTGGCCGCCGAACACGCGCTGCAGCAGGGTGTCCGGCTGGATCCCGCGGAACAGGTTGATGTCGATGGTCTCGAGGTCGAGCAGCTTGACGAGATCCTCGGCGGAGCTGGGCACGGAGAGAGTCCTACTCGTTGTCGGGCCGGTCCAGGCCGGCGAGGAAGCGTTCGAACTCCGCGCCGAGCTCCTCCCCGGTGGGCAGGTTCCGCTCCTCGGCGAGCGGGAGGGCGTCGTCCTCGTCCGGCCGGTGGAAGGCGTCGTACTGCTGCTCGAGCCCCGCGACGACGTCGCGGACCTCGGCGGAGTCCTCGATCTGGGTGGCGATCTCCACCATCTTCGCCTCACCCGCGCGCTCGAGCGCCTCGAGGTCCCACTCCAGCCCCGTGGCGACCTCGACGGACTCCAGCATCGTGGCGGACGCGGACGGGTACTCGAACTGCGCGACGTAGTGCGGGATGTGCGCCACGAAGCCCATGGCCGGATGGCCCCACTCGCCGAGCCGGAGCTCCAGCAGCGCCTGGGCGCTGGACGGGATCCGGATCTGCCCCTTCCAGACGTTCGTCTGCACGATCAGGTCGGGCGAGGTGGCGTGGTTGGTCAGCATCACCGGCCGGGTGTGCGGGACCGCCATCGGCACCGCGCCCATCGCCACCGTCAGCCGCACGTCGAAGTGCTCGACGACGGCGCGCACGGCCGCCGCGAACGCCTCCCAGTGGGTGTCGGGCTCGGGTCCGTGCAGCAGCAGGTACGGCGTGCCGAGCCGGTCGTGGCTCAGCCGGACGACCAGGCGCGGCGACTCGTAGGCCTCGTAGCGGTCCTCCACGAACGTCATCGGGGGTCGCCGGGCGCGGTAGTCGTAGAAGGCGTCGATGTCGAAGCTGGCCACCACCCGGCCGGGCGACTGCGAGAGCAGGTGGGCGGTCGCGAGCCCCGCGGCGTTGCCCGCGTCGAGGAAGCCCTCCAGCGCGTGCAGCAGCACCGGCCCCTCGGGCCGTGCCTCCAGCTCCGGCACGTCGTCGACGATGTGCACGAAGCGTGACGCCTCAGCCATCCACCCCTCCGATCGTTGGTCGCGTTGCGCGTGCTCGTGCCGTCACAACACCTCTACCCTGCTCACTATGCCCGATCCGGTCCGTGAGGTGCGCCGCAGGATCGCCGCGGCGGCCGATCCGTCCCGCGCGCCCCGGATGCAGACCTACATGAAGTCGTCGATGCCGTTCCGCGGCGTCAGCTCCGTCCCGCTGCGGGCGATCTGCCGCGACGTGTTCGGCGGGCACCGGATCGAGGGCCGCGACGCGTGGGAGGCTGCGGTGCGTCGGCTCTGGGACGGGGCGGAGTTCCGCGAGGAGCGGTACGCCGCCCTCGCGCTGGCCGGGCACAGGTACTACGTGGCGCACCAGGACCCGACGACGCTCGACCTCTACCGGCACCTGGTGGTCACCGGGGCGTGGTGGGACTACGTGGATGTCATCGCGTCGCACCGGGTCGGCGACGTGCTGCGCGCCCACCCCGGGGAGGTCGCCCCGGTGCTGCGCGCGTGGGCCCGCGACGAGGACCTGTGGGTGCGCCGCGCCGCGGTCCTCGCGCAGCTCGGCAGCAAGGCGGGCACGGACACCGACCTGCTCGGGTTCACCCTCGAGCACAACCTCGAGGACTCCCCGCACGGCACGGAGTTCTTCATCCGGAAGGCGGTGGGGTGGGCGCTGCGCGAGCACGCCAAGACCGACCCGGACTGGGTGCGGTCGTTCGTCGCGGCCCACGACGCCCGGCTGTCCGGGCTGACCCGGCGCGAGGCGCTCAAGCACCTCGACTGAGCCGCCCCGGGACCTTCGCACCTACCGGCGGCCACGGCGACGAGGTCCCCTGGGGGTATGGGGGCGCAGCCGTTGGAACCGCCGGGAACGGCGGCCGGGACCGCCGTCGACCTGTACTGGCTGCCGCTCGGGGCCGGGGAGGCGAACCCGTGCGTGCGCTGGAACGGCCGGGTCTTCGAGGCCGTGGTCGCCCGCTGGGAGCGCCGGGAGCGCTGCGACCTCTACCACTCCGCCCTGGAGGTGCACGTCGACGGCGGTCGGTTCGTGATCGAGATGGCACCTGTGTGGGGCAACCCGGTGCCGGGGCGTGGCGTGGTTGCCGAGGGCCCGGTGGGCCTCCCGCCGCTGGGCCGCTCGAGGTATTTCCGCTACGAGGTGCGCCGCTGGCGCGACGGGGTCATCCCGGACGTCGCGGAGGCGGTCGCGAGCCCGCGCTGCCTGAGCCGCGACCCGGTCCGGGCGCGGCGGGTGCTGGCGCTGGTGCCCGCGTTCCCGGTCGCGACCTGGGGACGCGACGAGCTGGGTGCCGGGGAGATGTGGAACTCGAACTCGCTGGTCTCCTGGCTGCTCGCCACCTCCGGGCACGACACCCGCGCGGTGGGCATGCCGCCGCGCGGCCGCGCCCCCGGCTGGCGGGCCGGCCTGGTCGTCGCCGCGCGGACCGGGTGTGGCCCCGGGTGACCGAGCGCCCACCCGGCCGCCGTCTCCGGGAGGCGCCCGGCTACGGTCCGGTCCCGGCCCGGGCCTGCCGCGCGAGCCGGCGGGCCCGGCGGAGCGGTTCGGGGGTGCGGCGCCGGCCGGTGCAGCCCGCCACCACCTCGACCGCGCCGGCCAGGTCCACCCGCCACCCCGGGTGCACCACGAGCGGACGAACGCCCGCCGCGGTCCGCAGCCAGCAGCCGACCACCACCCCACCGACCCGCACCGGGCTGGTGGCCCCCGGCCGGTCGGCGGGCCAGCCGCCCTCGGCGAGCAGCGGGCGGTGCGTGACACCCACCGTGGGCACGCCCAGCTCCACGCCGAGCTGCAGCGCCAGGCCGGCTCCGCGGGGGTGGTCCCGGGCGGTGGCGTCCACCAGCAGCACGTCCGGGCGGACCCGCAGGCCGCGGGTGGCCCGGTCCATCAGCGGGCCGAGCCGGAGCGCCAGCAGCCCCGGCCGGTACGGCGCACCCGCCTCGCCGACCTCGACCCGCCGGTCGAGCACCTCGCGGTCCCGCATCACCACCGCGGCCACCCAGGCGGGGTCGCCCGCGGCGCCGCGACCGGAGAGCCCGCGCGGGAAGCACACCCAGCAGCCTCCGACCCGCGCCCCGCTCGCGGGCGGCCGCCACGGAGCCGCCGCGGCGTCGGCCAGCCGTCGTTGGAGAGCGGCCAGCGACTCGGCGTCAGTCGGCCACATGCTGCCTCCCGGGCACACCCGAAGCCTAGGACGGCGTCGGGTCCGGGCCCCTGCGCCCCGTGACCACCCCCACAGTGCCGGGCGCTGTCCAGACCTTGTTACCAACCAGTAGCATCGGGGTCATCTACCCCTACCCGTGTGGAGGATCCTCCGTGCCCCGACAGTTGCGAGAGGTCGTCTTCGTCGACGGCGTGCGAACCCCGTTCGGCAAGGCCAAGGGCCAGTACGCCGAGACGCGTGCGGACGACCTGGTGATCAAGTGCATCCGCGAGCTCATCCGGCGCAACCCGTCGTTGCCGCCCGAGCGCGTCGACGAGGTGGCGGTGGCCGCCACCACCCAGATCGGCGACCAGGGCTTGACCATCGGCCGCACGGCAGCCCTGCTCGCGGGACTCCCGGACACCGTGCCGGGCTACGCGATCGACCGGATGTGCGCGGGCGCGATGACCGCGGTGACCACGACCGCCGCCGGCATCGCGTTCGGCTCCTACGACGTGGTGATCGCCGGTGGCGTCGAGCACATGGGCCGGCACCCGATGGGCGAGGCCGTGGACCCCAACCCGCGGATCGTCTCGGAGAAGATCGTCGACACCGAGGCGCTCTCGATGGGCAACACCGCGGAGAACCTGCACGACCGCTACCCCACCATCACCAAGGAGCGGGCGGACGCGTTCGCCGTGGCCTCCCAGCAGCGGACCGCCCGGGCCTACGCGGACCACAAGATCCAGCCCGACCTGGTGCCCGTCGCCACCCGGTCGGCGGAGGACGGCTGGGGGCTGGCCAGCACCGACGAGCCGCCGCGCCCGGAGACGACCCTGGAGAGCCTGGCGCAGCTGAAGACGCCGTTCCGCCCGCACGGCCGGGTCACCGCGGGCAACGCGGCCGGCATCAACGACGGCGCCACGGCCTGCCTGCTCGCCGACGAGGAGACCGCCCGTGAGCTCGGCCTGCCGGTGAAGATGCGCCTGGTCGCCTACTCCTTCGCGGGCGTCGAGCCCGAGGTGATGGGAGCCGGCCCGATCCCCGCGACCGAGAAGGCCCTCGCGCAGGCCGGTCTCGGCATCGACGACATCGGGGCGTTCGAGATCAACGAGGCGTTCGCGGTGCAGGTCCTCGCGTTCCTCGAGCACTACGGCATCGCCGACGACGACCCCCGGGTGAACCCCTACGGCGGCGCGATCGCGATGGGCCACCCGCTGGCCTCGTCGGGAGTGCGGCTGATGAACCAGCTGGCGCGCCAGTTCGAGGATCGGCCCGAGGTCCGCTACGGCATCACCACGATGTGCGTCGGGATCGGCATGGGCGGCACCGTGATCTGGGAGAACCCGCACTACAAGGGAGAGGCAGCCTGATGACCACCACCCCCGAGCTCCAGGCCCTGCTCGATCGGGGCGCCGCGATGGCCTCCGACGAGGTGGTCACCGAGGCGAGGTCCCGCGACGTCGCCCTGCCGCACGGCGCCGGGACGATGGCGCTGATCACCCTCGACAACGGGCTCGACCACAACCGACCGAACACGTTCGGACCGAGGTCGCTGGCCTCCCTGAACGCCGCGCTCGACGCCGCCCTGGCCCGCGACGACGTGGCCGCGATCGGCGTCACCGGCAAGCCGTTCATCCTCGCCGCGGGCGCCGACCTGTCCGGCGTTCCCGGCATCAGCAACCGCGACGATGCCAAGCTGATCGCCCAGATCGGCCACGGCGTCTTCCGCAAGCTCGGCGACGGCGGGAAGCCGACCTTCGGGTTCATCAACGGGCTCGCGCTCGGCGGCGGCCTCGAGGTCGCGCTGCACTGCGACTACCGGGCCGTCCAGGACTCCGCGCCGGCCCTCGGGCTGCCCGAGGTGATGCTCGGCCTGGTCCCCGGCTGGGGCGGCACCTACCTGGTGCCGAACCTGGTCGGCGCCGCAGGTGCGGTCCGCCTGATCGTCGAGAACCCGCTCAACCAGGGCCGGACGCTGGGCGGCCACGCCGCGTTCGAGGCCGGGTTGGCGGACACCGAGTTCGGCGGTGCGGACTTCCTGGAGCAGTCGCTGCTCTGGGCCGCGAAGGTGCTCACCGGCCAGGTCCAGGTGCAGCGGCCCGAGGTGGACCGCGGCGAGGCCTGGGACACGGCGGTGGCCAAGGGCCGCTCGGTGGCGGACCAGAAGACCGGCGGCGCGGCCCCGGCCGCCTACCGCGCGCTGGACCTGATCGCCGCCGCCAAGGACGCCTCACGCGACGAGGGCTTCGCGGCCGAGGACGAGGCGCTCGCCGACCTGATCCTCTCCCCCGAGCTCACGGCAGGTCTCTACTCCTTCGACCTGGTGCAGAAGCGCGCCAAGCGACCCGCGGGCGCCCCCGACAAGGAGCTCGCCCGTCCGGTCACCAAGGTCGGCATCGTGGGAGCGGGCCTGATGGCCAGCCAGCTCGCGCTGCTGTTCGTGCGCCGCCTGCAAGTGCCCGTGGTGCTCACCGACCTCGACCAGGCACGCGTCGACAAGGGGGTCGGTTACGTCCACGACGAGGTCGACAAGCTGCTCGCCAAGGGCCGGGTCAACCAGGACCAGGCCAACCGGCTGAAGTCGCTGGTCTCCGGCGCGGCTGAAGACGCTGCGAAGGCGGCCGCATTCTCGGACGTCGACTTCGTGATCGAGGCCGTCTTCGAGGAGATGGACGTCAAGAAGAAGGTGTTCGCCGACGTCGAGTCCCTGGTGTCGCCCGAGTGCGTGCTCGCGACCAACACCTCGTCGCTGTCGATCACCGAGATGGCCTCCGAGCTGAAGAACCCCGAGCGGGTCGTGGGCTTCCACTTCTTCAACCCGGTCGCGGTGATGCCGCTGCTCGAGATCGTCAGGGGCGAGCAGACCGACGACGCGACGCTGGCCACGGCCTTCGGCACCGGCAGGAAGCTGAAGAAGACCACGATCCTGGTCAAGGACAGCCCCTCCTTCATCGTGAACCGGCTGCTCGGCCGGTTCATGGGCGAGGTCACCCGGATCGTCGACGGGGGCACCCCGCTCGACGTCGCGGACGGTGCCTTCGCCGGCGTGGCGCCGATGTCCCCGTTCTTCCTGCTCTCGCTGGTCGGACCCGCGATCGCGCTGCACAACAGCGAGACGCTGCACGGCGCGTTCCCGGACCGGTTCTACGTCTCCCCCAACCTGGCGAAGATGGTGGCCACCGGCAAGACCGGCGTGTACCTTCCCGACTTCACGGTGGACCCGGAGGTCGCGGAGCTGTTCGCGGCGCCGGAGAGCCCCACGGTGCTGACCGGCGAGCAGGTCCGCGAGCAGGTGCTGTCCGCGCTGGCGGAGGAGGCCCGGCTGATGCTGGACGACGGCGTGGTCGCGGCCCCCGAGGACCTCGACCTGGCGATGATCACCGGCGCGGGATTCTCCTTCTGGAACGGCGGCCTGACGATGCTGCTGGACCGGACCGGGGTCGCGGAGAAGGTCACCGGCACCAGGTTCCACTGACGCTGCGACGCACCGGGCCCCGCCCACCCTCCGCGCGGGGCCCGGCCGGTCGCCGGGTATTCTCCCGGGCCGGACCCGCGTCAGCGCAGCGCGTGCGCGCGCCGGCCGTGTCCGGAGGCGACCAGGTGCCGTGCCGTCGCCAGCACCCACAACGCCACCGTCGCGACCGCGAGCACCCCGAGCATCGCGGTGCTGGCCGTGACGACCGCGAGGATCCCGCTCGCCAGCGCGACCGCACCGAGCGTGGACGTGGCGACGAGGTAGCTCGTCGGTGCCCGCTCGTGCCCCTGGGCACCGTAGACGTCCGCCATGCTGGACCGGTCCGCCGTGCAGCCCAGGACCCCGAGGCCGAGCACCACCGCCGACGCCACCCGGGTGGACCACCCGGTGAAGGCGGTGTCGGTGAGCCAGAGCAGCGAGACGAGGGCAGCCGCCGCGACGAAGACCGTCGCGAAGATGTCCCTGGTAGAGATGCGCATGATGCGCCTCCTCCCGCCACCGGCGGGTTGGCGCCAACCGTCGAGCCTCCCGGTGGCTACCCTCAGCGTCGCGCCTGGCGCCGCCCGGCGGCAGGGCAGAACGACCCGCGGAGGCGGGCCCTTAGCCGTGCTCCTCGACGCTCAGCAGCGGCTCGCCGTTCTCGAGGGCGGTGACGTCCTCGACGATGCTGCGGGCGATCGCCTGCGCGTTCAGCCCGATGCGCTCGAGGATCTTGGCCCGTTTGGCGTGCGAGAGGAACCGCTGGGGGATGCCGTGCAGCCGCACCGGGGTGTCGACGCGCGCATCGTTCAGCGTCTGCAGCAGCACCGCGCCGCAACCTCCGACGACGCCGTTGTCCTCCACGCTGACCACCAGCCGGTGCTCGCGGGCGAGGTCCAGGATCGCCGGGTCGACCGGCTTGACCCAGCGCGGGTCCACCACGGTCACCCCGATCCCCTGCGCGACCAGCCGATCGGCGACGTCCACGCAGACCGAGGCCATCGAGCCGACCCCGACGATCAGCACATCCTTGGCGCCGTTGCGGGCGAGCACGTCGCAGCCGCCTGCCCTGCCGACCGCCTCCACGTCGGCGTTCGGCGGGCCCTTGGGGAACCGGACCACCGTGGGGGCGTCGCTCACCGCGACGGCCTCGTTGAGCAGCTCCCGCAGCCGCGTGGCGTCGCGGGGTGCGGCCAGCCGCAGCCCGGGCACCACCTGCAGGATCGACATGTCCCACATGCCGTTGTGGCTCGCGCCGTCATCGCCGGTGACGCCGGCCCGGTCGAGCACGAACGTGACCCCGCAGCGGTGCAGGGCGACGTCCATCAGCACCTGGTCGAAGGCGCGGTTCAGGAACGTGGCGTACACCGCGACGACGGGGTGCAGGCCGGCCATCGCCAGCCCCGCGGCCGAGGTCACCGCGTGCTGCTCGGCGATGCCCACGTCGAAGGTGCGCTCGGGGTACTTCGCCGCGAACAGGTGCAGGCCGACCGGGTGCATCATCGCGGCGGTGATCGCGACCAGGTCCTGGCGCTCGCCGCCGAGCCGGACCATCTCGTCGGCGAACACGTCGGTCCAGATCTGGCCCTTGGGGTTCTCCTCGCCGGTCTCGACGTTGAACGAGCCGGGGCTGTGGAACTGGTCGGCCTCGTGCCGCTCGGCCGGGTCGTAGCCGAAGCCCTTCTTGGTCATCGCGTGCACGATGACCGGTCCCCCGAACCGCTTGGCCTGGCCGAGCGCCTGCTCCACCGCGGCCCGGTCGTGCCCGTCGACAGGTCCGACGTACTTCAGGCCGAGGTCCTCGAAGAGCCCCTGCGGCGCGAGCGCGTCCTTCATGCCCTTCTTCATCGCGTGCAGCGCGTCGTAGACGGCGGGCCCGACACCACCCACGCCGTTGAGCCGGCGCTTGACCATGTCGAGCACCTGCTCGTAGCGCGGGTTGGTGCGCAGCGTGGTCAGGTGGTTCGCCAGGCCGCCGACGGTCGGCGTGTAGGAGCGCCCGTTGTCGTTGACGACCACGATGAGGTTGCGGGCCCTGCCACCGTTCGCGGCGATGTTGTTCAGCGCCTCCCAGGCCATCCCGCCGGTGAGTGCGCCGTCGCCGATCACCGCGACGACGTACCGGTCCTCGCCGCGGATCGAGTAGGCCTTGGCCAGCCCGTCGGCGTAGGACAGCGCGGTCGAGGCGTGCGAGTTCTCGACGATGTCGTGGTCGGACTCGGCCCGGGAGGGGTAGCCGGAGAGGCCGCCCTCCTGGCGGAGCTGGTCGAAGCCGGCGGCGCGGCCGGTCAGCACCTTGTGCACGTAGGACTGGTGGCCGGTGTCGAAGACCAGCCGGTCGGTCGGCGAGTCGAAGACCCGGTGGATCGCCATCGTCAGCTCGACGACCCCGAGGTTCGGTCCCAGGTGCCCGCCCGTGCGGGAGACCTTGGCGACCAGGAAGTCGCGGATCTCGGTGGCGAGGTCGTCGAGCTGGGCGTCGCTGAGGTCGCGCAGGTCACGCGGTCCCGTGATCGACGTGAGCATTCCCATCGCTTCGCGGCCTCTCCCGTTCTCGTGGCGGCTGACTGACATTCGAGTCTAACCGGACGCCCCCAGCGCGAAGACCGCCACCGCCGGCTCCTCCAGGCTGCCGAGCCACACGTCACCGTCGTGCTCGCGCACCCCGGTGACCATGTGGTACCGGTCGGTCTCGATCCGGCAGTCGTGCACCGCCTCGCCGTCGTCGTCGAAAGCCATCACCCGCACGGTGCGCTTCGGCTTCGGTTGCAGGCGCTCCGGGAGCCGCCCGGCCGCCCGGCGCAGGAACATCGGGCCGGTCATCAGCCGCTCCACCACCCGGTCCGTCGGTGAGGCGATCGTCACCCAGACCAGCCCGTCGCTGCCGCGGGAGATGTTGTCCGGGTAGCCCGGCAGGTCGGCGACCAGCAGGTCCCGCTCCCCCGCGCGGGGGCCGGTGAGCCACAGCCGTACGACGGACCGGCCGGCCGTCTCGGCCACCGCCACGTAGGACTCGTCGGCGGCGAGCGCCACCCCGTTGGCGAACCGCAGCCCGTCGAGCAGCACCTCCACGGAGCCCTCCGGGTCGCGCCGCAGCAGCCGCCCGGAACAGGTGTTCTCGACCAGGTCGGCCTGCCACTGCTCGATGCCGTAGATCCGCGAGGAGTCGGTGAAGTAGACGGCTCCCTCGGAGTGCACCGCTGCGTTGTTGCAAAACATCATCCGCTGCCCGTGCACCAGTCCGGTGAGCACCTCGCAGGTCGCCGTGGCGGTGTCGAGCGCCAGCAGGCCGCGCTTCGCGTCACAGACCAGCAGCCGGCCGTCCGGCAGCAGCTCGAGGCCGAGCGGGCGGCCTCCGGTGTCGCCGACCCGGTCGATCCTGCGGCCCTCGGGGTGCACCCGGAACACCGCGCCGTCCGCGGTGCCGGTGTAGACCCAGCCGTCGGCGTCGACGACCACGTCCTCCGCGCCCGGCCCGGGGACCGGAATCACCGTCAGCTCCGCCATGACCGCCACCCTAGCCGTCGGGCCGCCCGCCGATCACCCATCGGTCACCGACCGTCGCGCCCGCGGTGGCTGTGCGACCCGTGGCCTCACAGCCGGGCCACGAACCGGCGGCCGCGCAGCGCCTCCTCGACCAGTCCGACCGCGCGCCGCTCCGCGAGCAGCCGCGCACCCTCCGCCTGCCAGGTCTCGACGGCCGCCTCGACGGTGTCCGGGTCGGCCACGTCGCGCAACGCCGAGCGCGCCTCGCTGACCCCGCGTCGTACCGCCGCCTGGCATGCCTCCACGTGCAGCACCGCGAACCGCGCCAGCACCACGTCGTGGCGCCGCAGCGCCGGGTAGGAGCGGTACTCGGGCGGGCAGATGTCCAGCAGCCAGTTGACCGCGGTGCGCTCCCAGCCGGGAGCCCCGGGCGGACGCACCTGCCGCGGCCAGCCGGGGGGAGCGACGAGCTGTGCCATGCACCCATGCTACGCCGCTCCTCGAACACCTGTTCGAGGAACGGGGACCGGGGGGTCGCTGCCCGGCCGGGGTGGCGTCACCCCGGCAAGAAGGAGAGGCGCACCTGCCGTTCCGCGTTGTCCACGTTGAGGTCGACCAGGCACACGCTCTGCCAGGTGCCGAGGCCGAGCCGTCCGCCCAGTACCGGGACGGAGGCGTACGGCGGGACGACCGCCGGCATCACGTGGGAGCGGCCGTGGCCCGGGGAACCGTGCTGGTGGCGCCACCGGTCGTCGGCCGGCAGCAGGTCCCGCATCGCGGCGAGCAGGTCGTCGTCACTGCCGGCGCCGGTCTCGATGATGGCGATGCCGGCGGTGGCGTGCGGCACGAACACGTGCAGCAGCCCGTCCTGCTCGTCGCCGACGAAGGCGGCGCAGTCGCGGGTGAGGTCGAGCACGACCTCGTGGCCGCCGGTGCGGTAGCTCCTGGTCTCGCTTCTCATGTCTCCTTCCTACCCCGCGGGACGTCGTGCGACCCGGCCGCAGTAGCAGCCGGGTCGCACGACGCGCGGGCAACGCCGACCCGGGTCAGGACTTCAGCAGGCCGCGCAGGACGTACTGCATGATGCCGCCGTGGCGGTAGTAGGCCGCCTCGCCCGGGGTGTCGATGCGGACCACCGCGTCGAAGTCCGTGCTCTCCCCGTCGCCGGTCCGCGCGGACACCCGCACCGTGCGCGGGGTGTCGCCGTCGTTCATCGCCGTCACCCCGGTGATCGAGAACGTCTCCTCGCCGGTCAGCCCGAGCGACGCGGCACTCTCCCCCTCGGGGAACTGCAGCGGGAGCACGCCCATCCCGATCAGGTTCGACCGGTGGATCCGCTCGTAGGACTGCGCGATCACGGCACGCACCCCGAGCAGCGCCGTGCCCTTGGCGGCCCAGTCGCGCGAGGATCCGGAGCCGTACTCCGTGCCGGCCAGCACGACCAGCGGCACCCCCGCCTCGGCGTACGCCTCGGCCGCCTCGTACACCGAGGTCACCTCGCCGTCGCCGACCAGGTTGCGGGTGAACCCGCCCTCGGTGCCCGGCGCGAGCTGGTTGCGCAGCCGGATGTTCGCGAAGGTGCCGCGGATCATCACCTCGTGGTTGCCGCGCCGCGAGCCGTAGGAGTTGAAGTCCCGCTGCTCGACGCCGTGCTCGGCGAGGTACCTGCCCGCGGGCGAGTCCTTCTTGATGGCGCCCGCCGGCGAGATGTGGTCGGTGGTGACCGAGTCGCCGAGCTTGAGCAGCACCCGGGCTCCCTCGATGTCCTCGACGGGGGCCGGGTCCTCGGGCATCCCGTCGAAGTACGGCGCCTTGCGCACGTAGGTCGAGTCGGCGTCCCACGCGAAGGTGTCCCCCTCGGGCGTGGGCAGGGACCGCCAGCGCTCGTCGCCGGCGAACACGTCGGAGTAGTCCTTGGTGAACATGTCCGAGCTGATCGCCCCGGTGATGACCTCCTCGACCTCGCTCGGCGACGGCCAGATGTCCTTGAGGAACACGGCGTTGCCCTCGCTGTCCACCCCGAGCGGGTCGTTGAACAGGTCCACGTCCATCGAGCCGGCCAGCGCGTAGGCGACCACCAGCGGCGGGGACGCGAGGTAGTTCATCTTCACGTCCGGGTTGATCCGGCCCTCGAAGTTCCGGTTGCCGGAGAGCACCGACACCACCGAGAGGTCGTTCTCCTGGACGGCCGCCGAGACCTCCGGGATCAGCGGCCCGGAGTTGCCGATGCAGGTTGTGCAGCCGTAGCCGACCAGGTTGAACCCGAGCTTGTCGAGGTACGGCGTCAGCCCGCTGCTCTCGTAGTAGTCGGAGACGACCTTCGAGCCCGGCGCGAGCGTGGTCTTCACCCACGGCTTGCGCTGCAGCCCCTTCTCCACCGCGTTCTTGGCGAGCAGCGCGGCCCCGATCATCACCGAGGGGTTCGAGGTGTTGGTGCACGAGGTGATCGCCGCGATCGTCACCGCACCGTGGTCGAGCTCGAACTTCGTCCCGTCCGACAGCTCGACCATCGCGGGACGGCTCGGCCGGCCGCCGTCCTTGGGCGCGGCCGACAGATGGTCGGTCGGCGCGTCGGACCCGTTGCCACCGGTGTGTGACGGGCTGTCGGAGGCCGGGAAGGACTCGGCCACCGCCTCGTCGTACCCGTGCTCGTCGTCCTCGACGTAGTCGGCCAGCGCCCCGCGGAACGCCGGCTTGGCGTCGGTGACCGAGACCCGGTCCTGCGGGCGCTTCGGGCCGGCGATGGACGGCACCACGGTGCCGAGGTCGAGCTCGAGGGTCTCGGAGTAGCGCGGCTCACGGGACGGGTCGTGCCACAGGCCCTGCTCCTTGGCGTAGGCCTCGACCAGCGCGATCTGCTCGTCGCTGCGGCCGGTGAGCTTGAGGTACTTGGTGGTCTCCTCGTCGACCGGGAACACCGCGATCGTGGAGCCGTACTCCGGGGACATGTTGCCGATGGTCGCGCGGTTGGCCAGCGGCACCGCCGAGACGCCGGAGCCATAGAACTCCACGAACTTGCCGACCGCGCCGTGCTTGCGCAGCATCTCGGTGATGGTGAGCACCAGGTCGGTCGCGGTCGCGCCCTCGGGCAGCTCACCGGACAGCTTGAAGCCGACCACGCGCGGGATGAGCATCGACACCGGCTGGCCGAGCATGGCCGCCTCCGCCTCGATCCCGCCGACGCCCCAGCCGACGACGCCGAGACCGTTGACCATCGTGGTGTGCGAGTCGGTGCCGACCAGGGTGTCGGGGTAGGCCACCGTCGTCCCGTCGTCGTCGCGGGTGAAGACCACGCGGGCCAGGTGCTCGATGTTGACCTGGTGCACGATGCCGGTGCCGGGCGGGACGACCTTGAAGTCGTCGAAGGCGCCCTGGCCCCAGCGCAGGAACTGGTAGCGCTCCCGGTTGCGCTCGTACTCGATCTCGACGTTGCGCTCGAACGCCTCGGGGGTGCCGAAGACGTCGGCGATCACGGAGTGGTCGATCACCATCTCGGCGGGCGCGAGCGGGTTGATCTTGGTCGCGTCCCCGCCGAGGTCGGCCATCGCCTCACGCATGGTGGCCAGGTCGACCACGCACGGGACACCGGTGAAGTCCTGCATGATCACGCGGGCTGGGGTGAACTGGATCTCCTTGCTGGGGTCCGCGTCGGCGTCCCAACCGGCCAGCGCCCGGATGTCGTCGGCGGTGATGTTCGCGCCGTCCTCCGTGCGGAGCAGGTTCTCCAAGAGCACCTTCAGGCTGTACGGCAACGACTCGACGGCATCCTCGGGCAGACCGTCACCGGTCACCGACGCGAGCCGGTAGATCTCGTAGGACCTGCCGCCTACGTCCAACGTGCCCTTGGCACCAAAGCTGTCCTGACTCGGCATCAGTCATCTCCTCGTGACGTCTTGCTATCGCTTTGCCCATCTTGCCCACGCCAACACGCACCTCGGTAGTAGGGGGTGCTTCAACCCGCGGGCGGACCGACCATATCTCTTGATATCAAGATACACGACGTCGAGTGAAGTTCGCTACCCGGCACGGGGCGCGACGGTGGCCGACCGGCGCCGGCGCCAGCGGAACCTGACCTCACCAGTCGGGAGGCGGCGCATGTCGTACCAGTCGTCGTGGGCCCGCCGGTGGTGGTGCCAGCAGAGCGGGAGCCCGTTCGCGACGCTGGTCTCCCCGCCGCGGGACCAGGGCTGGGGATGATGGATCTCGCACCAGGCGAAGGGGCGTTCGCAGCCCTCCGCGGCACAGCTGTCGTGCTCCAGGGACAGGGCCGAACGCATCGCTTGGGTGTGCAGCCGCCGCATGCGCCCGAGATCGAGAATCTCCGAGCGCCCGCCGAGGACGGCCGGAACGATCCCCGCGCCGCAGGCCAGCCGGCGGGTCTCCCCCGCCGAGATCACGGCCCCGGCGTCGAGCCCGGCCGCCCCGAGACCATCACGCAGGTGCTCCAGCGAGATCTTCACCAGCAGGGTCGCCGCGACGGCACCGTGCCCCTGGGTCGGAAGGTGCTCGATCAGCTCGGCGAACGCGGCACCCAGCCGCTCGTGCCAGGTGACGCACCGGCCGTCGGCGGTGTCGTCGTGGACGACGTCCCCCGCTTTGTTCCGCGACAGTCGCCGCGGGGCGCTGAGTCGCTCCAGGGCGGCGCGCAGCATCCGCCCCTGAAGCTCGGGGATGGTGAACTTGCCGGAGAAGGTCCCGTCGCCGTTGTCCCACAACCCCAGCTCGGTCCTGGCCTCGGCCTTGCGCTCCTCGTCCTTCAGCTGCTCGGACTCCTGCCGGTCCGCGAGGTCGCGGTCGATCACGTCCAGCATCCGCCTGGCGGCCCGGCGCAGGCCCCGGGCGTTCATCCCCCCGACAGCCTTGGCCACCAGGGCCTCCTCGGCGAGGCGACGCTCGTCCTCACACACCTGGGCGGGAATCTTCTCGGCTGCCTTGACGATCACCCGCGCCTGGGCCTGGTCGATCCCGCCGTCCGCAAACGCCTCGCGCGTCGCGTCGTACTTGTCACGCAGCAGCGCGGCGAGCCACAGCCCCCCGGCCATCACCCCGCGCGTGGTCCCGGTGAGCTGTGCCGCCCAGGCCGGGGTGCCGGTCGCCGCCGCCTCGTCGGCGACCCGGCGCCGGTCCGCTTCGGCGAGGACCGACAGCTTCAGCGCCGCGACCTGGGACTCCAGGCTCGTGAGGTCCGACAACAGCCGCGGCAGCTCCTCGCCACCGACCGACCAGACCGGGACCGCCGCGGCGGCGCGGACCTCGGCCTGCGCCGTGGCGACCCGTGCGGCTGCAGCGGGCGGGTGAAGCTGCTGGACTGACATGCCTCCAGCCTCGCGTGGACCACCGACAGGACCGGCGTCAGGTCTAGACCACTTTCGCACGCCTGTTCGACGCTAGCGCGGGCTTACTGGGTGTGTCCCTATTGCGCGGGCGGCGTCCGTCGTCACCGTGCGGGGCATGTCGTACCCAAGTGACCTGACCGATGACCAGTGGGAACTGCTGGAGCCGGTGTTCAACGCGCCGGGCAAGCGCGGCCGCAAGCACGCCGATGACCTGCGCAGCGTGGTGGACGCGATGCTGTACATCGCCCAGACCGGCTGCCAGTGGCGCTACCTTCCGGCGTCGTTCGGGCCGTGGACGCGGGTCTGGTCGCAGTTCCGCCGCTGGTCGCGCAACGGCACTTGGGCGCAGGCCCTGACGGTGCTGCACGCAGCCGCGCGCCAAGCGGCCGGGCGGGCCGAGGAGACGCCGTCGATGGTCGTCATCGACACCCACGTGGCCCGCGGCGCCTCCAACGGCGGCTTCACCTTCCACGACCGCGGCGGCCCCTACGGCCGCACCAAGGGCGCCAAGCGCATCGTGGCGGTCGACGTGACCGGCCTCCCGGTGGGCGCATTGGTCGTGCCCGCCTCCACCCACGAGAACCGGGCCAGCGAGCTGATGCTGGAGCACCTGGACCGGCAGGGCGTCACCGGACGGCTCGAGCTGGTTCTGGTGGACCGCGGGGTCACCGCGGCTGCTGCCCGCAGGCTGGGCCGGCACCACGACCTTGAAGTTCGCCGGGTCGGGTGGGACGACAAGCAGCCGGTCTTCCGCCCCATCCGACACGCTTGGCGTGTCGAGGTCGCCCACGGGCGCCTCGGACGCTCTCGCCGCCTGGCGAAGTCGTTCGAGAACACAGTCACCTCGGCGACCGGTTGGCTCCAGCTCGCCTGCATCGCGACAACATTGCGCCATCTCTCGAAGCGACCCGCTCACCGGCGCACAGCCGAGCTCGCAGCATGAGTGCCACCACTGACAACCCCCGCGGATTGCGGCTGAGCGGTCGTTTGGGGGCTGTCCTCGCGCGGCTGACGTCTTTCGACCGAGGAGTCGGTGCCAGACTTCCCACCGTGACCACTACTCGCCGCATCGTGATCCAGCCGTACAGAGAGGGATGGCCGTCTGAGTTCATCGCGGTGAAGGACCTGCTACAGCAGGCGCTAGGTGATGTGGCTGAACGCATCGACCACATCGGCTCAACCTCAGTGCCTGGCCTGGCTGCCAAAGACATCATCGACGTGCAGATCACCGTGGCGGATCTGAACGACGCACGTCTTGGCCCCGCCTTTGCGCAACTCGGCGCCACGCCTACCTCCATCACCACCGACCACGTGCGTGCTGGCGACCGCGGCGGTGCCGCGGAATGGGAAAAGCGGTACTTCCGTCCTCCCGCGTCGTGGCGGCGCACCCACCTGCATGTCCGTGCCATTGGTCGGTCGAACTTCCGGTACGCGCTCCTGTTCCGGGATTACCTCCGCCATTGCCCAGCCGCGGCCGCTGCCTACGCTCAGGTCAAGTTGGCGCTTTGCCGTTTGCATCCAGACGACGCGGACGCCTACTACGCGGTGAAGGACCCGGTGTGTGACCTGATCATGGACGCCGCCGAGCGTTGGGCCACTGAGGTGGAGTGGTCCCCGTAAGCCTTGTTCGGCTCCAATAGGGACACACCCAGTTACACCCCCGGTGCGAGCACCGCCACGCACTCCACGTGATGGGTCATCGGGAA
>CAVSLP010000013.1:0-232256 GCA_963728775.1 uncultured Actinomycetota bacterium
TCGAATCGACGAAGACCGACAGGGTCGCCGCGAATTGCGTTACCGCAGGTCAGAGCCCACTTTCTCCAGCAGCGCGACACACTCCACATGGCTGGTCATCGGGAAGACGCCGACGTTGCCGAGCGTGAGCGCTATCCCTTGCCGACAACTGCGATCATGAGTGGAGTTTCGCCGCTGACCTGCGGATATGCTGCCCGAGACGCTCGATGCCGTCGGTACCGCTGTGCGACTGTCCGCGATTCAGAGTGCGCCCAATCCGCGCCCTCGAAGAAGTCGGCGCTGAGGTTCGCAACCGACCGCAGCGGACGTCCTAGACGTAGCCGACGCCGACGCCGACGGGCCGGGTTATCCGCAACACCTTTACGCGTGTGGTCCGCGATCCCCGAGTCACACCCCGCGGCCTGCTCAGCTGCCCGGCCCGATTCGTGATTGCTTGCGCGCCCGACGAGCGGGCGAGGAAGATGGCCCGCACACGGCGAGCCGGGAGGGCTGAGAGTGGATGAGATCCGCGTGTTCCTGGTCGATGATCACCGCGTTGTGCGGACCGGGCTTGCCGCCTACTTGGGACTCGAGTCCGGCATGCGCGTTGTCGGCCAGGCCCCGGACGGCCGGGCAGCCCTGGACGAGATCGCCGTCCTGCACCGTGCTGGAGAGTTGCCCGACGTCATCTTGATGGACCTGAAGATGCCGCGGATGGACGGGATCGCGACGACTACCGAGGTGAAGCGGCGGTGGCCTGAGACCGAGGTGGTCGCGGTGACGAGTTTCGTCGAGGAGGAGCAGATCCGCGCTGCCCTGGGGGCGGGCGCGGCGGGCTACCTGCTCAAGGATGCCGATGCACCTGATGTGGCGGCGGCAATCCGGGCCGCGATCGCCGGCGAGGTACACCTCGACCCGGCCGCGGCGCGCGCCCTGACTGCGTCGCTGCGTGCCCCCAAGCAGGATCAGGCACCGCTGACTCCACGCGAACGCGAGGTCATCGCGGCGATCGCCTCAGGGGCGACAAACCGCCAGATCGCCCGAGACCTGGGCGTCAGCGAGCGTACGGCGCGCACGCACGTGTCCAACATCCTCGCCAAGCTCGGCCTGACCAGCCGCACCCAGGCCGCGATGTGGGCGGTCCGTGAGGGACTCGTCGACGAGACCGAGCGACCGGCGCGATGAGCTCCGACCCGACCCGCGACTTCCTGCGTAGCACCTCGATGCCGACCCAGCCGCTGATCGACGAAGTGGCGCCAAGCAGCTCGCCACTCGACACCCAGCTTCTTGAGCTGTTCTTCGACAGGGTGCCGATGGGGGTTGCGGTCTTCGACACCGACATGCGCCTCCAGCGCTGCAACAAGACCTGGACGGCGTTCTACGAGCACTACCTGGGCGTTCCGGCGGAGTACACCGCTCCCGGCCGCCATCTGAACGACCTGATCCCCGGAAACGAGGAGGCGGTCCAGCTGCTGGTCGACACCGCACTCGCCGGCAGGGTGATCCGTCAAGCCGCCCACCGGATCGCGATCCCCGGCACCGAGACGTACTGGGACGTGGTGTTTGCGCCGCTGTTCGGTGACGGCCGGGTCGTCGGGGTCGTCGACATCGTCACCGACGCCACCGACCGGGTGCTGTCGTTCCAGCGCCTCGAGGCGCGGATCGCGACCTTCTCCCAGGTCGCCGCCGGAATGAGCGTCGACCAACCGTTGTCCACCACGCTCTCGCAGGTCGTCGATGCCGTGCACAGCACTAGCGAGGCTGTCGCGTGCAGCATCGTGTGCTGGGAGGAGGACTGGAGCCGCCCGGCGACCGCCTACGCCGACGACGTGCTGGGAGCCGGGTTCGCCGCGGCGCTCGAAGCGGTGTGGCGCATCCGCGGGATGCGCCCGGTCGACCTCGCGGAGTACGACGGCACCGTTGTCCGCGGCTTCCGCGACACCGCACTGGCCGACCCGTCGCTCGCACCGGTGCACCCCTTCCTCGTCGAGGACGCGCCGTGGAAGGACATGGCATGGTTCCCTCTGGTGGCCTCTGGGGTCGTGGTCGGCGAGGTCTCGGTCTACCTCGCGGCCGGCCAGGACCTCGACGACGACGACCGCGGCTACCTGTCTGCTCTCGCCGACCAGGCCGCCGTGGCCGTACGCAACAGCACGCTCTACCGCGCCGCCGAGCAGACGGCCGCGCTCGAGGAGCGGCACCGGCTCGCGCGTGAGCTGCACGACTCGGTGAGCCAGGCTCTGTTCTCGATGACCCTTCACGCCCGCACCGCCCAGCGGCACCTCGAGACCGCCGGCCTGGCCGCAGACCATCCCGTCGCCGTCGAGATCGAACAGCTGCACGGGCTCACCCAGACCGCGCTGGCCGAGATGCGCGCGCTGATCTTCGAGCTCCGGCCGGGCGCGCTCGAAGCAGAGGGCCTCGTCGCGGCCCTCACCAAGCAGGCCGCCGCGGTGGCCGCCCGCGAGCAACTCGCCGTCGAGGTGCACGGTCCAGACGGCTACATCCGGCTCGACCCGATGGTCGAGGAGCACCTGTACCGCATCGCTCTGGAGGCGGTGCACAACACCGTCAAGCACGCAGGCGCCGAACGCGTCGAGGTACATCTCGAGCAACGCGACACCGGCCTCGAGCTCCGGGTTAGCGACGACGGCGCCGGGTTCGACCCGCGGCTGGACCGGCCCGGGCACCTGGGCCTACGCACCATGCGGGAGCGCGCAGACGCCATCGGCGCCACCTTCGGCATCGACTCCGCCCCCGGGCGCGGCAGCACGGTCACCGTCATCGTTCCCCTCCCCCGCTGACCCGCCTACGTCATTGTGCCGAGGCCGCACCCGGCCACAGCGCCGAGGCGAGCGCGGCCACTGTGCCGACGCGACGAACCCCTCGTAGAAGCCACGCTTCTGGTGTGCACCAACCCGGCGCACCGGACCAAGGGAGTCGCCATGAACAACCTCAGCCTTCTCGTCGCGCACGCCGAGATCGCCCGTCGGGTCACCGACGCCGAGCAGCGACGCCGCGCCCACGGCTGCCGCACCGGGCGTCCGCTCGCCACCGTCCTCCCCCACCGGTCCCCCCAGCTCTGAAAGGCATACCACCATGTCCACCGCCCAATGGATCCTCAACCTGGCCCTCCTCGGCTGGGTGCTCACCCGCAACCTCGGCAGCCACCGCGTCACCCGTGCCACGTTCCTCGTCCCTCTCGCCGTCGTTGCCGCCGCGGGCGCCTGGTTCCTCCGGGACCTGCCGACGGACGGCCACGACCTCGACCTCGAACTGATCGGCATCGCGGCCGGCCTGGTGCTCGGCACACTGGCCGCCTTGCTGACCCGGATGCACCGCCGTCAGGGCCACCTCGTGGTCAGCGCCGGCACAGCGTTCGCAGCCGTCTGGATCGCCACCATCGGCGGCCGGATGCTGTTCGCCCAGTGGGCCACGCACGACGGCGCCCGCACGATCGGCGAGTTCTCGATGCGCCACCAGATCACCGGCGCTGACGCATGGACCGCCGCATTCGTGCTGATGGCGCTGACCATGGTGGCCGTCCGGCTCGTGGTGACCGCTGTCCAGGTCTCGGCGCACCGGTCCGAGTCCGCCGCGCTGGCTGAGGCCGGTGCAGCGTGACGTCGCTGGACACCTCCACCCGGCCGATCAGGGTCGGCGTCGTCGCCGCCGACGCGCGGGTGCGGACCAGCCTGCGGCACCTGCTGACCTCCGGAGGAGGCACCGTGGTGGTCGAGTCGTACGGCGCGGGCCCGCGCCCGGCCACCACCGCCCCTGTGGTCGGCACCGACACCGACGTGGTCGTCCTCGACCTCGACCCGGCCACCCCCGAGAACCACCTCGAGCAGCTCCGCGGACTCCCCGCCGGCCTGCCGACAGTCGTGCTCGGCAACGACCGGCACACCGCCGACGTCGCGCGGGCCGCCGGCGCGTCGTACCTCGACAAGGCCGAGGTCGCCGACCTGCTGCTCGACCTCGTCCACGAGAGATCGGGGGGCGACGCCTTCGTGGGGTTGTTCGCCACCGCCGAGGTCCAGCCGGTCTACGCGCGCCTGGGCTTCGATGGCACGTCACCCATGGCCGGCATGTGGCAGATGCTTCGCCGGCGCCCCCTGAATCGCGCATTCTGCCCGTGCCGGTTGGGCCACGGGCGTCGCACATCGCGCCCGCCCTGGTGACGACGGTGGTGCGTCGGAGTCCTTCGCGGCCCCAAACGCAGAATCGGCCGGGTGCTCTGCGGGCAAAGCGCCGCCATAAGCGCGCTTTCGACCAGCGTCGAAGTACCTACTGACTTACGTTTCCGCAGTTCAGCGGCGCTTTTCCAGCAGCGCGACACACTCCACATGGCTGGTCATCGGGAACAGGTCGAACGCCCGGAGGCTGCGCAGCCGGTAGCCGAGCCCGGCGAACGTCGCCACGTCCCGCGCCAGCGCCGCCGGGTCGCAGGCGACGTAGGCGACGGCGCGCGGCGCCAGCCCCACGATCCCCTCGACCACCCCTCGCTTCGCCCCGGTGCGCGGCGGGTCCAGGACCAGCACGTCGACGCGCTCGCCCAACGAGCCCCGGCGCAGCGCGCGGTCCACCCGGTCGGCGACCGGCTCGACCCGGGGCAGGTCCGCGAGGTTGGCGGTGGCGTCCTCGACGGCCACCCGGTCGGACTCGACGGCCAGCACGCGACCGGACGGGCCGACCCGGTCGGCCAGCGCCGCCGAGAACAGTCCCACCCCGGCGTACAGGTCCGCCGCCCGCTCCCCCGGCCGCGGGTCGAGGCCCTCGAGCACCGCGTCGACGAGCGTCTGCGCAGCGCCCGGGTGCACCTGCCAGAAGCCCGACGCGGTGACCCGCCAGCGGCGTCCCAGCGCCTGCTCGTGCAGCACCGCCGGCCCGTCCGCGAACACCGACCCGTCAAGGGTGGTCACCAGCCGCAGCCGCTCCCCCGTGCCGGACACCAGCGCCTCCACCGACGCCGCGTCGCTCCACACCTCGTCGTGCACGTCCGGGAGGTCCGGGTGGCCGATCGGGCAGCGGTCGACCTCGACCACGTCGTGCGAGCGGTGCTTGCGCAGCCCGGTGCGCCCGCGGCCGTCGACCGCGAACTGGACCCGGGTGCGCCAGCCCAGCCCGTTCTCGTCGCCGGGGACGGGCTCCACGGTCACCGGGACGTCGAGCCCGGCCAGCCGCTGCAGCTGCTCGCGCACGACGGCGGCCTTCAGGCCACGCTGCGCGGCCGGCGCCACGTGCTGGAAGTCGCACCCGCCGCAACGGCCCGGCCCGGAGTAGGGGCACGGCGCCTCGACCCGGTCCGGGGAGGCCTCGAGCACCTCGACGGCGTCGCCGCGCAGGAACCGCGACCGGTCGTCACCCTCGGTGACCTGCACGACCACCCGCTCACCGGGCAGCGCGTGCCGGACGAAGACCACGACGCCCTCGTGCCGCGCGACCACGTGGCCGCCGTGCGCGACGGGACCGGCCTCGACGACGTACCTCTCCCCGACCAGGGAGCGGCCGCGCTCCGCCCGCGCCCGGGGTCGACGGGTCACTCGCCCTCTCCGGGTGGTTTGCGCGGGGGCGGGCTGAGCACCCGGCCGCGGCGTACGTCGCCGGGCTGGGACTTGCTCATCAGCCGCTCCGCGCGCTGCTTGGCAACGACCGAGGAGCGCAGCTGGTAGGGCACGGAGGTGACCATCACCCCGGCGGTGAACAGCAGCCGGGTCTTGAGCCGGAGCGCCGTCTGGTTGTGCAGCAGCTGCTCCCACCAGCGGCCCACGACGTACTCCGGGATGTAGACCGCCGTCACCCCCCGGGGGTTGGCGTCCCGGATGCTGCGCGTGTAGTCCACGATCGGACGGATGATCTCGCGGTACGGCGAGTACAGCACCTTGAGGGGTACGTCGATCCGGCGGTCGTCCCACTCCTCGAGGACGCGCGCCGTCGTGGCGGCGTCGGTGTCGACCATCACCGCCTCGAGCACGTTGGGCCGGGCCGCCTTCGCGTAGGCGAGCGCGCGCATCGTCGGCTTGTGCACCTTCGAGACCAGCACGATGGCGTGCACCCGGGTGGGCAGCACCTGGTCCTGCGCCTCGACCGCGAGCTCCTCACCGACGTTGTCGTAGTGCCGGCGGATCGACTTCATGATCATGAAGAAGGTGCCCATCGCCAGGATCGCGATCCACGCACCGGCCAGGAACTTGGTGAGCAGCACGATCACGAACACGATCGCGGTCATCACCAGGCCGAAGGTGTTGATGGCGCGGGAGCGCATCATCCGACGGCGCACCGCCGGGTCGGTCTCGGTCCTCAGGTGCCGGGTCCAGTGCCGGATCATCCCGAGCTGGCTCAGGTTGAAGGAGACGAAGACGCCCACGATGTAGAGCTGGATCAGCCGGGTCACCTCGGCGTTGAACGCCAGGATCAGCGCGATCGCCATCAGGGCGAGGATCACGATGCCGTTGCTGTAGGCCAGCCGGTCGCCGCGCGCGCCGAGCTGCCGGGGCATGTAGCCGTCCCGCGCCAGGATCGAGCCCAGCACCGGGAAGCCGTTGAACGCGGTGTTCGCGGCGAGCACCAGGATGATCCCGGTCATCGCCACCACGAAGTAGAACCCGAGGGAGAAGTTGTCGAACACCGCGCGCGCGATCTGCGCGATCACGGTGTGCTGGTCGTAGCCGGCCGGGACGGGCTGGCCGTCGACGGTCCGGAGCCGGTCCAGCTCGTAGGGGTCGACGTAGCGGATGTGCATCTTGTCGGCGAGGGTGATGACGCTGATCATCATCGTGATCGCGATCGTCGCCAGCAGCAGCAGCGTCGTGGCCGCGTTGCGGCTCTTCGGCTTGCGGAAGGCCGGCACACCGTTGGAGATCGCCTCCACGCCGGTCAGCGCGGCACACCCCGACGAGAACGCCCGCGCGAGCAGCGCGACGAGGGCGACCGTGGTGATCGTTCCCTCGTAGCCCTGGCCCCTGAGGATGTGGTACTGCGCGCTCTCGGCCATCGGGAGGGTGCCGCCGACGTAGCGCAGCAGCCCCCACAGGCACATGCCGAGGATCGCGACCATGAACGCGTAGGTGGGCACCGCGAAGAAGGTGCCCGACTCGCGCACCCCCCGCAGGTTCATCGCGGTCAGCACCACCACCATCGCCACCGCGAAGATCGCCTCGTGCCCCGACAGGCCCGGGATCGCGGAGGCGGCGTACTGCGCCCCGGAGGAGATCGACACCGCGACGGTGAGCACGTAGTCCACCAGCAGCGCGCTCGCCACGGTGGTCCCCGCCGTCGGCCCCAGGTTGACGGTCGCGACCTCGTAGTCGCCACCGCCGCTGGGGTAGGCGTGCACGGTCTGCCGGTACGACGCGACCACGGCCGCCATCACCAGCGCGACCACCACGCCGATCTTCCACGACCACACGTACGCCGACGCACCGGCGAGGGACAGCATGATGAAGATCTCGTCGGGGGCGTAGGCCACGGACGACAGGGCGTCGCTGGCGAACACCGGGAGCGCGATGCGCTTGGACAGCAAGGTCTCGCCGAGCTGCGTGCTTCGTAGCTTGCGCCCGATGAGAATTCGTTTGGAAACGTCGCCGACACCCACGAGTTGAAAGGCTATGCCATCCGGCGGGCGTCGCCGGTGCTGCGGTGCCGACGGCTCGTAGTAGCGTCTCCCCCGTGCATGTCGTGATCATGGGTTGTGGCCGCGTCGGTTCGACGCTCGCGCGAAACCTCGAGGACCGCAACCACACCGTCTCCATCATCGACAGCAACCCCGACGCCTTCCGCAGGCTCGGTCCGTCGTTCGGCGGCACCAAGGTCACCGGGATCGGCTTCGACCAGGACGTGCTCGAGCGGGCCGGCATCGACAAGGCCGACGCGTTCGCCGCCGTCTCGAGCGGGGACAACTCCAACATCATCGCCGCGCGGGTGGCGCGCGAGACGTTCGGCATCCAGCAGGTGGTGGCCCGGATCTACGACCCCGGCCGCGCCGAGGTCTACCAGCGGCTCGGGATCACCACGGTCGCGACGGTGAGGTGGACCGCCGACCAGGTGATGCGCCGGATCCTTCCGGCCGGCGCCGAGCCCGACTTCCGCGACCCCTCCGGGACGATCCGGCTCGACCAGGTGCCGGTCAGCGAACCGTGGGTCGGGCAGCGCACCGTGAAGTTCCAGGAGCAGTCCGGCAGCCGGATCGCGTGGATCGACCGGCTCGGCGAGGGAATGCTGCCCAAGCGGGACACCGTGATCCAGGAGGGCGACCTGCTGCACCTGGTGATGCGCGAGGAGAACGCCGAGCGCGTCTACGCGGCGTTCAACGAAGGACCGGAGGAAGACTGATGCGGGTGGCCATCGCAGGCGCGGGCGCCGTGGGGCGCTCGATCGCGCGCGAGCTGATCGGCAACGGCCACCAGGTGCTGCTGATCGACCGGGACCCGGTCTCCCTCAAGCCCGAGCGCGTCCCGGACGCGGAGTGGCTGCTCGCCGACTCCTGCGAGCTGTCTTCCCTCGAGGAGGCGCGGCTCGAGAGCTGCGACGTGGTGATCGCGGCCACCGGTGACGACAAGGTCAACCTGGTCACCTCGCTGCTGGCCAAGACCGAGTTCGCCGTGCCGCGCACGGTGGCGCGGGTCAACCACCCGAACAACGAGTGGCTGTTCACCGAGGCGTGGGGCGTCGACGTCAACGTGTCGACCCCGCGGATCATGTCCGCCCTGGTCGAGGAGGCGGTGACCGTCGGCGACCTGGTGCGGCTGTTCACCTTCCGCAAGGGCAACGCGAACCTCGTCGAGATGACGCTGCCCGCGGACTCGCCGTACGTCGGCAAGCCGGTCGGGCTGATCCCGTTCCCGGAGAACTGCTCGCTGGTGACGATCCTGCGCGACGGACAGGTCTACACCCCCGACGCCGAGCAGCCCATCGAGTCCGCCGACGAGCTGCTCTTCGTGGCCGCCGCCTCCTCCGAGGCGGAGCTCCAGTCGCTGCTGGCCCCGCAGGAGCACCACGACTGAGCGGCTCGGAGGTCACGCCAGCTCGGGCTCCTGCTCCGGGTCGACCGGAGTGCTGTTGCGCGCCAGCAGCCAGACCATCCCACCGAGCGCGGCGAGCTGCAGCGGCCAGCCCATCACGATCTTGCTGATGCCCAGCGCGGCGACCATCGGGGCGGCGTCGTCGGCGCCGCGCCCGGCCAGGTAGATCGGCAGCTGGACCGCCACCCGCAGCACGCAGGGCAGCACCAGCATCCAGGTGAGGTTGCGGCACAGCCGCACCACCTTCTGGTCGCGGTGCCAGGCGGTCGGGTCGCCGGCCACGCTGCCGACCATGAACCCGACCAGCGGCCAGCGCACCAGGATGGTCAGCGTCATCACCACGGCGTAGCCGGCGTTGTAGAGCAGTCCGGGCAGGAAGTAGGCCAGCGCGTTGTCCGACGCGTCACCCCCGGACCGGGCGCTGCGGTAGGCGAACAGGGCACCGATCGCGATCCCGACCAGACTGTTCAGCACGAACTGCACGGTGCTGCGCTGCAGCAGCCGCACCGCCAGCAGCACCACGGCGGCCGAGACGCTGATCGCGAGCCCCAGCTTCAGGTCCTTGGCCACCAGGTAGGTGACGGTGAACGCGATCGTGGGGACGGCGGCCTCGAGCATGCCGCGCTTCCCGCCGAGCGACTTGGACAGCTGGGCGCGCACGACGGACTCGACGGTGTCGGTGCCCAGGCGGGTCGAGACGCTCGACTCGGAGGAGCTCACGCGCGGTTACCTCAGCTCGTAGCGGGGGTTGAACATCACCCGGACCGAGTCCTGCACACCGATCCGACCGATGACCTTGACCTGGCGGCCGGGCTCGATGCCGGCGATGCGGCGCCGTCCCAGCCAGACCAGGGTGATCAGCGCGGAGCCGTCGTAGAGCTCGGCTTCGAGCGCCGGCACCCCGCCCCGCGGACGCAGCGTCACCGTGCGCAGGCTGCCCTGCAGCTCGACCCGTTGCCGGTCCGCCGCCTCCGCGATGGGGCAGCAGCCGGCCTTGGCGGCGTGCGCCTTGAGCTCCTTGGCCTCCTGGTCAGCGGTGCTGGCCCAGCGGCTCAGGCTCTTGCGGAGCCGGTCCCTCACCTCAGCCATGTCTCCAAGCGTAACCGCCCCTGCACGGAAGGGCCGCCGTCGTCCGGTGGCGGTGCTCACTCGTCGTCGAGGTCGACGCGCCGGGCGTTGGCCGGCACCGTCATCGGCAGCGGGTCGCCGGGCGGAAGCGGGTTGTTGCCACGCACCACGATCACCTCACGCAGCGCGGACTCCACGTCGCCGTCCTCCGCCGGCTCGAGGGCCGGCCGGCCGAACAAGGTGGCCCGCAGCAGCCAGCGCGGACCGGGGATGCCGAGCACCCGCGACGGCTGGGTGCCCGACTGGCCGTCGGGCAGCGTGACGGGGAGCACCACCCGCAGCTCCGGGCCCCAGGTCCCCTCGATCTCGTCGGCGGTCCCGCCGTGCCGGGCCACGTCCGCGGCGATCGCGCGGCGGATGTCGGCCCAGATGTCCCCGTTGCGCGGGGCCGCGAAGGCGCGCAGCTCCACGGCGCCCTCCTCGCCCGCGAGCACCGCACCGGCGACCTGCCCGGACGCCTCGTCGACCTGCAGCTGCAGCTCCAGGCCGGGCCGACCGGTGACGATCAGGCCACCGAGGTCGATCTTGGTCGGGTCGTCCTCGTCGACGGTCACCTCGGAGACGTCCCAGGGCCCGCGCCCGCGCATCCCCGTCGGCGCCGCGGCCTCGGCGGCCGCGCCCTCCTGGGGGTCCGGGCCCTCGAGCTCGTCGGGCTTCCTCCGTCGGAACCTCACTGCGTCTCCTCGTTCGTTGCCTGGGGGTGGCTGCTGCCGGGGGCCGCGGAGGCGAACCCACCGGTGGAACCGTACCCGCCGTCCCCGCGGGCCGAGCCGGGCAGGCACTCCACCTCCACGAAGCGTGCCCGCTCGACCTGCTGCACCACCAGCTGCGCGATCCGGTCGCCGCGCCGCAGCGACACCGGCTCGGCCGGGTCGAGGTTGACCAGCATCACCTTGATCTCGCCCCGGTACCCGGCGTCCACGGTGCCGGGGGCGTTCACGATCGACAGCCCGTGCCGGGCCGCAAGCCCCGACCGGGGGTGCACCAGGGCGACGTACCCCTCCGGGAGCGCGATCCCGATGCCGGTCGGGACCAGGGCCCGCTGGCCCGGCCCGAGGTGCACGTCTTCGGTGGTGGTGAGGTCGGCGCCGGCGTCCCCCGGGTGGGCGTAGGCGGGCAGCGGGACGCCGTCGTCCAGCCGGGTGATCAGGATCTCGACCATGCGCACGACCCTATAGCCGCACCGGCGGGCGCCGGGTGTCAGGATTGGCCTGCGGTCCGGACCCGGACCGGCGCTCCCAGCACGACCAGCCAGCCGCGACCAGTGAGAGCCCCGCCGTGACCACCGACGCCCCTCGCCCTCCTCGATCCGTGCCGCCTTACGACGAGCGGCTGGGTGTCCCGCTGCGCTGGTGGGCGCTGGGCACCATGTTCCTGGCCACCGTGCTGCTGGCGTTCCTGGTGGCCACCCCGGTGTGGGTCGCCCTGCTCGGCACCGGCGTGCTGGTGGCGATGCTCGCCGGGCTCTTCGTGGGGTACGGCGCCGCGCGGGTGTCCGTGCACGACGGGGTGTTCCGGGCGGGCCGGGCCCGGATCCCGGTGGGCCTGGTCGGTGAGGTCACGGCACTGGACGCGCAGGCACGGCACCGCCTCGCCGGGGTCGACGCCGACGCCCGCGCCTACCTGCTGCTGCGGCCCTACCTGCGCCGGGCCGTCCGCGTGGACGTCGACGACCCGGCCGACCCGACGCCGTACTGGCTGGTCTCCACCCGGCGGCCGGCGCAGCTGGTCGCGGCGCTGTCCGCGGCCCGGGCCGCGGCGGCCGACGGGTTGCAGTAGCGCTGCTGGTGCCGCGCGCGACGATCCGGCCCTGTCAGCGACCCGGGTTGCTGGCAGACTGGGACAACAGTCCCCAACAGGAGGAGAACGCATGGCATCGGGTTCGAAGGTCTGGTCTCTGATGGGGCTGGCCTCCACCGTGGGGGCCACGATGGCCGCCCGCAAGGCGCTCAGCGCCACCTGGAAGCTGTCCACCGGCAAGCAGCCGCCGCAGAACCCCGCGCACCCGGACGTCTCGATGGGCGAGGCAGTCGCCTGGGCGGCGGTGAGCGGCGTGGCGGTCGGGCTGGCCCGGATGCTGGCGTCCCGCAAGGCCGCCGACTACTACCGGCGCTCGACGGGCCACCTGCCCGCCAACCTCGAGGACGTCGAGGTCTGACGTCCAGAAGGGGACGGGTGCCGGGTGGCACTCCGTCCCCTTCGCGCGTCTGCTGCGGCCGGGTTGTCCGTTACGCGCAGTCCTTGCAGATCATCCGCTTCGCGTCCGCGAGCTGGCTGCGGTGGTGCACCAGGAAGCAGCTCATGCAGGTGAACTCGTCCTCCTGGCGCGGGCGGACCTCCACCGCGAGCTCCTCGTGGGAGAGGTCGGCACCGGGCAGCTCGAACGACTCTGCCGCTTCGGCCTCGTCCTCGTCGACCTTGCCGGAGTTCTTGTCGTGGCGGCGAGCCTTGAGCTCCTCGAGGCTCTCCTCGCTCTGGTCTTCCTCGTTCTTGCGAGGAGCATCGTAGTCAGTAGCCATGTAGCTTCTCCTGCCCCCGTGATTGCCTGGATGTCAATGTCGAAGTCGTGGTGTGGTGCGAGGCGGATTGTGCACCATCACCGCCCTGCTGCGCACGGTCATTCCACATGGTGTCGGCAGAGTCACATCGGGAGGTGTCCGGGCCGTCCGGGTCAGTCCACACGCAACGCGCTCAACGAGCCCCGCCGGGCTTTTGTTCCCGCAGCAGCCCCGCGGTTCCGACGAGCCGTTCGAACTCCTCGAAACCGTCCGCGGGGGCACAGATCACGCAATCGCCGCCCCCCGCTCCGGGCCGGGTCTCCAGGCGGGCACCGGCCTCCGTGGCCACCAGTCCCCCGGCGGCCATGTCCCACGCGTTCAGCCCCTCCTCGACGTACGCGTCCGCCCGGCCGGCGGCGATCCCGCACAGGTCGAGGGCCGCCGAGCCGAGCCGCCGCACGTCGCGCACCTCGGGCAGCAGGCGCGCCATCGCGGCCGACTGCGCCCGCCGCACGTCGAGGACGTAGTTGAACCCGGTGACCACCAGCCGCTGCCCGAGCGGCACCCGGTCACGCACCACCAGCGGCCGCCCGTCGCAGAACGCGCCACCGCCGCGGGTCGCGGTGAAGCACTCGCCGCTCTCGACGTTGACGACCACGCCGGCCACCGGCTGCTCGGCGACGGTCGCCGCGATCGACACGGAGTAGTAGGGGATGCCGTACAGGAAGTTCACGGTGCCGTCGATCGGGTCGACCACCCAGGTCACCCCGCTCGCCGACTCGGCGCTGGCCCCCTCCTCGCCCAGGAAGCCGTCGCCGGGCCGGGCCTCGAGCAGCCGGCCGTAGATCAGCCGCTCGGAGGCCCGGTCGGCCTCGGTGACGATGTCGACGGAGCTCGACTTGGTCGCCGCGACCTCGACGCCCTCGCGGCGGCGGGCGCGCACCAGGTCGGCCGCCTCGACGGCCACGGTGCGCGCGAGGCTCAGGAGCTCGTCGTACTCCCCCACGCTCAGTCCTGCCCGCACAGCGCGGGGCGGGGGCCGCGGGCGTTGGCGCAGCAGCCGGCCGCGCACCGGTCCCAGGACGGCGGCAGCGACCCGACGGCGGCGCGGCGGACGTCGACCCCGCGCTCCACCGCGGCCCGCTCGACCAGCAGGTCGCGGACCATGGTCACGAACCGCGGGTCCACGCCGGCGGTGGCGGCCCGGGCGAACTCGATGCCGACCTTCTCGGCGGTGGCCCGGGCCTCGGTGTCGAGGTCGTAGATGACCTCCATGTGGTCGGAGACGAAGCCGATCGGCACCACCACGACCGCGACCACGCCCTCCTCGGCGAGCTCCTCGATCCGCTCGTTGACGTCGGGCTCCAGCCACGGCACGTGCGGCGGCCCGGAGCGGGAGCAGAAGGTGAGCTCGGACGCGTAGCGGTGCCCGGTCTCCTGGCGGACCCGCTCGGTGATCTCCTCGGCCACCGACACGTGCTGGGCGACGTAGGCGCCTCCGTCGGGACCGCTCGCGTCGTTCATCGCGGTGGGGATGGAGTGCGTGACGAACAGCACGTGCGCGTCGTGCCGCCCCACGTCCCCCAGGTCGGCCAGCGCGGCCAGGGTGGCGTCGACCATCGGCTCCACGAAGCCGGGGTGGTTGAAGTAGTGCCGCAGCCGGTCCAGCCGGGGAGCGCCCGCGCCGACCTCCGCCACCGCGTCGGCGAGGTTCTCGCGGTACTGGCGGCAGCCGGAGTACGACGAGTAGGCGCTGGTCACCAGGCAGGCCGCCCGCCGGACACCGTCGGCCCGCATCTGGTGCAGCGTGTCGGCCAGGTAGGGGTCCCAGTTCCGGTTGCCCCAGTAGACCGGCACGTCGAGACCGGCCGAGGCGAGGTCCTCCTGCACGGCGGCGATGAACTCGCGGTTCTGGTCGTTGATCGGGCTCTTGCCGCCGAACAGGTGGTAGTGCTCACCGACCTCCTCGAGGCGCTCGCGCGAGATGCCGCGGCCGCGGGTGACGTTCTCCAGGAACGGCAGCACATCCTCCGGCTTCTCCGGTCCGCCGAAGGAGACCAGCATCAAGGCGTCGTAGGGCGCGATGTCGGGAGCCATGTCCACATCCTAGGTAGCGCGGGGAAGTCCCTAGGATTCGCGGGTGATCACGACCTACCGCCGGGTGCTCGTCCTCCCCGGTGCACTGGCGTTCTCGATGAGCGGCCTGGTCGCCCGGCTGCCCATCTCGATGGTCACGCTGGGCATCGTGCTGGTCGTCACCGCGCGCACCGGGTCGTACTCGCTGGCCGGGACGGTCTCGGCGTCCTACCTGACCGCGAACGCCGCGTTCGCGGTGCTGCAGGCCCGGGTCGTGGACCGGCGCGGCCAGAGTCGGGTGCTGCCCTGGACGATCGCCGTGTTCAGCGCGGGGCTGGCCCTGATGGCGGTGGCGGTCGAGGCCGGCTGGCCGACACCGCTGCCGCACCTGTTCGCGGCGCTGGCCGGTGCCGCCCTGCCGCAGGTCGGCTCCTGCGTGCGGGCCCGCTGGTCGCACCTGGTGCCGGACCGGCTGATGCTGCAGACCGCGTTCGCGTTCGAGGCGGTGGTGGACGAGACGGTCTTCGTGGTCGGGCCGATGCTGGTCACGCTGCTCGCCGCCGTGGTGCACCCGGTGGCCGGTCTGCTCGCTGCGGTCCTGGCGGGGGTGGTGGGCACGGTGGCTCTGGTGCTGCAGCGGAGCACGGAGCCGCCGCCGGGCGGGCACCACCGGTCGCACGGGGCGGGCCGGATGGGGTGGGCGGTGCTCGGACCGCTGACCGTCTCGATGTTCACGATGGGGATGCTGTTCGGCGGCATCGAGGTGGCCACCGTGGCGTTCGCCGACGAGCTGGGCGCGAAGGCGGTCTCGGGGCCGCTGCTGGCGGTGCTCGCCGCCGGGAGCCTGCTGGCCGGGGCGGCGTCCGGGGCGGTTCACGTCCCGGTGGCGCACGGCACCCGGTTCCGCTGGGGGCTGCTCGCCCTCGGGCTGCTGGTAACCCCGCTGCCGTTCGTGTCCGGGTTCGTGCTGCTCGGGGTGGTGCTGTTCCTGGCCGGGTTCGCCATCTCCCCGACGCTGATCGCGAGCGTGGCCTGGATCGAGGAGACCGTGCCCAGCGGGCGGATCACCGAGGGGATCAGCATCGCGTCCACCGGGCTGGCGGCCGGCGTGGCGCCCGGTGCCGCCGTGGTCGGCCTCGTCGTGGACCGGGTGGGCGCGTCCGCGAGCTTCTGGGTGCCGGCCCTCGCGGCGCTCGGTGGGGCCGCGGTGGCGTTCGCGGCGACCCTGCTGCCCGGGGTCACTCGGGCGGGATCATCGCCCACCGGATCGTCCGGGTGACCGCCTCACCCGCCGCGCGCACCACGACCGCCTCGGTCAGCGGCAGGTACGGCAGCGCCAGCTTGCGCCGCGCCCAGCGCGGCAGCAGGCTCACCGCCGCCGCCGACAGCGCCGCGTAGGGCGCGCGGGCCAGCAGCGGCAGCGGCGGGTTGAGCAGCAGGAACCGTGCCGTCTCCCGGGCCTCCGCCGTGCTCGCGAGCTCGGGACGGTAGCCGGCGAGCTGGTCGTCGAGCTCGGCCTCGGTCCGTGGCGGGTCGACGACGCCGAGCGCCCCGGCTACCCGGCCCGTCTCGGCGACGTAGCGGTCGCGTCCGTCCTGGTCCAGCGGGCGGGCGCCGTACCGTTGGTGGGCCCGCAGGAAGCTGTCGATCTCCGCCACGTGCACCCAGCGCAGCAGGTGCGGCTCGGAGGCGGCGTAGGGCCGGCCGTCCGGCGCGGTGCCGACCACGGTCGCGTGCACCGCACGGATCGCGCGGACCATCGCCTCGGCATCCTCGGTGCGACCGAACGAGGTGACCGCCAGGAAGTGGCTGGTGCGCTGCAGCCGCCCCCACGGGTCGCCCTTGAAGCCCGAGTGCGCCGCCACACCCGCCATCGCCAACGGGTGCAGGGACTGCAGCAGCAGCGCCCGGATGCCGCCGGCGAACATCGCCGCGTCCCCGTGCACCTGACGGATCGCGCTGCCCTCCGGGAACCAGCGTGGTCCGGGCGCGTTGTGGATCCGGTCGCGCCGGCGCGGCCCCTCGGGCCCGGCGACCCGGGCGAAGAGCCGCTCACCGAGCTGCCTGCGGACGCCGTCCAGCACAGAGACAGTCACGGTTCGAGTATGCCGTGGTCCCGGTCGACGCTGACGTACCCTTCGCAGCATGGCCCACCGCTCCGGCACGACGGACCGGGTGTGGCGCAGCTGGTCGGGGCTGGCCACCGCCCACCCGGCGCAGGTGCTCACCCCGGCGGACACCGCCGAGGTCGTGGACGCCGTCATCGCCGCCGGCGGCGCCGGCCTCGCGGTGAAGATGGTCGGCACCGGCCACTCGTTCACCGACATCGCCGTCACCGACGGGCTGATGCTGCGCCCGGACCGGCTGGTCGGGATCCGGTCGGTCGACCGGGAGGCGATGACCGTGACGGCGCTCGCCGGCACGCCGCTGCACGTACTCAACGAGCGGCTGCACGGCCTCGGCCTGGCGCTGCACAACATGGGTGACATCGCGGAGCAGACGGTGGCGGGGGCGATCGCGACCGGCACCCACGGCACCGGGGGACGCTGGGCGTCCTTGTCGGCGCAGGTGGCGGCGCTCGAGCTGGTGGCCGCCGACGGCAGCGTGCACCAGGTGACCCCGGCCGGCGACCCGGACCTGTTCGGCGCCGCCCGCATCGGCCTCGGCGCACTGGGAGTGGTCACCGCGGTGACCTTCCTGGTGGAGCCGGCGTTCACGCTGGAGGCCGTGGAGGAGCCCTCGACCTGGGACGCCGTGGTGCACGGCTTCGACGAGCTGGTCGCGACCAACCACCACGCGGAGGCCTACTGGTTCCCGCACACCGACCGGATGCTGACCAAGCGCAACAACCGCACTCTGGACGAGCCGCAACCGCTCTCCCGGGTGCGGGCCTACGTCGACGACGAGCTGCTGTCCAACACCGTCTTCGGGCTGCTGAACCGGGTCGGCAACGCGGCACCGGCGACCATCCGGCCGCTGAACCGGGTCGCCGCGCGGGCGCTGGCCGCGCGCACCTACAGCGACGCGTCCCACCGGGTGTTCACCTCCCCGCGGACCGTGGTGTTCCGGGAGATGGAGTACGCCGTGCCCCGCGAGGCCGGGATGGCGGCGCTCGCCGAGGTGCGCGCGCTGATCGAGCGCTCGGGGTGGCGGATCAGCTTCCCGGTCGAGATCCGGCAGGCACCGGCCGACGACCTCTGGCTGTCCACGGCGCACGGTCGGGACACGGTGTACCTGGCGTTCCACGTCAACGCGCGCACCGACCACACCGACTACTTCACCGGCGTCGAGCGGCTGCTGCGCGGCTACGACGGCCGGCCGCACTGGGGCAAGCTGCACACCCGCACGGCCGAGGACCTGGCCCCGACCTACCCCCGGTTCGCGGACTTCGGCCGGGTCCGGGACCGCACGGACCCGGACCGGCTGTTCGGCAACCCGTACCTCGACCGCGTGCTGGGCCGGTGAGCGGGGCGGGACCTCACCTGCCCGAGGAGGTGGAGGGCCGCGGGGCGGTCCAACCGCGCCGCATCGCGAGCAGCCGCCAGGACAGGCACACCCCCGCGGCGGGTCCGGCCACCACCACCGTCGGCAGGCCCAGCCGGTGACCGACGACGGCGATCGCGGCACCGGCCAGGGCCGGCGTCGCGTAGAGCTCGCCGCGCAGCACCACCGGGACCCGCCCGGCCAGCACGTCACGCATCATCCCCCCGCCGATGCCGGTGACCATGCCGAGCAGCGCGGCCGGCACCGGTCCCAGCCCGAAGCTCAGCGCCTTCAACGCCCCGGTCACGCAGAAGACCGCGAGCCCGGCCGCGTCGAAGACGTTCACCAGCCGCTCCAGGCGGCCCAGCGTCGGGTGGAACCAGAAGGTCACCAGCCCCGCGGCGATCGGCACCAACAGGTAGCGCCAGTCGGCCAGCGCGGCCGGAGGTACGGCGCCGATCAGCACGTCGCGGATGAACCCGCCACCGAGCCCGGTGGTCAGGGCGAGCACCAGCACCCCGAAGATGTCGAGCTCCTTGCGCACCGCCACCAGGCCGCCGGAGATCGCGAACACCCCGATCCCGACCAGGTCGAGGGCCACCAGCACGATGCTCGGATGGGTCACGGCCTCGGGCATGGGGCCACGGTATCGACACGGGCGACCCGCGCGGTGACTGCCGGGCCGAGGGCACCGGCTGAAGTAGGCTCGGGCCACGGAACGAACCCAAAGGAGCGCGCGCCACCGATGAAGCAGCAGGACCTCACGGTCGTGGGGCTGACGAGGGACAACCAGAAGCTGGTCCTGGTCAGCGACGCGGGCGAGGAGTTCACGCTTCCGGTGGACACCAAGCTCCGCTCGGCCCTACGAGGCGAGGCCACCCGACTCGGTCAGTTGGAGATCACGATGGAGAGCACACTGCGGCCCCGCGACATCCAGGCACGGATCCGCGCCGGGGAGACCCCGGAGAGCGTCGCCGCCGCGGCCCAGACCACGCTGGACCGGGTGATGGGCTACGCCACGCCGGTGCTGGCCGAGCGCGCCCACGTCGCCGAGCGCGCCCAGCGGGCCTCGGTGCGCCGCAAGACCGGCGACGGCCCCTCCCGGCTGCTCGGGGACGCGGTTGCCGAGCAGCTGCGCTCCCGCAACGTCGACCCCGACTCGGTGGACTGGGACGCCTGGCGGCGGGAGGACGGTCGCTGGACACTGGTCGCCGACTACCGCGCCGGCGGGACCAGTGCGCGCGCCGAGTTCGTGTTCGACGCGCCCGGCCGCTACGTGGTGCCCGACGACGACGACGCCCGGTGGCTGGTCGGCGAGCAGGCCGAGGACACGCAGGTCCGCACCCGCGCCGCGGCCTCGCCGCGGCGGCTCTCGGCGGTCGGCGGCGACGAGGAGCTGCCGCTCGGGGAGGACGCGATCGGCATGGTCACCGCCGCCGAGCCGGTCTCGGAGCCGGCGTCGGAGCCGGCCGACGCCGAGGCGACCACCGTGGACCTGAGCGCCACCGCGCGCGCGGTGCGGCGGAGCCAGCGCTCGGGTGTCCCGACCGCGGAGACCGGCGACGCCGACTGGATCGTCACCCAGGCCAGCGACCGGCCGGCCCGCGCGGCCGCCCCCGAGGCGGTGCCGACCGAGCCGACCGAGCCCACTGAGCCGCCCGAGCCGGTGGCCGAGGCAACGCCCGACCCCGAGCCGGAGACCGAGCCCGAGCCGGCCGCGCAGCCCAGCCGCCGCCCGGTGAAGAAGACGAAGGGGCGCGCGTCGGTGCCGAGCTGGGACGAGATCATGTTCGGCGGCGGCCGCAGCGAGTGACCGGCACCTCGCCCGGGATCCTTTACAGGCAAGTTACCGGACAGTAATATCATCCGCGCCGCGGCCGCTAGGCTGCGTGCACCGGCCCTGTCCCTACTCGTCCGCGGATGGCACTCATGACGTACTTCGTCACCGGCGCGACCGGCTTCATCGGCCGGCACCTGGTCGCCGAGCTCCTCGACAACCGCGAGGGGGAGATCTTCGTGCTCGTCCGGGAGGGCTCGCGGCAGCGGATCGACGCGCTGCTGCGGTCCTGGGGCAACCCCACCCGGGTCACCCCCGTCGTCGGGGACCTCACCGAGCCGCGGCTCGGGGTGGCCGCGGAGTGGGTCGAGGAGCACCGGGGGTCGGTCGAGCACTTCTTCCACCTCGCGGCGATGTACGACATGACCGCACCCGACGACCTCAACGAGCAGCTCAACGTGGGCGGCACCCGGGCAGCGCTCGACCTGGCCGGCGACCTGAGGGCCGGGGTCTTCCACCAGGTCTCCTCGGTCGCCGCTGCGGGTGACTACGCGGGCACGTTCGACGAGACCATGTTCGACGCCGGCCAGGACCTGCCCTCGTCGTACCACCGGACGAAGTTCGAGTCCGAGCGGATCGTGCGTGAGGAGTGCTCCGTGCCCTGGCGGGTCTACCGGCCGGCCGTGGTGCTCGGCCACTCCGAGACCGGCGCGATGGACAAGGTGGACGGGCCCTACTACTTCTTCCCGCTGTTCAAGCGGATGCGCGACACCCTCCCCCAGTGGCTGCCGATCGTCGGGGTCGACCTCGGGGACACCAACGTGGTCCCGGTCGACTACGTCGCCAAGGCGATGGACCACCTCGCCCACCAGCCGGGCCTGGACGGCCAGGCGTTCCACCTGGTCAACCCCGAGCCGCAGCCCACCGTCGAGGTCGTGAACACCTTCGCGACCGCCGCCAAGGCGCCCCGGTTCGCGGTCCCGGTCGACCGGCGGGTCACCGGGGTGCTGCCGACCACGCTGCTCCCCCGGGCGCTGCGCCCGGGGAACCTGGTGCAGAACGTGCTGCGTACGGCGCCGGCGCAGCTCGCCCTGCGCGAGACGATCGGGCGGCTGGGCATCCCCCCGGAAGTGCTCGAGCACGTGTCGTTCCCGACCGTGTTCGCCTCCCGGCGGACCGAGCGCGCGCTGGCGGGCTCCGGGATCTCGTGCCCGGACCTGGAGAGCTACGCGGCGACGCTGTGGAGCTACTGGGAGGAGCACCTCGACACCGCCACCGGCGACGACCGGGCCAACGTGGCCGCGCTCGAGGGCCGGACCGTGGTGATCACGGGGGCCTCCTCGGGCATCGGCAAGGTCACCGCCCTGAAGGTCGCCCAGGCCGGCGGGGTGCCGATCCTGGTCGCCCGCGGGAAGGACAAGCTCGAGGAGACCCGCGCCGAGATCGAGGGCCGCGGCGGCCGGGCGTTCGTCTACGGCTGCGACCTGACCGACCTGGAGGCCATCGACGCGCTCTGCGAGCAGATCGCCACCGAGCACGAGTCGGTCGACTTCGTGGTCAACAACGCCGGCCGCTCGATCCGGCGGTCGCTGCGGCTCAGCGAGGAGCGCTTCCACGACTTCGAGCGCACCATGCAGCTGAACTACTTCGGGGCGATCCGGCTGGTGATGGGGCTGCTGCCGAAGATGCGCGAGCAGCGGTCCGGGCACATCGTCAACGTGAGCTCGATCGGCGTGCAGACCAACCCGCCGCGGTTCAGCGCCTACGTGGCCTCCAAGGCGGCGCTGGACTCGTGGAGCAACGTGGTCAGCTCCGAGCTGGTGGGCGACGGGATCGGCTTCACCACCATCCACATGCCGCTGGTGCGCACCCCGATGATCGCGCCGACGAAGATCTACCGGAAGTTCCCGACGATCTCGCCCGCCCAGGCCGCGGACATCGTGGTCGAGGCGATGGTGGGGCGTCCGCACGAGATCAACACCGCGCTGGGCAACCTGGGCGCGGTGGCGCACACCGTGGCTCCCAAGACCGCCTTCCGGGTGCTGCACCTCGCCTACCAGGTGTTCCCCGACTCGGCGGCCGCGCGCGGCACCTCCGAGGACGAGGCCACCCCGCAGCAGCTGCTGCTCGCCAAGCTGCTCAAGGGCGTGCACTGGTAGGACCGGATCGGCGAGACACCCAGTTGTCAGGCGCTGCGGGCGTCATGGCGTGCGCAGCGCCTGACAACTGGGTGGCCTCAGGCGAACGGCAGCGGCTCCCCGATCCGGGACACTGCCCGGGCGCGCGACGCGGTCAGCCGGCGCCGGTGGTGCTGGCGGCAGAGCACCTCGTAGCCGACCTCCGGCGCCGCGCGGCCCTCGCCGTCCACATCGCCGTCCACATCGCCGTCCACGTCACCGACCACGATCACCTCGCCCTCGGTGACCATCTCGCCGTTCTCGGTGCGTGCGTTGTGCGTGGCGCGCTTGCCGCACCAGCACAGCGCCTCGACCTGAAGCACGTTCATCCGGTCGGCCAGCTCGACCAGGCGCGCCGAGCCCGGGAACAGCTCGCTGCGGAAGTCGGTGAGGATCCCGAAGGCGAACACGTCGATCTGCAGCTCGTCGACGACCCGGGCCAGCTGCTCGATCTGCGCCGGGGTGTAGAACTGCGCCTCGTCACAGATCAGGTAGTCGATCCGTGCGCCGTGGGTCAGCGAGCCGACGACGTAGGTCCAGAAGTCGAAGTCGTCGGGCACCTCGATGGCGTCGTGCCGCAGCCCCAGCCGGCTCGAGAGCGTGGCCGCTCCGGCGCGGTCGTGGCTGGTGAAGATCCGCCCGACCCGGCCGCGGGCGGCGTGGTTGTGGTTCGTCTGGAGCGCCAGGGTGCTCTTGCCCGAGTCCATCGTCCCTGTGTAGAAGTGCAGTTCAGCCACGGGGCGGAATCATGCCATTTCCTGGGCGGTGGGCACCGGACCGGGTCCGGTCGGCCCGGCGCGTTGGTCAGGCGCGTTGGTCAGGCGCGTTGGTCACGCGACGAGGATCGGCACCAGCATCTCGGCGGGGGTCAGCGACCCGTGCAGGCCGACCAGGGTGGCCTCGTAGGGGAACGCCGTGCCGCTCATCACCGAGAAGTCTCCGCGGCCCGCGACGAGGACGTCGCCGAGCCGGGGCCGTACCTGCGGCTCGAGCGACCCGAACCAGCCGCGCGCCAGCGCGTCGTCGCGGCAGAGCACCTCGGCGCGGTCCCCGACGACACCGCGCCAGGCGGCCAGCACGTCGTCGACCGCGCCGGACCGGCAGTACAGGTGCCGGAAGCGCGCCTCCCCGCCCAGGACCGCGACCCCGTCGAGCAGCTCGGGCACGTCGTCCACGTCGAGCCGGTTGTCCGCGGGCGAGTCGACCATCCCGTGGTCGGCGACGACCACGATGCGCACGTCGTGCGGCAGGGTCTCGCGCAGCTGCTCGGCGGCGGCGTCGATCATCGACAGCTGCAGCTGCCAGTGCGTGGACGCGGTCCCGTAGCGGTGGCCGGTCCAGTCGAGGTCGCCGTCGTACATGTAGGTCATCGACGGTGCCACGGAGGAGGCGGCGAGCACCGCGGCCATCCGCTCCCCCACCTTGTCCGCGCCGACGAACTCGGCGCCGCGGTGGCCCGCGAGGGTCAGCCCGGAGCCGGCGAACTCGCGCTTGTTCACCACCGTGGTGTGCACGCCGGCGGCCGCGAGCCGGGCCATCGCGGTGGTGTGCGGCTGCCACTCCCGCGGGTCGACCGACTTGCTCCACGTGAGCGCGTTCAGCAGCTGGTCGGTGCCGGGGATCCGTGAGGTGAACCCGACCACGCCGTGGCTGCCCGGGGTCAGCGCGGTGCCGAAGGAGGTCAGGCTGGTCGCCGTGGTCGACGGGACGCCGACCGTCCCGGGCCGCGGCTGCTCCTCGAGCAGCGTGTGCAGGAACGGTGCGTGCTCCTCGTGGTCGCGCAGCAGCTCGTAGCCGAGTCCGTCCACCAGGAACACGACGTACTTGTCGGCCGCGGGCAGCTCGAGCGCCACGTCCGGCAGGCCCGCGTCGACACCGAGCGCGCGGGCCACCGCCGGCAGCACGTCACCCAGGGAGCGGTCGCCGTAGGCGGGGTCGACGAACGTCATCGCACCGCGGCGGCGGACGCGGTGCGCGCGGAGAGGGCGTCGGCGAAGGCGAGCAGGTCCGCCACGGCCTCCGGCCCCTCGGCAGCGGAGCTGAGCCGCAGCGAGAAGTCGTCGGAGGCGACCACGCCGGTGTAGCCGTGGTCGGCGTCGCACTCCGGGTCCGAGCAACCGGCGGGCTCGAGGTCGATCCGGCCGACCGCGCCCCAGCCGATCGACAGCACCGCCTCGTTGGCACCCGGCGACGGGATCGGCTTGCCCGCGTAGGACGCCGGGTTCGCGACCACCCGGTTGACCACGACGGAGCGCACCGCGGACAGCGTGACCGCCTCGGTGGAGCTGGAGGTGTACGGCGCGGGGAGCAGGTCGTCGGGGGCGTGCTCGTCGGTGTGCGCCAGGACCAGCCGGGTCGGCGTGAGGACCAGCACCGTCACGTGGCGACGCACCTCGTCGCGCTCGTCGATCGTGGGCTCGTGATGCACGAGGTAGGACACCACCGTCTCGCCCGCGACGGCGGAGCTGACGGCGTCGCTGACCACGTCCGGGTAGTAGCCGGACTGTTCGATGGCGGCCCGCAGGTCCGAGGAACGGTCGGTCATGTCCGCAAGTCTGTCACGACGCTCCCCCGCCCCCACTAGGCGGCGAGCTCGAGCTCGACCGGGGCCACGCCGTCCTGGGCGGGCGTCAGATGCCTGCGCAGCCGCAGGAACAGCACCGACCCCAGCGCGGTGCCGCCCACCGTGCAGGCCACCCAGGCGTGCACCAGGCCGTGGCCGATCAGCAGGCCGGCCAGCACCGGCCCGACGATCATCGCCACCGTCCAGGTCATCCCCTGCAGCGCGTTGTACCTGCCGCGCAGCTCCTCGGTGGCCAGGTCGTTGACCAGTGCCGGGGCCAGCGGCGCGAAGAGCGTCTCGCCGAGGCCGAACAGCCCGAGCCCGCCGATCACCAGGGCGACGGCGAGCGCGCCGTCCACGGCGTCCGAGCAGGCGATCACCGCCCAGGAGACCGACCAGGTCGCCGCGCACAGCGCGATCATCCGGCTCCGGCTGCGACCCCTGATCAGCCGCAGCGTGACCAGCTGGCCCAGCACGATCGCCGCGGTGTTGGCACCGAACGCCCAGCCCAGCGCGCGGGCCGGCACCCCGGCCACCCCGACGGTGTACGCCGCGAAGCCTGCCTCGAACTGGGCGTAGCCGAAGGTGATCACCACGACGGAGGTGAGCACCACGCGCACCAGGGTCCGGTCGCGCAGCACGGTGCCCCAGCCCGGCTGCGGCCCGACCACCCGCTCCGCGGTGGCCCGGGACATCGCGCCGGTGCCGCGGGGCAGGCTGACCACGACCGCGATGTAGGCCAGGTAGGAGACCGCGTCGATCAGGTACAGCCGCTCGAAGGAGGCCGGGTCGGCGAGGTGCACGAGCATGGCGCTGATCATGCCCCCGGTGCCGAGCCCGGCGTTCATCAGCATGAACTGGAACCCGTAGACCTTCTCGCGGCGCGACTCCGGCACCAGCCGGGTGAGCATCGCGGTGGTGGCCGGGTACAGCCCGACCGTGCCCAGGGTCAGGAACGTCGCGACCGCCCAGGCGTGCCAGGCGTTGTGGACCACCGCGAGCGAGGCCACCCCCACCGCCTCCGCGGTGAGCCCCGAGATCATCACCGGTCGGGGACCGAACCGGTCGATCAGGGTGCCCCCGACCGGCGACCCGACGAAGCCCAGCAGGCCCATCCAGGCGAACAGCAGCCCCACGGTCGCGGTGGGGATGCCGCGCACCTCGGACAGGTAGACGTACAGGAACGGCATGGTCAGCCCGCCGCCGAGGGCAGACAGGCCGAAGCCGACGAACAGCCGCCTCACCCGCGGGTCCAGGGCGGGCGCGACGGCGTCGCGGGACGGCGAGAGGGGTGCGCTGGTCACCTGGAGATTGTCCGGTAAGCAGCAAACGCTCCGCTAGCGAATTACGTCCCCGCATGGTGACGTGCGCCACCCGGCTCGGAACCGACGTCCGCGAGGGCGGCCATCGCCTCCTCGACGTGGTCGCCGAGGCGACCGCCCGCGGCGGCCCACGCCTCCACGCCCACCGCGAGCGCGGCCGCGGCCGCGGCCGCGGTCACCTGGACCGGCAGCGCGTCCACGTCGGCGCCGGCCCGGTCCGCCACCGCCTGCGCGAGGTAGCCGCGCAGGCTCTCGGTCTGCTCGTGGGTCCGCGCCCGCAGCGCGGGGACGGACAGGATCAGCCGGGTCCGCTGCCGCACCGCGTCCAGGTCACCCTCGACCGCCGCGAGGGCCTGCGCCAGCGCGGCCCGGATCGCGACCAGCGGCGGCTCCGTCGTCGGGCGGCGACGCACCAGCTCGGCGATCATCGGGTCGTAGTCGTCGCTGAGCACCACGTCTTCCTTCGTCGGGAAGTAGCGGAAGAACGTCGCGGGCGAGACCTCGGCGGCGGCGGCGACCTGCTCGCAGGTGGTCGCGTCGTACCCCTGCCGGTCGATCAGGTCCAGTGCGGCCCGGCGGATCGCCTCCCGGGTGCGGGCCTTCTTCTGCTCCCGCAGTCCGGCGCCGCTCATCGCTCCTCCCGGGTCGTTGACGAACGCCCGGCACCCGCGGGCATCCGCCAGGCCAGCACCACCGCGACCAGCAGCACGCCGGCAGCGGTCAGCAGCGCCAGGCCACGCCCCTCGGCGACCGCCGACACGGGGTCCAGGCCGGCGCCGGCCAGGGCGTCCGTGCGCGCGTGCGCCACGGTGGCCAGCGCCGCGACCCCGACCGCCCCACCGACCTGGAGCGCGGTGTTGTACAGGCCGCTGGCCGCACCGCTGCCCTCGCCGCCCTCACCCCCGGGCACCGCGGAGACGGTCAGGGCGACGAACGCGAGCCCCAGCCCCAGACCGGTCACCACGAGCCCGGGAAGCACGCCGGTCGCGTAGCCCGGGTGGCCGCTGCGGACGCCGAGGGTGCCGAGCAGCGCCAGACCCGCAGCGCTCACCGCCATCCCGGCCGCGAGCACCGGACGCACCCCGACCCTGCCGACCGCCGCCGAGGCGCCCCCGGCCGCGAGCGCGAGGGCCGCGACCATCGGCAGGTAGGCGACGGCGGTGGTCAGCGGCCGGTAGCCGAGCGCCTGCTGCAGGTGCAGGGAGAGGAAGAAGAACGTCGCCAGCAGCGCGGCCCCCGCGAGCAGCGCGCAGCCGTCGGAGACCAGCACCGCCCGGTCCCGCAACAGCGCGGGCGGCACGAACGGGTGCGCCGCGGACCGGTGGGCCCGGACCGCGACCGTCAGCAGGGCGGCCACCGCGGCGGCCTCGAGCAGCACCCGACCGGCGGTCCAGCCGTGCTCCCGGACGGCATCCATCAGGTGCACCCCGAGGACCAGCGCCGCGGTGGTGGCCAGCGCCCCGACCGGCTCGATGGCGTCGGCGCGGCCGCGGGACTCCGGCAGCAGCCGCCGCACGGACAGCCCGACCAGCGCCGCGAGCAGGGCGTTGCCGGCGAACAGCCACCGCCACCCGACGGTCTCGGTCACCAGCCCGCCGACCAGCAGTCCCACCAGCGCTCCCGCCCCGGTGACCGCACCCCACAGCCCGAGCGCCCGGGCCCGCTCGTCCGGGTCGGTGAACGTGCGCACCAGCAGGCTCATCGCGGCCGGCGCGAGCAGCGCCGCCGCCAGCCCCTGGCCGGCCCGGGCGGCGAGCAGGGCACCGGGCGAGGTGACCGCCGCCCCGGCGAGCGAGGCGGCCACGAACACCCCGACCCCGAGCAGCAGGATGCGCCGGTGCCCGAACCGGTCGCACAGCCGCCCGCCGAGCAGCAGCAGCCCGCCGAAGCAGATGACGTAGGCGTTGACCACCCAGGGCAGCAGGGTCAGCGACAGGTGCAGCTCGGCGCTGATCGTCGGCAGCGCGACGTTGAGCACCGCGTCGTCCACGTCGACGAGCAGCTGGCCCAGGGCCAGCGCGGAGAAGGCGACCCAGCGGGCGGCCACCGCGGGGGTGGGGGTGAGCAGTCGGGCCTCGGACATCGCCGGCTCCAATCTGAGAGCGTCTCTTTATTGAGAGTAACTCTCAGATTCGCGCTGTCAAGCCCCGGCCGCTACCCGTGCAGGGTGTCCCCCGCCTGGGTGGAGAGCCGCCGCACGAACCAGTCGGAGCGGGCATCGGACACCGGCTCCACCCGGCCGACCGCGTTCAGCACCGTGGCACCGTCGGCGCCGACCAGCACCAGGTTCAGCTCCAGCGAGCGCACCTGCGGGAGGTCGTTCTTGAGCTGCGCGACCCGCAGCAGCAGCGCCTCGACGGCGGGCACGTCGACCCGCTCGCTGCCCCGGTAGCCGAACAGCAGCGGCGCGGCCTTGATCTCGCGCACCATGTCGGCGGCGTCCCCGCTGTGCATCGGCGGGATCCGGTAGGCGCGGTCGCCGAGCAGCTCGGTGGCCGCGCCGGAGACCCCGAACGACACCACCGGGCCGAACAGCGGGTCCTCGACGCCGCCCAGTGAGACCGGCACGCCGGGCGCGGCCACCTTCTGCACGATGAACCCGGCGGTCTCCGGGGAGTCGATCAGCTCGTGCATGGTCCGCCACGCGTCGCGCATCTCGGCCTCGGTGTCGATGTTGCGCCACACGTGGGCCAGGTCCGGCCGTTGCCGCAGGTGCTCGGCGGTCGCCTTGAGCACCACGTCGTAGCCGAGCCGCTCGGCCGCGGCCACCGCCTCGTCCTCGGAGGCGACGTCGACCCGCTCCCACATGTCGATCCCGTACGCGGCAAGCAGGTCGTGCAGCTCGTGGAAGGTCAGCGCGCGGCCGTCCGGCTCGCGCATCAGGATCGCGTTGACCAGCCGCCGGGCCGCCGGCAGGTCCACCTCGTCGGCCGCGACCAGGTCGCCCTCGGGCTTGTCCAGCCACCCCGAGTACTCCACCACCCGGGCGAGCGCCCGGACCGCTGCCTCGACGGCGGGGTAGGAGGGCACCGAGCCGCGGCCCGCCGTGCTCCCGGTGACGTCCGGCACGCGCAGCAGCTCGGGCACCCCCTCGGTGGCGAGGAAGGTCGAGACCAGCGGCTTGTCGGACTGTTCCCCCACCGCGGCCAGCACGTCGGCCACCTCCACGCCGGTGGTGTTCAGCGGCGGGATGAAGACCGCCACCACCGAGTCCACCTCCGGGTCGTCGATCGCCGCGTCGAGGGCCTCCTCGAAGTCCTCGGCGGTGGCGTCGGCCCCGAGCGCCACGGGTTCCTGGACCAGCAGGCCCACCGCGGCCGCGGCGTCCGCGGCCAGCAGCCCCAGCGCGTCGGAGTTGCCGACCACCGCCACCCGGCGGCCCTTGGGCAGCGGCTGGTGCGCCACCAGCTGCGCGACGTCGAACATCTCGTCGAGGGTGTCCACCTGGATCACCCCGGCCTGCCGGAACATCGAGTCCACGGCGGCCTGCGGGGCCAGCATCGCGCGGACCGCGTGCCCCATCGGGACACCCTGGGTGGTGCGACCGGACTTGACCGCGATCACCGGCTTGCGCCGGGACACCCGGCGCGCGATCCGGCTGAACTTGCGCGGGTTGCCGATCGACTCCAGGTAGAGCAGCACCACCTCGGTGTCCTCGTCCTCCTCCCAGTACTGCAGCAGGTCGTTGCCGGACACGTCGGCCCGGTTGCCGGCGCTGACGAAGGTGGACAGGCCCAGGCCGCGACGCGCGACCTTCTCGAGGATCGCCACCCCCAGGGCACCGGACTGGCAGAAGAAGCCGGCCCGCCCCCGCGGCGGCATCACCGTCGACAACGAGGCGTTCATCGAGAAGTCGCCGGAGGCGTTGATGATCCCCAGGCAGTTCGGCCCGACCAGCCGCAGGCCGTAGCTGCGGGCCAGCCCGACCAGCCGCCGCTGCCGCTGCCGGCCCTCCTCACCGGTCTCCGCGAACCCGGAGGAGACCACGACCAGCCCGTGCACCCCCTTCGCGGCGCAGTCCAGGACCACGTCCTGCACGGCGTCGGCGGGCACCGCGACGATCGCGACGTCCACGCTGTCCGGGATGTCGCCCACCGACGCGTAGGCCGGCATCCCGGCGACCGAGTCCGCGGCCGGGTTCACCACGTAGACCCGACCCTGGTAGTCGCCGAGGACCAGGTTGCGGACCAGGGTCTGCCCGATCGTGTCGTGGCGGCGCGAGGCCCCGATGACGGCCACGCTGCGGGCGTCGAAGAAGCGCTGGATCGACGCGGCCTCGGCGCGGTGCTCGCGGGCCTGCATCACCGAGACCGAGGTGTCGGTGGAGTCGATCGGGAACTCCAGGTGCATCACCCCCTCCTCGAAGCCCCCCGCCACCTGGTAGCCGGCCTCCCGGAAGATCTGGATCATCCGCTGGTTCTCCGGCAGCACCTCGGCGGTGAACCGCTCCACACCGCGCTCCCGGCCCGCCTGGGCGAGGTGCTCGAGGAGCAGCTGGGCGATCCCGCGGCCCTGGTGGGCGTCCTGCACCAGGAACGCCACCTCGGCCTCGTTGACCCGCTGCTCCCCCTCTCGGCCCTTGTGCGGCGGGATCCGGTCGAACCGCCCCACCGCGATGATCTTGTTGGCCACGGTGAGCACGAACGCGACCCGGTCACGGTGGTCCACGTGGGTGAACCGCTCGACGTCCCGCTCGGAGAGCCGGGGCATCGGCGCGAAGAACCGGAGGTACTTCGACTCCGCGGACACCTGGTCGTAGAACTCGACGAGCAGGTCCTCGTCTTCCCCGCTGATCGGCCGGAGGTGGGCCACCTGGCCGTCGCGCAGCAGGACGTCGGCCTCCCAGTGCCTGGGGTAGTCGGGCTCGGTCACCGGTGCGCTCACGGGTGAGAATCTATCGTCTCCCCGGTGGTGGCGGCGTGCCCCTGCACGGGAGCGACCCGGTGACAGGTGAGAATGTCCCCATGGCGTCCGGCAAGAAGCAAGCACCCCTGCCCGAGGACTTCGAGGAGCACATCCTCGACATCGACGTCGGTGACGAGATGCGGTCCAGCTTCCTGGAGTACGCCTACTCGGTGATCTACAGCCGAGCCCTCCCGGACGCCAAGGACGGCCTCAAGCCGGTGCAGCGGCGGATCCTGTACACGATGGCGGACATGAACCTCCGTCCCGACCGTGGGCACGTCAAGAGCGCCCGCGTGGTCGGCGAGGTGATGGGTCGGCTGCACCCGCACGGCGACGGGGCCATCTACGACGCCCTGGTGCGCCAGGTGCAGTGGTGGTCGATGCGGGTCCCGCTGATCGACGGGCACGGCAACTTCGGCTCGCCCGACGACCCGCCGGCGGCGATGCGCTACACCGAGTGCCGGATGGCGCCGCCCGCGGTGGCGATGACCACCTCGATCGATGAGGACACCGTCGACTTCAAGGCGAACTACGACAGCCGGGAGCTCGAGCCGGTGGTGCTGCCGGCGGCGATCCCCAACCTGGTCGTGAACGGGGCCGCGGGCATCGCGGTCGGGATGGCCACCAACATGGCCCCGCACAACCTCGTCGAGGTGGTCCAGGCACTGCGGCACCTGATCACGCACCCGTCGGCCGGCATCGAGGACCTGATGCGGTTCATCCCCGGCCCCGACCTGCCGACCGGCGGCAAGATCGTCGGCCTCGACGGGATCCGGGACGCCTACGAGTCCGGCCGCGGCTCGTTCAAGATGCGCGCCACCGCGCGGGTGGAGAACGTGACGCCGCGCCGCAAGGGCATCGTGGTCACCGAGCTCCCGTACGGCGTCGGGCCGGAGAAGGTCATCGAGCGGATCAAGGGCCTCGTCCAGGGCAAGAAGCTGCAGGGCATCTCCGACGTCAAGGACCTGACCGACCGGGAGAAGGGGCTGCGCCTGGTCATCGAGGTCAAGAACGGCTTCCACCCCGAGGCGCTGCTCGAGCAGCTCTACAAGCTCACCCCGATGGAGGACTCGTTCGGCATCAACGCCGTGGCGCTCGTCGACGGCCAGCCCCGCACGCTCGGCCTCCGCGAGCTGCTGGGGGTCTTCCTCGGCCACCGCTACGACGTGGTGCGCCGCCGCTCGGTGTTCCGCCGAGGCAAGGCGGCGGACCGGCTGCACCTCGTCGACGGGCTGCTCGTCGCGATCCTCGACATCGACGAGGTGATCGCGCTGATCCGCTCCAGCGACAACGCGGAGCAGGCCCGGGAGCGGCTGATCACGGTGTTCGACCTGACCGAGGTGCAGGCCGGCTACATCCTGGACATGCCGCTGCGCCGGCTGACGAAGTTCTCCCGCATCGAGCTGGAGAAGGAGAAGTCCGAGCTGGAGCGCACCATCGGCGAGCTCGACGCGATCATCGAGGACGACGCGCTGCTGCGGAAGGTCGTCTCCGACGAGCTGGCCGAGGTCGCCAAGACCTACGGCACCCCCCGCCGCACGGTGCTGCTCGAGTCCGCGGGCCAGACCGTCTCCTCGGCGGTGCCGCTCGAGGTCGCCGACGACCCGTGCTTCGTCTTCCTGTCCTCCTCGGGGCTGCTGGCCCGCACCAGCGACACCGGCGCCCCCGGCGCGGGCGGGGGCCGTGCCAAGCACGACGTGGTGGTGTCCGCCGTACGCTCCACCGCGCGCGGCCAGGTGGGCGCCGTGACCACGGCCGGACGGGTGGTCAAGCTCGACGTGCTGGACCTGCCCACCCTGCCCGGCACCGCGAACGCGCCGCACCTGCAGGGCGGAGCGCCGGTCAGCGAGTTCCTCTCCCTCGAGCCCGGCGAGCGGGTGCTCGCGCTGACCTCGTTCGACCCGGACACTCCGGGCCTGGCGCTCGGCACCCGGGACGGTGTGGTCAAGCGGGTGCATCCCGAGCTGCTCAGCAACAAGGACGCGTGGGAGGTGGTCCGGCTCGCCGACGGCGACCAGGTGGTCGGCGCCGTGGAGCTGCGCACCGGCACCGAGGAGCTGTGCTTCGTCACCTCCGACGCGCAGCTGCTGCACTTCGCGGCGGACCTGGTGCGCCCCCAGGGCCGGTCCGGGGGCGGTGTCGCGGGGGTCCGCCTCGGCGCCGGTCATCGGGTGGTGTTCTTCGGCGCGTTCACCCCGGACGAGGAGGCGGTGGTGGTCACCGCCTCCGGGTCCAGCACCGCGCTGCCGGGCACCGAGCCGGGTGCGGTCAAGGTCACCCCGTTCGCGGAGTACCCGGCCAAGGGACGGGGCACCGGGGGCGTGCGCTGCCACCGCTTCCTCAAGGGCGAGGACACCCTGGTGTTCGCCTGGGCCGGTGCCGGTCCGGCGCACGCGGCAGCCGGCAGCGGTGCGCCGGTGGACCTGCCCGAGGCCACCGGGCGCCGCGACGGCTCCGGGGTGCCCGGCTCGCTCCCGATCGCCGCGGCCGCCGGTCCGGTGGGCACGCTGCTCGACCCGGCATGACAGGGTTGCCCTCATGACGCACCTGCGGACCCCGACCGTGGCGGCGCTGCTGCTCCCGCTGGCGCTGGGTGTCGCGGCGTGCAGCCGGGGCGGCGGCAACCACGTCACCCCCGAGCAGGCGCTCAGCGGGGCCAAGCACACCCTCGACACCACCTCGGGGGTGCACATCGTGCTCGCCACCGACAAGCTGCCGTCGGGGGTCAGCGGCCTGCTCGACGCCGACGGGGTCGGTACGCACGACCCGGCGTTCAAGGGCACCATCAAGGTCGAGGCGAGCGGGCTGACCGCGAACGCGAAGGTGATCGCGACCGGCGGCTCGGTCTACGCCGTGCTGCCGTTCACCACCAAGTACGTCCAGATCAACCCCAAGGACTACGGTGCGCCGGACCCGGCCACGCTGATGGACACCGAGAGCGGGCTCTCGTCCCTGCTCACCGAGGCACAGGACGTGACCGAGGGGAAGCAGCAGCGCAGCGGCGACCAGGTGCTGAGCAGCTACTCGGGCACGGTCCCCGGCGACACGGTCGCCGCGGTCATCCCGAGCGCAGACGCGAGCCAGGACTTCGACGTGACGTTCCAGGTGAGCACCGACGACGCGCGGCTGCACCGGGCGGTGCTGACCGGACCGTTCTACCCGCACGGCGGCGACGTCACCTACACGATCACCTTCGACCACTACGGCTCCGCCCCGGACATCACCGCGCCGTGAGCACCGGGCCCCGGGTGCTGCTCGGCGTGGCCGCCGTCGCGGTGGCCTTCGCCGCCGCTGACACCTACGTGGTGGTGCTGGCCCTGCCGGACATGATGGCCGGCGTCGGGCTGTCGGTCGACCAGCTGCAGCGCGCCGCGCCGATCGTGTCCGGCTTCCTGCTCGGCTACGTGGCGGTGCTGCCGCTGATCGGCCGGATCGCCGACCTGCGCGGGCGCCTGCCGGTGCTGGTCGGCTCGCTCGTCGTGTTCGCGCTCGGCTCGCTGGTCACCGCGGCCGCCTACGACCTGCCCAGCATGGTGAGCGGCCGCTTCCTGCAGGGCGTCGGCGGCGGTGGGCTGGTCCCGGCGACCCTGGCCCTGGTCGCCGACCTCTACCCGCCGGCCCGGCGCGGGGTCCCCCTCGGTGCGGTCGGTGCCGTCCAGGAGCTCGGCAGCGTGGTCGGGCCGTTGTACGGCGCGCTGGTGCTCGCGGTCGCGGGTTGGCAGGCGATCTTCGCGGTGAACCTGGCCGTGGGGCTGCTGATCGCCGCGGTCCTGCGGGCGCTTCCCCACGACGACACCGCCCCCGCCGCGTCCGGCCGCCGGGACGTGCTCGGCGGCGTGCTGGCGGTGCTGGCCCTCGGCTGCCTGGTGCTCACCATGCAGCAGCCCGCGCCGCTCACCAGCCAGGTGACCGCGGGTCTCGCGTTCGTGCCGCTGGCCGGGTCCTCCCGGTGGCTCTCCCCGCTGGGCCTGGGCACGGTGCTGCTCGCGGCCGGGTTCGTGCTGCGCTGCTACCGGGCACGACGGCCGCTGGTCGACGTACGCCGGTGGGCGGGGCTCGGGCGGTCGGCCGACCTGCCAGGCGCGGCGCTGCTCGGCCTGGCGCTCGCGGGGATCATCCTGGCCTTCGCCACCGCCGACCCCCAGGTGTCGGTGTTCTCCGCCGCGGGACCGTGGCTGCTGGCCGGCTCGGCGCTGGCCGCGGGGGCGTTCTGGTGGCGGAACCGCCGCACCGACCACCCGCTCCTGCCGGCGCGGGCGCTGGCCCCGCGCCCCGCCTGGGGCGCGCTGGTGGTCAGCTTCTTCGTCGGCGCGGCGCTGATCGCCGCGCTGGTGGACATCCCGATCTTCGCGCGGGTGACCGTCTACCCCGACTCCCAGCTCGACGCCGCGCTGGTGCTCGTGCGGCTGCTCGTGGCGCTCCCGGTGGGGGCTCTCGCGGGCGGTTACCTGACGCGCCGGCTGCCGGCCGGCGCGGTGACCGCGGCGGGCATGGTGCTCGCCACGGCCGGGTTCGTGGCGATGTCGCGGTGGGGGCTGACCAGCCTCGCCGACCCGGTCGCCACCGTGCCGCTGGTCGCGACCGGGCTGGGCTTCGGCCTGGCGCTCGCGCCGGTGAACGCCGCGCTGCTGGCCTCCACCGAGGACGCGGTGCACGGGGTCACCTCCGCGTTGCTGGTGGTGGCCCGGATGGTGGGCATGCTGGTCGGCATCAGCGCGTTGACCACGATCGGGCTGCGTCGCTACTACGCCGTCCAGGTGGGCCTGCCCGCGCCCTCGGCCGTGTGCGCGACCCGGACCCAGTGCCCCGCGTACACGACGCTGCTCAAGGAGGCCGGTCTCGCTCAGCTGCAGACGGTCTTCGTCGGCGCCGCCGTGTGCGCGGCGGTCGCGGCGCTGGTCGCGCTGGTCGTCTTCCGGTCCGCGCGGACGCGGGCCGTGTCGACCTCGGCGATGCTGGGACCGGCCGGATGAGCCGCTGCAGCGACGGGGCCCGCGCGGCCGGGGAGCAGCTGGCCGGGTCCGCCCCCGAGGCGGTTGCCTGGGTCGCCCTCGAGCAGAGCGGCCCCTGGGGGCCGAAGGCGTTCACCGCCAGCCACCTCGACCCGGGGCTCGGGCGCCGGATCGAGACCGCCGCGGCCGAGCACCGGGTCCGTCCCGCCCTGGTGCGGCGGCCCGGCCGGCACGCGGACGAGCACCCGGGGACGGGGCCCGACCCACGGCGGCTCCTGGTGGCGCACACCGACCCGGCGCGGGAGTGGCTGCTCCAGGGCACGCTCGGCTCCCCCGGCGACCTGCTGGCCCTGGACTGGGCGGCGCTGCGCGACGGTGACCTGGACGCCGTACGACGCTCGCTGCCGGCGCTGCAACCCGCCACCGAGGCGCAGCTGCTGGTGTGCACCAACGGCAGCCGGGACGTGTGCTGCGCCGCGAAGGGCCGACCCGTCGCGCTGGCGGTGGCGTCGCAGCACCCGGGCCGGGTCTGGGAAGTGACCCACACCTCCGGCCACCGGTTCGCGCCGACCGCGGCGCTGCTCCCCGCGGGCACCCTGCACGGCCACCTGGACGCCACCGCGGCGGAGGAGCTGCTGCGCGCAGCCGACCGGGGCGAGACCGTCCTCCCGGGTTCGCGCGGGCGCTCCACCTGGGCCGCTCCCGCCCAGGTCGCCGAGCTGGCGGTCCGCGAGGCGACGGGCGAGCTGGGACTCGGCGCGCTGCGGGTGGGCCGCGTCGACCAGGACGGCCGGCATGCCTGGACGGTGACGCTCGAGCACCTCGACGGCCGCCGTTGGTCGGTCGGTGTCACCTCCGAGGCGACCGGGGTGCTCCGCGCCGAGTCCTGCGGCAAGGAGCTGCACGCTCTGCGGCGCTGGGGCACGACGCTCTCGCCGTGACCCGGCGGCCGGCGGCCCGGCCTCAGCGGCCGAGCGGGTGCGGCCCGTCGGGGAACCCGTCGGCGAACCGGGCCAGGCCGAAGGTTGCCACGTCGGCGTCCGGGGTGCGTCCCTCGGCGAGGTCGGCCAGCACCAGCCCCATCACCGCCGAGAACTTGAACCCCTCCCCCGAGTCCCCGCACGCGAGCACGACGCCGCCGGGCAGGGTGTCGACCACGAACCGCCCGTCCGGCGACACCGTCCACGAGCAGACCTGGGCGTCGACCACCCGGGCGGGCAGCCGGCCGAAGGTGCGCCGCACCCGCGCTGCGGTGTCCGCGACCAGCACCGGGTCGGGCGTGCGGTCCCGGTCCTGCTCGGCCCAGGGCCGCAGCTCGCGGTCCAGGCCCACCTTGTAGCCCACCCCGGGCGTCGGCATGGTGTACATCCCGGGCAGCTGCCCGTGGGGGCCGTCGAACAGGCACGCCAGGTCGTCGGTGTCCCCGGGCCGCGTCGGGTCACCGAAGTGCACCACCTGCTGGAGCACCGGCGCCAGCGGCAGGTCCACGCCGAGCGACCGCAGCATCGGCTCCGCACCCGGCCCGGCCGCGAGCACCGCGACATCGCCGTCCAGGCGCGCACCGTCCTCGCAGCGGATCCGCACCCCCGCAGGCCGTACGTCGACCTCGCGCACGACGCACCCCGCCCGCAGCTTGCCGCCCGCGTCCTCGAACCGGCGTGCCTGGGCGGCCAGCGACGCCGCCGCCAGCACCGGGCCTGCCTCCGGCTGCCACACGGCGTCCCGGCCGTCCGGCCGCAGCCCGGGGAACCACCGGTCCACCTCGTCGGCGGCCACCGGGTCGAAGGGGACGTCCTCGGCCGCCAGCGCGTGGGCCACCGCCGCGAGCGAGACGTCGTCGCGCCACAACAGCCCGCGACGCAGGAAGACGGTGCTGTCGGTCAGCCGGGCGAGCCGCTCCATCGCCTCGACGCCCCGCTGCATGAGACGGACCCGCGCCCGGTCCGGATGCGTCAACCTCCACAGCCGGGTCGGACCGGGCGAGGACGACCACGGGTTGCCGACGCCGTACCGGTCCAGCAGCAGCACGTCGTGCCCGCGTGCGGCCAGCTCCGCGGCGGCCGGCAGGCCCCACGCGCCGGCGCCCAGCACCAGACACCTCATGCCCGCGATCCTAGGAGGTGCCCCGTTCCTGAGACACGTGGGACGTGCCTCGCGGCCGTTCGGTAGGTTGCACCCGTGACCGAACCATTCGCAGACCTGCTCGCAGCCAACCGCAAGTTCGCCGAGACGTTCACCCTCAGCGGCTTCGACGGCGTGGCCCACGCGGGCGTGGCACTGGTGACCTGCATGGACTCGCGCATCGACCCGCTGGGGATGCTCGGCCTGGCACCGGGCGACGCCAAGATCTTCCGCAACCCGGGTGGCCGGGTCACCGAGGCGGCGCTCGAGGCCCTGGTGCTCGGGGTGCACCTGCTGAACGTGCGCCGGATCCTGGTGGTCCCGCACACCCGGTGCGCGATGGCCAGCGCCACCCTCGACGAGCTGCGGGACCGGGTCACCGCGTCGGCCGGGCAGGACGCGTCCTGGCAGACCTTCGGCGTGGTCGAGGACCAGGAGGCGGCGCTGCTCGACGACGTCCGCAAGGTCCGGGCGCACCCGCTGGTCCCCGCCACCGTGGACGTCGGGGGGTTCGTCTACGACGTCGACACCGGCCTGCTCAGCCAGCTGGTCTGAGGCCACGCCGGAAGTCGTCGCGCTCCCGGCGCCGGGCGCCTCAGGCGTCGATCGCGTCGGCCTCGATCTCGTAGGCGCCCTGCACGAGGAACTCCTTGCGGGGTGCGACCTCGGAGCCCATCAGCAGGTCGAACACCTGGGTGGCGGCGTCCGCGTCGTCGACGGTGATCCGTCGCAGCGTGCGGTGCCGCGGGTCCATGGTGGTCTCCGCGAGCTGCGAGGCGTCCATCTCGCCGAGTCCCTTGTAGCGCTGCACCGGGTCCTTCCAGCGCACCCCCTTCTTCGCCAGCTCGGCCAGCTTCCGCTGCAGGTCGGCGTCGGAGTAGGTGTAGACGTACTTCTCCATGCCCTTCTTCGGGTTGGACAGCTCGATGCGGTGCAGCGGGGGCACCGCGGTGTAGACCCGGCCCTCGGCGATCAGGTCGGGCATGTACTTGAAGAACAGCGTGGTCAGCAGGCACCGGATGTGCGCGCCGTCGGAGTCGGCGTCGGCCATGAAGATGATCCGGCCGTAGCGGCGCGCGTCGATGTCGAAGGTGCGCCCGGAGCCGGCGCCGACGACCTGGATGATCGCCGCGCACTCGGCGTTCTTGAGCATGTCGGCCACCGAGGCCTTCTGCACGTTGAGGATCTTCCCGCGGATCGGCAGCAGCGCCTGGAACTCGGAGTTGCGGGCCAGCTTCGCGGTCCCGAGCGCGGAGTCCCCCTCGACGATGAACAGCTCGCTGCGCTCCACGTCGTTGGAGCGGCAGTCGGCCAGCTTCGCGGGCAGCGCGCTGGACTCCAGGGCGTTCTTGCGGCGCTGGGTCTCCTTGTGCTGGCGGGCCGCGACCCGGGTGCGGGAGGCGTTGGCCACCTTCTCCAGGATGGTCTTCGCCTGCGCCTTCTCGGCGCGCTTGGTGGAGGTGAGGAACCTCTTCAGCTCCGCGGAGACCACCTTGCGCACGATGCCGCGCGCGGCGGGGGTGCCGAGCACCTCCTTGGTCTGGCCCTCGAACTGCGGCTCGGCCAGCCGGACCGTGACCACCGCGGTCATCCCCTCGAGGACGTCGTCCTTGACCACGTCCCCCTCGGCGGTCCTCAGGGTCTTGGTGGAGCGCAGCACGTCGTTGAACGTCTTGGTGACCGCCTGCTCGAAGCCGGAGACGTGCGTGCCGCCCTTCGGCGTGGCGATCACGTTGACGAACGACCGGAGCTCGGTGTCGTAGCCGGTCCCCCAGCGCACCGCGACGTCCACGGTCAGGTCCCGCTCCACGTCCTGGGGCGTCATGTGCCCCTGCTCGTCGAGCAGCGGCACCGTCTCGGTGAACCTGTCGTGGCCCTCCAGGCGGAGGATCTCGCTGACCGGCTCGTCGGCGGCGAGGAAGTCGCAGAACTCGGTGATGCCGCCGTCGTGCTTGAAGGACTCGACCTGCGGCTCGGTGCCTTCGGGCCCGCGCAGGTCCCGGATCACCAGCTCCAGCCCGGGCACGATGAACGACGTCTGCCGCGCCCGGGTGACGAGCTCGTCGAAGTTGAACGTCGCGTCCTTGGTGAAGATCTGCCGGTCCGGCCAGAACCGGATCCGGGTGCCGGTGACGCCCTTCCTCACCCGGGCACCCTTCCGGCTCAGCCCCGACCTGGCGGTGAAGTCCCCGCCCGGACCCTCGGCCGCGAACACGCCCGGGACCCCGCGCTGGAACGACATCCCCTGGATCGAGGGGGACCGCTCGACGTCGACGTCGAGCCGCGCGGACAGCGCGTTGACGACCGACGCGCCCACGCCGTGCAGGCCGCCGGTGGCCACGTAGGAGCCGCCCCCGAACTTCCCGCCGGCGTGCAGCTTGGTGAAGATCACCTCGACGCCGGGCAGGCCGGTCTTGGGCTCCTTGTCGACGGGGATGCCGCGGCCGTCGTCGTGCACCTCGACCGAGCCGTCCGCGTGCAGCGTCACCTCGATCCGCTGGGCGGCTCCGGCGAGCGCCTCGTCCACCCCGTTGTCGATGATCTCCCACACGCAGTGCATCAGCCCGCGCGTGTCGGTGGAGCCGATGTACATGCCCGGCCGCTTGCGGACCGCCTCCAGGCCCTCGAGGACCAGGAGGTGCTGGGCGTTGTACGCGTTGTCGATCTTGGTCCCTCCGGCGGTGCGGGCTGGCACGGGTGCTCCTCGTGGGTGCGGTTCGCGGGACGCCGTACGGCGTTGTCCCAAATCTACCTGCGACACGCCCGAGGCCCGGAATCGCCACGCCTACCGGAAAACCGGGTCCCCGCGGGCCACGATGTCGCGTAGGACACACCGCATCGTCACCGACACGTCACGATGAGGACACGGAGGTTTCAAGATCTGTGGATTGGCAACCCTCCGGGTCCAAGCCGCGTCAGACTTGGTGACGAACGTAGTACCGAAGCAACGCGCATGTGGGAGAGGTCACCCGGTCTCCCGGGGAGAAACCGACCACCGGCGGGAAGCCTGAAGCGTGACTGGATGTTGTGCCCGGTGAGACGGGGCGCAGGAACCGAAACACCCTGCGCTACGTTGAGCAGGACACCAAGGAAGGAAAGAGGCCTCACGTGACCACTGCAGTTGCCCCCACTACGCCACTGACCGCTGTGGACCGCTGCGACCGCTGCGGCGCCCAGGCCTACCTCCGCGTCGAGCTTGCCGGCGGCGGCGAGCTGCTCTTCTGCGCGCACCACGCGCGTGAGCACGGAGACAGGCTCCGCGAGATCGCGGTCAGCGTGCACGACGAGACCGGCAAGCTGGTCGAGGAGACCCCCGCGACGGCCCCCGACGGCGAGTACTGACGCCCCCCACCCAGACAACCGCAGGCCCCGGGCGATCCGCCCGGGGCCTGCGCCGTCCCACGCCGTGACAGGCTGACCCCGTGCCCCTGATCGACGCCCTGGTGGGCCTGGCCGTGCTGGTGGGACTGGTGGGGATCGTGCTCCCGGTCCTGCCGGGGTCCGTGCTGATCCTGCTGGCCGTGCTGGCCTGGTCGGCCGCGGCCGGCACCGGGAGCGGCTGGCTGGTCTTCGCGGCGGTGACCACCTTCCTGGCCGTCGGCGCGGTCGTGAAGTACACCGTGCCGGGGCGGCGGCTGGCGAGCGCCGGGGTGCCCCGGCGGTCGCTGGCGGTGGGCGGTCTGCTCGGCGTGGTCGGCTTCTTCGTCGTGCCGGTGGTCGGCCTGTTCCTCGGCTTCGTGCTGGGGGTCTACGTGATGGAGGTGCGGCGGCTGGGCTCGGAGCGGGCCGGGCCGTCGACGCGCGCCGCGCTCGCTGCGGTCGGGCTGTCGGTGCTGATCGAGCTCGCGGCCGGCCTGCTGGCGGCGGTCACCTGGTTCGTCGGGGCGGTCGCCGGCTGAGATGGCGATCCTGCTGGCCCTGTGCTCCTCGCTCGCCTACGGCCTGTCCGACTTCGTCGGCGGGCTGGTCTCCCGTCGTACGTCGGCGTGGCCGGTGGCCGTGCTCGGCCAGCTGTCGTCCACGGCGTGCACGTGCGCGTTCGCCCTGGCCGTCGCGGGCCAGCCGAGCCGCACCGACCTGGCGTGGGCGGCACTGGCCGGTGTCGGCAGCGGTGTCGGCACGGGTTTCCTCTACCGCGGGCTGGCCTCGGGCCGGATGGCGGTGGTCTCGCCGCTCTCGGCCGTCGGCGCGGCCGTGGTGCCGGTGCTGGCCGGCACCGTCGGGGGTGAGCGGCCCGACCTCCTCGTGTGGGCGGGCATCCTGTGCGCGCTGCCCGGCATCTGGCTGGTCTCCAGCGCGCCCCAGGACGATCTGGCCCGGCTCGAGCCCCGCAAGGCGACGCGGCCCCGGGGAACGCTCAGCGAGGGGGTCGTCGACGGGGTGCTGTCCGGCCTCGGGTTCGGCCTGCTGTTCGCGGCCCTCGGGCAGGTCCCCGGCGACGCCGGGATGCTCCCCCTCGCGCTCGCCCAGGCGGTCTCCGTCCCGGCGGTGATCCTGCTCGCGGTGGCGCTGCGCTCGGACTGGGTCCCGCGCGGGCGCGCGGTCCGCTGGGGGGCGCTGACCGGGCCGCTGGGCGCCATCGCCACCGCCGCGTTCCTGCTCGCCACCCAGCGCGGCTACCTGACCGTCACCGGCGTGCTCGCGTCGCTCTACCCGGCCGCCACGGTGCTGCTGGCGGCGCTGGTGCTGCGGGAGCGGGTGCACCGGGCACAGGGCCTGGGCCTGGCGCTGTGCGCGCTGGCCGTCACGCTGGTCGCCGGCGGCTGACTAGCAGGTGGGCAGCGCGTCGCTCCACTCCTGCCAGACGATCTTCCGCAGCATCGGGTCCTCCGGCGTCCGTCCGGCAGCCACCTCGACCAGCGCGGCGGCCAGCTCGTTGACGTTGACGTCGTGCGCCTGGGAGACGTCGCGCAGCTCGGCGAACGCCTCCTCCGGCGTGGCGCAGCGCGCCCCCACGAGCACCCCCTTGGCCTGCTCCATGACCGGGCGGGTCACGAGCGAGGTCTTCAGGTTGTCCTCGAAGTCATCACTTTGCATGTCAGCGTCCCCGCTTTCCTTCGGCCCCCGGGGCCTGGCCCCCGTTCGGACGTGGTTCCCCGGCACGGCCGGGCGAAACGTCAGGCTGCCAGACTGCCGGTATGGCGCGCCGGTGTGTCTAGACCGGCGCGACCCCGCTGCCGGCCCGTGCGTCCGGCCCTCGACGCGGGTCGGAGGTCAGTCGAGGTAGTCGCGCAGCACCTGGGAGCGTGAGGGGTGCCGCAGCTTCGACATCGTCTTCGACTCGATCTGGCGGATCCGCTCGCGGGTGACGCCGTAGACCTTGCCGATCTCGTCGAGCGTCTTGGGCTGGCCGTCAGTGAGTCCGAAGCGCATGGAGACCACGCCGGCCTCCCGCTCGGAGAGCGTGTCGAGCACCGCGTGCAGCTGCTCCTGCAGCAGCGTGAACGAGACCGCGTCGGCCGGCACGATCGCCTCGGAGTCCTCGATCAGGTCGCCGAACTCCGAGTCCCCGTCTTCGCCGAGCGGGGTGTGCAGCGAGATCGGCTCGCGGCCGTACTTCTGCACCTCGATGACCTTCTCCGGGGTCATGTCGAGCTCCTTGGCGAGCTCCTCCGGGGTGGGTTCGCGACCGAGGTCCTGCAGCATCTGCCGCTGGACGCGGGCGAGCTTGTTGATCACCTCGACCATGTGCACCGGGATGCGGATGGTGCGGGCCTGGTCGGCCATCGCCCGGGTGATCGCCTGGCGGATCCACCAGGTGGCGTAGGTCGAGAACTTGTAGCCCTTGGTGTAGTCGAACTTCTCGACCGCGCGGATCAGGCCCAGGTTGCCCTCCTGGATCAGGTCGAGGAAGAGCATCCCGCGGCCGGTGTAGCGCTTGGCCAGCGACACCACGAGGCGCAGGTTGGCCTCCAGCAGGTGGTTCTTGGCGCGGCGGCCGTCCTCGGCGATCCACTCGAGCTCCTCGACGGCCTTCGCCGAGATCTTGCCGCCCTTGGCCAGCTTCTCGTCGGAGAACAGCCCCGCCTCGATCCGCTTGGCGAGCTCGACCTCCATCTCGGCGTTGAGCAGCGGGACCTTGCCGATCTGCTTCAGGTAGTCCTTGACCGGGTCGGCGGTGGCACCCGCCACCATCACCTGCTGGACCGGCTCGTCGGACTCGTCGGCCTGGGAGACGACGAAGCCCTTGCTCTCGTCCTCCTCCTCCTTGAGCGTCGGGTCCTCGGCCAGGTCCTTCTCGAACGCCTCGTCGGGGATGTCCGGCAGCACCTTCTTGCCGTCCGGGCCGATCACGACCGGGGCGACGCCGTTGGCGTCCACCTCCACGGTCTCGGTGGCCTCCGCGCCCGCCGGTCTTCTTCGCGGCGGCCTTCTTGGCCGGGGCCTTCTTCGCGGCGGCCTTCTTCGCGGCGGGCGCCTCACCGTCGGCGTCGGCCTGCTTCGCCGAAGCGGCCTTCTTCGCCGGCGACTTCGCGGCCTTCTTCGCACTCGCCTTCACGGTCGTCCGACCGCTGCCGGCGGCCGCCGCGACCTTCTTGCGGGCGCGGGAGTCGTCCGCGCTGACCACCACCGCGACGCCTTCCTCGCTGAGGAAGCGCACCAGCGCCTTGAAGTGCTGGGGGGAGATGTTCGCCCGGTCGGTGGCGCCGCGCAACGCGTCGGCGGTCACGTGTCCGGTCGACCTGCCGCTCTCGACCAACGCGACGACATCGGGATGGGCAAGAACGGCAGCGGGGAGCTTGCGGGACGTGCTCGTCGACACGAACTACCTCTCGTACAGCGAATGTCGGGCGCGGCAAAGCCCGTACACGTCAAGAGCCGCGTTCCCATTGTGACACGCCGGTCCGACATTCCAAGCCGCAACCCCGGCACCCGAGACCGCGATCACCGGGGCGCACGTCAGCGCGCAGCGGCCTTCTTCTGCTTCTTGAAGGCGCGGACCTTCTCGAGCGAGGCCGCGTCCACCACGTCCGCCACCGACCGGAAGCCGCCCTCCTCGGCGTAGTCCCCCGCAGCCTCGCGCCAGCCCTCCGGTGCGACCCCGAGCTGCTTGCCGACCAGGGCCAGGAAGATCTGCGCCTTCTGCCGGCCGAAGCCCGGAAGCGCCTGCAGCCGGCGCAGCAGGTCGCGCCCGTCCGCCGCTTCGGTCCAGAGCCGGTCGGCGTGCCCGTCGTACTCGGCGGCCACCTGCGCCGCGAGCGCCTGGATCCGCTGCGCCATCGACCCGGGGAAGCGGTGCACGGCGGGCGGGGTGCTGCACAGCGCCGCGAACTCCTCGGGGTCGGCGCCGGCGATCTCCGCGGGATCCAGCGTCCCGAACCGGTCGAGCACCTTGGCCGGGCCCGCGAACGCGCGCTCCATCGGGAACTGCTGGTCGAGCAGCATCCCGCACAGCAGGGCGAACGGGTGCTCGGTCAGGACCTGGTCGGCGTGGGCGTCCTGCGCGATCTGGAGGGGCATGGGGCCATCCTGCCCCAGCGCCACCCGCAACGTCATACGGCGCGGTCGCCATAGCGACCAGAACGTATGACGTCCGCGGCGGCTGAGGTGCTACTCCCCCGACTTGACGGCGAGCACCGGGCACGGCGCGTCGAGCAGCACCCGCTGGGCGTTGCTGCCCAGGATCAGCTTGCCCACGGGCGAGCGGCGACGCAGGCCGATCACGATGAACTCGGCGTTGGTCTCGGTGGCCACGTTGATCAGGTCGTCCGCGGGGTCCATGCCGCGCACCAGCTGCCGCACCTCGTGCTCGACGCCGGCGTCGCGCAGCTCGCTGCGCACCTCTTCGAGCTGCGTCTCGGACTCGATGGCGTCGTCGCTGTCGAACTCGCGTCCGCCACGATGGGAGTTGATGACGACCAGGCGGGCGTCTCGCAGTCTGGCCTCCTCCGCCGCGCGCCGCAGCGCGGCCTTCCCCTCGGGCTTGGGTACGTAGCCGACGACGATGGTCCCCATTGACCGTCCTCCTGTGTGATCTCGCCCGTCCGTGCAGGTCCGAGCCGACCGTATCGCAGCCGCCGACCGCTCGCCGCACCTGTGGACGAGTCACGGCACGATTCTTCGATCCACGGCAGGCTGGGCCGATGCAGGTGCCGCCCGAGACCCACCGTCTGCTCCGGCTCGAGGTCGGCCGGTTCCGCGAGCGCGAGAGCCGGCGCGTCTTCGACGTGATCGTCCAGGTCGGCCACCTCGGCGGGGCCCGCGACTCGTTCGTGGTCCGCCGGCAGGACCTGCCGGTCGTCGACGCGGCGCTGCGCATCGACGTGGTCGACTCGCTGCTGGAGCAGGGCGACCCCGGCTGGCGTTCGGCCTGGGTGGTCCGGCCGGGCACCCCCGAGCCGCACGACCTCGACGTGCAGTGGCTGGCCGCTGCGCGCACCGCCTTCGGCGTCCACGGCCGCGCCCTCGGCGGCTTCTACGTGATCACCCGGGCCGGGTGGCGCGACGTCCTGACCGGCGACAGCAGGACCTGGCGGCGGCTGCGGCTGTGAGCGCCCGTTCCCGGGTGGCCCAGGTGCACCCCACGCGCCCCGGGTTTCCCCCCAGCTGCCCCCAGCCGCTCAGTCCCAGGTGTGGACGGGCTCGTTGCTGTGCATCCGGGCGCGGTACTCGTTGAGCGTGGCACGCAGCGCCTCGAGCCGCTCTCCGTCCCCGCGCGAGAGCCGGGCGTGGAAGTGCCGGCTGAACCACTCCGCGCCGTTCTGCCCGGTCACGCAGCGTTGCTCGATGATGCCCATCAGCCGGTCCCGCTCCTCCGGCCGGACGCCCCACTCGTCGAGGCCGGCGTGCGCCATCGGCAGCAGCCGGCGCAGCACCAGCTCGGTCCCGGGCACCTGCCCGAGCCCCGGCCAGTAGAGGTTCGCCTCGATGCCCTGCCGGGCCGCGACGTGGAAGTTCTCCTCGGCGGCGCTGAACGACATCTGCGACCACAGCGGCCGGTCGTGCTCGGCCAGGGTGCGGACCAGCCCGAAGTAGAACGCCGCGTTGGCCATCGTGTCGGCCACCGTCGGTCCCGCCGGAAGCACCCGGTTCTCCACCCGCAGGTGCGGGGTCCCCTCCACCACGTCGTACACCGGCCGGTTCCAGCGGTAGATGGTGCCGTTGTGCAGCCGCAGCTCGGCCAGCTTCGGGGTCTCCCCGGCCTCCAGCACGTCCAACGGGTCCTCGTCCTCGAGGATCGGGAGCAGCGCCGGGAAGTACCGCACGTTCTCCTCGAACAGGTCGAAGATCGAGTTGATCCAGCGCTCCCCGAACCACACCCGCGGCCGGACCCCCTGGGCCTTCAGCTCCTCGCTGCGGGTGTCGGTGGCCTGCTCGAACAGGGCGATCCGGGTCTCGCGCCACAGCTCGCGACCGAGCAGGAACGGCGAGTTCGCGCCCAGCACCAGCTGCACGCCCGCCACCGCCTGCGAGGCGTTCCAGTAGGCGGGGAAGTCCTCCGGGCTGACCTGGATGTGCAGCTGCGTGCTCGTGCACGCGGCCTCGGGCACGATCGTGTCCGAGGTGGTGCGCAGCCGCTCCACCCCGGTGATGTCGATGACGATGTCCTCCCCCCGGGCCGCGAGGATCTGGTCGCTCAGCAGCTGGTAGCGCGGGTTCGTGCTCAGCGAGCCGGGCCCCATGTGGCCCGCGGACAGGGTCGGCAGGATGCCCACCATCACCAGGTGCGCCCCCACCTTCGCGGCGTGGTGCTCGGCCGCGTTGAGGCTGGCCCGCACGCCGTCCTCGAAGTCGGAGAAGCCGCGGTCCCGCAGCTGCTTGGGCTTGACGTTGATCTCGAGGTTGAACTGGCCGAGCTCGGTCTGGAAGTCCGGGTCGGCGATCGCCGCGAGCGCCTCGGCGTTCTTCAGCGCCGGGTCGCCGGCGTCGTCGACCAGGTTGAGCTCGATCTCGAGTCCCGTCTTCGGGTGGTCGGCGTCGAACCGCGACTCCCGGAGCATCCGCTCGAAGACGTCGAGGCAGCGCCGGACCTTCTCCCGGTAGCGGGTCCGGTCCTCGCGGGTGAACTCCTGCTGCGCCACCTCTTCGCCCATGCGCGGAAGCCTATGGCGTAACCCCCCGGCTGCCCAGGGTGGCGACTCAGCCGGCGAACAGGGTCAGTCCCTCCCGGTCGAAGGGCTGCCAGCAGGACGGCGGCACCGCGCCGGCGAGGGCGTCGGCGAGCAGCCCGGCCAGGCTGTAGTCCGGCTCCGCCTCCTGGCAGCGGTCGACCGCGCACCAGGCGAGCGCCCCGTCCCCGGACAGCCAGGCGGCGAAGCCGAGCAGCGCCGCCGGGGCCGCCAGCAGGTCCCGGGGCGCCCTGCGCACCAGGTCCCGCCACAGGTCGACGTGCCGTCGCGCGTTCTCGTGGGTCATCTCCGCCCAGGCCACGTCGCGGACCTCGATGGAGACCATCGCCACCAGCAGCCTGCCGGCGTCCTCGGCGGTCAGCCGGACCCCGTCGGCGAGGAACGCGCGCACCCGCTGCGCCACCCAGTGGCCCTCGGCCACCAGGTACGAACGGGCCTGCTCCGCCGGGACGGGGTCGCCGGGGTGCCGGGTCGCTGCCTGGAACCGGACCAGGGCGGCGTCGGCGGTCCGGCAGACCGCGTCCACCTCGTCGGGGTCCGTGCCGACCAGCGAGTCCCGCAGCTCCTCGCGGCTGCCGTAGGTGACCCGCCCGTCGACCACCGCCTCCGCCGTGAACGGGTGGGTGCTCACGTCGTACGGCGTGCCCTGCGGCGGGCAGCCGTGCTCGCACCCGGCCAGGCAGTACCACCGCTCCCCGTCGGCACGGATCGCCACGGGGACGCTGAGCCCCTGGCTCTCCAGGCGCTCGGTGAGCGGCACCCCGGCCGCCTCGGCGAGCTGCTCGTCGGAGCAGTAGACGACCACGACCACCCGGCGCAGCCCGTGCCGGACCGCGACGTCCGTCAGGTAGTCCACCAGCTCGGGCACCTGGGCCGGGTCGGCCGGCAGGTCCATCCGGGCGTGGAACGGCCGTTTCGCGTCGCCGAGCGTCAGCACGACGACGGAGTCCTCGGGGTGGAACCCGAGGACGTACGGCACCAGGGCGAGCAGGTCGCCCGGGTTCTTGGCTCTGAGGGTCTTGGCGTCTGTCATGGGACCGACGCTCCCGCCGGGGCGGCCGCGCCGGGAGGGCGCCGACGGCGGCTGTGGACGCGACGGGCGGAGGGCGGCCTGTGGACGCGACCTGGCGGCGCACCCGGCGCCGGGGAGGTGTCGGCGCGGCCGGGCATGATGGGCGTGTGCGTTCCGACCCGACGATCCTCCACGTCGACCTGGACGCCTTCTTCGCCGCGGTCGAGCAACGCGACAAGCCGTCGCTGCGTGGCAAGCCCGTGGTGGTCGGCGGCGTCGGTGGGCGTGGTGTGGTCGCCACCGCCTCCTACGAGGCCCGGGTCTTCGGGGTGCGCTCGGCGATGTCGACCGTCGAGGCGCGCTCCCGCTGCCCGCACGCCGCGTTCCTGAGCGGCCGCTTCGACGCCTACCGGGAGACCAGCCGGGCGGTGATGTCCGCGTTGCGCGAACTCTCGCCGCTGGTCGAGCCGCTGTCCCTGGACGAGGCCTTCGTCGACCTGGCCGCGGCGGACCTCGACGACGTCTCCGTCGCGGGGGTCACCGAGGTCGCGCGGACCCTCAAGCGGACGGTGCGCGAGGTGACGGGCGGGCTGTGCGGCTCGGTGGGGATCGCCACCTCCAAGTTCGTGGCCAAGGTGGCCAGTGACCTGGAGAAGCCGGACGGGCTCGTGGTCGTCCCGCCCGGCACCGAGCGCGACCTGCTCCGCCCGATGAAGGTCTCGGTGATCCCGGGGGTCGGCCCCGCCACGGCCGAGCGGCTCCGCCGGGTGGGGGTGCACACGGTCGGCGACCTCGAGCAGGTCTCCGCCGACGAGCTGGTCCGGCTGGTCGGCCAGGCGCACGGCACCGGCCTCTACCACCTGGCCCGGGCCGAGGACGACCGTCCCGTAGTCCCCGAGCGGGAGGCCAAGTCGGTGAGCGTGGAGGACACCTACGACATCGACCTGGTCGACCGGCGGCTGCTCGAGGGTCTGCTGGAACGGCAGGCCACGAAGGTCACCGAACGGCTGCGCAAGGCCCGGCTCTCGGGGCGCACGATCACCGTGAAGGTACGGCTGCACGACTTCACCACGCACACCCGCTCCGCCACCCTGTCCGGTCCGACCGACACCACCCGGGTCGTCGCCCGGGTCGCCCGCGGGCTGCTCGCGGAGGTGGACACCTCCGGCGGCGTCCGGCTGCTCGGGGTCGGGGTGTCCGGGCTGGCGGACTGGATCCAGGAGGATCTGTTCGAGGAGTACGACGCCCCCGACATGACGGTCGACCCGCTCCCCGACGGGGCGCTGGACCGGATCACCCGGGGCCGGCAGTGGGCGCCGGGCATGGACGTGGTGCACGCCGAGCACGGGCCGGGCTGGGTGTGGGGATCGGGCATCGGCCGGGTGACGGTCCGCTTCGAGACCGCCGAGACCGGCCCCGGCCCGGTGCGCACGTTCCGGGCCGACGACCCGGAGCTCGACCCGCGGCCGCGCGGTCGCTACGACGAGCCCGCCGAGTGAGGCACCGGCCCTCGCCCGGACCGGCCGGCGGGGCGCCGCGCGCCCGGGGTTAGGGTCCTCCCATGCCGGAGCCACCCGTCGCCCGAAGGGTGCCGACCACCCGCACCCACCACGGCGACACCGTCGTCGACGACTACGAGTGGCTCCGGGACAAGGAGTCCCCCGCGACGCTCGCCTACCTGGAGGCGGAGAACGCCTACACCGAGGCGCGCACCGCCCACCTGGCCGGGCTCCGGGAGCAGATCTTCACCGAGATCCGCTCCCGCACCCAGGAGACCGACCTCTCGGTGCCCTACCGGATCCACGACTGGTGGTACTACGGGCGCTCGCTGGAGGGCCAGGAGTACGGCATCAGCTGTCGCTGCCCGGTCGACCACCCGGACGACTGGACGCCCCCGCGCCTCGAGGTGGGCGTCGAGGTCCCCGGCGAGCAGGTGCTGCTCGACGTCAACGAGCTGGCGGCCGGCCACGACTTCTTCAGCCTCGGCACCGCCTCGATCAGCCCCGACGGCACGCTGCTGGCGATCAGCACCGACACCGTCGGCGACGAGCGGTTCCTGCTCCAGGTCAAGGACCTGCGGACCGGCGAGCTGCTCCCCGACCGGATCCCGAACACGCTGGGCGCGGCGGTCTGGGACCTCGCCGGCACCGTGCTCTTCTACACCACCGTCGACGACAGCTGGCGGATCGACAAGGTCTGGCGGCACACGCTCGGCACCCCCGTCGAGGACGACGTGCTCGTCCACCACGAGACCGACGAGCGGTTCTGGGCGTCGGTCGGCCGGACCCGCAGCGACCGGTACCTGGTGCTGGCCGCGGGCTCCAAGACCACCACCGAGTACGCCGTGCTCGAGGCCGACGACCCCACCGGTGAGTTCCGGGTGGTCGCCCCGCGCCGCCAGGGCGTCGAGTACGGCGTCGAGCACGCCGTGATCGCGGGCGAGGACTGCCTGCTGGTGCTGCACAACGAGGACGCCGAGAACTACGCGCTGGCCCGGGCCCCCATCGACGCGACCTCGCCGGACCAGTGGCAGCCGCTCGTCCCGCACGACCCGGAGGTGCGGCTCGAGGACGTCGAGGCGTTCGCCACCCACCTGGTGGTCAGCCAGCGCAGCGACGGGCTCACCCAGCTGCGGATCATCACCCTGGACGAGCAGGCGCCGGACGGGCTCGGCGACGACTTCCTGGTGGAGTTCGACGAGCCGGTGTACACCGTCGGTGCCGCGGGGAACCCGGAGTTCCACCAGCCCACCGTGCGGCTGGGCTACACCACGATGACCACGCCGCCCTCGGTGTACGACTTCGACGTGGCCTCCCGGAAGCTGACGCTGCTCAAGCAGGTGCCGGTGCTCGGGGACTTCGACCCCGGACGCTACGAGCAGCACCGCACCTGGGCCGAGGCCGACGACGGGACCCGGGTCCCGATCTCGCTGGTCTGCCCGAAGGGCGCCCCGCGGGACGGGTCGATGCCGGTGGTGCTGTACGGCTACGGCTCCTACGAGGACTCCACCGACCCGTCGTTCTCGATCGCCCGGCTGTCCCTGCTGGACCGCGGCATCGGCTACGCGATCGCGCACGTGCGCGGCGGCGGCGAGATGGGCCGGCGCTGGTACGACGCGGGCAAGCTGCTGCACAAGCGCAACACGTTCACCGACTTCGTCGCCTGCGCCCGGCACCTGGTCGCGGAGGGCTGGACGTCCCACGACCGCCTGGTCGCGGAGGGCGGCAGCGCCGGCGGGCTGCTGGTGGGGGCGGTCGCGAACCTCGCGCCCGAGGCGTTCCGAGCGATCGTGGCCGACGTGCCGTTCGTGGACGCCCTGACCACCATCCTCGACCCGTCGCTGCCGCTGACCGTCGTGGAGTGGGAGGAGTGGGGCAACCCGCTGGCGGACCCGGAGGTGTACGCCTACATGAAGTCCTACTCCCCCTACGAGAACGTGGCGGCCACCCGCTACCCGGCGATCCTGGCCGAGACCTCGCTGCACGACACCCGGGTGCAGTACGTCGAGCCGGCCAAGTGGGTCGCCCGGCTCCGGGCCACCGCCCTGAACCCCGAGGACATCCTGCTCAAGACGGAGATGTCGGCCGGGCACGGCGGCGTCAGCGGCCGGTACCGCGCCTGGCGGGACCGGGCGTTCAGCCTCGCCTGGCTGGTCGACCAGGTCGGCGCTTCCTGACCCGACCCCCTCCGCCACCTGAGAAGTCCCTGAGATCCCGGCCGCTGCGCAACTTCTCGGGCCATCCGCTCGTCAAAGAAGTACGAACTACCGCATGAAGCGGGCGGGATCGGGAATCCCCACGGCAGGCCGGTCGTTGTGGTGGTTACAGGCCCTACCGGTGGGTACGAGTCTGGGAAGGAAGGGAGCGCACGTGGCAACCAGTCGCACGCACACTCGCGAGATCGAGGGGCGCGACGGCGTCGGGATGTACCTCGACGAGATCGCACGTACTCCGCTGCTCGACGCGATCACCGAGGTCGAGCTCAGCAAGACCATCGAGGCCGGGCTGCTCGCCGAGCACCTGCTCGCGGAGGGCCGGGTCGGGCGCAAGAAGGGCGGCGCCCCCAAATGGGCCAGCCGGGAAGAGCTCGAGTGGCTCGCCGAGGAGGGCCAGCGCGCCATCCAGCGGTTCATCGAGTCGAACCTGCGCCTGGTGGTCTCGATCGCCCGCAAGTACGGCCGCAGCCAGATGCCGATGCTGGATCTGGTCCAGGAGGGCAACACCGGCCTGATCCGCGCGGTCGAGAAGTTCGACTACGCCAAGGGCTACAAGTTCTCCACGTACGCCACCTGGTGGGTGCGTCAGGCCATCACCCGCGGCATCGCCCAGCAGGCCCGCGTCGTCCGCCTGCCGGTGCACGTGGTCGAGGAGCTCAACCAGGTGGGTGCGGCACGCCGGACCCTCGAGCGTCAGCTCGGCCGCGAGCCGGAGCCGGAGGAGATCGCCCTCGAGCTGGACATGGAGCTCGACCGGGTCATCGACCTGATGTCCTGGGGGCGTGAGCACGTCAGCCTGGACACCCCGGTCGACGAGGACGGGGACACCTCGCTGGGGGACCTGATCGCCCAGGAGACCTCCCCCGGGCCGGACAGCACGTTCCTCGACGTCGAGTCCCGCGACCGGCTCAGCCGGCTCGTCGAGCTGCTCGACGAGCGCGCCGCGGACATCATCCGCTCGCGCTACGGCCTCGTCGACGGGCGCCAGCACAAGCTGGCCGACATCGGCGCCAAGCACGGCATCTCCGCCGAGCGGGTCCGCCAGCTCGAGCGGGAGGCGCTGCAGAAGCTGCGCACCCTGGCCGACCCGGACCTGGCCGCCTGAGCCGCTCGACGGGCTCGTCCTCCCGCCGGGGCGGTCGGCCGTAGGGTCGGGCGCTTCAGCCGTCGGTCGGACCCGTCGAGACCAGCTTGCCGAAGACCTCCGTGACCTTGTCGCGGAGGTCTTCGAGCGTCCCGGTGTTGTCGATGACGTGGGTGGCGACCGCCAGCCGCTGCTCCCGGGTGGCCTGCGCCGCGACCCGGGCCTCGGCGTCCGCCCGGGTCATCCCGCGCAGCTGCACCATCCGCTGCACCTGGGTCGCGACGGGTACGTCGACCACCACCACGGCGTCGAACGAGGACGCCTGGCCGGTCTCGGCGAGCAGCGGGATGTCGTGCACCACCAGCGCCTCCGGGGGCGCGGCCGCCTCCAGCGCGGCGCCCCGGTCCCGCACCCGGGGGTGGATCACCGCCTCCAGCCGGCGGCGGGCCGCCTCGTCGGCGAACACGAGCGCGCCGACCGCCGGCCGGTCCAGCTCACCGTCCTCGGTGAGCACCTGCGGCCCGAGCGCCGCGACCACCTCGGCCAGCCCCGGGGTGCCCCGCGCGACCACCTCGCGGGCCAGCCGGTCGGCGTCGATCACGACGGCACCGAGGTCGGCCAGGATCGCCGCCACGGTGCTCTTGCCCGAGGCCACGCCGCCGGTCAGTCCCACGCGCATGCAGCGGAGTCTGCCACGACCGGCGCGGGGCGCGGACGGTCGGTGGCGGGTGGCAGGATCGGCGCATGGCCGTGACCACCTACTTCGTTGCGTCCTCGCTCGACGGCTTCATCGCCGACGAGCACGACGACCTCTCCTGGCTGCTCGCGCTCGAGGGCGACGAGGCGAACGTCTACGAGCCGTTCATCGCCGGGGTGGGCGCGCTCGCGATGGGCGCGACCACCTACGAGTGGGTCCAGCGCCACCACCCCGGGCAGTGGTTCTACGAGGACCGCCCCACCTGGGTGTTCACCCATCGCGAGCTCGCGCCGATCGAGGGCGCGAACCTCCGGTTCACCGCCGACCCGGTGGTCGAGGTGCATGCCCGGATGCTCCAGGAGGCCGGCGGTCGCAACGTGTGGCTGGTCGGCGGCGGCGAGCTGGTCGGCCAGTTCCTCGACCACGACCTCCTCGACGAGCTCTGGGTCTCGGTGACCCCGGTGACCCTCGGCGCCGGAGCACCGCTGCTGCCCCGCCGCCACACCACCCCGATGCGGCTGCTCGAGGTGGTCCCGTCCAGCAACCAGACGTTCGTGCACCTGCACTACGCGCTGCGCTGACCGGCTGGCACGATGGCCGCCATGGAGGAGCAGGAGCACGTCGACATCAGGCCCGGGGACCGGGTCGCGTTGCTGGTGCCCGGGTCCGCGGAGTACGTCGAGCTGGTGATCGGCCTGCTCGCGGCCGGGATGTTCCCGGTGCCGCTGGACCCCCGGCTGACCCGGGGCGAGCGGGACCGGATCCTCGAGGACGTCGAGCCGCGGCTGGTCGTGGACACCCCCGGCCTCGCCGCCTCGATGCACCGGCACACCCCGGACCGCTTCCGCAACGCGCTGCCGCGGTGCCGGCCGATGCACGTCACCAGCGGCACCACCGGACGGCCCAAGGGCGTCTACTCGGGGATCCTGGACGAGCCGGCCGCGCAGGCGCTGGTCGACGAGGAGCGCGACCTGTGGGGGTTCGCGGCCGGGGACGTCAACCTCGTGCTCAGCCCGCTCTACCACTCGGCGCCGCTGCGGTTCGCGATGGGCACCCTGCTGGCCGGCGGCCGGGTCGTGGTGCCGGGCGGGTTCGACCCGGCCACGGTGACCCGCACGATCGCCGAGGAGCGCCCGACGACGATGTTCTGCGTGCCCACGCACCTGCAGCGGCTGTTCGCCCACTGGGACGAGGTCGGTGTCCCGGACCTGTCCTCGTTCCGCCTGGTCGCGCACGCGGGCGCCGCGTGCCCGCCGGACCTGAAGCGCCGGCTGGTCGAGCTGTTCCCGGACGGGTCCACCTGGGAGTTCTACGGGTCCACGGAGGGCCAGTTCACGGCGTGCCGCAGCGAGGAGTGGGCCACCCACCCGGGCACCGTCGGTCGTGCCCGGCCGGGTCGAGAGCTGCTGGTCGAGGACGACGGAACGATCTGGTGCGTGGTGCCCGAGCACGCCCGGTTCCGGTACTGGAACGACCCGGAGAAGACCGCGGCCGCCTGGCGCGACACCCCGCACGGCCCGGCCTTCACCGTGGGCGACCTGGGCCGGCTCGACGAGGAGGGCTACCTCTACCTCGACGGGCGCCGCGAGGACCTGGTGATCTCCGGCGGGGTGAACGTCTACCCGGTCGAGGTGGAGAACGTCCTGCGCGAGCACGAGGGGGTCCGCGAGGTCGCGGTCTTCGGGGTGGCCGACGACCAGTGGGGGCAGCGGGTGTGCGCGGCGGTGGTCGGCGAGGCGACCGCCGCGGAGCTGCGCGACCTGGCCCGCGAGCGGTTGTCGCCGCCCAAGCGGCCGAAGGACTACTACCCGCTCGACGCGCTGCCGCACACCGCGACCGGCAAGCTCCGCCGCCTGGAGCTACCCGACCTGCTGGGTCTGGTCGGCGCCCGCGACTGAGCAGAACATCCGGCGGTACTGCTGCGGGCTCACCGAGCGGGCCCGGGTGAAGTGGTGCCGCAGCGTCGCCGCGTTGCCGAAGCCGACCTCGCCGGCGATCCAGTCCACGCTGCGGTCGGTGGTCTCGAGCAGCTCCTCCGCGCGCAGCACGCGCTGCCGGGTCACCCAGGCGTGCGGGGTGGCGCCGGTCTCCTCGCGGAACCTCCGCGCGAAGGTGCGCGCGGACATCCGGGCGTGCCGCGCCAGGACGTCCACGGACAGCTCCTCGTGAAGGTTCGCGGCGACCCAGGTGAGCACCGGCCCGAGCGTCTCCGCGTCGCAGTCCGGCACCGCCGACTTGATGAACTGGGCCTGTCCCCCGTCGCGCTGCGGCGGGACCACCATCCGGCGCGCCACCTTGCTCGCCGCGGCGGCGCCGAACTCCTTGCGCCACAGGTGCAGGCACGCGTCCACCCCCGCGGCGGTCCCGGCGCTGGTGATCACCGGGTCCGCGTCGACGTACAGGACCTCGGGGACGACGTGCGCCCGGGGGAACCGGTCGGCCAGCTCGTCGGTGTACATCCAGTGGGTGGTGCACTCCCGGTCGTCGAGCAGCCCGGCCTCACCGAGCGCGAAGGCCCCGGAGCAGACCGAGAGCACCCGGGCGCCGCGGCCGTGGGCCGCCCGGAGCGCCTCCACCACGGCGCCCGGCACCGGCGCGTCCCGGGGCATCGCCGGCACCGCCACCAGGTCGGCCTCCGCGACCCGGGCCAGGTCGTGCTCGAGCGTGATCCCGAAGCCGGTGCTGGTGGGCACGGTGCCGGCGCGGACACCGCACACCGCGAAGTCGAACACGGGCAGCCCGTCCGTGGCCCGGTCGATCCCGAACGACTCGCAGAGCACCCCGAGCTCGAACGGGGCGACCCCGTCGTAGGCGATGACGGCGACGTTGCTGATCACGTCGTCCAGCATGGCACATCCGTGGCAGAAGATCGACGCACCGGATCATTCCTGCCACGACCGCGCCGGGTCCCGGAAGTCAGGAGAGGCCGTCGAGCGCGCCCGACGCGCGGATCGCGGCCCAGATCTGGCGCCGGTGGTGGACGAGGACCTGGGTCGTGAAGTGGTCGTGGTTGCGCCACACGACGTCACCGTCGAGCATCGGCTCGCACAGCGGCGCCGCCGGGCACAGCACGGGGTTGACGTCCACCGTGTACACCTGGTCCGAGGCGACCGCCGCGGAACGGTAGTAGGCGTCGCTGGCGGGCGGAACCATCGGCGTCGGCACCCGGCAGTCGGACAGGTAGGTGGCCTTGGCCAGGCAGGCCAGCGGGTGCAGGTCCCCCGTCCCGAGCATGTTCGTGACGATCAGGGCGCGAGCGCCGGTCGCGGTGATGGTGGCCAGCGTCTCCCGGGTGGTGGCGCGGTTCAGCTCGGCCAGGCTCTCGTCGGAGCCGCCGATCCGCTTGAGCCGGGGACCCCACCACTTCGCCTCGTCGCGGGTGTGCGTGGCCAGCACGACCAGGTCGGGGTGCAGCCGCGGGAGCACGGTGCGGTACCACGCGCCGCGCCCCGCGATGCACTTCGAGCGCGCGGCGGGGGGCTGGTTCAGGTTGACCACGTCGGCCTGCCACGGGCACGCGGCGATCGTGTTCAGCGAGAGGGTGAGGCCGTGCTCCCGCGCCAGCTTCTCGAACATCGGCGCGAGCATGCGTGCGTGGCTGTCGCCCACCAGCAGGACGTGCGGTCCGTCCCCCCGCACCACCGGACACTTCTCGGCAGTGCGGCAGGTCGCCGCCGGGCCGATGTCGTGGGCGACGGCCTTCCAGTCGATGTCTTGCGGTACCGCGCGGCGGGGTTCCGAGCGGCCTCCCGCCGCCAGGGCCAGGTGGTCGGCCCGGACCAGGCGCGGCTTGCGCGCGGACCCCAGCATCGGCGGGACGACGAAGGCCGCCACCAGCGCGCTGACGGTGAGCCCGGTCAGGGCGGCGCGCCACTCGAAGCGGTGCAGCGCGGGCGCCCGGCGGATCGGCAGCTCGAACACCTCGTAGGAGAGCGCCGCGAGACCCGTGCTCAGCGCCGCCGCGAGGACCGCGAGCACCAGCGGGCGCACGTGGAGCACCTCCCGGACCACCAGGAGGGTCGGCCAGTGCCAGAGGTAGGTCCCGTAGGAGACCCTGCCGAGGTACACCGGCGTGCGCCGCGAGAGCGCCCGGGCCAGCGGGCCGTCCGGGTGGCCCGTCACCCCGGCCACCAGCAGGACGCTCGCGGCCGCCGCGACGATGCCCCGCCCGGACGGCCCGACGTCGAGCAGCGCGCTCGCGCTGCCGAGCAGGGCGAGCATGCCGACGGCGCCCGCCCAGCGGGGCACCGCGCGGCGCGGGCGCTGCCAGGCGCGCATCGCGCAGGCGAGCAGCGCACCGGCGAGCAGCTGGTAGAGCCGGGCGTCGGTCCCGTAGTAGGCGTGGTTGGGGTCGGCTCCCGACCAGTACAGCTGCAGCCCGAGCGAGACCAGCAGGAGTCCGCCGAGCCCGACGAACGGGAGCCAGGCCCGGCGTCGACCGGCCAGGGCCAGGAGCAGCAGCACCAGCGGGAACAGGAGGTAGAACTGCTCCTCGATCGCCAGCGACCAGAAGTGCAGGAACGGGCTCTTGTCCGCCCCGGTCGCGAAGTAGTCGTTCTGCTGCTGGAGGAACCGCCAGTTGGCGACGTACAGCAGGGCACTCTGTGCGTCGCGGACCAGCGGCAGGCGGAACACCACGCTCTTGGTGAGCAGGAAGACGGTCGAGGTCGCGGTGACGACCACGACGGCGGCCGGCAGCAGCCGCCGTACCCGGCGCGCGTAGAACCGGCCGAGCCGCAGCCGACCGTGCTCGTCGATCTCGCCGAGGAGCACGTTCGAGACCAGGAACCCCGACAGCACGAAGAACATGTCCACGCCGACGAAGCCGCCACGCAGCGCCACGACCCCGCTGTGGAACAGCAGCACCAGGTACACCGCGACGAAGCGGAGACCGTCGAGCGCGGGGCGGTAGGACCAGGACACGGGCCGCGACTGTACAGAACGCCGCAAACCGCTTCACGCCGCGGGTGGCTCCGGTCCAGCCCACCGGCGGCGACCAGCCCAGCGACCAGCCCAGCGACCAGCCCAGCGACCAGCCCAGCGACCAGCCCGGCGACCAGCCCGGCGAGCCGCGTGGCGAGCGACGAGCCGTCGCCCAGGCATTGGCAGATAATCGACGCACATTGTCATTCCTGCCACTCGTGGCGGGATATGCCAGGGCGCATGATTACTGCCATGAACCTGTTGATCCTGATCCTCGCCGTGGTTGCCCTCACCGCCGTGTCGTGGGGCGCCCTGTACCTCTACGAGTTCGTCAAGAACGACGGCTACGGCCGCCTGCAGGCCCACCACGAACCCCCGCGGAGCCACCCCCGGGACCCCTTCGACCCACGGTTCGCCTGAGCCCGACCCACGCACGAGGGCCCGGTCACCATCGCTGGTGACCGGGCCCTCTCGATGCTCCGTGCCGGGGCGGCTCAGTGGCGCCTCAGCGGCGGACGCTCACCGCGTTCGCTCCTCAGGAACCGCCGCCGGTGAGCTTCTCCCGCAGCGCCTGCAGCGCCTCGTCGGAGGCGAGCGAACCGCTGTCCGTGCCGGTCGGCTGCGCCGGCTGCTCGGACGAGTACGACGTGGCCTCGCCGGCCTCCACCTCGGCCTTCTGGGCCTCGGCCTGCTGCTTGACGTGCGCCTCCCAGCGGGCGTGCGCCTTGGCGTACTGCTCCTCCCAGGTGGCGCGCTGCTCGTCGTAGCCCTCGAGCCACTCGCCGGTCTCCGGGTCGAAGCCCTCCGGGTAGATGTAGTTGCCCTGCTCGTCGTACGAGGCGGTCATGCCGTACAGCGTCGGGTCGAACTCCTCGGCCTCGGTCGCGGTGGCGGTCTCGTTGGCCTGCTTCAGCGACAGCGAGATCCGGCGACGCTCGAGGTCGATGTCGATGATCTTGACCATCACGTCGTCGTTGACCTGGACGACCTGCTCGGGGATCTCCACGTGCCGCTCGGCGAGCTCGGAGATGTGCACCAGACCCTCGATGCCCTCCTCCACGCGGACGAAGGAACCGAACGGCACCAGCTTGGTGACCTTGCCGGGCACGATCTGCCCGATCTGGTGGGTGCGGGCGAAGTGCTGCCAGGGGTCCTCCTGCGTCGCCTTCAGCGACAGGGAGACCCGCTCGCGGTCCATGTCCACGTCGAGCACCTCGACGGTGACCTCGTCGCCGACCGCGACGACCTCGGACGGGTGGTCGATGTGCTTCCAGGACAGCTCGGACACGTGCACCAGACCGTCGACACCGCCGAGGTCGACGAACGCACCGAAGTTCACGATCGACGAGACGACACCCTTGCGGATCTGACCCTTCTGCAGCTGGGTCAAGAAGCCCTGGCGGACCTCGGACTGGGTCTGCTCCAGCCAGGCCCGACGCGACAGCACGACGTTGTTGCGGTTCTTGTCCAGCTCGATGATCTTCGCCTCGAGCTCCTGGCCGACGTACGGCTGCAGGTCGCGGACGCGGCGCATCTCGACGAGCGAGGCGGGCAGGAAGCCGCGCAGGCCGATGTCCAGGATCAGGCCGCCCTTGACGACCTCGATGACGGTGCCGGTGACGACGCCGTCCTCCTCCTTGACCTGCTCGATGGTGCCCCAGGCGCGCTCGTACTGGGCGCGCTTCTTGGACAGGATCAGCCGGCCTTCCTTGTCCTCCTTCTGGAGGACCAGCGCCTCGACCTTGTCGCCGACCTCGACGACCTCGGACGGGTCGACATCGTGCTTGATGGAGAGCTCGCGGGAGGGGATCACACCCTCGGTCTTGTAGCCGATGTCGAGAAGGACCTCGTCGCGGTCCACCTTCACGATGGTGCCGTCGACGATGTCGCCGTCGTTGAAGTACTTGATGGTCTCGTCGATGGCGGCGAGGAAGTCCTCTTCGGAGCCGATGTCGTTGACCGCGATCTGCGGGGCGTCCGAGAGAGTAGGAGTGCTGCTCGTCATAGGGGAATGGATTCCTTGGGATGGATGGAGTTGTGCGGGCGCGCGGGATGTCCGGTTTCACTACCTTGGTGCGTGGGTGCCCGTGCCGGGTAGCCCGCCGGGACAGATAGCGAGCGAGAATCTGCTACGTCCGAGACTCAGGCAGACTCCTGCGCACCCCTCAGGATACGCAGGCGCACCGTGGGGCGTCCAACCGGGCGCCCCGCCGCCGCGGCTAGAACGGCCAGGCGTGCAGGTCGCCCCCGGTCGCGATCGCACGCAGCAACGTGTCCGCCCGCGCGGCCACCGGGTTCTCACCGCGCCGGGCGGCGAGGTCGACCAGCGCGTACAGGTCGGCGGCGCGGGCCCGGTCGAGGGTGTCGTCGCTCGCGTCGGGCACCCGGTCGGCGTAGGCCCCCAGGACCGCCTCGGCGAACACCGGCTCCCGCTCGAAGCGCAGCAGGTTGCCGAGATCGGTCACCGGCCACCCGGCGTGCGCGAACTCCCAGTCCAGCAGCCCGGTGACCTCCCCGGTCCCCGGGTCGACCAGCAGGTTCCTCGGGTTGAGGTCGCTGTGCACCAGGCACGTCCGCTGCAACCCCTCGAGCAGCTCGTCGGCGCGGTCCGCGACCGCCAGCAGGGCGTCGTACGCACCCGCCGGCCACTCCCCCAGCGCCGTGCCGTCCCGGTGCGCCTCGACCCAGCCGACCAGGTCACCGGCGGGCAGGGGCTCGACGCGCAGATCCCCGTCGACGAACAGCCCGGCCCGCGGCAGCGGCATCTGCGCCAGCCGGGCCAGCAGCTCGCCGAGGTGCGCCCCGACGGTCCCGCGCATGGACGCATCCAGCTCGGGCAGCAGCAGGTCGAGACGGGTGCCGGGAAGGAACGACGTCACCAGCAGGGCCGGGGCACCGGCCGCCGGGTCGGGGCGGCGGACCTCCAGCACCTCCGGCACCGGCAGCAGCCCGCGCACCAGCCGCAGCACCGCGGCGTCCACCTGCACCGCCCGGGGTCCGCGGCGCGCGCCCCGGCCGGCATAGATGCGTACGACGGTGCGCTCCCCCGCGGACTCCGCCCGGAAGGTCTCGCCGCTGTGGCCCCCGTCGAGCGGAACCAGACCGAAGCCGTCCATGAGACCGATGCTGTCACGCGGCGACCTCAACTACAGTCGCCCCCATGCCCCTACTGGACCTGGTCACGCTGCCGGTGCGGCTGAGCGTTGCGGCCGCGGAGACCACCCTGGCACTCGGACGGCTCGTCGCCCCGGACGGCCCGGTCCGGCGGGAGAGCGGCTACGCCGACCGGGTGATGCTGATCATCGGCGAGGGCGGCCTGGTCGAGCGGATGACCGGCGCGCTCACCGACCCGCACGGGCCGATGCGCCTGGTCGACGCGCTGGCCGCCGCGCTGGACCACGACCGTCCGCTGGGCCGGGCGATGGCCCCCGGCGGCACCGTCGACCGGCTCCTCGCCGCGCACGGTCCGCTGGACCGGCTGTTCGCCCCGGGCGGGACCGTGGACCGCCTGCTGGCCGAGAACGGCCCGCTCGAACGCCTGCTGGTCGAGGACGGCGCGCTCGACCAGCTGGTCGCCGAGGACGGGCCGCTCGAGCGCCTGCTCTCGGCGGAGGGTGCGCTGGACCGGGTCACCCGTCCGGGCGGCGTGCTGGACCGGCTGCTGGAGCGCGACGGGCTGCTGGAGCGGCTGCTGCGCGACGGCGGCTTCCTGGAGAAGCTGATCGCCGAGGGCGGCACCCTCGAGCAGCTGGTGGCGCTCGGCGACACCCTGGAGTCGATCCAGCCCCGGCTGGCCGAGCTCACCGGCATCGTGCCCGAGCTGCACGCGTCGGTCGACGCGCTGAACCGCGCGGTGGAGCCCCTGGGCGACCTGGCCAACCGGCTCCCCGGGTCCCGGCGTCGCACCCCCGTCGAGGCCTGATCCCGATGCCGTCCGACGGCGTGCACCCGGCCCGTCGGGCCGTCTCGGAACCGGACAGCCGGGCGGCGAACCGGCGGGACTGGGACGCCTGCGCGGACGAGTACCAGGCGACCCACGGCGCGTTCCTGCGAGACGTCGGCTTCGTCTGGTGCCCGGAGGGTCTCGACGAGGCCGACGCCCGGATCCTCGGTGACGTCGGCGGCCGGCTGGTGCTCGAGGTGGGCTGCGGGGCGGCCCAGTGCGCGCGCTGGCTGACCACCCGCGGTGCCCGGGCGGTCGGCCTGGACCTGTCGCACCGGCAGCTGCAGCACGCGCGCCGGATCGACCAGGCGACCGGGGTCGAGGTCCCCGTGGTGTGCGCCACCGCCACCGACCTGCCCTTCCCCGCGGGTGCGTTCGACGCGGTGTTCTGCGCCTTCGGGGCGCTGCAGTTCGTGGCCGACGCGGGGCGGGCGGTCGCGGAGGTGGCGCGGGTGCTGCGACCCGGCGGCGTGTTCGCGTTCTCGGTCACCCACCCGGTCCGGTGGACCCTGCCCGACGACCCGTCACGGGACGGGCTGGTGGTCACCGGGTCGTACTTCGACCGGACGCCGTACGTCGAGGTGGACGACCGCGGCGAGGTGACCTACGCCGAGCACCACCGCACGATCGGCGACTGGGTGGGCATCCTCGCCCGGGCCGGCTTCCGCCTCACGGACCTCGTGGAGCCGGAGTGGCCGGCGGACCACGACCGCGTCTGGGGCGGCTGGGGCCCCGAACGCGGCGTCCTGATCCCCGGCACCGCGATCTTCCGGTCCGTCCTGGGCTGAGCCGCCGGACCACGACGGAGGGGCGTCGACCGCTCGACACCCCTCCGCCGCGTGGCCGCGCCTCAGGCGAGACGGCGGCGGAACGCGAACGCGCCCGCCCCGGCACCGAGCAGCGCCAGGCCGGCCAGCCCGCGGGTCCAGTTGCGACCGGTCTCCCCGCTGGTGCCCTGGATCACGTAGCTGTAGGCCGTCAGCCCCAGCGCCCCTTGCGGAGCACCGAAGGCCATGTCCTGGGTGGAGGCGCGAAGGGCGCCCGCCTCGAACGTGGCGTACTGCTCGCCGTAGGTCTGGGCGGTGTCCTCGCCGGCCTTGATCAGCTGCTTGGTGCCCTCGGTGGACAGCCGCTGCGCGCCGTTGACCAGCTTGGGCGCCCCCGCCGCCGCCTGGCCGAGCCCGTCCGCGAGCTGGCTGGAGCCGTTGGCGGCGTCGCCGATGCCGGTCGCCAGCTGCTGGGCGCCCGTGGCGACCTGGCTGGAACCGTCCTTGGCCTGGCCGACGCCGCTCGAGAGCTGGTTGGCGCCGGCGTCGAGCTTGACCAGGCCGACCGAGAGCTGTCCGGCACCCTTGGCGAGCGCCATCCCGCCGGCGTTGAGCTGGGCGACACCTGCGACCAGCTGGTCGATGCCGTCGCTGAGCTGCTGGCCGCCGTCCGTGAGAGCGGCGGCGCCACAGCGCAGCGTCGCCGCCGGGTCGCAGCCCTTCGAGGGCTTGCCGATCCCGGCCAGCAGCTGCTGGCTGATGCTCGTGGTCAGCTGGTCCACCAGCTGCGGCACCCCGGCCTGCAGCGCCATCGCGACCTCCTTGATCCCGCACTTGGTGGCCGGGTTCAGGATGCTCGCCGCGCAGTTCGCCGGGTCGGAGTTGCTGTTCGACAGCCCGACCCGGATCTGGTCCAGGCCGCCCAGGGTCCCGGCGGGAAGACCCTTGCCGAGCAGCTGGCTGTCCACCTTCTGCGCCGTTCCGGTCAGGATCGCCGCCGCTTGCTGGTCGAGCGTGGTGCCGCTGCCGGCGAGCTGCTGGGCGACGAGCTCGACGGCGTCCATCGCGCCGCACTTCGCCGGCGTGCCACCGGTCAGCGCGACCGCGCAGTCGACCTCGGCCGGCACCGGGTAGCGCATGGCGTACTCGATCCCGTTGATCCCGCCGAGCAGGGTCTTCGAGGTCGGCGCGTCCGAGGCGTTGCCGATACCGGCGACCACCAGCTGCAGGCCCAGCAGGGCGCTGTTGTAGTCCGGGTTCCCCGCCAGCTCGGCCTTCACCGAGGCGGGCAGGGCGTGGACACCGTCGTAGAGCGTCTTGAGCCCGCCCTCCAGGCCCTTCTGCCCCTTGACAAGGTCACGGGCCCCCGACTGCAGCCGACCGGCACCGTCGCTGAGCTGGTTCACGCCACCGGCCAGCTTCTTGGAACCGGCCGACAGCTCCTGGGAACCCGCGGCGGCCTCGCCGGTGCCGGCGGCGAGCTGCTTGCTGCCGGCGTTGAGCTGCCCGAGCCCCGAGTCGAGCTGACCGGCACCGGTGGCGAGCTGGTCCGCTCCGGGTGCCGCCTGGCCGGCCAGGCCGGCCTGGAGCTGCTGCGCGCCGTTCCGCAGCTTGATCAGGCCCGCCAGCAGGTCACTGGCGCCGTCCCGCAGCTTGAGCAGGTTGGTGTCGATCTCGGTCGCGCCGCTGGTGAGGTCCACGCCGCTCTCGGCGCCGCTCTGGTAGCTGCCGGCCGCCGACTTGAACGTCGGGCTCTTGAGCGGGTTCACCGGGAGCGCCGAGACGTCGGCGCGAGGGATCACCCCGTCCGTGATGTCGGCGGTGTAGCCGAACACCGCGGTGTCGGTGCTGATCGGCGGGAACAGCGTCATCGTGAAGGACATCCTGGTGCCGCCCTCGCCGTCGCCGGCCATGCTGGCGGCCGCGGAGCGCACGTTGCTGAAGTTGGGCGGAGCGGTGATGTCGAGCGTGCCGACGATCGGGATCGGCACCGGCACGGTCTTGGAGACCGTGCCGCCGTGGCCGTCGTCGAAGGTCAGCTTCTCCGGGGTCGCGGTGACGTTCTTCACCGTGTACGTGACCTGGAGCTTGCCGTCCTTGCCGACCACGTCACCCGGCTTCACGGTCTTCCCGTTGAGCTGGTAGGCCACCGAGACGTCGAGCGGCAGCCGACCGTTGTAGTCGCTGACCGAGCGCAGGTTCTTCTCCCCGCTGACACTGGTCTTGGTGATCTGCTTGCCGTCCTGGACGCTGAACCCGCCGAAGCCGTCGAGGTTGCGCAGGTGGTCCGTGGAGATCGGGTTGCTCAGGTTCACGGTGCCGTTGCCCGTCAGGTCGAGCTGCTCGTAGACCCGCTTGCTCTGCACCTCGCCGGTCGGTGAGGTGTAGACCTGCACCGTCTCGGTGTTGACCACCTTCACGTTGCCGTCCGACGCCATGGCCGGCGTTGCCGCGAGCACACCGACCACAGCCGTGGCGGCACCGACCGCTGCAACGCGCAGCGGCAGCTGGAAATGCGCGTTCACTTGGTCTTCTCCCTCATCAGGTCGTCGAGCTTGGCGGTGGCGCCGTCGTCACCCGGCGGGGTGGCCCCGGCGCCGGTCGTGCCGTCGGCGCCGGTGGTGCCGTCGTCGCCGGCCCGGGTCGCGCTGTCGCCGCCGGCGACGGGACGGGACCGACGTACCCGGGTGCCGGCGCCGGGCACGGCCGTCGGCGCTACGAGCGCCGCCGCAAGGAAGCCGATGGCCACGTCGAGCAGCACGCTGGTGGCGCTGCTCATCGAGGTGGTGAGGACCTCGGGCGGCGCGGCCGCGTAGCTGAACTCGTAGGCGCCGGTCAGGGCCGCCGTGCCGAGCAGCGTCGACCACAGTGGCAGCCGGTTCAGGCTCGCCGCGGTGGCGCCCACGCAGAGCAGCACCACGATGCCCACCGCCACCGCGCGCCCGCTCGAGGTGTCGGGCAGCACCGCGGCGCGCAGGAAGTAGCCGATCCAGGCCGCAAGGAAACCAGCGGCGAAGCCACCGAGCCTCGCCAGCGGCGACCGGTCGGGCACGAGCGCCAGCACCGCCCCCAGAGCCGCACCCAGGAGGGCCGTCGACTCGAGCTCAAGACCGAACGCCGAGCTCAGCCTGACCACCAGCGCGGCGACCAGGGCAAGCAGGACTCCGGCCAACAATGTTCTGCGCATGTTGGCGCGCTCCCTCCACGAAGCCGCCGGACACCTCGCGGCGCCCGACGCGCTTGCTCCCTCCCTTGGGGGCAAGATTCAGCAGACACTATCTACTTTCCGGTAGTCTCACCGCGAAAGTCGCGGGTCGATGGTCCCTGCCTCGCCGGTCTTGTGACCCGTACCTCGGGTGCGGGTGCTCAGCGCGCCGGCTCGCGGCCCGACATATTCTCGATGCTGTCGGTTCCAGGACCAGGACGGGAGCTCATGCTGTCACCCCCCACCGCGACGACGGGTCGGTCGCGGATCCCCTCGTGGTTGCTCGGCAGCGGCGTCATCGCGCTCGCGATGGCGGTGATGAACGTGACGACGTACGGGTTCACGATCCTGGCCGCCCGGGTGATGGGCCCGGCGGAGTACGGCGCCCTGGCCGCGGTGATGGGGCTGCTGCTGGTGGTCAACGTCGTGTCGCTGGGGCTGCAGGCCACCGGGGCACGCCGGGTCTCGGCCTCCCCCGTGGACAGCGCCGGGCTGCACGCGGACGTCATGCACGCCACCTACCGATCGGCGTTGGGTCTGGGCGCGCTCGCGCTGGTGCTCTCCCCCGTGATCACCAGCGCGCTGAACCTCGACTCCTGGGTCACCGCGGTCCTCATCGCGGTCACCGCGCTACCGCTGACCGTGATGGGCGGCCAGGCGGGCATCCTGCAGGGCGAGCGGCGGTGGTACCCGCTGGCGGCCGTCTACCTGTGCGTGGGCGTCGGCCGGCTCGGCTTCGGGGCGATAGCCCTGGTGATCCGCCCCGACACCGGCAGCGCGATGGTCGGCGTCACGCTGGGCGCCGTGCTCCCGGTCCTGGTCGGCTGGTGGGCCCTGCGCCGCCGGCCGGGAGTCCAGGAGCCCTCCGAACCCGCCGCCGGCGAGCCGCGGTCGCGGTGGGTGCGGGGCGGAGTGCTCCACGAGACCATGCACAACTCCCACGCGCTGCTGGCCTTCTTCGCGCTCTCCAACGCCGACGTGATCATCGCCCGCACCACCCTCCCGGAGCAGAGCGCCGGCCTCTACGCGGCCGGCCTGATCCTCACCAAGGCGGTGCTGTTCCTGCCCCAGTTCGTGGTCGTGATCGCGTTCCCGTCGATGTCGCAGCAGCCGTCGGCACGCCGGATGCACCTGCGCAGCCTCGGGATGGTGCTGACCATCGGCGCGGTGACGGTGCTCGGCACCGCCGTGCTGTCCGGCCTGGCGGTGACCTTCATCGGCGGCCCGCAGTACGCCGACCTGCAGGGCCGGCTGTGGGCGTTCGCGGCGCTCGGGACGCTGCTGGCGATGCTCCAGCTGATGGTCTACAACGTGGTGGCCCGCCAGCACCAGCGGACCGTGTACGTGATCTGGGCGGCGTTGCTGCTCCTGGTCGCGTCCGCGCCGGTGCTCGGGTCGCTGGACCGGCTGCTCACCTGGGTGCTCTGCGTGGACACGGCGTTGTTCGCCGTGCTGCTGGTGGCCAGCCTGCGGCCGGCGTCCCGGCGGGCCGAGATGGTCTCGCCGCGCTGAGCCGGCCCGCGCCTGTCAGTGCGCGGCCTCGTGCCAGCTCGCACCGGTGCCCACCGAGACGTCGAGCGGCACGGTCAGCTCGGCGGCCGCGCCCATCTGCTCGCGCACCAGCCGCTCGAGCCGCTCGGCCTCGCCCTCGGCCACCTCGAGCACGAGCTCGTCGTGCACCTGCAGCAGCATCCGCGAGCGCAGCCCGGCCGCGCGGATCGCGGCATCGACCTTGAGCATGGCCACCTTGATGATGTCCGCGGCGGACCCCTGGATCGGGGCGTTCAGGGCCATCCGCTCGGCCATCTCCCGCCGCTGCCGGTTGTCGCTGGTCAGGTCCGGCAGGTAGCGGCGCCGGCCCAGGATCGTCTCGGTGAAGCCACTCTTGCGGGCCTCGTCCACGATGCCGGCCAGATAGTCGCGCACCCCGCCGAAGGTCTCGAAGTACTCGTCCATCAGGCCGCGCGCCTCGCCGGTCTCGATGCCGAGCTGCTGGGAGAGGCCGTAGGCCGAGAGCCCGTAGGCCAGGCCGTAGTTCATCGCCTTGATCTTCGCGCGCATCTGCGGGGTGACCTCGGCCGCGTCGACCTCGAACACCCGGGCCGCGGTCACGGAGTGGAAGTCCCTCCCGGACCGGAACGCCTCGATCAGGAGGTCGTCCTCGGACAGGTGCGCCATGATCCGCATCTCGATCTGGCTGTAGTCGGCGGTCATCAGGGAGGCGTACCCCCGCCCCACGACGAAGCCCTCGCGGATCCGGCGGCCCTCCTCGGTGCGGACCGGGATGTTCTGCAGGTTCGGCTCGGTCGAGGACAACCGTCCGGTGGCCGCGATCGTCTGGTTGAACGTGGTGTGGATCCGCCCGTCCGGCGCCACCGTCTTGAGCAGGCCCTCGACGGTCTGGCGCAGCCGCGCCACGTCCCGGTGGCGCAGCAGGGCCAGCAGGAACGGGTGCTCGGTCTTGATGTACAGCTGCTGCAGCGCGTCCGCGTCGGTGGTGTAGCCGGTCTTCGTGCGCTTGGTCTTGGGCATCCCGAGCTCGTCGAACAGCACCACCTGCAGCTGCTTGGGCGACCCGAGGTTGATCTCCTTGCCGATCACGTCGAAGGCCTCGTCGGCGGCCCGCTTGACCTCCCCGGCGAAGTGCGCCTCGAGCCGCTCGAGGTGGTCGGTGTCCACCGCGACGCCGACCCGCTCGAGCTCGGCGAGCACGTGCACCAGCGGCAGCTCGACCTCGGCCAGCAGCCGGGTGCCGCCACGTTCCTCCAGCTCGACGTCCAGCGCCTCGGCGAGGTCGAGCACCGCGCGCGCCTGGAGCATCGCGGTGTCGCCGGCGGAGTCCTCGCCGACGCTGTCCAGGGTCAGCTGACCCTGGTCCTCCGGGTCCTCGGCCTTCAGCTCGCGCTTGAGGTAGCGCAGGGTCAGGTCCGCCAAGTCGTAGGAGCGCTGGTCCGGACGCGCCAGGTAGGCCGACAGCGCGGTGTCGCGTTCGAGCCCGGACAGGGTCCACCCGCGCGCGGTGATCGCCAGCATCGGTCCCTTGGCGTCGTGCAGCACCTTCTTGTACGACGGGTCGGCCAGCCAGCCGGCCAGGACCTCGTCGTCCTCGGGGGTCAGCTGCTCCGCGTCCAGCCAGGCCGCGGCACCGTCGTGCGAGGCCAGTGCCAGCGCGTAGACGTCGCCGGAGCCGCCGTGCCAGGACCCCTGGACCTGGACGCCCAGGCGGGCCCCGGCGGGGGCGTGCGCCTCGAGCCAGCCCGCGAGCTCGCCGGCGGCCAGGCGGCGACCGTCGAGCTCGAAACCGCCCTCCTCGACGTCCTCCTCCGACTCCAGCGTCGCGAACAGCCGGTCCCGCAGCACCCGGAACTCCAGCCCGTCGAACAGCTGGTGCACCTCCTGGCGGTCCCACGGCTGCTTGGCCAGGTCGGTCGGGGTGGTGGACAGGGCCATGTCGCACACCAGCGCGTTGAGCCGGCGGTTGCGGATCACCTCGCCCAGGTGCTCGCGGAACGAGTCGCCGGCCTTGCCCTTGATCTCGTCGGCGTGGGCGATCACGTTGTCGAGGCCGTCGAACTGGTTGATCCACTTGGCGGCGGTCTTCGGCCCGACACCGGGCACCCCGGGCAGGTTGTCCGAGGACTCCCCCACGAGCGCCGCCAGCTCCGGGTAGCGGGCCGGCGCGACGCCGTACCTCCCCTCGACGGCCTCCGGGGTCATCCGGGCGAGGTCGGAGACGCCCCGCATCGGGTAGAGCACCGTGGAGTGCTCGGTGACGAGCTGGAGCGAGTCGCGGTCGCCGGTCAGCAGCAGCACGTCGAAGCCCTCCTCGAGAGCCTCGGTGGTCAGCGTCGCGATGATGTCGTCGGCCTCGTAGCCCTCGACCTCGAGGTGCCGGATCCGGAGCGCGTCGAGCACCTCCTGGATCAGCGGCAGCTGGCTCTTGAACTCGTCGGGGGTCTTGTTGCGCCCGGCCTTGTACTCGGCGTACTCCGCGAGCCGGAACGTCTGGCGGGACTTGTCGAAGGCGACCCCGACATGGCTGGGCTGCTCGTCGCGGAGCACGTTGATGAGCATCGACGTGAAGCCGTAGACCGCGTTGGTCGGCTGCCCGGTCGTGGTGGAGAAGTTCTCCACCGGCAGCGCGAAGTAGGCGCGGTAGGCCAAGGAGTGGCCGTCCAGCAGCAGCAGGCGCGGACGTCCGGGGCTCGTCGAAGCAGTCGGTTCTGGCACGGGTGCCACCCTAGTAGTCGCCACCCCCCGTCCCGACCCGGCCGTCCGCGCCAGGTCGGCCGGCCCGCCGGGAGCCGGACCGACGGCTCAGGAGACGGTGCGCGCCTGCGACCGTCGCTGGGAGCGTCGCTGCGCGAGCACCTGCCCGACGCTGCGGTGGCTGCGCGAGCCGACCCGGGCGGCCGCCGGCGGCTCCACCGGGAGCCGCGCCCGCAGCGACGCGACGCTCGCCCCGCGCAGCACCGCGACCTGTCCCAGGCCCAGCCGGGCCATGAACCGGTTGGCGTCGCGGGACCCGACCGCCGCGGCCGCGATCACGTGCACGGTGTCCTTCTCCTCGGCCCAGCTCACCGCCGCCTCCATCAGCGCCCGGCCCACGCCGTGCCGACGCGACTTCTCGCGGACCTGGAGGTGCGCGACGTGCACCGCCATCTCGCTGTGGATCGGCGAGACCGGCGCGCGGATCAGCTGCACGGCTCCGACGACCTGCCGGCCCAGCTCCGCGACCAGCAGGCGCTGGTCGGGGTCGGCGGCGACCCGGGCCACGGCGGCCGCGGCGTCCACCTCCGGCGCCACCGCGGGCCGGTCGGACGGCCGGGCCGATAGGCCGGACCAGAGGCCCAGCAGGGCCGCGACGTCCGCGGGCGTCGCGTCGCGCACGTGCACCGGGTTGCGGGACATCGGGACGCCCCTTTCCAGCCGGACGTTCCGGCAGCGCAGGAGACCGCGATGTTGTCGCGGCCGACCGGCCGGAACGGAACCCCGAGACCGCCCGAACCGGACCGAGATGAGAGATTACGCCTAGAACGGACGGACCGGTAGAGCGGCCCCGTCCGACGGTGGAGGAGGCCCCTTGTTCCCCGGTGTCGGGACCCTGGTCAACGTCGTCACGGTGCTGTGCGGCACCGTGATCGGAGTCCTCGTGGGGCACCGGCTCACCCAACGCACCCGCGACGTGGTGACCGACGGGCTGGGCCTGGTCACCCTGCTGATCGCGGCGTCCGCGGCCGCCAGCATCTCCGACCGGAGCTGGGCGCGCGCCGTGGGCGACAGCGCGCCGATGCTGATCGTGCTCGGGGCCCTGCTGCTCGGCGGGATCCTCGGCTCGGTGCTGCGCATCGAGGACCGCCTGGAGGGGTTCGGCGGCTGGCTCCAGGCGAGGATGGCGGGTGGGGGCCGCGACCGGGAGGGGTCCGCGGACCGGCAACGGTTCATCGAAGGGTTCGTCACCAGCTCGCTGGTCTTCTGCGTCGGGCCGTTGACCGTGCTCGGCTCGATCAGCGACGGGCTGGGCAAGGGCGCGGACCAGCTGTTCTTGAAGTCGGCCCTCGACGGTTTCGCCGCGATCGCCTTCGCGGCCTCCCTCGGCTGGGGGGTCGCCGCGAGCGTGCTGGCCCTGCTCGTCGTGCAGGGCTCGTTGACCCTGTTCGGTGCCCTTCTCGGCGACGTCCTCCCGGCCGCGCACGTCGCCGCCCTCACCGCCACCGGTGGGCTGATGCTGGTCGGGGTGGCGCTGCGGCTGCTGCGCATCAAGCAGCTTCCGGTAGGCGACCTGCTGCCGGGACTTCTCATCGCCCCGCTGCTGACCGCGCTGGTGGCGGCGCTGCGCTGACCGCGCGAGGCTAGTTGGCCGGAGCGCACAAGACACTCGTTGCAGGTTTGTTGCACCAATGGTCACCATCTCCGTCGAATTGGTTCTAGGGTGATCGCTTGGCGAGTGGGACCAGGGGGGACGCCTACGCGGGCACACCCTGCCTGCGGGGTCGCTATGGTTTCGCGAGTCGATCTGTCAGACGAGGCGACAGGAGTCCCATGCACGCCCGCCCGAAACGCATCGCCGCGCTACTTCTCGCGATGGTGGCCACCTTCTTAATCACGGCAGGAAGCGTCCCCGCGTCCGCGGCCCCGGTGCCGCTCGCCGCGTCCGACACCTGTGTGAAGCCACCACCGCGCAACGACGACACCATCCACATCCAGGGGTGCCTCACCGACCGCCGGGAGACACCGCCGGCGGCCGTGCCGGGCGTGAAGATCGCCGTCAAGGACTCGGCCGGGAAGGTCGTCGGCAACGGCACCAGCAACGACACCGGGGTCTTCGACATCGCGCTGCCCGGGAAGTCGATCGACAACCTCGGCAAGACCTTCGAGATCAACATCGACACCAAGTCGCTTCCCTCGGGAGCGGCCCTGCGCAACCCCAAGCAGGTCTCGCTCAAGGTCCGGTTGCAGCTCGACTCGGACGTCTTCGTCACCTTCCCGATCGGCAACGCCCTGTCCGGGGGCACCAGCAAGTTCACCCAGGCGCTCCAGCTGGCGGTCGGCGGCGTGGTGTTCTCGCTGCTGCTCGCGATGGCCTCGCTCGGCCTGTCGATGATCTTCGGCACGACCGGGCTGACGAACTTCGCCCACGGTGAGCTGATCACCTTCGGCGCGATCGTCGCCTTCGGCGTCGACCGGCTGTCCGGGGACATCACCATCGCCGGGCGCAACGTGACGATGGTGACCGCCATCCTGGTCGCCCTGGTCGCGTCGACGGTCTTCGGCTGGGTGCAGGACAAGGTGATCTGGAAGCCGCTGCGCCGCAGGGGCACCGGGCTGATCGCGGCGATGATCGTCAGCATCGGGCTCTCCATCTTCCTGCGCAACATCTACCAGTACGTCGCCGGGGCGGCGAACCACAACTACTCCCAGTGGACCAGCCCGAAGCCCTGGCACGTGGGGCCGATCCTGATCACGCCGAAGGACGTGGGCGTGATCGTCTTCTCGGCCGCCGTGCTGGTGCTCATCTCGCTGGCCGTCCAGAAGACCAAGATCGGCAAGGCCACCCGTGCCGTGGCGGACAACCCCGCGCTCGCCTCCTCCTCCGGCATCAACGTGGACCGCGTGATCTCCGTGGTGTGGTCGGTCGGGGCCGGGCTCGCCGGGCTTTCCGGCGTGCTGCTGGGCATGACCCAGGGCTTCGACTACCAGATCGGCTTCAAGATCCTGCTGCTGGTCTTCGCCGCGGTCATCCTGGGTGGCCTCGGAAGCATCTGGGGAGCGCTGCTCGGGTCGTTCATCATCGGCATCTTCATCGAGGTGTCCACGCTGTTCATCCCGGCCGAGCTCAAGTTCGTGGGCGCGCTGCTCGTGCTCATCCTGGTGCTGCTGGTTCGACCGCAAGGGCTGCTCGGCCGCGCCGAGCGGGTCGGCTGAGACGAGGAGAGAGACATGGACTGGGGAAACATCCTGAGCCAGGCCCTGCAGCAGGGCCTCGGCCCCACGGCGGTCGTCTACTGCCTCGCAGCCATCGGCCTGAACATCAACTTCGGCTACACCGGCCTGCTGAACTTCGGTGAGGCCGGCTTCATGGCCATCGGCGGCTACACCATGGCGGCCTTCGTCGCGACCTGGAACCTGCCGTTCTGGCTGGCGATCCTCGCCGGCCTGTTCTTCACCGTGGTGCTGGCGTTCCTGCTCGGCATCCCGACCCTGCGGCTCCGGGCCGACTACCTGGCGATCGTGACCATCGCGGCCTCGGAGATCATCCGGTTCACGCTCGGGTCCGTGACGCTGCTCAAGTGGTTCGGCGGGCAGGACGGCCTGATCCACTTCGAGAACACGTTCGCCAACGCGAACCCGTTCCACAGCAAGATCGACCTCGGCATCGTGGGCTGGCGGCCGTACGACTTCTGGCTGCTGTTCGTCGGCTGGATCATCGTCGCGATCGGCTGCGTGGTGGTCTACTTGATCATGCGCGCCCCCTGGGGACGGGTGATCAAGGGCATCCGCGAGGACGAGGACGCCGTCCGCAGCCTGGGCAAGAACGTCTACCTCTACAAGATGCAGTCGCTGGTGCTCGGCGGTCTGTTCGGTGCGATCGCCGGGTTCTTCGTGGCGCTCCAGCACACCAACATGAACCCGACCTGGGTCGCCACCGACACGACCTTCTTCGCCTACACCGTGCTGCTGCTCGGCGGCGCCGCCCGGGTGCTCGGCCCGGTCGCCGGCTCGATCATCTTCTGGTTCCTGATCAGCCTGCTGGACCTGATCTTCGACGCGATGACCTCCGGGAGCAACCCGATCCTCCCCGAGTGGCTGATGAACAACCAGCAGGCAAGCCTGATGCGCCTGATCTTCATGGGCCTGGCGCTGATGCTGCTGATGATCTACCGACCACAGGGAATCTTCGGGGACCGAAGGGAGCTGGCGATCGATGCCCGCTGACACCACCACCTCACCGACCGCCGAGGGCGACGGCGCGACCCCCGGGGTCGACAGCGCCGCCGCACGCGCCGCGCTGCGCGACGTCCCCCACGAGCCGGGGGCACCGAAGCCGGACCCGATCGTGGTCGCCGACGACGTGGTCCGCCACTTCGGCGGACTCACGGCCGTCGACGTCAAGCACCTGGAGATCCAGCGCGGGGTGATCACGGCGCTGATCGGCCCGAACGGTGCCGGCAAGACCACGTTCTTCAACCTGCTCACCGGGTTCGACAAGCCCCAGTCGGGGACCTGGTCGTTCAACGGCCGGTCGCTGAACGGTGTCGCGGCGTACCAGGTCGCGCGCCTGGGCATGATCCGCACCTTCCAGCTGACCAAGGTGCTGGCGAAGCTCTCCGTGCTGGAGAACATGCGCCTGGGTGCCACCGGCCAGACCGGCGAGCGGTTCCTGTCCGGCCTGTTCCACCTCTGGGGCGGCCAGGAGCGCCGGATCACCGAGAAGGCCGACGCGCTGCTCGAGCGGTTCCTGCTCGCCAAGAAGCGCGAGGACTTCGCGGGCACCCTCTCGGGCGGTCAGCGCAAGCTCCTGGAGATGGCCCGCGCGCTGATGGCCGACCCGGAGCTGGTGATGCTCGACGAGCCGATGGCCGGGGTGAACCCCGCGCTCAAGCAGTCCCTGCTGGGGCACGTGAAGTCGCTGCGCGACGAGGGACGCACGGTGCTGTTCGTCGAGCACGACATGGACATGGTCCGCGACATCTCCGACTGGGTGATCGTGATGGCCCAGGGCCAGGTGATCGCCGAGGGCCCGCCCGATTCGGTGATGGGCGACCAGCGCGTCATCGACGCCTACCTCGGATCGCACCACGACCAGGACCTCAGCTCCGAGATGGAGGAGAAGATCCTGGTGGAGGCCCGCGACGAGATGGACCAGACGCACGGCGACACCGCGAAGAAGGGTGGGCACGATGACTGAGGCCGGCACCGAATCCATCGACCGGAGCGAGCACCTGAAGGCGGCCGAGGGCGCCGTCCTGCGTGCGGACAACCTGATCGCGGGCTACCTGCCCGGGGTGAACATCCTCAACGGCTCCGACCTGTACTGCCAGGAGAACGAGCTGGTCGGCATCATCGGCCCCAACGGCGCGGGCAAGTCCACGCTGCTCAAGGCACTGTTCGGCCTGGTGAAGATCAACTCGGGCAAGGTCACCCTCAAGGGCGAGGAGATCACGAACCAGCGCGCCGACACGCTGGTGACCAAGGGCATCGGGTTCGTCCCGCAGTCCAACAACGTGTTCCCCTCGCTCACCATCCAGGAGAACCTGGAGATGGGTGTCTACCAGCGCCCCAGCAGCTTCAAGAAGCGCTTCGAGTTCGTCGGGGACCTGTTCCCGGCGCTCGTCGACCGCCGCACGCAGCGGGCCGGGTCGCTGTCCGGCGGTGAGCGGCAGATGGTGGCCATGGGCCGGGCGCTGATGATGGAGCCGTCCGTGCTGCTGCTCGACGAGCCGTCGGCCGGCCTCTCCCCCGTGATGCAGGACGAGGTGTTCGTGCAGACGCGGCGGATCAACCGTGCCGGCGTCTCGGTCGTCATGGTCGAGCAGAACGCCCGCCGGTGCCTGCAGATCTGCGACCGGGGCTACGTGCTCGACCAGGGCCGCAACGCCTACACGGCCAGCGGCGCGGATCTCATCAACGACCCCAAGGTCATCCAGCTCTACCTCGGCACGCTCGCCAAGTAGCCGGCGCCGTACGGCGGTCCCCCGGACGTCGTACCCCCGCCGGCCCGGGAACGCGGAAGGGGCCCGACCGTGACGGTCGGGCCCCTTCTCGTGTCAGCGGGCGATCAGATCACGCCGGTGACGTACTTCAGGTTGTGGTAGGTGTTGTTGGCGCCGTACTGGAAGATGCCGATGGTGGCCTTGGTCGGGCTACCGGTGGGGCCGAGGTCGCAGGGGCCGGAGACGCCCTGGTAGTCGATGTCCTTGCCCTGCTTGATCAGCGCGTCGCACTCCTTGAACGACGAGCACTGGGTGCCGTCCTTGGAGATGGTGATGATGTGCGGGCCGAACGTGGTGGCGTCGTCGGACTTGGCCTCCTCCACCGCGAGGGCGATCATCGTCGTCGCGTCGTACGACTCCGGACCGTAGGTGAAGTCCTTCAGGTTGGGGTTGGTCTTCAGCATCCGCTGCTTGAAGTCGCTGGTCAGCTCGGCGCCCGGGTAGGTCGCCTTCACGCCGGTCAGCGTGCCCTTGGGGAAGTCCTTCGAGTAGTCGGCGGTGTTGCCGTCCACGAAGTAGACCTGCTGGTCCTGGGGGCCGATGCCCTTGGCGACCATCGTCGGGATGATCTTCGTGGTCTCGTTGAACGCGATCAGCACGACGGCGTCGGGCTTGGTCGAGGCCACCTTGTTCACCTCGGCGGTGTAGTTGGTGGCGTCCGCGGAGTAGAGCTCCTTGGCCGCCACGGTGCCGCCACCGGCCTTGATGCCCTTGGCCACCTGCTTGGCGAGCAGCTCGCCGTAGGAGTCCTGGCGGGCCAGGATCGCCACGTTGGTGTGCCCGTCCTCGAGCACCGTGTTCGCGAGGACCGCGCCCTGCAGGACGTCGGAGGGGGCGGTGCGGAAGTAGAGGCTGTGCGGGTCGGTCTTCGGGTCGTCGAAGGCCGGCGAGGTGTTGGCGGGCGAGAACTCCGCGACGCCGGCGTCGGTGATCTTGTTGATCACCGACAGCGAGACGCCGGAGGCCGCCGCACCGATCACCACGTCGGCGTTGGCCGCGAGGAGCTTGTCTACCTGGGCGCCCGCGATGTCGGGCGTGCCGTCGCCGGAGTCGGCCTTCTTCTGCACGACCTGCTTGCCGAGCACACCGCCGGCGGCGTTGATGTCGTCGACCGCGGTCTGCACGCCGGCGAACTCCGGCGGGCCGAGGAACGCGAGGTCGCCGGTCTGCGGGAGCAGGGTGCCGACCGTCAGGGTGCCGTCACCCTTCTTGGCCGCGCTGCTCTGACTCGGGTTGGACGATGCGCTGTTGGAGCCGCTGGCGTTGTTGTTGTTGCCGTTGCCGCAGGCCGTCAGGGCAAGCGACGCGGACGCCAGGACCACGAGCGTGCGCCAGGTGCGAGTTGGGCGAATCAATTGAGCCTCCGTGATGGGAGTTTGAGCGGCGTCCCCCCTCCAAGCACGGAGCGCCACTTCTACTTGATGCCTGTGAACTTAGCGGCTAATCGAGGCATTGTCGGGTACCTGTGCGCAATTGGTGGGACTGTCGTTGTAGTTTCGTGACCTCGCGCCCACGTCCTGTCCGAATCGACCGGAAAACCGATCCGGATGCGCTACCCTCCCGCGGGGCCGCCCGCGACCGACGGACCGTGGGTGATGACCCCGTCCGCCACCTGGCGCATCGACAGCCGCAGGTCCATCGCGGTCTTCTGGATCCACCGGAACGCCTCGGGCTCGCTGAGCTCGAGCTGCTCCTGGAGCACGCTCTTGGCCCGGTCCACCGCCTTGCGGGTCTCCAGCCGCTCGGTGAGGTCGGCGACCTCGGCCTCCAGCATCTGCAGCTCCGCGAACCGGCTCACCGCCATCTCGATCGCGGGGACGAGGTCGAACTTGTTGAACGGCTTCACCAGGTAGGCCATCGCGCCGGCCTCGCGGGCCCGCTCCACCAGGTCACGTTGGCTGAAGGCGGTGAGGATGACGACGGGCGCGATCCGCTGCTCGGCGATCCGTCGCGCCGCAGAGAGCCCGTCCAGCTTGGGCATCTTGACGTCCAGCACGACGAGATCGGGCCGGTGCCGCTCGGCGAGCTCGACGGCCGCTTCGCCGTTGCCCGCCTGGCCGACGACGTCGTACCCCTCCTCCGCGAGCATCTCCGACAGGTCGAGCCGGATCAACGCCTCGTCCTCGGCGATGACCACGCGACGTGTGGACCCGGCCTGCTGTTCAGTCACGCCGGCAAGGTTAGCGGTGGATCGCCGGCAGGTGCGGCATGCCCCCGGTCAGGCGCTCTTGTCGACCCGGGCGCGGCGCTCGGCGAGGAAGAGCTCGACCTCGTGCCGCTCGACCCCGCGTCGGGACAGCTCGGTGGCGGCCTCCCGCGCGTTGCGGACGGCACGCTCCGGCGCCAGCAGCGCCTCGAGGAACCTCAACACCACACTCACTCGCATTTCGCACCCCGTGCCCCTAAGCCGACACGAGATCCTAGACGTTCGGACGGCTCCCGCGCGAGCCGTCCGGATTCCGGACGACCAACCGTCGCTCCCCGGGTAGCCGAACCACGAGCAGCTATCCACTAGTCTGGGCGCTGCTCCCCAGCCGGGTTGGCGGAACAGGCAGACGCGATGGTCTCAAACACCATTGTCCGAGAGGACGTGTGGGTTCAAGTCCCACACCCGGCACAGATGGCATCCGCCCCGTGCAGTGGCGCCGCGCCACCGAATGTCGGTGGTGTGCCCCACGCTGCCAGGATGAGCCATGTGCGTTCCAACGAGACCGTGGCGAGCGCCCTCCGGGACTCCGACGCCGGTGTTCCAGACGCGGACAACGCAGCCAAGCACGGTGTCGCGGTCAAGACCATCCGCCGGTGGCGTCGCCTCTACCAGAGGCGCGGGATGCCGCGAGGGCAGACTCACCTCCTGGCTCGCTGCCCCCGGTGTGACGCCGCACCCCTGGATGTTCCCGCCTACGCAGAGCTCTTCGGCTGGTACCTCGGCGACGGTTACCTCAGCACGCAACGACGCGGGGTCTTCGGCCTGCACATCTTCAATGACAAGCGATATCCCGACCTGAACGAGCGGGTGGCCAGTTTGATGCGGTCCGTGAAGCCCTTGTGTCGCCCACATGTGCGATCCGTGCCTGGCTGCACCATCACCACCGTCAGCTGGAAGCACTGGCCGTGCCTGTTCCCGCAGCACGGACCGGGGCGCAAGCACGAGCGGACGCTGGTGCTCGCTCCCTGGCAGCGCGAGGTCGTCACGGCTTGCCCCGCGGACTTCCTGCGCGGGCTCTTCCACTCCGACGGCTGCCGCTCGAACAACTGGGCGACCCGGGTCGTCGCAGGCGAGACGAGACGCTACGACTACCCGCGCTGGCAGTTCACCAACAACTCCGACGAGATCCGTCGCTGGTGCGGCGAGGCGCTCGCGCTGGTCGACGTACCGTGGCGACAGTCGAGCTGGAAGACCATCTCGGTCTCGACCCGCGCGGGCGTCGCGGCACTCGACGCGCTGATCGGGCTCAAGTCCTGACGCCCCGGGGTCAGCTCGACCGCCGGTAGGCCGGCGCGACGCCGTTGATCGCGTCACCCATCCGGTGGATGCGCAGCGCGTTGGTCGAGCCCGGGATCCCGGGCGGGCTGCCGGCGATGATCACCACCAGGTCACCCTCGGAGACCCGATGGATCTTCAGCAACGCCTCGTCGACCTGGCGCACCATCTCGTCGGTGTGCTCGACCGGAGGCGCCTTGAACGTCTCGACCCCCCAGGACAGGGACAGCTGCGAGCGAACCGCGTCGACGGGGGTGAACGCCAGCATCGGGATCGGCCCGCGGTACCGGGAGAGACGGCGCGCGGAGTCACCACTTTGGGTGAAGGCCACCAGGTACTTCGCGCCGACCCGCTCGGCCACCTCCGCCGCAGCCTTGGCGATCACCCCTCCGCGGGTCCGGGGCTGCCAGTCGATCGCCGTCATCCGGGCCAGCCCGTGGTCCTCGGTCGAGGTGATGATCCGTGCCATCGTCTGGACCGTCTCGATCGGGAACTCGCCGACGCTGGTCTCCCCCGACAGCATCACCGCGTCGGCACCGTCGAGCACCGCGTTCGCCACGTCGGACGCCTCGGCGCGGGTGGGCCGCGGTGCGGAGATCATCGACTCGAGCATCTGGGTGGCGACGATCACCGGTTTGGCGTGCCGACGGGCCACGTCGATCACCAGCTTCTGCAGGAACGGGACGTTCTCGAGCGGACACTCGACCCCGAGGTCACCGCGGGCGACCATGAAACCGTCGAACGCGTCGACGATCTCCTCGATGTTCTCGATCGCCTGGGGCTTCTCGATCTTCGCGATCACCGGCAGGAAGATGTTCTCCTGACGCATCACCTCGCGGACGTCCTCGACGTCCGCCGCGGACCTGACGAACGAGAGCGCGATGAAGTCCACGGTCATGTGCAGCGCCCAGCGAAGGTCCGCCTTGTCCTTCTCGGAGAGCGCCGGGACGGACACCGCGACACCAGGCAGGTTGATGCCCTTGTGGTCGCTGATCGGCCCCGGCACCACGACCCGGGTCACCACGTCGGTCTCGTCGACGCTCTCCACCTCGAGCCGCACCTTGCCGTCGTCGATCAGGATCTGGTCCCCCTCCGCCACGTCGCCCGGCAGCCCGGCGTACGTCGTGGAGCACAACGACGCGTCCCCGTCCACGTCCCGCGTGGTGATGGTGAACCGGTCCCCCTCCGCGAGCTGGAGCGGCCCGTTCTCCACGGTGCCGAGCCGGATCTTGGGCCCCTGCAGGTCCGCGAAGATCCCGACGCCGTGCCCGCTCTCGTCCGAGGCGGCACGCACCATCCGGTACGAACGTTCGTGGTCGGCGTACGTCCCGTGGCTGAGGTTCAGCCGAGCGACGTCCATGCCGGCGTCCACGAGCTCGCGGATCCGGGTGGGTGAGGAGGTAGCAGGGCCGAGGGTGCAGACAATCTTCGCTCTACGCACAGCCATGACCCTACTGGGCTACTCGTCGGTCACCCGCACCGCGTTCTGGATCGTTCCAATATGTGGCCGGATGTCTACTGGTCGGCCGTCTCAGACGACGAGGGGGCGCTCGGTGGGCGGGATCGGGGACGGCAGTGTCGTCGCACCGGTGAGGAAGGTGTCCACCCCGGCTGCCGCGGCACGGCCCTCGGCGATGGCCCACACGATCAGCGACTGACCGCGTCCGGCGTCCCCGGCGACGAAGACGCCCGGGGTCGAGGACATGTAGCTGTCGTCGCGCCTGACGTTGCCGCGCTCGTCGAGGTCCACCCCGAGCTGGGCCAGCACGCCGTCCTGCTCCGGGCCGGTGAAGCCCATCGCGAACAGCACCAGCTCGGCCGGGATCTCGCGCTCGGAGCCCTCGACCTCGGTGAGCTTGCCGTCCTGCATCTCCACCTCGACCAGCCGCAGCGCCCGGACGTTGCCGTCCGCGTCGCCGAGGAACTCCTTGGTGGACACGGAGTAGACCCGCTCGCCGCCCTCCTCGTGCGCCGAGGACACCCGGAAGAGCATCGGGTACGTCGGCCAGGGCTGGTTGGCCGGCCGGTCGGTACCGGGACGCGGCATGATCTCCAGCTGCGTGATCGACTTCGCGTGCTGGCGGTGGGCGGTGCCCAGGCAGTCGGCCCCGGTGTCCCCGCCGCCGATGATCACCACGTGCTTGTCGGTCGCGACGATCTGGTCCGCGACCTCCTCGCCCAGCGACGCGCGGTTGGACTGCGGCAGGAACTCCATCGCCTGGTGGACCCCGCCGAGCTCACGACCGGGGATCGGCAGGTCGCGCGCCGCGGTGGCCCCCACCGCGAGCACGACGGCGTCGAAGCGCTCCGCCAGCTGCGAGCCGGTCAGGTCGCCGCCGACGTCCACGCCGGTGCGGAACACGGTGCCCTCGCGCCGCATCTGGTCGAGCCGCCGGTCGAGGTGCTTCTTCTCCATCTTGAACTCGGGGATCCCGTAGCGGAGCAGGCCGCCGATCTTGTCGGCGCGCTCGTAGACCGCCACCGTGTGCCCCGCGCGGGTCAGCTGCTGCGCGGCGGCCAGTCCCGCCGGTCCGGAGCCGACCACGGCGACGGTCTTGCCGCTGAGCCACTCCGGGGGCTGGGGGCGGACGTAGCCGGCGTCCCACGCCTTGTCCGCGATCGCGACCTCGACGTTCTTGATCGTCACCGGGTCCTGGTTGATGCCGAGCACGCACGAGGTCTCGCACGGCGCCGGGCAGAGCCGGCCGGTGAACTCCGGGAAGTTGTTCGTGGCGTGCAGCCGCTCGAACGCACCCTCCCAGTCGTCGCGCCAGACCAGGTCGTTCCACTCGGGGATGATGTTGCCGAGCGGGCAGCCCTGGTGGCAGAACGGGATGCCGCAGTCCATGCAGCGCCCCGCCTGCTCGGTGATGATCGGCAGCAGCGAGCGGCCCGCCCCCTCGGGGTAGACCTCGTTCCAGTCCTGCACCCGCTCCTCGACCGGGCGCCGCGAGGCGACCTCGCGGCCGTGCTTGAGAAAGCCTCTCGGGTCAGCCATTGCCAGAGTCCTCCATCATCGCGGACGTCGTGCGGGGCAGAGCCGCAGCCGGGCACCTGGTCGCGTCAGCCATGGAGGGCCTCCATCATCTTGGTCGCGGCCTCGTCGTCGGAGAGGCCTTCCTCCTGGGCCTCGGCCTTGGCGGCCAGCACCCGCTTGAAGTCGGTGGGCATCACCTCGGTGAACCGGGTCAGCGCGGCCGGCCAGTCGGCCAGCAGCGCCTCGGCCACCGTCGAGCCGGTCTCCTCGAGGTGCCGGCGGACCAGGCTCTCGAGCTCCCCGGCCGCCTCGCCGTCCACCGGGGCGAGCTCCACGAGCGCCGGGTTCACCCGGCGCTCGTCCAGGTCGAGCACGAAGGCCACCCCGCCGGACATGCCGGCGCCGAAGTTGCGTCCGGTGCGCCCGAGGACGACCACCCGGCCGCCGGTCATGTACTCGCAGCCGTGGTCGCCCACGCCCTCGACGACCGCGGTGGCGCCGGAGTTCCGCACGCAGAACCGCTCGCCGACCTGGCCGCGCAGGAAGATCTCGCCGGACGTGGCCCCGTAGCCGATCACGTTGCCGGCGATGATCTGGGTCGCCGCGTCGAACGACGCGGACCGGTCCGGCCGCACCACGATCCGGCCGCCCGACAGCCCCTTGGCGACGTAGTCGTTGGCGTCACCCTCGAGCCGCAGGGTGACACCGCGCGGCACGAACGCCCCGAACGACTGGCCGGCGGAGCCGGTCAGGGTGATGTCGATGGTGCCGTCCGGCAGCCCCTCGCCGCGGTAGCGCTTGGTGACCTCGTGGCCGAGGATCGTCCCGACGGTGCGATGGACGTTGCGGATCTGCACCTGGGCGCGGACGGGCTCGCCGTTCTCCAGTGCGGCCTTCGCCAGTGGCACCAGCTCCTGCACGTCGAGCGACTTGTCCAGGCTGTGGTCCTGCGCGGTGGTGTTGCGCCGCGCCGCCCCCTCGGGCAGCTCGGGCACGTGCAGCACGGGAGTCAGGTCGAGACCGGCGGCCTTCCAGTGCTTGACCGCCCGTTCGACGTCGAGCAGCTCCGCGTGCCCGATCGCCTCGTCCAGCGTCCGGAACCCGAGCTCGGCGAGCAGCTCGCGCACCTCCTCGGCGATGTACTCGAAGAAGTTCACCACGAACTCGGGCTTGCCGGTGTAGCGCTCGCGCAGCACCGGGTTCTGGGTGGCCACGCCCACCGGGCAGGTGTCCAGGTGGCAGACCCGCATCATGATGCAGCCCGAGACCACCAGCGGGGCGGTCGCGAAGCCGAACTCCTCGGCACCGAGCAGCGCCGCGATGACCACGTCGCGCCCGGTCTTGAGCTGCCCGTCGGTCTGCACCACGATCCGGTCCCGCAGCCCGTTGAGCAGCAGCGTCTGCTGCGTCTCCGCGAGCCCCAGCTCCCACGGACCGCCGGCGTGCTTGAGCGAGGTCAGCGGGGACGCACCGGTGCCGCCGTCGTGGCCGGAGATGAGTACGACGTCCGCGTGCGCCTTCGACACACCGGCCGCGACCGTGCCCACGCCCACCTCGGCGACGAGCTTGACGTGCACCCGCGCCGAGGGGTTGGAGTTCTTCAGGTCGTGGATCAGCTGCGCGAGGTCCTCGATCGAGTAGATGTCGTGGTGCGGCGGCGGCGAGATCAGGCCCACTCCCGGCGTGCTGTGCCGGGTCTTCGCGACCCACGGGTACACCTTGTGGCCCGGCAGCTGACCGCCCTCGCCGGGCTTCGCGCCCTGAGCCATCTTGATCTGGATGTCGTCGGAGTTGGTGAGGTACTCCGAGGTGACCCCGAACCGCCCGGACGCGACCTGCTTGATCGAGCTGCGACGCTCCGGGTCGTGCAGCCGCTCCGGGTCCTCGCCACCCTCCCCGGTGTTCGACTTCGCGCCGAGCCGGTTCATCGCGATGGCCAGCGTCTCGTGCGCCTCCTGGCTGATCGAGCCGTAGGACATCGCGCCGGTGGAGAACCGCTTGACGATCTCGGAGACCGGCTCGACCTCCTCGATCGGGATCGGCCCGCGACCACTCTTGAGCTTGAACAGCCCGCGCAGCGTCATCAGCCGCTCGGACTGCTCGTTGACCCGCGCGGTGTACTGCTTGAACACGTCGTAGCGCCCGGCCCGCGTGGAGTGCTGGAGCCGGAACACCGTCTCGGGGTCGAACAGGTGCGGCTCGCCCTCGCGTCGCCACTGGTACTCGCCGCCGATCTCGAGGCTGCGGTGCGCGGGGGGCAGTCCGTCGACCGGGTAGGCCGTGCGGTGCCGGCGGGCCACCTCCTCGGCGATGGTGTCGATGTCGACGCCCCCGAGCTTGCTGGTGGTGCCGGTGAAGTAGCGGTCCACCAGCGGCTGCGCCAGCCCGACGGCCTCGAAGATCTGCGCGCCGGTGTAGGACGCGACCGTCGACACGCCCATCTTGCTCATCACCTTCAGCACGCCCTTGCCGAGCGACTTGACCAGGTTGGCCACCGCGTGCTCCGGGTCCAGCTGCACGTAGTAGCCGTCCCGGGCGAGGTCCTCGACGGTCTCCATCGCCAGGTAGGGGTTCACCGCCGCCGCGCCGTAACCGATCAGCAGCGCGACGTGGTGCACCTCGCGCACGTCACCGGCCTCGACGAGCAGGCCGACCTGGGTCCGGGTCTTCTCCCGCACCAGGTGGTGGTGGACCGCACCGGTGAGCAGCAGCGACGGGATCGGCGCCAGCTCGGCGGTGGAGTGCCGGTCGCTGAGCACGATGATCCGGGCGCCGTCGGCGATCGCCTCCGACACCTCCTGGCAGATCTCGTCGATCCGCGCGGCGAGCGCCGCGCCACCGCCCTCGACGTCGTAGAGCCCCCGGGCCACGTGGGTGATGAACCCGGGCATGTCGCCGTCGCGGTTGACGTGCCGGATCTTGGCGAGCTCGTCGTTGTCGATCACCGGGAACGGCAGCACCACCTGGCGGCAGGACGCCGGCGCCGGCTCGAGCAGGTTCGCCTCCGGGCCGATCGTGCTCGACAGCGACGTGACGAGCTCCTCGCGGATCGCGTCGAGCGGCGGGTTGGTCACCTGCGCGAACAGCTGGCTGAAGTAGTCGAAGAGCATCCGCGGCCGCTCCGAGAGGACCGCGATCGGGGTGTCGGTGCCCATCGACCCGATCGGCTCGGCCCCGGTCTTGGCCATCGGGGTGAGCAGGACGCGCTTCTCCTCCTCGCTGTAGCCGAAGATCTGCTGCCGCCGGGTCACCGAGGCGTGCGTGTGCACGACGTGCTCGCGGTCGGGCAGGTCATCGAGCCGGATCAGTCCGGCATGCAGCCACTCGTCGTACGGGTGCTCGCCGGCCAGCTCGCCCTTGATCTCCTCGTCCTCGATGATCCGGTGCTCGGCGGTGTCGATGAGGAACATCCGACCGGGCTGCAGCCGGCCCTTGCGGACGACCGTCTTCGGGTCGATGTCGAGGACGCCGACCTCGGAGGCCAGCACGACGAGCCCGTCGTCGGTCACCCAGTAGCGGGAGGGGCGCAGGCCGTTGCGGTCCAGGACGGCGCCGACCTGGGTGCCGTCGGTGAACACCACGCAGGCCGGGCCGTCCCACGGCTCCATCATCGAGGCGTGGAACTCGTAGAACGCGCGGCGCGCGGGGTCCATCTCTCCGTGGTTCTCCCACGCCTCCGGGATCATCATCAGCACCGAGTGCGGCAGCGAGCGGCCACCCATGTGCAGCAGCTCGAGCACCTCGTCGAAGGACGCGGAGTCCGAGGCACCCGGGGTGCACACCGGGTAGAGCCGGTTCAGGTCCCCGCCGATGAGCTCGCTGGACAGCAGCGCCTCGCGGGCCCGCATCCAGTTGCGGTTGCCCATCACGGTGTTGATCTCGCCGTTGTGGGCGATGAAGCGGAACGGGTGCGACAGCGGCCAGCTCGGGAAGGTGTTCGTGGAGAACCGCGAGTGCACGACGGCGACCGCGGACTCGACCCGCTCGTCGACCAGGTCCGGGTAGAAGTGGTCGAGCTGGTCGGTGGTGAGCATCCCCTTGTAGGCGATGGTGCGGGAGGACAGCGACGGGAAGTAGACGTCGGTCTCGCGCTCCGAGCGCTTGCGCAGGCAGAACGCCAGCCGTTCGAGCGCCATCCCCACCAGCCGGCCGGTGGTCGCGGCCACGAACAGCTGGCTGAACGTCGGCATCACGCTCAGCGCGGTGGCGCCGAGCATCGCCGGGTCGACCGGCACGTCCCGCCAGCCGAGGACGGTCAGGCCCTCCTCGACGGCGATCTCCTCGATGCGCTGGCGCGTCTTGGCGACCGCGTCGTCGTCCCCCGGGAGGAACGCCGTGCCCACGGCGTACGAGCGCGGGGCGGGCAGCTCGAAGTCGACCACCTCGCGGAAGAACCGGTCCGGGATCCCGAGCAGGATGCCCGCGCCGTCGCCGGAGTCGGGCTCGGCGCCCGTGGCGCCGCGGTGCTCCAGGTTGCGCAGGGCGGTGATCGCCTTGGCAACGATGTCATGGCTGGCAGCGCCGGTCAGGGTTGCGACGAACGCGACGCCGCAGGCGTCGTGCTCATGAAGTCCGTCGTAGAGCCCCTGGGGCGGCGGGAATGCTTGCATGAGGCATCCTCCCGTCGTCGTGGGCACCGGCTCACCTGGCGGGAGCAGTGCTTCTCAAAGAGTGCGTGCGCGGGACGACATTGGCCCATGCGGAAGTGAAAGCCTACCTCACCACGCCGGCCGATCGCCCGGCCGGCGAGACGTGAACATCACACTATGGACAGGTTTGGGAGACCGACAAGCGGGGTCTAGACCGATCCGGGGGCGGCCGCCGGACGCGGGTCAGCCCAGCCCGGTGCCCACCAGCGAGCCGAACAGGTAGGTCAGCCCGGCGGCGGCGCCGCCCAGCACGGTCTGCCGGACCGCGCCGTACCACCACGGCCGCGACGTGACCTGGGTGACCACCCCGCCGCACACGAACAGCGCGAGCAGGGTGACGGCGAGGCCGGGCAGCAGGCTGTCGGCGCCGAGCAGGTACGGCAGCACCGGCACCAGGGCGCCGAGCGCGAACGCCAGGAACGACGACACCGCGGCCAGCGTCGGGGAGGCCAGGTCGTCGGGGTCGACGCCGAGCTCCTCGCGGGCGTGCACGTGCACCGCGTTGTCGACGTCACGATGGATCTGCCGGGCGACCTCGTGGGCGAGGTGCTCGTCGATCCCCTTGCCGACGTACATCTCGGCGAGCTCGTGGGTCTCCGCCTCGGCGTTGTGGATGATCTCGTGGCGTTCCTTGGCGATCTCGCGGAGCGCGGCCTCGCTCTGGCTGGCGACCGAGGTGTACTCCCCCGCGGCCATCGAGAACGCGCCGGCGGCCAGCCCGGCCAGCCCCGCCAGCACCACCGCCGTGGAGCCGGTGGCGGCCCGGGTGCCCCCGGCGACGCCGGCGATCAGGGCGATGTTGGAGACCAGCCCGTCCATCGCCCCGAACACGGCGGGGCGCAGCCAACCCCCGGTGACGTCGGGGTGCTCGTGGTCGATCTCGGGGACGTCAGGCCGCGCGGCGTCGGTGCTCATGACAGGAGAAAATATCCCGGTCCGTCCCCGATTTCACCGAAGGACAGGCTCACCTATCCCTGGTCGGGCGCCACCGCCGCGTCGCTCGGCCGGGCCCCGTCACGCCACACCGACTCCTCCCGGCCGGGACGCCGCCGCGCGGAGACCAGGAAGTACACCAGCGCCGCGGCGAACACCAGGACCGAGGTCCACACGTTCAGCCGGAGGCCGAGGATGTGGTTCGCGTGGTCGATGCGCAGGTACTCGATCCAGCCCCGGCCGGCCGTGTAGGCCATCACGTACAGCGCGAAGGCCCGGCCGTGGCCGAGCCGGAAGCGCCGGTCGGCCCAGATCACCAGGCCGGCCACCCCGAGGTCCCACAGGCACTCGTAGAGGAACGTCGGCTGGTAGGTGGCGTACTGCGCGTAGCCCTCGGGGCGGTGCGCGGGGTCGATCTTCAGGGCCCACGGCAGCGTGCTCGGCTTGCCGAACAGCTCCTGGTTGAACCAGTTGCCCCACCGGCCGATCGCCTGCGCGATCACGATGCCCGGCGCCAGCGCGTCGGTCAGCGGCGGCAGCTTGATGCCCAGCCGTCGGCAGCCGATCCACGCGCCGAGGGCACCGAGGGCGATCGCGCCCCAGATGCCCAGACCGCCCTGCCAGACGTAGAGCGCCGCGACCGGGTCGGCGCCCTTGGTGAAGTACAGCTCCGGGTCGGTGACCACGTGGTAGAGCCGGCCGCCGACGAGGCCGAACGGGACCGCCCAGATCGCGATGTCCCCGACCTGCCCGCGGCGGCCGCCGCGCGCCACCCAGCGCCGCTCCCCCAGCCAGATCGCGACGATGACACCGGCGATGATGCACAGCGCGTACGCGCGCAGCGGGAGCGGCCCGATGTGCCACACGCCCTGGCCGGGGCTGGGGATGAAGGCGAGAGTCATGTCCTGCTTCCTGTGCTGGGGATCCCGTCGTCCAGGATCGTGGTCAGGTCTGCGGCGACGTCGGCCGGCGAGGCGGTCCCGGTCCACACCACCGGCGCGGTGCCGTCCGGGCGGACACCGACCACCTGGGTGCCGTGGGCGACCTCGTAGCCGCCGGACGGCAGCTTCGCACCCTGCTCGACGGGGACGCCGAGCGCCTTCCCCGCGGTCACGATCCGGGGCAGCGGCCCGGTCAGGCCCTCGAAGCCGGGGTCGAACCGGTCGAGGTACTCGCGCAGGGTGGTCGCGTCGTCGCGGGCGGGGTCGGTGGTGACGAACAGCATCCCGACCCGCGCCCGGTGCGCGTCGTCGAGCCGGGTCAGCGCCGAGGCGAGGTTCGCCATCACCACCTGGCAGATGTCGGGGCAGTGGGTGTAGCCGAAGAAGACCAGCGTCACCGGCTTCGTGGTGTCGGCGTCCAAGGCGTACGGCGCGCCGCTGGTGTCCGTGAGCCGGACATGGGGCACGTCGTACGGCGTCGGCAGCACGATCCCGGTCAGCCCGTCGTCCTGGACGCTCACGTCCGCGACGGGCGGCCCGCCGGACTGCCCGGCGCACCCGGCCAGCACCAGCGACGCCGAGGCCACCGCCACGGCGCCGGCGAGCCGGAACCTAGGCGCCACGGACACCCTCCGCGAGGTCACGGGTCAGCGCGGCCAGCGCGTCGAGGCCGGCCGCGCGGTCGGCGCCGGCGTCCAGCAGCCGGCGGACGAACGCGGAGCCCACGATGACCCCGTCTGCGAAACCGGCTACCGCGGCGGCCTGCGCGCCGTTGGAGACGCCCAGGCCGACGCCGACCGGCAGGTCGGTGAAGCCGCGGGTGCGCTCCACCAGCGGCCCGGCGAGGTCGCTGGTCGACTCGCGGGCACCGGTCACCCCCATCACGGCGGTCGCGTAGACGAAGCCGCGGCAGGCCTCGACGGTCATCTTCAGCCGCCGGTCGGTCGACGAGGGGGCGACCAGGAAGATCTTGTCGAGGTCGTGCGCGTCGGCCGCCGCGACCCACTCGGCCGCCTCGTCGGGCACCAGGTCCGGGGTGATCAGGCCCGCCCCGCCCGCGTTGGCGAGGTCGGTGGCGAACCGCTCGACGCCGTACCGCTCGACCGGGTTCCAGTAGGTCATCACCACCACCGGGGCGCCGGTGCCGGCGACCGCCTCGACGGCCCGGATCACGTCCGTGGTGCGGGTGCCGTTGCGCAGCGCCTGCTGGGCGGCGGCCTGGATCGTCGGGCCGTCCATCACCGGGTCGCTGTAGGGCAGCCCGACCTCGATCACGTCGCAGCCGGAGTCGACCATCGCCGTCATCGCCTCGACCGAGCCCGGCACGTCGGGGAAACCGGCCGGCAGGTAGCCGACCAGCGCGGCGCGACCCTCCGCCCGTGCCTTGTCGAACGCCGTGCGGACGCTGCTCACGCCTTCGCCTCCCCGGTGGTCTCGTCGGCCGTGCTCGCCCCGAGCCCGAACCACTCGATCGCGGTGCCCATGTCCTTGTCGCCGCGCCCGGACAGGTTGACCACCAGCGTGGACCCGGGCATCTCCCGAGCGACCTCGAGGGCGCCGGCGAGGGCGTGCGCCGACTCGATCGCGGGGATGATCCCCTCGGCGCGTGCGAGCAGGGCCATCGCGTCCATCGCCGCCGCGTCGGTGACCGGCCGGTAGACCGCGCGGCCGGTCTCGGCGAGGTAGGCGTGCTCGGGCCCGACCCCGGGGTAGTCCAGGCCGGCGGAGATCGAGTGCGACTCCGTGGTCTGACCGTCCTCGTCCTGCAGGACGTAGGTGCGGGCGCCGTGCAGCACCCCGACCTCCCCGGCGGTGATCGTGGAGGCGTGCCGTCCGGTCTCGAACCCCTCGCCGCCGGCCTCGAAGCCGAACAGCCTCACCTCGGGGTCGTCGACGAAGCCGGCGAACAGCCCGATCGCGTTCGACCCCCCGCCCACGCAGGCGATCGCGGCATCCGGCAGCGCACCGGTCAGCTCCAGGCACTGGGCACGCGCCTCGTCGCCGATCCCGCGGCAGAAGTCCCGGACCATCGCCGGGAACGGGTGCGAGCCCGCGGCGGTGCCGAGCATGTAGTGGGTGGTCTCGACGCTGGCCACCCAGTCACGCAGCGCCTCGTTGATCGCGTCCTTGAGGGTCCGCGAGCCGGACTTCACGGCGACGACCTCGGCGCCGAGCAGGTGCATCCGGGCCACGTTGAGCGCCTGGCGCTCGGTGTCCACCTCACCCATGTAGACCACACAGTCCAGGCCGAGGTAGGCACAGGCGGTCGCCGTCGCCACACCGTGCTGGCCCGCGCCGGTCTCCGCGATCACCCGGGTCTTGCCCATCCGCTTGGTGAGCAGCGCCTGGCCGAGCACGTTGCGGATCTTGTGCGCGCCGGTGTGGTCGAGGTCCTCGCGCTTGAGCAGGATCCGCGCGCCGGCGCGGTCGGACAGCCTGGCCGCGTCGTACAGCAGGCTCGGCGTGCCGGCGTACTCGCGCAGCATCCGGTCGAACTCGCCGGTGAACCCCGGGTCCGCCATCGCGCCCTGCCAGGCCGCGGTCAGCTCGTCGTGGGCGGCGATCAGCGCCTCGGGCATGAACCGGCCGCCGAAGCGGCCGAAGTGACCGGCCTGGTCGGGAAGAGCAGTCATCGTGGGAGGGTGACTTTCAGTGTGGGTCGTGGTCGCGCTGCTTGAGGGCGGGGTGGGAACCGGCGGCGACCAGGTCGGCGACCGCCGAGCGCGGGTCGGTGCCGCGCACCAGGCTCTCACCGACCAGTACGACGTGGGCGCCCTGCTTGGCGTACTCGAACACGTCGTGGGGCCCGCGCACCCCCGACTCCGCGACCCGGACCACGCCGTCGGGGATCCGGGGCGCCAGCCGGGCGAACGTGTCGCGGTCCACCTCGAGGGTCCGCAGGTTGCGCGCGTTGACCCCGACCAGGGTGGCGCCGGCGGTCACCGCCCGCTCGACCTCCTCCTCGTCGTGCACCTCCACCAGCGGTGTGAGGCCGATGGACGAGGCGCGGTCGATGAGTGCCTCGAGCCGGTTCTGGTCGAGCGCGGCGACGATCAGCAGGGCCAGGTCGGCCCCGGCGGCGCGCGCCTCCCAGAGCTGGTACGAGGTGACGATGAAGTCCTTGCGCAGGACCGGGACGCTCACCGCCGCCCGCACCGCCTTGAGGTCCGCGAGGCTGCCGCCGAAGCGGCGCTGCTCGGTGAGCACGCTGATCGTCGCGGCTCCCCCCGCCTGGTAGTCCGCCGCCAGCGCGGCGGGGTCGGATATCGGGGCGAGCGCGCCCTTGCTGGGGCTGGAGCGCTTCACCTCGGCGATCACGCTGATGCCGTCGGCGCGGTAGGTGGGCATCGGGTCGACCGCCTCGGGAGCGTGGCGGGCGGCCTCCTTGAGGTCCTCCAGCGGGGTCGCCGCCTCGCGTTCGGCCAGGTCGAGCCGCACGCCGTCGATGATCTCGTCCAGAACGGATCCGTTCACGTGCCGCTCCCCTCTCCTCCGCTCGACCGGACCGGCTGTCCGGGCTGCTGACCGACGGGTGCGCCGATGCGCCGCGCCCCCGGTCCGTCAGCACCTAGACTCTCACGTGACCCGTTGCACCCCGGCACGGAGGTCCGTGGCTGGGACGCACCACCCGGGACCCGAGAGCACCGACGGAGAGCACGCGATGAGCTACCCACCACCACCGCCGGACGACGGCGGCCCGGACGACGGCGACGAGCCGGGCACCCCCGGCGGGCCGGAACCGACCAGCCCCTACCCGGGCGGCGAGCAGGAGGGCGGCCCGCCGCCGTACGGACAGCAGCCGTACACCCAGCCCGGCTACGGGCAGCCCCAGTACGGCCAGCCTCAGTACGGACAGCCCCAGTACGACCAGCCCCAGTACGGACAGCCGCCGTACGGGCAGCAGTACGGCCCGCCCGGGTACGGCCAGCCGCCCTACGGCCAGCCCGCGTACCCCGGCGCCGTGCCCAACAACGGCAAGGCGACGGCAGCGCTGATCACCGGCATCGCCACGCTGGTGCTGTCCTGGTGCTGCGGTGCCGGCGTGCTCGGCGTGGTCGCGATCGTGCTCGGGGTCAAGGCACGTGGGGAGATCCGCGACTCCGGCGGCCGCCAGGGCGGTGACGGGATGGCGCTCGCGGGCATCATCACCGGCGCGATCGCCGTGCTGGTCGGCGTCATCGCGATCGCCGTGATCGTGATCGCGATCGTCTCGGGCGGCAACACCAGCTACAACTACAGCTACTGAGCCGGTCCCTCGCTCGCTGCCCGCGCGGCACCCGGTAGCCTCGGCCGCCACGGCCCGGGCACTCCGGGTGTCGCCGAACACGTGGGAGAACCTGATGAGCTACACGCCACCTCCTCCGCCGCCCGAGCAGGGCGGCTGGGGCGGGCAGCAGCCCAACGATCCCGGGTACCCGGCGCCCGGGCCCGGCGCCCCCGGCTACGGCCCGCCGAAGAACAACACCAAGGCGCTGCTCTCGCTGATCATCGGCATCGTCTCGCTGCCGTTCGGGTTCTGCTGCTCGATCTTCGGCCTGGTCGGGATCGCCGCGATCGTGCTCGGCAACATGGCCAAGAAGGAGATCGCGGCCTCCGGCGGCGCCCAGACCGGCGCGGGGATGGCCAAGGCCGGCTTCATCCTGGGCATCGTCGGGACGGTGCTGGCCGTCGTGATGGCGATCGTGTCGATCGTGATCGTCGCCAACGGCGACGGCAGCTTCCACCTCAACTCGACCCCCGGCTAGGGGGCCAGCCAGACACCGCCCGGCAGGTTGCGCACCAGCCAGAAGAGGACCGCGACCGCCAGGAAGACGCCGGACCACACGAACGCGGTGCGAGTGGGGACGTGCCGGGTCACGCCGCGCCAGCGGTCGACCACCCAGCGACCGTAGAAGAACAGGACCAGGGGCAGCGACCCGACGAACAGCAGGTTGCTCGACGCGGCGGCGGCCAGGTGGCCGTCGGTGAGGTCGTTGACGGCGCGCAGACCGCCGCAGCCCGGGCAGTAGGTGCCGGTGAGCACCAGCCACGGGCAGTAGCCCCAGCTTCCGCCCCGGTGCGGGTCGCGCAGGTGCAGCAGCACGCTCGCCCCCAGCACCGCGGCCGCCGCGAGCGTCGGCGCCTTGAGCCGCGCCCAGCGGGTCGTGGCGGCGACGGGCACGCCGAGGGCGCTCGCCACGGTCAGCTCCCGACCGGCTCCGCGCCGAGGCCCATCTTCTGCATCACCTTGCCGATGACCACGCCCACCGGGCAGAGCGCCACGCCGACCCAGAACATCGGCCAGCTGCCCACGACGAGACCGATGCCGCCGACGACGAACCCGACCAGGATCACGAGCACGGCGGTCCAGGCGGCTGGCGTGTTGCCGTGGTGAGCAGACATGCGGGTACTCCTCGAAGGTCCGGTGACGCTGTCGCAGACATTATGACGCGACGACGAGGTCCGGTCCTCAGGTGGTCGGGTCGTGTCCCTCGTCGAGCGCGCGCCACAGGTCCTGGTCGGTGGCCGGGGCCGCCGCCCGGGCGGCCGGCGCGTCGTACCTGCTGCCCATCGCCGGCCAGTCCGGCACCCGGACGACGGCCACCGCGAAGGCGGTCAGGCAGACGGCGGCGCCGGCCAGCGCGACGACGTACCACGCGGTCAGGCCGGCCGACGACGCGGCACCGGTGGCGCCCTTGCCGGCGAGCGCCACGAGCGCGTCGTGACGGGCCGCCCCGGGCGCGGCGCCGGCCGCGAGGAGGATCCCCGCGCAGGCGAGCGCCCCGAGCACCGCGACGACCCGGCGGGTCGTGCCGCGCAGCACCAGGACCACGCCCCAGGCCGCCAGCGCGACCAGCGCCAGGGCCACGACCAGCGGGGCGGTCTGCGACCCGGTGGCGGCGGCGCGCACCGGGGCGCCCGCCGCGTCACCGCTTGCCCGGGCCCAGTCCTTGGTGCCGGCGACCGCGGTCAGGGCCGCGGCGCCGAGGCCGACCAGCACCGTCGGGGCGTAGCTGCGCTCACGCATCGGCGACCACCACGGCCAGCGGGCGGGCGTCGAAGCAGGTGCGCTCGCCGGTGTGACAGGCCGGGCCCTCCTGGTGCACCGAGACCAGCAGCGTGTCGCCGTCGCAGTCGAGCCGCACCCCCTTGACCCACTGCCGGTTGCCGGACGTCTCACCCTTGACCCAGTACTCGCGGCGGGACCGGCTCCAGAACGTGGTGCGGCCCGTGGTCAGCGTCCGGTGCAGCGCCTCGTCGTCCATCCAGCCGAGCATCAGCACCTCCCCGGTGTCGTGCTGCTGCACCACCGCGGGAACCAGGCCGTGGTCGTCCCGCTTGAGGCGGGCGGAGATGTCCGGGTCCAGGGAGCCGGTCGGGGTGTCGGGGGAGGTCACCGGGCCAGTATCCCAGCCGGGCCAACCGCGATCGCCGCGCGGCCGACGGCTCAGCCGGCCTCGGCGGTCGGCCACCGGTCCGGGGTGGACAGGGTGCGGACGTCGCGGCTCACCAGCAGCGGTACGACGGACAGGGCGGTCAGCGCCGCGGCGGCCAGCATGGCCGTGCGCCCGTCCCAGACGGCCAGCAGCGCACCACCCACGACGGGGGCCAGCGGGGTGAGGACCATCGCGGAGAACATCAGTGCCGCGTTGGCCCGCCCCTGGAGGCGGTCCGGCGTGGTGGCCGCCATGTAGGACGACACGCACGCGTTGCCGGCGGGGTTGCCCAGCAGGGCGAAGGCGAGCAGCGCGCCGACCACCACGACGTTGTCGGTGAAGGCCATCGGCACCACGGCGGCGGCGAGCGTCAGCCCGCACAGGATCGACAGCAGCCCGCTCGGCACCCGGCGGATCGCGGCGGGCGCGAGGACCGAGCCGGCCAGTCCGGCCACCGCACCGATCGTGTCGATCACGCCGATCGCGGCCGGGGCGACGCCGGCGCGGAGCAGCTTGAGAGTGAGGATCAGGAACAGTCCGTTGGCGGCGAAGTTGGCCAGCGCCGCGAACGCGAGCACCGCACGGAGGTAGCCCCGCGAGAGCAGGAACCGGAAGCCCTCGACGGTGTCCACCCACGCCCCACGCGACGGCTCCTCTCGCTCCGGCGGGGGCAGCGGCGTGCGCAGCCGGGTGAGCGCCGTGGCCGAGACCAGGTAGCTCACCGCGTCCACGAGGAACGGCGCCCAGGCGCGCAGGCTGACCAGCGCACCGCCCACCGGCGGGCCGATCAGCACCGCGACGTGCTGGCGCGCCTGGTTCTGGCTGAACGCCGTCGGCAGCTGCTCGGCGGGCACGACGGAGCGCACGGCCGCCTGCTCGGCCGGGGAGTAGAAGCAGGCCACCACACCGGTGAGCAGCGCCACCACGACCAGGTGCGCCAGCGTCAGCGCGTGCAGCAGCTGGGCGGCCGCCAGGCTCGCGTACAGCAGCCCCCCGGCACAGTTCGAGGCCAGCAGCACCCGCTTGCGGTTCCACCGGTCCACGAGCACACCGGCGGGCAGGCGCATCGCCACCATGCCGAGGGAGAAGGCGCCGCCGGCCAGCGCGGCCCGCGTCGTGGAGTGGGTCAGCAGGTAGCCGACCACCGGGAAGACGAAGAAGCTCATCGAGCTGCCCACCGTGGACACGGTCTCGCCGGTCCACAGCAGCATGAAGTCGTGGTTGCGCCACAGGCTGCGCCGCCGAGTAGCCGGGTCCGCCGAGTTGTCAGGCGCAGCGTCCGCTATGGCGTCCTCAGCGCCTGACAACTCGGCGTCCGCCGCGCTCCCCCGTGTCGTCATGGGCAGCATGCTGACACCCGCAACACATCTTGCGCAAGCACTATTGCGCAATATCTCTTGCTAAGGTGGTCGGCATGGCCGCGAAGTACGTCGACGCCGACCCCCGCACGCTGCGGGCGCTGGCCCACCCGCTCCGGGTGTCGCTGCTCTACGAGCTCTACGCCCGGGGCTCCGCCACCGCCACGGTGCTGGCGGCGGCGGTCGAGCAGCCGGTCAACTCGGTGAGCTTCCACCTCCGGCAGCTCGCGAAGTACGGCCTGATCGAGGACGACCCCGAGGCGCCCGCGGACGGCCGGCAGCGGTGGTGGCGCCCGGCCGGCGTCGAGGGTCTCCGCGTGTCCGCGGACGTGCTGGGCGCCACCGAGGAGGGTCGCGCCGCCTTCGAGGTGTTCCGGCGCACCAACGTCGCGCACTGGCACGCGCTGGTGGAGCGGTTCTTCGCGCCGCACCCCGGCTCCGAGGACCTGTGGGTCAGCAACGACGTGCCGATGATGCTGACCCGGGACGAGGCCGAGGAGTTCGCCGAGGAGCTCTACGCGCTGATGCGTCGCTGGGTGGACCGTGGGCGCGACGGCACGACGGAGCCGGACCGCCGCACCTACCTGGCAGTGGCGATGCTGATGCCGCACCAGACCGACCTCGTGGACTAGCCCGCCACCAGGTGCCGAGTCGGCGCGAACCTCACGTCACCAGGTGCCGAGTCGGCAGAGTGCGCGCGTTTCACGCCGACTCGGCGCCCCCCGGCGTGACCTTCACGCCGACTCGGCTCAGTGGTGCGCCTGCTGGGCGACCCAGCTCGTGTGCAGCCGCCCGTAGACCCCGCCCTCGGCAACGAGCGCCTCGTGCGGGCCACGCTGCACGATCCGGCCCCTGTCCACGACCACCACCTCGTCGGCGTTCTCGGCGGTCGACATCCGGTGCGCGATGGTCACCGAGGTACGGCCGCGCTGCAGCCGTTCCAGCGCCCGGCCGATCCGCATCTCCAGCGCCGGGTCGACCGCGCTGGTGGCCTCGTCGAGCACCAGCAGGTCGGGGGCGGCCAGGTGCGCCCGCACCAGCGCCACCAGCTGCCGCTCCCCCGCCGACAGCGACTCCCCGCGCTGCCCGACCCGGGTGTCGAGGCCCCGCGGCAGGCCGTGCAGCCAGTCGGTCAGGCCGAGCTGCGCGACCGCGGCGACGATCTCGTCGTCGCTCGCGCCGAGACGGCCGTAGAGCGCGTTGGCGCGCAGCGTGGAGTCGAACAGGAACCCCTCCTGCGGGACCATCACCACGCGTTCCCGCAGCGACCGGAACGGCACCTCCCGCAGGTCCACGCCGTCGAGGCGGACCGTGCCGGAGGTCGGGTCCATCAGCCGGGTGAGCAGCTTGGCCAGCGTGGTCTTCCCGGACCCGGTCTCCCCGACCACCGCCACCCGGGTGTTCGGCTCGATCCGCAGGTCGATGTCGCGCAGTACCGGCGGCCCGCCCGGGTAGGCGAAGCAGACGTCGTCGAACTCGATCGCGACCGCGGCGTGCGGCAGCACGGTGCCGGCCTCCCCCGGGTCGACCACGTCCGCGGGCGTGTCCAGGATGCCGATCACCCGGCGCCAGCCGGCGATCGCGTTCTGCGCGTCGGTGAGCACCTGCGTGCCCATCTGCACCGGGCCCACGAACAGGCTGACCAGGAACGCGAACGCCAGCACCTCGCCGACCGTCATCCCCGAGCCCGACGACGCGCGCGTCCCGAGCAGCACCCCGAAGATCAGCACCCCCGCGTTGGCGAGCCCCGCCGAGACCCCGCCCAGCGAGAACGAGAACGCGGTCAGCCCCTGCGCGCGGGTGCTGGCGTCCTTGAACCGGTCGATCGCGGTGTCGATGCGCTCCTGGGTGCGGTCCTCGATGGCGTACGAGCGCACCACGGCCGCACCCACGACGGGCTCGCTGACGGCGCTGAGCATCACACCGATCTGGCGTCGTACCACCCCGTAGGCCTCGGACAGCTTGCGCTGGAAGAAGCGCAGGCTCGAGAACAGCGGCAGGAAGCAGACCCAGACCACGATGGTCAGCTGCCAGCTGTAGATCGCCATCACCACCGTGGCGACCAGGATCTGCCCGACGCTGACGATCGCGATGATGCCGCCGAAGATCAGGAACTGGCTGACCTGGTCCACGTCCGAGGTCACCCGCGAGACCAGCGCCCCGCGCCGCTCGGTGTTCTGGGTGAGCAGCGGCAGGTCGTGGACGTGCCGGAACGCCTTGATCCGCAGCGTGGCCAGCCCCCGTTCCGCGCTCGAGAACAGCCGGTAGGTCATCTTGTAGGACGCCAGCCCGGTGGCCAGGACCGCGACCGCGGCCACGGTGGCCATCAGCCCCATGAAGCCGACGTCCGGACCGCCGGGCGCGTCGACGCCCTTGTCCAGCGTCTGCTGCACCGCGACGGGTACGACGACCCGGCCGAGGGTGGCGACCACGGCCAGGGCGACCGTCCCGGCGAGCCCGTGCTTGAGCTCCGGGGACAGCTGCACGCCGCGCGCGATGGTGCGCCGGGCGGAGATCGACTCGCCGGTGTCGAGCACACTCACGGGGCCACCTCCCCCACCCGGTCGTCCGGGTGCTCCATCTCGTAGGCGTTCACCAGGTCGGCGTAGCCCCGGTTGCGGGCGAGCAGCTCCGCGTGGGTGCCCTGGTCGGCCACCCGCCCGTCGCACAGGTAGACCACCTCGTCGGCGAGCGCGATGGTGGCCTTGCGGTAGGCGACCACCAGCACGGTGCCGGGTGCGGCACCGTCTCCGCGGGCCCGGTGGCCGCCGCGCAGCGCCGCCAGGATCCGGGCCTCCACCTCGGGGTCCACCGCGGAGGTCGCGTCGTCCATGATCAGCAGCCGCGGGTGCCGCACCAGGGCCCGGGCCAGGCTCAGCCGCTGCCGCTGGCCACCGGACAGCGTGGTGCCGCGCTCCCCCAGCCGGGTGTCCAGGCCCGACGGCAGCGCGGCCACGAACCCGTCGGCCTGCGCGGTGCGCAGCGCGGCCCACACCTCCTCGTCGGGGACGTCCGCGCCGAGGGTGACGTTGCCGCGCACCGTGTCGTCGAACAGGAACGCCTGCTGCGGCACCAGCGCGACGTGCTCGGCCAGCGCCCCGCGCGCGAGCTCGCGCAGGTCCTGCCCGTCGACCAGGACCGCCCCCCGGTCGGGGTCGACCAGGCGCAGCAGCAGCGTGGTCAGCGTGCTCTTGCCGCTCGCGGTGGGCCCCACCACCGCGACGGTGCGGCCCGGCTCGACGCTGAACGTGAGGTCGTCGAGCAGGGCCGGCCCCTCGGCGTAGCGGTACCCGAGGTGGCGCACGTCGACCCGCGCGCCGGTCGCGGCGGGCGCGATCGCCTCGACGCCGTACCGCATCTCGCCGGTGGCGCCGAGCACCCCGGAGACCCGGTTGAAGCCGACGACGCTGCGCGGGAACTCACCCACCAGCCAGCCCAGCGACCGGATCGGGAACGCGACGATGGTGAGCAGGTAGCCGATGGTGACCACGTCGCCGGGGTCGGCCTGGCCGTGCAGCACGCGGGCCACGCCGACCGACAGCACGGCCAGCACGCCCAGGTTCGGCAGCGCCTCGAGGATCGGGTCGAACGCGGCGCGGACCCGGCCGGCGCGGATGTTGGTCTCCCGGAGCTGGTGTGCCTTCTCGGCGAACCGGGCGGTCTCCTCGCCCTCGCGGCCGAGGGTCTTCACCACCAGGGCACCGTCGAAGGACTCGTGGGCGACCTCGCTGACCTCCGCCCGCAGCGCCTGGGCCCGGGTCATCAGCGGCGACTGCAGGCGCTGGTAGACCACGTTGGCGACGATCACCAGCGGGAAGACGAGCAGCCCGACCAGGGCCATCACCAGGTCGGTGGCCAGCATCTGGGCGACGGCGATCACCATCATCGCGACCGTCCCGACCGCCATCGGCAACGGCGCGATCGGGGCCCACGCGGCCTCGACGTCGGAGTTCGCGTTGGACAGCAGCTGGCCGGTGGGGTGCTGCTGGTGCCAGGCCATCGGCAGCCGGAGGTACTGCCGGGTGACCGCCCGGCGGTAGTGCGCCTGCATCCGGTACTGCATCACCCCGGCCCCCAGCCGGCGGGCGACGATGCCGACCGCGCGCAGCACCGCCACCGCCACGAACAGCCCCAGGATCGCCCACAGCCCGCCCGCCGGGACGTCGCCGGTCTGGAACGCCGGCACGATCACGTGGTCGGTGGACCAGCCCAGCACCCAGGCGTCGGCGACCGTCAGCGCCCCGAACACCAGGCTGCCCAGGGTGGACAGGGTGAAGATCCACGGCTCGCGCCGGATCGCGACGCCCAGCACCGCGAAACCCTCGCGCAGGGTGCCCGAGGAGGTCACTCCCAGGTTGCCCGACACCCGCCACCTCCCGTCGCCGTCGGCCCGCTCCGGGCACCACCCTACGATCGGCACATGACGCGGATGTCGAGGACCGAGCGGACCGAGCTGTGCGACGCGGCGCTACAGGTCGGCGAGGACCAGCCGACCCTGTGCGGCGAGTGGAACGTCAAGGACCTGGTCGCGCACCTGCTGGTGCGCGAGGGCAGCCCCGCGGCGGCCGGGATCCTGATCTCGCCGCTGGCCCCGCTCACCGACCTCGAGATGCGCCGGTACGCGCGCCGCGACTTCGCCGTGCTGGTCGAGCGGCTGCGCAAGGGCCCGCCGCTGTGGTCGCCGTACGCCCTGCCGAAGCTGGATGCGATGCTCAACACGCTGGAGTACTTCGTGCACCACGAGGACATCCGCCGGGCGCAGCCGTCCTGGTCCCCCCGCACGCTGACCGACCGGGAGCAGAAGCTGCTGTGGAAGATGATCGGCACCGCCGGCAAGGGCCTGATGCGCAACGTGCCGGTCGGGGTGCGCATCGAGAACAGCGTCACCGGGAGCACCGCGGCGCTGAAGCCCGGTGAACCGACCGTCGTGGTCCGCGGGCTGCCCTCGGAGGTCACGCTCTTCGTCTTCGGCCGCAAGGCCCAGGCGGAGGTGGAGCTGCTCGGGCCGGAGGACGCCGTCGCCGCGCTCCGCGGGACCGAGCTCGGCATCTGAGGTTGCGCACCGCTCGTCCCGCTCCGTCCGGATGCAGGACGCGACGCCGGTCACACCCGGCCGGCTCCTAGGCTGACCGCATGAGCGACTACCTCGAGCTGCTGCCGGCCGTCGACATCGCCGGCGGGCAGGCCGTCCAGCTCGTCCAGGGCGTGGCCGGGTCCGAGAAGCGGTTCGGGGACCCGGTCGAGGCGGCGCTGAACTGGCAGCACCGCGGCGCCGAGTGGATCCACCTGGTCGACCTCGACGCCGCGTTCGGGCGCGGCGGCAACCGGGCGCTGCTGGCGAGGATCGTCGAGACGCTGGACATCAAGGTCGAGATGAGCGGCGGGATCCGCGACGACGAGTCGCTGCGGGCTGCGATGGCCGCCGGCTGCCGCCGGGTCAACATCGGCACCGCGGCCCTGGAGCAGCCGGACTGGTGCGCCGCCGCGATCGCGGAGCACGGCGACCGGGTGGCGGTCGGGCTCGACGTGCGCGGCCGGACCCTGGCGGCACGGGGCTGGACCTCCGAGGGCGGCGACCTGTACGACGTCCTGGCGCGTCTGGACGCGGAGGGCTGCGCGCGCTACGTGGTCACCGACGTCAACAAGGACGGGATGCTCCAGGGGCCGAACCTGGACCTGCTGCGCAACGTGTGCGCGGCCACCGACCGCCCGGTCGTCGCCTCCGGCGGGATCACCGAGCTCGCCGACCTCGAGGCGCTGCAGGGCCTGGTGCCCGACGGCGTCGAGGGCGCGATCGTCGGCACCGCGCTCTACGAGGGCCGGTTCACCCTCGAGGACGCGCTGGCGCTGACCCGGCCGCAGCCGGCCCGTCCCGGTGACCCCGCATGAGCCTCGCGGTGCGGGTGATCCCCTGCCTGGACGTCGACGCCGGGCGGGTGGTGAAGGGGATCAACTTCCAGCGGCTGCGCGACGCCGGCGACCCCGTCGAGCTGGCCAAGGTCTACGACGCCGAGGGCGCCGACGAGCTCACCTTCCTCGACATCTCCGCCTCCCACGAGGGCAGAGCCACCACGATGGAGATCGTGTCCGCCACCGCGGAGCAGGTGTTCATCCCGCTCACCGTGGGCGGGGGTGTGGGCAGCACCGCCGACGTGGACCGGCTGCTGCGGGCGGGCGCCGACAAGGTCGCCGTCAACACCGCGGCGATCAACCGTCCCGAGCTGGTCGCGGACATCGCGGACCGGTTCGGCAGCCAGGTGCTGGTGCTCTCGGTGGACGCCCGGCGCGCCCCGGGCACCGACAGCGGCTTCGAGGTGACCACGCACGGTGGCCGCCGGGGCGCGGGGCTGGACGCGGTCGAGTGGGCCGCACCGGGCGGCCGAGCTGGGTGCCGGCGAGATCCTGCTCAACGCGATGGACGCCGACGGCACCGAGGACGGGTTCGACCTCGAGCTGATCCGGCTGGTGCGGCGGGAGGTCTCCGTGCCGCTGGTCGCCAGCGGCGGGGCCGGCAAGGTCGGGCACTTCCCACCGGCCGTGGACGCCGGCGCGGACGCCGTGCTGGCGGCGACGGTGTTCCACTTCGGCACGCTGCGGATCGGCGAGGTGAAGCGGGCGCTGGCCCAGGCGGGCTACCCGGTGCGGGCCTGACCCGCACCCGTCCGGTGCTTCCGCGGCGGAGCGGGACAAGATCATGCACTCGCTGCCAGTGACGGGCGCCGGGCTTGAGCTGGCTGGTGAACATCGCCGGCTAGCCGGCACCGGAACGGTCAGCGTCGGCGTGGCACCAGCAGCGCGACCAGCACCGGCGCGACGAGCACCGTCACGACCAGCGCCAGCAGCCGGCTGCGCCAGTCCGGCCGGACCACCCAGACCAGGACGTTCAACGCCGCCAGCAGCCCCAGCAGCAGCGACGTGCGCACCCGCCTGCGGTGCGCCAGGACCCCGGTGGGCCGACCCGCCGGGGTCAGCCGCGGCAGCCGGTCGGTGGTGGCCCGGCGCACCGCCCGCAGGCGCGCCGCCCGGCGCTCCCGGCGCTCCGCCTCGGCCGCCCGCGCAGCGGTCCTCATCGCCGCCTCCCGTTCGCGCTCCGCGCGGCGCCGCGCCCGCTCCTTGCTCATCGTGGGCTCATCGTGGCGCTCACCGTGGGCTCATCGTGGCGCTCGTCGTGGGCTCCGGCCTCCCCCGCCGCGGTCACAGCGAGGTGACCCAGTTGCGCAGCAGCGCCGCTCCGGCGTCCCCGGACTTCTCCGGGTGGAACTGGGTCGCCGCCAGCGGGCCGTTCTCGACGGCCGCGACGAACCGGTCCCCCCCGTGCGCCGCCCAGGTCACCAACGGCGCCCGGGTCCGGCCGTCGGTGCGCAACGTCCAGTCCCGGACGCCGTACGAGTGCACGAAGTAGAACCGTTCCCCCTCCACCCCCGCGAACAGCCGCGACCCCGCGGGCACCTCGACGGTGTTCCAGCCCATGTGCGGTACGACGGGCGCCCGCAGCCGCTCGACGACCCCGGGCCACTCGTCGAGGCCCTCGGTGTCGATGCCGTGCTCGACGCCGTGGCTGAACAGGATCTGCATGCCGACACAGATCCCGAGCACCGGCCGCCCCCCGGCGAGCCGCCGGCCGATCACCTCGTGGCCCCGGGCGGCGCGGAGCCCGGTCGCGCAGGCGGCGAACGCCCCGACGCCCGGGACCACCAGCCCGTCGCACTCGGCGGCGGCCGCCCGGTCGGCGGTCAGCGTGACCTGCGCGCCGGCCCGCTCGAGGGCGCGCACCGCCGAACGGGTGTTGCCCGAGCCGTAGTCGAAGACCACGACGGAGCGTGCGGTCACAGGGCGCCCTTCGTGCTGGGCACCCCGGTCTCCCGGGGGTCGAGGGCGACCGCGTCGCGCAGCGCCCGGGCCACCGCCTTGAACTGCGCCTCCACGAGGTGGTGCGGGTCGCGGCTGGAGAGCACCCGGACGTGCAGCGCGATCTGCGCGTGGAAGGCGAGCGTCTCGAAGACGTGCCGGGTCAGCGACCCGACGTACGGCGCGCCGGTGCCGCCGATCGCCACGAACGCCTGCGCCTCGGGCTCGCCGGTGTGCACGCAGTAGGGACGGCCGGAGACGTCCACGGCGCACTGCACCAGGGCCTCGTCGAGGGGCACCAGGGCATCGCCGAACCGGCGGATGCCGCGCTTGTCGCCGAGCGCCTCCCGCAGCGCGTCACCGAGGACGATCGCGGTGTCCTCGACGGTGTGGTGGGCGTCGACGTGGGTGTCGCCGTCGGTCTGCACGGTCAGGTCGACCAGCGAGTGCCGGGCGAACGAGTCGAGCATGTGGTCGTAGAACCCCACGCCCGTGGACACGTTCGCCCGTCCGGTGCCGTCGAGGTCGAGCTCGACGACGACCTTGGACTCCTTGGTCGCGCGCTCGATGCGTGCACTGCGAGTCATCCGTCCACCACTTCCACCAGGGCGTCCTTGAACGCCGTCATCTCCTCGGCCGTGCCGATCGACACGCGGAGCCAGCCGTCCGGCCCGGTCTCCCGGATCAGCACCCCGCGGTCCAGCAGGCCCTGCCACACAGCATGCCGGTCCGGGAACGTCCCGAACAGCACGAAGTTCGCGTCCGACTCGGCGACCCGCAGCCCGCGGTCCCGGAGCCAGGCCACCGTCCGGTCCCGCTCGGCGCGCAGCTCGTCGACGCGGCCGAGCAGCTCGTCGGCGTGCCCCAGCGCCGCGATCGCGACCGCCTGGGTGACCGCGGACAGGTGGTAGGGCAGCCGCACCACGCGCAGCGCGTCGCAGATCTCGGGGGCCGCGGCCAGGTAGCCGAGCCGCGCACCCGCCAGCGCGAACGCCTTGCTCATCGTCCGCGACACCACCAGGTTGGGCGTCGTCGGAAGCAGCTCCAGCGCGCTTGGCGTGCCGGAGCGCCGGAACTCGCCGTACGCCTCGTCGATCACCACCACCCCCGGCACGGCCGCGCAGAGGGCGGCGACCGTGTCCAGCGGCAGCGCGGTGCCGGTCGGGTTGTTCGGCGACGGCAGCAGCACGACCGAGGGCTGGTGCTCCTTGACCACCGCGAGGGCGTGCGCGACGTCGAGGCTGAAGTCCTCCTCGCGGTGCCCGACCACCCAGCCGGTCATCGCGTCGCGGGCGTACTCCGGGTACATCGAGTACGTCGGCGCGAACGACACCGCGACCCGCCCGGGACCGCCGAAGGCCTGCAGGATCTGCAGCATCACCTCGTTGGAGCCGTTGGCCGCCCACACCTGCGAGGGGTGCACCCCGTGCCCCAGGTAGCCGGCCAGCGCGGTCCGCAGCTCGGTGAACTCGCGGTCCGGGTAGCGGTTCAGCGTCCGGGTCGCCTCCGCCACCGCGGTGGCCACGTCGGCGACCACCGCCTCGCTGGGCGGGTAGGGGTTCTCGTTGACGTTCAGCTGCACGGGTACGTCGAGCTGGGGGGCGCCGTAGGGCGCGACACCGCGCAGCTCCTCACGGAGAGGGAGCACGCTCACCGCTCCTCGAGGCGCACCCGCACCGCCGCGCCGTGACCGGGCAGGTCCTCGGCCTCGGCGAGCGTGACCACGTGCCCCGCGACCTCGCGCAGCGCGCGCTCGTCGTACGCCACGACATGCATCGACTTGCGGAACGCGCGCACCGACAGCCCCGAGGAGTGGCAGGCACAGCCGCCCGTGGGCAGCACGTGGTTGGACCCGGCGCTGTAGTCCCCGAGCGAGACCGGCGCGTAGGCGCCGACGAAGACCGCCCCGGCGTTGCGCACCCGGGCCGCCCAGGCGGGCGCGTCCTCCGTCTGGATCTCCAGGTGCTCGGCGGCGTAGGCGTTCACCACGTCGAGACCCTGCTGCAGGTCCTCCACCAGCACGATCCCGGACTGCTTGCCGCCCAGCGCGGTGCGGACCCGCTCGCCGTGCTTGGTGACCGAGACCTGCTTGTCCAGCTCGGCCTCGACGTCGTCGGCGAGCGCCCCCGAGGTGGTCACCAGCACCGACGCGGCCATCGGGTCGTGCTCGGCCTGGCTGATCAGGTCGGCGGCGACGTGGGCCGGGTCCGCGGTGTCGTCGGCCAGGATCGCGATCTCGGTGGGACCGGCCTCGGAGTCGATGCCCACGACGCCCTTGAGCAGCCGCTTCGCGGACACCGTGTAGATGTTGCCCGGCCCGGTGACCAGGTCCACCTTCCGGCAGGGGCCCGCGCCGTAGGCGAACATCGCGACCGCCTGGGCGCCGCCGACGGCGTACACCTCGTCGATGCCGAGCAGCGCACAAGCGGCGAGGATGGTGGGGTGCGGTAGCCCGCCGTTGCTCGCCTGCGGCGAGGAGGTCAGTGCGATCGACTCGACACCGGCGACCTGCGCGGGGACGGCGTTCATCACCACGCTGGAGACCAGCGGCGCGACGCCCCCGGGGACGTAGAGACCGACCCGACCGACCGGGACCATCCGCTGGGTGACCGTGCCGCCGGGCACCACCTCGGTGACCACGTCGGACTCCAGCTCGGCCTCGCAGGTCCGCCGCAGCCGGGCGATGGACTCCTCCAGCGCGGCGCGCACCCGCGGGTCGAGCCCCTTGAGCGCCTCGGTCAGCGCCGCGACGGGCACCGCGATGTCGGACTGCTCCACGCGGTCGAACTTCGCGGAGAGCTCGAGGATCGCCTCGACCCCGCGATGCCGGACCGCGTCGCAGATCGGGCGCACCACGTCGAGGGCCGCCTCGACGTCGAAGTCGGCGCGCGGCACCACGCTGCGGTAGTCGGGGGCGGTCTGCCCCCTGAGGTCGATCCGGCGAATCATGACCCCAGTGTAGAGGCGGAGACGGCCCCCGCTCCGGGGTGTCCGCGAGCACAGCACGCCCGGGTGAGTAGGTTGACACCGTGCGCGAGCAGCTCCCGATCTTCCCGCTGAACACCGTGGTGTTCCCCGGGGTGAGCCTGCCGCTGCACGTCTTCGAGGACCGGTACCGCTCGCTGGTGCACCACCTGCTCACGATCTCCGACAAGTCGATGCGGCTGTTCGGCATCGTCGCGATCCGCGAGGGCTACGAGGTCGGGCAGCACGGCGCCCAGTCGGTGCACCGGGTCGGCTGCGTGGTCCAGATGACGTCCGTCGAGCCCTACCCCGACGGCCGCTTCGACATCGAGGTCGTCGGCCGCAACCGGCTGCGCCTCGAGCGCCTCGACACGTCGGGGGCCTACCTGGTCGGGGAGGTGGAGACGGTCGACGAGGACCCGCGGACCAGCGCGGCGGCGGTCACCGAGGCCGGCCGCACCCGGGTGACGTTCGAGGAGTACCGCCGCCGGCTCTCCCAGCTGCGCGGCGGCGACGTCCTCGACGGTGAGCTGCCCTCCGACCCGACCTACCTGTCCTACAGCCTGTCCGCCACCTGCCTGCTCACCCTGCACGAACGGCAGGCGCTGCTCGAGGCGGACACCTCGCTGGACCGGCTGGTGATGCTCCGCCACGCACTCCACGAGGAGATGCGGGCGATGCGCGCGGTGCCGTCCCTGCCCGCGACCGAGGTGGCCCGCACCTCGTGGTCGCCGAACTAGGCTTGCTCGGGTGGCGAGGAAGGGCGCAGCGGGCGGCACCCCCGCGACGGTGGCGCTGACCCGGGCCGGGGTCGCGTTCACCGCGCACGCCTACGAGCACGACCCCGCTGCCGCCTCGTACGGCCGGGAGGCGGCCGAGGTGCTCGGGCTGGACCCGGAACGCGTGTACAAGACGCTGTTCGCCTCGGTCGACGGCGCGCTGGTGGTCGGCATCGTGCCGGTGGCCGGCCAGCTGGACCTGAAGGCGGTGGCGTCCGCGGTGGGCGGCAAGAAGGCCACCATGGCCGACCCCGCGGCCGCCGAGCGGGCGTCGGGGTACGTCGTCGGCGGGATCTCCCCGATCGGGCAGAGACGCGCCCACCCCACGGTGCTGGACGCATCGGCGCGGGCGCACGAGACCATCTACGTCTCGGGCGGCAAGCGCGGGCTGGACCTGGAGATCACCCCGGACGACCTGGTCCGGGTCACCCACGCCACCACCGCCGCCATCCGCCGCTGAGCGGACCGGCGACCAGTCGGTGCCCAGGTCGTCCCCCGGCTCAGAGCTCGGGCTCGAGCGGCTTGGACCAGAGCACCAGCAGGGAGCCGCCCAGCACGGCGATCGGCCAGACCAGGTAGGCGGTCTTCGCGCTGACGGCGAGCCGGACCGGGACGTGGCTGCCGGGCGCGGCCGCCGCGAGCGCCGCGGTCGGGTCGCCGGGACCGAGCAGCCGGCCGACCAGCGCCATCGCCGCCGCGGCCAGGACCGAGCCGAGGACCAGCAGGCCGGCCGTCAGCAGCGGGTCGCGCGAGCGCCACCAGGTCAGCGCCCCGCCGGCGAGCCCGCCCGCCACCAGCCCGAGCACCGCGAACCAGCCGTCCGCGTCGAAGCGCCTGCCGAGCTGCACCTCACCCATCGCCCCGCCGTCGCGCACCTTGGTGAACTGCGCGGGGTCGACCAGCAACCACCACAGCACGCCGCAGGCGATCCCCACGGCGAGCAGCACCCCGAGCACCACCAGCACGTCGGCGACGGCGTGCCGCCGTGGCGTGGCCGGAGGCGCGGGCGCGGCAAGCTGCGGCTCGGCCACCTGCTCGCTCATCCGGCGCCGGCCAGGCAGTGCGGGCCCAGCAGCGCCTTGAGGTCGGCGTACAGCGCGGGGCTGGCCGAGACCCGGAGGCGGTCGTCGAGCTTGAGGACGGTGGTCGAGGACTTGGTCATCAGTCGCAACCGTACTTCGGTGACCCCAGGGTGCGTCGCGAGCACGTCCTTCAGCTGCTCCACGACCGGCATCGTGCAGCGGGTCGAGGGCATCGAGATGATCACCGGTCCGGTCGGGCCGTCGGACAGGTCGGGCACGGTGACCTCCTGCCCGTGCAGCTCCGGCTGGTCCTTGGACCGGGAGAGCCGGCCCTTGACGGTGATGATCGCGTCCTCGGTGAGCAGCGTGCTGGCGAGCTGGTAGGCGCTCGGGAACAGCAGCACGTCGATGCCGCCCTCGAGGTCCTCCAGGGTCACCATCGCCCAGGCGTCACCACGCTTGGTGATCTTGCGCTGCACCGAGGTGACCAGCCCGGAGATGGTCACCGTCGAGCCGTCGGGGCGGTCCTCGTCGACGAGGAGCTGGCCGATCGTGCAGTCGGTGCCGTTGGACAGGATGTGCTCGAGGCCGAGCAGCGGGTGGTCGGAGACGTAGAGCCCGAGCATGTCCCGCTCGTGGCCGAGCAGCGTGGTCTTGTCCCACTCGTCGATCTCCGGGATGGCCACCGAGATGCCGAACCCTCCCCCGTCGCCGTCGTCCATCCCGCCGAACAGCGAGTCCTGGCCGATCGCCTCGTTCTTCTTGATGTCGACGTACTGGTCGACCGCGTTCTCATGGATGGCCACCAGCGCCCGGCGCTTGTGCTTCATGTCGTCGAAGGCGCCGGCCTTGACCAGCGACTCGATCACGCGCTTGTTGCACACGTGCGCGGGGACCTTCTCCATGAAGTCGTTGAAGTCGGCGTAGCGGCCCTTCTCCTCACGCGCGGAGGTGATGCCGTCGACCACGTTGCCGCCGACGTTGCGGATGGCGGACAGCCCGAAGCGGATGTCGCGCCCGACCGGGGTGAAGTTGAACGCGGACTCGTTGACGTCGGGTGGCAGCACCTGGATCTTCATCCGGCGGCACTCGTTGAGGTAGATCGCCATCTTGTCCTTGTCGTCCTTCACCGAGGTCAACAAGGCGGCCATGTACTCGGCGGCGTAGTGGTGCTTGAGGTAGGCGGTCCAGTAGGAGATGAGGCCGTACGCCGCGGTGTGCGCCTTGTTGAAGGCGTAGTCGGAGAACGGCACCAGCACGTCCCACAGCGCCTTGATCGCCTCGTCTGAGTAGCCGTTGGCCCGCATGCCCTCGGAGAAGGGGACGTACTCGGCGTCGAGCACCTCCTTCTTCTTCTTGCCCATCGCGCGGCGGAGCAGGTCGGCCTGGCCCAGGCTGTAGCCGGCGACCTTCTGGGCGACCTTCTGGACCTGCTCCTGGTAGACGATCAGGCCGTACGTCGTCCCGAGGATCTCCTCGAGCGGCTCCTCGAGCTCGGGGTGGATCGGCTTGATCTCCTGCTTGCCGTTCTTGCGCAGCGCGTAGTTGGTGTGCGAGTCCACACCCATCGGGCCGGGACGGTAGAGCGCCAGAACTGCCGAGATATCCTCGAAGTTGTCCGGTCGCATCAGCCGCAGCAGCCCGCGCATCGGACCGCCGTCCAGCTGGAACACGCCGAGCGTGTTGCCGGTGCCGAGCAGCTGGTAGGACGCCGCGTCGTCGAGGGGCAGGTCCTCGAGGACGAGCTTCTCCCCCCGGTTGGCCTCGATGTTCTTCACCGCGTCGTCGAGGACGGTGAGGTTGCGCAGCCCCAGGAAGTCCATCTTGATCAGGCCGAGCGTCTCGCAGGTCGGGTAGTCGAACTGCGTGATCATCGCGCCGTCGGAGGGGCGCTTGAGCAGCGGGATCACGTCGACCAGCGGCTCGCTGGACATGATGATGCCGGCGGCGTGCACGCCCCACTGGCGTTTGAGGCCCTCGATGCCGATCGCGGTGTCCACGACCCGCTTGACGTCGTTGTCGCTCTCGTAGAGCGCGCGGAACTCGCCACCCTCGCCGTAGCGCTTGTGCTCGGGGTTGAAGATGTCCTGGAGCGGGACGTCCTTGCCCATCACCGCGGCGGGCATCGCCTTGGTGATCCGGTCCCCCATCGCGAACGGGTAGGCCAGGATCCGCGAGGAGTCCTTCACCGCCTGCTTGGCCTTGATCGTGCCGTAGGTGACGATGTAGGAGACCCGGTCGTCGCCGTACTTCTCGGTGACGTACTTGATCACCTCGCCGCGCCGACGCTCGTCGAAGTCGATGTCGAAGTCGGGCATCGAGACGCGGTCGGGGTTGAGGAAGCGCTCGAAGATCAGCCCGTGCTGGAGCGGGTCGAGGTCGGTGATCCGCATCGCGTAGGCGACCATCGAGCCGGCACCGGACCCGCGCCCCGGGCCGACCCGGATGCCGTTGTCCTTGGCCCAGTTGATGAAGTCGGCGACCACGAGGAAGTAGCCCGGGAACCCCATCTGGGTGATCACGCCGATCTCGAACTCGGCCTGCTTGCGGACCTCGTCCGGGACCCCGCCGGGGTAGCGGGCCCGCAGACCCCGGTCGACCTCCTTGACCAGCCAGGAGTCCTCGTTCTCGCCCGGCGGGCAGGGGAAGCGCGGCATGTAGGCGCCGGTGCTCTCGGTGAAGGACACGTCGCACCGCTCGGCGACCAGCAGGGTGTTGTCGCAAGCCTCCGGCAGCCCGTACCGTTCGCCCCACAGGGCGCGCATCTCCTGCGCGGACTTGAGGTAGTAGCCGTCGCCGTTGAACGCGAACCGCTGGCCCGGGCCGTCCCCGGCCGGGATGTCCATCGTGCTGCCCGAGTTGATGCAGAGCAGGTGCTCCTGCGAGGGCGCGTCCTCGCGGTTGACGTAGTGGGAGTCGTTGGTGGCCAGCAACGGGATCTGCAGGTCCTTGGCGAGGCGCAGCAGGCCGTCCCGGACCCGGTTCTCGATGTCGAGGCCGTGGTCCATCAGCTCGAGGAAGTAGTTCTCCCGGCCGAGGATGTCCTGGAAGTCACCGGCGGTCTTGCGGGCGGCCTCGTAGTTGCCGTAGCGCAGGTGCACCTGCACCTCGCCCGACGGGCAGCCGGTGGTGCCGATGATGCCCTTGGCATGCTGGGACAGCAGCTCGCGGTCCATCCGCGGGTGCTTGAAGAAGCCGTCGCGCCACGCCCCGGTGGAGAGCCGGAACAGGTTGTGCATCCCCTCGGTGGTCTCCGAGAGCAGCGTCATGTGCGTGTAGGCGCCGCGGTTCGAGACGTCGTCGGGCCCGCCGTCGTAGAAGTTCACGCCCTTCTTGTCGAAGCGGGAGATGTTGGGCGCGAAGTAGGCCTCGATGCCGATGATCGGCTTCACCCCGGCCGCCCGGGCGAACTTGTAGAACTCGTAGGCACCGAACACGTTGCCGTGGTCGGTCATCGCCACGGCCGGCATCTCGAGCTCCGCGGCCCGTTCGGTCAGCGCACCGAGCCGGGCCGCCCCGTCGAGCATGGAGTACTCGGTGTGCACGTGCAGGTGCACGAACGAGTCGTTCGAACCGGACCCTGACATCGGCGGCGATCGCCCCTTCCAACCCGAACGAGGACACAGCGCAGCGGACCGGGGATCGACCACGGCCGCACACCTTGGGGAAGAGGTGACAGCCTACGGCACCGGCCACCCTCAGGCGCGGCAACCCTCCGAGCCACTGGAGAACCATGCTGCCAGGGGGCGCCGACAGTTCCTGCGGCCGTGCGGACCAGGAGGCGACGGGCTAGGAACGCCCCGCCGAGCCCCAGCCGTGCCAGGAGTCGATCTCGATCCAGGCGCTGACCCGCCCGCGCTCGCGGTTCGGGTAGCCGTCGTTGCCGTAGTGCCGGGCGAGCCGGTCGATGTCGGCCAGGCCGGCGTCCTCGGCCATCTCGACCACCCTGCCCTGGACGCTGACGTGGGTGTACCACCCGGCCTCGTCGAGGGCGGTCAGCGAGACGCGCGGGTCCTTGCGGAGGTAGTCGAGGCGCTTGCGGCCCTCGTCCATGTTCACCAGGATCCGGTCGCCGTCCAGCAGGTACCAGGTCGCCACGGACACCGGCTGCCCGTCGGGCCGGACCGCCGTGATCACCGCCGGGTTCGGCTTGGCGAGCAGGTCGCGTACGTCGTCGGGCAGCGGGGTGCGGGGCATCGCGGCTCCTTCTGTCGTCGGGTCTGGTCTGCCGGGTGAATGGCCTGGGTGGGTCGCCCGGGCGGATCGGCCCGGGATGGCCTGGGTGGACCTGTCAGATCGCACAGCCGTCGGGGCCGCACGCGACGTCGGGCTGGTTGTCGGGGGCGAGCACGGTCAGCCCCGGCCGGGATGCCTCCCAGGCCCGGTCGAGCGCGGCGAGCAGCTGCTCGGGTGGCTGCGCCCCGGAGACGCCGTACCGGCGGTCCAGCACGAAGAACGGGACGCCGCCGATCCCGAGCCGCCCGGCCTCGGCCTCGTCCGCGCGCACCGCCCCGGCGTGGTCCTGGGCCTCGAGGGCCTGGGCCACCTCGGCCGCCTCCAGGCCCGCCTCGGCGGCGAGCCGCACCAGCGTCCCGCGGTCACCGACCGCCTCGCCCTCGGAGAAGTAGCCGCGCAGCAGGCGCTCCTTCACCCGGTCCTGGACGCCGTGCTCCGCCGCGAGGTGGATCACCTGGTGCGCCTCGAACGTGTTGGCGGCCACGGCGCGCTCGAATCGGAAGTCGAGCCCCTCGGCCGCCGCGGCGGCGGTCATCGAGTCGAGCATCTGCTGGGCACCCGCGCGGGTGGTGGAGTACTTGCGGGCCAACCGGTCGGCGTAGTCGGGACCGGCCGCGGACGGACCGGCCGCGGACCGGGCGCCCGGGTCGAGCTCGAACGCCTTCCACGCCACCTGCACCTCGTCGCGGTGCGCGAACCGCTCGAGCGCCTGCTCGAACCTGCGCTTGCCGATGTAGCACCACGGGCAGACGACGTCGGACCAGATCTCGACGAGCACGGACCCTCCTCGGTTTGCGGATGTGGACAAAACGCCGATAGCGGCGGTCCTATTCCGGCGGCGTGGCCGCGACCGACATCAGCGCCGACGCTCGGCCGCCTCGAGACTGGCGCTGATCACCGCGTCCATGATCCGTGCCAGGCCGCGCCGTCCGAGCGCCGGGGCGTGCGCGGCCATCCCCGCCACGATCTCTGCCTCCCGGCCCGGGTCCCGGCCGGCCTGCCCGGACACCCGCTTGTACCCCTGGATCGCGGCGGTCAGCGCGGCCCGGCGAGCCAGGACCCGGGCCAGCTCGCCGTCCACGTCGTCGACCTGGCCGCGCAGGTACGACACCGGGTCGCGCCCCGGCCACGCCATCCGCAGGTCCGGGGCGCCCTCCTCGTTGCCCGCCCCGTCGGTGTGCTCGAGCTCCCACAGGCCGTGCCGCAGGTAGAACCGTCGTGCCCCCGTGTTGGACTCGAACACCCACAGGGCGAAACCGTCGGGCCGCAGCCCCTTGGCCAGGTCGAGCAAGGCCGCGCCGACCCCCTGTCCGGTCAGGTCGGGGCGGACGTAGAGCGAGTCCAGCCACTGCCCCTCGAGCACCAGGTAGCCGAGGAGCTGTCCGTCGCGCTCGGCCAGCCAGGCCTCGCGTGCCGGCGCGAACCCGGGCTCGACGTCGTACCAGCCGCGGAACCACGCCCGCACGCGCTCGGGCGGGTGGACCGGACGGGGCATCGCCGGGTAGGCCGACTCGCGGGCGGCCAGGAACAGGTCGGCGAGTGCCGCGCTGTCCTCCGCCGCCGCGGGACGCAGCGCCAGGTCGGGGTGCGGCTCGGGCACGGGCGACGTGCCGTCAGTACTCATCACGGAGGATGTCGAGGGCCTGCTGCAGGTCGTCGGGGTAGGTCGACTCGAACTCGACGTGCTCGCCGGTGTCCGGGTGCTCGAACCCGAGCCGCACGGCCTGCAGCCACTGCCGCTGCAGACCCACCCGCTTCGCCAGCACCGGGTCGGCGCCGTAGGTGAGATCGCCGACGCACGGGTGCTTGAGCGCGGCCAGGTGCACCCGGATCTGGTGGGTGCGGCCGGTTTCCAGGTGCACCTCCAGCAGGCTCGCGAAACGGTGCGCCTCGAGGGTCTCGTAGTGCGTGACGCTGTGCTTGCCGTCGGCCATCACCGCGAACTTGTAGTCGTGCTTGGGGTGCCGGCCGATCGGGGCGTCCACGGTCCCGCGCAGCGGGTCCGGGTGCCCCTGCACCAGCGCGTGGTAGGTCTTGTCGACGGTGCGCGCGCGGAAGGCGTTCTTCAGCACCGAGTAGCCGTGCTCCGACTTGGCGATCACCATCACGCCGGAGGTGCCGACGTCGAGCCGCTGCACGATGCCCTGCCGCTCGGCGGCACCGCTGGTGGCGATCCGGAACCCGGCGGCGACCAGGTGCCCCACCACGGTCGGCCCGGTCCAGCCCGGGCTGGGGTGGACCGCGACGCCCACCGGCTTGTCGATCACCACGATCGCGTCGTCGTCGTGCAGGATCTTGATCCCCTCGACCATCTCGGGGACCACCGCGACCGGGTCCACCAGCGCCGGGATCTCCACGTCGAGCATCGCCCCGGCCTCGACCCGGTCGGACTTGGCCGGCGGCGCCCCGTCCACCGTCACGTGCCCGGCACCGATCAGGTCCGCCGCCCGGGAGCGCGAGAACCCGAACATCCGCGCGAGCGCCGCGTCCAGGCGCTCGCCGGCCAGCCCGTCGGGCACGCTCACCGTGCGCCGCTCCATCGCTCTGTCGATCACGACGACGATGCTTCCTCGTCCTCGGCGCCGGCGCGGTGCCGGGTCCCGTTCACCGCGACCCCGCGGAGTGCCTGGATGATGATGAAGGCGGCGGCGATGTTGATGCAGATGTCGGCGACGTTGAAGATCGGCCAGTGCGGCAGCCGGAGGAAGTCCACCACGTGCCCGTGCAGCAGCCCCGGCTGCCGGAAGATCCGGTCGGTCAGGTTGCCGAGCACCCCGGCGAGCAGGAACCCCAGGCCGATGGCCCAGCCGGTGCTGCCCAGCCGGCGCGCGGTCCACAGCACCGCGACCGCCGCGGCGATCGCGATCACGGACAGCCCGAGCGTGTACGACGTACCGGTGCTGAACGCCGCGCCGGGGTTGCGCGCGATGTAGAGGGTGAGCAGGTCCCCGACCACCGGCACCGGGTGTCCCGGGTTCAGGTGTGAGACCGCGACCATCTTGGTGGTCAGGTCGGTGAGGTAGCCGAGGGCGGCGACCAGCGCGAACAACCCGAGGTGTCGTCGCCGAGCCGCTGCGGATGCCTGGGGGGTGGACGAGTCGCTGGTCAGCGACGCTCCTCGCGCTGCTTGCATGACAAGCACAGTGTCGCACGGGGGAAGGCCATCAGCCGCATCTTGCCGATCGGCTCCCCGCAGCGCTCGCACCCGCCGTAGCTGCCGTCCTCGATCCGCTCGAGGGCGTGCTCGGTCTGGGCGAGCATCTCACGGGCGTTGTTGGCCAGGCTCATCTCGTGGTCGCGCTCGAACGTGGTGGAGCCGACGTCGGCCTGGTCGTTGCCCGCGCCGTCGCCGGCGTCGCGCATCAGGTCGTGGAGCTCGACCTCGGCGAGGTTGAGCTCCGAGCGCAGCCGCTCCCGCTCGGCGTTCAGCTCGCCGCGCACCTCCGCGAGCTCCTTCTCGGTCCAGGGCTTCTCGTCGGCCTTGACCGCGAGCTTCTTCGGGGCGGCCTTGGCCGCGGGCGACGCGGCCTTGCCTGCCGCCGCCTTCGTGGCGGTCTTCTTCGCTGCTGTGGAGGTCACCGTTGCCTTCTTTGCTGCGGTCGTCTTGCTGGACACCTTCGTGGCCGGTGCGGCCGCCCGCTTCGCGGTCGTCGTCGTGGACGCCGCCTTCCGTGCGGGTGGCTTCGCGGCCTTGGCCGGGGTGGCCTTGGCAGTGCTCTTGTCGGCAGTGCTCTTGGCAGTGCTCTTCTTGGCAGGGCCCTTCTTAGGACTGCTCTTCTTGGCAGGTCCCTTCTTAGGACTGCTCTTCTTGGCAGCCTTCTTCGCGGTCCGCTTGGTCGCGGGAGCCTGCTTCGCGGCCGGCGTCGCGCTCCTGGCGGTGCCCGGCTTGGCCGCGCTCTTCTTCGTAGCGGCGCTCTTCTTGCCCGACTTCGCGGCGGCACTCTTCTTCGTCGTGGTGGTCCCGGCGGTGGTCTTGGCCGGGGTCTTCTTCGTCGTGGTGGTCCCGGCGGCGGTCTTGGCCGGGGCCTTCTTCGTCGTGGTGGTCCCGGCGGTGGTCTTGGCCGGGGTCTTCCTCGCGGGGGCCTTGGCGGTGGTCTTGGCCGTGGCCTTCTTGGCTGTGGTCGTGCGAGCGGAGCTCTTCTTGGCGGCCGGCTTGCCGGCCGTCGTGGTCGCGGCGGACTTCTTGGTGGACGGCCGGCTGCCGCCCGCCGACTTGCGGGTCGCCCGGGCGGTGACCCGCTTTGCGGCCGCGGCCGTGCGCCCAGCGATCTTCTTCGCAGTCGTGCGTGCCATGAACGCGAGGCCCCCTCAACAGCCAGCGGAAAAACAACAATGACGTGTGGCGTCAGCCACACGCGTGCGGTGAGGATATGCCGCCGGTCGGGCCCAGACAACCGAACGCGCAGATCCATGGGCAACTATCAGCAACCGGCGGCACCGGAGGTCTCACAGCGCTCCGATTCCGGACGGATGTCGCACAGGTCGGCTTTGTCCGACGACCGCGGAGAAACCCGGGTGAGCGGCCACCCGCCCGTCTGGCAGACTTGAGGCACCGCAAGGCGTGGACGGGACGAGTAGCTCCGAGCACAGCCGGCAGCGACCTGGGGACGGTGTGAGCCCAGGGGTGTTGTCCGGAGCGAAGATCACCCCCGAGCCGCCGGAAGAGCGTCGTGGCCCCTGCCGGGGGACGGCGGGTAGAACCGGCAGCGGTGACCTCACGAGAGGGCGGCCCACGCCGGGCGCGGACCGCCAAGGAGGGTGGTACCGCGGGAGCGGCGGCCGGACGCCGGCGTTCTCGTCCCTTCGGCCCGTAGCCCCCTCGGCTGCCGAGACCCGGCACCGACCGGTTCGAAGGACGACCACGTGAGCGAGTACCGCCCCGTTCCCCCGCAGGTGGACCTCCCCGCCCTCGAGCACGACGTGCTCGACTTCTGGCGGGACAACAAGACCTTCGAGCAGTCCCTCGACGTGGCCGGGGACCGCCCCCGCTGGACGTTCTACGAGGGGCCGCCGACCGCGAACGGCATGCCCGGCACGCACCACGTCGAGGCGCGGGTGTTCAAGGACGTGTTCCCCCGGTTCAAGACCATGCAGGGCTTCCAGGTGGAGCGGAAGGCCGGCTGGGACTGCCACGGCCTGCCCGTGGAGCTCGCCGTCGAGAAGGAGCTCGGGTTCTCCGGCAAGGGAGACATCGAGGCCTTCGGGGTGGCCGAGTTCAACGCCAAGTGCCGCGAGTCGGTGCTGCGCCACGTCGACGCGTTCGAGCAGATGACCGAGCGGATGGGCTACTGGGTCGACACCGAGGACCCCTACCGGACGATGGAGCCCTACTACGTCGAGTCGGTCTGGTGGGCGCTCAAGCAGATCCACGCGTCGGGCCTGCTGGTGGAGGACTACCGGGTCGCGCCGTACTGCCCGCGCTGCGGCACCGGGCTCTCCGACCACGAGCTCGCCCAGGGCTACGAGACGGTGACGGACCCGAGCGTCTACGTCCGGTTCCCGCTCACCTCCGGCCCGTACGCCGGCTCAGCCGACTCCCCCGGCGCCGCCCTGCTGGTGTGGACCACGACGCCGTGGACGCTGGTCTCCAACACCGCGGTGGCCGTGCACCCCGACGTCGGCTACGTGGTCGCCACCGACGGCACCGAGACCGTGGTGGTCGCCGAGCCGCTGGTCGCGGAGGTGCTCGGCGAGGGGTGGACCGTCGAGGCCGAGGTGTCCGGGCGCGACATGGAGCGCTGGACCTACCAGCGGCCGTTCGACCTCGTGGAGTTCCCGGAGACCGAGGGCGGCACGCACTACGTGGTGCTGGGCGAGTACGTCACCACCGAGGACGGCACCGGGCTGGTGCACCAGTCCCCCGCCTTCGGCGAGGACGACATGCTGGTGTGCAAGGCCTACGGCCTGCCGGTGGTGAACCCGGTGCTGCCGAACGGGCACTTCGCCGACGACGTGCCCCTGGTGGGCGGCCAGTTCTTCAAGCACGCCGACACCGACCTGGTGAAGGACCTCGCCTCCCGGGGCCTGCTGTTCCGGCACCTCGCCTACGAGCACTCCTACCCGCACTGCTGGCGCTGCCACACCGCGCTGCTCTACTACGCGCAGCCCTCGTGGTACGTCCGCACCACCGCGGTCAAGGACGCCCTGCTCCGCGAGAACGGACGCACCAACTGGTTCCCCGACACCATCAAGTGGGGGCGCTACGGCGACTGGCTGAACAACAACATCGACTGGGCGCTCTCGCGCAGCCGCTACTGGGGGACGCCGCTGCCGATCTGGCGGTGCGCGGAGGACCACCAGACGTGCATCGGCTCGCTGGCTGAGCTGTCGGCGCTGACCGGCTCGGACCAGTCCGACCTGGACCCGCACCGGCCGTACGTCGACGAGGTGACGTTCGCGTGCCCGCAGTGCGGCGCGGACGCGCACCGGGTCCCCGAGGTGATCGACGCATGGTTCGACAGCGGCTCGATGCCGTTCGCGCAGTGGGGCTACCCGCACCTGCCGGGGTCGGCGACCCGGTTCGAGCAGGCCTACCCCGCGGACTTCATCTGCGAGGCGATCGACCAGACCCGGGGCTGGTTCTACACGCTGATGGCGATCGGCACCCTGGTGTTCGACCGGTCGTCCTACCGCAACGTGCTGTGCCTGGGCCACATCCTGGCCGAGGACGGCCGGAAGATGTCCAAGCACCTGGGCAACATCCTCGAGCCGATCCCGCTGATGGAGGAGCACGGCGCGGACGCGGTCCGCTGGTTCATGGCCGCCTCGGGGTCGCCGTGGGCCGCCCGGCGGGTGGGCCACGCCACCATCCAGGAGACGGTCCGCAAGGTGCTGCTGACCTACTGGAACACGGTGGCCTTCCACGTGCTCTACGCGCGGGCCTCCCGCTGGGACCCGTCCTCGGCGGCGCCGGCGGTCGCGGACCGGCCGGTGCTGGACCGCTGGCTGCACGCCGAGACGGCCCGGCTGGTCGGCGGGGTCACCGAGGCGATGGAGCGGTTCGACACCCAGCGGGCCGGGAACCTGGTCGCCGCGTTCGTCGACGACCTGTCCAACTGGTACGTGCGGCGCTCCCGCCGCAGGTTCTGGTCGGGCGACCCGGCCGCGCTGGCCACCCTGCACGACACCCTCACCGCGGTGACGAAGCTGATGGCCCCGATCACCCCGTTCATCACCGAGCGGGTGTGGCAGGACGTGGTGCGCCCGGCGGACCCCGGTGCCCCGGACTCGGTGCACCTGTCCGCCTGGCCGGCCTTCGACGAGTCCGCGGTGGACGAGGAGCTCTCGGCGGGGGTGGCGCTGGCCCGCCGGCTCGTCGAGCTCGGCCGCGCCGCCCGCGCGGACGCGAAGGTGAAGACCCGCCAGCCGCTGCGGCGCGCGCTGGTCGGGTCCGCGGCCCACGCGCGGCTCACCGACGAGCTGCGCGCGGAGGTCGCCGACGAGCTGAACATCGGGGCGCTGGAGCCGCTCTCGGCGGCGGGCGCGGACAGCCAGCAGATGGTCGACTTCACCGCCAAGGGCAACTTCCGGGCGCTGGGCAAGCGGTTCGCGCAGCAGACCCCGGTGGTCGCGAGCGCGATCGCCGCCGCGGACGCCGCCGCGCTCGCCCGGGCCCTGCAGACCGACGGCAGGGCCGTGGTCGCGGTGGACGGCGCGGACGTGGAGGTGCTGCCCGACGAGGTGATCGTCTCCGAGCGGCCCCGGGAGGGCTGGTCGGTGGTGAACGAGCAGGGCGAGACCGTCGCGCTCGACCTCGAGCTCACCCCGGAGCTGGTCCGCGCCGGGCTCGCCCGCGAGGTGGTCCGGCTGGTCCAGGAGGCCCGCAAGAACAGCGGCTTCGACGTCAGCGACCGGATCGCGCTGACCTGGAGCGCCACCGGCGAGACCGCCGAGGCGCTGCGCGAGAACGGTCCGCTGGTCGCCGACGAGGTGCTCGCGGTCGAGATGCACGAGGGCGCGCCCGTCGACGAGCCGGTCGCCCCGGTGGACGGGACACCGACCGGGTCCGTCGTACGCGACGAGGACCTCGGGCTGACCTTCTCGGTCACCAAGCTCTGAGCGCGGAGCACGCGAGGCCGGTGTCCCGACGGGTCGGGACACCGGCCTCGCGTGAGGTCAGTGCGGGGTGAGGCTCAGCCGTTGCCGGCTTCCTCGTCGCCGAGCAGCGACTTGAGCCGCTTCGGGGCGTGGTCGCTGCTGGCCAGGACGCCGCCCTCGCCGCTGCCGTCGAGCGCGGCCAGCTGCTGCTGGAAGTAGCTCTTCAGCCGGCTGCGGTACTCGCGCTCGAAGGACCGGAGGTTCTCCACCTCCGCGTTGAGCTTGTCCTTCTCCTTCTCGAGGTCGCCGAACAGCTGCTGGCGACGCTCGGCGGTCTCGGAGTCGAGCATCTGCGAACGGGTCCGGGCGTCGGACTCGAGCCGGTCGGCCTTGACCTTGCTCTCCGACTCGAGGCGCTCCGCCTTGGTGCGGGCCTCGCCGACGATCTTGTCGGCCTGGTTCTTCGCGTCGCCCACGAGCTCGTCGGCGTTGCGGGTCGCGATCTCGAGCAGCCGCGCGGCGGCGCTGGACGCGTCGGCCACGGTCGCGACCTTGATGGTCTCGGTCGGTGCCGCAGGAGCCGGAGCCGCCGGCTCGGGGGCCTTGACCGGCTCCGGCGCCTTCTCCTGGACAGGCGCGGGGGCCGCGGGAGCCGAGCCACCCTGCTGCGCGGCAGAGAGCTTGCTCCGGAGGTCCTCGTTCTCACGCGTGAGCCGTGCGAGCTCCGCCTCGACCTCGTCGAGGAACTGGTCCACCTCGCCCATGTCGTAGCCCTCGCGGAGGCGGACCGGAGTAAAGCGCTTGTTGCTCACGTCCTCAGGCGTCAGCGGCATGACCTCACCCTTTGTTCGTAGTCGTCGTATGTGCGCGGCACGGGTGCCGCTTCACGCCCACCGTACTCCGATTGTTCACCGTCGCAGCCAGTGGGGCGTTTCGTGTCCTGGCTTGCGAAGAATACCCGCGCGGCGCCACATCCGTCACAACCACGCCAGCTCACAGGAAGATGGTGGCGACGAGGATGCGCAGCAGGTAGACCACGACGAGCACGATCAGGAAGCTGGTGTCGAGCATCACGCTGCCCAGCCGCAGCGGGGGCACGAACCGCCGGACGAACAGGATCGGCGGGTCGGTGATCGAGTAGACGACCTCGAGCACCACCAGCACCGGGCCCTTGGGGCGCCAGGACCGGGCGAACATCTGCACCCATTCCACCACCAGCCGGATCATCAGCAGGATGAAGAACAGGAACAGGATCAGGTCGAGAATCGCTCCGACGGTACGCACAACGCAGACTCTAGACGGCAACCCGAAGCGCCCGGGTCAGCAGGCCTCGCGTGTCCGCTCGACGAGGGCCGGTCCTGGCCGGTCCGGGCCGGTCGGCCGCGGTCAGCTCTGGTTGAAGAAGCCGCCCTCGGCGATCCGCTGCTTGTCCTCGGCGGCCACCGAGACGTTCGGCGGGGAGAGCAGGAAGACCTTGTTCGTGACGCGCTCGATGGTGCCGCGCACCGCGAACACCAGGCCGGCGGCGAAGTCGACCAGCCGCTTGGCGTCCGCGTCGTCCATCTCGGAGAGGTTCATGATCACCGGGACGCCCTCGCGGAAGTTCTCCCCGATGGTGCGGGCCTCGTTGTAGGTGCGCGGGTGCAGGGTGGTGATGCGCGACAGCTCGGCGACGGTGTCGACCGGGGCCGGGTGCGGGCGACGGCGCTCGGCGATGTTGGCCACGGGGGTGGGGCGGGCCGGCTCGACGCGCTCGCGCGGGGCCTGCTCGTCGTACTCGTCGTAGTACTCGTCGTCGTAGCGTTCGGTGTCCTCGAGCAGGCCAAGGTAGACACCCATCTTGCGCATCGCGCTGCCCATGACTCTTGCCCTCCGAATACATCTGCGCCCCCGGGTGGGGCGCTGCTACGTGCCTGACCCTACCCGAGCGGCGGCCTCGGTCCGAGCACCGCGCTGCCAATGCGGACGTGTGTCGCACCGGCCGCGATCGCGGCCTCCAGGTCGGCGCTCATGCCGGCCGAGACCCAGGTCGCGGAGGGGTCCACCAGGCGCACCTGGTCGGCCACCTCCGCCAGCCGGGAGAACGCCTCGGCCGGGTCCTCGTCCCGCGGCGCCACGGCCATCACGCCGCGCAGCCGCAGCCCCTCCGCGGCGGCGACCGCCTCGGCGACCGAGCGGACGTCGGGTGGCCGGGCGCCGCCGCGTCCGCCCGCCTCCCCCGCCGGGTCCAGGCTGACCTGCACCAGGCAGTCGAGCGTGCGCCCGGCGCGGTGCGCACCCCGAGACAGCCCTTGGACGAGCTTGCTCCGGTCCACCGACTCGACGACGGCGGCGTAGCCGGCCACGGCGGCCGCCTTGTTGCTCTGCAGGTTGCCGACGAAGTGCCAGCGCAGCGGCAGGTCCGCGCACTCGGCGGCCTTGGCCGCGGCCTCCTGGTGCTTGTTCTCCCCCACGTCGGTGACCCCGAGGTCCGCGAGCAGGCGGACGTCGGACGCGGGGAAGTACTTGGTGACCACGGTCAGGGTGATCTCGTCGGCGGCGCGGTTGCTCGCGGCGCAGGCAGCGGCGATCCGCTGCCGGACCCGGCCGAGGTTGCGCGCGATCTCGTCGCGCCGCGGGGCGGTGCTCACGGGCGCAGCCAGACCAGGCCGGCCAGCCGCCCGGACTCGACGCCCTGGCGCCGGTAGGAGTACAGGTCGGGGTCCTCGCGGGTGCACCGCGGCGACGCGTCGACCACGTCCACCCCGGCGGCGTCGAGCTGGGCCCGCACGCCCGCGCCGATGTCGAGGGCCGGAGTGCCCCAGGACGTCCTGGCGTAGGACTCGGGCACCGCGGCGGCGACCTCGGCGCGCATCGTCTCGGGCACCTCGTAGCAGCTACCGCACACGTGCGGCCCGACCCAGGCCATGATCCGGTCGGCCCCGAGGTCGCGCATCGCGGCGACGGCGTTCGGCACCACCCCCGCGGCCAGCCCGGGACGGCCGGCGTGCGCCGCCCCGACCACGCCTCGCTCGCCGTCGGCGAGGAGCACCGGGACGCAGTCGGCCACCCGGACCACCAGCAGCACGCCCGGGTCCGTGGTGACCAGCGCGTCCACGTCGGGCGCGGGGTCCCCGCTCTCCAGCGCGTCGGCGGTGACCCGGCGCACGTCGGCCCCGTGCACCTGGTGCATCAGGGCCAGCCGCGGCACGGGGATGCCGGGCGGCAGCTCGAGCGGGGCCTGCGGGTCCTGGTGCCCGCGGGCGAAGGCTCGGCCGACCAGGTCGAGGTTGCGCGCCGCCGTCTCCGGCCGCTCGTCCCCGGTGGCCGCGAGGTTCAACGACGCGTACGGACCGGCACTCACGCCACCGTGCCGGTCCGTGAACGCTGCCTGGACGCGCCCGCGCGCGCCCTGGAAGGCGAACAACCGCTACTTCAGGAAGTCGGGGACGTCCAGCTCGTCGTCGTCGAACTGGACCTGGCGCGGCGGTCGCGGCGGCTGCTGCTGGCTGGGCTGGCCGGCAGCCGCCGGGGGCCCCTGCGGACGCGGTGCCGCGGGCTGCTCGCCGCCACCCGGACGAGCCGTCCCGGTCCCGGCCGACGAGCCGGCGACCGGACGGGCGGTCGGCTGCTGGGCCGGCTGCTGCGCGGGCTGGCCGCCCTGCTGGCCTCCCTGCTGACCGCCCTGTCGGGCCGCGGGCGCCCGGGTGGCGGCCTGGGAGGCCGCCTCGCGGGTGTCGGCCTGCGACTGCTGCGGGGCCGGCTCGCGGCGGAGCACGGTGCCGTTGTCGCGGCGCTTCGGCATGCCGCCGTCGAACCCGGCGGCGATGACGGTCACCCGCACCTCGTCGCCGAGCGCGTCGTCGATCACGGCACCGAAGATGATGTTGGCCTCGGCGTGGGCGGCCTCCGAGACGAGCGCGGCCGCCTCGTTGATCTCGAACAGCCCGAGGTCGGACCCGCCGGCGATCGAGAGCAGCACGCCGTGCGCACCGTCGATGGACGCCTCGAGCAGCGGGCTCGAGACCGCCATCTCGGCGGCGGCGACGGCACGGTCCTCGCCCCGGGCCGAGCCGATGCCCATCAGCGCCGAGCCGGCGTTGGCCATCACGGACTTCACGTCCGCGAAGTCGAGGTTGATCAGGCCCGGGGTGGTGATCAGGTCGGTGATGCCGGAGACACCTTGCAGCAGCACCTGGTCGGCCTGCTTGAAGGCGTCCAGGATCGAGACGTTGCGGTCGCTGATGGACAGCAGCCGGTCGTTGGGGATCACGATGAGGGTGTCGACCTCTTCGCGGAGGCTGGCGATGCCCTCCTCCGCGGAGTTGGCGCGACGGCGGCCCTCGAAGGCGAACGGCCGGGTGACCACACCGATGGTGAGCGCGCCGAGCGAGCGGGCGATGCGCGCGACGACCGGGGCGCCGCCGGTGCCGGTGCCGCCGCCCTCGCCGGCGGTCACGAAGACCATGTCCGCGCCCTTGAGGACCTCCTCGATCTCCTCGGCGTGGTCCTCGGCTGCCTTGCCACCCACCTCGGGGTTGGCGCCGGCACCGAGGCCACGGGTGAGCTCGCGGCCGATGTCGAGCTTGACGTCGGCGTCGCTCATCAGCAGGGCCTGGGCGTCGGTGTTGATCGCGATGAACTCGACCCCCTTGAGGCCGACCTCGATCATCCGGTTGACGGCGTTGACTCCACCTCCACCGATACCTACGACCTTGATCACGGCCAGGTAGTTCTGCGGTGCTGCCACGGCAGTGTGCCTCTCGCTGCTTGGCTGCTCTGTGCTCCGAGCGGGTGTCTCTCGGCAGGGCAGGCGGGTGTATGTCGGCGGGGAAGTTGCCCGAGGCTGAACCACGAACCCTAACCCTGAAGTAGAGGGTTATAGTTATGTCAACCTCGTGCCTGCGGATGAACTTAGGTGAGCCCCCGGGGCGTTACAAGCGACACGCGCAGGCGCGCCGCGAGTTTCGAGATTTCCCTGTCCTGGCAGCGATGTCGGCCCCGGGCGCGACCCCCGCTCGCCCCCGCTCGCCCGCGCCGGCACCTGTCGGCACCTGTCGGCACCGCCGCCGGCGGAGTGGTCAGCGGCGGATGATCGGCTGCCCGGGCACCGAGACGTCGTACAGGGACGCCTTGCGCGGCAGCAGCACCGCGAGCACCCGGGCCTTCTCCGCCGAGTCGTCCGCACTCCCCCAGAGCACGGTGCGGCCGTTGCGCAGCCGCAGCGAGATGGTGTCCACGGTCCGCACCTCGACGTAGCGCACCCTCGCGCTCAGGTCGCCCGGCAGCGACCCCGCCACCCGGGCGGCCTCGGCCAGGGCGTCCGCGCGGGTGCCCGGGGCCATCCGGATCACCGGCAGGTCCGGGCGGGACAGGTAGCCGCGGAAGAGCACGCCGTCCTCGTCGAGGCCGCGCAGCTTGCCGTCCCGGTCGACCACCGCGACGGCCTCGCGCTCGCGCACCAGGATCCGTACCTTGTTCGGCCAGGCGCGCGACACGTCCACGCTCTGCACCGCGGCCAGCCCCTCCACCCGGGCGGTGATCGCGTCCAGGTCGACGGTCGCGAGCGGGGTGCCCCGCGGCACCGCGGCCACCCGGCGCACCGTCCGGGGGTCGAGCACGGCGGTGCCGTCGACCTTGACGCCCGAGACCGCGAGCACCGAGGAGAAGAACACCAGCCAGAGCAGCACGCCGACCGCGCCGAGCACCAGCAGCACGACCGCGACGCTGCGCCAGGCCAGCCACCGCCGGGCCCACTGCCGGCGCGCGAACCGGCGCCGGGCCTGCCGGATGGTGTGCTCGTCCTCCTCGTCCCCCGGGGGCCGGGTGGCCGTCCTAGTCCTCACCCGTGGCCTCCTTCTCGGCCCGCTCGGCGAGCAGCTCGAGCACCTCCGGTCCGACGAGGGTCACGTCGCCCGCGCCCAGGGTCAGCACCAGGTCACCGGGGCCGACCCGCTCCACCACGGCGGCGGGAGCGGCGGACCAGGACGGCTCGAAGCGCACCCGGTCGGGCGGCAGCGGCACGTGGGAGGCGACCAGCGCGCCGTTCACTCCGGGTTCGGGGTCCTCGCGGGCCACGTAGACGTCCATCACCACGACCTGGTCCGCAGCCCCGAGCGCGGCCCCCATCGCCGGCCCGAAGATCTTGGTCCGGGAGACCAGGTGCGGCTGGAAGACCACGGCCACCCGGCCGTCCCCGGCCAGCGACCGGGCGGCCTGCAGGTCGCCGGCGATCTCGTTGGGGTGGTGGGCGTAGCTGTCGTAGACCCGGACCCCGGCGCCCTCGCCCTTGAACTCCATCCGCCGCCGGGTGCCGCTGAACGCCTCCAGGCCGCGCTTCAGGTCCGCGAACGCGAAGCCCAGCCGCAGCCCCGCGGCGAGCGCCGCGAGTGCGTCCAGCACGTAGTGCCGACCGGGGATCCGCAGGGTGATCTCGCCGAGCCGACGGCCGTTGTCGACCACGGTGAAGGTGGACCGGGACCCCTCGAACGACAGGGACTCGGCGCGCAGGTCCGCCGCCTCGGACTCCCCCACCCCGACGGTGAGCAGGCCGCGCTCCCGGGCCTGCCGGGCCAGCTCGGCGGCCCCGGGGTCGTCCACGCAGGCGACCAGGAAGCCGCCGGGGTCGATCCGGTCGAGGAACGCGGTGAAGGCCGCGTGGTAGGCCTCCTCGGTGCCGTAGTTGTCGAGGTGGTCGGCCTCGACGTTGGTGACCAGGGCCCCGAACGGGGAGTAGACCAGGAACGCGCCGTCGCTCTCGTCGGCCTCGGCGACGAAGATCTCGCCGCTGCCGTCGTGGGCGTTCGAGCCGGACTCGTTCAGCTCGCCCCCGATCGCGAACGACGGGTCGGCCGCGCAGTGCTGCAGCGCGACGGTGAGCAGCGAGGTGGTGGTGGTCTTGCCGTGCGTGCCCGCGACCGCGACCACCCGACGGCCCCGCATCACCGACTCCAGCGCGGCGGAGCGGGGCAGCAGCCGCAGCCCCTGCCGCAGCGCCTCGACCACTTCCGGGTTGTCCTCGCGGACGGCCGTCGAGACGACCAGCGTGTCCACGTCGTGCACCTGGGTGGCGTCGTGGCCGACGTAGCAGCGAGCGCCGAGCGCCCGCAGCGCCTCCAGGGTCCGGGACTCCTTGGCGTCGCTGCCGCTGACCGCGATGCCCCGGGCGAGCATGATCCGGGCGATGCCGGACAGGCCGGCCCCGCCGATGCCCACGAAGTGGACCCGACCGAGGCGGTCCGCGGCCAGCAGCTCGTCGGGGATCGGGACCCTCATCGGGCGGCCGCCAGCACCAGCCGTGCGAGCTTGTCGTCCGCGTCGCGCGGGATCAGCCCGGAGGCGGCCGCCGACATCCGTGAGAGCCGGTCGGTGTCGACGGCCAGGGGCGGCACGGTGGCCGCCACCCACTCGGGCGTCAGCGCGCCGTCCTGGACCAGCAGCCCTCCCCCGGCCTCGACGACCGGGCGGGCGTTCAGGTCCTGCTCGCCGTTGCCGATCGGCAGCGGCACGAACACCGCGGGCAGGCCGACCGCGGCGACCTCGGTGACCGTGTTCGCGCCGGCCCGGCAGACGGCCAGGTCGGCGGCCGCGTAGGCGAGGTCCATCCGGTCGACGTACGGAACCACGACGTACGGCGCCCGGCCGGGGTCGCGGCCCACGGACGCCTCGCCGTTCGGACCGACCACGTGCAGCACCTGGACACCGGCGGCGGCGAACGCCTCGTGCGCTCCCGCCACCGACTGGTTGATCCGGCGTGCCCCCTGGGAGCCGCCGGTCACGAGCAGCGTCGGGCGTCCCGGGTCGAGGCCGAAGGTGCCCCGGGCCTGCTCGCGCAGCGCGGGACGGTCGAGGGTGGAGACCATCCGGCGGATCGGCAGCCCGAGGTAGACGGCGTGCCGGAGGGGGGTCTCGGGGAAGCTGGTGGCCACGTGCGGGGTGAGCCGGGCACCGAGCTTGTTGGCGATCCCGGGCAGGGCGTTGCCCTCGTGCACCACGATCGGCAGGCCGCGGCGCCGCGCCGCGAGGTAGGCGGGCACCGAGACGTAGCCGCCGAAGCCGACCACCACGTCGGGACGCACCCGGTCGAGGACCTCCAGGGCGGCCCTCATCGCGCCGCGCAGCCGGCCCGGCACCCGCAGCAGGTCTCCCGAGGGCCTGCGGGGCAGCGGGACCGGGGGGATCAGCTCGAGCGGGTAGCCGGCCTCCGGCACCACCCGGCCCTCGATCCCCCGGGGCGTGCCGAGCGCGACGACCTCGACCGTGTCGTCGAGGCGCCGCAGCGCGTCAGCGGTGGCGAGCAACGGGGAGGTGTGGCCCGCGGTGCCGCCGCCGGCGAGAAGGACTCTCATGGGTCCTATCTTCCCCGCCTCGACAGTCCGCCCGCGGTGACCCCTGCTGCCGTACGGCGGCGGCGCCGCGCCCGCAGCGCCGCGCGTGCTCCGGGCTCGGAGCGGGCGAACGAGACGAGCAGCCCGAGCGCCACCAGCTCGGGCAGCAGCGAGGAGCCGCCGTAGGACACCAGCGGCAGGGGCAGGCCGATCACCGGGAGCAGGGCCAGCACCATGCCGACGTTGATCATCATCTGCGAGGTCAGCCAGATCGTGATGCCGGCCGCCATGTAGCGCACGAACGGGTCCCTAGTGCGCACCGCGACCCGGATCCCGGCGTAGGCGATGGTCAGGAACAGCGCGAGCACCAGCAGCGTGCCGATCAGCCCGAGCTCCTCGCCGAGCACGGCGAAGATGAAGTCGGTGTGCGCCTCCGGCAGGCTCCCCCACTTCTGCTGGCTGGCGCCGATGCCCTTGCCGAACAGACCGCCGCTGGACATCGCGAACAGTCCGTGCGCCGGCTGCCAGCCCGCACCCTGGTAGTCCTTGAACGGGTCGGCGAAGTTGGTCAGCCGCTGCAGCCGCTCGGCGCTGGTGCTGGCCAGGTAGAGGGCGAGCACCGACACGGTGACCAGGGCGCCGGTGAACAGCCGGCCCGGTGCGCCGACCACCCAGAGCATGCCCAGCACGATGGCGAACAGCACCAGGGCGGTGCCGAGGTCGCCCTGCATCACCACCAGCGCGATGACCACGCCGGTGACCGGGACCATCGGGACCAGGGTGTGCTTCCAGTCCCGGAGCAGCTTCTCCTTGCGTGCGTACAGGTCCGCGCACCACAGGATCATCGCCAGCTTGGCGACCTCGGACGGCTGCATGCTCAGCGAACCCAGCGACAGCCAGTTGCGGTTGCCGTTCACCGTCATGCCGAGGCTGGTCTGGGTGAGGTAGATGAGCACCATCGACACGAGCAGCGCCGGCCAGGACAGGGCGCGCAGCAGCCGGTGCGGCAGCCTCGAGGCCACGAACGCGGTGGGCAGCGCCAGCAGCACCCAGGTCAGCTGCTTGAAGAACACGTGGTAGCTGTTGCCGTGGAACTGCTTGTAGGAGTAGACGCTGGAGGCGCTCAGCACCATCATCAGCCCGATGGTCAGCAGCAGCGTCGAGGCGCCGAGCAGCAGGTAGTACGACGTGAGCGGCCGGTCCAGCGCGTGCCCGAGCGAGTGCCGGGTCGAGGACAGCCACCCGGCCTCCCGCGCGGCGGCGCCGCGCCGCTCACCCGCCGTGGTGGTCACTGAGGCCCTCCCCGCCCGGCGGGGTGATGCCCTGGTCCCGCCTCAACGGTCGCGCAGGCGGCGGACCGCTTCCGCGAAGGCATCCCCGCGAGCACCGTAGTTCGCGAACATGTCCATGGACGCGCACCCCGGCGCGAGCAGCACGGTGTCACCTGGCTGAGCCAGCTCCGCGGCCGCCCCGACGACGCGGTCCATGACAGAAGTGTCCCCGCCCTCGACTTCGATCACGCGTACATCCGGGGCGTGTCGCGCGAGCGCGTCCGCGATCACGGCGCGGTCCCGGCCCAGCAGTACGACGGCCCGCAGCCGGTCGCGCACGGAGGTGACGAGGTCGTCGAAGGAGGCGCCCTTCGCGAGCCCGCCGGCCACCCACACCACCGGGTCGAACGCCTGCAACGAGGACGTCGCGGCGTGCGGGTTGGTGGCCTTCGAGTCGTCGACGTAACGGACCTCGTCGACCACCGCGACCTCGGCGATCCGGTGTCCGTCGGGCCGGAACGTCCGCAGCCCCTCACGCACCGCGAGCGTGGAGACGCCGTGCGAGCGGGCCAGCGCCGCCGCGGCCAGCGCGTTCGCGACGAAGTGCGGCGCGGGAGAGGCCAGGTCCGAGACCTGACAGAGCTCGGCGGCGTTCCTGTCGCGCTCCTCGATGAACGCCCGGTCGGCGAGCACGTCGTCGACCACGCCGACCATGCCGACCGAGGGCACCGCGAGGGTGAAGCCGATGGCCCGGGCTCCCTCGACGACGTCGGCGTCACGGACCAGCCGCTCGGTGACCGGGTCCGCGACGTTGTAGACGCAGGCGCGCTGCACCCGCTCGTAGATCCGGCCCTTGTCCGCCGCGTAGTCGGCCATCCCGTTCGGCCCGGTGTACCAGTCCAGGTGGTCCTCGGCGACGTTGAGCACCGCGGCGGACTGCGCGGACATGCTGTGGGTGTAGTGCAGCTGGAAGCTGGAGAGCTCGACCGCGTAGACGTCGTACGGCTCGGGGTCCATCACCGCCTCGACGATCGGCAGCCCGACGTTGCCGCAGGCGACGCCGTTCGAGCCGTGCGCGCGCAGGATCGCGTCCAGCATCTGCACGGTGGTGGTCTTGCCGTTGGTGCCGGTCACGCAGAGCCAGGCGCCGGGGTGGTCGGGGTCGCGCAGCCGCCAGGCCAGCTCCACCTCGCCCCAGACGGGGATCCCGCGCGCCGCGGCGGAGCGGATCAGCGGCGCCGTCGGGGGCACCCCGGGTGAGGTGACGACCAGGTCGACCCGTTCGGGCAGCGTGGTGACGGCACCCGGGCCGATCAGCACGTCGGCCCCGAGGATCTCCAGCAGGGTCGCCTTCTCCCGCTGCTCGTCGTTGGCCGACTCGGCGAGGACGGTGACGTGTGCGCCGACGTGCGCCAGGTTGTCGGCGGCCGCGAAGCCGGAGACGCCGATGCCGACGACGACCGCGTGCACGCCGTCCCAGCCCGTGTTGCGGCCCAGGGCCGCGAGGTCGCGTGCCGACGGGCTCATGTGCCGACCACCCACTCCGCGTAGAAGACGCCGAGACCGGCCGCGGTGCACAGGCCGCAGATGATCCAGAACCGGATCACGATCGTGATCTCCGCCCAGCCCTTGAGCTCGAAGTGGTGCTGGAGCGGCGCCATCCGGAAGATGCGCTTGCCCCCGGACACCTTGAAGTAGCCGACCTGGAGGATCACCGACATCGTGATGATGACGAAGATGCCACCGAGGATCGCGAGCAGGAACTCGGTGCGGGTCAGGATCGCGAGCCCGGCCAGCGCCCCGCCCAGGGACAGCGAGCCGGTGTCGCCCATGAAGATCTTCGCCGGTGAAGCGTTCCACCACAGGAACCCGAAGCAGGCACCGGTGAGCGCCGCGGCGATCGCGGCCAGGTCGAGCGGGTCGCGCACCTCGTAGCACTTCGGGCCGGGGTTCAGCGCGCACCACTGGTTGTTCTGCCAGATGTTCACCAGCATGTAGGCCGCGAAGACCATCGTGGAGGCGCCGGTGGCCAGTCCGTCCAGGCCGTCGGTGAGGTTCACCGCGTTGCTGGCCCCCGCGGTCATCACCAGGATCAGCACCACCACCAGGAACCCGGGCAGTGTCCAGCCCGGCAGGTCCCGGATGAAGGAGATGCCGTGCGAGGCCGGGGTCTGCCCGCGGAAGTCCGGGCGGGTCAGCGCGAGCCAGCCGAAGATCACCGCCACCAGGGTCTGGCCGGCCATCTTGGCCTTGCTGCGCAGCCCCAGGCTGCGCTGCTTGGCGATCTTGATGTAGTCGTCGAGGAAGCCCACGGTGCCCAGGCCGACCAGCAGGAACAGCAGCAGCAGCCCGGACCACGACGGCACGTCCTGGGTGATCAGCTTGGCCATGAAGTACGCGAGCACCACCGAGCAGATGATCACCAGCCCGCCCATCGTGGGGGTGCCCCGCTTGGTGTGGTGGGTGGTCGGCCCGTCGTCGCGGATCAGCTGTCCGTAGCCCTTGGTGACCAGGACCCGGATCGCGAGCCGGGTCCCGAGCAGGGTGAAGATCAGCGACAGCCCGCCGGAAAGCAGGATTGCCTTCATCGGCTCGTGTCCTCCTCCGAGACGGCAGCGCCGCTCGACTCCCTCGACTGCGTGGTCCCTGCGTCGTCCGGACCGGTCCCCTCGCCCAGCACCGTCTCGGCCACCTCGCCGAGCCGGGCCGAGTTCGAGGCCTTGAACAGCACCACGTCGCCGGGCGCGAGGTGCGCGCGGAGCCAGGCCAGCGCGGCGTCGTTGTCCTCCACGAACACCGACTCCTCGCCCCAGGACCCTTCCAAGCTCGCCCCGAGGTGCACCGGGCGGGCCGGTTCGCCCACGACCAGCAGCTGCCCGATGTCCAGGCGCACCGCCAGCCTGCCGACCGCGTCATGCTCCTCCCGGCTGGACGCGCCGAGCTCGCGCATCTCACCGAGGACCGCCACGGTGCGGGTGCCGGGTCTGCGCCGGCCGATGGCGGCCAGCGCCTTGAGCCCGGCGCGCATCGAGTCCGGGTTGGCGTTGTAGGCGTCGTTGATCACGGTGACGCCGTCGGGCCGCTCGTGCACCTCCATCCGGCCCCGGGACAGCGCGGTCGCCCGGCCCAGCGAGTCGGCCACCGCGTCGAGCGGGAGGTCGAGGGCCAGCGCGACCGCGGCCGCGGCGGCCGCGTTGCCCGCGTGGTGCTCGCCCACCACCTGGAGCTGGACGCGGACGGTCGAGTCGCGCGCCGCCAGGTCGAAGCCCGGGCGGCCGAGGTCGTCGAGCTCGACGCCGCCGAACCGCACGTCGGCGTGCCGGCTCTCGCCGTAGGTGCGCACCGCGGCACGGGTCCGGGTCGCCATCGCCGCCACCAGCGGGTCGTCGGCGTTCAGCACCGCGACGCCGCCCTCCGGCAGCGCCTCGACGATCTCGCCCTTCGCCTCGGCGATCGCCTCCTGGCTGCCGTACTCGCCGACGTGGGCCTTGCCCACGTTGAGCACCAGCGCGACCTCGGGGCGGGCGATCGCGCAGAGGTGCCGGATGTGCCCGATCCCGCGGGCCCCCATCTCCAGGACGAGGAACTCCGTGGCCGGCTCGGCGCGCAGCACCGTGATCGGCAGGCCCAGCTCGTTGTTCAGCGAGCCCTGGGTGGCGACGGTCCTGCCCGCGTCGGCGAGCACCTGGGCGAGCAGGTCCTTGGTGCTGGTCTTGCCCTGCGAGCCGGTCAGCGCGACCACCCGGGTGCGCGGCAGGCTCCCGATCACGTGCCGGGCGAGCCTGGCCAACGCGTCGAGCGGGTCGGCCACCACGACCGCGGGCAGCCCGACCGGCCGGCTGCCGAGCACGGCGGCCGCGCCTGCGTCGAGCGCGGCGGCCGCGTGGTCGTGGCCGTCGCTGCGCTCACCGACCACCGCGACGAACAGCCCGCCGACGTCGGCAATCCTGCTGTCGTAGAACGCGGGCCCGGTGACGGTCACCCCGGTGTCGTCGTGAACGGTGCCCCCGACCACCTCGGCGATCTCCGGCAGGGTCATCGGGATCAACGGGTCCTCATCTCCTCGGCCAGCACGGTCCGGTCGTCGAACGGGTGCACGGTGCCGTGCACCTCCTGCCCCGCCTCGTGTCCCTTGCCGGCCACCACCACCGTGTCCCCGGCCTCTGCCAGCGACACCGCGAGCCGGATCGCCGCGCGCCGGTCCCCCTGCTCGTGGACGACGGCACGGGTTTCCTCGGGGACCCGCCCGGCCCCGGCCAGCAGCGCGGACCGGATCGCCGCCGGGTCCTCGGTGCGCGGGTTGTCGTCGGTGACCACGAGGACGTCCGCGAGTCGCCCCGCGACCTCCCCCATCAACGGACGCTTGCCGGTGTCCCGGTCGCCGCCGGCACCGATCACGACGATCAGCCGACCCTTCGTCAGCGGCCGGAGCGCGGTGAGCGCCGCCTCGACCGCGTCCGGCTTGTGCGCGTAGTCGACGACGGCCAGGAAGTCCTGCCCGGCGTCCACCTGCTCCAGGCGGCCGGGGACCCCGCCGGAGGTCGCCATCGCGTCGGCCACCCCACGAGGGTCGAAGCCCGCCTCCGCCAGGCCCGCGATCGCGCACAGCGCGTTGGCCACGTTGAAGTCCCCCGTGAGCGGCACCCGCGCCGCGAACGGCTCGCCGGAGGGCGGGAGCACCGTGAACGTCGACCCGGTCGGTTCCAGGTGTACGTCGACCGCGCGCCAGTCCGCGTCGGCGCCGGAGGCGGAGAAGGTCCGCACCGGCACGGTCGCCTCGGTGACCAGGCGGCGGCCGTGCTCGTCGTCGACGTTGACCAGGCCGAGGCGGGCGCGCTCCGGGGTGAACAGCGACGCCTTGGCGGCGAAGTACTCCTCCACGTCGGCGTGGAAGTCGAGGTGGTCGCGGCCCAGGTTGGTGAAGCAGGCCACGTCGAAGACCACCCCGTCGACCCGGCCCATCACGAGCGCGTGGCTGGACACCTCCATCGCGCAGCCCACCACACCGTGCTCCCGCATCACCGCGAACAGCCCGTGCAGGTCGGGCGCCTCCGGGGTGGTCAGCGACGTCTGCACGTCGGTCCCGTTCACCCGGGTCCCCACGGTGCCGATCACGGCCGCGGGCACCCCCGCGGCGGTGAGCGCGGCCTCCGCGAGCCGGGTGGTCGTGGTCTTGCCCTGCGTGCCGGTCACCGCGACCAGCCGCAGGGCGGTCGCCGGGTCGCCGTACACGTGGGCGGCCAGCGACCCCAGCACCTGGCGCGGCCGGTCCACCACCAGCACCGGCACCCCGATCTCGGGGCACAGGGCGGCGCCGGCCGGGTCGGTGAGCACCGCGACCGCGCCGGCCTCCACCGCCTGCGCGGCGTACGTCGCGCCGTGCGCGCGGGTGCCCGCCGGGGCGACGTAGAGGTCGCCGGGAACGGCCCGCTGCGAGCTCAGGGTGAGGCCGGTGACCGCGACGTCGTCGGCCGCGCCGAGCACCTCGACGAGGGTGTCGCCCAGCCACCCGGCCACGGTGCGCAACGGGGTCTCCGGGGGCGCGCTGGGTCGCGTCGGGATCACGTCGGGCACGCGGGAGAGGGTACTAGGACCGCTCCCGCCGCCCGCCGCGCGGCTCCACCCGGGACCGCCCTCACCACTCGAGCTTCGCCTTGGGGGCGGGCTTCCCGGTCGGCGGCACCGCGTACTTCTGCAGCAGGTAGCTCATCACCTCGCGGAACACCGGGCCCGCGGTGGTGCCGCCGAAACCGCCGTTGCGGGGGTTCTGCACCACGACGTAGACCAGGAAGCGCGGCGAGTCCGCGGGGGCGAACCCGGCGAAGGAGACCGTGTGGGTGCCGTCGTAGCAGTGGCACTCGGCGCCGACCCGCTGCGCCGTGCCGGTCTTGCCGGCCACCCGGTAGCCCGGGATCGCCGCCATCGGCGCGGTGCCCCCGTCCTGGGTCACCGCCTCCATCATCCGGGCCTCCTGCCGGGCCGCCCGCGCGCTGACCACGCGGTGCCGGGTGGAGGTCCCCGACCCGACGACCTCGCCCTGCGCGGTGGTGACCCGGCCCTTCACGAGGCTCGGCTTCACCCAGACGCCGCCGTTGGCGATGGTGTTCACGGCGGCGGCCATCTGCACCGCGTTCACCGCCACGCCCTGGCCGAACGCGATGTTGTCCTGGTTGATCTCCCGCCAGTGCCGCCAGCTCGGCAGCACCCCGGGCGACTCGCCCTGCACGCCGACCCCGGTGCGGCTGCCCAGGCCGAACTTGCGCAGGTAGGTGTAGAGCTGCTTGGCCTTGAACTGGCGATCCGCGAGCACGGTGCCGATGTTGGAGGACTTGGCGAGCACCCCGGTCAGCGTCAGGTGCAAGGTGCCGTGGGCGTAGTCGTCGTGGATCACCCGGTCGCTGGAGTGCACCACGGGCGGCACCACGATCTGGGTGTGCGGGGTGACCTTGTGCGCGTCCAGCAGCGCCGAGGTGGTCAGCACCTTCTCGACCGAGCCCGGCTCGTAGACGTCGCGCAGCGCCCGGGAGCCGAGGTCGCCCTCCGGTGACTGGCTGGGCTGGTTGGCGTCGTAGGTCGGGTAGTCCGCGAGCGCGAGCAGCTCGCCGGTGTGGCTGTCCATCACGACCGCCGCCCCCGACTCGCCTGCGGACCCCTGGACGGCGGTGCGCAGTGCCCGCTGGGTGTACCACTGCACGTCGCGGTCGATGGTCAGCGCGACGTCGTGGCCGCTCCGGGGCGGCACCGTGCTGTTGTCGCCGAGCGGGATCCGGTTGCCCCCGCCCTGCTCGTAGGTCGCCGACCCGTCGGTGCCGGACAGCATCTTGTCGAACATCAGCTCCGCGCCCTCGCCGGCGTCGCCCTCGGCGTTCATGAAGCCGACCAGGTTGGCCGCGACGTCCTTGGCCGGGTACTCCCGCACCGGGTCGCGGCGGGTGTCGATGCCCTTGAACCCGCGGGCGTCGACCTCGGCCACCACCGCCCGTGCCTGGGCGGCCGGCACCCGGCGGGCGAGGTACTGGAAGTGCGTGTCCGGCTTGCGGAGCCGGCCGAGCACGTCGAAGTAGTCCACGTCGAGGCGCCGGGCCAGGATCTTCGCGATCGCGCTGGCGTGCTTCTTGGTCAGCGTCGGGTCGGCGACGAGCATCAGTCCGTCCACGGACTCCGCGAGCGGCACCCCGTTGCGGTCGGTGATCTGTCCGCGCGTCGCGGGCAGGGTCACCGTGACCACACCCTCGGCCTGCGCGCGGGCGACGTAGGCCTGCGCGTCCACGCCCTGCAGCTGGAAGAGGCGGGCGGCGAACACCGAGACCACCATCGCGATCACGATGAAGCCCACGCGCAGCCGCAGCAGCGAGGCGCCGCGCAGCGAACGACGGGGCCGGCGGCGCGGCCGGGGACGTGGTCCTGGCCGCGCGGGACGGGGCCGCCTAGCCTGCGTCAACGCGAGCCCCCCTGCCGGCGTCCTGCGTGGTCCTTCTTGTGGGAAGTTGTACCGCCCCGGTGCTGGTGCGCGCGTGACGCCGCGCCGTGCGGGTGCTTCTTGACCACCGGAGTCGGCGCGATCACCAGTGACGGCCGCAGGTCCAACGGCTTGCGGGTGGGCAGCGGCTTGACCCGCATCGCGTTCTCGGGCGTCGCGGGCGCGGGCTTGCCGAGCACCTTGCCGTCGGAGAGCCGGATGAACGCGGGACTGCTCGGCGGGACCATCCCCATCCGCTTCGCCTGCACCGCCACCCGCTGGGGGTCGCGCAGCCGGGCGAGCTGCATCTGCAGGGACTGCTCCTTCGCGTCGAGCACCTGGGCCCGCTCCTCCATCGAGGTGGCGGTGAACGAGGCCTGCTGCATCGAGGTGTTGAAGTACAGCAGCCCGGCGACGCCGAGGACGAGCAGCAGCGAGACCAGCGTCACGAACGGCACCCGGGCGCTGCGTCGGGAGGCGCGGGGCACCACGGTGAGGCGGGCACGTTCGACCGCGGCCTCGGCGAATCGTGGGACACGGCTCCGGGCCTGGTTCACCAACGCGCTCATGCGACTGCTCCCGTTCTGACTCGTTCCACGGCGCGCAGGCGCACCGAGGCTGCTCGTGGGTTCTCGGCGATCTCCTCGGCCGACGCCTTCTCCGCGCCCCGGGTGAGCAGGCGCAGCGGCGGCTCGTGCCCCTCCGGCACGATCGGCAGGTCGGGAGGCAGGTCGCTGGTGGTGCCCCGCGCGAAGGCCTGCTTGGTCAGCCGGTCCTCCAGCGAGTGGTAGGACATGACGACGACCCGGCCGCCGACCCGCACCGCGTCGATCGCCGCCGGCAGCGCCCGGCGCAGCACCGACAGCTCGTCGTTCACCTCGATCCGGAGCGCCTGGAAGGTGCGCTTCGCGGGGTGCCCGCCGGTACGACGGGCCGGCGCGGGGATCGCCTCCCGGAGCAGCTCGACGAGCCGGGCCGACCGGGTGAACGGCTCCCGGGCCCGCTCTCGCACGACCGCCTCGGCGATGCGCCGCGCGAACCGCTCCTCGCCGTAGTCGCGCAGGATCCGGGCCAGGTCCGCGACGGCGTAGGTGTTCAGCACATCCGCGGCGGTGGGCCCGGTCGTGTCGTTCATCCGCATGTCGAGCGGGGCGTCCTCCGCGTAGGCGAAGCCGCGCTCGCGGACGTCGAGCTGCATCGACGAGACGCCGAGGTCGAACAGCACCGCGTCGACGTGGTCCAGCCGCTGGTCGTCGAGCACGTCCGCGATCTCGTCGTACACGGCGTGCACGAAGGCGACCCGCTCGCCGAACGGCGCCAGCCGCTCCCGGGAACGCTCCAGCGCGTGGGCGTCCCGGTCGATCCCGATCACCCGGGCCTGGGGGCACCGGGTCAGCGCCGCCTCGGTGTGCCCGCCGAGGCCGAGGGTCGCGTCGACCAGCACCGAACCCGGGTCGGCCAGCGCGGGGGCCAGCAACGAAACGACCCGGTCGAGGAGGACCGGGACGTGGGGAGCGCTCATCGGTGTCCGCCTAGCCGACCAGGTGGACGAGCAGCATCAGCGTCACCGCGAGCGCCGAGGAGGCCACGGCCGAGAACGCGACCACAGCGACGCCGTCCCTGACCTCGTGGCGGACCCGCCGCGCGGTTTGTCCGGACAGCTGCCCGGAGAACGTGACACTCATGGAACTCGACCCCTCGAGATGACGTGTGGTGGCTGGACCGTGTGGTTTCGCCTGACCAGGTCCCCGCCCGCTCGCTCCCTGGGAAGCTGCCGTCTGGCACCGGGGAAGGTGTGCCAGAAGGCAGAAGAGGAGCGGACGTGAGACCTCGTCCTGCGACTCGACCGGTCCGGTGTTGAGTTGTGGTGCTGCTGCTTCCTCCCGGTCAGACCCCCGGGAAGACCTCCTCGGACAGGTCCGCGAAGGCCTGCTCCTGCTCGTCGGAGTAGGTCTGCCACGACGCGGCGTCCCAGATCTCGATCCGGTTCATCGCGCCGATGACGATGCAGTCCTTCGTCAGCGACGCGTAGCCCCGCAGCATCGGCGGGATGGTGATGCGTCCCTGCTTGTCCGGCGTCTCGTCCGAGGCGCCGGCGAAGAACATCCGGACGTAGTCCCGAGCGCCCTTGTTCGTCACGGGGGCCTCCCGGAGCCGCTCCGTGAGCTTGCCGAACTCGTCCATCGACCACACGTAGAGGCAGCGCTCCTGACCCCGTGTGACCACAAGTCCCTCCGCAAGCTCGTCACGGAACTTCGCCGGGAGGAAGAGCCGGCCCTTGTCGTCGAGCTTGGGCGTGTAGGTGCCGAAGAACATCTGGCACCTCCCCTGCCTTCGCCGCGAGGATCGACCCTCTCCCCCACTGCGCTCCACTGTACGCCACTTCACCCCACCGTCAACCATATTCGGCATTTCCGCAGCGCGATTCCTGCGGCGCTCCGCGGCCGCCGCGACGGCCGGGCCCGAACCGTGGCGCGCGCCGCGCATCCCGCCGCTGACCTGCGGTTTCCCGGTGCATCCCGGCGCGCGGCCGGGCGAGCGGGCGACGGCGTGGGGCGGAGTGGGGGGAAAGTGGAGGGCCCGGGTGGGGCGGCGCGGAGGAACCCGGTTCCGGAGCGGTGGGCGGAAAGCGGGGGAAGCCCGGCGAACCGGCCACGATTCGGTGTCGGTTGTCCGGCCCGATCCGGCAGATCGGTGACAGCCCCCAGCGCATGAGGTTGACTACAGGCACGGATGAGGGACCGGTCCGCGCGCCGTCATGCGGTCCGGAGAGACGAAAGAGGAGAGCGTGAGCTCAACGGAGGAGCAGGCACCGGCAGGTCGCGCAGCGGTTCAACGCGAAGGCGCGGACCTCGACACCCTGGCCCGGGTCGGCGGGCGGATCCGGGCGAGCATCGAGAAGGTCATCGAGGGCAAGCCCGAGGTCTCCCGGCTCGCGCTGGTGGTGCTGCTGGCCGAGGGCCACCTGCTGATCGAGGACGTCCCCGGCGTGGGGAAGACCATGCTCAGCAAGGCGCTGGCCCGGTCCATCGACTGCTCGGTGCGACGGATCCAGTTCACCCCGGACCTGCTGCCCTCCGACGTGACCGGCGTGTCGGTGTTCAACCAGGACAGCCGCGAGTTCGAGTTCCGCCCCGGTGGCATCTTCGCGAACATCGTGGTGGGCGACGAGATCAACCGCGCCTCCCCCAAGACCCAGTCCGCGCTGCTCGAGTGCATGGAGGAGCGCCAGGTCACGGTCGACGGGTCGACGTACCACCTCGCGGCGCCGTTCATGGTGATCGCCACCCAGAACCCGATCGAGATGGAGGGCACCTACGCGCTGCCCGAGGCCCAGCGGGACCGGTTCATGGCCCGGGTGTCGATGGGCTACCCGGTCGAGGCGGCCGAGATCGCGATGCTCAACTCGCACACCCGGAGCAACCCGCTCGACGACCTCGAACCGGTCGCCGACGCCGCCGAGATCCGCAAGCTGATCGACATCGTCGGGCAGGTGTACGTCGCCGAAGCGGTCCAGCGCTACGCCGTGGCGATCACCACCGCGACCCGCAGGTCGCCGGAGCTGGTGCTCGGGGCGTCCCCCCGCGCCACCCTGCACCTGGTGCGGGCGGCCAAGGCAGCGGCCGCGATCGCCGGCCGGGACTACGTGATCCCGGACGACGTGCAGGACCTCGCCGTCCAGGTGCTGGCCCACCGGATGCTGTCCAGCGTCGAGGCGTCGATGAGCGGCCGCAGCACCGAGGGCACCCTCACGCAGATCGTCGCGGGCGTCCCGATGCCCGAGAGCCGTCGCAGCGCTACCTGAGTCCGGGTCGCGACCAGCCATGCGAGAAGCACTTTCCGCCCTCACCACCCGCGGCCGGGCCTTCCTGGCGGCGGGCGGCACCGCGCTGGTGTGCGCGATCCTGCTCGGCCAGGACGCGCTGCTGCGGGTCGGGGCCCTGGTCGCGCTGCTGCCGCTGGTCACCGCGTTCTTCCTGGGTCGCAGCCGCTACCGGCTCGGCCTGGTGCGCTCGGTGGCGCCGACCCAGGTGGTCGCCGGGCAGCAGGCCCGGGTCCAGCTCGACCTGACCAACGACGGCCGGATGCCCACCGGGTTGCTGCTGCTCGAGGACCAGATCCCCTACGTCCTCGGCACCCGTCCACGCTTCGTCGTGGACCGGATGGGGCCGCGCTGGAAGCGCAGCGTCGGTTACCTGATCCGCTCCGACGTGCGTGGCAAGTTCACCATCGGCCCGATGCGCGTGCGGCTGTCCGACCCGTTCGGGATGGTCGAGCTGGACCGCACCTTCCAGAGCACCTCCTCCCTGGTGGTGACGCCGAGGGTGGTGCCGCTGCCGCCGATCCCGCTGTCCGGGGTGTGGACCGGGTCCGGGGACAACCGGCCGCGGGCCTTCGCCAGCGGCAGCGCCGAGGACGTCACGGTGCGGGAGTACCGACGCGGCGACGACCTGCGCCGGGTGCACTGGCGCAGCAGCGCCCATGCGGGCGAGCTGATGGTCCGCCGCGAGGAGCAGCCCTGGCAGTCGCGGGCGACCCTGCTCCTGGACAACCGCAGGATCGCCCACCGCGGCACCGGCGCCGCCTCCTCGCTGGAGCACGCGGTCTCGCTGGCCGCCTCGGTGGCCGTGCACCTGGTGCAGCGCGGCTTCGCCGTGCGGCTGGTCACCGCTGCCGGCGAGGAGCAGGGCGGCTCCTGGCACGAGCGCGGCGCCCTGGCCGCGGAGACCGGCCCGTTGCTGGAGTCGCTGGCGGTGGTGGCCGACATCGGCCATCCGCACCTGGACGTCCGGTGGGTCGACGACGCCGGCCACTCCGGTCTGCTGATCGCGGTGCTCGGTGCGCTGGGCGAGCACGACAAGGCGGCCCTGAGCCGGATCCGGCACTCGGCGGCCACCGCGATGGCGATGGCGCTCGACGTGCCCGCGTGGACCGCCGGCGAGCGCCCGCGGGACGGCACCACCGGCGCCTGGCTGACGGCGCACGGCTGGCGCGCCGTCACGGTGGGACCCCAGGACCCGGTCGCGTCGGTGTGGCAGGACCTGGCGCTGTCGACCCGGAACAAGGCCGCGACCCGCGGCCGGCTGTTCCCGAGCGGGAGGCAGTGATGGGCACCCGGCGGCTGCACTGGCCGACCACCGCGCTGCCGTCCGCGCTGGCGGCGCTGACCACCTGGGTCACGCTGCTGGCCTGGACCAACTTCGCGGAGCGGTCCAGCGGCTACCTGGTGCCGATCTTCAGCGGCTGTCTGCTGGTGGCGGTCTCGGGCATGCTGCTGCGCGTCACCCGGCTGCCGGCGGTCCTGGTCGCGGTGGCCCAGGTCGTGCTGCTCGCGCTGTGGCTGGACCATCGCTGGGCCGGCGCCGAGGCCTGGGGCGGCTGGGTGCCGACGGGCGGGTCGCTGCACCAGGCGGTGGCCACCGTCCACGAGGCGGCGATCGCCGCCGGCCAGTACGCCGCGCCGATCCCCAAGAGCGTCCCGCAGTTCGACCCGCTGATGGTGGTCCTGGGCTGCGGGGTCGCCGTGCTGGTCGACTTCCTGGCCTGCGGGCTGCGGCGCGCCCCGCTGGCCGGGCTGCCCCTCCTCGCGGTCTACACCGCCCCGGTCAGCATCCTCGACGGCGGAGTCTCGTGGCTGAAGTTCGTGCTGGCGGCGGTCTGCTTCCTGTTCCTGATCGCGAGCGAGGAGGCGCTCCGGCTGGCGCGCTGGGGGCAGCAGCTCGCCGCCGACAGCAAGCTCTTCGACAGCCAGGCGACCAACGTGCGCGGCCAGGCGGTGTGGTCCTCGGCGCGCAAGATCGGGCTCACCGCCACCGGCCTGGCCGTCGTGGTGCCGGTCGTCGTGCCCACGTTCGCGACGAGCATCTTCGACGGCAACGGAAGCGGACACGGCGGCGGAGGCGGCCAGGTCAACATCTCCAACCCGATCGTCGACATGAAGCGGGACCTGACCCGGGGCGTCGACGTCGAGGTCGTCCGGGTGACCACCAACGACCCCGACCCGTCCTACCTGCGCATCTCCGTGCTCGACGACTTCGACGGCACCACCTGGCGCCCCTCGAGTCGCGACATCCCCGTCGCCCAGCGCGCCGACGGCCTGGTCACGCGCCCGCCGGGGCTGGCGCCGGACGTGTCCACGACCAAGGTGTCCTACACGATCCAGACCAGCGACTACTTCCGGTCCCGGTGGCTGCCGACGCCGTACCCGGTCCACTCGATCCAGGCACCCGGCGACTGGCGGTACGACCAGAGCACCCTGGACTTCGTCAGCGCCGCCAACGGCCAGACCGCGGCCGGGATCAGCTACCACCTGCGCGCCCTCGACATCACGCCGAGCGCGTTCGAGCTGGTGAACTCCTCCCCCGCCCCGGCACCGGTGTACGGGGCGGGCACGGAGCTGCCCAAGAACATGCCCGCCTCGGTGCGCAACCTGGCACGCAAGGTGACCGCGGGCGCGGAGACGAAGTTCGAGATGGCGGTGCGGCTGCAGCGCTGGTTCCGGGTGGACGGCCGGTTCACCTACTCCCTGAAGCGGGCCTCCGGGAACGGGATCGACGAGCTGGTGCACTTCCTCGGCACCGGGAAGGGCAGCCGGGTGGGTTACTGCGAGCAGTTCGCCGCGGCGATGGCGGTGATGGGCCGCACCCTGGGGATCCCGTCCCGGGTCGCCGTGGGCTTCCTGCGGCCCGCGCCCGGCGGTGCCCCGCACACCTACATCTACAGCACCCACGACATGCACGCCTGGCCGGAGATGTACTTCGAGGGCGTCGGCTGGGTCCGCTTCGAGCCCACGCCGCAGGCACGGACCGGCGAGGCGCCCGGCTACACCAGGCCCGGCGCGCTACCGCAGCAGCAGACGCCCACCGACACCCCCTCGGCCTCGGCGCCGGGCCAGAACCGCTTCGACCAGCCGAGCGCCTCCCCGAGCACCGCGGCGGGCGGCGGCGGGGCGGGCTCCCGCGGCGGCCTCCAGGGCCTGCTCGTCGGGTTCGTCGGCGCGCTCCTGGTGCTGCTCGCGCTGGCGCTCCCCCGCCTGGCCCGCGACGGGCTGCGGCGGGCCCGCTGGAGCGGCGCGACCGGACCGGCGGCACTGGTCGAGGCCGGTTGGGCCGAGCTGCGCGACTCCGCCACCGACCTCGGCGTGGCCTGGGACGACCAGGTGACCCTGCGGACGCGGGCCCGTGACCTGGTGCGGTCGTTCGGGAGCCCGGACGCGGAGCCGGACGCGCTCACCGGGGCGCCGCACCGGGGTCCGGCCGCGAACCCCGAGGCGGCGCAGGCGCTCGACCGGCTGGTGCGGCTGCTGGAGCGGGCCCGCTACGCGCGCGGTGCCTCCGCACCGTCGGCGGGCCGCGGCGAGGTCCGCCGCGACACCGAGCTGTGCGTCGCGGCGCTGCGGGCCGGCGCGCGCCGCTCGCGCCGTACCCGGGCGACCTGGCTGCCGACCTCGCTGTGGCGGTCACTGCTGAGTGGGGCGCGGCGCCCGGCCGGACGGCTCGCGTCGTTCGGGTCCGATCCCGGCATCGACCGCGCCGTCTGACCCCGCGCCGTCTGACCCCGCGCCGTCTGACCCGGTCCCGGGTGTGGGCCGGTCAGAGGCCGTTCTGGTCGCGGCGCCGCCGCCAGCGCTCCTCGAAGCGCTCCATGATGGAGTGCTGAGAGCTCCGCGGCCGCGAGCCGCGCGGGCCGCGCTTGCGCGCCCGGCCGCCCTGGATCACGCTGAACGGCGTGTGCGACCCCGCCGACGGGTGCCGCTGCTCGGGGGTCTGGTTCTGCCCTCGCCACGAGCTGAGGGCGACGTACGCCGAGACGAGCATCACCACGAACCCGGCGATGCCCACGAGTGTCTGCTGCATCACCGCGCCGGTCATCAGCACCACCACGCCCGCCACGAAGACGCCGGCGGCGACGAAGGAGCGACGGCGGGCCGAGGCCCGAAGGGTCGTGCCACGCAGCGTCGAGGCGAGCTTGGGGTCTTCGGCGACCAGCGCGCGTTCCATCTGCTCGAGCAGACGCAACTCTTCTTCCGAGAGCGGCACGGCTTCCTCCCGCCAACGATCGTGACTTCAGTCTAGGCAGCAGTTTCGCCAACCGGTACCCGACCTCGGAAAAATCATCGGCCGCGGATGAGCGGGCTCAGGTGAGCTCCACCAGCTTGGAGCGCAACGTCAAGGTGACCCGGCGGTGCAGCTGGCTGACCCGGGACTCGGTGACGCCGAGCACCTGCCCGATCTCGGAGAGGGTGAGCCCCTCGAAGTAGTAGAGCGCGATGATCACCCGGTCGCGTTCGGACAGCTCGTCGACCACCCGCATCAGCGAGGCGCTCACGTCACCCTCCTCGACCACGTGCTCGGCCGCGTTGGAGAGCTCGTCGGCGAGGTCGAAGTCGTCGAGGTTGGCGTGGTTGCTCGACCCCTGCTTGGCCAGGTCGCGCAGGTGCCCCACCGGGAGGCCGGCCTCGCGGGCGAGCTCCTCGTCGTCGGGGCTGCGTCCGAGCCGCTCCTCCAGCGCCAGCTGGGCCCGTTGGACCAGGCGCAGCTTGTCGCGCACGGAGCGCGGCACGAAGTCCATCGCCCGCATCCCGTCGATGATTGCGCCACGGATCCGGGGGACCGCGAACGTCTGGAAGCTGAGCCCCCGGTCTGGCTCGAACCGCTCGATGGCGTCCATCAGCCCGAGCACCCCGTCCGAGACGAGGTCGTCCGCGTCCACCGAGTCCGGGAGCCGGGTCCGCATCCGGCCCGCGACGTACTTGACGAGGGGTGCGTACTGCAGCACCAGCCGGTTGCGCAGGCCCGGGTCCCCGGTGTCCTGGAACTCCTTCCACACGTGCGAGACGTCCTCGGCCGGAGGGCTCACGACAGCCGACCCCCCGCCTGGGTGTGCGGGCGCCGCAGCGCCACCAGGGCGCTCGCCGGGTTGGCGCGGTATCGCTCGATCAGCTCGGCGGTCGCCTCGTCGATGCGCAGGTGCAGGGCGCGGCGGTACTCGGTGAGCCTGCTCTCCGCGGCCCGCAGCCGGTCGATGGCCGCGCGGACCGCGCCGGTGTCGTCGAGGTCGAGCTCGGTCACCCACATCTCCTCGAGGACCGGCAGCTCCGGCAGCGCCTCCTCCGCACGCACCCGCACCAGCGCCTTGCGGCTGCGCCCGGAGCCGGTGTCGCCCAGCACCCGGACCAGCTCGTCGAGCCGCAGCGGGCGCTCGTGGTGCGCCTCCGCCTCCAGCACGTCGACCCGCGCGTGCACCAGGCGCCGCCAGTAGGAGACCCGCTCCTCCTCGTCGGTGAGCCCGCGGCGGTACCTGCGCAGGTCGTCGAGCGGCAGGTCGCGCAGGTGCAGGTCGGCACCCTCGATCTCGGGTCGGGGACCGGGGAGGTCGTGACCTGGTTCCATGCTCACGACCCCGTCACCCCTTCTGCTCGTCGCCGTCGGACATACCTGTGAGACGCAACATCAGCCCCAGCATGACCCAATTTCCGCAACCTTTCGACCGGAACGCCCGACCTGTCCCTGTCCCCCGGAGGGAGAGGCCCGGAGGGAGGGTCCACAAATAGTTCGGTCGAACTATCAAGACTGACCCCTTTGGGTGCCGATGTTCCTGGTGTCTGAATCACGCCGGTTGTCGTTCTGGGAGGAGCGGCGACCGCGTGGCGCAGGACCCCACCTCACGGGTCAGCCAGCCCCCCGGCTGCTCGTGAAGCCGGAACATCAGCCCCCCGATGGACCGGCAGACGGCCCCGCGGCCCGTTCTCGAGACGGACCGGGGGCCGTCCCCATGTCCGGGGTCGGACGCCCCGCCGGGTCGCTCAGCCGCTCAGGTCGCGGGGCAGCGCCGGCAGCGACTCGACGTGCGCCGCCGGTCCGCACAGGTCGCCTGGCGCGGGCGGACCGGGTCGGCACCGGCTCTCATGATGACCGACCGGTCGCGCTCGAAGGAGAGTCCGGACGTCGCCGCCGCGCCGCGCCCTCGGTCTCGGCCCCCTCGTAGGTGGTCACCTGACCGCGGCCGGCGGCCTTGGAGTCGTACATCGCGAGGTCCGCGAGCCGGAGCAGGTCGGGGACGCCGTACGGCGGGGAGAGCGCGATGCCGATGCTGGCGCTGGCGTACAGGTGCTCGCCGTCGAGGTCGATCGGCCGGCCGAGCGCGTCCTGGATCCGGTCCGCGACCGCCGCGGCGTCCACCGCGACGGTGTCCTCGCAGATCACGGCGAACTCGTCGCCGCCGAGGCGGGCGACGGTGTCGGTCTCCCGGACGGCGTGCTCGAGCCGGGCGGCCACCGCCTGTAGCAGCCGGTCCCCCGCGTCGTGGCCGCGGCTGTCGTTGACGACCTTGAAGTCGTCGAGGTCCAAGAACAGCACGGCCAGGCCCTGCGCGCCGTCCCGATGCTGGCGGGCGGCGGCCATCGCCAGCCGGTCGACGAGCAGCGCCCGGTTGGGCAGGCCCGTCAGCGAGTCGTGCAGGGCCCGGTGCCGGAGCTCGGCCTCCGCCCGGCGGGCCGCGGTGACGTCGGAGACCATCCCCAGCGAGCCGATCGGGGTGCCGTCGTCGTGGTTGAGCGGGCTGGCCGCGACGAACAGGATGCGCTGGCCCCCGTCCGGGTGCCGGTAGTCGGCTTCGTAGTGCTCGGGGCCCACGGACCCCCGGGAACCGAGCCGCTGCAGCATGCGTCGGGCCTCGTCGGGCTCGAGCGCCGCCTCCGGACCGGAGGCGTGGAGCCGTTCCGGGGTGACGCCGAGGATCTCGGCCATCGTGTCGTTGGCGAACAGCACCGCGCCGTCCGGGTCGAGCGCGATGATCCCTTCCTGGGCGGTCCTGGCGATCGCGCGGAACAGCGCCTCCGACGCCCGCAGCCGCCCCCGCGCCTCGGTCTCCGTGGTCACGTCACGCAGGCTCGAGACCATGCCGGCGACGCCGGGGAGCGGCGGCTCGTCTCCTCCGCTCGCACCGGTTCCTCTTCCCCCGCGGGCTCCCACGCCCATCGTGACTTCCCTTCCCCCCACCCGGACCCCCATGCCCGTGACCACTGCAGGGTAAACCGGGCACACCCCCGACCGTGGGACTCATCCACAGCTGCCGCACCCGTGCGCGCACGAGCCAGGGCCGGGGCGGACGCAGCGCCGGCGGCGCCGGCAGCACCCGTCGGGGTGCAGGCTTGGGGGCCCGGTCAGGGTCTGCCGCCGTGCAGCAGCGAGGCCGGCCGGACCGCCGACGTGCCGAACCGGAGCGCGGCCCGGTCCACCGCCCGGTCGGCGTCGCGCCATCCGCGCTCGCGCTCCCCGAGCACCAGCTGGTGCTGCACGGTGGACCGCGGGACCAGCCCCTCGACCCTGACCCCGACCAGCCGGATCCGGGCCCGTTGCAGGCCCAGGGCCGCAAACAGGTCGGCGGCGGTCCGGTAGATCTCCTGGGTCACGTCGGTGGCCTCGGCCATCGTCTTGGAACGGGTGATCGTGGTGAAGTCGGCGAACCGCACCTTCAAGGTCACCGTCCGGCCGGACACCTGGGCGGTGCGCATCCGCGTGGTGACCTTGGCCGAGAGCCGCAGCACCTCCCGCAGGATCACCTCCGGGTCGTCGGTGTCCCGCCCGAAGGTCTCGTCGGCACCCATGCTCTTGTCGGGCTCGTCCGGGCCCCGGCGCGGGGTGACCACCCGGCGGTCCTGGCCCCAGGCCAGCTGGTGCAGCTGGGACCCGAGGGCGGCGCCCACCGCCCGCTGCAGGGTTGTCGGCGGGGTGTGCGCGAGGTCGCCGACCGTCATCAGGCCGAGCCGGTGCAGCACCGCCGCGGTCTTCTCCCCCACTCCCCACAGCTCGCCGACGTCGAGCGGGTGCAGGAAGGTGGTGACCGCGGCCGGGGGCACCACCACGATCCCGTCCGGCTTCGCCCGCCTGCTGGCGAGCTTGGCCACCGCGACGGTCCGGGCCACCCCGACCGAGCAGGTGATCGCCTGCTCGTCGTGGATCCGGGCGCGCAGCCCCTCGGCGATGGCGTACGGCGTCCCGAGGCGGCGTACCGACCCGGACACGTCGAGGAACGCCTCGTCCAGCGACAGCGCCTCGACCACCGGGGTGACCCGCCGGAAGGTCTCCATCACCGAGCTGGAGACCTGGGCGAAGGTCTCGAAGTCGGGCGGCAGCACGACGACCTGCGGGCACAGCCGCCGGGCCCGCATCATCGGCATCGCCGAGCGGATGCCGTGCTCCCGGGCGAGGTAGTTCGCGGAGAGCACCACCCCGCGGTGGCCGCCACCGACCAGCACCGGAACGTCCCGGAGGTCGGGCCGGTCCCGGGTCGCGACCGAGGCGTAGAACGCGTCCATGTCCACGTGCAGGATCGGGCAGTCCCGGGACGCCTCGGCGAGGTCGGGTCTCACGGCGTCCCCCGGCCGCGTCGCCGCCCCGGGAACGGGCGGTGCTGGTCAGCGCCGGGTGGCCAGGGTGTGGATCTGGGTCGCGAGGGCGAGGTACTCGGGCCGGGCCGCGACGGCCTGCTCGAGCTCGACCAGGGCCCCGGCCGCTCCCGGCTCGAGGTCGACCAGGGAGCTCGGCACCAGGTCGACGAACACCCGGACCGCGTGCATCGCCTGGGTGTCGAAGCCGGTGTCGTCGAGGACAGCGGCGATCTCGTCCGCGGTGAACCGGCGGCCCGACCCGCCGTGCTCGGCCGCCCCGGGCTCCTCCGGCGCGTCGAGCAGGGCGCGGGCCTGGCCGAAGTGGCCGGCCATCGCCCGGGTGACCACCGCGGCGTGGCGCTGGTTGACGAGCAGGCTGAGGGCGCCGCCCGGCCGAAGCACCTGCGCGAGGGTGCGCAGCGCGCCGGCGGGGTCGTCCACGATCTCGAGGACCCCGTGGCAGAGCACGGCGTCCACGCTGCCCGCGGCGACCAGGGTGGGCAGGCTCGCCAGGTCCCCCTGGAGGCCGGTGACCAGGTCGGCGACCCCGCTCTCCTCGGCGCGGCGGACCAGGATGGCCAGGGCGTCCGGGCTGGGGTCGACGACGGTGACCCGATGCCCGAGCTCGGCGACCCGGACGGCGAACCCGCCGGTGCCGCCGCCGATGTCGAGGACCGAGCGGGCGGGGGCGTCGGGCACGGAGCCCAGGACGTCGCGCAGCGCATCCCACACCACGGCCGTGCGGGCGGCGCTGCGCCGCTGCATGCTGGTGCGACCGGCCCGCTGCTCACCCGACATGGCGCCCACCCTAGGCCACCGCTCGGCCCGGGGGTGAGCGGTGCCTGCCCGCGGTCAGCCCGGTGGTCGGCCCCGCGGTCAGCCCGGTGGTCAGCCCGGTGGTCAGCCCCGCGGTCAGCCACCGGAGCTCCCCGGCGAGGAGTGCCAGAGCTTGCGCGGCGCGGTCTTGGTGTCCTCACCGGCGGGCCGGATGTCGGAGTAGGGCGACATCGTGAACCCGCTGGAGTGCACCAGCACCCGCCGGCGGCCCATCCCCCCGGCCGCGCTGCCGGTGCTCCCGCCGGGCCTGGCGACCACCGGACGGGTGGACCGGCTCTCGGCGGCGCCCGCGACCGCGTCCTCCCCCACCCCGGCGGGGTCGGCGAACCCGGCCGGCACCTCCGCCATGAAGGCCCGCACGGCCGGCATCCCGCCGTGCTGCCAGAGCTGGTAGAGGGCGGGGAGCTCCCAGCAGGCGGTGGCCCGCAGCGAGACCCCGTGCCGGCCGGTGCGGCGCAGCTCACCGCGGACCACCAGCAGCCAGGAGTGGAAGACGGTGGCCGCGTAGGGACCCTGCACGTCCTCGAAGAACGTCGCGTCCACGGGCCCGGTGCCGTCGTCGAGGGTCAGGAAGATCACCCGGCGCCCGGACCGGATCGGCGGCGTCTGGGTGGCGACCTTCACCCCGGCCACCAGCAGGTCGGACTTGCTGCGCCGGGAGAGCAGCTCACCCGACCGGGTCACCCCCAGCTCGTCGAGGAACCCGGCGTAGAAGTCCACGACGTGCCGGCTCACGTCGAGCCCGAGGATCTCCAGCTCCGCCCGGACCCGCTCGGCGGCGCTCATCTCCGGGAGGCCGCTGGCCTCGCCGTCGGCCGGCGCGTCGCCGAGGTCGAGCGCGAGCTGCACGGAGTCCACCCGGGCCGGGGGTTGGGTCGCCCGGGACTGCCGGGACGCCTGCTCCCAGACCCCCCGGGGCCTGGTCTCGCCGGGCCCGCCCGCGACCCGGACCGCCGACCCGGGCACCGCCGACCCGGGCGCCGGCGACCCGTCGCGCTCGCGGGGGTCGGAGCTGTTCCGTCGGGACGCCTCGGACGCGCGCGCCGCGGGTCCCGACGGCCTCGGCCCGCGGCTGCCCGCCCGGCGGTTGCCGGCCCGCTCGAGGGCCCGGGTGTGCCGGTCCAGGTCGGCCACCTGTAGCAGCAGGTCACGCCGGGTCACCCGGTTGCGGCGGCGGACCGCGACCGGGGACCCGATCCCGTAGACGGTGTCGAACCCGCCGGCGAGCACCAGCCGCTCCACCACCGGGCGGGAGACCCGGGCACGGTGCCAGAAGTCGGTGAGCGAGTGGTAGGGCCGAGCGGCGACGATCCGGTCCACCTCCGCCTCGGAGATGCCCTTCACCTCCGACAGCGCCAGCCGGATCCCGTACGCGCCGTCCGGGCGCTCGCCGGCGGCGTTGTCGTCGAACGCCCGGACCGACGCCTCTGCCGGGTCGATCTGCTCCACGACGTACGTCTTCTCCGAGGCGTTCACGTCCAGGCCGAGCACGGCGATCCCGAACTGCCGGGCGTCGTCGAGGATCAGCCGCTTGGGGTACATCCCCGGGTCGTGGGTGAGCACCCCGGCCAGGAAGTGCGCCGGGTAGTGCGCCTTCAGCCAGGCCGACTGGTAGGTCGGCAACGCGAACGCGGCGGCGTGGGCCTTGCAGAAGCCGAAGGAGGCGAACGCCTCGAGCACCTTCCAGATCTCCTCGACCACGGCGCGGGGGTAGCCCCGACTCATCGCGCGCGGGTGGAACCAGAGCCGGGTCTGGGCCATCCCCTCGAGGTCGCCGAGCGCGCGGCGGGCCTCGTCCGCCTCCGCCAGGGTGCAGCCGGTGAACAGCGCGATCATCTCGATCACCTGCTCGTGGAAGACCACCACGCCCTGGGTCTGCTCGAGGATCGGGCGCAGGTCGTCGTGCAGGTAGCGGGGCATCCGCCAGCCCTGCTTGGCGTTGAGGTACGGCGTGATCATGTCGCTCTTGACCGGCCCAGGCCGGAACAGCGAGATGTCGGTGATGATGTCCTCGAACGTCTCGAGGCCGGACTTGCCGACCAGCTCGCGCTGCCCCGGCGACTCGATCTGGAAGCAGCCGAGCGTCCGCGCCTGCGAGATCATCCGGAACGTCCGGGGGTCGTCGAAGGGCACCTGCGCCTCGTCGTCGAGGTCCAGGTCGACGCCGTCGACGCGGGCGATCTCGCCGAGCGCGTGCGCCATCGAGGACTGCATCCGGATGCCGAGCACGTCGAGCTTGAGCAGGCCGAGGTCCTCGACGTCGTCCTTGTCGAACTGGCTCATCGGGAAGCCGGCGTAGGACGCCTCCACCGGGGTGCGGTCGAGCAGGGTGGCGTCGGAGAGCAGCACCCCGCAGGGGTGCACGGCGATGTGCCGCGGCAGCCCGTCGAGCCGCTCCACCAGGCGGAAGAAGACGTCGAAGGCGGCTCCCCCGTCGCCCTGCAGCAGCCCCGAGGCCCGCAGCTCCGGCAGCTCGCGCAGCGCGACCCGGGCGTCCCGGGCCCGGATGTGCGGGAACGCCTTGGCGATCGCGTCGATCTCGCCGACGGGCATGCCCAGGGCCGCCCCGACGTCACGCACCGCGTGCCGGACCCGGTAGGTGTCCATCATCGACACGCAGACGCACCGCTCGCCGCCGTAGCGGTCGAGGATCGCCTCGTAGACCTCGAGCCGCCGGGCCGACTCCACGTCCACGTCGATGTCGGGCAGCGCCTGCCGCAGCGGGGAGAGGAACCGCTCCATCAGCAGCCCGTGGCGCAGCGGGTCGACCCCGGAGACCCCGAGCAGGTAGTTGACCAGGCTGCCGGCCCCCGACCCGCGGGCGGCGCGGCGGACGCCCATCCGCTGGATCAGGTCGGTGACGTCACCCACGGTGAGGAAGTAGGAGGAGTAGCCCAGCCCGCCGATCACCTGCAGCTCGTCGTCGAGGCGTTTCCAGATCCGCTGCCGCGGGGCGTTGCCGTAGCGCGCGCCGATGCCCGCCTCGCACCGGGCACGCAGCAGCGCGTCCGCCTCGGCCCGGGTGGCGCCGAACTCGGGGAAGTGCACCTCCCCGAGCCCGAGGTCCGCACGCGGGTCGACCGCGCACCGGTCGGCGACCGTGCGGGTCCGGGCCAGCAGCTCGCGCGCGTCCCGCTCGGTGCCGAGCCCGGCGAACCGGCAGATCTCCTCGGCCACCTCGGCCATCTGCTTGCCGGACTTCAAGAACCCCTCGGCGTTGCCCCGGTCGACATGGCGCAGGTCCAGCGGGACCAGCCGGCGGGCGGCGTCGAGGACGTCCACGGTGGGCGCGTCGGTGCGGTCGGCGTAGCGGACCGCGTTGGTGAGCACCACCCCCAGGCGCTGCTCGCGGGCCAGGCCCGCCATCCGGGCGGCGTGCGGGGACGAGCCGGGCCCCGATCCGGGCAACCGGTGGGACGTCACCTCGACCAGCAGGTCGGCCGGGTCGAGGATCTCCCGCCACGGCGCCAGCGCCGCCCGGGCCAGGTCGTCGCGCCGGGTAGTGGTGGCCCGGCCCAGCTCGGACCCGGGGCCCAGCAGCACCAGCACGTCCTTGCCGGCCACGTGCTCGGCGACCAGGTCGAGGGTGCACACCGGCGTGCCCCGCTCCCCAGCCAGGTGGGTGGCGGAGACCAGCCGGCAGAGCGCGGCCCACCCCTGCTTGCTCCCGGCCAGGAAGGTGACCCGGGGCAGCCGCGGGTCCCGGAACGCGCCACCGCGCGCCGGGGTGCGCGGCCTCCCCGCCGACCGGGGGCCGTCGTCAGCCGGGCCGGCCGGGGACCGGAGGGTGGTCGCGACCGCCAGGTCCACCCCGAGGACCGGCCGGATCCCGCCCTGCAGGCAGGCCTTCGCGAACCGGACCGCGCCGTAGGTGCCGTCCCGGTCGGTCAGGGCGAGGGTGTCCATCTCCTGCTCGACGGCACGCTCGACCAGGGCGTGCGGGTGCGAGGCGCCGTACTGCAGGGAGTAGCCGGACGCCACGTGCAGGTGCACGAACGGGTCAGGCGACACGGTGATGGCTCCTCGTCCGGCCGCCGGTGGCGTGCTCGCCGGCTGCCGTGGCCTCCCGGCCGCGCATGCCGGCCGGGTCGCACGCACCTCCGACGCACCACGGCAGCACCTCCTGGAACGGCACGTGCCGGGTCAGGCCCAGGGCCTCCTCGACCACGCCGAGGAACCGGTCGGCGTCCCGGACCAGGTCGTCGGCCTCCCGCTCGGTCACCGCCCGGCGCGAGCCGGCCTCCGCGGCCGCCCGCTTGGCGGCACCGGCGGAGAAGAACCCGGCCCACTCGCTGAGCTCGGGGGCGACCTCGGCGAGCAGCACCCAGGCGTTCTTCTGGGCGGACCGGCCGCGCCGGGGCCGGCCGAGGGTGGGTGCGGCCCGGGCGGCGAGCAGGGCCGCGGTGGCCCGCAACGCCGCCACGTGGGCGTGGGCGTAGCGCTGCGGCACCTCGGAGGCGGTGATCGCCTCCCGCAGCGAGGAGGCCGCCCGGTCCAGGTAGGCGTGGGTGGCCGCCGGCAGGTCGAACGGGTGCGGGGTCGTGCTGGTCATCGTCGCCTCCCTCAGTCCACGCACCGGGCGAGCTGCCAGCTGCCGTCGGCCCAGTCGAAGACCAGGTCGAACACGCCGCGTCCGGAGCCGGCGGCCGCCAGCCCGCGGGCCGCCTCGACCCGCCACACCTCGCGGTCGGCGACCGGGTCCGGCGGGAGGTCCCGGCCGCGGCCGTCGGGCTGCTCCTCGGAGCCGAGCACGGCGTGCACCCCGCTCGACTGCCACCAGGGCCCGGTCTCCACCCAGTGCCCGACCACGTCGCACACCTTCCAGAGCCGCCCCCGCCACAGGAACTGCTCCGGGCCCTCCACATTGCCGCCACCGGGGCCACCCACCATCCCCTTGCGCACGTCCACGGGGTCGTCGTACCGCCGCATCTCCCACCCTCCGAGCTCGTCGTCACCAGATCAGCTCGACCCCTTCGACCCCGGGTGAAACGTCCCTCCCCCGCGGCAGGCTGTCCTCGCCGTCGCGGGGAGGCTTTGGCGGAGGTGGGGGTCGAGGTCACCCCCGCCAAAGCGGGTGTTCGAACATCTGTTCGAACACTTCGAACGGTACACCCCTCCTCCGACAACCCGTCAACCTCCGCGGCGAACCGGGCCGACCGCGGCGGCACTAGAGTCCGCTGCATGAGCGAAGAACACCCCTCGGTCGCCCGGTTCCGCGCGGAGCTCACGAACGCGGGTGGCCGCGGCCGGATCGTGGTGCTGCCGGACTCGGTGCACACCGCGGCGCTGGCGGCCGAGGCCCTCGGCTGCGAGGTCGGCGCGATCGCAAACAGCCTGCTCTTCGACGCCGACGGCGCCCCGGTGCTGATCCTCACCTCCGGGGCGCACCGGGTCGACACCGCGAAGGTCGCCGCCGAGCTCGGCATCAGCGCCCTCCGGCGGGCGAGGCCCGAGTTCGTCCGCGCGCACACCGGCCAGGTGATCGGCGGGGTCTCCCCGATCGCCCACCCGGCGCCGCTGCCGACCTACCTCGACCCGGCGCTGCGGCAGTACGACGAGGTGTGGGCCGCCGCGGGCCACCCGGCCGCGGTGTTCAGCACCACCTACGACGAGCTGCTGGCGATGACCGGGGCGCGCGAGCTCGAGGTGAACTGACCGGGAGCGGCCGTTCCAGACCCACCCCCGTTGAAGGCCTGGACCGGGCCGCTCCCGCGGACCTCATCCTGCCGGGCGGCACCGACAGCGGTATCCGTACAGGTACTCAGATCGGCCCGACGCTAGGGTCGGCGCCATGACGCGCGTGGTGGTGGTCGGCGGCGGGATCGGCGGCACGGCGACCGCGGCACGGCTGGCCAAGCTCGGCCACGAGGTCACCGTCGTGGAGCGGCTGGACCGGCTCGGGGGCGCGGTCGGGTTCTGCGAGCAGGACGGGTTCCGCTGGGACACCGGGCCGGCGTCGACCGCGCTGCCGGCCGTCGTACGCGACCTGTTCCGCAAGTCCGGGCGGCCGCTGGAGCGCGAGCTGGAGCTGGTGCCGGTCGAGCCGATGCGCGAGCACCGGTTCGAGGACGGCACCGCGGTCGCGCTGCCGTCGGGCAGCCGGTCGGCGCAGCTCGCGGCGGTCGACGCCGGGCTGGGCGACGGGCTCGGGCAGCAGTGGCTGGACTACGTGCACGGGTTCGCGGACACCTGGGACCTGCTCCGGCGGGCGGTCCTGGAGCGGCCCTACTCCCCCGAGCACGTCGACAAGGAGACCCGGGCGCTGCTGCACTCCCGCACCACGCTGCACCGGCTGGTCACCCGGACGTTCAAGGACGAGCGGCTGCGGCAGCTCGCCCTCACCCACGCCGTGCTCGACGGGCACGACCCGCGCAACGTGCCGGCGTGGGCGGGGATGCTCAGCTACGTCGAGCAGAACTTCGGGACCTGGACGGTGCCCGGCGGGATGGGCGCCCTGGCCGCCGCGATGACCAAGCGGCTCGGCGAGCGCGGCGTCCGGGTGCTGCTGGGTACGACGGCCCGCGACATCGTCGTGCGTGCCGGCCGGCCGGTCGCCGTGGACACCGAGCAGGGCCCGGTCGACGCGGAGGTCGTGGTGTGCGCGATCGACCCGCGCCGGCTGCCGCTGCTCGCCGACCGGGTCCGCAAGACGATGCCGGCCATCCCGCCGGTGGTCTGCCACCTCGGGCTCGTGGGCGAGGTGCCCGAGCTGCCCCACGAGCTGGTGCTGCACGGCGAGCCGACGATCGTGGTCCGCGCCCACGGCACCGCCCCGGACGGGGCCGCCGCCTGGACGTTGCTGGGCCGCGGCCGGCTCTCCGAGGACATCCTCACCGCGCTCGCCCGCCGCCACCTGGACGTCCGTGACCGGGTGGAGGTCCGGGTCGACCGGTCGCCCCGCGAGCAGGTCACCGAGTGGGGCGGGTCGCCCTACGGCGTGCTGTGGCAGGGCCGCGGCACCATCACCCACAAGCTGGGCACCAGCACCCCGGTGCCGGACGTCTACTGCGCGGGCGCGCACGCGGCGGCGCTGACCGGGCTGCCGTTCGTGGGGCTGACCGCGGCGGTGGTCGCCGAGCACGTCGGCAAGGCCTGAGTCGCGCCGCCCGCGACGGGTCCGCGCCGCGCTCGGGCGCCGGCCCCGGTCAGACGGCCGGCGCGCGCAGCCCGGCGTAGATCTCGCGGGTGGCCCGGGACCGGTTCAGCGTGTAGAAGTGCAGCCCCGGCGCGCCACCGGCCAGCAGCGTGTCGCACAGCTCGGTCGCGACCGCGATGCCCTCGGTGCGGACCGCGACCGGGTCGCCGTCGAAGCGGGCCACCCGGGCCACGGTCTCCTCGGGCAGCGCGGCCCCGGACAGCTCGGCCATCCGGGTGATCTGCGCCAGGTTCGTGATCGGCATGATGCCGGGGATGATCGGGATCTCCACGCCGAGCGCGGCGACCCGGTCCACGAGCCCGAAGTAGTCGTCGGCGCGGAAGAACAGCTGGGTGATCGCGAAGTCCGCCCCGGCGCGCGCCTTGGCGGCGAGCACCCGGGCGTCGGCGTCGAGCGACTCCGCGGACGGGTGCGCCTCCGGGAACGCCGCCACCCCGACACAGAAGTCACCGAGGGACTTGACCATCTCCACCAGCTCGAGGGCGTACCGCAGGCCCTGGGGGTGGGCCTCGAACGGCGCGGCGGGTCCCTGCGGCGGGTCACCGCGCAGCGCGAGCACGTTGCGCACCCCCGCGTCCGCGTAGGCGCCGATCACCGAGCGCAGCTCGTCGCGGCTGTGGCCCACGCAGGTCAGGTGCGCCAGCGGGGTCATCGACGTGTCGTGCGCGATCCGCTCGGTGATCGCCACGGTGCGGTCCCGGGTCGTCCCACCGGCGCCGTACGTCACCGAGACGAACGTCGGCTGCAGCACCTCGAGCTCGCGCAGCGCCTTCCACAGCTGCCGCTCGCCCTCGGCGTCCTTGGGCGGGAAGAACTCGAACGAGAAGGACCGTTCGCCGGCAGCGATCAGCTCCCGGACGGTCCGAGCACCGCCGGGCATCCGCGAGGGCAGTCCCAGAGCCATGGCCCCAGGATAGGTCCGTCCGCCGGGCGCCCCCGCGACCTCCCGAAAACCTGGACAGCCCGTCCGGAACCCGGCGCGACCCGCGGCCCCGGCGCGCGGCGGCCCGGACAGTAGGCTCGCTGGCGTGACCTGGGACCCCGCCGCCTTCCGTACGTCGATCCAGTCCACGCTGGACGCGTTCGTCGACGACCAGGCCGCCCGGCTGGCCCCGCTCGGCGACGACGCCGCCCGGCTCGTGGACGCCGCCCGCCGGTCCATGTCCGGGGGCAAGCGGTTCCGGGCGTCGTTCTGCTACTGGGGGTTCCGCGCGGTGCGGGCCGACCCGCCGGACGAGACCCCGCTGGTCACCGCGGCCGCGGCCCTGGAGCTGCTGCACGCCAGCGCGCTGGTCCACGACGACGTGATGGACGCGTCCGACACCCGCCGGGGCCGGCCGGCGACGCACCGCGCCTTCGAGGGCCAGCACCGCGACCAGCGGTGGTCCGGCGACCCCGGGCAGTACGGCGTCGCAGCAGCCATCCTGCTCGGGGACCTGCTGCTGTCCTGGTCCGACGAGATGCTGCGCACCTGCGGCCTCGGCGACGAGGCCGTGCGGGCCGCGATGGCGTTCTTCGACACCACCCGCAGCGAGGTGATCGCCGGCCAGTTCCTCGACGTCTCGGTGCAGGCGCGCGGCGCCTCGGACGTGGAGCAGGCGATGCTGGTGCTGCGTTACAAGTCCGCGAAGTACTCCATCGAGCGGCCGCTGCACATCGGGGCAGCGCTCGCCGGCGCGCCCGAGGGGACGCTGGACGCCCTCTCGGAGTTCGGGCTGCCGCTCGGCGAGGCCTTCCAGCTCCGCGACGACCTGCTCGGGGTGTTCGGCGACCCCGACGTGACCGGCAAGCCCGCGGGCGACGACCTGTCGGAGGGCAAGCGCACGGTGCTGGTCGCGCTCGCGCTCGAGCGGGCCGCCGCCGGGGACGCCGCGCGGCTCGCCACCGCGCTCGGCACCCGGCTGGACCGGCCGGCGGTGGTGGACCTGCAGCGGGTGATCGAGGAGTCCGGGGCGCGGGCGGAGGTCGAGCGGCGGATCACCGCGCTCACCCGGCAGTCCCTGGCGGCGCTCGAGCGGGCCCCGGTCAGCGAGCCCGCGCGGGCCGCGCTCCGCGGGCTCGCGGAGGCGGCCACCCAGCGGGCCCTGTGACCGGCTTCCGGCTGGTGACCGGCCTCCGGCTGGTGACCGGCGTCAGCTAGTGCTTGACCGGAAGCTCGGGTAGGTCCAGGGGCGGGCCGTCGCCGCGCAGCAGCACCGCGAGCTTGCAGCCGCGTTCGGCGTTCGCCCGGCCACCGAGCACGCTCAGGGCGACGTGGAACGCCTGCTCGTCGTGGCGCGCGAACGGGCTCCAGCCGTCCCAGAGCAGCACCACCCCGTGCCGGTCGCCGCAGTCGACGTCGGTGAGGCAGTCCGAGAGCGCGTCGAAGTTCTCCCCGAGCTGGTCGGGGAGGCTGAACGCCGCCGCGGTCGCCTTGAGGAAGGACTGCTTGTCCTCGATCGTCCAGCCGTCGAGGTGGACGAACCGCCAGTCGGCGTGCTCGACGGCGTGCTCGACGTCGCCGACCGCCGCCGCGCTGTGCCACTGGTAGAGGTCTGGCGGATTGTGTCCGGCCAGGAGTGCTGCGAGTCCGCTCATCTGTTGATCCTTGGGAGAGAGGGGTGCTGGTCGTCGGTGCAGTAGAAGTCGCCGCCGCGACCCGCCACCATCCGGCGGGCACCCCGGGATCCGGGCGTGTCGACGGTCCACTCCGTGCGGGAGCCGCGGCGCCGGCCCGGCAGGCCGGCCTTGCCCGGCGGCGGTGCGATGCGCACCGCCCGCATGTCTTTCATCTCCACGACAGTAGCGGCGCCGCGGCCGTCACGACAGGGGGCACTCCGGGTCTGGGCCGGTCAGAAACCCATCGCCTGGGCGCGCCGCTTCACCTCGGACCCGCGGTTCTCCCGGAGCGCGTCGATGGGGCGTCCGGGCAGCGAGTCGTCGGGGGTGAACAGCCACGCGATCGCCTCGCGGTCGTCGTAGCCGGCGTCGTGCAGCACGGTGAGCAGGCCCGGCACCCCCTTGACGACCTGGCCGTCCATCAGCAGCGCCGCCGGGACCTTCTGGCCCTGGCCGGGCACCGGCACGGCGGCGGCGAGCTGGTGCTCGCGGATCAGCTGGCGGACCTTGCTCACGCTCACGTGCAGCAGGTCGCTCGCCTGGCTCCAGTCCAGCCACTCCGCCACCAGCGCGGTGAGCTCGGTGGCCGGTGCGGTGTCCTCCGATACGTTGTCCACGGCTCAACTCTGCCATGCCGCCATCCCGGCCCGCGGCGGCCGGGTGTTCCGTATCATGGACTCCGGCGCCCCCAGGACCGTTCGGCGCGCCGCCCCCTCACCGCGTCCCGCAGGAGCCTGCCCATGACCCGCATGCCCACGGTGCTGGTCGGCGCCCTGGTCCTGCTCGGCGTGGTCTGCTCGACCGCGGCGGCCTCCGACCTGCCGGCCTCCTCCGGCCCGCCGGCGGTGATGACGCTCCGCCCCACGACGTCCGCCCCCACGACGTCCGCCTCGTCGACGTACGGCGGGCCGCGGCGGCCGCCGCGCGGACCGGGACCGGGACTCGCTCACGGTGAACCCGCTGGTGGGCAACCGGGACCGGCCGAACGTCGTGGTGATCATGGCCGACGACGCCCGCAACGACGACCTCCGGTTCATGCCCAACGTGCGCCGGCTGATCGGCGACCGGGGGGTGCGGTTCACCAACACGTTCTCGCCGCAGCCGCTGTGCTGCCCGGCACGCGCGTCGTTCCTCACCGGGCAGTACTCCCACAACCACGGGGTCTGGTCGCACGTCTCGCCGTACGGCTTCCGGGCGCTGCACGACCGCGCGACGCTGCCGGTGTGGCTGCACCGGGTCGGCTACGACACCACCTTCCTCGGCAAGTACCTCAACGGCTACGGCACCCAGACCCGGCGCAACGGGCAGCCGTCGCTGCGCTACGTGCCGCCGGGCTGGACCGACTGGCGCGGGGCGGTCGACGGCGGGGTGAAGGCCGACCCGGCGCTGGACGGGGGCACCTACCGCTACTGGAACACCACGCTGAACGTGCACGGCACCCTGGTGCCGCACCACGGCGCCTACCAGACGCGCCTGTTCAGCCGGATCGCGCAGCAGACGTTCCGCCAGGAGTCCCGCTCGCCGGCCCCGTTCTTCTCCTGGCTCTCGTTCGTCGCCCCGCACCACGGCAGCCCGCGGGAGGTCGACGACCCGGCACCGCTGCTTCGCGCCGACGGGCACCGTGAGGTGTTCTTGAACCCGGCCCGCCCCAAGGGCGTGCGCGGCCGCTTCGACTCGGTGATCCGGCACGCGCCCGGCTACCGCGGCGAGAAGGACGTGCGGGACAAGCCGTTCTTCATCCGGGACAACCCGCCGCTGAGCCACGCCGAGCAGGTGGCGGTGCGCGAGGACTCCCGGCAGCGCGCCGAGGCGCTGTCGGTGCTCGACGACGAGGTGGCCAAGATGATGGCGGTGCTGCGGCGCACCGGCGAGCTCGCCCACACCTACGTGGTGTTCACCTCGGACAACGGCTACTTCCTGGGTGAGCACCGGATGCGGCAGGGCAAGATCCTGCCGTACGAGCCGTCGCTGCGGGTGCCGCTGCTGATCCGCGGCCCGGGCATCCCCGCGGGCCAGACCCGCACCGACCCGTTCACGATGATCGACTTCGCGCCCACGCTGCTGCAGATCGCGGGCGCGCCCCGGCCCCGGAGCGTCGACGGGGTCGGGATGCTCGGTGTTGCGAAGCACGGGGACCGCGGCTGGTCCCGCGGGATCCTGACCGAGACCGGCCCGCGGACCGTGCGCAGCGACATCGCCGAGAGCGACAACTTCCTGGTCGACCCGAGCCACGGCCCGTCCCCGCTGCGGTTCTCCCAGGGGGTGCGGACCGGGCGTTACCTGTACGTCGAGCACGCCAGCCGGGAACGCGAGCTCTACGACCTGCGCACCGACCCCCGGGAGGTCACCAACCTGGTGGACCGGCCCGGGCGGCGCCCGGTGGTGCGGGCGCTCGCGCACGAGCTGGACCTGCTGCGCAACTGCAAGGGCCACGGGTGCTCGCTGCGGCTGCCGCGGATCCTGCGGACCCGGCACCCGGCGCCGCCGCTGCCGGACGGCAGCTACGACTGAAGCAGGCGGGCGCGGATCGCGCCGAGGTCCCCGGCCACCTCGCGCAGCACCTGGGCGGCCACCCCCTTGCCCTCACGGACCAGCCCGAGCAGCACGTCGTCGGGGGTCGGGGCCGCGACGCCGCGGTGCCGCGCCTCGCGCAGCGCGAGCTCGAGCACCTTGCGGGCGCGCGGCGTGATCGGCAGCCGGCCGGCGGCCGCCCCCTCGCCGCGGCCGACCTTGGCGAGCGCGCGCTCGCGGGCCACGGCCAGCGACACCCCCCGCTCCTCGAGCAGCCGGGCGGTCGGTCCGGCGTCGCGCAGCAGCCCCAGCAGCAGGTGCTCGGTGCCGACGTAGCGGTGCCCCGCGGCGCGGGCCTCGTCCTCCGCGAGGGCCACCGCGCGCCGCACCCCGGTGGTGAACTCCTCGAGGTACTCCGGCTCCCCGGTCTCCCGCTCCGCGACGAACCGCTGCTGGGCCGCCTGCTTGGACACCCCCATGCACTGCCCGATGTCGGACCAGGACGCGCCGGCGGCGCGGGCCTGCTGCACGAAGTGGTCGACCAGCCCGTCACCGACCTCGGCCAGGTGCTCGGCGGCCAGCACCGCCGCGGTCAGGTGCGGCAGCGGGGTGGTCGCTCCCGGCTGCTGCCGCTCGATCTCGCGGACCAGGTCCGCGACGCTCAGCTCCGCCATGCCGTCAACCGTAGGTTGACGGCAGAGAGGCGTCAATGTCGAGTTGACGATTTCCCGGTTCCGGTTGACCACCTGCGGTCCCGTGAGTCACATTCGTGATCAGCAGCCACAGCATCACCAGTGGTCGCGGACCACGCGTCCGTGCCCGTCGACGAAGGGACACATCCGGTGACCTCCCGACCGACGGGCGCCCCTGCCGCGCTGCCGCACCCACCGCCGCAGCCACTGCCGCAGGCGCGACCGGTGCCGCGACCGGTGCGCCGGCTGCGCCGGGTGACCGCCGGCACCACCGCCGCCGCGCTGCTGCTGCTCGGCGCGCCGCTGGCCCTGCAGCACCCCGCCCCGGCCGGCCGGCAGCCCGCCGCGGCCCCGAGCCTGCACGCCGCGGACCTCACGCTGACCTCCGGGCACCCGCGCACGCACCGCTGGCGCGGCCACCCCGGGCGGCGCATCCACCACTACACGGTGCGGCGCGGCGACACCGCCACCGGTCTGGCCGTGCGGTTCCACGCCTGGACCGCCGAGCTGCTGGCGCTGAACCACCTGACCGCGCGCTCCACCCTCTACGTCGGCGAGAAGCTGCGGATCCCGGTCGTGGTCGCGGCCGCACGCAAGGCCCGCCGCCGGCGCGCGCACCACGCCCAGCAGCACCACGCTCAGCAGCACCACGCCAAGCCGCACCACGCCCAGCACCACGCCAAGCCGCACCACACGGCCCACCCCGCGAAGCCGAAGCACGCCAAGCCGCATCCCACGGCCCACCACAAGCCGCACGCCGAGTCCCCCCACAAGGCCCACCACAAGGCCGGGCACGGCTGGCGGCACGCGGACGCGAGCCGGGCCACCGTGCGGCGGGTGGTGGTGCGCACCGCCCGGCGGCACGGCGTGCACCCCCGGCTGGCGCTGGCGATCGCCTGGCAGGAGTCGGGCTGGCAGCAGCACCGGGTCTCCGCCTCGGGTGCGCTCGGGGTGATGCAGGTGATGCCGGCCACCGGACGGTGGCTGTCGCTCCAGGTCGGCCGCCGGCTGCACCTGCGCGGGCTGCACGACAACGTCACCGCCGGCGTCGTGCTGCTGAAGATCCTGCGCGCGCAGACCGGCCCGCGCAAGACCATGGCCGGCTACTACCAGGGCCTGGCGTCGGTGCGCAGGTACGGCATGTCGGCGACCACCCGCAGCTACGTCGCCAGCGTCCGGGCGATCCGCAAGCGCCTCAAGCACGGCTGGAACCCGGCCTAGCGCGGGGCGGCCGGCGGGGCTCGCCACGCCGACCGCCTCCCCAGGGGGGCACAGTCTGGGAATCCCGCCTAAAATCAACCCACCAGGCGCTTCCCCTCTGCCTGGGCACTGGAGGACCACCGACGTGGACAGGACTGTCGCCGACCCGATGATCGGGCGCGTTCTCGACGGTCGCTACCGCGTCGGCCCCCGGATCGCGCGCGGCGGGATGGCCACCGTCTACGAGGCGACCGACCTGCGCCTGGACCGGGTCTGCGCGCTCAAGATCATGCACTCCGGCCTCGGCGACGACGACGACTTCGCCGGGCGCTTCGTCCGCGAGGCCCGCTCGGCCGCCCGGCTCTCGCACCCGCACGTGGTCGGCGTGTTCGACCAGGGCGATGACGACGGCACCCTGTTCCTGGCGATGGAGTACATCCCCGGGCACACGCTGCGGGACCTGATGCGCAAGGAAGCACCGATGGCGCCGGCCAAGGCGCTCGCGCTGATCGACCCGGTGCTGTCCGCGCTCGCCGCGGCGCACCAGGCCGGGCTGATCCACCGGGACGTGAAGCCGGAGAACGTGCTGCTCGCCGACGACGGCCGGATCAAGGTCGCCGACTTCGGCCTGGCCCGCGCGGTGAGCGCCGAGACCCAGCACACCGCGACCGGCGGGGTGCTGATCGGCACCGTGTCCTACCTCTCCCCCGAGCTGGTGATCGACGGGCGCGCGGACGCCCGCTCCGACGTGTACGCCGCCGGCGTGATGATCTACGAGATGCTCACCGGGCGGAAGCCGCACGAGGGCGACTCGCCGATCCAGGTCGCCTACAAGCACGTGCACGAGGACGTGCCCCCGCCGTCCGAGGAGATCCCCACCGTGCCGGCGTACGTCGACGCGCTGGTCGCCCGGGCCACCGCCCGGGACCGGGAGCTGCGGCCGGCCGACGCGCGGGTGCTGCTGCACCAGGTCCGCCGGGTCCGCGCCGCCCTCGACCAGGGCGTGCTCGACGACCCGGAGCTGACCTCCGACCTGACCCCGACGGTCCCGGTCCGCGGCGAGGACATCGACTACGTGCGCGACGACGTGCCGACCATCCTCACCCCCGCCCAGGCCGCCCGACCGGAGCACGAGGCCGCCGACGCCACCACCGTGATCGGCCGCGACCTGCCCGCCCCGCGGCCCGCCTCGGCCGCCGGGAAGCCGCCGGCCCCCCGCCCGGTGCCGCCTCCCCGGCGGTCCCGCCGGGGGCCGGTGCTGCTGGTGCTGGTGCTGCTGCTGGCCGCCACCGCCGGGCTGGCCGGCTGGTGGTTCGGCGCGGGCCGCTACCAGACCACCCCGGGCGTCATCAACCTGGCCGTGGCCCAGGCCCGGCACAAGGTGGAGGCCGCGGGGCTGCACTTCGAGGTCGGCGGGCGCGCCTTCTCCGAGACCGTGGCCGCCGGGGCGGTGCTGAGCACCGACCCGGCGGGCGGCGAGAAGATCCTGCACGACGGCACCGTCGCGGCCGTCGTCTCCCGCGGCCCCGAGCGGCACCAGGTGCCGGCGCTGCGCGGGATGACCCTCGACGACGCGCAGGCCGCCCTCGACCAGGCGCACCTGACCGCCGGCGACACCACCGGCCGGTACAACGAGAAGGTGGCCAAGGGCACCGTGCTCGCCTCGGACCCGAAGGCCGGCAAGGAGCTGCGCCGCGGCAGCGTGGTCGACCTGGTGGTCAGCAAGGGACCCAAGCCGATCTCGGTGCCCGACTTCACCGGCCAGAGCGCCCACGACGCGGTCCGGGCGCTGCGCAAGCTCGGCCTGGAGGTGGACGTGTCCCGCGAGCACCACGACACCGTGCCCCAGGGCGACGTGATCGCCCAGACCCCGCACGACGGCAGCCTGTTCCGCGGGGACACCGTGCAGCTGCAGGTCTCCCGCGGCCCGGTGATGGTCAAGGTGCCCCGCGTGGTGCAGATGGGCACCGCGGACGCCACCGCGGCGCTCGAGGCGGTCGGGTTCCAGGTGCAGACCGAGCACTCCAGCCTCTACGTCGGCCTGCAGTACGTCGTCAGCCAGAGCCCGGGCGGCGGGGAGATGGCGCCCCGCGGCAGCGTGGTCACGCTCTCCCTCGTCTGAGCGACCGGTTCGGCCGTGGCACCGGTCCACCCGTAGGCTTCCGCCCATGCCCCAGCAGTCCCCCAGCGCCCGTGTGCACGCCGGGCTGCGCAACCCGGTCGGCACCCACGTGCAGGTCGGCAAGGGACTGGTGAAGGGGGCGCTCGCGAACGCCGAGCTGGCCGGCGCCGAGACCATCCAGATCTTCGTCGGCAACCCCCGCGGCTGGGCGCACTCGGCGGGTCGGCCGGCCCAGGACGCCGCGTTCCGGGAGGCCTGCGCGGCGACCGGGATGCGGGTGTTCGTGCACGCCCCCTACCTGGTGAACCTGGGCTCGCCGACCCCGTCGACGTACGAACGTTCCGTGGCGAGCGTCGCGCACAACCTCGAGCGCGCCGCGACGATCGGCGCCGAGGGCGTGGTCGTGCACACCGGCTCGTGCGTGGACGAGGGCACCCTCGAGGTGGCGATGCGCCAGGTCCGCGAGGGCCTGCTGCCGATCCTGGACACGCTCGGCGACGACGGCCCGTGGCTGCTGCTGGAGCCCACCGCCGGCCAGGGCCGGTCGCTGTGCGCGGGCGTCGACGACCTCGAGCCGTACCTCGCGGCACTGGACCGGCACCCACGCGCCGGGATCTGCCTGGACACCTGCCACGTGTTCGCCGCGGGTGCCCCGCTCGACGAGCCCGGCGGCACCTCGGCCACGGTGGACCGGCTGGTCGAGATCGGTGGGCCCGGCCGGCTGCGGCTGGTGCACGCCAACGACTCGATGGACGTGCGCGGCGCCTTCAAGGACCGGCACCAGCGGATCGGCCAGGGCCACATCGGCCTGCCGGCCTTCGAGGAGCTGTTCGCGCACCCCGCCACCGACGGCGTCCCGTTCGTCCTCGAGACACCGGGCTCGCGCGACGCCGACGACCCCCAGCTGCCGCTGCTCAAGAAGCTCCGCGACGCGTGAGCGCGCCCGCCCGGGTCGGCGCGCCCGACCGTCGTACCTCCCTGCTCGCCACCCTCGCGCTGCTGTTCATGACCGCGACTTGGGGCTCGACGTTCTTCATGATCAAGGACCTGCTCGACCGGGTCCCGGTGCTGGACTTCCTGGCGGTGCGCTTCGCCCTGGCCAGCGTGGCGTTGTTCCTGCTGGCGCCGCGGGCGCTGGGCCGGGTCTCTCCCGCGGCGCGCCGGCACGCGGTCGTCCTCGGCCTGCTGTACGGCGTCGCGCAGATCCTGCAGACCACCGGCCTGGAGCGCACCCCGGCGAGCGTGTCGGGGTTCATCACCGGGATGTACGTGGTCTGCACCCCCCTGTTCGCCGCGGCGCTGCTCCGGCAGCGGATCACCGCGATGACCTGGGGCGCGGTGGCGCTGGCCATGGCCGGCCTCGGGGTGCTCACCCTCAGCGGGCTGAGCGTCGGCTTCGGCGAGGCGATCACCCTGGTCTCCGCGCTGCTGTACGCCCTGCACATCGTCGGCCTGGGCGCCTGGAGCAACGCCCGCGAGGCGATGGGGATGACGCTCATCCAGCTCGTGGTGATCACCCTGGTCTGCTTCGTGGTGACCGCACCGGGTGGCCTGGTGCTGCCGGCCACCACCGGCGACTGGCTGGCGGTGGTCTACATGGCGGTGGTGCCGGGCGCGCTCGCGCTGGCCGGGCAGACCTGGGCGCAGGCGCACCTGCCTCCGACCCGGTCGGCGATCATCATGAGCATGGAGCCGGTGTTCGCCGCGTTCTTCGCGGTCCTGGTCGGCGGGGAGCCGATGACCGTCCGGATCGCGGTCGGCGGGCTGATGGTGCTCACCGCGATGCTGGTCGTCGAGGTGCTGCCGCGCCGCAAGATCGAGGCCGAGGTCCCGCACATCGCGGTCTGACCGGGCGACCACGACGACGTGCACTCGCGGCCCGCGCGCGCCGTCTCCAGGCTCAGCTCCCCCGGACCTGCGCGCAAGTGCACGTCCCCGTGGCCCCTCCGGGCGGGCACCCACCGGCCGGTGGTGGTCAGTCCCGGGCCGCGACCGGCGCGCTCTGCTGGCCGAGCCCGGCCTCCCGGATCAGCCCGGAGACCAGCGCGTGCCCGAGCCCGATCGTCTCGTCGAGGGTGCTCAGCCCGGCCTCGACCCGGCCGGCCTCGATCGACCACTTGGCCGCGGCCATCCCCTGGACCAGCGAGTCGTTGATCTCGATCGCCTCCTGGTGCAGGCGCGCCCCGGTCGCGAGCCGGGCCTGCTCCTCGTTGGCCCTCCGCAGCCGGTCCGAGGCGTCCCCGAGCAGCACGCCGAGCAGCAGCAGCGGCACGATCCGCGAGATCCAGCCCATCAGGCCCACGTCGACGTCGTCGAGGAGGACCCACACCAGCACCAGCGCGACCGAGGCCAGCCCGGCCACCGCGCCGACGCGGAGCCCGAACGCGGTCGCGAGCAGCGCGACCGGGAGGGCGTAGAGCATCGAGGAGGTGTCCGCCGGGTCGCCGACCAGCAGCCGCAGCACGAAGACGCCGAGGAACAGCACCGACGCCACCGCAGCCGTGGCCTCGGGACGCTCCCGGAACCACGGCTCGTGCGCGGACATAGCGCGCGACTCACCCCGAACGTGCATCTTCCAACCTTGCCTCGCCGGAACCGGTCCTCCCAAGGGACGAAGGTCCCGTCTTTCCACGGCCCGTGGTCCCGAAAAAGCGGAGTCGCCCAGTGCGGAATCTCCGTGGACTACACCACCCGCCCGGGTTGTCCGGATGCTGGGAACGCGATCCAGAAACCGGACGCCGCGGGCTAGCCTGGGCCCGTGCAGCGGAACTGGACGTATCTCTTCGGCTACCGGCCCGGGGCTCCCGAGCAGGCAGTCGACGTCTAGTCACGCCCGCACGCACACACACCAACGCCCCTGGCCCTGCGCCGGGGCGTTCTGCATGTGACGGCCCCGATGGCGTGGTCGGGTCGAGAACCGAGAGGAACACACCATGGTCGTCGTGATGGCACCGGAGGCAACCGACGAGGACGTGGCCCGCGTCGTCGAGCGGGTCGAGGGCGTCGGCGGTGAGGCCTTCGTCAGCAAGGGCGTCGTACGCACCATCATCGGGCTGGTCGGCGACATCGACTCCTTCCACCACCTGAACCTGCGCACCATGTCGGGTGTCGCCGACGTGCACCGGATCTCCGACCCGTACAAGCTGGTCAGCCGGCAGCACCATCCGGACCGCAGCACGGTCTGGGTGCGGGGCGTGCCGATCGGTCCGGACACGTTCACCTTCATCGCCGGCCCGTGCGCGGTGGAGTCCCGCCAGCAGACCCTGGAGGCCGTGGAGATGGCCAAGGCCGCCGGGGCGACGATCATGCGCGGCGGCGCGTTCAAGCCGCGCACCTCCCCCTACGCGTTCCAGGGCCTCGGCGTGGAGGGCCTGGAGATCCTCTCCGACGTGCGCGAGGTGACCGGGTTGCCGGTCGTCACCGAGGTGGTCGACGCCCGCGACGTGACGGTGGTCGCCGAGCACGCCGACATGCTGCAGATCGGCACCCGCAACATGGCGAACTTCGGGCTGCTGCAGGCGGCCGGCGAGTCCGGGAAGCCGGTGCTGCTCAAGCGCGGGATGACCGCCACCATCGAGGAGTGGCTGATGGCGGCGGAGTACATCGCCCAGCGCGGCAACCTCGACGTGGTGCTCTGCGAGCGCGGCATCCGCACCTTCGAGCCGGCCACCCGCAACACCCTGGACATCTCCGCGGTGCCGGTGGTGCAGGCCACCAGCCACCTGCCGGTGATCGTGGACCCCTCGCACGCCTCCGGCCGCAAGGACCTGATCGTGCCGCTCTCGCGCGCCGCGATCGGGGTCGGCGCGGACGGGGTCATCGTCGACGTGCACCCGAACCCGGAGACGGCGCTCTGCGACGGCCCGCAGGCGCTGCTCGGCGCGGACCTGCGCGCGCTGGCCCAGGCGGTGCGCCAGCTGCCGCCGGTGCTGGGGCGGGTGGACGCGAGCACGGTGTCGCGGGTGGAGACCGGCACCGGCGCCTGAGCGCGTCAGCCGGGGCCGGCGGCCAGCTGCTGCTCGGCGGCCCGCCGGTGCAGCACGTCGAGCCGGCGGGCCTGGTCCTCGGCACTCGTGACCAGGGCGTCCAGCTCCCGGGTGGCGAGCCGGGCGTCGTCCTCGGCGACGGCCCGGAGCACCCGCCAGCAGCAGAGCTTGCCCTGCACGGCCAGCCGCAGGCCCTCGAGCTCGATCACGTCCGACAGCGGCGACCGGCGCACCAGCCGCCCGTTGGGCTTGAGCCGGCCCAGCTTCTCGCCGAACCAGCCGAGCGCCTCGAGCGGCCGGTTCTCGTCGATGTCGAGGCGGCGCATCAGCTGGAGCAGGGTGTCGCGGTCACGGTCCACCTCGTCGCGGAGCGCGGCGAGCTCCTCCCCCGCCTCGACGTCCAGCGGTGAGCGGGCGGCACGCCGGAACAGCTCGAGCCCCCCGGTCGCCGCCGCAAGGTGGTCGTTGAGGTAGATCGCCAGCAGCTCGTCGTCGCCCATGCCCGGGGCGGTACCCGGCCGCGCGGACGGGAAACGCTCAGCGCGTCCCGGCCACCAGGTCGGCCAGCACGCGCGCCGCCGTCTCGGCCCGCTCTGCGCTCGACGTCGAGGTGGGTGACCAGCCGCAGCGCGCGGGGTCCCACGGCCGACACCAGCACGTCTCGCTGCCTGGCCGCGGCCACCACCGCGGGCGCGTCGGGTACGTCGACCACGACGATGTTGGTGTCCACGGTGCCCGGGTCCACCCCGCACGCCTCGGCCAGCAGCCGCGCGTGCGCGTGGTCGTCGGCGAGCCGGTCGACGTGGTGCTCGAGCGCGTGCAGGCCCGCGGCGGCCAGGATCCCGACCTGCCGCATCCCGCCGCCGAGCCGCTTGCGCCACACCCGGGCCTCGTCGATGGCGTCCCGCGGGCCGACGACCAGCGAGCCGACCGGCGCGCCGAGCCCCTTGCTCAGGCAGACCGCCAGCATGTCGGCGACCGCGCCGTAGTCGGCGAGCTTGGTGCCGGTGGCGACGTGCGCGTTCCAGATCCGGGCGCCGTCGACGTGCACCCGGGCACCGGCCCGGTCGGCGAACGCCCGCAGCCCCTGCAGGTCGGCCAGCGGCACCACCGTGCCGCCGCCGAAGTTGTGGGTGTTCTCCACCGACAGCGCCTTGGTGGGCACGAAGAACGGCCCCATGTCCGGGGCGAACATCGCCTCGATGGCGGCCAGCTCGACCGGCCGGCCGGTCCAGGTGCGCATCGTCAGCCCGGTGAACGCGCCGTGCGCGCCCAGCTCGGCCCGGGCGATGTGCGCGGAGGACTCGCAGAGCACCTCCTGGCCCACCCCGGCCAGCGCCCGGACGGCGAGCACGTTGGCCATCGAGCCGGTCGGCGTGAACAGCGCCGCCTCCTTGCCGAACAGCTCGGCGACCCGCTCCTCGAGGGCGTGCACGGTCGGGTCCTCGCCGTACACGTCGTCGCCGACCTCGGCGCGCGCCATCGCGGCGCGCATCGCCTCGGTCGGCCGGGTGACCGTGTCGCTGCGCAGGTCGATCATGAGCCCGCGACGGTGGTCGGCTGGGCGGTGCGCAGCATCTCGGCGACCAGGAACGCGAGCTCGAGGGACTGCACGCGGTTCAGCCGCGGGTCGCACGCCGACTCGTAGCGGCTGCCGAGGTCGCCCTCGAGGAGCGCCTCGCCGCCGCCGACGCACTCGGTCACGTCGTCGCCGGTCAGCTCCACGTGCACCCCGCCCGGCCAGGTGCCGAGCGCCCGGTGCACGTCGAAGAAGCCCTGCACCTCGTGGATCACGTCGTCGAACCGCCGGGTCTTGTAGCCCGAGGACGCCTCGAACGTGTTGCCGTGCATCGGGTCGCACACCCAGGCCACGCTGACCCCCGCGGCGGTGACCTTCTCGACCAGGTTCGGCAGCAGGTCGCGGATCTTGCCGGCGCCCATCCGGGTGATGAACGTCAGCCGGCCCGGCTCGTTGTCCGGGTTCAGCTTGTTCGCCAGCGCGATCGCGTCGTCCGGGGTGGTGGTCGGCCCGAGCTTGACCCCGATCGGGTTGCGGATGTGCGAGAGCAGCTCGACGTGCGCCCCGTCGAGCTGGCGGGTCCGCTCCCCGATCCACACGAAGTGGCTGGACACGTCGTACGGCGTCTGGGTGCGCGAGTCGATCCGGGTCAGCGCGTGCTCGTACTCGAGGACCAGCGCCTCGTGGCTGGAGTGGAAGTCGACCCGGTGGAACTCGTCGGGGTCGGCGCCGATCGCCTTCATGAACGTCAGCGCCCGGTCGATCTCCTGGGCCAGCCGCTCGTAGCGGCGACCCACCGGCGACGAGCGGACGAAGTCGGTGTTCCAGGTGTGCACCTGGCGCAGGTCGGCGTAGCCGCCGGTGACGAACGCCCGCACCAGGTTCAGGGTCGAGGCCGAGGAGTGGTACACCTCGACGAGCCGCTGCGGGTCGGGGGTGCGCGCCTCGGGGGTGAAGTCGAAGCCGTTCACCGCGTCGCCCCGGTAGGCCGGCAGCGTCACGCCGTCGCGGGTCTCGGAGTCCGACGAGCGCGGCTTCGCGTACTGGCCCGCGAGCCGGCCGAGCTTCACCACCGGCACCGAGGCCGCGTAGGTGAGCACCACGGCCATCTGCAGCAGCACCCGGAGCTTGTTGCGCACGTTGTCCGCGGTGACCCCGTCGAAGGTCTCCGCGCAGTCGCCGCCCTGCAGCAGGAACGCCTCGCCGCGCGCGACGGCCGCGAGCTTGGCCTTCAGCTCGTCGCACTCACCGGCGAAGACCAGGGGCGGGACGCCGCGCAGCTTGGTGACCGCCGCCTCCAGCGCCGCGGGGTCCGGCCAGCTCGGCTGCTGGGCGGCGCCCAGCGCGTGCAGGGTCGACAGGTCCGGGACCGGGGAGTGACTCACCGTCCCAGCCTACGTCTCCCCGGTTTCCGCCTCCGCCGGTGGCCGGTGGGGGGTGGGGGCAGCTCCACCGATTCTCGCGCGGACGCATCACCATGCCGAGAACCCACGTGGGTCTCGCTCGGCCACCCCTGCGGAAAACGGTCGGCCGGGTGTCTCCCGCCACGCAAAAAGGTCATACGTCTCAAAGTACTCGTAGTCAGTGTTTATCAGCACGCAAGAGCACGATCGGGTCCCGCTATTTCGTCTATTCGTCGGATGCGTCCGAGGTGACACCACGGGCAGGCTGCGATATCAGGGGCGAGCAGATCTCTCCCCTGAGCGAGGCAGTGATCCACGTCCGGCGTGTTGGTCGCCATGGGGGGGCCGGGTGGGGAGCCAGAGGCGAAACCGGCGCTCTGGCTCGAACCGGAAGGTTGTCTCATGTACCTGTCACGTCCTCGTATCGCCCTGGCCGGCGCGGCTCTCGCGGGCCTTGCCCTGGTGGGAGGCGGTGCCGCCGCCACGTTCACCACGTCCACGGCCAGCAGCCAGCGGGTCACCGCCGGCACGCTGCACATGCGGGTCACCGCACCGGGCGGCACCTGCACCAGCTCCGACGCCTCCGGCTGCCACGCGCTGACCCTGCCGGACGTCGGACCCGTCGGTTCGACCTTCGACTCGACGCCCGTGGTCGTCACGATGCACAACAGCGGCAACATCCCGGCGTACTTCGGCGCCATCCAGATGAGCGAGACGCACGGCGCCGACAGCGCCTCGAACTACCTGCGCAACGAGATGAACGTGTGCATCAAGAGCACCGACCCCAGCGGCACCTGGGTGGAGGGCAACGGCCCGCTGATGGCGGCCACGGCGCTCAACCCGACCGTCAAGGAGAACCCGGTCGAGCTGGCTCCCGGTGAGACCGCCACCTACCAGGTGGAGTTCTACGCCGGCGAGGACTCCGCGTGCGGCAGCACCTACAGCGACGGCTCGCACACCCGGGCCGCTTGGTACAACCAGGTCGGGCACGGCTACCAGACCCCGGCGAGCCTCACCAACGAGGCGCAGGGTGGCACCGTCACGCCGACCCTGACGTTCTCGTACACCGGCTGACGGCCCAAGCCGTGGCCGGGCCCGCTCCTGGGCCCGGCCACCGCTGCCCGCCGCGCAGCCGCACGGTCCGGCACCCTCGAGCAACTCCGAGCCCACCCCGCGTGAGGAACAGCAGATGCGCAGCCAAGCCCCCGACCAGACCCCGCCGCACGCCGGTCCGCTCCGCCGCTGGCTGAACGCCGTGCTGGTCTCCGCCATCCTCGTCCTGGTCTTCGTCGCCACGGTCGCCGTGCTGTCCGGCCGCTACCAGGTCCGCCCCGTGCTCTCGGGGAGCATGCGCCCCGGGCTGCCCGTCGGCGGGGTGGTGGTCACCAAGCGGGTCCCCATCGCCGCGCTGCAGCTGCGGGACGTGGTGGTCCTGAACCGGCCCGACCGGTCTCACGGCCCCTTCGTGCACCGCATCGTCTCGCTGGCCCCGAGTCCGGCCGGCTGGCCTCAGGGCCTGCTGGGCGGGCCCTCGTCGCCGCCCGCGAGTCCACGGACGCCTCCCTCGAGCAGGATCGCGTCGACCTGGGCCGCCGGCATCCGGGTCCCGCAGCACCGGTTGGCCGCGACCATGAACTCGGCGAGGAGCCGCAGCTCCGCGCCCAGGACCGGGTCGCTGAGCGGCACGTCGAACGTATCGGCCACGGCGCCCTCCCCTGTTCACAGACCGCACCGAACCTCGGGCTGCACCGAACCTAGGGACGCGGCGGCGGACCAGACAGACCCGTTCCGATCATTCCGTCATGACCCAGCTGGGCTGCTACTCCTTACACCCCGGGGCCCGGCTGAACCCCCGCCGGTGGCCCGTCCCGACGACACCTCACGGCGCGGACGACGACGGCGCGGGCGACAGCAGCGCGTCGAGCCGCTCGTAGCCCTCCTGGATTCCCTGCTCCATGCCGCTCGCGATCATCGCGTCGCGGGCCTCGAACGACCCGGCGATCGACCGCCCGACCAGCCGGGTCCGGCCGTCCCCGAGGTCCTCCAGCGTGAGCGTCTCCAGGGCGACCTCGTCGGGAGCACCCTCGAAGGTGAAGGTCTGCACGATGCGCCCGTCCGGCCGCAGCTCGTGGAAGGAGCCGTAGAACGAGGCGATCTCCTCGCCCCCGCGCACCGCGACGTAGCGCCAGCTCCCGCCGGTGCGGGCGTCCCACGCGTCGATGCGCATCGTGGTGTTCCTCGGCCCGAGCCACTGGGTGACCAGCGCGGGGTCGACGTGGGCCCGGAACACCCGCTCCGGCGGCGCGTCGAACTCCCGGGTGATCACGATCGCCGGCACGGTCGGGTCGGCGACCACCTGGGTCTCGTGCCGGCTGCCGGCACTTGCTGTGCTGCTCATGATGCTGCTCCCTCCGCCCCGGGAGTCGAGCCCGGGGACTCCTCCATCCGCTCCAGCACCGCGTCGAGGCGGCGGTACCGCTCCTCCGCCTCGCGCCGGTAGCGCTCGATCCACTTGGTCATCAGGTCGAACACGCCCGCCTCGAGGTGGCAGGGACGTCGCTGGGCGTCCCTGCTCCGGCTGACCAGCCCGGCCTCCTCCAGCACCTTCACGTGCTTGGACACGGCCTGCACGGAGACGTCGTACGGCGCGGCCAGCTCGTTGACCGTGGCATCCCCACCGGACAGCCGGGCGACGATGTCGCGGCGGGTCGGGTCGGCCAGCGCGGAGAACACCCGGGAGAGCCGGTCGTCGGTCATGTCGGCACCTATCTGATCAACCTGTTGGTTGAATAAACCTAGGACGGGTCGCGCAGTTTGTCAACCGCTTGGTTGAACACACCGGTGCCGTCCCCCGGACGCCCGGCGTTCAGCCGGCGCAGGTTCCCGGTTTCGGTCACGTCCGCGGCGCCGCGGTCCTATCGTCACCGCATGGGACTGTTCGACCGTTGGCGCGCCGCGCCGGAGGCACCCTGGAGCCCTCCCGCGCTGGGGTCGTGCTCCTGCGAGAACCACGTCGAGAACATGCTCGAGGTGCGCATCCCGCTCGCTGCCCACGCACCCGAGGGCGACCCGGACGGGGCGATCAGCGCGGCCGAGCTGCTGGAGTGCGACGCCCTGGCGGTGCGGCTCGCCGGGGTCAGCGAGACCTTCCTCGAGCTGCCGCCGACCGGACAGCGCACCGGCCCGTACCACTGGGTGCTGTCGCTCGGCGACGAAGCCCGGCTGCTGTACGACGACGACGCCCCGGTCCAGCTCGACGACTGCCTCGCCGTGCAGCCGGGGATCGAGCGGGTCGCGTGGACCGACCGCGAGCTGTTCGCGGTCGGCGCCCCGGAGCTGTGCCCGGCCGGCGTGCAGGCCGCGCTGGTCAGCGCACTCACCAACCCGCGCGTCAGGCGGCAGCAGGAGCCGATGGAGACCGGCGGCTGAGCGCGACCCGTCCTGCGGGCGCGACAGCCGGCCAGCCGGTCAGGGCGCGCCGGTGACCTTGACGCCGAGCGTGGCCGGGGTCGGGTCGACGTTGCCGGCGGGGTCGGTCGCCCGGGCCTGGAAGCTGTGCCGCCCCGGGTGCAGGTTCGCGTAGCTCACCGACGCGCTGCAGGGCGCGAAGCCGGCCCCGTCCAGGCTGCACTCGAAGGTGGCAGGCTCGTCGGCGGCGACCGCGATCGTCCAGACCCGGCCGGCCACCGAGACCGTCGACGCGCTGGTCTCGGGCGCGGTGACGTCCGGCGGCGGTGCGCTCGACCCTGCGCCCCCGGGGCTCGAGGAGCCGGTGCCCGACGACTGGCCGGACTGAGGAGCGCTCGGGCTGGACGACGGTGCGGTCGGGCCGGGCTGCTGGGCACCGGAGCTGGTCGACGGTGCGCTGGGGGCGGGCTTCGGCCCGCTCGTGCCCGGTGTCGTGTGCTTCGGGGTGAGCAACGGGCTCAGCTGGCCGCCGCCCGGCTTCACGCCCGCCGCCGGCGCCCCGGAGGGCGCCGCCAGCTGGGTGGCCGCCGTGCCGCCGGGGGCCTGGCCCGCACCGGCCGTGCCGCCCGGGGCCAGCGGGCTCGCCGCCGGCGGCACGACGCTCGAGGTGGCACCGGTGAGCAGCTGCAGCGGCGACGGGTCCGTGCCGGGGGTCCGGGGCACGGGCGAGCCCGCCGCGCTCGCGGACCAGGACGACGATGCGGGTGACTGCGGGCGAGCCGCCGGTGCGGCCCCGACCAGGGGACCCAGCGCCGCGGGAGGGCCCGACGGGGTGGTCGGCGGCGCGCTCGGCGAGCGCTGGCCGTGCAGCGCTCGTTCGGCGCCCGGTCCGGCGAGCCCGTCGTCGGAGACGAGCACGACGCCACTGGCGGTGCCGAGAGTCACCAGCGCAGCCACCGCAAGCATGCCCCGGCGCAGGCCCCTGGGCGGCCGCAGGCGCGTCAGCGACCGCCGCGCGGGGCCGGGCAGGCGGTGACGGTGGCTCATGGGTGGTCCGCAAAGCAGTCGACGGGCTGGGAGCGGCCCCCGAGCACGCCCCAGCGGGGCGCAACGACGATAACAAGCACGCCCGGCGCGTGACCAACTCGACGGACCGCGCCAGGGGACGACCCGGCGGCGTCGCGCCGGGTCAGGGCCGTCGGTGCACCAGCATCGGGAGCACGACCGACGCGCCGGCCCGCCTCAGCAACGCGGCCGCGACGGTGACCGGCCACAGCGACGACGTCGCGTCCACCACGAGCAGCACCGCCCGGCCCGCCACCGCGTCGGCCGCACCGGACACGTCGAGGCCGTCCTTCCACAACGCGGCCTCGTCGGCCGAGCTCAGCTCGCGCAGGTCGGCGGGCACCCGCGGCACGGCCACCGACGCCCGGTCCAGCCTGCCGACGGCCGCGAGGTGGTCCGCGAGCGAGGCGGTCATCACCGGGAACCCGGCCGCGGGCAGGTCCACGACGACCTCGGGGCGCGCCGGCCACGAGGAGCGCCAGCCGGCCAGCAGCCGCACGCACGCGTCCCGCACCTCCTCGGGCGCCGGGGCGTCCCGCGCGAACAGGGTGGCCACCGTCTCCCGCCACTCGGGGGCGTCCGCGAACACCAGGGTGCGGCCCTCGGCGGGCATCTCGTCGGGGGCGATCCGGCCCCGGGACCCGAACGCGCCACCCGGCCACATCTTCCGCGGCTCGAGCAGGTGCACCTCCCCGCGCAGCAGCTCGGTGACCGTCCGCACCGTGTCCGGGGACGGCCGCCCGGCCAGCGCGTCGGGCAACCCGCCGCGGCACACGGAGCAGCGGCCGCACGGCTCGGCGTGCGGGTCGTCCAGGGAATCCTGCAACAGCTCCATCAGGCAGCGTTCCCCGCGGGTGTAGGCGCGCATGATGTCGGCCTCGCGGCGGCGCACCGCCACCACCCCGTCGTAGTGCGCCGCGTCGTACTCCCAGGGCTTCCCGGTGGCCCGCCAGCCACCCTCGACCCGCTCCACCACGTCGTCGACGGCGAGCTGCTTGAGCATCAGCTCGACCCGGCCGCGACGCACCCCGGACTGGGCCTCCACCGCGGCCACCGACGCCGGCTCCTCGGTGGGCAGCACGGCGAGCACGCGCTGGACCTGCTCGGGCACCGGGATGGTCGCGGTCGCGAAGTAGTCCCAGACCCCGGCGTCCGCGTCGGAGGGCAGCAGCACCGCGTGGGCGTGCTCGATGGCCCGGCCGGCGCGGCCGACCTGCTGGTAGTACGACACCGGCGACGGCGGCGCCCCCACGTGCACCACGAACCCGAGGTCCGGCTTGTCGTAGCCCATCCCCAGCGCGGAGGTGGCGATCAGCGCCTTCAGCTCGTTGTTGCGCAGCCCGTCCTCGAGCCGCTCCCGCTCCCCCGCGTCCAGCTGGCCGGTGTAGGCGGCGACCCGGACCCGCGACCCGTGCACCGCCTCGACGGCGGCGGCCAGCCGCTGCGCGTCGGCCACCGTCAACGTGTAGACGATGCCGGACCCGGGCAGCCGCGGCAGGTGGTCGACGACCCAGGCGTAGCGCTCCAGCGGCGAGAGCCGGTCCACCACCGACAGCTCCAGGCTGGCCCGCGCCAGCTGCCCGCGCAGCACCAGCGTCGCGTCGCGGTGCCCGACGTCGCCCAGGTCCCGGCCGAGCTGGCGCGCGACGTCGTCGGTGACCCGCTGGTTCGCGGTCGCGGTGGTCGCCAGCACCGGCGTGGCCGGGTTCAGCCGCTGCAGCACGTCGGAGACCCGCCGGTAGTCGGGCCGGAAGTCGTGGCCCCAGTCGGAGACCGCGTGCGCCTCGTCGATCACCACCAGGCCCAGCCGGCCGGCCAGCCCGTCGAGGACCCGGCGGCCGAAGCCGGGGTTGGCCAGCCGCTCCGGCGAGACCAGGAGCACGTCGACCTCACCGGCCCGCAACGCGTCCTCGATCGACGACCACGCGTCGATGTTCGAGGAGTTCAGCGTCGCGGCCCGCAGCCCCGCCCGGGCCGCGGCGGCCACCTGGTCGCGCATCAGCGACAGCAGCGGGGACACCACCAGGGTCGGGCCCGCGCCCTCGGAGCGCCGGATCGCGGTGGCCGCCCAGTAGACCGCCGACTTGCCCCACCCGGTCGCCTGCACGACGAGCACCCGGGCCGCCGCCTCGCACAGCGCCGCGACCGCCGTGGTCTGGTCCTCGCGCAGCCGGGCGTCCGGGCCGGCCATCGCGGCGATCACCCGGTCGGCGGTCTCGGCGCGGGCCGGGGTGAGCGTGGCCGGGCCGCTGGTCGACGTACTCGAAGTCATGGGGACACCGTAGGCACCGGCTCCGACGGTCGGTCGCCGACCTGAGGACTGACCGGGGCGACGAGCGGGCATACCCTCCGGTGATGCGCGTGGCCACCTTCAACATCCTCAACGGCCGGTCCCCGGACGACGGCCGGGTCGACGTCGCCCGGTTCGCCGACGCCGTGCGCGGCCTCGGCGCCGACGTGCTGGGCCTGCAGGAGGTGGACCGCAACCTCGCCCGCTCGCACCACGCCGACCTCACCGCCGTCGCCGCGGAGGCGATGGGCGCCACGGAGCACCGTTTCGTGCCCGCGCTGGCCGGGAGCCCCGAGTCGGACTGGGTCGCGGCGACCGGGGACGAGCCGCCGGGCAGCGCCGGCTACGGCATCGGGTTCCTGAGCCGCCACCCGGTCACCGGCTGGGAGGTGGTGCGGCTGCGGCCGGTGCCGGTGCGGGCGCCGGTGCTGTTCCCCGGCAGCCGCCGCCCGGTGCTGGTCCGCGACGAGCCGCGCGTCGCCGTCGTCGCGGCCGTGCGGACGCCGTACGGCGAGGTGACGTTCGCGCACACCCACCTGTCGTTCATCCCCTGGTGGAACGGCCGCCAGCTGCGCCACCTGGTCGGCCGCGTCCGGCACCACGCCCGGCCGCTGGTGCTGATGGGCGACCTGAACATGGGGCCGGCGCGGGCCGCGAGGCTGACCGGGATGCGCCCGCTCGCGACCCACCGGACGTTCCCCGCGTGGCAGCCGTCGAGGCAGCTCGACCACGTGCTGGTGGACGGCGCGCTGCCGGGCGGGGCCTCCGGGGCGCCGCGGCTCCCGCTGTCCGACCACCGCGCGCTGTACGTCGACCTCGGACCGTGGTGAGCCCCAGCGCGACCGGACCGGCCGACTTCGGGGTCAGCCGAAGAAGACGGCCGCCTCGGCGTACTCGTCGGGCGTGACCAGCTTGAGCTCGCCGGTGCCCTCGACCAGCGGGATCCGGATGATGTCGGTGCCGCGCAGCGCGACCATCTTCCCGTAGTCGCCGTCGTGCACCGCGGTCACCGCGTGCAGCCCGAAGCGGGTCGCCAGCCACCGGTCGTAGGCCGTCGGGGTGCCGCCGCGCTGCACGTGGCCGAGGACCACCGCGCGGGCCTCCTTGCCGGTGCGGGTCTCGATCTCGGTGGCCAGCCGGTCGCCGATGCCGCCGAGCCGGACGTGCCCGAACGCGTCCTTCTCCCCCGTCTGCAGCGTCATCTCGCCGCCCTCGGCCGGCATCGCGCCCTCGGAGACCACGATGATCGGCGCGAACCCGTCGGAGAACCGCGAGTCGACCCACTTGGCGACCGCGTTGATGTCGAACGGCTGCTCGGGGATCAGCACGGCGGCCGCGCCACCCGCGATGCCGGAGTGCAGCGCGATCCAGCCGGCGTGCCGGCCCATCACCTCCACGACGATCACCCGCTGGTGGGACTCGGCGGTGGTGTGCAGCCGGTCGATGGCCTCGACGGCGATGTTCACCGCGGTGTCGAAGCCGAAGGTGAAGTCGGTGCCGTTGAGGTCGTTGTCGATCGTCTTCGGCACGCCCACCACGTTGACGCCGAGGTCGGCCAGCTTGGTGGCCACCCCCAGGGTGTCCTCGCCGCCGATCGCGATCAGCGCGTCCACGCCGGAGGCGGCCAGGTTCTCCTTGATCCGCTCCACCCCGCCGTCGACCTTGAACGGGTTGGTCCGCGAGGACTTCAAGATGGTGCCGCCGCGCGGGAGGATGCCGCGGACCTGCTCACGGCCGAGCTCGGTGGTGAGCCCCTCGAGCGGTCCGCGCCAGCCCTCGCGGTAGCCCACGAACTCGAAGCCGTACTCCTGGACGCCCTTGCGGACCACGGCCCGGATGACCGCGTTCAGACCGGGGCAGTCGCCGCCGCCGGTCAGCACTCCCACGCGCATGTCAGCTCTCCTTCTTCCGTCGTCGTCTCGACCCTAGCCATGACCGGTGAGTAGGGCACCGCTCCGATTGGATCGTTCCACAACGTGAACCGGCGGGGCCAGCGCGTCGGCTCCGGGACCGGCTCGCCCTCTAGGCTCCGACCATGACGTTCTCGATCGTGGCCCGCTCCGACGACGGCGAGTCCTGGGGCGTGGCGGTCGCCTCGAAGTTCCTCGCCGTCGGGTCCGTCGTGCCCGCCGCGGTCGCCGGCGTGGGGGCGCTCGCCACCCAGGCCGACGCCAACGTCGCCTACAAGGGCCTCGCGCTCGCCCACCTCGACGACGGGGCGACGGCGGGGGTGGCCCTGCAGCGACTGCTCGAGGAGGACGACGGGCGCGAGCACCGGCAGGTCGGCATCGTCGACCTCGACGGCACCGCCGCGAGCCACACCGGGCACGAGTGCCTGGACTGGGCCGGCGGCGAGACCGGGCCGGGGTTCGCGATCCAGGGCAACATCCTGGCCGGCCCCGAGGTCGTCGAGGCGATGAAGCGGTCCTGGGAGTCCACCGCCGACGAGGCCGACCTCGCCCGGCGGCTGCTCGCCGCGCTCCGGGCCGGCGACGCCGCCGGTGGGGACCGGCGCGGCCGGCAGAGCGCGGCGCTGCTGGTGGTCCGCGAGGGCGCCGGGTACGGCGGCGGGGACGACGTCGCGGTGGACCTGCGGGTGGACGACCACGCCGAGCCGTGCGCCGAGCTGGCGCGGCTGCTGGACCTCAACGACCTGTACCTCACCGCCTCGACCGACGAGGAGAAGGTCGCGCTCACCCCCGAGCTGCGGGCCGAGCTGGACGAGCGGGCCCGGGCCCTGGGGCACGCCGACTTCGCGGCCTGGGTCGGCTCGGAGAACTACGAGATGCGCGTCGGGGACGGCTGGGTCGACGAGCAGGTGCTCGGCATCCTGCGCTCCGCGGGCCGCTGACCGGCGGGGCTCACCACACCGGCGGCCGCCGGTGCGCCCACGGGCGTGCCTCCTCGAGCTGGCCGGCGAGCCGGAACAGCGTCGCCTCGTCCCCGAACGGCGCCAGGAAGTGCACACCGACCGGCAGCCCGTCCGGCGCCCAGTGCAGCGGCACCGACATCCCCGGGTTCCCGGTCAGGTTGGCGACCACCAGCGGGAAGGCGAGCAGCGCGGAGCCCACCTCCTCCCCGCGGAGCGGGTCGTCGGGGGCGTCCGCCATCGCGCCGAGCGGTGGGGGCGGCTGGGCGAGGGTCGGCGACAGCCACACGTCGAAGGACCCGAACGCGGCGGCGATGCGGCGCGCGAACGCCTGCACCTCGGTGACCGCCAGCAGGTAGTCGGCGGCACGCACCCGCAGCCCGTGCTCGCAGAGCGCGCGGGTGTACGGCTCGAGCTCGTCGGGGCCGGGCTCCCGGCCGAGCAGCCGCACCCAGTAGCGGATCGCCCAGGCCACGCCCGAGGTGAACACCGTGCCGATCGCCTCCCCCACCGCCGGGGTCAGCTCGCTCATGTCCCGCTCGACGACCTCGTGGCCGAGCGACCGGCACAGCCCGACCGCTTCCAGCAGCGCGGCGCGGCACGTGGGGTGCAGGTCATGCCCGTCCACGGGCCGGGTGGTGTACGCGACCCGCAGCCGGCCGGGTGGGCGGCCCACCTCGTCGCCGTACGGACGCTCCGGAGCGGCCACGGCGTACGGGTCGCCCGGCGCGGGTCCGGACGTGGCGTCCAGCAGCGCGGCGCTGTCGCGCACGGTCCGGGTGAGCCCGTGCTCCACGGCCCAGCCGCCGAACACGTCGCCGTACAGCGGGCCCCACGGGTTGCGGGCGCGGGTCGGCTTCAGCCCGAACAGCCCGCAGGCCGAGGCGGGGATCCGGATCGAGCCGCCGACGTCGTTGGCGTGCGCCATCGGCACCATCCCGGTCGCGACCGCGGCCGCCGACCCGCCGCTGGACCCGCCGGTGGAGCGGGTGAGGTCCCACGGGTTCGCGGTCGGCCCGAACAGCACGGGCTCCGCGGTCGGCTTCACGCCGAGCTCACAGGTGTTCGTCTTGCCGAGCAGCAGCAGGCCGGCCCGCCGCAGCCGGACCACCAGCTCGCTGTCCACCGTCGAGACGTGGTCGCGCAGGAACCGCGATCCCTCGCAGAGCCGCACCCCGGCCATCTCGGCGGCGAGATCCTTGACCAGGAACGGCACCCCGGTGAACGGCCCGTCCGGCAGCGGCCCGCGGGCCGCGTCCCGCGCGCGCTCGTAGTCGCGGGTGATCACCGCGTTCAGCCGCGGGTCGAGCCGTTCGATCCGGTCGATCGCGACCTCGACCAGCTCCGCGGCGGTGACCTCGCCGCGGCGCACCAGGGCGGCCTGCTCGGTGCCGTCCAGCGACGACAGCGTCTCCTTCTCGGACGCGGTGAAGCCCTGCGTCACCGTCCCCACCGGTCCAGCTCGGCCCGGGCGTCCTCGACGGCGGCGGCCGCGTCCGCGTGCCTGGCCGCGGCGCGCTCGCGCTTCGCGTCGGCCTCCTCGATCTCCTCGTCGAGCCGGTCCTGCCGGTGCTCGAGCTCCGCGACCTGCCGGCGCAGCTCCTCCATCTCCCCCTGCAGCTGCAGGGAGCGGGCCGCGAGCTTCTCCGCCCGCCCGGTCGCCTTGTCGAGCTTCTGCTCCGCCTTCTCGGCCCGCGCCCGCGCGTCGTCCAGGGCCGCCTGCGCCTCGGCGCGCGCCCGCTGCCGGGCCGCGGCGCGCTCGTCCTCGCCGGGCTCGTGCTCCGGTACGACGGACAGGTCGGCGCGCCCGGTCGACGGAGCCGCGGCGGCCGGGGTGGCCGGGGTGGCCGTCCTGCCGAGCGCGGAGCCGTCCGCGACCGCCTCGGAGATGTCGAGCGTGCCCAGCCCGGTCGACTCCAGCGGCTCGGTCAGCACGCCGCTGCGCACGGCGGTCGCGGCCTCCTCGTCGACCATCGCGGCGTGCAGGGTGTCCTCGACCTGGCGGGCCACGGAGTCGCTGACCTTCTCACCGAGGTCGACCGCGAGCCGGCGGCCGGTGGTGGTCATCGCCGCGATCAGCTGCCGGCGCTGCCGGGTCAGCTCGCGCAGGGCGTCGCCGTCGAGGTCGGCCTGCGCCTCCCGCAGCGAGACGCCGAGCTCGAGGACCTGGGTCATCTCGTCGGCGTGGTGCCGCACCAGCATGTTCACCACCCAGGCCGCCATCGCCGGCTTGCGCAGCTGCTGGATGCTGCCGCCGAGCTCCTTCTCGCCACCCGCCTTCGCCTGCTTGGCCCGGTCGTTGCGGGTGCCGGTGAACTCGCCGGGCGGCAGCGCGTAGAGCTCGTCGGCGACGGTGAGCAGGTCCATCAGTGTCGCCCCCGGTGCGGCAGCCGCAGCCCGGGCGCCGCGGTGGTGTCGGTCACGGGACCGAGAGTACTGACGCTCACCGCGATTTGAGTACGACAGCGGACGCGACGCGCGCCGGCTCGTCGGCAGGGTCGCAGGCATGCGTCAGTCCGTGGAGCCCTCCGTGCGCCCGCCCCACCACCGTCGCCGCCCCGCCGAGGACCCGGCGGGGCGGGCGCCGTACCGCCGACGCCACTGGCTGGCCGCGGCCGGCCTGGGAGCGGCGCTGGGCGCCGTGGCGCACGGGCTGATGGTGCGGGACCACGGCTGCCACGGGCTGGGGTGCACCGGGACCGGCCCGACCGGGGCCGCCGCCGGGATGCTGCTGGTGCCGCTGCTCGCGGTGCTCGGCCTGGCGGCGCTCCGGGTGCCCGCGGCGACCACCGTCGCGGTGGCCGGGCTGCTGGTCGGCCTGGCGTCGGGCACCGCCGTGGCCATGCTCGATGCGGCGGTCCACGGGCTGCACCCCGGCGACCGGCCGGTGCCGCTGTGGCTGCTGGTCCCGGCCGGCGCGCTGAGCGGCCCGGCCGGCATCATGCTCGGCGGCCGCGGCTTCGAACGCGCGCAGCGGGTGGGTGTGCTGCTCGGCGCGGGGGTCGTGGTCGCGCTGGCCAGCATGCCGCTCTCGGGCCGCTGAGCCGGCCGGGTGCGGACCGGGCCCACGGCGGCCACGACGACGGGCACTCGCACGCCCCTCGAGCGACCCGCAGGCGGGCGCGGCACCGGCGACCGGCCCCGAGTGCACGTCGCAGTGGCCTTCGCTCAGGTCTTCCGCTTGTCCCGGACCAGCACCGCCAGGTCCGTGCGCCTGACCTCGAACAGCCCGATCGCCTCGACCAGGTCGCTGAGCTTGCGGTAGCCGTAGTTGCGGGGGTCGAAGGAGGCCTGGTTGCCGATCTGGTTGCCGACCTCTCCCAGGTGCGCCCAGCCGTCGTCCCCGCTCGCGGCGTCCACGGCGCTGCGCAGCATCTGCACCAGGCGGGCGTCGCCGCGCAGCTTGGTCGAGTCGCTGGCCTTGAGCGCGGGCTCGTCGGGCTTGGACGACGACTGCCCCAGGCCCTCGACGTAGGTGAACTTCGAGCAGGCGTTCACGAACGGGCCGGGGGTCTTCTTCTGCCCGAAGCCGTACACCTTCAGGCCGTCGGTCAGGATCCGCATCACCAGGGGCGTGAAGTCCGCGTCGCTGGACACGATCGCGAACGCGTCCAGGGACCGCGCGTAGAGCAGGTCCATCGCGTCGATGACCATCGCCATGTCCGAGGCGTTCTTGCCCGAGCTGTAGGCGAACTGCTGGATCGGGCGGATGGCGTACTCGTGGAGGGTGGCCTCCCACGGCTTCAGGTGCGGGCTCTTCCAGTTGCCGTACGCGCGCCGCACGTTCGCCGCGCCGTGCCGCGCCACCTCCGCCAGGATCACGTCGATCTTGGACGCCGGTGCGTTGTCGGCGTCGATCAGCAGCGCGATTCGCTTCTCGCCATCGTCCATCCGGCGAGCATTCCGGGCCAACCGCTGCGCGGTCAACCGCGCGGCCGCAGCCCGCGGCGCATCACCACCCGGGTCGGCGAGCGCCGCACCACCTCGCGGAACCCGGCACGCTCGTAGAGCGAGCGCGAACCGAAGAACATGAAGTCGTCGTGGCTGCGCTCCGGCTTGTCGACCGGGTACGCCTCCAAGGTGCGCACCCCCTGGGACCGGGCGTGGTCGATCGCGGCCGCCAGCAGCCGGTGCTGCACGCCCCGCCCGCGGTGGCTCCGGGCGACGTAGGTGCACACCACCGACCACACCTCGGTGTCGTCGACCGGCTTCATCACCGGGGAGCGGCGCAGCTTCAGGTAGTCCTCGCGCGGGCCGAGGCTGATCCAGCCCGCCGGCGCCCCGTCGACGTACCCGACCAGCCCCGGCACCGTCCCGCCGGCGACCAGGTCGCACAGCTGCTGCTTGTTGTCGGAGCCGGCCGACGAGCTCACCGAGACCTTGCCGGTGCGGCGGTAGTACATGCACCAGCAGCCGCGCACGATCGAGCCGCCCGGGAGGGCGAACAGCGCCTCCAGGTCGGCCCAGGTCTCCGGCGTCAGCGGCCGCGCCTCGAACGCATAGCCCATGGCGGACACGCTAGCGCTGGCCAAGGACACCGGTTGTCGGGACCTTGGCCCCCTGACCGCCCGTCGCGCATACACGATCCTGACGATGGAGGACGAGATGCAGCCGACAGGAAGCGTGCTCGAGGTCAGGCTCGAGGAGTTCGGGGAGCACTCCTGGCTGCGGGCCCTGGCGAGCACGGTGTCCGGCTCGAACGCCAACGCGCTGTTCCGGTTCGCCGGCCGGGTGGACGGGGTCGAGGACGACGGCCAGGACGTGGTGGGCGCGACCTTCCCGGTGCTGCGCTTCCAGAGCCTGGAGGACACCCGCGAGCCGAACGCCTGGGTGGACCTCGCCCAGGAGCGGCTGCGCGACCTCGACGCCGCCCTGCAGGCGGCCGGCTGGCGGCCGCTGCCGCGGCGGGGGCGGCACTGGTGGTCGCTGCGGTACGCGAGGGGCTGAGCTGAGCGCCGGTCAGCCCTCGTCGTCGAGCCCCTGCTCGATCGCGTAGCGCACCAGCTGCACCCGGTTGTGCAGCTGCAGCTTGCGCAGCGTGTTCTGGACGTGGTTCTGCACGGTGCGGTGCGACAGGAACAGCCGCTCCGCGATCTGCTTGTAGGACAGTCCCTTGGCGACCAGCCGCAGCACCTCGGTCTCCCGCTCGGTCAGCCGGGGCGCGTCCGGGTCCGACGTGGCCGCCGGCGCGTCCGAGAGCCGGCGGTACTCCCCCAGCACCAGGCCGGCCAGCCCCGGGGTGAACACGGTGTCCCCCTCGGCGACCCGGGCCACCGCGGTCAGCAGCTCGGCGCGCGAGGCGGACTTGACCAGGTAGCCGGTCGCGCCCGCCTTCACCGCCTCGAGGACGTCCTGCTGCTCCCCCGAGGCGGACAGGATCAGCACCCGGGCGGACGGGTCGTCGGCGAGGATCCGCGCGGTCACCTCGACGCCGTTCGGGGCCGGGATCTGCAGGTCCAGCACCACCACGTGCGGGCGTACGGCGGCCGCGCGGGTCAGCGCCTCGGTGCCGGTGGCCGCCGTGGCCACCACCTCGAAGCCCGCCTCGGTGAGGTCCCGGGCCACCCCGTCGCGCCACATCGGGTGGTCGTCCACGACCATCACCGTGATCTTCTGCTCGGCCACCGCGCCTCCCCGTCGTCCGGTCGCTGGCAGGCTACCGACCTCCGCCGGGGCGCAGGTACCGGCCACGCCGGTGCACCAGCGGCGGACCGGGCTCCCCCAGCCACACGTGCTCGACCACCCCGTCGACCAGCAGCGACCAGCCGACCTCCCGCGGCGGGTCGGTGACCCGCAGCCCGGCCCACGCCGAGACTCCGTCGAGCACCGGGCCCCAGTCGGTGTCCGTCCACGAGCCCAGCGTGAACGGACCGCCGGGGGCCGGGGCGACCCCGGCGAACGCGTCGGCGAGGTCGCGGTGCGGCCAGTCCAGCAGCGCCACCACCGCGGTGCCGGTGCCCCGCACGGCGGCCGCGAGCCCGGAGTCCGGGTCCAGCAGCGCGAGGACGTGGGCCGGGTCGCCGTGCGCGACCATCAGCGAGGACACGGTCAGCCCGGCCCGGGAGGCACCGGTCCCGCTGGTCCACAGGCTCACCGTGCCGCCGAGCCGGCCGCGCAGACGCCGTACCGGGTCGCGCTCGGGCTCGGGCTCGAGGAAGGGGTGCTCGGAGTGGATGGTCACGACAGCGACGGTAGCCGTCGCCGACACGGCCGCGCGCGGGGTGCCACGCGAACCGCCGGCGGGCCGTTACGATCCTGAGCCCCGGGCCCCGGTCCGGTGGGCCGAACGGGGGTGGACGGCCGCGACCGTGACCATGCGATTCCTGACCGAACGGATGATTCCCCCGTATCCGCCGATAACGGACAATTGTGACCGGGAGGGAGCTGGGGACATGGGAGATCTGGGGAGACTCGCATACCTGCAGCCGGCCGGGGAGGGCGACGACGAGTTCCTGCACGACGTCTTCGCGACGACCTGGGCCGACGAGGTGGCGGCGTTGCCGAACCCGAAGCTGGCCGCGCACGTGCTGCGCATCCAGCACACCGCGCAGGAGAACCGGTTCGAGAGCCGGTACCCGGGCTTCGAGCGCTACGTGATCGTGCACCGGGGCGAGCGGGCGGGGCGGCTCTACCTGCACCGCACCCCGACCATGGTGCACGCGATCGACATGACCCTGCTGCCCCGGTTCCGCTCGGACGGGATCGGCACCCGGGTGGTCACCGACCTGCTCGCCGTGGCCCAGGAGAACGGCCAGAGCGTCACGCTGCGGGTGGCGCGGCGCAACACCCGGGCCACCGCGCTGTACAACGCGCTGGGCTTCCGGCTGGTCACCATGGACGACCTGGACAACTACTTCGAGTGGAACCCGTCGCTCGACGACCCGGTGGCGATGGCGCAGCTGTCCCGCAACCTGCGCGGGTAGTCAGCCCTTCGGCAGCGTCAGCTCCCACTCGGTGCCCCGCCCCGGCCCGGTGAGCAGCGCCGCGCTGCCCCCGAGGTCCGTCATCCGGCCGCAGATCGACTCGGCCACCCCCAGCCGGCCCTCGGCCCGGGCCTGGTCCAGCCGCCCGGCGGGGATCCCCGGCCCCTCGTCGCGGACGCCGAGCACCACGGACCCGTCGCGGTCCTCGACCAGCACCCAGGCGGGCGCGTCCTCCCCCACGTGCCTGGCGACGTTGTCCAGGCAGGCGCGTACGACGGACGCGAGCTCCTCGACCACCGCGGCCGGCAGCCGCACCTCGCCGACCGGGCCGGAGACCGTCACGGTGCGCGACCCCAGACCGGCCAGCGCCCGGACCAGGTCGGCCGTGCCGGCGTCGGCGGACCCCGGCGCGCCGCGGTGGCCGAACGACGCGTCGTCCTGCACCAGGGCGCGCAGCCGGACCTCCTGCTCCCCCGCCAGCCGGCCCAGGTCGGCCGCCTCGCCGCCGAGCTCGGTGCCGCGCCGCTGCACCAGGGAGAGCACCTGCAGCACCCCGTCGTGCACCACCCGGGCCAGCCGGGCGCGCTCCTGCATCGCCGCGGCGACCCGCTCGGCCCGGGCCCGCGCCTCGGTGGCCTGCTTGACCAGCTCGGAGGTGTAGCCCACGATCCCCGCGGCCAGCAGCAGCAGGAAGATGTTCCCCCAGGTGGTGCCGTTGCGGTCCACGCGCACGGACAGGTCGCACAGCGACACCAGCACCGCGGCGGGCAGCCCCCACGCCCAGCCGCCCACGACGGCCGCGGCGAGCACCGCGGCCATCACCCAGAACGACGGCATCGTCGAGGCGTGCCGGGCCAGCATCGCGTCGCTCTGCACGTAGGGCGTGGACAGGATCGCGGCCATCGCGACCAGTACGTCGGCCACCACCAGCGGCGGACGGCGCCGGTGCGGCGCGTCGTACGCCCAGGTGACGAACCCGGTCCACAGCACCAGGCAGGTGACCACCACCCAGCCCAGCCCGGGGTGCGCGAACTCCCGCCACCGGACCGCGTTGAGCACCACGGCGTAGACCAGGACGACGAGCCGGAGCACGGCCAGCGCGCGGAACAGGGTGGTCTGCACCTGCTCCGGCCCGGCGGCGGCCGGGGCGGGTTCGGGGGTCAAGGCGTCAGGAGGCCCGCAGCGCGGGGTCGTCGCCGGCGACCGGGGCCGGTTCTTCGGAGCCCTTCTTCGCGGCCTTCTCCTTGGCCAGCTCCTTGGCCCGGCTGGCGTACATGTCGACGTACTCCTGCTCGCCGAGCCGCATGATCTCGTACATGATCTCGTCGGTGATCGACCGCAGGATGAACCGGTCGTTCTCCAGGCCCTCGTAGCGGGAGAAGTCCAGCGGCTTGCCGAACCGCACCAGCGGCCGGGTCAGCGAGCCGAACTTCTTCCCGGGCGGGGCGATCGCGTCGGTGCCGATCACCGCGATCGGGATCACCGGCACCTTGGTCTCCAGCGCGAGCCGGGCCACCCCGGTCTTGCCGCGGTAGAGCCGCCCGTCGTGCGAGCGGGTGCCCTCGGGGTAGATCCCGAACAGGTCGCCGTTGGCGAGGATCCGCTTCGCCGACAGCAGCGCGCCCTCGGCGGCGCCGCCGCTGGACCGGTCGATCGGCACCTGCCCGGCGCCGGAGAAGAACTTCTTCTGGAACCAGCCCTTGAGGCCGGGCGTGGTGAAGTACTCGGCCTTGGCGACGAAGGTCACCCGGCGCGCCAGGGTGAGCGGCATGAACAGCCAGTCGGCGTAGGAGAGGTGGTTGCTGGCGAGGATCGCCGGGCCCTCCTCGGGGACGTGCTCGGCGCCCTCCACGCGCGGGCGGAACACCAGCTTGAGCAGGGGGCCGAGGAAGACGAACTTCAGCAACCAGTAGAACACCGCACAAACTCCCTCCGTCGTCGGCAAACCCTAGCCCTCACCCGGGCCGCGTGCGACGATTCAGTCCTGACCATCATTGGTCGAGACTGCGCGCAGGTCGAGCCTGTGGACCTGATCATTTAACACCCGCACCGCCGTCAAGGAGTCATCGTGGCCCTCGCCCCCGACGCCGAGCCGTTCTACGCCGACGCCCGGCCCGGGGCGGACGGCCAGCGGGTGGGGGTGCTGCTCAGCCACGGCTTCACCGGGACGCCCGCCTCGATGACCCCCTGGGGCCGCTACCTCGCCGACCAGGGGTACGCCGTCGCGGTGCCGCGGCTGCCCGGGCACGGCACCACCTGGCGGGAGCTGAACCGCACCGGCTGGGACGACTGGTACGGCGAGCTGGAGCGGGCCTTCGAGAAGCTGCGGGCCAACGTGGACCGGGTCGTGGTCGGCGGGCTGTCGATGGGCGGCGGCCTGGTGCTCGACCTGGCCGCGAACCAGGGCCGGGACGTGGCGGGGATCGTGCTGGTGAACGCGGCGGTGAACACCACCCGCAAGGACGTGCTGGCGCTGCCGCTGCTCAAGCACCTGGTCGGGTCGTTCCCCGGGATCGCGAACGACATCAAGAAGCCGGGCGTCGAGGAGCACGGCTACAGCCGGACGCCACTGCGGGCGGCGCACGCGATGATGACCGCGTGGAAGCGGCTGCGGGCCGACCTGCCGAAGGTCACCCAGCCGATCCTGCTGTTCCGGTCGCTCGAGGACCACACCGTGGACCCGTCGTCGGCGCGGATCATCGCCGCCCAGGTGTCCTCGCGGGACATCACCGAGCGGATCCTTGAGAACAGCTACCACGTGGCTACGCTCGACTACGACGCGCCGACCATCTTCGAGGAGTCGGCCGCGTTCATCCGCCGAGTGACGGGACCATGACGCACTTCCCCGACGATCCGCACCGGGACCACCGCCCGGACGGCATCGACCAGCCAGACCCGGAGCCGCCCGCCGACCCGGGGGCCGAGGACGCCTACGACGAGGACGCGATCTGGCGGTCGATCATCGAGAACTACGGCGAGCGCCCCGAGATGGGCGCGCCGCCGCCCGACCCCGGCGACGGCGCCCCTCCGGTCGAGCCCAGCCCGGTGGTCGAGCCGGAGCCGGCCCGCAGCCCGTTCGACCGCAGCTACCTCGACGCGCTCGAGACCGAGGCGACCTGGGAGGACGAGGGCCACTTCGTCCCGCCGGAGCCGCCGCCGCTGCCGAAGCTGGAGCCGCGGCGCAAGCTCGCCTGGGCCGGCCTGTTCGGGGCGCCGCTGCTGCTGCTGCTCGCGGTGGTGTTCGGCTGGGTGTACCCGACCTGGCTGGTGTTCCTGCTGGTCGCCGGCTTCGTCGGCGGGTTCGTCTACCTGGTGGCCACCATGCCGCGCTCCCGGCACGACGACTGGGGCGGCGACGACGGAGCCGTTGTGTAAGGATCGCCCGCGTAGGCAAACCGCGAGGCGAAGGAGACGTCGGTGCACGTGAACGAGACGGTGGAGATCTCGGGACACCTGATGGACACGGGTGTCCTGTCCCGGGTGCTCGACGACATCCGTGAGTACGACGGCGACTACAGCATCGACAAGTTCGTCGTCGGCCACGACGCCGCGGACCTCTCCCAGGCCACCATCACCGTCTCCGCCGAGGACGACGAGTCCCTGCAGCGGCTGCTGATGCGGCTGCAGACCCGCGGCGTCAACCAGGTGCACCCGGGCGAGGCGGAGACCTCCAAGTGCGAGCAGGACGGCGTCTTCCCGGACTTCTTCTACTCCACGACCAACCTCGAGACCCGGGTCCGGATCAACGGCCGGTGGGTGCCGGTCGCGAACCCGGAGATGGACTGCGGGCTGATCGTCGACGACTCCGGTGCGAGCCTGCGGGTCTACACGCTGCCGATGGCCGACGTGAAGGCCGGCATGAACGTCGTCTGCGGCGCCTCGGGCATCAGGGTGTCGATCCCGGAGCCGGACAAGGCCGCCGGGTCGTTCGGCTTCATGGAGTCCGACGTGTCCAGCGAGAAGCCGCAGGCCGTGCTCGTGCGCCAGGTGGCGCAGGGCATGCGCGACGCCAAGGCCGACGGCAAGAAGGTGCTCTGGGTCGGCGGCCCGGGCGTGGTGCACACCGGTGCGGCACCGGCCATGGTCGCGCTCGTGAACGCCGGCTTCGTCGACGTACTCTTCGCCGGCAACGCGCTGGCCACCCACGACATCGAGGCCGCGCTCTACGGCACCTCGCTGGGCATCGACCTCGCGCAGGGCCGCGGCGTCGAGCACGGCCACGAGCACCACATCCGCGCGCTCAACACGATCCGCAAGGCGGGCTCGATCAAGGCCGCCGTCGACGAGGGCGTGCTCACCGGCGGCATCATGCACGCGCTGGTCAGCCACGACAAGGAGTTCGTGCTGGTCGGCTCGGTGCGCGACGACGGCCCGCTGCCGGACGTCTACACCGACGTGATCGACGGCCAGCGCGCGATGCGCGCCAGGCTGCAGGACGTGGGCTTCTGCCTGATGGTGGCGACCATGCTGCACTCGGTGGCGACCGGCAACATCCTGCCCGCCTCGATCCCGCTGGTGTGCGTGGACATCAACCCGGCCACGGTCACCAAGCTGGCCGACCGGGGCTCCTCCCAGGCGCGCGGCATCGTCACCGACGTCGGGCTGTTCCTCGAGCAGCTCGCCGTGGAGCTGGTGCCGGACTACCGCAACCAGAACGCCTGAGCGCTACTTCGAGAGGTGCAGTGCCGACGGCGGGACGTAGACGTTCTTGTCCAGCGTGTAGTCCGAGCCCAGGCAGGTGCCCTCGCCGTTGAACTCGAGGCTGTGGACCACGATCAGCGCCTGGTAGGCGTCCGTGCAGCTGTTGCCGTCGTAGAGCATCGTGGCCGACAGGGCATAGATGGTGCCCTCGTAGTCCGAGGACCCGTTTCCGGTCAGCCTCAGGTCACCGGTGTTGAGCCGGTCGTAGACGATCGCGATCCCGGCCGTCGCACCCGAGGACGGCGCGTCCACCTGGATGTCACCGTTGCCGTTGCCGTCCAGCCAACCGCCGTCCTCGCCCGGCGTGTTGCACTCGCGCGGGGCACTGGTGGTCCCGCAGACGAAGTACAGGGTGACCCCGGCGGTGCCGTCCAGCGCCGCCGACCCGGAGAAGCTCCACTGCCCGGTGATCACGTAGAGGCCCGGCTGCAGGACGCAGGTCGAGTTCGGGAAGTTCCAGCCGCCGTAGATCCCGGGGCCGTTCGCGGCTCCGGATCCGCAGGGGTCCGTCTTGACCGTCATCGAGGAGTACGACGGCAGCACGACGCCGGCCAGCGGGTCGTCGACCGGCTGCTGCCCGGTCAGCGGGTGCGGGTCGTAGCCGTCCAGCGGACCGGTGGCGGCGCCCTCGACGCCGATCGAGCCGTCGGTCGAGACGAGGCCGTGGTTCTGGATGTTGACCGAGCCGTTGATGCTCACGTCACCACCCGAGATGACGGCGTCACCGTTCTGGAAGTCGTGGTAGCCCTCGCCGACGACGCAGAGCCCGCACGCCGCTTTGCCCCCTGGGGTGAGCTCCACCTGGGACAGCGCGGAGATCTCCACCTTGTCCACGCCGATGAGGCCGCCGAACGCCATCTTCTGGTCGCGCTCGGGCATCACCACCCGCACCTCCAGGGGCGCGGCAGCGTCGTCGAAGGAGATGCACGAGGTGCCGGCCGGCTGGTAGGCAGCGCCCCGGGATCGGAGCAGGTGGCCCAGTCCGCGTCGGTCACACCGAAGTTGCGAGCGGCGTAGCCCTTCGCCGCCGCGACGGCGCCGGCGACGTCCGGGGTGGGCGTGCCCGAGAGGTAGAGGGCGTTGCCCGCGGCGAGGGCGGCGGCGTCCGCGGCATTCTGGGCATGCCTGCGCACCACCCGCGCCTGCCCGAGGTCGACGACCAGACCCGCGACCGTGAAGATGATCAGCGCGACCAGCGCGAAGAGCAGCGCGACCGCCCCGGCCTGGGTGGTTGCACCGTGCCGGCGTCTCGCGCGTCACGGGCACCACGACCAGTCGGCCCCCGCGGGCGGCGTCTCTTCGCCGGGCGTCTCGACCTGGGCAGGGTTGGCGACCTCGATCGCCATCTGGGACGAGGCTTTGATGAGCCCCCCGGCGGGCAACGGGACCAGGGTGGGGATCCGGTCGCGACTCGATCATCGTGCAGACCACCAGCTGGTCGCCTCGGTGCCAACCGCTCGGCAGCACCACCTTCACGTAGGTCTTCCCGGTCACCCCGCGGGTGGCATTCTTCGTCTGGCAGACCAGCTTCTGGATGTCGGCCGACGGGGTCGTCGCGTACGACGCGCCGCAGCTGGCCGTCGAGCCGAAGGAGTCCACCACGCCCTGGCGGGACGCCTCGCGCACGCCTTGGCGAAGGTTCATCGCGTCGTTGAGCCAGAGCCCATAGGTGAGCACGCCGAACAGGATCGTGAGCATCACGGGCGCGATCAGCGCGAACTCGAGGGCGGCCGACCCCTGGTCGACGCCTCGAGCAGACTGAGTGCCGCGACTCGGCACCGAAAACCTCCCAAACCCGGACAGGACCATCCGCATTGGGTATCGGTCGATGTACCGGCCGAGTAAAACGACGGAGGGCGATCTCCCCCACTCGGGCGATCGAGGTGACCCATGTGGGCCATCTGCGGGCGGCTCAGAGGTCGAGCACGGCGAGCACGGGTCGGTGGTCGCTCGCGGCGGCCAGCAGCTCGTCGGCCACTCCGACGTCGCCGTGGTGCACCACGCTGGCTTCCCCGCGCACCAGCAGCGCGTCGATGCGCTTGCGGGGATCGTCGGACGGGAACGTCGGCCAGTCACTCGTGCCGTGATCCACGAACCCGGCCCGTCGCAGGAGGTTCCAGCTCGGACCGGTCGGCGGCTCGTTGAGGTCCCCCGCCACGACGACCGGGCCCCGCAGGCGGCGCGCCACGTCGATCACCCGGGCGGCCTCGCGCTCCCGGCGGGACCGCACCAGGCTCAGGTGGCACGAGACCACGCCGAAGAGCCGGCCCTGGACGCGCAGCTGCGCCCAGGCGATCCCGCGACGTGGTTGGAACAGTGGTTCAGGCAGCACCTGGGCGCCGGAGGACTTCACCGCGACGCCGTCTGCGGTGGTGATCAGGTTCGACCCGGCGGGCCGCCCACCCGTGACCATGCGCATCCCCCACGCCTCCGCGAGCCGGTGGCAGCGACTTCTCCAGGTCAGACAGGACTTCGGGCTCTCGTTGACGCTGAGCACGTCGGGTGCCATCTGACGTACGACGTCGTCGAGCACGGCGCCCCGTCGGCCACCCAGGTAGATGTTGTACGTGACGATGCGAACCCGAGCCATGGAACGAGAGCCTGCCAGACGGCGCTTGGGGGCCGGAAGCACCAGTCCTGGGAATTCCCGGCTACTGCGGGGCCCGGAGGTAGACCCATCTCTGGTCGCGCTGCACCGCGACCCAGTGCAGCCGGTCCTGCATCGCCGCTGACAGGGGTGAGCCCTTGACCAGCACCGCAACGGGAGCCCCACTGTGGCGCACGAAGGCCTTCCAACCCGGGCGCACGTACTTGAAGTCGGCGAAAGCCCGCATGTAGTCGACCGGGTAGGCGTCCAGCATCCCGTCCACCACGGGGTTCAAGTCATGGAACCGCCACTCGATCCAAGCTCCGGTTCCGTCCTCGACCAGCACGGCCGTGCCCGCAGGCAGTCGAGCGAGCCGTTCAGCGAAGTCCTGCGGGACACCGCCTGGACGCTGGGCCGTGCGCGGCACGACCAGGGCGAGCACGACGAGACAGCCCACCGCCACCGCCCCCACGAAGGCGTGCTGTCGACGGCGACTCGCGACCGCGTCCACACGGGAGGGCATCACCTCAGCCAGCGCGAGACTCAGCAACGGCGCCACGAGCACGGCTCCGAACGGGATCATCCGCTGCACCAGTGCCACCCAGCCAGCGGCAATGACGAGCAGCGATATGTGCAGCCACGGCACCCGGTCCCGCCGGGCCCAGAGCACCACGGTCGTCCCCACCAGCACACCGGCGGCAAGGGCGGCCGTGGTACGAAACGAGGTCGGACCCCATTCGCCGATCAGCGAGGCGCGACTCCCCACGGCAAGCTGCGATAGCACCAGCCTGGGCCCGATCGGGGTGAGGCAGGCGGCCACACCCGACAGTGCCGGCACGGCCAGCAGTCGGGCCACGCCGGCCTTGTCCAGGCGTCGGTCGGCCGAGACCCCGAGGGCAGCCACGAGACCGACCAGCAGGCCCGCCGACCACAGACCATGCGCCGTTGCCCAGACCCAGGTCATGGGTACCAGCCACCACCGCGGCCGGCCGTCCTCCCCGGACCGCAGCCAAGCCTCAACGGTGACGACGAGCAGGATGAGGGAGATCATCTGCGGGCGGGCGGACATCTGACCGCTGGCGGCGATCACCACGAGCCCAGTCACGACGACGGAGACGAGCGGGTCCGCCCGGTGCCGGCTATTGGCGTAGACGATGAGGATGAAGAGGACATAGACCAGGCCGAACAGCCACGCCACGCCCGGCAGCCCGAACCAGTCCTCAAGCTTGGCGGCGAGCATCTCGGTCGACCACTGGGTCGGAATCCAGGGCGTGGTGGCGAAGGAGCTCAGCGCGCCCGGGTGGCTCAGAGACCATGGCCCCCACAGCTCATGGCCTATCCGGAGGTGGAACCAGGTGTCGCTGTTGCTCAGTGGCTGACCTGCGTGGACCGTGATACGGACCAGAAGGATCGCGAGACCCAGGAGGGCCGCCACGCTCGTCACACGGCCGACGGGCCGCCTGGACCCTGGCACGTCGCTCCGCGTGTCTTGCGCTGCGGCGAGCCGCTCGCGACCTCGTAGGCTTGTCTCCACCAGTCGATTATCGGGGGCATCGGTGTCGTGTGAACCCATTTCACCTCCTGTCCCCCCATTCGGGACTGGATAGGGGGTCTCGTACGGGTGCACTAGCCCCCTCATGACCCGTTTGGGCCAAATTTCCCGCTCCCGGTTACCGAGCCTTCGACGGCCCGTAGCCTCGTGCTGCCCGGGTCGCCTCGTGGCGCCTGGGCGAGAGGGGACTATGCGATGGGGCAGTACCGCAACGAACGGTCGTCCTCACCTGCGCCTTCGAGGCGTCGCGAGAGAGGTGCGGTCGCCGTCGAGTTCGCGCTGATCCTGCCGATCCTCACGATGATCCTGATCGGCACCGTGACCACGGCCGTCTCCTACTCCCACGCGCTGAGCATCACCAACGCGGTTCGGGAGGGCGCCCGCTACGGCGCGACCGCCGACGAAACCGCTGGCTCCTGGACCGCAGACGTGCTGAGCCGGGTCCGCACCACTCAGTTCGACCCCGGCGGGTCCCAGACCTCGATCTGCGTCCAGCTCTGGAAGGAGGGCTCCGGGGCTGTCCTGGGGAAGTCTGCCTGCGACCTGGGCTCCGGCACGCCCCTGAGCATGCCCGGGATCACGAGCTACCCCGCCGAGCCCAGCGGGGTGACCGCAGGGCAGTGCGTCGTGCGAGTGGTGGCGGCGCGCCCGTTCACGATCAACCTCGCCGTGTTCGGGTCGTTCCACCGCACCATGACCCGCGGTGTCGTGGCCCGCTACGAGGGCAGCTGCTGAGATGGGCAAGCTCACTCGCCGCCTGAGCCGCGGCGCTCGAACCCAGACCGGCGCGGTCGCCGTCATCGTGGCTGTCTGCACCGTCGCACTGCTGGTCGGCGCCGCCATCGTCCTCGACTTCGGCATGGTGCGGGTGCAGAGGCAGTCCGACAAGTCCGCCGCCGACAGCGCGGTGATGGCCGGGCTCCGTGCCGCGGACGGCGGCAACGACAGCGTCTACAACCAGAAGGGCGTCTGCGCAACGCTGCAGTACCTCAAGGCCAACCGCCCGGCACTGAGCGGGCTGGGCAACGCGCTGGCCACCGGTGGCACCTGCGCCTCCCCCAGCCCGACCCAGGTCTGCAACCCCGTCCCCACGCTGCCCAACCCGACCCAGGTGACCTACCACGCCAGCACTGCCTCCGGCAGCACGCACTACGAGGTCTGGATCAAGTCGCCCTACGTCGTGACGGACGCCACCACCGGTGGCCCGACGTTCTCCGAGGAGAGCCTCGCATCGAGCACGCCCGGCAAGCCCTCGATGTACGGCTGTGACCAGATCGGGCTCGTCATCAAGGAGTCCACCAAGCCCGGGCTCGGCCAGCTGGTCACGAGCAGCGACCTGGTCGACCGGATCCGGTCGGTGGGACGGGTGGCCATCGGCCCCGGCGACCAGGCACCGGCGATGCTGCTGCTCGACACCACCCACTGCCACGTGCTCGAGCTGGCCGCCGGCGGTTCAGGCGCCGACTCGCACATCCGGGTCAAGGGCAGCTCGGTCTACATGCAGAAGCGGCCGGACGGGACGGCGGGTGACGTGAACACCGCCGGATCGATCCACTCCGACAGCAACGCGAGCAACTGCAGCGGCGGGAATCCCTCTCCGCCGGTATTCCTCGGCAAGGCGACCGACGGCGTGGTCGCCTACGGCGCGCCCGACGGATCGGCCTCCGGGACCATCACCTCCGTCGCCGGCTTCAACGGCGCTTCAGCGTCCACCGTCTACGACTCCTCCGCCAACGTCTACGGCACCACCGCGGAGGACGAGCTCTCCTCCGGGACCCCGAGCCCCCCGACCGGGCACGACAAGGTCACCAGGAAGGTCATCGACGACCGCTACCTCGGCAGCACGGCGGTCTCGCCCTCGACGGGCGTCACCGGAGCGGTCGCGGACGCAGAGTCCACCGTGTTCTCCACCACCACGGGGGTGACGGCCGCGAACGCATCGTCCAGGGGCTACACGCTGCTCACCGGGTGCACGCCAAGCCAGGCCGACGTCGATGCTCTCAGCCTGACGGCGTCCAGCTGGGTCTACGTCAAGTGCGACAACCCCGGATTCAAGGGCGCCGTCACGATCCCGGGCCAGCGGATCGTGTTCAGCGACCAGATCAGCTCCAGCGCCAACGTGTCCCTGCCCAACGCCACCGCGGTCTACGTGTTCGGGGGCGGCAACGGCATCAACGCGAGCGGCGGCTTCAGCATGCACACCGCCGGCCAGATCGACGGCTCGACGGGGTTGTGCACCAACGTCGTCAACCCGAGCCGGGCAATGCTCTTCGTCAAGGACGGCGGCATCACCGCCACCGGTGGCCTGCTGAGGCTGTGCAACACCACCGTGATCCTGATGGGCAACCGCCCGAACGGCTGCACCTCGTCGATCTCCTACACGGTTGCCCCGGTCACCACCCCGTGCGGGGGTGCCGCGGGCGACGGCCTGATCAAGATCGCCGGCACCGCGGTCCAGGACTGGACGGCGCCCAACACCATCGATGACATGTCCTTGCTCGACGAGGACACCAAGAAGGCCAGCTACTGGCAGAACAAGGCCGGCCTGGAGGACCTGGCTCTGTGGAGCGAGTCCTACGGCACCAGCTCGAACTGGCAGATGTCCGGCGGCGGCACCATGCACCTCGTCGGCGTCTTCATGACCCCCAACGCCTCCCCGTTCGTGGTGAAGGGTGGCGCCACTCAGCAGCTGTCCAACGCGCAGTACGTCGCGAGCAGCTTCCAGCTCACCGGTGGGGCGACCCTCGAGATGAAGGTCGACGCCAACAACGTGATCAGCTATCCGATGCTGACGCCGTTCTCCCTCGTGCGCTGACGCCCGTCAGGGTCGACGCGCCAGGTCGGCGGCACCGATCATCCCGGCGGTGTTGCCCAGCTGCGCTGCCCGGATCCCCAAGGTCGGCCGGTAGTTGCGGCCGGTCAGGTTGGCCTTGAAGTGCGCCCGGACCGGGTCGAGCAGCAGGTCTCCCGCTTCGGAGACCCCACCCCCGATGACGACCACGGCGGGGTCGAGGACCGCGGTGAGCGTCGCGATCCCCTCCCCCAGCCACTGGCCGAGGGTGGCCAGCTGCTCGATCGCGAAGGAGTCCCCGTCGTTGGCCGCCTCGGTGATCAGCGGCCCGGTGATGCCGTCGACGCTGCCGCCGGCCCGGTCGAGCAGGCTGCGGGCGATCAAGGATCCCTGAGCGGCCTGCTCGCGGGCCTCGCGCACCAGGGCCGTGCCGCTGGCGTACTGCTCCCAGCAGCCCTTGTTGCCGCACCCGCACAGCCGGCCGTTGGGCACGACGCGGATGTGCCCGATCTCCGCGGCCACGCCGAACGCCCCACGGTGCAGCTCTCCGTTCAGCACGATGCCGCCGCCCACCCCGGTTCCCACGGTCACCAGCAGCAGGTCGGACACGTCCTCACCGGCGCCGAAGGTGAACTCGCCCCACGCGGCGGCGTTGGCGTCGTTCTCGATCACGACCGGCAGGCCGATCCGGCGTTCGAGGTCGGGCTTCAGCGGCTCGTCGCGCCAGGCCAGGTTCGGGGCGAACAGCACCGTCGACCGCCGTACGTCGATGAAACCGGCCGCGCCGACGCCGACGCCCTCGATCTGGTAGGGCGCCGCGCAGCTCGGTGACCAGGTCCTGGATGTTGCTGTCGATCGCTCCGGCGTCAGTGGCCGGCGACTCGCGGCGCGCGGTGGCGAGGATGCGTCCGCTCTCGTCGACGACGCCGCCGGCGATCTTCGTGCCACCGACGTCGATCCCCACGGTGAGCGCCATCAGTCGTCCTCCCAGTCGCCGTCGTCGCTGAGGTCGATCTTCTCCACCGACGACTCGGCACGCCGCGCCCGCTCCTGGTCGGCCGCGTGGGTGGCGATCACGCCGGCGACCGCCTGCATCAGCGACGAGGCGGCGGTTGCGAGGTGCGCCTTCACCTCGGGGCTCGTCTGGCGCACCACCGAGATGGCCTGGCAGATCGGGCAGTACTTGCAGTCCTGACCGCCGGTCGCGATGTGCTCGTTGAGGTCCTTGAACGCACCGGCAGCACCCTGCGCGGCCGCAGCCGTGGCGTCGGCGTAGTCGCCGCCACTGTCCTTGGCCCAGCTCTGGAGCGCGTGCAGCAGCTTGGCAGCCTCCTCACCGACGCTCCCGACCGGCTCGCCCTCGTCGCCGCTCATGAGCCGGCACTCTCCTCGGCGCGGAAGCGGACCTGGAGCGCGCCGTCCTCGATCCGGGCGCCGGTCACGGAGTGCCTGCTCAGCGCCGCGGGCAGGGCCAGCAGCCGGCGGTAGGAGCCAACGGTCACCACGAGCTCATCTCCGTGTCGGGCCAGGTCGATGTCGGACTTGGCCACAAACGGTAATGCGATGCGCAGCGTCGCGCCGGAGGGGGTTCGCGTGATGGTCATGGGCTGTCCCGCTGCGGCCACCGCGAGCGGGTCGTCGTCGCCGTACGCCTGGACGGCGAACTCGGCGAGCGCGTCGACTCCGACCGGCTCGGACGAGCGGTACGCCGAGCGCCAGATCGACATCCCGACGAACGACTCCTCGACCTCCCGCAGGACCGTTCCCTGGGCCTCCACCCACCGTTGGCGCCATGGGTCCGCCTCCGCCGAGGGAAAGACCCGGTTGGCTACCACGCCGTCCACCCGGTAGCCGAACAGCGAGAGCGTCGTCAGGGAGCGGCGGGCCTCGGCAACCACCACCGTCTCGGGGGTGAGCACCAGTCGCACACTCGCGTCGGGCCCGGTCAGGATCTGCTGCACCTGCTCCAGGTCCCGGTGCAGTCGCTCGATCGCGTCGAAGACGGTGTCGTGCGGCATCGGCACCTTGGCAGCCTTGGACAGCACCGGGCGGAGGGCCTTGACGATGCGCCGCTCGGCCGGGAAGACCCGATCCATGTACCAGCCCAGGGCCTCGGGCAGCGCGAGCAGGCGCAGCGTCTCGGCGGTGGGTGCGCAGTCGACGACGACGACGTCCCACTCCCCCGACAGCACCTGGGTGCGCAGCTCCAGCAGCGCCAGGACCTCCTCGGCGCCCGGGATCACCGTGAGCTCCTCGGCGGTGATCGGGTCGACGCCGGCGGCGTCGAGCACCGACAGCAGGTAGTGCTGGATCTCGGTCCAGGAGCGCTCGAACCGCTGCTGGGCGTCGACCTGCTGCACGAAGAGCCGCTCCCCGACCCGGGTCGGCTCGGAGCCGATGGCGACGCCGAACGCGTCCGCCAGGGAGTGCGCCGCGTCGGTGGACAGCACCAGGGTCCGGTGGCCGGCCAGCGCGGCCCTCGTCGCCGTGCCGGCGGCGGCGGTGGTCTTGCCGACCCCGCCCTTGCCGGTGAACAGGATGATGCGCAACGTCAGTCGATCGACTCGACGCGCTTCTTGAGGCCCTTCAGCGCGGTGTCGATGATGACCTTCTCGGCCTTGCGCTTGAGCATCCCGATCATCGGGATGGAGATGTCGACCGCGAGCCGGTAGGTGACCTCGGTGGTGCCGTCGTCGCGGGCGTCGAGCTCGTAGGCCCCGTCCATGGCCCGGAGCATCTTCCCCTGCACGAGGGTCCAGGTGACCAGGTCGTCGCCTCGCCAGTCGTACTCCAGGGTGTAGGAGTCCTTGATCGGGCTCGCATCCAGCTCGAAGTAGACCTGGTCCGGCCGATCGCCCGAGCCCTCCTTGACCACGTCCGCGGTCTTCACGCCCTGAGCCCAGGCGGGGTAGGAGTCGAAGTCTGCGATGACACCCATGATCGAGGCGGGGTCGGCCGAGATCACGATGCTGGAAGTGGTCTGTTCTGCCATGACTCCGCCTTCGGTCCGTCGACTGTCTCCCGCGGGAACATTACCGAGCCCAGGGGGTCAGATGGCTACCCGGTCGAATCTGCATAGCCCATCTGGGGGATTTCCATCCATGCCACGATAGTTCTGCCCTTATCCAGCCCTACGCTCGAATTCGACGTTTCTCCCCCCGGAGAGACGTGTGAAACGGAGGTGGCCGGGGTGGCCAGGTGCCAGCGTGCTGCGAGGCTCAACGGGCAGAGGCCCTCCCAGTCGGGAGCGGCCGCCGTGGAGTTCGCGCTCGTGGTGCCCGTCTTGTTGTTGCTGTTCTTCGGGATCGTCCAGTTCAGCCTCTACTTCTGGTCGGCGCAGACCGGCACCTCGGTGGCGAACTCCGCTGTGCGACGGATGTCGGTGGGTGACTGTCAGGACCTCACGGAACTGACGAGCTACGTGACCTCCAGGCTCGGATCGGCGAACCAGGGCGGATTCTCGCTCAGCCGCACGTACCTGGACGGCAGTGACAACCCGGTGGCTGCGCCGACGCCCCCTGGTTCGCTGCTCCCCATGTCTGCCGTGGGGGGCACGGTCAAGCTGACGATCTCCTTTGAGACGCTCAACATGCACTTCCCCATCCCGTTCCTCAACGACACCACGGTGACCAAGACCGTTGACGCGCGCATCGAGGACAACGCACAGGACTCGCCATGTCTTTCCTGACACGACGCGTCCACTGTTCCCGCGATGACACGGGGGCCGTCGCGGTCCTGGTCGCGATCCTCGCCATCGCCCTCTTCGCGGCCGGCGCGGTGACAGTCGATCTGGGCAACGCCTACTCTCGAGCCCGCTCGCAGCAGGCCCGTGCGGACCTGGCGGCACTCAGCGCGGGCAACCTGCTGCCTGCCGACGACGCGGCCACGAAGTCGGCTGTCGCCCAGAAGATCGCCGACTACCTGAACAACCCTGACAACTCCATCCAGGACGACGCGGCCACAGGCACCCCACACACCTTCACCGGAAGCGAGCTCATCAGCTCCGGCGCCGTGACCTTTCCCACGGCCAGCGGGGACCGAGTCGTCTTCAAGGCTCCGGACGTGCGCGTCGACTTCAGCCTGGCGCGCGCACTCGGCGCCGCGAACATGACCGTGAGCCGGCAGGCGACGGTGGGGGTGTTCAGCATCAGTGAGAACGTCGTCGCCCCGCTGTACGCCGTCCAAGGTTGCGACTACGGCTCTCAGGTGCTCAAGGACTCTCCCAACGGCCAGTCAGCGCCTACCACCATCCCTTCGATGGATCTCACCGGAGGCTCGGACTCGAACAACCAGATCTCGATGAGCACGGTCACTCCGTCCTCGGTGGCTGCCGATGCAAGCCCCGCTCCGCCGCTGGCGCTCACTGGTGACTTCAAAGGCAACGGCTCAGGTCCCAGCCTGATCGACGCGGTGGGTTTCTTCCGGGACAACACGGGGCCGTCGCCTTACACGGTGCAACCGGTGACCCCGACGGCTGTCACGGCTACCAGCGCCAACGTGGTCGTGCCCTCGACGGTGCTCAGCACTGCCGGGTTCTGGTACGTCCGCGTGCGCGAGAGCGGCAAGTGGTCCGATCCGGTCTCGACCGCGATCCTCACCGTCGGCGACGTCGGGACCCCCACCTGCCCCGCATCCTCGGCCGGCGGCAACTTCGGGATGCTCGGGTTCGGGGACCAGAGCAACCCCAACACCGACATCGCCCAGATCTTCAAGACCGGGCCCGAGAAGACCATCGTCGCGTACCCGGACTCGCCGGCACCCACCTACTGCAACGGACAGCCGCCCCCGGCCCTCATCTACGACAGCACCGTCGACGACGCCAACTGCGTCTACACCGCGGGCGGCTTCAAGCCGAACGCCGCGACAGCCGGTCTGCTCAGCGACAGTGACGCCCGGCTGAACAAGGACACCACGCCGGCTTGCGGCTCCTCACGGACGACCGTGGGGGGCTACTCCATCAACAACGACACCCTCTCCTGCTTCCTGACGAACACCACGACCACGCTGGCGGACATCGAGAGCAGCAGCTACGCCGGACCTCCCGTGCTCTCCCCCGACATCATCAAGTCGCCCCGGTTCTTCTTCGTCCCCGTGTTCGGGACCGAGCCGGCCACGGGTACGTCCAAGGCGTATCCGATCATCGAGTTCCGGCCGGCCTTCCTGACCGACCAGCCGGTGACTGCCACCCAGGGCACGGCGCCCAATCCCGGGAATGGCATCACGATGTGCTGCAGCAACAAGGTCCAGTCGCTCAACTTCATCCTGTTCAGCCCGAAGGCTCTTCCGGACTACCTCGACAGCGGCCTGCCGACGTCGCCCACGTACGTCTTCGGCCCGAAGGTGATCAAGCTGATCGACTGATCGCCGTGGAGGGCTCGGCGGCTCCTGGGTAACGTTCCCCACGTCTCGCCCCATCACGGAAGCCGGAGGACGCCGCGTGCGTGAGTACTCCACGCCCCTGACCGTTGCGCTCCCGTCGACGGGAAGCCTGGTCGACGACATCGTCGTCAACGGGCAGGAGTACCCGGACACCGTGGCATTCAGCCGCCGGGTCGAGGGCGGGTGGCAGGAGGTGACGCGCGCGCCAGTTCCTGGCCGGGGTGCGGCAGGTGGCAAGCGGCCTAGTCGCAGCTGGCATCGAGCCCGGGCGATCGGGTTGCGCTGCTGTCCAAGACCCGCTACGAGTGGACGCTGCTCGACTACGCGATCTGGTTTGCGGGCGCGGTGACCGTCCCGATCTACGAGACGTCCTCTCCGGAGCAGATTGCCGGGATCCTCGCCGACTGCGGAGCCCGGGCCGTGGTCGTGGAGACCGAACAGCACCGCGCGCGCGTCGAGCAGGTCCGCGACTGCCTTGCATGACCTGAGCCACGTCTGGACCATCGAGGAAGGTGCTGTCGACCTGCTCGCGTCGACTGGGTGCGGACCTTCCGTCCGCCGAAGCTCGAGCGGCGGCGCGCTGCGGTTACGCCGGACTCCCCCGCCACGATCATCTACACATCGGGAACCACCGGGTCGCCCAAGGGTTGTGTCCTGACCCATGGCAACTTCATGGCCGAGGTCGGCGTCGCCGTCGAGGAGCTCCGCGAGCTCTTCGACCAGGAGGATTCGTCGACACTGCTGTTCCTCCCGCTTGCGCACGTCTTCGCGCGCGTCATCCAGGTCGGCGCGGTGAGGGCCCGTGTCCGCCTCGGTCACTCGTCCGACGTCCGCCGGCTTGTCGCCGACCTCAGAGAGTTCTCCCCCACGTTCTTGCTGGCGGTGCCGAGGGTGTTCGAGAAGATCTTCAACACCTCGTCCCAGAACGCCGCGGCCGACGGCCGGGGACACATCTTCGACAAGGCTGCGGATACCGCGATCGCCTACAGCTTGGCTCTCGATCGCGGTCGCCCGGGTCCACTGCTGCGGACCCGTCACGCGCTCTACGACCGGCTCGTGTACCGGAGCCTGCGGGCCGCCCTCGGCGGCCGGTGCAGCCTACGCCGTGTCGGGCGGCGCGCCGCTCGGCGAGCGTCTCGGCCACTTCTACCGGGGCATCGGCGTCACGGTTCTCGAGGGCTACGGGCTGACAGAGACGACCGCGGCGCTCACCGTGAACACGCCCCGAGCCACCAAGATCGGCACCGTGGGCCGGCCCTTGCCCGGCACGGGCATTCGCGTCGCCTCGGACGGGGAGCTGCTCGCGCGCGGCGGCCAGGTGTTCTCGGGCTACTGGCGGGACGAGGACGCTTCGACGCCAGTCCTTCACCGAGGACGGCTGGCTCCGCACCGGGGACCTGGGCGAGATCGACGACGAGGGCTTCGTGCGCGTCACCGGTCGCAAGAAGGAGATCCTGGTGACGGCCGGCGGGAAGAACGTGGCCCCGGCGGCGCTCGAGGACCGCCTCCGGGCCCACCACCTGATCAGCCAGTGCATGGTGGTCGGGGACGGCCGGCCCTTCATCGCCGCCCTGGTCACCGTCGACCGGGACGCCCTCGCAGCCTGGGCCGGGCGCACCGGCAAGCGCGGCGACCTCGAGCGAACTTGCCCAGGACCCTGACCTGCGGCGCGAGATCCAGGCGGCGATCGACGAGGCCAACACGTCCGTCTCCCAGGCCGAGGCCATCCGCAGGTTCGTCGTCCTGCCCGACGGACTGGACCGAGGAGCAGGGCGAGCTGACGCCCAGCCTCAAGGTGAGGCGCTCGGTAATCGCTGCGCCGCTACCAGGCTGAGGTCGAGGAACTGTACCGGAGGTAGCCGAGGCTGGTCACTGGTCCTGGCCCGAACGGACTAGACGAATGTGCACACACCCGACAAATTCCGCTAATCGCAAGACGGACAACTCCGTCATGTACAACTCTTAACCGTGGGGCTGGAGGAAAAGCCCACCGGCAGGGGCACCGACCCAGCGACGCACGGGTCTTGCTCTCACCGCGAGGCCGAGTAGACACAGGACTACGCATGGGACGCAGAACAGTTCTTCTGATCGTGGCGGCGCTCATCGCCGCCCTCGGCACCTCCTTGGTGTTCCTGTACGTGCGAGGGGCGGACAACCGCGCCACCGCCGCCCAGGCACCGGTGCAGGTCCTCAAGGCGGTCGCGCAGATCAACCCCGGCGAGACCCTCGCCGCCGCGCAGGCAGCCGGCAAGATCCAGCTCGGGACGGTGCCGCGCGAGCAGGCCCTCACGGGGGCGGTGAACTCCACCAGCGGGATGGAGAACGAGGTCGCGCTGGCCACGATCTTCCCCAACGAGCAGATCATCACCGGCAAGTTCGGCGCCGCGGGCGACCAGAGCGTGCTGACCATCCCCGACGGCGACATCGCGATCTCGGTCAACCTGTCCGACACCGGGCGCGTGGCCGGCTTCGTGGACCCGGGCGCGAGCGTGGCGATCTTCCTCAACGGCGCGCGCCGGACCAACGGCGGGCCAGGAGACCACCCGGCTGCTGCTCCCCAAGGTCAAGGTGATCGCGGTGGGCGCGACCACGGTCATCTCCAGGAAGACCACGGACGCTCAGGGAGCGCAGACCACCGAGCAGCTCCCCAGGACCCTGTTCACGCTGGCCGTGAACCAGTCCGAGGCGGAGAAGATCATGTTCGCCTCGACGCACGGCGAGCTCTCCTTCGGCCTGCTCAACGACAAGTCGAAGGTCAAGGCCGGCCCGGGCGTCACCACACAGAACCTCTTCCGGTGATGTAGATGCCCATCATCGTAGAGAGCAGCAGCTCCAACGCCGACCTGTTCACCTCGGTCACCGGATCGCAGTCGCGCGTCGTCGGGAACCTGGACGAGCTGAAGCAGTCGCTGGCGCAGAGCCCCGACGAGTACGCCGTGGTGCTCGGCCCCGCGGTCGACCTCGAGGCGGCGGCGGCGCTCGCCGACACCCTGCGTGTCACCCGGCCCGCGGTCAGCGTGATCCTGATCCGCCGCCGCGTGGACACCAGCGTGCTCGCGGAGGCGTTGCGGTCGGGCATGCGCGAGGTGGTCGAGGAACGCGACCTGACCGGCCTCGGTTCGGCCACCAGCCGCGCCAAGCAGGTGTGGCAGGCGCTGCAGGGCGCCAGCACGCCCGCGATCGGCGGGACCGTGGGCCGGCTGGTCACGGTGTTCTCCCCCAAGGGTGGCGTCGGCAAGACGACCCTGGCGGTCAACCTGGCGCTGGCGCTCGCCGAGAAGGGCACCAAGAGCGTCTGCCTGGTCGACCTGGACCTGTCGTTCGGCGACGTCGCGATCACGCTCCAGCTCTTCCCGGCGCGCACCATCGCGGACGCGGTTCACCTGGAGAGCGGGATGGAGTTCTCCGTCCTGGAGCCGATCCTGACCCCGTACCGAGACGGCCTGTCGGCGCTGGTCGCTCCGGTGCAGCCGGACGCCAAGGACACCATTCCGGCGTCGCTGGTCGGCAAGATCCTGTCCATCCTGAAGTCGCAGTTCGACTTCGTGGTGGTGGACACCGCGCCGGCGTTCGACGAGTACGTCCTGCAGGCCTTCGACGAGACCGACGAGCTGCTGCTGGTCACGACGCTGGACATCCCGACCCTGAAGAACGTCAAGGTCGCCGTCGAGACCCTCGACCTGCTGAACTTCCCCAAGTCGAAGCGGCGCCTGGTGCTGAACCGTGCGGACGACAAGGTGGGGCTCACGTCCGAGAAGGTGGAGAGCACCCTGGGGATGAGCATCACCACCTCGATCCCCACCTCGTCCCAGGTGGCCCACGCCACCAACGCCGGCGAGCCGATCACCATCGCGCAGCCCAAGCACACGGTCAGCCAGGCGATCGGGTCGCTGGCGCGGAGCTTCGCCGCCGCGCCGGCCACCACCCCAGCCCAGGCCTCGGCGCCCGGGGCCCGCATGGCCACACCCAAGCGCTCGCTTCTCCGTCGGAACGGCAGGTAACCCATGAGCAGTCTCGCTGACCGGCTCGCCGCAGCCTCCCGCGACAGGTCCACTGCCACGGTCTCCACCACCGACGCGATGGGCGGCAAGAAGCCCGAGCGGCGCACTCCGGAGGTGCAGAAGCAGGACAACGACTTCAGCGACCTCAAGTCTCAGGTGCACAACCGGCTGCTCCAGCAGCTCGGCCCGAAGCTCTACGACGCCGACCTGACGCAGAGCGAGCTCGAGCACATGGTCCGCGGCGCGCTGCAGGAGGCGATGCAGGACGAGGAGATCCTGATCACCTCGGCCGAGCGCACCCGCATCGCCCAGGAGATCTCCGACGACATCCTCGGCTACGGCCCGATCGAGCCGTTCCTTCGCGACCCGGACCTCACCGAGGTCATGGTGAACGGTCCGGACAGCATCTGGATCGAGCGCTCAGGGCGTCTCCAGCAGGTCGAGGGCCGCTTCACCGACGAGGCCCACCTGCGCCGCACCATCGACAAGATCGTGTCCCGCATCGGGCGGCGCGTCGACGAGTCCAGCCCGATGGTGGACGCCCGCCTCCCCGACGGCAGCCGCGTGAACGCGGTGATCCCCCCGCTCGCGGTGGACGGTTCCCTGCTGACGATCCGCAAGTTCGCCGCCGACCCGTACACCTCCGAGGACCTGGTCGCCTTCGGCACCTACTCGCAGCGAACCGCCGACTTCCTGGCCGCCTGTGTCCGTGGTCGGCTCAACATCATCGTCTCCGGTTCCACCGGTGCCGGAAAGACGACCACGCTCAACGTGCTGTCGACCTTCATCCCCGGCGACGAGCGGATCATCACCATCGAGGACGCGGCCGAGCTGCAGCTGCACCAGGACCACGTGCTGCGCCTCGAGTCCCGCCCGGCCAACATCGAGGGCAAGGGCGCGGTCGACATCCGCGACCTGGTGAAGAACTCGCTGCGCATGCGTCCCGACCGCATCGTCGTCGGCGAGGTCCGCGACTCCGCCGCCCTCGACATGCTCCAGGCGATGAACACCGGCCACGACGGATCGATCTGTACCGTCCACTCCAACGGACCGCGCGACACCCTGGCCCGCATCGAGACGATGGTGCTGATGGCCGGCATGGACCTGCCGATCCGGGCGATCCGCGAGCAGGTCGCCTCGGCGGTCGACCTGATCGTGCACCAGAGCCGGCTGCGGGACGGGTCCCGGAGGATCACGCACGTCACCGAGGTGGAGCGGATGGAGGGCGACGTGATCACCCTGCAGGACGTCTTCCTCTACGACCACTCGATGGGCTTCGACGAGAACGGCCGCAGCCTCGGACGCCTCCGCGCGACCGGCCTCCGCCCGAAGTTCATCGAGAAGCTGGCGCACTCCAACGTCCACATCGACCCGATGATCTTCGCGATGGACGGGATCTGATCCGATGAAGTGGTCTCGGCGCACCCCGCGGGGCACGGTCCGGCGCGGCTCGCTGCTCGGTGCGCTCGCGGCGCTTCGGCGTTCGCGCTTGCGCCGCGCCGCCGCCTACGCCGCCGAGGGCAGCATCGACCACGTGGAGAACGGCAAGCGGGGGCCTGCAGGTCCTCTACTCGCTCCCCGGGCGCGGGGAACGCCAACCCGGACCTCGGGTCGCTCAGGGTCTCCCTGGACGGCAAGCCACTCGATGCCACGGCCGCGCTGGCCTCGTCCGCCAAGGGCCAGACGGTCCGCCGCACCACGATCCTGACGATCGACGTCAGCGACAGCATGGCCCACAAGAACAAGTTCACCGAGGCCAAGCAGGCCGCCCGGGTGTTCCTCGACTCGGCGCCCAAGGACGTGTACGTCGGCATCGTCACCTTCGCCAAGCAGGTGACGGTCGCGCAGCAGCCGAGCCTCGACCGGGCCGCCTCCAAAGCGATCATCGACAACCTGACCTTGCAGCGCAGCACGCACCTGTACGACGGGGTGAAGCAGGCGGTGAAGGCGAGCGGCACCGACGGCCAGCGCAGCATCCTGCTGCTCTCCGACGGCCGCGACACCACCTCCACCCCGCTGGCCAGCGTCACCAAGGCCGTCAGGGACGCCGAGGTGAAGGTCGACGCGGTGGCGCTGGCCCAGTCAGCCCCGGACCGGGCGCTGCTCCAGCAGATCGCCGACTCGGGCAGCGGTGCGGTGATCAGCGCCAACGACCCGGCGGCGTTGAGCGGTGTCTTCAAGGACGAGGCCACGACGCTGGCCAAGCAGATCCTCATCTCGGTCAAGACTCCGCCTGACCTGGTCGGCGCCGAGGGCTCCTTGACCGTGTCGATCGACGCGGGGAAGCAGACCTTCACCGACCGGGCCTACGTGACTCTCGGTGGCGAAGGACTCCACGTCGACGAGCGTCCAGCCGTCGACGGACCTGACGGCCGCCCCGCCGACGGGCTTCAACATCACCTCCGACCATGATGCTCGGTGGCCTCGCGGCCGCCGGACTCGGCGTGCTCTTGCTCCTCGTCGCCGTCTTCGGCGGGTTCGGGAAGAAGCCCGACTCCGTGGAGCAGCGCATCGAGGCCTACACCCAGCGGGGGCGCAAGAGAGGGACCGCGGCCGCCGCTCCCCGCGCCGCAGGGCATGGCCGCCCAGGCGGTGGGTATCGCCGCCGAAGGCCCTCGAGGGCAACCGCGGTCTCGAGTCCGCCTTGGGCGACCGCCTCGAGGCAGCGGGGATGTCCTTCAAGCCCGCCGAGTGGCTGCTGTTGCACGCCGGCTCTCGCCGTCGGCGCGGCGGCCGTGGGTTCATGATCAGCTCCGGTGGGCTCCTGGTGACCCTGGCAGCGCTCTTCGGCGGTGTGCTGCTTCCCTGGCTCTACCTGGGATTCAAGCGATCCCGCCGCCTCAAGGCCCTTCAACAGCCAGCTCGCGGAGACCCTGCAGCTGATGGCGGGAAGCCTCCAAGCCGGCCTGTCGCTCTCCCAGGGCATCGACACGGTCGTGCGGGAGGGAGCGGACCCGATCGCCGGCGAGTTCCGCCGAGCCCTGGTGGAGACCCGCCTGGGCGTGCAGATCGAGGACGCGTTGGAGTCCGTCGCGGCACGCATGGAAAGCGCCGACTTCAAGTGGACCGTGATGGCCATCCGGATCCAGCGGGAAGTCGGTGGCAACCTCGCTGAGCTGCTGCTCAGCGTGGCCGGCACCCTCCGCGAGCGCGAGTACCTCCGTCGGCAGGTCAAGGCCCTGTCCGCGGAAGGCCGGTTCTCGGCCTACATCCTGTTGGCGCTTCCGCCCGCGGTGCTGCTCTACATGAGCTTCGCCAACAAGTCCTACCTCCACCCCCTCATCTCCACGCCCGTCGGCTGGTTCATGCTCGGCGGTCATGGTGGTCCTCATGGTGCTGGGTGCGTTCACCATGAAGAAGATGATCAAGTTGGAGGTGTGAGGACGCCATGACCACAGTGCTGCTGCTCGTCGGAATCGTCGGCATCTTCATCGGGATCTTCGTGTCGCTGGCGGCTGTCGGGGTCTTCACCAACGAGGCCCGGGGCGTCTCGAAGTCGCTGGCCGTGGTCGAGGCTTTCTCCGCGGCGCCGCAAGCCATGAAGGAGGAGCTCGACCCCTCCTTCAACGAGCGCGTGCTCACGCCACTGCTCAACAGGTTCAGCGGGCTGGGAAGGCGTCTGACCCCCCACGACTACGCCGACCGGATCAAGCGCAAGCTCGACGTGGCGGGCAACCCGGACGGGCTGGACCGTGGACCGGATCGTCTCCCTCAAGGTGGTCGGCATCGGCGTCGGGACTCCTGGTCGGCTTCCTGCTGGCCTTCCTGCTCCAGCTCGGTCTCCTTCCGGGCCTTCTTGCGGTCGTGGCCGGGGCGGTCGTCGGCTACTACGGACCGAACCTGTGGCTCTACCAGAAGGGCTACGACCGGACGAACGCGATGCAGCGCGCGTTGCCGGACGCGCTCGACCTGCTCACGATCTCCGTGGAGGCGGGCCTCGGGTTCGATGCCGCGCTGAGCCAGGTGGCGCGCAACACCGAGGGTCCGTTGGCCGAGGAGTTCGCCCGGGTGCTGCAGGAGATGCAGATCGGGCTGGGCCGCTCGCGCGCTCTCCGGGCGCTGGGTGAGCGGAGCACGCTGCCCGACCTTCGCTCCTTCACCTCCGCCATGGTCCAGGCGGACGCCTTCGGCATCCCCGTGGGCCAGGTGCTGCGGGTTCAGTCCCAGGAGATCCGCATCAAGCGACGCCAGCGGGCAGAGGAAAAGGCGCAGCAGATCCCGGTCAAGATCATGATTCCGCTGGTGCTGTTCATCCTGCCCTGCCTCTTCGTCGCCGTGATCGGTCCGGCGGTCATCGGCATGATGGACACGTTCGGCGCTGGAGGAGCTCTGCATTGACGCCGCGAGAACAGGTCGCGGTCACCAGCCGGGTCTTCTGCCTCGCGGCCATCTTCGCGCTCGCCATGCTCTCGGGCGATCCCTCCGTCATCCAGGGCGTCATCGCCGTCTCGGTCGTGGCCGGCCTGTCGACGTACATCTCCATGCTGCTGTCGACGACGAGCATCTGGGCGCTCACGGCCGAGACGCTGGTCGTCGGCCTGATCATGGGGCTGACCTACCCGGCGTCCGTGGTGCTCCTCCCCTACCTGGTCGCGCTGCCGCTGCTGGCCGGCTTGTCGAACCGGTACTTCGGCGTCGCGGTCACCATGGCGGCCCAGGTGCTGTCGGTGGTCGTGCTGCCGCTCGCCTCGACGTGGCCTGCACGGGTCCAACGCCCGGGTCACTGCCCTCGCACCGTGGCTGATCACCAACCTGGGCGCCGGCCTCCTGGGGGTCTGGGCTCGCAAGCTCGGCGGGGCGAATGCCCCCTGGCGGCAGGACACCAACTACGAGTCGGCCCGCCAGCTGCTGACCCAGCTGCGCACGGTGACGCGGCGGCTGTCGGCAGGCCTGGACTCGGACGGGATGGCGGCTCAGCTGCTGGCGACGGTCCACGAGGGACTCGAGGACAGCTTCGCGGCCGTCTTCGTCAACATGAAGGGCTCGGTCCTCGTTCCCCTCGGCTACCGGGGGCCGGGGGCACAGCAGCTCCTGCTGCCCAACGACCCGTTGATCGAACGGTGCTGGACCGAGATGGAGCCCCAGCAGACGGTCGTCCCGTCCGGCAACCGCGACGCGCGTCACCGAACCGCGCTGCCGCTGCGGGTCGGCAACCGGATGCTCGGGGTCGTGGTCGCCTCCTCGGCAGGCCCGATCACACCGGAGACCATCGCCGCGTTGATGCCGGAGATCGATGCGCAGAGCCTGAGGATCGACACCGCCATGGTCTTCGACGAGATCCGCATCATGGCCACCACGGACGAACGCCAGCGGCTCGCGCGGGAGATCCATGACGGCGTCGCGCAGGAGATCGCCTCGATCGGCTACGTCGTCGACAGCCTGACGGCGGCCACCCACGATCCCACGATGGTGCAGGGGCTGCACGGTCTCCGCTCCGAGCTGTCCCGCGTGGTCGCGGAGCTGCGACTGTCCATCTTCGACCTCCGCAGCGACGTCTCCCCCAGCTCCGGGCTCGGCGCGGCGCTGTCCGACTACGTCCGCCAGGTGGGCGCCAAGTCCGACCTCACCGTGCACCTGACGCTCAAGGAGGCGCCGACGCGGCTCTCGCCCGCCGTGGAGGGCGAGCTGTTCCGGATCGCGCAGGAAGCGATCACCAACGCCCGCAAGCACGCGTCGGCCGGCAACCTCTGGGTGGACTACTGGTCCGAGCCCCCGCATGCGCGGCTCACAATTCGTGACGACGGCACCGGACTCCACGGTGGGCGTGACGACTCCTACGGCCTGTCGATCATGAAGGAGCGGGCGCGGCGGATCGACGCCGCGCTCGACATCTGCGCGGGAAACGGCAACGGTTCCGGTCCCGGGACCATGGTTATGGTTAAGGTGGCGCCCAAGAGTGTCCTCACCAGTGAAGGTCGATGAGCAAATGACGGACCCCGCCAGCCGCGTCCTCCTCATCGACGACCATGACCTGATCCGACAAGGCCTGGCGCACGCCTTCGAGCGCCAGGAGGACTTCTCCGTGGCCGGGCAGGCAGCCTCGGTGGCTGAGGGCCTCGAGCGCTTCCAGGAGCTCTCGCCGGATGTGGTGATCACCGACGTCCGGCTCCCGGACGGCACCGGCCTGGACCTGGTCCGGACCCTGCGTCAGGCCGGGCACGACACCGGCATCGTGGTGCTCACCATGTATGCCGGGGACGAGCAGCTCTTCGCAGCGCTGGAGGCCGGGGCCTCGGCCTTCGTCGCGAAGGACGCGCCGGCCGACGAGGTGGTGGCCGCCGCCCGCCACGCGTTGGTGTCGCCCCGATCGTTCACCGCCTCGGACCTGGCCGAGGCGATGCGGCGCAGGATGTCGCCCCAGGGGCCGCAGCTGACCCAGCGGGAGTCCGAGGTGCTCAGCCTGCTCGCGCGCGGCTTCAGCGTGTCCGCCATCGCCCGCTCGATCTTCGTCAGCGACTCGACCGCCAAGACGCACATCTCGAAGATCTACGAGAAGCTCGGCGCCTCGAACCGGGCGGACGCGATCATGAAGGCCGTGCGCTCGGGGCTTTTGGCCGACGACCTCCAGGAATGACACATACTGAACTGAATAGTCCATTCGGGTAGTCGCACGCTCCCCCGATCAGCGACCGATTCAGACCCATTCGCCCGATGTTCTCAGCCAGCGTCAGCGGGCATCCTTGACAGGGTCGGCTCCAGTTCTGAACCGACACCACGTCCTCACCTTGGGAGAATTTCATGACCGAAGCTATCGAGTATCTTCGCATTCAGCTCGGCCGCGAAGGCTCGCACCGAGCGTGGTGCGTCCGCCGTGGAGTACGGCCTGCTCGTCGCGCTGATCGCGATCGTGATCATCGGTGCTGTCACGCTGCTCGGCGGCAAGCTCAGCACGATCTTCACCAACACCAGCAACAGCCTGCCCACGGGCTGATCGCCCGTGCTGCTGCCGATGGCCGCCACGTCCAACGGCGTGGCGGCCATCTGGCATAGGGAGGACGCATGAGGCGACATCGTTGGGCGGTCGAGCACCGCGCCGACGAGGCCGGCGCCTCGGCGGTCGAGTACGCAATCCTCGTCGCCCTGATCGCCATCGTCATCCTCGGTGCGGTGACGCTGCTGGGCACGAGGACTCAGGGCTTGTTCCAGCGTTCCTGTGACGCGATTCCGCACAGCGCTCGACCTGCTAGGCCAGAAGACCGGCGAACTGATCGCCGGTCCGGTCCCAGGTCCACAGCGGCCCCGTCATGACGTCAGAACTGTCACTCACGGGCTCCATGCGAAGCGCCGCTGCCACCGCTCGACCGACGTCGGCTGCCGACCGCCCGACGACGAGGCCGCCCACCGTCCCAGCCACGGTCTCCGGCGCGCCGCCCGAGTCGCCGATGAGGACCCGCAATCCGCAGGCCTGTGCCTCGAGCGAGACGATTCCCCACGCCTCCGGCTCGAGGCCGAGATAGCGGGTGCGACAGGGCATCGCGAAGAGGTCGCCGGCGTCCGTGTACGCGGGCACGTCCTCCCACGGAACGCTCCCCGTGAACACCACGGAATCGCCCACTCTCCGGGCCCGGACAAGCCGCTCGATGCGGCTGCGATCGGGGCCGTCTCCCACGAGCAGCAGCACGGCCGACGGGCACTCGTCGAGCACCCGCGGCCACGCCTTGACCAGGGTGTCCTGACCCTTGCGCCGGACGAAGCGGGCGGTGCACACGACGACGGGCGCATCCGGGTCGATTCCCAGGTTCGCCCGCACCTTCGTCTCCCCCGCAGCCAGGGTAGAAGCGGTCCGGGTCCACCCCCGGGGACAGCCGCTGCATCCGCGCCGAGGCGTCGGCGGACAGCGCGGGCGCGATGCGATCGCGGCACCACTCGCTCACGTAGGTCATCACGTCCACGGAGTCCCCGATGCGTCGGAGCAGCCGCCGTGCCACCGGCACCCGAGCCCACCAGACCTCGTGGCCGTGGGTCAGGGCGACGATCCGGCGCGCCCCCGCTCGCCGCAGCCGCGGGGCGAGCAGGCCGAGTGGTGCGCTGGCCCCGAAGACGACCCGGTCACACCGGTGCCGTCGCATCACCTCCGACGACCCGCCGCGCGACCGCCGGCGTGGGCAGCAGCATCCGCGACGGGTCACGGTAGACGGGGAACGGCAGGTCGGCGTCGTGGTCGCCGTCGCCGGGCATCGACGCGGTGTACACCACCACCTGCGTCCGGGTCCATCCGCTCGCAGAGCGCGAACACGAACGACTCGATGCCTCCGCGGCGGGTCGGGAAGTCGTTGGTGACGACCAGCACCCGGCTCACCGACCAGCCGCCTTCAGGGACGCCGGCAGGCCCGCGCGCTGGAGCGCCGTCGGATGGGTCCCGAACCAGAACTGGCTGATCGCCGGTGGGCGTGGGGTCGCTGAGCGAGTCAGCGAGATCTGCCGCTGCATCCGGATGAACACCTGGTCCTCGTGGGTGGTCTCGATCGAGGCCCGGTCCGCCCGCGCCTCGATCGCCCGGGACACGGTGTTCTGCATCGGGCTCGCGAGGAAGCCGCCGACCCCGGTCAGGGCCAGCACGAGAGCGACCACGGCAGGGTCGGCGGGACCCGCCACGTCCGCCCAACGACGAAGCCGCGAGCTGTCCAGCAGCAGCGCCAGCAGCGCCACACCGAACACGCTGCCCACCGCCCCCAGGCCGGTGCCCAGCAGCACGTCGCGATACTTGGCGTGACCGAGCTCGTGCGCGATCACCACACGGGCCTGGGCAGGGCTGAGGTCCGTGAGGAGGTTGTCGTAGACGACCACCCGCCGCGTGCTCCCGAAGCCGGAGACGTACGCGTTGACGGTCGTCGTGCGGCGGGACGCGTCGGAGACCAGCACGTCGTTGATGTGCACACCCTCGCGCTGGGCCAGCCGGAAGATCGACTGCTTGAACGGGCCGGGCTGCATCGGGGTGAAGCTGTTGAACAGCGGCTCCACCAGGACCGGGTAGAGGAACGAGCCGGCGAGGGTGAGCAGCAGCGCCGCTCCCCCGGCCCAGGCGAACCAGTACCGCGGGGCCCGGCGGGCGAAGCCGACCACGACCAGCAGCAGCAGCGAGGTCAGCACCCAGGAGACGCCGAAGGACTTCACCTGGTCGAGCGCCCAGCCCGCCAGCCCCTGGTGGGTCAGCCCCACCCGCAGGTCCTCACGGCGCAGCAGGAGCCCGAACGGCAGGGTCGCCAGCTCCCCGACCAGCAGCAGGGCGAATGCCCCGCCCGGCACGGCGACCCACCAGCGTGTCCGGCGGGTCACGGCCCGCACCAGCCGGGACCCGAGCGGGGTCAGGCCGAGGCCGACGGCCACCAGCAGCGAGACGAAGTAGCCGGACCAGCCGAAGATCCGCTGCACCATCGCGTGGTGCTCGGCCCGCGCGACCTGCTTCGGGGTGAACAGGTCGTGCACCGGCATCGGGGTGAGCTTGCCCCCGGGCACCCACTGCCACGGCACCAGCAGCGCGGCCAGGACCACGAAGGCCAGCCCCGCCAGCACCATGGTGACCACGGCGGCTCGTCCTGGCCAGCGCGGGCCGTCGGTCGTCGCGGGTCACGGCGCCAAGCCTCCCACGCTCATCCCGCGAGCCCACGCAGGTAGTCCTGCCAGTCGCGGGTGAACGCACTCTGCGTGGTGCCCAGCACGTCCCGGAACGCCCCCGCGGTCGAGGAGTCACGGTCGGCGCGACGGTAGAACTCGATCATCTTCGCCTCGCCGTACTTCTGACCGATCAGCCGGCAGGCCAGCCACGCGGACTCGTACGACGCTCCGAGGGCGGTGTTCGCGGTGTCGAACTCCACCTTGCCCGGCAGGTGCTGCGGCACCCCGTCCTTGCGCACCTGGGCGATGATCTGGCTGGCGGTGACCGAGACCGGGAGGTCGACGTGGTCCAGGGCCACGAAGTCGGCGAAGCCCTCGAGCAGCCAGGTCGGCATCGACGCGGTCGCGGCATGGGTGGCCACGTGGGTGGCCTCGTGGCTCATCACGATCTGGGAGCCGTTGGCTCCCAGCGGGTCGAAGATCCGCGGGTTGACGAAGATGTGCACCGGGGCGGACGGCGTCAGCGTGCCGTCGACGGTGGTGGTCACCGCGGCGATCTCGTCGTAGGTGTGGTCGTCCGCCCCCAGCGTCTGGTCCAGCTCCTGCTGGTCCTCCGGCACCTCGACGACCAGCCTCCCGCGCCAGCCCGGCAGCACCTTGCGCACGTCCACGACCGCCTGGTCGGCGAGCTTCGAGAACCGGGGTACGTCGGCCCGGCGGGTGGTCATCACCAGGGAGCGCGGCGTGCGCCTCACGTGCAGCCGGGACAGCAGCCACAGCGGGGTGGTCTCGCCGAACTTGCCTCTCGCGGAGACGAACGCCGCCCCCCGGGCGGTCCGGGTGAGCGTCAGGGTCGTCTCGAGGTGGGCGTCCGCACCGTCGTAGCCGCCGATCCGCCAGCCCAGCTGGACGTCGGCGACCCACGCCTGGCCCGGGATGCGGCGTTGCGCGGCAGCAGCCAGCCGGCCGGCGTCCTCGTCGACGTACCGCATCGTCAGGCCCTCGATGTCGAGGGCCCGCACGTTCGCGAGGATGTTCGCCAGCTCGCGCCGCGCGGGTCCGCTGCCCGGCGCGGCGAGGGCGAGCACCCGAGCCCGATCGCCCTGCTCCAGCCGCGAGCTCAACCGGGTCAGCAGTCCGGCGGCGGCGTCCTCCCGGCTCGCCGCTCCGCTCTGACCGGGGTGGTGCGACCCCGGAAGGGCGGCATGCTGGGGACGGGAGAGACACGAGGTAGGCCGCCACGGCGGCGGCCAGACATAGCACAAGGCCGGCCACCCACCAACGTGGGCGGCCGGCCTTGGCGCGAATCTCAGCCGGGGCGTACGGCACCGGAGTACGGCATCGAGAAGACGGGCGAGACCTCGACGCCGGCGCCTGGGTTGGCCGCGTGCACGATCTTGCCGTTGCCGATGTAGACCCCGACGTGGTGCACCGGGCTGTAGTAGAAGACCAGGTCACCGGGCTGCAGGTCGGACTGGGAGACCGGGGTGCCGTAGCCCATCTGGGCGCTCGCGGAGTGCGGAAGGCTGACGCCGGCCTGCGCCCACGCCATCATCGTCAACCCGGAGCAGTCGTAGGCGTTCGGGCCGCTCGCGCCGTAGACGTAGGCGTCCCCGACCTGTGCGAGCGCGTAGTTCACCGCGGCCCCGGCGCGGCCGGAGACGGGCACGTTCGACGGGATCGGCGTGCGCTCCGTGCTGCGGCTCGCGGCCGCGGCACGGTCCTGGAGGCGGCCGAGCAGGGCCTTGGCCTCGGAGGCCTTCTTGTCGATCTCGGCCTTGTCGGCGGCGAGCTTCTTCTTGGTGGCCTCGATCCGCTTGAGCTCGCGCTGGGCGGCCTCCTTGCGCATCTCGAGCTGCTTCGCCTGGACCGCGAAGTCGGCCATCATCTGGGCCCGCTGGTCGTTGTACTGCGACACCGAGGAGAGCTGGTCCAGGAACTTGGTGGGGTCCTGGGAGAGCAGCACCTGAGCCGTCGACGACAGCGCCTGGCCCTGGTACTGGTCCACGACCGCCGAGGCGACCTGCTGCCGCACCGCGTCCACCTTCTGCTGCTGGCGCTTCAGGTCGGCCCGCAACGCGTCGAGCCGGACCTTGGCCTTGTGCATGTCCGTGCGCGCCTGATTGTAGCGCTCGGAGGCCTTCTCGGCCTGCGAGTAGAGGCTGTCGACCTTGGACTTGGCGTGGTTGATGTCGGGCTTCGCGTAGGTAGGAGCCCCGACCAGCATCGAACCGCTCACCGCGGTGATGCACAGGGTCGCGAGAACACTTGCGATGCGCTTCCGGCCGTCGATCACGAGCGGACGGTCTCCTCTTTGTCGTGACGCCTACCGGGTTAGCTGTCGGGTTCGGGCCGGCAAAGAAGCCCTACCCACCCAGGTGGCCACGGTCCGGCGGCCACCGAGGTGCGATTCACCCCAAGGAACATGGTTCCCCGGCTCTGGAGCTCGACTCCCCCGGCCTCGTCCAGACTCAGCGCGGCGCCTGAGCCAACCCGGTCTGGTCGACTTGTGCAGGCACCTCGGAAAAGGCTAAAGGTCCAGGTAGTCAGGAGCAAACCCTTCGTGAGTGTTGTGCAAAGTGTTCCTGCGCACGTCCGGAGCCAGCTCTCACCACATGGTCACATGAGTAACTAACAGTCACATCAGACCCTCTGGCATCAGGCAGAGGCGACATCCGGGCCCGGAGACGGGCGAGACCATCCGCAGCGGCGGCACCAGTCCGGAGCCCGCCAGCACGTCGAGGGCGCGCTGCTCGTCGTCGTCGAAGCTCAGCTCGGGCGGTGGCCCCAGCAGGACCGTGACCACGCAGTCGTGGCACGCCAGGCCGCGCACCACGCAGGTGTCGCAGTCGATGTGAACGCTCATTCTCTCGTCCTCCAGGTGGTCGTCACTGCACTGCGGAGGACGCTGACAGACCGCACCGACAACTTCTGCAAGGGCAATTCTCCCGATCGGCAGCAATGGGCCCCGTTTGAGTCGTATGTTCCAGAGGTTCCGCTGACACCAAGGATCTTCCATGGAATCGCACCGACGGACGTGCGTCGCACCGCCGCGAGCATTTCTAACGGTTTTCACCATCCTGCTGGCCTGGCCGATGCTGTGCAACTTCCTGCTCGAGTTTTTCCAGCGGAGTGCACTTGGATTTCCGTCCATCCATACCGCGCACCAACTTCAGATCTTCCTATTGGGATCAGCCGTCCTAGGTCTGCTCCTGATCCTTCTGGTCGCCGTGATCGGACGCCTGTGGTGGGCCGCAGGGACTCTTGATGACGCGTGAGCTGCGTCGATCGGAGTCATCAACAGCGAGAAGATCCGCCTGAGGTTCGAACCTCTCTACCCTGGGGACCTGAGCCTCGCCAACCAGACAGGCTCGCTCGCGTCAATGGTCGGTTGGCAACACGTAGCTGCCGATCTGCTCTTTGTCGGCCTGTTCACGTCCGTAACCTTCTTGCTTGCGCGAATGGTGGGCGAACCGCTTCCCCGCGTTCGACGGAACGAAGCGGCGTCGCCTGTGGGCATCGCTTGTGACGTTGCGGTTGGTCACGGTCGTTCTGTGTCTGTTCGCAATGACAACCGCTGGGGCGCTTCAATTCGCCGGGCAACCCAGTGCGTCGCCTTTACCTGGCTGCTGGGGCTCGCTGGGATGGCGATTCGCAGGCGCGTAACTACTTCCAGGACGGTTTCGTCGGCGGCACCCTGGCCAACTATCGATGTTCGGGCCATGCGCACGCCCATCGGACTACAACGCGAACACCATGCACGCCATCGCGAGAAGGTATGAATCCGAAGCAAGACGTACGGAACAGCTCGCGCGACCCAAACGCCCTCGACGGCGTGAATGTGGTCATGATTCTGAGCGAATCGTTCGCGGACCCTACCCGTCTCGATGGCATCGAGGTTCCACGGGATCCCATCCCCTTCGTACACAATCTGATGGCCAAGAACGACGTCCGGAAACATGCTGGCTCAGGACATGGGCGGGGGCACAGCCAATATGGAGTTCGAAGCGCTCGCGGGCATGTCGATGAGCCAGTTCGAAACTGGCCTGACCTATCCGTACTCAATGTTGGTGGCTGGGAAGGACAAGTTCCCCTCATCGGTTGGATACTTCACCGCTCTCGGCCATCGAGGCGGTGGCAATTCACCCATACAAGCCGGCCTTTTACAGCAGAGATCGCGTCTATCCCGGCCCTTGGATTCAAGGCTTTCATCGATGGCTTCAAGAATGCGCTTTCGAGAACGACTCGGCCGCAACCCCTACATCTCCGACAGGTCGGCCTTCCGTGAGGTCGAGCGATCAGATCGCAACGCATGACGCTCCGTTGATGGTCAATTTGGTGACAATGCAGAACCACTTTCCGTGGGGGGCGTCGTACGCGAGCCCGTTTCCGGTCAATCGCCTCAAGGACGGCGCCGCCAAGCAGGCTGGCGACTATCTCCGGGGAATCAACTACACCGACCACGCGCTAGCGCACTTCATCGACTCTTTGAAGCGGTCATCCGAGAAGACCGTGGTCGTCTTCTACGGTGACCACCAACCCCTGTTCTGGCCGGGATCTGTCCAGGCGGCGAGCGGTGCGCGGCGCATGCATCAGACACCGTTCTTCGTCTGGTCGAATTTCTCGAAGTTACCCGCACGGCACCTGCCGACCACCAGTCCGATCTTCTTTGTGCCTATCTTGCTCAACAGTCTGGGTGCGCCTCTGCCTCCCTACTACACGCTTCTGTCGGGCCTTGAGCATCAGCTTCCTGCCATGGAGCGAGGCATCCGGATCGATGCTTCCGATCGCGGGATCACCAACGAGCCACTGAGACCGCGGGCTCGCCGGCTGTTGCACGACTATCGGTTGGTGGAGTACGACTTGGCGGTTGGTAAGGGGTACGTGAGAGACGAAATGCTCGCGCCTCCCCGGTAAGAGGAGAAGCGGTGGGGAGTCGGGGTCAGCCACGGGAAAGTAGCTGCGCCAACGCGGCCGCGGCGACCACACGGAAGCCTGCCTTGACCACGTCCGTGACGATCTCCCGGTCACTCGTCACGACCACCACCGCCCGGCCGCGGGGCTCGGCGCCGACGAGGTCACGGATCAGGTCGTCGGCAATCACGCCGGGGTGCGTGAACAGCACCCGCACCCCCCGCGGCTTGTTCACCACCGGCCGGTCCTGGGTCTCCGCGGCGTCGAACACCACGGTGACCTCGGCGCCGCTTCGCGCCACCAGGGGCGCGAGCCCGCTGAGCAGCCGGTCCCGCTGCCTCTCCAACGACAGGTCCGGCCAGGCGGTCTTGGTGACGTTGTAGCCGTCCACGATCATGTGGGCGCGGGGCAGGGCGATGAGCTGGTCGAGCACCGCCGGGTCTTCGGGGCCGAACGCACCGTGGCTGGTGTGCTTCCGGTTGCCGTGCTCAGCCTCGTGCGCCTCGACCTGGTCCGCCGGCGTTCCGGCGGCCGGGGGCAGCGCGAGCTCGCGTCGCAAGCCCTGCGCGGCGTCGAGGACGGTGTCCAGGAGCAACCGGGCGCGAGTCGTCTCCGCCTCCCGGTCCGTTCGCTCGCTGCGACGTAGCCCCGCGACCTCGCGCTCGAGCTCCTCGATGCGACCCCGCAGCCGCCGGGCCTCGGCTTCCGCCGCGGCGGAGGCCGCGGTTGCGGCGGCGGCGGCCTCGCTGGCAGCCGCGTCGGCCCGTGCCGCCGCGGCTTCCGCGCTCTTGCCCGGGCGCGTGCGTCGCCGAGCTTGCGCCGGAGCTCGGCGTTCTCGGCTTTCAGGTCCGCGAGCTGCTGGCGGCTCCGCTGCCGTGCGGCCTTGAGCTCCTCGGTCACCGCGTCCAGCTGGCGTCGTACCCGGTCGGCGTTCTGCCTGGCTTGTTGCGCCGTGCCGGCGGCCTGGTCGATCTCGACTTCCTGGCCGGCGGCCTCCACCAGACCCGCCCACCCGGGCGATCGGAGCAGGAACGCGACGGCCGCGACTTCCACCGGGTCCGCCGCCGCCGGCACCTCTCCGGCATCGAGGACCGCGGGGAGCTCCCCAGCGTGGTCCTCACCTGAACGGCGACGTGCTCCCGGAAGTCGTCGTCGGAGTCGAGAACGGTTGCGATCTGCGAGCCGGCGAGCTTGGCCCTTCGGTTGCGGGTGAAGGCCGCGACCCGCTTCAGCGAGGCGGGCAGGCGCTCCCGCGGTATCCGATCCAGGCACTCGGCGGCAAGGCTGACCACCCGGGTGCGCACCGGCCCGGGCAGCGGCCCGTCGTGCCTCTCGCGATCCGCCAGCGAGGAAACTGTCGGGACCTCCTCGGCCTCGGTCACGGTGTCGGTGCGTCCGCTTCGGCCCGAGACACCAGCTCGATCGCATCGGAGCGGCCACACCAGCGGCAGGTCACAGTCTCGACCTCTTCGTCGTGGGTGTGGGTCTCCTCCACGGTGTGCTTGCCGGCCAGGTCGAAGTGCCAGAACTCCGTGGTACGCCGGGTGCGAGCAACATCGAACCGGGTCAGGTTGCCGCACCCGCCGCAGCGCCAGCGCGTCTTGGCATCGGGCAGCGGAACAGCCACGGGGTTCTCCTCAGTTCGGGCGCGGTTACACACCATTGCTCCCAGGGTATGCCGCGTGGCGAGCCGATTTGGTCGGTGGTGACCCATACCGTCCTGACCATGAGCAGCACCGTCACTCCCCCGGCCGCAACCTCGGCCGGCTCTCGGTGGGAGTCCCAGCGCAGCTTCGACGACCTCGGCCGGCCGCTGCAGGATGTCACGTTCTGCGTGGTGGACCTCGAGACCACCGGCGGCTCCGCGCAGGGCGGGTCGATGATCACCGAGGTCGGGGCGGTGAAGGTGCGCGGCGGCGAGGTGCTCGGCGAGTTCCAGACGCTGGTCAACCCGCACCAGGTGATCCCGCCGTTCATCGCGGTGCTCACCGGGATCACCGACTCGATGGTGGCCGGCTCCCCGCCCATCGAGCAGGTCCTCCACCAGTTCCTGGAGTTCGCGCACGGCTGCGTGCTGGTCGCGCACAACGCAGCCCTTCGACGTCGGGTTCCTCAAGTACTTCGCCGAGCAGCAGGGGCGGCCCTGGCCGACCTTCGAGGTGCTCGACACGGCCCGGCTCGCCCGGCGGGTGATCACCCGCGACGACGCCCCGAACTGCAAGCTGAGCTCGTTGGCCACCCTGTTCGGGGCCGCCACCACCCCCAACCACCGGGCGCTCTCCGACGCCCGGGCGACCGTCGACGTGCTGCACGGGCTGATGGGACGGCTCGGCAATCTCGGCGTGCACACCCTCGAGGAGCTGCAGACCTTCTCCTCGAGGGTCACCTCCGCCCAGCGCCGGAAACGGCACCTGGCCGAGCAGCTGCCGCACGCGCCGGGTGTCTACCTCTTCCGCGACGACCAGGGCCGGGTCCTGTACGTCGGCACGTCGAAGGACCTGCGGACCCGGGTGCGCAGCTACTTCACCGCGTCGGAGACCCGCTCCCGGATGGGCGAGATGGTCGGGCTGGCGACCTCGGTGACCGGCATCGAGTGCGCGACTCCGCTGGAGGCCGAGGTGCGTGAGCTCCGCCTGATCGCCGAGCACAAACCGAAGTACACCCGCCGGTCCCGGTTCCCGGAGCGGGTGCACTGGGTCAAGCTGACCGTCGAGCCCTGGCCCCGGCTGTCCCTGGTCCGACAGGTTTCCGACGACGGAGCCGACTACATCGGCCCGTTCAGCTCCAAGCGCACCGCCGAGCGCTCGGTGGCGGCACTGCACGAGGCCTTCCCCATCCGCCAGTGCGGCGGGCGGATGCCGAAGCGGCCCGCGCTGAGCGCCTGTGCACTGGCCGAGATGGGCAAGTGCCTCTCACCGTGCAACGGCTCGGTCGACCCGACCACGTACGGCGACGTCGTGGAACGCCTGCGGTCGTCCCTCACGGCCCGGCCGGACGCCGTGATCGCCTCCCTGGCGACCAGGATGGCGGCGCTGGCGGCCGACGAGCGCTTCGAGGACGCGTCGTCGTGGCGGGACCGGCTCGCGGCGTTCCTGCGCGGGGCGGCGCGCACCCAGCGGCTGCGCTCGCTCACGGGCTGCCCGAGCTGGTGGCGGCCCGCAGGGAGGTCGGGGCCTGGGCGGTGCACGTCATCCGCCACGGACGGCTGGCCGCCGCCGGCCAGATCCCGCCCGGTGCGCACGCCGGCCGCTGGGTCGAGGACCTGAGGGCAAGCGCCGAGACGGTCCTCACGGGGCCCGGCCCCGCCCCGGCCGCCACCGCGGAGGAGACCGAGAAGCTGCTGCGCGGCTCGAGGCCGACGGCGTGCGACTGGTGCGCGTCGACGGCGAGTGGACCTGTCCGCTCGGCGGTGCCACCAAGCACCTGCGGGTCCACGACGCGGTGCGGGAGTCCCGGGACCGGCTTGTCCCGTTCGAGGACCGCCGGTCGCTCGGC
>CAVSLP010000014.1:0-172499 GCA_963728775.1 uncultured Actinomycetota bacterium
CAGCGATCTGAGCGTAAAGCGATTGTCCGGGGCTGTCTGACGTTGTCTGTCCTTGTCGGTGGTTCAGGCGTGAAATCCAGGAGTCGGTGATGGCGTTGGTCCCCGCCTGGTCCCCAGGCAAGGCGGTTCCGGCACCCCGGTGGGTCACTCCCCCGCGTTGGCCAACAACCGCCCAAGCTCCGCCGCAAGACTCGGTATGCGCGTCGTCGCGACCTCCCAGACGAGCTCGTTGTCGATCACCGCGTAACCATGGACGAGCACGTTTCGGAAGGCCACGATCCGTAACAGGTCGGAGATGCCCGCCGCGGTGCCCGGATCCACGCGGTTGAGTCTGTTGAGTGCCTCCCCGATGATCTGGAACTGGCGCTCGACAGCGGATCGGAGCATCGCATCGCTCTCGTAGTCCTTCCAAGAGCGATTCGCGACGAATTCTGCGATCAGGTCAGCGGCTTTGCGAGCGTCCCAGAGCAGCGCGCCGGACTCAGGCCGCATAGAGCTCGCGCCCGTTCTCCTCGACCGACGCAGCGAAGTACGGATTCTCAAGGGCCACGGGCGCGACTAGATCCACCGGACGGCCGAGCAGCGCTTCTAACGATTCCTTCAGGCCGAAGTAGGCGTCGAAGCGGCTCGCGAGGTCGTCGCGGAACTCCACCAGGAAGTCGACGTCGCTGCTCGTCTCGTCGAACTGATCGGTGATTGCGGAGCCGAACACGACCAGGCGTTTGACGCCGAACTGCTCGCACGCGGTGGAGATCGCGTCACGATCGAGGGCGAGCGGCCCAGCCATCACGCTCTCCTTTCGTTTCGGCATCCGACTTGACCAGTTTGGCATGCCGCACGACCGCTCGTGGGCGACTCGGCGCAGGGCGCAAGTAGACGTCCGGACCGACGGAAAGACGCGCGATCGATCCGGAGCGGTCTCGACGGCCGGCGGACTTCTACGACGCGCCGGTTTGGCCGTCGAGATTGCTGCGGCGCCGGGGGTCCAGGGGGCGGGAGCCCCTTGGTACTACTTCCTTGGCGTTGGGAAGGCCCGAGGACGGCGCGGCAGCGCCGCCCGCAGGGCCGTCGCGCCGCGAAGCGGCGCCTTGATCTTCAAATAGTCCAATTCGGCAATGGATGGCCAACTGCGCCGTCGCGTCGTACACCGCGGACGGCTTGCGCACGAGCACAGGGCTCAATGGACTGTCACGACCCCATTCGAGCTTGGTCCGTTGTCCATGATCCAGGCGATCTTGGTCAGCCCCGTCCCGGCTGGGAGGGGAAGTTGCATGGCGTAGGTGCGGCTCGTGCCGGGTGCAATCGACCTGTCACCAGCGCAGTTCAGGGTGTAGGTCCGTTCGGAGATCTGGCGCGTGGCGCTGCCGGCCATCTCGGTGTAGGTCGGGCAGTTGCTGAAGTTGAAGACCGAAGCACCCTCGTTGGTGAGCGTCATCGTGTACGTCAGTGTGCTGCCCCGGCTGGCTTGGGTTGGGATGTCAAGAGATACCCGAAGCATTGAGAACGGGCCAGTGCCGCTGTCCTGGGCGTCGGGGGGCTCGACCGCGGTCAGAGTCGCGGTGGTGCATCCGGTGACGATGTTGGGGACCTGTGCGGTGTCTACTGGAAGGTCGGTGCCGTTAAGGCTGGCGGGCACCTGTACTTGGCGGACGGTTCCCTTTGGCAGGGTGACGCAGTGGCCACCGAATCCGAGACGGTAGGTCTGGGTGCCGCCCGGGAGCAGGACTCGGTTGCGGGGTGTGTCGACGACCGAGTGGCCTGATCCCGCCCAGCGAAGTGACAGCTTCCGGTCGGCGAGGGTGCAGCCATCCGCGCCCGAGTTGCGAACGTGGACAGGTACGTAGAAGGTTCCGCCTGCACCTCCGCCGCCGCCGGTGGAAACCTTCAGTTGATCCGGTCGGCACGGTGTGGGCGCAGATTTGGTTGCGGCCAGCCGGATCGCGCCCTGGTGGGCCGGAACGGGCCTCCACGTCACAACCCGTGCGTTGTGCCCAGCCGCCGACGTTGAACCTCCGGAGGATGTGGCCAAGATGCCGACCGCGAGGGCGATCGCGCAAACGCCGGCCGCAGCAGCGCCCAGGAGTGGTCCGGTAGCTCGGCGGGGACGCGGGATCGGGCGGTCGCTCTCGGGAAGTGCACGCCAGTTCTCGGGGTCACCGAGACGGTTGAACTGCTCGCTGATCTTCATCGCGTCGTCCTTGTGTTCTCTTCCGCTTCGAGTTCAGGGATTTCCGCCCGAAGGGCGAGCACACCTCGTCTGATGTGACTGCGAACGGTGGCTCTGCTGCAGTCGAGTGCGCGTGCTGTATCGGCGTCTGGCAGGTCCAGGTAGTACCTGCACACCAGGGCTGCTCGTTGCATTGCCGGCAGTTGGGCAATTAGTGAGAAGAAGTCTTGGTCCTGTTGGTGGCGGAGGAGTTCTGAGGCCTCTTCGTCGGTCCGGAGACGGTCCGAAGGAACGTCTCGGCGACTCCGAGCGAGGTCCACGGCGGTGTGCACGATGACGCGACGTGCATAGGCCCTGGCGCCGGAAGGTCTGAGTCGCCACCAGACGCGAGACAAAGACAATGTTGAGTCCTGGACCACGTCCTCCGCGTCGTCCCGGTCGGCGCAAACCACGACGGCGAGCCGCAGCCACTCCGCGCGATGCTGCACCACGAACGCGGTGAAGTCGTCCTGGGCCGCCCAGGGTCTTGGCCGCTCAGCCACGGGGGTGCGAAGTCCCTGGGCCGCGGTGGGCACCGGGTGCGGTGTGCTCATGGTCTATATACGTGTCCGCGGCGATCATCTGTTGCAGTGTTGTCGACGTCAGGTACGTCTGAATTGCGGATTCCCGGGGCAATTCGATAACGATCCGGTAACGAGATTGTTCGCAGATATCCAGCAATGACCGTAAACAGCAGTCACTCACGGTCAACAACGAACGTCCTCATACTTCCTCGTACGTCCCTAAACGCATCACCCCTGCTGCTTTCGTCGGATATTCGGGGGTGAGCGTGTGCCACCGTGTTGTGCATGCCATCTCGGGAAACCACCGGAACCGCGGCAGAGCCGCAGGCCCCGCCTGAGCCCACGCGCCTGGGGACCAGGGCGGCGCGGTCGCGGATGCCGGTGGCCGCGCACATGGTGGAGGCGTTGGCGGTCCACCACGGGGTGTGCGTGCATCCGGTCCCGGTGCGGCGCATCGACCCGGACACCGGGGCCAGCGAGATCGTGGACGTGCCCTGCGGGGCCACGTTGGAGTCCAAGTGCTTGGAGGCGTGGCTGGCCCGAATGCAGACGACCGCCGAGACGGGCGTGGACCCGGGCCAGACGCTGTCGGACTTCGTCGCAATGATCGGTGACCGTTGGAGCCGCGGGATCGACCCGACCTCGACGTACGACCCCTACTCCGCCGGACTCCGGCTCCGGGTGCTGCCGACGCTGGGGCACCTGCCGGTCGGCCTGATCACGGCCGGTCTCATCGATCGGGCCATCGACCGCTGGGAGAGTGAGCACAGCCGGTCCACCGTCAAGAACTCGGTGGCGGCTCTGGTGCATGTGCTTGACGAGGCGGTCCGCGAGGGCATCGTCGTCCGTGACCGAGCACGCCGCCGGACGGTCGGCCGCTCTTTCGGCAATGCGGGCCAGGAGCCGCCGAGTCCTCGCGATCTGGCGCTGCCCGACGTCGCGACGCTCGATCGCCTCGTGTGCCGGGTGATCGATGCCGGCGGACATCCGTGCTGGGGCGACATGGTCACCCTCCTCGCGACCACGGCACTCCGGATCAGTGAGGTGTCCGGGCTGCGGGTGGGCGATGTGGACCTCGACCGAGGGCTGCTCCACGTGTTTCGGCAGTTGTACCCGGGCCGCGGCGGCCTGGTGACCAAGCAGACCAAGGGCCGGCATCGGCGCACCGTACCGATCATCGAGCCGTTGCGCCCGACGTTGGAGCGGCTGACCCAGGGACGGGCTGTAGACGCACGACTGCTGACCGGGCCGCGTGGCGGCGTGATCACAACAGCAACGCTGCGCGACGCGACGCACTGGGACGACCTGGTCCGTGAGGTCGGCCAGCCCGGTCTGGTGCGTCACGGGCTGCGGCACACGGCGCTGACGTGGATGGCCGACGCCGGGGTCGAGCTGCACATCCTGCAGCGGGTCGCCGGTCATCAGGATCCCGCCGTGACGAGCCTCTACCTGCACCCGGACGTGCCACCGCGTCGCGGCTGTCGAAGACCCGCTTGGTGCCCTCTCGGTGGTGGGTGACGGGATGGGTCCAGCGGACCCGGGCCTTGTACACGCGCCCCTTGACCCGCTCGACCTCCTCGACGTCCACGGTGAGGCGGACGCCGAGCGGAGGCAACTTCTCGCCGGTCACGAAGCCAGGCTGTTCCGCACGCTCTCGCCGATCCACGCCTCGAGCTCATCCGTCGGGTACCGGTAGATGTTCCCGACTTTCAGGCAGGCGATGTTGGACGCAGGAGCGGCATTTTCGGCCTGGTGGTCCCCGGCTGGTCCCCAGCGTCCGAACCTGGCCGTGGTCCGACGCGGTCGCGGCACCGCATGAAGACGGCCCCTGACCTGCGGTGACAGGCGAGGGGCCGCTTGGTCGGGCTGACAGGATTTGAACCTGCGACCCCTTGACCCCCAGTCAAGTGCGCTACCAAACTGCGCCACAGCCCGATGCCCGCGGTCGACCAGCGCGATCAGCGGGCGAGTGAACCCTACCGCAGCGGTCTGCCGGGACAGAATCCGGCTCCGGTGCCGCGGGGCGACTGCGCCAGCCCCCCTCAGGACGCAGGCTTGATGCGTGCGCTGCCGTTCGACACCTTCAGCCCGGACGTGTCTACGGCGACGAACGCCGAGGCCGGGATCGTCTTCAGGTCCGCGATGAGGCGCTCGGGCCAGTGCGCGTTCCGCTCACCCTGGAAGAACCACGGCGAGCCGTTGTCGGCGAGGACCAGTCCGTATTTCTTCATCGCCCTGACCACGACCCGCGCCTTGGCGCCCAGACCGGTCGGCCGGTAGGAGCGCTTGAGCCGGAAGCGGGCGCCCATCGGCGGGTAGGCCCGGCTGTCCCGGGCCCCGGCGTCGTGCCGCGCGGGCCACACGTGGTGGCGACTGGTGACGTCGGTGGTGAACCGGATCGCGTGGTCGACGTACCCGGCCTTGACCTCGCTCCAGCGCAGCAGGCCGGGCAGGATCGGCAGCCCGGCGGCGTCCGCGGAGGTCCATCCGTTCGGCCGGAGGTGGTTGCCGGACAGCGACCAGGTGGCGCCCGAGCCGGCCCGCCAGCGCCCGTTGCGCACCCGCGTCGCCCAGGTCTCGTAGAGCCGGCAGGTGCTGCGGTCCACCACGACCGCGTGCCGGTCGCCGTCGGAGGCCCGACCACCCTCGATCCGGGTGTCGCGGCCGAACGGGTAGCGCACCTGGTCGCTCTCGGAAGCGTAGTCGAAGCGGACGCGCACCCGGCGGTGGGCCCCGCCCACGACCGTGACCGGAATCCCGTAGTCCGGCCCACTGCCGTACGACGGGCCGAAGTCCGGGTGCAGGTCGCGCGAGGTGGACATGTGCGACAGCCAGACCCGGCTCCGGCGGTGCACCGGCAGGCCGCGGATGTCGGCGTGCCAGAAGTTGTCCGCCGGGAACGCCGTGCAGCCGGTCCCCGCCACGTGGTCGGCGGCGGCCACGCCGCGCGCCTGGACGGGAGGAGTCGCGATCGCCAGGCCCGCCACGAATGCGGCGGTGGCCAGCAGGGACAGCAGGGGCCGGTGCACGACGCTCATTGTCGCCGATGCGCCGCCGAGATGCGGCGCTCTGCTACTTCTTGTCGCGCTTGCGCGGCCGCTGCTGCACGTGCACCGGGGTGCCCACGAAGCCGAACTCCTCGCGCAGCCGACGCTCGATGTAGCGCAGGTACCCGTCCTCGAGCTTGCCGCTGGTGAACAGCACGAAGGTGGGCGGCTCGGTCGAGGCCTGTGTGCCGAAGAGCACCTTGGGCTGCTTGCCGCCGCGGACCGGGTGCGGGTGCTCGGCGACCAGCCGACCGAGGAACGAGTTCAGCGCACCCGTGCCGACCCGGGTCTGCCACCCCGCCAGGGCGGCGTCGAGGGCCGGCACGAGCTTGTCGACGTGCCAGCCCGTGCGGGCGGTGATGTTGACCCGCGGCGCCCACTGCACCCGGACCAGGTCCCGCTCGATCTCACGGTCGAGGTAGTAGCGGCGCTCCTCGTCCACCAGGTCCCACTTATTGAACGCGATCACCAGCGCGCGACCCGCCTCGGCCACCGAAGTGATGATCCGCAGGTCCTGCTCGGACAGCGGCGCCGAGGCGTCCACGACCATCACGCACACCTCCGCGCGCTCGACGGCGCTGTTGGTGCGCAGGCTGGCGTAGTACTCGTGTCCCGAGGCCTCCTTGACCCGCTTGCGGATGCCGGCGGTGTCGATGAACCGCCAGGTGCGCCCGCCGAGCTGGACGAGCTCGTCCACCGGGTCGACCGTCGTGCCGGCCGCGTCGTCCACCACGGCCCGGTCCTCCTTGGCCAGCTTGTTCAGCAGCGAGGACTTTCCGACGTTCGGCTTCCCGACGATGGCGACCCTCCGCGGGCCGCCCACCTCGCCGAAGGACTCCGGGGGCGGCTCGGGCAGCGCGGCGAGTACGGCGTCGAGCATGTCGCCCGACCCCCGCCCGTGCAGCGCGGAGACCGGGTACGGCTCGCCGAGCCCGAGGTTCCACAGGCCGTAGGCCTCGGCCTCGGTGCGCTGGTCGTCGACCTTGTTCGCGGCGAGCACCACCGGCTTGCCGGACTTGCGGAGGATCCTCACCACCGCCTCGTCGGCGTCGGTGATGCCGACCGTGGCGTCCACGACGAAGAGCACGGCGTCCGCCACGGTCACCGCCACCTCGGCCTGCGCGGCGATCCGCTCGGCCAGGCCACGGGCGTCCGGGTCCCACCCACCGGTGTCCACGACCGCGAAGGCCCGCCCGTTCCAGGTGGCGTCGTAGGACACCCGGTCGCGGGTGACGCCCGGGATGTCCTGCACCACCGCGGCGCGGCGACCGATCATCCGGTTGACCAGGGTGGACTTGCCCACGTTGGGACGGCCCACCACGGCCAGCACGGGGACCACGGCGGGGGTCTCCCCGGCCTGGTCCTGGGCTTCGAACTCGGTCGTCATGGCTTCTTCCTTCGTGCGGCCCCACGGGCCTCGAGCACTTCGTTCTTGCTGATCGCCGGCAGCGGTCCGGGCAGGCTGCGGCCGGTCACGGCCTTGGCGTGAACAAGATGGTCGGCGAATCTCTTCCGCAGGTCGTCGGCGGCGCGACGTACCTCGGCCTGGGTCCGGGGCCAGGCTCTCTGCTCCAAGTAGACCGGAGCGGCGTACACGAAGTCGAATCGGGACCCCCGGGGCGGCACCGAGTCGGTGTGCCCGCCGGGCTCCCGGGTGCCGAACACTGCGACGGGTACGACGGGCGCTCCGGTGACCATGGCCAGGTAGGCGACCCCGTGCTGGAAACGGCGCAGCTCACCGTCCCCGCGGGTGCCCTCGGGGTACACGCCGACCACTCCCCCGTCGCGCAGCACCCTGAGGCAGTCCTTGACCGCGCGCGGGTCGACGTCGGAGCGCGCCAGCGGGATCTGGCCCACCGCCCGCAGGAACCTGCCGGTGTGTCCCTGGAACATCTCCTTCTTGGTGAGCGCGTGCACCGGGTGCGGGGTGAAGGCCACCATCAGCGGGCCGTCGAGCAGGCCGATGTGGTTGGAGGCGAGCACGTACGGGCCGTGCGCCGGCAGCAGGTCCGCGCCGTGGATCCGGATGTCGTAGCGCCGCCGGAAGTAGGCGCGCCCCGCCGGGCGCAGCAACCGCATCAGGCGGTGCGCGGGGTGGACGGCATCGTGGGTGCGCGGGATGTCCCAGTGGGTGGCCCGGCGCGACGCCCGGTCGTTCACCGAGGCTCCGCCGCGCCCGTCCCGCGCGCCTTCTCGACCAGGACGACGACCCGGTCGACGACCTCCTCGAGGGAGTACGGCGTGGTGTCGATGTGGTGCGCGTCGACGGCCATGGACAGCGGGGCGGCGGCCCGCCCGGAGTCCGCCTTGTCCCGGCGGATCAGGTCGGCCCGGGTGGCGTGCACGTCGGCACCGCCGACCATCTCCGCGCTGCGCCGTGCCGCGCGGGCCTCGGCGTCCGCGGTGAGGTACACCTTCACCTCCGCGTCGGGGGCGACCACCGTGCCGATGTCCCGCCCCTCGACCACGATGTCCCCGGCGCCGATGATGTCGCGCTGCTCGCGCAGCAGCCTGGCCCGCACCTCCGGCACGGCGCTGACCGCGCTGACCGCCGAGGTGACCTCCTGGGTGCGGATGGGCGCTGCCACGTCGGTGCCGTCCACGGTGATGGTGGGCGCCTCCGGGTCGGTCCCGGCGACCAGCAGCGGCTGGTCGGCGTGCGCGGCGACCGCCTCCGCGTCGGCCACGTCCACCTGGTGCCGGAGCATCCACCAGGTGACCGCCCGGTACATCGCCCCGGTGTCCAGGTAGCGCAGACCCAGCCGGGTGGCCACGCCCCGCGACGTGCTCGACTTGCCGGATCCGGAAGGGCCGTCCATGGCTACGACCACGCCCACGTGCTGCCTCGCTCCCACGTCTGCGACTGCTTGTCGCAGCGAAGCCTACCGGTGGGTCGTCCAGCCGCGGTCCTCGAGCGCGCCGAGCAGGTGGTCGACCTGGTCGGCGGCCACGGTGAGCTCCACGAGACCGACCGGGCGGCCCGGGTCGTGGTCGATCCGGATGTCCTCGATGTTGACCCCGATCTCCGTGGCGTCGGAGAACAGCCGGGCCAGCTCGCCGGGATGGTCCGGGACCGCGACGAACAGCACCGCCTCGGCGACCACCGGCCCACCGTGCTTGCCGGGGATCACCGCGGTGCCCTGCACGCCCCGGTCCAGCAGTGCCGCCACCGCGTCCCGGTCCCCCGCGCGCAGCGCGGCGAGCAGCGTGTCGACGTCGTCGCGCACGTCACGCAGCAACGCGCTGAGGGCCTCCGTGTTCGCCGCGACGATCTGCTGCCACAGCGCCGGGTCGCCGGCGGCGATGCGGGTGACGTCGCGCACGCCCTGCCCCGACAGCGCCAGGTGCTCGCGCGGCGCGTCGGTGAGCCGGCCGGCGACGAGCGCGGCGAGCAGGTGCGGCAGGTGGGAGGTGCGGGCCACGGCCTGGTCGTGCTCGGCGGGGGTGAACCGCACCGGGGTGGCGCCGCACAGCCGCGCCAGGTCGGTGACGATGCCGACCGCGGCGGGGTTGCTGGTCTCGTGCGGCGTGACCGCCCAGGGGCGGCCGTCGAACAGCGACCCGGACGCCGCGAACGGTCCGGACCGTTCGCTGCCCGCCATCGGGTGGCTGCCCACGTAGCGACCCAGCTGCGTCCCGTCGACGAGGTCCCGTACGGCGTCCAGCGGCGCGCCCTTGACGCTGCCGACGTCGGTGACGGCCGTCGCGGTCGTGCAGCGCAACGCCTCGGCCACCTGGTCGGCGAGGTGGTCCGGCGGCACCGCCACGACCACCAGCTGCGGCTCGACGTGCGCGGCCGGCAGGTTCGCCGCGCCGAGCCCGGTGGCGATCTTGAGGTTCTCGGTGCTCACGTCGCTCAACGCGACGTCGACGTGGTGGGTGCGCAGCGCCAGCCCGATCGACGTACCGAGCAGGCCGGCGCCCACGACCAGGACGGGACCCTCAAGCTTCATCGGGGACCTCGCGGACCCGGGTCAGGTCGCGCCGCAGCCTCGCGGCACCGTGCAGGTACACGTGCGTGATGTCCGCCCGGGGGAGCTCGGTCTCGACGTGCGCCAGCATCCGGACCACCCGCGGCATCGACCCCTCGATCTCGAGCTCGCGGGCGCAGAGCAGCGGGATCTCGCCGAAGCCGAGCCGGCGGGCGGCGTACGCGGGGAACTCGGAGACCAGGTCGGAGGTGGCGGTGAAGATCACGCTGATGAAGTCGTCGACCTCGAGGCCGTTCGCGGTCATCACGTCGCTGACCATCTCGGCGACGCGCTCGAGCATGTGCTCGCGCACGTCGCTCTCGAGCTGGGTCGCCCCTCGGACGGCTCGTACGGCCACCGGTGCCTCGCTTCCCTCGTCGCCGGCGTGACGGACTCACCCTAGCCGCGGGCCACCGCCTGCCCGGACCGGTGTCCGGCGGCTGTCACCGGGCCCCGGTCACACCCGGGAGACGTCCGCCTCGGACCGGTGTGCCGTGACGTAGCCGACCGACCGCGTGGCGAGGAGCACACCGACGACGGCGCAGACGATCCCGATGGCCAGCCCACCGGCGACGTCCGGGACGTGGTGGATGTGCGCGGCCACCCGCGCCGCCCCCACGGCCACCGCGACCAGCATCAGGCCCAGGCCGACCCAGCGCCGCCAGAACATGACCGCTGCCGCGATCGCCGCCCCCAGGACCGTGTGGTCGGACGGGAAGCCGTTGTCGGCCGGGTGCGCGATCAGCGGGGTCGACCCGTCCACCGCGAACGGCCGCGGGTCGGTCCACAGGTGCCCGGCGAGGGTGATCGCCCCCCAGACCAGCAGGAGCGTGAGGGCCGCGGCCACGACCATGCTCAACTGGTCCCGTCGCCGAGCCCGCAACCAGACCAGCGCCGCCCCGAGCGCGACCAGGAAGACGGCGTACTTCGCGACCAGGATGATGATGGTGTCCACCCGGACAGGATCGCCCCTCAACCTGAGCGCAGCATGAAGCCGACACTCAGAGGCGGGCCGCGTCGAGCAGCGTGCCGAGCTCGTCGCGGGTCAGCTCCCGCAGCTCCCCGCGCTTGAGCCCGCGCAGCGGCACCGGCCCGATCGCCGTGCGGGTGAGCCGGCGGACCGGGTGCCCCACCTCGGCCAGCAGCCGGCGCACGACCCGGTTGCGCCCCTCGTGGATGACCAGCTCCACGATCGACCGGTCGGCGGTCTCCGAGACGACCTTGAACGAGGAGACCTCCACCGGCCCGTCCTCCAGGGTCACCCCGGCGCGGAGCTTGCGCGCCGTGGCCTTCGTGACCACCCCGTCCACCTCCGCGACATAGGTCTTGTCGAGCTCGTACGACGGGTGCGCGACCCGTTGCGCGAAGTCGCCGTCGTTGGTGAGCAGGATCAGCCCCTCGGTGTCGGTGTCGAGCCGGCCCACGTGGAAGAGCCGTTCCGGCCGGTCCCCGACGAAGTCCGCGAGGGTACGGCGTCCCTCGGGGTCGGACATCGTGGAGACCACCCCCCGGGGCTTGTTCAGCACCAGGTACACGTTCGGGCTGACCGGCGGCAGCCGCTTGCCGTCCACCCGGATCACCGCCGAGCGGGGGTCCACCTTGGTGCCGAGCCGAGTGACCACCTCGCCGTCGACCTCGACGAGCCCGTCGAGCATCAGCTCCTCGCACTTGCGCCGGCTCGCGACACCCGACTGGGCCAGCAGCTTCTGCAGGCGCACCAGCCCGTCGGCATCGGGCGGACCTCCGGGGATCTGTTCGTCGGCGGGCGAGCTCACGCCGGACCGGCCGCCTCGGCGCCGACGTCGCCGGTCCTGGCCTCCGTCGACGGCAGGTCGTCGAGGTCGCCCATCTCCGGCAGGAACGGTGCCAGCTCCGGCAGCTCCTCGAGCGAGGTCACCCCGATCCGCTCCAGGAAGTAGCTGCTGGTCCGGTAGAGCGTCGCGGTGGTCTCCGGGTCGTGGCCGGCCTCCTCGACGAGACCCCGCGCCACCAGCGTGCGCATCACGCCGTCGACGTTCACGCCCCGGATCGCGGAGACCCGGGCGCGGCTGACCGGCTGCTTGTAGGCGACCACCGCGAGCGTCTCGAGCGCGGCCTGGGTGAGCCGTGCCTGCTGCCCCTCCAGCACGAAGTGCTCGACCACGGGCGCGTACTCCTCGCGGGTGTAGTAGCGCCAGCCGCCCGCGACGTTGCGCAGGTCGAAACCTCGGCCCTGCTCGGCATACTCCTGCGCCAGCCCGGCCAGCGCCTCGACCACCTGGTCGGGCGGGTAGCCCACAGCCGACGCCAGGGAGATGTGGTCCAGTGGCTGGTCGGCCACCATCAGCACCGCCTCCAGCGCCGGACGCAGCTCGGCGATCGGGACGTCCAGGGTCTCCGAACCGTCCCCGCCGGGAGCGGCCTCCGGGCCGGGGCCCCCCTCCGGTTTCGGGGCCACCTCGGCCACGGCCGGCTCCCCCTCGACGGTCCCGGCGGGGTGCCGCTCCAGGTCCTGCTCGCTCACTGCTCGTCCCTCTCGTCGGCGTCCGGCGTCTGCTCCCCAGTCTCCACGTCCACCGGTGCGCCCTGCGAGTCGCCGTCGGCGGCCGCCGGATCCGCTGCGGAGGCGCCCTCCGGATCCGCTGCGGAGGCGCCCTCCGGATCCGCTGCGGAGGCGCCCTCCGGGTCTCCGTCGAACTCGTCGGTGATCTCCACCTCGCCGTCCTCGCTGCCCGTCCAGCGCACGGTCAGCTCCCCGAGGGGCGAGACCTGGTCGAAGGAGACCGCGCCCTCGCGGAACAGTTCCAGCAGCGCCAGGAACCGCGCCACCCGGGTCAGGGTGTCGGGGCTGTCGCCGGCCAGCGACCGGAACGTCATCGTCCCGGAGCGGCGCAGCCGGTCGACCACGAGCGCCGCCTGCTCCTTCACGCTCACCGTCGGTGCGTGGATGTGGGCCAGCGAGAGCTCGAGCACCGGCTTGGGCTCCATCGCCCGAGCGGCAAGCGCGGCGAACTCCTCGAGCCCGAGCCCGATGAGCACCTCGGGGAGCAGGCTGGCGAACCGGTCCTCCAGCCCCACGGCACGGGGGTACCTTCGGGCCTCCCCCGCCATCCGCCCCTCCAGGACCGCGGCGACCTGCTTGAACGCCCGGTACTGCAGGAGCCGGGCGAACAGCAGGTCCCGCGCCTCCAGCAGCGCCAGGTCCTCCTCGTCCTCCACGTCGCCCTGCGGCAGCAGCCGGGCGGCCTTCAGGTCCAGGAGGGTGGAGGCGACCAGCAGGAACGACGAGGTCTGCTCGAGATCCCACTGCGGGCCCGCCGTCTTGATGAAGGCGATGAACTCGTCGGTGACCTTCGACAGCGCGACCTCGGTGATGTCCAGCTTGTGCTTGGCGATCAGCGACAGCAGCAGGTCGAACGGTCCCTCGAAGTTGTCCAGGCGCACCGCGAACCCGCCAGCGGCCTCCGGCTCACCGGCCTCCCGCTCCGCGTCGCCCACGGCTGCCTCGTCGGGTGGCTGCTCAGGGTTCGCTTCGGGCGGGACGGTCACGTCGGTGGTCATCGGCGGTTCAGGCGCTGCACGAGGACGCTGTCCTCACCGTTGGCCTCGTAGTCGGCCAGCGCGATCGCGACCGCCTCGCGGACCAGCCGTCCGCGGTCCACGGCCAGCCCCTGGCTGCGCCGCAGCGTCAGCCGGGCGTGCTCGAGGTCCAGCAGCTCCTCGGAGGTGACGTAGACCGTCATCTTCTCGTCGTGCCGGACCCGGCCGCTCGGCGCGCGCCCGGACTCCGGCGCGTCCGGCCGGCCGGTGCCGACGGTGCCGGTGTGCCCGATGCTGCCGGTGTTCCCGGTGCCGGTGTCCTCGGTCGCCGGCCGCGGCTCCTCGTCCCGGGGTGCGGGTTCGACGACCCTGGGTGGGGCCGGCTCGGCGGGCCGGGAGGCCGCCCGATCGACGGGCCGCTTCTCGTCGGGGTCGGGTACGACGGTGGGGCGGAACAGGTCGTCGGCGGCGGGGAGGCTCACCCGTCGAGGCACCGGGCCAGCACCTCCTTGGCCAGCTGACGGTAGGCGTCCGCGCCCGCGGAGGAGCCGGCGTAGGTGGTGATCGGCTCGCCGGCCACCGTGGAGTCGGAGAACTTCACGGTGCGCCGGATCACGGTGTGGAACACCGTGTCGCCCCAGGCCTGCACCAGGCGCTCCATCACCTCGCGCCCGTGCAGGGTGCGGCCGTCGTACATCGTGCCGAGCACGCCGTCGATGTGCAGCTTCGGGTTCAGCCGCTCGGTGACCTTGTCGATGGTGGTCTTGAGCAGTGCCACCCCGCGCAGCGCGAAGTACTCGCACTCCAGCGGCACGATCACGCCGTCGGAGGCCGTCAGCGCGTTGACCGTGAGCAGGCCGAGCGAGGGCTGGCAGTCGATCAGGATCACGTCGTAGTCCGCGATCGCCGGGGCGAGGATCCGCTGCAGGGTCTGCTCGCGGGCCACCTCGTGCACCAGCTGCACCTCGGCCGCCGAGAGGTCGATGTTGCTCGGCAGCAGGTCCATGCCCGCGACGTTGGTCTTCACGATGACCTCGTCGAGGGTGACGTCGCGCTGCATGAGCAGGTTGTAGATCGAGAGCTCCATGTCGTGCGGGTTCAGGCCGAGCCCGACGGACAGCGACCCCTGCGGGTCGAAGTCGACCAGCAGCACCTTGCGGCCGTACTCGGCCAGCGCGGCGCCGAGGTTGATCGTGGTGGTGGTCTTGCCGACCCCGCCCTTCTGGTTGCACATCGAGATCACCCGCGCGTTGCCATGGGTGCTGAGCGGGCGCGGCTCGGGAAGGTCGGGCTGCGGCCGGCCGGTGGGGCCCAGCGCGGCGATCTTCTCCTCGGGCACCAGCGACCCCTGCGCGCCCCCGGCCGCTGCGGGGTCGGCTGCGGCAGCGCTGGTCTCGGGACGTCGGAACGGGATCGGTTCGCTCACGCGCGCGTGATCTCCTGTGGCCTCGGGGGACGGGGTGCCGGGCCGGTTCGGCGGTGCGAGTGGCGGGACGTCGGTAGCGCTGGACGTGGTGCTGGGTCCGAAGTCGTTCACGCTGCTGCCTCTCGTTGCCGGCCACGCTGCGCGAAGTGTCGACTGACCGACACATCGGTTTGTCGCAGCGATCGCGGCGACTCTATGTGTTCCCTGTCGCGACCGACAACAAGATCGGTCAACGGCCCTGCTCATCCAGTAAATCTGGCGGGGCCCTGTGCATCCGGCAGGCGCGCCGTCAACATGTCGACATTCGGTTGGGGACAAACCTGGGGACGGCCCCCCGCCGCGGACGCCTCAGCGGGTCCAGCGGACCGGCAGCCGCTTGACCCCACGCTGGAAGTTGGACCGCAACCACGCGGGCTCGCCGGCCGGCTCGATCCAGCTCGTGCGACCCAGCAGTGCGAGGAACATCACGCGCATCTGCACCCGGGCCAGGTGCGCGCCCAGGCAGAAGTGCGGCCCGTGCCCGAAGGCCAGGTGGCCACGCCGACCGCGCTGGATGTCGAAGGCGTCCGGGTCCGCGAAGACGGCCGGGTCGCGGTTGCCCGACGCGAACGAGACCACGACCTTGTCCCCCGGTTCGAGGGCGACGTCACCCAGCGTCACCGCCGCGGACACCGTGCGACGGAAGGTCATCACCGGGGTCCACCAGCGCAGCATCTCCTCGACCGCGCCGTCCACGAGCGCGGGGTTCGCACGGAGCGCCTGCTGCGCCTCCGAATGGAGCAGCAGGGCCTGCATGCCGCCGGGGATGCCGTTGCGCAGGGTCTCGTTCCCGGCGACCGCGAACAGCCAGAACAGGTTCTCGAACTCCTCCACCGTGACGGACCCGCCTGCGTCGTCACGCTGCCGCATCAGGATCGACATCACGTCGTCGCCCGGGGTCTCCCGCTTTGCGGCACCGAGCGCGTTCGCGTAGGCGTACAGGTCGGGCATCCCCTCGCGGGACCGGGGATCGGGCATCAGTCCGTCCGGGCCGGGGACGGGTCGCAGCGCCACTGCCTCGCGCGCCAGCTCGGTGCCCCCGGACCCGTCGAAGCTGGTGCTCGTCGCGTAGTCGGGGTCCTGCCAGCCGATCACCCGGTTCGACCAGTCGAACATCAATCCACGGTCCTCGGGAGGCACCCCGAGCACGTCGGCCAGGGTGAGCAACGGCAGGTCCGCCGCCACGTCCTTGGCGAAGTCGCACTCCCCGGACGTCGCGTCATCCAACATCCGGTCGAGGATCCCGCGAACGTGGTCCTCGATCCGCGCCTCCAGCTGCGCCACCGCGCGCGGGGTGAACGACCGGGCCAGCATCTTCCGCAGCCGGGAGTGCTCGGGCGGGTCCATGTTCAGCATCATCCGGCGCACGTAACGCAGGTCCTCCGCGGTCGCGGGGTCGCGGATCTGCGTACCGCCCAGGGCCGACGAGAACGTCCCCGGGTCCCTGAGTACCCGCTCGATGTCCTCGTGCCGCAGCACCAGCCAGTACCCGGCCCCTCGGGCCCACCCGGGCAGCGCCGGTTCGGCGACGGGCACCAGCCGGTGCCCCGCGCGCAGGCCGGCCAGTGCCTCGTAGGGCACCCCGGCGGTGTAGCTGTCCGGGTCGTGCACGATGCGGGAACGCTCCCGGTCGTGGGCGGTGAGGCTCTCGTACGTCGCCGCAACCGTGTGGGGGGCGCCGGCGGTCATCGGGGTTCAGCCGTCCAGAAACCGCTCGACCACCGTGGCGAGGGCGATCGGTGTCTCGAACATCGCGTAGTGCCCGGCGTTGGCGAGCACCTCGAGCTCGGACCCCGGGTGGTGCTCCATCCAGGTCGCCCGGACCGTGGCCTCGCCGAGAGCCGGGTCGAGCTCGCCCACGACGGCGAGAGCCGGCACGGACACGCCCGCCAGGTCCGCCGAGAAGTCCGTCTTCGCCCACGCCTCGAGGTAGTCGCCGAACGCCTCCCGGGTCGAGCTCTCCACCGAGAACCGGGTCATCGCGTCGACCCAGGTGCGCGTCAGCCGGTTGCCGGTGGTGAGGTCGATGATCGCCGCACGGTTCTCGTCCTTTCGGGCGGCGCCCGAGAACAACGCCCAGCCATCCTCGTCGAAGGGGACTCCCGAGGCCGGGACGGGGCTGACGCCGACGAGCCTCTCGACGCGGTCGGGAGCCAGCGCCAGGACCCGCTGCACGGCGCTGCCGCCCATCGAGTGGCCGACCAGGGAGAACCGCCGCACCCCCAGCTCGTCGGCGAGGGCCAGGGTGTCCCGGGCGATCTCGTCGATGGAGTGCTCCCCCGCGTCGTCCTTGCGGGCGCCGTAGCCGCGGCAGTCCACGAAGTGGTAGCTGAACCGTTGCCCGTCGAGGGCTTCGACGAAGTCGGTGCCCCATCCCAGGGACGAGCCGAACCAGCCGTGCAGGCAGAAGACGTGGTGTGGCCCGTGGCCCACGGCACGGTGTGGTGTGGTCATCTTCGGCATGCTAGCCGAGCGCGCGGGGGTGCGCGGTCGCATACACCTCGCGGAGGCTGTCCACCGTCACCAGCGTGTAGACCTGGGTGGTGGTCACCGAGGCGTGCCCGAGCAGCTCCTGCACCACCCGGACGTCGGCGCCGCCATCCAGCAGGTGCGTGGCGAACGAGTGCCGGAGCGTGTGCGGCGACACCTCGGCGTTCACCCCGGCACGTTCGGCCGCCCGGACCAGCACCGCCCACGCGCTCTGCCTCGACAGCCGCCCCCCGCGCGCGTTCAGGAACAGTGCCGGCACCCCCTTGCCGAACCCCGACAGCTCGGGGCGCGCGCGCACCAGGTAGGCGTCGACCGCCTCGCGCGCGAAGGAGCCGACCGGCACGATCCGCTCCTTGCTCCCCTTGCCGCGCAGCAGCACGGTGCCCTGCTCCGGGTCGAGGTCGTCCAGGTCGAGGCCGACCGCCTCCGAGATCCGCGCGCCGGTGCCGTACAGCACCTCGAGCAGCGCCCGGTCCCGCAGCGCCAGGGCGGTGCCCGGGGCCCCCGCAGCCTCCAGGATCTTCTCGATGTCCGCCAGCGGCAGCGCCTTCGGCAGCCGCTTGGCCGGGCTGGGCGGACGGACGGCGGCGGACGGGTCCACCGCGGACAGGCCCTCGCGGACCGCGAACCTGTGGAAGCCGCGCACCGCGACCACCGTGCGCGCCGCCGAACCGGACGACAGCGGCGGATGGTCGGCGTCGCCCTCCCGCAGCGCCACCAGGAACCCGGTGACCGTCTCCTCGCGGATCCCGGAGAGGTCCTCGACCCCGGAGCCGGCGAGGTGCGTGAGATAGCGGCGGAGGTCCCGCCGGTAGGACTTCAGCGTGTTGTCGGCGAGCCCCCGCTCGACCACCAGGTGGTCCAGGTACGTGCGGACCGCGCGCTGCAGCGGCGACGGCCCGCCCGTGGCCTCCGCCGGACTCAGCCGAGCACTCCGTCCAGCGACGTGCTCTCCATGCCGTGCGCCTCCGCGACCGGTGCGGAGGTGAGGCGGCCGGCGTGGCTGTTCAGCCCGAGCGCGAGCGAGCGGTCGTCGCGCAGCGCCTGCTGCCAGCCCTTGTTGGCCAGCGCCACCGCGTAGGGCAGCGTTGCGTTCGTGAGCGCGTAGGTCGAGGTGTTCGGCACCGCGCCCGGCATGTTGGCCACGCAGTAGAAGACCGAGCCGTGCACCTCGTAGGTGGGGTCCGCGTGGGTGGTGGGGCGGGTGTCCTCGAAGCAGCCGCCCTGGTCGACGGCGATGTCGACGAGGACGGAGCCGGGCTTCATCCGGCTGACCAGCTCGTTGCTGACCAGCTTGGGCGCCTTGGCGCCGGGGATCAGCACGGCCCCGATCACCAGGTCGGCCTCCATCACCTGCTGCTGGATCGTCAGCATCGACGAGGCCAGCCCGTGCACCCGGTTGTTGTACCGCCAGAACGACATCCGCAGCTTGTCCAGGTCGGTGTCGAGCAGGGTGACGTCCGCCCCCATGCCCATCGCGATGTTCGCCGCGTTCTGCCCGGCGACGCCGGCTCCGATCACGACGACCTTGGCGTTGGCCACCCCGCCGACGCCGCCGAGCAGCACACCGCGGCCGCCCTGGGCCTTCATCAGCGAGTGCGCACCGACCTGCGGGGCCAGGCAGCCGGCGACCTCCGACATCGGGTAGAGCAGCGGCAGCGAGCCCGAGGGCAGCTGCACCGTCTCGTAGGCGATGGCCGTCACGCGGCGCGCGACCAGCTCCTCGGTGAGCCGCTTGTCGGCGGCGAGGTGCAGGTAGGTGAACAGGGTCTGGCCCTCGCGCATCCGCGGGTACTCCTCGGCCACGGGCTCCTTGACCTTGAGCACCATGTCGGCGGTGCCCCAGACGTCGTCCGCCGAGTCGAGGATCCTCGCACCCGCCGCGACGTAGTCCTCGTCGGGGATCTGCGACCCGGCGCCGGCACCCCGCTCGAGGAACACGTCGTGACCGTGCTCGGTGAGCTCGTGGGTGCCCACCGGGGTCAGCGCCACGCGGTACTCGTTGTTCTTGACTTCCTTCGGAACGCCGACCTTCATCGACCCATGCTTCCTCTCCGTGTGAGCGCCGCCACGTCCTCGGGGCGACCCGGTGAGTGTATTCCGCATCGCGAGACCGCGGGCACGCGGGGCGCGCCCGGGACGGCACCCGGGCTCAGGGCCGTGACAGGCGGTAGGCCAGCACGGCCTGGGCCAGCGGCCCGTCGCTGAACCGGCCGTCCAGCACGCCGGAGACCAGCTCGCGCACCGGCACCCAGGACACCGTCATGTCGGCCTCCTCGTGGGCGGGCTCGAAGCCACCACGGTCGGGGGCCGCGCTGATTCCCTCGGCCAGGAAGTAGGTGATCCGCTCGCTGCTCAGCCCCGGGGACGAGTACGTCGACAGCAGCCGGGTCCACCGCCGCGCGAGGACCAGGCCCTCCTCGCGGAGCTCCCGCTCGGCCGCCTCACGGGGGTGCTCCCCCGGCTCGTCGAGCAGGCCGGCCGGCAACTCGACGAGCCGCGCGGACACCGGGTGCCGGTACTGCTCGAGCACCAGTGCCCGCTGGTCCCCGTCGACCGCCAGCACCACCACCGCGCCCGGGTGCTCGAGCACCAGCCGGCCGAACGGCTCCTCGGCCCCCGACGGCGAGGAGATGGTGTCCCGTCGCACGGAGAACGGCGCGGCGCCCTGCCAGATCCTCTCGACCTCGTGGACCGGCCACTGCTCGGGACGGTCGGCCACGCACTCGGCGCCGCTCACTCCTCGTCGTCCGTCACGGGTCGGCGCAGCGCCGACTCGTCGATCTCCAGGCGGAGCTCCCGCTGACGCTGGATGGCCGCGCCGACCAGCCCCGCGAAGAGCGGGTGCGGGCGGGTCGGCCGGGAACGGAGCTCGGGGTGCGCCTGGGTCGCGACGTAGAACGGGTGCACGTCGCGGGGCAGCTCGGCGAACTCGACCAGGTTGTTGTCCGGCGAGGTCCCGGAGAAGACCAGACCCGCCTGCTCGAGCTGTGTGCGGTAGTGGTTGTTGACCTCGTAGCGGTGCCGGTGCCGTTCCTCGACCTTGGCCTCGCCGTAGAGCTCCCGGACCAGCGTGCCGTCCTTGAGCTCGGCGGGGTAGAGCCCGAGCCGCATGGTGCCGCCGAGGTCGCCCTCCCCGGAGACGATGTCCTGCTGCTCGGCCATCGTCGCGATCACCGGCTGCTCGCAGTGCTCGTGGAACTCGGTGGAGTCCGCGTCCCGGATGCCGGCCACGTGCCGTGCGTACTCGATGACCATGCACTGCAGCCCCAGGCACAGCCCGAGCGTGGGGATCCCGTGCGAACGGGCGTACTCCAGGGCGCCCACCTTGCCCTCGATGCCGCGGATGCCGAACCCGCCGGGCACGCAGACCGCGTCCATCTCCGAGAGCAGCCGCGCGGCACCCTCCTTGGTCTCGCAGTCGTCCGACGGCACCCAGACCAGGTTCACCTTGGCCTCGTGGGCGAAGCCGCCGGCCCGCAGCGCCTCGGCCACCGACAGGTAGGCGTCGGGCAGGTCGACGTACTTGCCGACCAGGGCGACGCTGACCTCCTCGGCGGGGTGGTGCACCCGGCGGAGCAGGTCGTCCCACTCGGTCCACTCCACGTCGCGGAACGGCAGGTTCAGCCGGCGCACGACGTAGGCGTCCAGGCCTTCGCTGTGCAGCACCTTCGGGATGTCGTAGATCGACGGCGCGTCGCTCGCGTTGACCACGGCCTCGTCGTCGACGTCGCACATCAACGAGATCTTCCGCTTCACCGACTCCGGGATCGGCCGGTCCGAGCGGCACACGATCGCGTCCGGCTGGATGCCGATCGAGCGCAGCGCGGCCACCGAGTGCTGGGTCGGCTTGGTCTTCAGCTCCCCGGAGGGGCCGATGTAGGGCACCAGCGAGACGTGCAGGAAGAAGCAGTTGTCGCGGCCCACGTCGTGGCGCACCTGGCGGGCGGCTTCGAGGAACGGGAGGGACTCGATGTCGCCGACGGTCCCGCCGATCTCGGTGATCACCACGTCGACGGGGTCCTCACCGGGGCTCCCCGCCATCGCGCGGACGCGCTCCTTGATCTCGTTGGTGATGTGCGGGATCACCTGGACCGTGTCGCCGAGGTAGTCGCCGCGGCGTTCCTTCGCGATCACCTGGGAGTAGACCTGGCCGGTGGTGACGTTCGCGATCCCGGACAGGTCGGTGTCCAGGAAGCGCTCGTAGTGGCCGACGTCGAGGTCGGTCTCGGCGCCGTCGTTGGTGACGAACACCTCGCCGTGCTGGAACGGGTTCATCGTGCCCGGGTCGACGTTCAGGTAGGGGTCCAGCTTCTGCATCGTGACCCGGAGCCCGCGCGACCGCAGCAGCCGGCCCAGGGAGGAGGCGGTGAGACCCTTGCCCAGCGAGGAGGCGACCCCACCGGTGACGAAGACGTGCTTGGTGGGCTGCGATGCGGCCAAGTGAACTCCCGTGGCTCAGATAGATGTGCGATGAGAGAAACTCACCCGTCCACGGGGTTCTAGCCTACCAATGACGCGCCCGATTCGGGCAAGCCACTCCGGGGCCGGTGCGCTCGATCCGGCTCAGTCGGCGGTGGTGTCCGCACCGGGCATCGGACCGTTCGCGGCGTCCACGGCCCCGTAGTGCCCGGTGGTGCCCCGTGCCTGCCCAGCCAGGGCCATCACCGCGACCACCTGCCCGGCGGTGCGGCCCAGCGCGTCGACCGTGGAGATGTCCCGCGCGGCGATCACGTCGTCGCGGACCGCCTTGACCAGCCCGCCCTGGTGCGCCGACGCCACCGGGCCGGCCACCACCACCCCGGCGGTGTTCTCGTCCACCGCCTTCGCGATCGTGGTCACGATCGTGTTCGACCCCTGCTGCTGCTCGGCGCTGCCGGACCCCGCCCCGCCGATGAACAGCACCAGGTCGGCGCGCCGGTGCAGGTCGCCCTCCGCCGACATCATCCCTGCGGTGCTCAGGCCGGCCAGGATGCTGTCGGCGGTGCCGTCCACCTCGGCGCCACCGGACTTGTCGGTCCCGATGGCGCGGGCGATCAGGGTGCCGATCCGCTCGTAGGGGCTGGCGTCCGCCGGCACGTCGACGCCGGAGGCGCTGTCCAGCAGCTGGCTGCCCAGTTCGTCGACGAGCTGCTTGTTCGACGCGTCCACCAGGCTGTCGCCGACCCGCAGGGTGCCTCCGACGCTTCCGCCTGCCGTGGCGACCAGGTCGGCGGTGGAGGTGACGTCGGCCTGTGCGGCGGTCGGCAGCACCACCAGGTTGACGGTGCGCCCCTTGAGCGACCCGCCCAGCAGGGTCGGGGCCACCTGCCCCGCGAACTGGTCGGTGAACTCGTTGGTGGCCTTCAGCCCGTTGATCTGCGCCCGCAGGTCGGACTTCACCGACCGGTCCGCCTGGACCTGGTTGACCAGGGTGTTGTCGACCTCGCCCTTCAGCGGCCCGCCACCGAGCGCGACGCCGATGGCGAGCGCCAGGAAGACCGAGACGATCGAGACGATGTGGTAGCGGAAAGAGATCACGAGAAGAGTCCTTGGATCCAGTCGAGGAGGTCGTTCAGCGCACCGTGGATGGACGTCCACCAGTCTCCGCCCACCGGGGTCGTCGCGATGGCGACGCCGAGGGCCACCAGCCCGGCCAGCAGCACCAGCACCAGGTGCCACAGCCGGATCCGCCCGGAGTACAGCTGCGGGACCCGCTTCGCGTCCACCAGCTTGGGCCCCACCCGGAGCCGGGTGAGGAAGGTGCTGGCCAGCCCGGACCGCTGCCGGTCCAGGAACTCGTCGAGGGTCGCGTGCGTGCCGACGGCGACGATCAGCGAAGCACCGGACACGTCGGCGAGCAGCATCGCGACGTCCTCGCTGGTCCCCGACGCCGCCAGGGTCTGGCTGCGCACGCCGAGCCGTTCCAGCCGGTCGGAGCCGATCGCCCGTCCGGAGCGGTCCGCGTGCAGCACCACCTCGCGGGCCCCGCGCAGCGCCTTGTCGGAGACCGACTGCCCGGTGCCCGACGAGGACGGGCCGGACCCGGCCTGGGCGAGCCCCGCCTCACCGACCACGACGATGTCCGGACGGTGACCCGCGGCGACGAGTGCGTCGGCCCCCGCGTCCACGCCGATCAGCACCGGGCGCTGCTCGCGGATGAACCGTCGCAGCCGACGCAGGTCCTCCCGGTAGTCGTAGCCACGCACCACGACCACGACCGGTCGGCCGTCGATCCGGGTGCGGGTCCGCGGGGCGCCCTGGCCGTGCAGCAGCAGGTCCTGCTCGCGGCGGAGGAACTCGGTGGTGTTGTGCGTGAAGCTCTGCAGCTGCGTGGCCAGGCCCGACCGGGCCTCCTCCATCAGCTGCTTCACGTCCGCGGCCTCGAGCCGCCGCCCCGTGGCCACCGTGTCCTCGCCGACCAGCACGTCTCCCTCGTGGATCCGCACCGGGTGCCCGTCGTGGAGCCGGCTGAACACCTCGGGGCCGACGTTGTCGACGAGGGCGATCCCCGAGCGGGCCAGCAGCTCGGGGCCCAGGTTCGGGTAGCGCCCGGAGATGAACGGCGAGGCGTTGACCACCGCCGCGACCCCGCAGTCCAGGAGCGCCTCGGCGTTGGCCCGGTCCAGGTCGAGGTGGTCGATGACCGCGACATCCCCGGGGCGGAGCCGGCGCATCAGCGAGCTGGTGCGCCGGTCGATGCGGGCGGTGCCGGTGACCCCCGGACTGCCTTCGTCGACGGGGTGACGGGAGGGGAATTTCATGGCGCGGCCATCCTGCCACGCGCAGCGCACCGTTCCCGGGAGGCGGCGGGCGTGTGCGGCGCGGGGGTGAGGGACCTCTCACCCCACCGACGCTCTCACCCCGCGCGCGACTGCTGCGCCGTGGCGAGCAGCTCCTCCGCGTGCGCCAGGGCGGTCTCGGAGTCCTCCAGCCCGGCCAGCATCCGGGACAGCTCCTTGACCCGGGTGTCCTCGTCGAGGGCGGTCAGCCCGGAGGTGGTGACCGTGCCGTCGCTGCTCTTGACCACGACGACGTGCTGGTCGGCGAAGGCCGCGACCTGCGGCAGGTGGGTGACCACGAGCACCTGGGCGTGCCGCGCGAGCAGCGCGAGCCGGCGGCCCACCTCCACGGCCGCCTTGCCGCCGACACCCGCGTCCACCTCGTCGAACACGAAGGTGGGCACCGGGTTGGTCGCCGCGAGCGCCACCTCCACCGCGAGCATCACCCGGGACAGCTCGCCGCCCGACGCTCCCTTGCCGAGCGGCCGCGGCTCGGCGCCGGGGTTGGCGGCCAGCAGCAGCTCCACCTCGTCGAGCCCGGACGACGTGAACCGCACGCTGCGCCCGTCCACCTCGAGCCCCTGTTCGGGGTCCTCGACCTGGCGCACCGCCACGGTCAGCTCGGCGTGCGGCATCGCCAGCGAGCCCAGCTCGGCGGTGACCACACGACCGAGCTTCGCCGCAGCCTTGGTCCGCTCGGCGCTCAGCGCCGTGCCGAGCTCCGCGAGCTCGACCCGCAGCTCACCCCGCAGCGCCCGCAGCTCGCTGATCCGGTCGTCGGTCCCGTCGAGCTCGAGCAGGCGCGTCGACGAGGTCTGCGCCCAGGCGAGCACCTCGTCGATGGTCTCGCCGTACTTGCGGGTCAGCGCGACGAGCGCGGCCCGGCGCTCGGACACCGCCGCCAGCCGGGCCGGGTCGGTGTCCACCGAGGAGGCGTAGGAGGACAGGTCGGCCGCCACGTCGGACAGCAGGTAGCTGACCTCGGCCAGCCGGTCGGCCAGCCCGGCGGCCTCCGGGTCGTGCTCGCGGACGCCGTCGAGCAGCTTGCGGGCCGCCGAGACCATCGCCAGCGCGTCGGAGCCCCCGTCCTCGGTCGACAGGCACTCGCGGGCCTGCGCGGCCGCCGTCCGCAACGCGTCCGAGAACCCCAGGCGGGCCTCCTCGGCCGCCAGTGCCTCGTCCTCGCCCGGCTGCGGGTCGACCGCCTCGACCTCCCCGAGCCCGAACCGCAGCAGGTCGGCCTCGCGGGCCCGTTCCCGGGCGGTCTCCACCACGGAGGCCAGCTCCGCCTCGGTCTCCCGCAGCCGGCCGTAGCACTCGGAGTAGCGCTCCCTCAGCCGCCGCGCCTTCGCGCCGGCGAAGCCGTCGAGCGCCCGGCGCTGGGCGGCCGGCCGGAGCAGCCGGTGTTGGTCAGACTGGCCGTGCACGGCGACCAGCGGGTCGGTGAGCGCGGCCAGCGCGGAGACCGGCACCGAGGCACCGCCCGCGAACGCCCGGGACCGGCCCTCGGCCGAGATCTGCCGGGCCAGCACCACGCGGTCGTCCTCGACCTCTCCCCCGGCCTCGTCGACCCGGTCGCCCAGGGCCGACCCGGCGCCGTCGGCCGGGACGCGGACCAGACCCTCCACGCGTGCTGACCTCGCCCCGGTGCGCACCGCGCCGGAGTCCGCGCGCCCACCGAGCAGCAGGCCGAGCGCGGTGACCACCATGGTCTTGCCCGCGCCGGTCTCTCCGGTGATCGCGGTGAACCCGGGCCCCAGCTCGAGCACCGACTCGTCGATCACCCCGAGCGAGCGGATGCGCAGCTCCTCAAGCATCGTTCCCCTCTCCTGGACCGACGACCGGGTTGCCGCTGCGGCGTCGCCGCTCGGCCGCACCGCGCCACCCGGTCACGGGAAGGTCGAACTTGGCCACCAGCCGGTCCGTGAACGGCGCCTGGTGCAGCCGCACCAGCCGCACGGGCGCGCGGCCGCGGCGCACCTCGATGCGCGCCCCCGGCGGAAGGTCCACGGTGCGTCGCCCGTCGCACCACAGCACCCCCGCACCGTCGGTGCGGGCGATCACCTCGACGGCGAGAACCGAGGTGGGTGCGACCACGAGCGGGCGCGCGAACAGGGCATGGGCGCTGATCGGCACCATCAGCAGCGCCTCCACCCCCGGCCAGACGATGGGGCCGCCGGCGCTGAAGTTGTAGGCGGTCGACCCGGTGGGTGTCGCGCAGACGACACCGTCGCAGCCCCAGCGCGACAGCGGACGCCCGTCGACCTCCACGACCACCTCGAGCATCCGCTCGCGAGCGGCCTTCTCGACGCTCGCCTCGTTGAGCGCCCAGGACGAGGCGAGCAGCTCCTTGTCCCGGTAGACCTGCACGTCCAGGGTGAGCCGCTCCTCGAGCGCGTAGCGGCGGTGCACGATCGCGTCGATGGTGAACTCGAGGTCCTCGTGCTCCGCCTCGGCCAGGAACCCGACGTGGCCGAGGTTGACCCCGAGCACCGGGGTGCCCGCCTCGTGGGTCAGCTCGGCGGCCCGCAGGATCGTGCCGTCGCCACCGATCACCACCGCCAGCTCGCAGCCGGCGGCGGGCCGTTCGTCGCCGTCCACCGTCTCGAGCGGGATGTCGAGGCCGAGGTCGGCGGCCTCCTCGGCCAGCATCCGCACCACCAGGTCGTGCTTGTGCAGCGACCGGCAGACCTGGCCCGCGACCTCACGGGCCTCCGGTCGCCCGGTGTGGGCGACGACGAAGACCCGGCGCGGGCTCTCACTGCTGGTCACCGACCCACCTTCTCACCCGGGACCCCCAGGTGGGCGGTGCGCCGTACCTCGTTCGTGATCTGGTCGGGCCCGACCCGCGCGTCGCCCCGGCGCAGCCACAAGAAGTACTCCACGTTGCCGGACGGGCCGGGTAGCGGGCTGGTGGTCACCGCCCGGGCCCCCCAGCCACGGCGTGCGGCCGCCTCGGCGACGGCGGTCACCGCGGCGGCCCGCAGATCGAGGTCGCGGACCACCCCGCCCTTGCCCACCCGGTCCTTGCCCACCTCGAACTGCGGCTTGACCATCAGCAGCAGGTCGCCGCCGTCGTGGGTGACGCCCAGCAACGCGTCGAGCACCAGCTCGAGCGAGATGAACGACAGGTCCCCCACGACCAGGTCGACCGCACCCCCGACCTGCGCTGCGGTGAGGTCGCGGATGTTGGTGCGGTCGTGCACCCGTACCCGCCCGTCGTTCCGCAGCGGCCAGGCCAGCTGCCCGTAGCCGACGTCGACGGCGACCACCTCCGCGGCGTCGTTCCGCAGCAGCACGTCGGTGAACCCGCCGGTGGAGGCGCCGGCGTCCAGGCAGCGCCGGCCGGCCACCCGCAGGCCCAGCGGCGCCAGCGCCTCGAGCGCTCCGGCCAGCTTGTGGCCGCCCCGCGAGACGTAGTCGGGACGGTCCGGGTCCTCGAGGACGACCAGGGCGACGTCGGTGCCGACGCCGGTGGCGGGCTTGGTGGCCAGCACGCCGGCGACCTTGACCCGCTTGGCCGCGATCAGCTCGCTGGCGTGCTCGCGGGACCGGGCCAGGCCGCGGCGCACCAGCTCCGCGTCGAGGCGCAGACGGCGCGGCATCGGCGGGTCAGCCGGTGGGCGGGTTGCCGGCGTTCGCGAGCGCGCCGCGCAGCGTGTCGTGCGCGGTCTCGAACACCGCGACGTGCTCGTCGACCGGGGTGTCCTCCAGGCCGGCCAGGGACTCCAGGACCGCGTCGACCGTCGGGTTGCCGGTGGCCTCGGGCTGCGGGGTGGGCTCGGGGTGCTGCTCGCTCACGTCATGTCTCCAGGGTCGCGCACGGTGTCTTGGCCGGCGGCTGCTCAGCGGCCTGGGGCAACGCTACTCGGCGGGGACACGTCGTCCACGTCGACGGGCCGGTCGGTGCCGTCGAGGTGCTGCCATGAAGCGACCGCCACCACCCGCCACCAGTCGTCGGTGGCGCCGTCGCCGTCGACCCGCAGCCGGCCGGTCCGCACGGCCGCGGTCCAGCCGCCGAGCGTGACCTCCTCACCCCGGGTCTCCGGGACCGGCTGCGCGGAGCCGAGGGCACCCAGGTCGCTCCCGACGTACGTCGGACGCTGGCCGGGGCCCGCCCGGACGAGCTGCTCGAGGCTGGTGACGCCGGTCATCACGAGCAGGCTGTCGTAGCCGGCGTTGACCGCGCCCTCGATGTCGGTGTCCAGCCGGTCGCCGACGACCAGCGGGCGGCGGCCACCGACCCGGCGCAGGGTCTCCTCGAACAGCGGCGGCTTCGGCTTGCCGGCGACCAGCGGCTCGCGGTCGGCGAACCGGGCGACCGCCTCGACCAGCACGCCGTTGCCCGGGCCGGGGCCCTGCTGGGTCGGCACCGTCATGTCGGTGTTCGCCGCCACCCACGGGAGCCCGCGGCGGACCAGGATGGCCCCGTCGATGACGGTGCCCCAGCGCAGGTCGCGGTGGAAGCCGGACGCCACCGCGACGGGCTCGTCGTCCAGGCTCTGCACGGGGCGCAGCGAGCGCTCCTCGAGCGCCGCGAACAGCCCGGCGCCTCCGATGACGTAGACCGCCGACCCCTCGGGGAGCCGCTCGGACAGCAACCGTGCCGCCGCCTGGGCGGAGGTCACCACGTCGCGGGCGTCCACCGCGACGCCGAGCTCGCGGAGGTGCTCGGCGACCACGTCCGGCGGCCGGGCAGCGTTGTTCGTCACGTACGCCAGGTGCATGCCCGCGGCGGCCGCCTTGCCGAGATGGTCGGGTGCGCCGGGCACCGCGTCGGGCCCGATGTAGACCACCCCGTCCAGGTCGAGCATCGCCACGTCGTAGGCGTCCCACAGCGGCGTCTCGCACGGCTTGAGCAACGTCGGCCTCCGGTTTCGCGTCGTCTCGGTCAGGTCTCGTACGATGCCCGGATGGTCAGCGACGCGCCCGACGTCTCCGCCCGCGACGAGTCCGCGCGGCCCTTCACGCTGGCGCCGTTCCGCGGGTTGCGCTTCGACCCGGCCGTGGTCGGGGACCTCGGCACCGTCATCTCCCCGCCGTACGACGTCCTGGACGCCGACACGGTGCGCGACCTGGAGGCCGCGAACCGCCACAACATCGTCCGGCTGATTCTTTCACGTCGCTTCGAACGGCCCTACCTGGCGGTCCGCGACCGGCTGCAGAAGTGGCGCGACAAGGCGTACCTGCGCGCCGACGACGAGCCGGCGCTCTACCTCTACGAGTACCGCGTCGACCAGGTCACGGTCCGCGGGCTGATCGGTCTGGTGGGCCTGCGGGAGGAGGCCGAGCGGGTGATCCTGCCGCACGAGGACGTGATGCCGGCACCCGTGGACGACCGCACCGTGCTGATGCGCACCACCGAGACCAACCTGGAGCCGATCCTGCTGGTGCACGAGGGCTCGGACCGGCTACGCGACCTCGTGGGCGAGGCGGCGCGGGACCACCCGGTCGCCGACTTCGTGGCGGTGGACGGCAGCGAGCACCGGCTCTGGGCCGTCACCGACGCCGCCGTGCTCGGTGCGGTGGCCGACGAGCTTGCGGGCGCGCGGGCGTTGATCGCCGACGGGCACCACCGCTACGCCGCCTACCTGCGGCTGCAGCGCGAGCTGCGCAGCCCCGGCGCGCCGGCCGGCTCCTCGGCCTGGGACCACGGCCTCGCGATGCTCGTCGACCAGCGCGACCACCCGCTGCGCGTCGGCCCGATCCACCGGTCCGTCGCCGCGCTGACCATGTCCGACGTGCAGGAGATGTCGGCGGACCGGGGCGACGACGTGGCGACCATGCCCGACCGCGAGGCCGCGTTCGCCGCGCTCGCCGACCTGCCCCGCGGCGGCGAACGAGCCGGTTTCGTGCTGTCCGACGGGCGGGCCTGGGCGCTGCTGCGCACCCCGCGCACCTCGCCGGTCGACGCGGCGGTGCTGCACGAGACGCTGCTCCCTGCGTGGCACATCGCCGAGGAGCAGGTCGGCTACCACCACAGCCTCGACCAGGCGCTGCACACCACCGCGCGTCAGCCCGGGGTGGTGGTCGCCGTGCACCCGCCGAGCCTCACCGAGGTGATGGAGACCGCGGCGCGCGGGATCCGGATGCCGCGCAAGTCCACGTCGTTCGCGCCGAAGCCCCGGATGGGCGTGGTGATGCGGGACCTGCGGGACGCCTGACCGCCGCGCGGGCTAGTCGAGGAAGCCGCCGATCGCGGGCCAGTACGTCGGGTCCTCGACGAGGTCGGAGTGGTCCGCCTCGGGCAGGTCCACCACCCGCGTGTCCGGGGGCAGCGCCTCGAGCAAGCGGTCCGTGCGCGCCGGACGTACCAGCTCGTCGCGCCCGGCGCGCACCACCAGCACCTGTGCCCGGAGGCGGTGCGCCACCGCGGCGGAGTCCCAGCGGTCGTGCACGAGGTGATGCACGGGCAGCCGCGGGAACAGGTCGGACGCCGTCGCGGCGAGGCTGTCGAAGGGGGTGACGAGGACCAGCCTCTCGACCGGGCGGCGCACGGCCACCTGGGCAGCGACGCCACTGCCGAGGCTGCGGCCGACGACGTCAACGCCGGCCCGCGGGTGCCGGGCGGCCACGTGGTCGTGCAGCGCCAAGGCGTCCGCGGTCAGGGCACGCTGGCTCGGCCTACCGCCGCTCGCGCCGAAGCCGCGGTAGGCGAGCAGGTAGCTGGTGTGACCGGGAAGGCGCTCGGCCAGCACGGGGCGCAGCCACTCGACGGCTTCACTGTTGCCCCCGAAGTAGACCAGGGCGCGGTCCTGGCCGGGGTTGACCTCCCAGCCGCGCAGCTCCACCCGCCCCGCCCGCAGCCGCAGCGTCGTGCCGTCGACAGGCAGGCGGGTGCCCCGGGAGGGGTAGACCAGACGCCGGGTCAGCGGGGCCAGGGCGGCGGCGAGCGGCAGCATGTGACCCAGTCTGCGCGACGTCCCCGGCGCGTGACACGTCGACCCGTCGGGCCTGCGCTCGTGAGCACGGGTCTCGGGCTGGCGAACGGGGGCGGGCATGCACGAGACGGCGAGGCTGGTCGGCACGAGGCTGGTGCTCATCGGCGCGATCCTGTACCTGCTCGAGTGGGTCGCGATCCTCGCGGCCCACGTCGGGGCGCCGCTGGGGGCGGCAAGCCCCGCGACAGAGGTCATGCATGGCTACGTCGGTCATGCGGATGCCATCGACTGGGCGGCCGGGTGGTTCGGCGTGGTGCTGTTCGGCCGGGTGGTCCTGGTGGTGGGGCTGCGCGTGTGCCTGGCACGCTCGGGCCGCCCGCACCCCTGATGGACCTGGCTGTGGTCGCGGCTCTTCCCGCGGGTGCTGCCCTGGCTTGCGCTCGGCTCCGGCGCGGTCCTGACCGTGGGCGGGTTGGCCCTCGTGGCCCCTGGCCGGGCCGGGGTGCTCGACGGCCTGAGCACCGTCGGCGTCCCGCTGTTCTGGGCGTGGATGCTCTGGACGGGCGTGCTGGTGTGGCTGCGAGCGCCGGCCCGGATCCCTGAGGTCAGCGCCGCTCGTGCCTGACGGACACCTCGGCGTGCCTGGCCTGCGGTAGGAAACCGCATCACCGGGACGCGGCGAACGCGGGCATCGAGCCCGGGCCGGGGCTTCATGGGCGCGTGACGATCCGGCGCGGCACGAGCATCGCGCTCGAGCAGCCGGCGAGCATCAGGGCCTCCTCGAGGCCGGCAGTCATCTGCCGGATCAGGTCGCGGACCCCGGGCTCGCCGTCGCAGGCCAGCGCGTAGAGCGGTGGCCTGCCGAGGAACACCGCTCTGGCGCCGAGGGCCAGGGCGGCCAGCACGTGCCGCCCGCAGCGCAGCCCGCCGTCGACGTACACCTCCGCGTCGTGGCCCGCGGCCGCGACCACGTCGACGAGAGCGTCCGCGGTGGCGCCGGCGTAGTCGAGCTGGCGGCCGCCGTGGTTGGAGACCCACACCGCGGCGGCCCCGGCGTCGACGCAGCGACGCACGTCGTCGGGCTGGAGCACGCCCTTCGCCACCACCGGCAGCCCGCTGATCTCACTGAGCCAGGTGACGTCCTGCGGCCCGAGGTCGGTGGCCTTCTCGTCCCCCGGCTGCTCGCCGCGGTCCGCCGGCACGTTCGCGCGCAGCCAGCCGGGCCGGGCGACGTCCCACACCGTCGGCCCGTCGTCGTACTTGGTGCCCACCACCGGGGTGTCCACGGTGAGCACGATCGCCCCGGCGCCGGCGTCGACCGCCCGCTCGACCAGCGGCGTGGACGCGGGGCGTTCCGCCGTGACGTACATCTGCAGCCACCAGGACACGCCGGTCTCGGCGATCTCCTCGAACGTCGACCCGGCGTTGCTGGAGACCACCAGCAACGACCCCGCCTCGCGCACCGCGCGCGCCATCGCGACCTCGCCCTCCGGGTGCGCGGCCTTCTGCAGGGTGGTGGGCGCGACGGCGACCGGGGTCTGCACGGCGGCGCCGAGCAGCGTGGTCGAGGTGTCCACGTCGGTGACGTCGCGCAGCACCTGCGGCAGGAACCGGAACCGGTCCCACGCCCGGGTCGCCTCGGCGGCGGTCACGCCGTCGCGGGCACCTTGGCGGATGTAGCGGTGGACCGGCTCGGGCAGCACCGCGCGAGCACGCTCCTCGAGGGCGTCCACGAAGCGGTCCACCGCCACCGTCACACCACCTCGACGCCGGCCAGGTGCTTCTTGCCGCGCCGCAGCACCAGCCACGAGCCGCCCAGCAGGTCGCCCTCGGTGGGCCCTGTCTCGGCGTCCTCGACGCGCTGGTTGTTGAGGTACGCACCGCCCTCGGCCACCGTGCGACGTGCCTCGCTCTTGCTCTTGGACAGCCCGCACTCCACCAGCAGGTCCACGACGGACGGCAGCCCGTCGGTGCGCTTGACCTGCACCGCGCCGGCCTCCCGCAGCGCCGCGCCGAGGGTCGCCGGGTCCAGCGCCGCGAGGTCGCCGGTGCCGAACAGCGCCGCCGAGGCGGCCTTGATCCGCTCGGTCTCCTCCGCGCCGTGGACCAGGGTGGTGACGTCGTCGGCGAGCGCTCGCTGGGCGGCCCGCAGGAACGGCTTCTCCTGGGTCTGCGCGGCGAGCTCGTCGATCTCCTCGCGGGTGCGGAAGGTGTAGTACTTCAGCAGCTCCACCACGTCGCGGTCGTCGCTGTTGAGCCAGAACTGGTAGAAGGCGTACGGCGAGGTCATCTCGGGGTCGAGCCACACGGTCCCGGACTCGGTCTTGCCGAACTTGGTGCCGTCGGCCTTGGTGACCAGCGGGGTCGCGAGCGCGTTCACCCGGACGCCGTCCATCCGCCGGATCAGCTCCACCCCGGCGGTGATGTTGCCCCACTGGTCGCTGCCGCCGGTCTGCAACGTGACCCCGAAGTCGCGGCGCAGGTTGAGGTAGTCCATCGACTGCAGCAGCACGTAGCTGAACTCCGTGTAGCTGATCCCCTCCTCCAGGCGGCGCTTCACCACCTCACGGGCGAGCATCCGGTTCACCGGGAAGTGCTTGCCGATGTCGCGCAGGAACTCGATCGTCGACAGGCTCGCGGTCCAGTCGTAGTTGTTCACCACGGTCGCCGCGTTGCCGCCCTCGAAGGACAGGAAGCGCTCGAGCTGGCCACGGATCGTGGCGCTCCACTGCTTGACGGTGTCCAGGCTGTTCAGCTGCCGCTCCCCCGTCTCCTTGGGGTCGCCGATCATCCCGGTCGCGCCGCCGACCAGGCCGTACGGCTTGTGCCCGGCGTCCTGGAACCTGCGCAGCGTCAGGATCTGCAGTAGGTTGCCCATGTGCAGGCTCGGCGCGGTCGGGTCGAACCCGCAATAGAGCTTGACCATGCCGTCCGACAGCTCGGCACGCAGGGCGTCGAGATCCGTCGAGTGCGCGATCAGCCCGCGCCACTCGAGCTCGTCGAGGACGTGCTGGTCAGTGCTCACCAGGAACCCTTTCTGGTTCGGGAGTACGGCGTCCCGGTGGACGCCGTACGACGCTGTGCTGGTCCAAGCCTGCCGCATCCGGCCGCGGACCGGCCAACGGGATTACCCTTCGAGCCACTCGCCGAAGGCCAGCGGCTCCCGGGTGACCCGGTAGGTGGCCCAGTTCATCTTGGCGACCCGGCCGCCCTCGTCGCGGGTGACCCGCAGCAGCTCCCCCGCCTCACGGCCGCTGACGGTGCGGTAGACGTCGTCGGTCACCCGCTCGAAGACCGAGGACGGCTTGTGCTCCGGGAGGCCCTGGGCGCGCGCCTCGAGGCGGCCCCGGCGCACGGTGAACACGAACGGGCTGCCCTCGGAGTACCAGACGCCCAGCACCCCCTCCAGCTCGGCCGGGACCTCGGTCCCCGGCCGCCACACCTCGGGATCGGCCGGGTCGTGCTCGACCACGTGGTCGGCCAGCTCGACGGCGAACGCGGCCGGGTCCGGTGCGGACGTGGAGCTCATGAAGGCCAGGCCGCCGGTGCCGCTGGCGCGGTGCGTGAACAGCGCGGTGATGTGGCCGGGCATGCCGCCGGTGTGGCCGACGTACACGCGGCTCCCGGTCCGGACCAGGCTGAAGCCCAGCCCGAACGCCGCGGTCCAGCGCTGCCGGTCGACGACGACCTGGGGCTCGCACATCTCCTCCAGGGTGTCCGGGGAGAGCACGTCGGCGACCGGGTCGGCGACGAACGACGACCAGCGGGCCATGTCGGCCGGGGTGCTCGCCAGGCCGGCGCACGGAGCGAGGGCCTTGAGGTCGAGCACCGGCTCCGGCACCGGCACGTCCGTCCACGGCGGCACGTAGTAGCCGGACACCACGCTGCCGCTGGGGCCCAGGGTGGTGCGCGACATCCCCAGCGGTTGCAGGATCCTCGCCCGCAGCGCCTCGTACCAGCCGCGGCCGTCGAGCCGCGCGACCACCTCCCCGAGCATCGAGAAGACCAGGTTGGAGTAGTGCCACAGCTGGTGCGGGGGATGCACCCGCTCCGCCTCGTTGAAGCCGGCCAGCAGCGCCTCCCGGTCCGGGTTCTGCAGGGTGTCCCAGACGTCGCCGACCGGCTCGCGCTGCATCCCGGACACGTGCGCCAGGCACTGCCGCACGGTCAGGCCCGGGTGCTTGACCCCGGGGAGCAGCTCGTCGAGGGTGTCCTCGAGCCGCAGCCTGCCCTCGTCGCGCAGCTGCATGAGGAGCACCGCGGTGAAGGTCTTGGTGTTGGAGGCGACCAGGAACTGGTCATCGGGCCCGGGCGGGACGTCGGGGTTCCCCAGGTCGGCGGCGCCGATCCCCTCCTGCCAGACGAAGCCGCCGTCGCGGACCACGCCGGCGTAGAGCCCCGGCACCCGGTGCTTGGTCTGCCTGCCGAGGGCGATCCGATGCAGGGCACGGGTGGTGCGGTCGGTGAGCTCAGCCATGCCCGTGACCCTAGCGGCCCACACTAGGCGGCGAGGATGAGCCCGTAGTGCCCGTCGTACCGCACGTACAGCACCCGCCCCCGACCGGTGTCGCGGTCGGTGTAGAACACGAACGGCTCGCCGGAGAGCTCGAGTCGCTCGCGTGCCTCGGCCTCGTCGAGCACCGGCGCGGGTCCCTCGACGACCACGCTGCCGGCCGGGCCCGGCACCCCGCGCACGGCGAGCCCGCCGGCCGCGGTGCGGTGGACCAGGGCGTCCCGGCCGGAGTCCCGGTCGGTGAACAGGTAGAAGTCGTGCCCGAGCATGTCCATGTCGAACGCGGCCTCGTCCAGGCTGATCGGGTCCAGGGCGAAGGTCTTGCGGCGGAGCACCTCACGCTCCTCGGCCGGGCGGCGGTAGTGGTCGACCTGCTCGTCGGGCAGCGTCCCGTGCCGCCACTCGTGCTCCTGCCGGGTTGCCAGCCACCGGTGTCGGGTCTGCTGCCGGTCCTGGTGGTGCCGGAGCACGCGCTGCAGCCGGTCGGCGACCAGGTCCACGGCCCCGGTCATCTCCCCGGCCGACGCCTGGGCGCGGACCTCGGCGGCGTCGAAGCGCAGGCTCGCCTCGGCGAGCGCCGGCCGCACCCGGGCGGGGTCCCGGGCCTGGGTGAGCACCACGTGCGTGGACAGGACGGGCTCGGTCGTGTGCCGGTGCACGTGCCCGATCTTCCGCTCGGCGTACCCCTTGGCCGCCTCGGGGACCGGTCCGCGGGTGCTGACCCGGACCGCGGGCGGGACCGAGGTGGTCCTACGCGTCGGCATGGTGCGCCTCCGCAGAGGTGTCCAGGAGGTCGGCGATGCTGCGGGGCAGCACCAGCCGCACCTTGCCGACCTCGTGCACCCCGACGTGCCGGGCGAGCAGCCGGACGGTCGCCTCCGCGGCGTAGGCGGCCTCGGTTTCCCCCGCCAGCCGTCCCTGTTCCGCCATCCGGTCGAGGAAGGTGTTCAGGTCGTGGTACGCCTGCGGCGTGTCGCTGGGCCGCCAGCCCTCGTAGTACACGCCCCGGAGCAGCTCCGGCAGCTGGGCGGCGAGCTGGGCGGCCTCGACCACCGGGAGCCGGTCGCGCAGCACGTGCAGGAAGCTGCGCAGCACCCGGAACGCGTACTGCGGGTCGCCGGGGCGGCCCAGCTCCAGGGCCAGGTCCCCGACCCACTGGCGGGTCTTCTGGAGGCTGCTCTCGAAGAGAGCCGGCTCGGCTGTGCTCATGATGTCCCTCCTCCGCCCCCGCGGGTCCCCGCTCTCCACGCTAGTGAGGCGGACACCGCGGCGGATGGGGCGATGGTCCCGCCCTCAGCGGACGGTGAGCCGCAGCGTGCCGTCCGCACCTGCCACCACCCGGCTGGCCGACCCCCAGCCCTGGTCGGCCAGGGTCCTCGCCAGCCAGCGCGCGTCGAGCGGGCCGGCCCGCTCCAGGCGCATCCGGCGCGCCCGGAACGGGACCATGCAACATCTCGCGCAGGGTGTCGCCGGGGGCGAACCGCACGACGTACACCAGCCGCAGGTCGTCGCGGAACCGCTCGTGGCCGCCGATGCCCTCGTAGTCGTTGACCAGGTCCCCACAGCCGTAGAGGACCACGCCGCCGCGGTAGACCTCGGGCGACCTGGGGTGGTGCGAGGAGTGGCCGTGCACGACGTGCACCCCGGCGTCCACGAGGCGGTGCGCGAACCGTCGCTGGTCCGGCGGCACCGGGTAGCCCCAGTTGCCGCCCCAGTGCACCGAGACCACCACCAGGTCACCGGGGCGCCGGTGCTCACGCACCCGGTCCGCCAGCTCGTCGGCGGCGGCGTCGTCGAGGGCGGGCAGCAGCGCCACGCCGGGCCGGGTCGCGGTCGCGGCCCAGCTCGAGCGCACCCCGCTGGACCGGTGCGCGACCGACCAGACCACCAGCCGGCGCCCGTCGGCCCCCACGTCCGCGGGACGCCAGGCCTCGGCGGCATCGCGACCGGCGCCGGCGAGTCGCTGACCGGCGGCCGTGAGCACGTCCACGGTCTCCTCCAGGCCGGTCAGGCCGAAGTCCAGCACGTGGTTGTTCGCGAGGGACCACACGTCGACGCCGGCCACCCGCAGCACGTCCACGTTGTCCGGGTTCATCCGGTAGTGCACCCCTTTGCCCGGCGCCCAGTCGTCGCTTCGGGTCACGCTCGTCTCCAGGTTCGCCACCCGCCAGGTCGCCCCGCGCAGCACGGGCAGCGCCTCACCCCAGGGCCAGGCGGCCGGCACTGGGGTGCGGGATGGCGCCGCTGGCGCGTTCGGCCAGCTCCACGTAGGTGCGGGCGTCCTCGACGTGGAACTCGTGCAGCGCCGGCGAGCCCGGGCGGTCGAGGATCTGGTCCACGCCCCGCCCGGTCATCACGTCGCCCGCCAGCGCAAGGCTGACCTCGCCGTCCACGCCCCCACGCTAGACCGGGGGCCGTGCGCGGTTGCTCAGCCGCGGGGCGGCGACAGCAGCGAGACACGCGGACAACGATCCGGATCCCCTCCACGAGCTGTTCCCGCGGGACGTCACCTGCGCGGTTGAGGCCCGGGTCGCGCGCTGGTCGTGGGCCGCGGATGCGCACGTGCGCAGTTGTGGCCCGGATCGCGCGGACCGGTTCAGCCGGCCCGCTCGGCGCGCTGCTTGAGGGTCAGCAGCATCTTGCGCTCCATCGCGAAGTGGATCGGCTCGAGCGCGTACTTGTTCATCAGCCACTGCAGCGGCGACGGGGCAAAGTCGCTCTGGAAGCGGACCAGGAGCCGCGAGCCGCCGTCACCGGTGGGCGTGAGCCGGAAGGTCCAGGCCGGGTACGGCAGCCCGCCGGCGAGCGCCTCCTCGCGGCTGCCGGACGGCCCGAGCACGAGCAAACGCGGCGGCTCGACCCGCGCGACGACGAACCGCAGCGCTGGTTGGGTGCCCTCGGGGACCAGCCGGACGACGTCGCCGACGCCCAGGTCCTGCAGCTCCGGCACGATCCGCTGCGCGCTGTGCATGTCCAGCCCCAGCAGGTTCTCCAGCCAGTCGTAGCTGTACAGACCGCCCCGCCCCTGGCCGAGCTGCACCAGCCACGGCCAGACCCGCTCGACGGGTGCATCGACCGTGACCGCGTGCGTGGTCCGGTACCGCGCCTCTCCCACGATGTCGTCGCCGGGGAGCACCTCGGTCCTCTCGGTCGCCGTGGCACCCCAGTTCGTCATCTTCGGCCACTGCGCGATGGCGTACGCCGTCGCGACCCCCACGGCCATCGCCGTGGCGCCGAGCACGTCCCGGGTGTGCCTCATGTCCCCTCGCCGTCCCCGGACCCCGCGGGTCTGCCCTGGTCCGCAGCGTCCAGGTTAGGGCCGCGAGCCCGACGCGGGATGGGGCCTTGGTCCCGAGACCACGGAGTGCCTGCGCGCCGCGGCACCGACGTCACCGCAGTTGCGACGCATCTGGCACTCTGACCGGCATGAGTGACGTGGCACGCACCCGCTGGGAGCGACGCGCAGAGTCGCCCCTGACGGTGGCGGCCGTCCTGTTCCTCGTGGCCTACGCCTGGCCTATCCTCGAGCCCGCCCTGGCACCTCACTGGGTGGCGGCCTGTCGCGGGCTCGCCTGGGCGACCTGGGCGCTGTTCGCGCTCGACTACCTCGTTCGGCTGCGGCTCAGCCAGGACCGTTGGGGGTTCGTCCGGTCCAGCGCGTTCGACCTCGCCGTGGTCGTGCTTCCGGTCCTTCGACCGCTGCGGCTGCTCCGGCTGGTCACGCTGCTCACCGTCCTCAACCGCTACGCCGGGCGGTCCTTGCGCGGGCGCGTGGCCGTGTACGTCGTCGGCTCGTCCACGCGCCCGCTCTTCGTGGCCGCCCTGGCCGTGCTGGACGCAGAGCGGGGGCCGAGGGCGCGAGCGTCTCGTCCTTCGGCGATGCCCTGTGGTGGTCCATGACGACGGTGACCACCGTGGGCTACGGGGACACCTATCCGGTCACCACGACCGGACGCTTCGTCGCCGGGGGTCTGATGCTCGCCGGCATCGCCCTGCTCGGCGTGGTCACGGCCTCGCTCGCCTCGTGGCTGGTCGAGCGCGTGGCCGACGTGGAGGAGGAGTCCCAGGCGGCCACCCGTCGGGACGTCGAGGCACTCAGCAACGAGGTCGCCGCGTTGCGCGCGGAGATCGCACGGCTGGCCGACGACCGGGTGCGCGCCGACGCCTGAGCCGTCTCACCCGGCGCGCGGACTGCGTTTGTAGCTGCTGACCGAGGGCTCCCCGTCCACCCAGAACCGCAGCGGACGCTGGTGGGCGAGGGACACCCCCACGCGTGGTCCGGTCGCGACCCGGCCCGGTGCCGGCCGCTCCCCCGGCCTGAGCCGCAGCGACCGGTCCAGGAGCAGGTCCCGGCCGTTGTGCGCCCGGTTGAGCCCGAGGGCCTGGCCGAGGCAGCCCGGGCCCCGGGCCAGCGAGCGGTCCCGGGTCCTCTCCCCCCGGCGCCGCCGCGCCAGGTCGGCGCCCTCGACCACCCGGCCGGCCCGCAGGAGGACCGCGGAGGCGTGCCCGTCCACGCCGGTGACCACGTTGCAGCACCAGTGCATCCCGTACGAGAGGTACGCGTAGAGGTGACCGGCCTTGCCGAACATCACCAGGTTGCGGGGCGTCGGTCCCCGGTAGGCGTGGCTGGCGGGATCGTCGTCGCCCAGGTAGGCCTCCACCTCCGTGAGCACCAGGGTCACCGTGCCCTCGTCGGTGGTGTGGCTGAGCGTCCAGCCGAGCAGGTCGGGCGCGACCTCGTCGGCCGGACGGCTCAGCAGGTCTCGCAGCATGGATGCCCCACCGCCGCCGGCTCCTCAGCCCACCCAGGCACGGTGCTCCGCGGCGGTCTTGCGCAGCTCGTCGAGCTGCTCGGCGACCCGCTCCCGCGCGGTGCCGCCGCGCGAGCCGCGGGATGCCACCGAGCCCTCGACGGTGAGCACCTCGCGCACCCCGGGGGTGAGGTGCGGGGAGATCTCCGCGAACTGGGCGTCGGTGAGGTCGGGGAGGTCGCAGCCGAGCTCCTCGCAGCGGCGGACGCAGGCACCGGCGAGCTCGTGCGCCACCCGGAACGGCACCCCCTCGCGGACCAGCCACTCCGCGACGTCGGTGGCCAGCGAGAACCCCTGCGGCGCGAGCTCGGCCATCCGCGCGGTGTGGAACGTCAGCGTGGCCACCATCCCGGTGAACGCCGGCAGCAGCACCTCGAGGGTGTCCACCGAGTCGAGGACCGGCTCCTTGTCCTCCTGCAGGTCCCGGTTGTAGGCCAGCGGCAGCGCCTTCAGCGTCGCCAGCAGCCCGGTCAGGTTGCCGATCAACCGGCCGGCCTTGCCCCGGGCGAGCTCGGCGATGTCCGGGTTCTTCTTCTGCGGCATGATGCTCGACCCGGTCGAGTAGCCGTCGTCGAGGCGGACGAAGTCGAACTCCTTGGTCGCCCAGAGGATGACCTCCTCGGCCTGCCGGCTCACGTCGACGCCGATCATCGCGGTGACGAAGGCGAACTCGGCGACGAAGTCGCGGGCCGCGGTGCCGTCGATGGAGTTCGGGCTGGAGTTCTCGAAGCCCAGCTCGCGGGCGACCTGCTGGGGGTCCAGTCCCAGGCTGGACCCGGCCAGCGCGCCGGAGCCGTACGGCGAGTCCACCGCGACCCGCCGGTCCCAGTCCCGGAGCCGCCCGAGGTCGCGCACCAGCGGCCAGGCGTGCGCGAGCAGGTGGTGGGACAGCAGCACCGGCTGGGCGTGCTGGAGGTGCGTGCGCCCGGGCATCACCGCGCCCAGGTGCCGCTCGGCCTGGCCGGCGAGCGCGTCGACGAGGTCGAGCAGCCGGCCGGCGAGGATGCGCGCGTGCTCGCGCAGGAACACCTTGAACAGGGTGGCGATCTGGTCGTTCCGGGACCGGCCGGCCCGGAGCCGGCCACCCAGCTCGGCACCGACCTCCTCCAGCAGCAGCCGCTCCAGGGCGCCGTGCACGTCCTCGTCCGACTCGTCGGCGACGACCTCGCCGCCGGCCACCTTGGCCGCCAGCCGGTCGATGCCGGCGAGCAGTGCGTCGAGGTCGGCGTCGGTCAGCAGCCCGGCGCGGTGCAGCACCCGGGCGTGCGCCCGGGACCCGGCCAGGTCGTAGGGGGCCAGCCGCCAGTCGAAGTGCGTCGACTTCGACAGCGCGGCCAGCGCCGGGCTGGGCCCGCCCGCGAACCGCCCGCCCCAGAGTGCTCCGGTGTTCGTGCTCACGTGCTCGTTCCTTCCAGGACGTCATACGTTCCGGTGCTCATGGCGACCACAACGTATGACGTCCGCGGGGGGATGGGGGTGGGTCAGTCGGTGCCGGTCTCCATCGCGGCGCTGTCCAGGGCCTCGGCGTCGCTGACGCCCGGGTTGCTGGAGATCCGGTCGCCTCCGCCCGGCTCGAGCGCCCCCAGCAGGTTCCCGTGCTCGACCAGGACGTGCCCCTGGTCCTGGGGCTGTGCCGCGTAGAGCTCCAGCTTGGAGCGTGAGTCGGAGATGTCGAGGTTGCGCATCGTGAGCTGGCCGATCCGGTCGGTCGGTCCGAAGGCGGCGTTCTCGGTGCGCTCCATGGACAGCTTGTCGGGGTGGTAGGAGAACGCCGGGCCCAGGGTGCTCAGCACCGTGTAGTCCTCGCCGCGCCGCAGCCGCAGGGTGACCTCGCCGGTCACCAGCGACGCGATCCAGCGCTGGATCGACTCCCGCAGCATCAGCGCCTGCGGGTCCAACCAGCGCCCCTCGTAGAGCAGCCGTCCCAGCTGACGGCCCTGGTCGTGGTAGCTGGCGATGGTGTCCTCGTTGTGGATCGCGTTGAGCAGCCGCTCGTAGGCGATCCACAGCAGGGCCATGCCGGGCGCCTCGTAGACGCCGCGCGACTTGGCCTCGATGATCCGGTTCTCGATCTGGTCCGACATGCCGAGGCCGTGCCGGCCGCCGATGGCGTTGGCCTCGTGCACCAGCTCCACCGGGTCGTCGTACTCCTTGCCGTTGACCGCCACCGGGCGGCCGGCCTCGAAGCGGATGCTGACGTCCTCGGGCAGGATCTCGACCGCCGGGTCCCAGAACTTCACGCCCATGATCGGCTCCACGGACTCCAGCGAGACGTCGAGGTGCTCCAGGGTCTTGGCCTCGTGGGTGGCGCCCCAGATGTTGGCGTCGGTGGAGTAGGCCTTCTCCTGGCTGTCGCGGTAGGGCAGGCCGCGCTCCGTGAGCCACTGGCTCATCTCGGTGCGCCCGCCGAGCTCGTGCACGAAGTCCGCGTCGAGCCACGGCTTGTAGATGCGCAGCTCCGGGTTGGCCAGCAGCCCGTAGCGGTAGAACCGCTCGATGTCGTTGCCCTTGAAGGTCGACCCGTCACCCCAGATGTCGACGCCGTCCTCGTGCATCGCGCGCACCAGCATGGTGCCGGTGACCGCGCGGCCGATCGGCGTGGTGTTGAAGTAGGCCCGGCCGCCGGAGCGGATGTGGAAGGCTCCGCAGGCCAGCGCGGCGAGCCCCTCCTCGACGAGCATGGTGCGGCAGTCCACGGCGCGGGACAGCTCCGCGCCGTACTGCAGGGCGCGGCCCGGTACCCCGGAGATGTCCGCCTCGTCGTACTGGCCGATGTCGGCGGTGTAGGTGCAGGGTACGGCGCCCCGCTCCCGCATCCAGGCCACCGCCACGGAGGTGTCGAGGCCTCCGGAGAAGGCGATGCCGACGCGTTCGCCGACGGGCAGGGAAGTCAGGACCTTGCTCACGTTCGTTCCTCAGCTCTGGAGTTCGTCCGGAGGGGCGTTGGCTCCCCGGATCGGGTGGTGGTTCAGGTGGTCGGCTCCCCGGCGGGCGTGGGGTGTGCCCCGTTGGCCAGCGCCAGGAAGCGCTGGGCGAGGGCGTGCCCGCCGTCGGGTCGTCGGCTGATCACCAGGACGGTGTCGTCCCCGGCGACGGTGCCGAGGATGTCGTCGTTCTCGGCCCGGTCGAAGGCCGAGGCGAGGTACTGCGCGGCGCCCGGCGGGGTGCGCAGCAGCGCCAGGTTCGCCGAGGCGTCGGCGGAGACCAGCAGCTCGGCCAGCATCCGCGCGAGTCGGCCCTCGGACGCCGCGGTGTCGACCGCCGCCCGCGGGGTCCGGTCGCCGCCCTCGGCGGGCACGGCGTAGACGAGCGCCCCGGACGGGACCCGGATCTTGACCGCGTCGAGCTCGAGCAGGTCCCGCGACAGGGTGGCCTGGGTGACGTGCACGCCGGCGTCGCCGAGCAGCTCCGCGAGCTCGGTCTGGGAGCGCACCTGGTGCTTGGTCAGCAGGTCCACGATGGCCTGCTGCCGGGCTCCCTTGGTGGTCGGGATCGCGGGGCTCACGTGCTGCCTCCCTGCCGGGCGAGCAGCCAGGTGATCAGCGCCTTCTGGGCGTGCAGCCGGTTCTCGGCCTCGTCCCACACCGCGCTGCGCGGCCCGTCGAGCACCTCGGCGGTGATCTCCTTGCCGCGGTAGGCCGGCAGGCAGTGCAGCACGACCGCGTGCTCGTCGGCCGCGGCCAGCAGCTCGTCGGTGACCGTGTACGGCGCGAACGCGGCCTGCCGGTCTGCGGCCTCGTCCTCCTTGCCCATCGACACCCAGGTGTCGGTGGCCACCACGTCGGCACCGGCCATCGCCGCGGCCGGGTCCTCGACGTAGGCAGCCGAGCCCCCCGTCGTACTCGCGATCTGCTGTGCGCGCGCCAGCACCGCGGGGTCGGGTGCGAAGCCCGCGGGTCCGCTGACCCGGACGTGCAGGCCCGCCGTCGCGCCGGCGAGCAGGTAGGAGTGCGCCATGTTGCAGGCGGAGTCGCCGAGGAACGCGACCGTCAGGCCGGCCAGCCGACCGCTGCGCTCCTCGATCGTCTGCAGGTCGGCGAGCAGCTGGCAGGGGTGGAACTGGTCGGTGAGCGCGTTGACCACCGGGACTCCGGCGTGGGCGGCCATCTCGTCGAGGCGGGACTGCTCGAAGGTGCGCCAGACGATCATCGCCACTTGCCGCCCGAGCACCCGGGCGGTGTCCGCGACCGACTCGCGGACCCCGATCCGGGCCAGGTTCCCGTCGACCAGCATCGGGTAGCCGCCGAGCTCGGCGATCCCGACGGTGAACGAGACCTGGGTGCGCAGCGTGGGCTTGTCGAACAGCACCGCCACCGTCCGCGGTCCGGCCAGCGGGGTGCCGGCGTGCCGTTCCGCCTTGAGCTTCTTGGCGAGCGCGAGCACCTCGCCCTGCTCGGCCGGGGTCAGGTCGTCGTCGCGCAGGAAGTGCCGGGTCATGGCTGGTCCTTCGCGGCGTACGCGTCGTCGAGGATCCGCGGCCAGGCCGCGGTGAACTCGGCCGCCTGCCGCTCGGTGAGCACCAGCGGCGGCGCCAGCCGGATCCGGTTCGGCGCGCAGCTGTTGATGATGAAGCCCCGGGCGAGCGCGGCGGAGACCACCTCCGCGGCGAGGTCCCGGTCGAGGTCCAGGCCGATCAGCAGGCCCCGGCCCCGCACCGCGGTGACGCGGGGGTCCGCGACGCCGGCGCGCAGCGCCTCGCCGACCGCGGTCGCGTTGCCCAGCAGGCCGTCCTTCTCGATGGTCGCGATCACGGCCAGCGCGGCCGCCGCTGCGACCGGGTTGCCGCCGAAGGTGGTGCCGTGGTTGCCCGGCTGGAGCAGGGCCCCGTGCTCCCCCACCGCGACGCAGGCGCCGATCGGGATGCCGCCGGCCAGCCCCTTGGCGAGGGTGACCACGTCGGGAGTCACGTCGCTCTCGGTGTGCGCGAACCAGGCGCCGGTGCGGCCCATGCCGGTCTGCACCTCGTCGAACCAGAGCAGCGCGCCGTGCTCGCGGGTGATCCGGCGTGCCTCCGCCAGGAAGTCGGCCGGCGGGAACAGCACCCCGGCCTCTCCCTGGATCGGCTCGACCACGACCGCAGCGGTGCGGTCGGTCACCGCGGCGGCGAGCGCCTCCGCATCCCCGTAGGGGACGAACGTGACCTCGCCCGGCAGCGGCTCGAACGGCTCCCGGTAGGCCGCCTTGGACGTCAGCGCCAGCGCCCCCATCGTGCGTCCGTGGAAGCAGCCCTCCATCGCGACCACGTGGGTGCGCCCGGTGCGCCTGGTCAGCTTGAAGGCCGCCTCGTTGGCCTCGGTGCCGGAGTTGGCGAAGAACACCTTGCCCTCGACCCCGAGCAGGTCGAGCAGCTTCTCGGCGAGCGCGACCTGGGGCTCGGTGGCGAAGAAGTTCGACACGTGACCCAGGGTGCCGAGCTGGTCGGTCACCGCGGAGACCAGCGCCGGGTGCCCGTGCCCGAGCGCGTTGACGGCGATGCCGCCGAGCAGGTCGAGGTAGCGGTTGCCGTCCGCGTCCCACACGTAGGGGCCCTCGCCCCTGGCCAGCACCAGCTTCGGGGTCCCGAACGTGTTCATCAGCGCATCGGCGTAGCGCTGCTGGATGGCGTCGGAGGTGGCGTGCGTCGTCGCGTTCATCGGGGCCTCACTTGTCCGTCGAGGTCGTGTAGTGGGCGGTGCGGATCTTCGTCGGGACCCCGGGCAGCACCTGGGTGCCCACGCCCTCGTCGGTGAAGATCTCCAGCAGCACCGCGTGCGGCTCGCGGCCGTCGACCACGGTCGCGCGCGGCACGCCGTTGCTCACCGCGTTCAGGCAGGCGCCCATCTTGGGCACCATGCCGCTGGCCAGCGTCGGCATCAGCTTCGCGAGCTCCTCGGGGCTGATCTCGCCGATCACGTCCTCGCTGTCCGGCCAGTCGCGGTACAGGCCCTCCACGTCGGTGAGCACCAGCAGCTTGTCGGCGCCCAGCGCGACCGCCAGCGCCGCGGCTGCGGTGTCCGCGTTCACGTTGTGCACGGTGCCGTCGGCGTCCGGGGCGACCGAGGAGATCACCGGGATCCGGCCCGCCTCGACGATGTCGCGCACCGCCTCGGGCCGGACCTGGGCCACCTCGCCGACCAGCCCGAGGTCGACCTCCTCGCCGTCGACGACCGTGTTGGTGCGCTCGGCGGTGAACAGCCCCCCGTCCTCGCCGGACAGCCCCACTGCCAGCGGGCCGTGTTGGTTGAGCAGCCCGACCAGCTCGCGCTGCACCCGGCCGACCAGCACCATCCGCACCACGTCCATGGTTTCCTCGGTGGTGACCCGCAGGCCGCCCTTGAACTCGCTCTCGATGCCGAGCCGGTCCAGCATCGCCGAGATCTGCGGGCCGCCGCCGTGCACCACCACCGGCCGGAAGCCGGCCATCCGCAGGAACACGATGTCCTCGGCGAAGGCGTGCTTGAGGTTGTCGTCGGTCATCGCGTTGCCGCCGTACTTCACGACGATCGTCTTGCCGTGGTAGCGCTTCAGCCACGGCAGCGCGCCGGCCAGCGTGCGCGCCTTGGTGGTGGCCTGGCGCCACGCGGCGTCCTGCACGGGGTCGGGGGTGTCCGCGGTCATCTCGTCAGTGCTCCCTGTCATCGGCTCGCCCTGTCATCGGATCGCTCAGTCATCGGCTGGCTCAGCTGGAGTAGGCGGAGTTCTCGTGGACGTAGGCGTGCGTCAGGTCGTTGGTCCAGACCGTGGCCCGCTCGCCGCCGGCCTTGAGGTCGATCGTCACGCTCACGTCGCGGCCGGTCATGTCCACCTTGTCCGGCGACTCGTCGGGCTCGGACCCGCGGCACACCCACACGCCGTTCATCGCGACGTCGAGGTCGGCGGGGTCGAAGGCGGCGTCGGTGGTGCCGATCGAGGCGAGCACCCGGCCCCAGTTCGGGTCGTTGCCGAACACCGCGGCCTTGAACAGGTTGCTGCGGGCCACCGAGCGGCCCACCTCGACGGCCTCCTCCTCGGAGGCGGCGTTCAGCACGGTGATCGCGATCTCGTGGTCGGCGCCCTCCGCGTCCGCGAGCAGCTGCATCGCCAGGTCCGTGCAGGCCCGGGTCAGCGCCTCGGTGAAGTCCTCCTCGGTCGGGGTGATCCCGGAGGCCCCGTTGGCGAGCAGGGTGACCGTGTCGTTGGTGGACATGCACCCGTCGGAGTCCAGCCGGTCGAAGCTCACCCGGGTCGCCGCCCGCAGCGCCCGGTCCGCGGCGTCGGCGGGGACCACCGCGTCGGTGGTGAGCACGACCAGCATGGTGGCCAGCTGCGGCGCGAGCATCCCGGCGCCCTTGGCCATCCCGCCGATGCTCCAGCCGCTGCCCTCGACGACCACCTGCTTGCTGACCGAGTCGGTGGTCATGATCGCCTCCGCGGCGTCCGCCCCACCGTCGTACGCCAGCGCCCCGAGCGCGGCGTCCACCCCACCGAGCAGCGTGCCGCGGTCGTTCTTCAGGCCGATCAGCCCGGTGGAGCAGACCACCACGTCGACGGCACCGATCCCGAGGCCGCCGGCGACCTGCTCCGCGACCGCGTGCGTGGTCTGGAACCCCTCGGCGCCCGTGTAGCAGTTCGCCCCGCCCGAGTTCAGCACCACCGCGCGAACCAGGCCGTCCTCGACGACCCGCTGGCTCCACAGGATCGGGTTGGCCTTGCACCGGTTCGAGGTGAACACGGTGGCCGAGGCGTACGCCGGGCCGTCGCTGACGACGAGGGCCAGGTCCTTGCCGCCGGACTCCTTGAGCCCGGCGGTGACGCCCGCGGCGCGGAAGCCCTGGGGAGTGGTGACGCTCACTGGTTGTCCTTCGTGGAGGTGGGGGCGGGCTGGACGGTGTGGCCGGCGCGTTGCCAGGCCGTGTCGGCCCGGTCGGCGTCGCCTGCCGGGACCAGGATCCAGTCGGTGTCGTAGGTCGACACCGTGAAGACGCTGACGTCGTCGTCGGCCAGCGGGGCCAGCAACGAGCTCAGCACCCCGGTCGCGGCGAGCGCGAGCGGGCCCTCGACCTCGTAGGCGACGTACGGCCCGGCGGGCCGGGCCTTCGCGGGCACCGTCGAGGCGTGGCACACCAGCGACGTCTCGCTGGCGGTCGCGGTCACCGAGAACAGCGTCGCCGAGGTGGCCCAGGCCGGGATGTCGGTGCCCGGGCCGAGCCGGACCACCGCCAGCAGGTCGGGGTGCCGCAACAGCGTGTGCGGGCCGGTCGCGGCGCTCACGGCGCCAGCCCGACCGTGCTCAGCCCGGTGGTCTCCGGCAGGCCGAGGGCGAGGTTCATGCACTGCACGGCGGCGCCGCCGGTGCCCTTCGCGAGGTTGTCCACGGCCGCCACCGCCACCAGCCGCCCGGCGGCGTCGTCGACGGTGACCTGCACGTGCACGGCGTTGGACCCGATGACCGACTTGGTCTGCGGCCACTGCCCCGGCGGGAGCAGGTGGATGAACGGCTCGTCGGCGTACGCCTTCCGGTAGACCGCGTAGGCCTCCTCGGCGGTGACGGGGCTGGGTGCGGAGCAGGTGGCCAGGATGCCCCGGGGCATCGGCACCAGCACCGGCGTGAACGACACCCTGACCTCGGCGTCGGTCAGCAGACCCAGGTTCTGGGTGATCTCCGGGGTGTGCCGGTGGGTGCCGCCGACGCCGTACGCGCCCGCCGAGCCCATCACCTCCGAGCCGAGCAGGTGCGGCTTGGCGGCCTTCCCGGCGCCCGAGGTGCCGGAGGCGGCGACCACCACCACGCCGGCCGGGTCGACCACGCCGGCGGAGACCGCGGGGGCGAGCGCCAGCGTGGACACCGTCGGGTAGCAGCCGGGCACCGCGATCCGGGTCGAGCCGGCGAGCACGGTGCGCTGGTCGGCGAGCTCGGGCAGGCCGTACGGCCAGGAGCCGGCGTGCTCACCGCCGTAGAACCGCTCCCACTCGTCGGAGTCGGTGAGCCGGAAGTCGGCGCCGCAGTCGATCACCACCACGCCGTCGGGAAGCTGCTTCGCGAGCTCCCCGGACTGACCGTGCGGCAGGCCGAGGAACACCACGTCGTGGCCGGCGAGCACCTCGACGGTGGTCTCGTCCAGCACGCGGTCCGCGAGCGGCAGCAGGTGCGGCTGGAGCGCGCCCAGCCGCTCCCCCGCGTTGGAGCCCGCGGTCACCGCGCCGACCTCGACGTCGGGATGCCCCAGGAGCAGGCGCAGCACCTCACCCCCGGCGTACCCACTCGCTCCGGCGACGGCAACTCTGTGCGGCGACATGTGCATGACTATACAGGAGCATGTAACTATTCGGGGAGGGGGGTGCGGGCGAGCGGTACCGGCCCACCCGCCCCGGGCACGTTCCCCGGACGCCGCTCCGCGCGCGTCACCTCGGTTGCTGTCACCACCGCCCGGTCGTGAAACCGGCGTGAAGCCGGCACGCAACCGGACGGCCGCAGCCTGGACGCATGACGACATCACCTCACTCCACACCCGCGGTCGAGGCCCGGCGCCTGGTCAAGCAGTTCGGAGACCTGCGCGCCGTCGACGGTATCGACCTCGAGATCCACCGCGGCGAGATCTACGGCGTGCTCGGTCCGAACGGAGCCGGCAAGACCACCATGCTGCGGATGCTCGCCACCCTGCTCCCCGTCGATGACGGCGACGCGAGCGTGTTCGGGGTCGACGTACGGCGGCGCCCGCACGTGGTCCGCCAGCTCGTCGGCGTCACCGGTCAGTACGCCTCCGTGGACGAGAACCTCACCGGCCGGGAGAACCTCTGGCTCTTCGGCCGGCTCCAGGGACTGTCCTCGGCACGGGCGACGCGCACCGCGCGGGACCTGCTCGACCGGTTCGCGCTCGGCGACGCCGCCGACAAGCCGATCTCGGCGTTCTCCGGCGGCATGCGGCGCCGGCTGGACCTGGCGGCCAGCCTGATCACCCGACCGCCGCTGATCTTCCTCGACGAGCCCACCACCGGGCTCGACCCGCGGACCCGAGGGCAGATGTGGGACACCATCCGCGACTTGGTCGCCGAGGGATGCACGGTGCTGCTCACCACGCAGTACCTCGACGAGGCCGACCAGCTCGCCGGGCGGGTCGCCGTGATCGACCGGGGGCGCAAGGTCGCCGAGGGCACGCCCGACCAGCTGAAGAGCTCCGTGGGCAGCTCCACGCTGCAGCTGCGGGTGGCAGACCCCGCCGTCACCGGCGACGCGGCGGGCGTGGTGCGACGCGTGCTCGCCGAGGACCCGGTGCTCACCCCCGAGCCCGGCGGGCTCACCGCCCCCCTGACCGAGGCCGACCGGGCGGCGGACGTGCTCATCGCCCTGCGCGGGTCCGGGATCGGGATCGCGGCCGTGACCGTCCAGAAGCCGACCCTCGACGAGGTGTTCCTCGCCCTCACCGGCCACACCACCGACACCACCGACACCACCGACACCACCGACTCCGCAGCCCCCTCCGACCACCAGCCCGATCACGACCTCGAGGAGGCCACCCGATGACCGTCACCGCGCTCTCCCCCACCCTCGACCGGGACCGTCCGCTGACCCACCACGTGTCGGTGCGCGACACCGTCGACCAGACCCTCACCATGGCCTGGCGGGCACTGAAGAAGATGCGGCGGAACCCCGAGCAGTTCGTCGACGTGACGTTCCAGCCGTTGCTGTTCACGGCCATGTTCGCCTACATCTTCGGCGGTGCGATCTCCGGCGACGTGGCGAGCTACCTGCCGCTGCTGATCCCAGGCATCCTTGCCCAGACCACCCTGACCACCTGCATGGCGACCGGGGTGCAGCTCCGCGAGGACATGGACAAGGGCGTCTTCGACCGGTTCAAGTCCCTGCCGATCGCCCGGATCGCTCCCTTGGCCGGGCCGATGGTCGCGGACCTGATCCGCTACGGCATCGCCGTCACCCTGACCATCGCGGTCGGTCTGGCGATGGGCTACCGACCAGGCGGAGGCGTCGCCGGGGTGCTCGCCGGCGGGCTGCTCACCGTGTTCGCCGGCTGGTCCCTGGCGTGGCTGTTCACGTTCGTGGGCACGGTGGGTCGCAGCGCCCAGGCGGTGCAGGGGTTCTCGCTGATGATCCTGTTCCCACTGACCTTCCTGTCCAACGCGTTCGTGCCGGTCGACACCCTGCCGGACTGGCTTGCGGCCTTCGTGAGGGTCAACCCGGTCTCCCACGTGGTCTCGGCGGTCCGCGATCTGCTGGACACGGGTGCGGTCACCGGCGAGGTCGGGTTGGCGCTCATCGGCTGCGTCGCCGTGATCGCGGTCTTCGCGCCGCTGGCGGTCCGGGCCTACTCGCGCAAGATGTGAGCCCCCGGGCGTCCGAGCTCCGCGACCAGGCCCCGGGCCTCCTCGCGGAGCTCGGCCGCCCGCACGCCGTCGTAACGAGACCGCACCCGCTCGAGCAGACCCGGCTCCCGCTGCTCGACCAGGCCGGCGGGGACGTCCCAGGCGAGGCTCGGCAGGGTGCGGTTGTAGCCGAACACGTCCGCGACGAACATCATCCGGGCCGCCCGCTCCACGACCTCCACGGCCTCAGGGGGTCCAGCGGTCTCAGCGGTCCCCAGGGGCTGGGGGGCCTCCGCGTCGGAGCGCGCGCGGGTCAGCTCCGCCAGGGCCAGCGCGAGCAGCACGGTGCCGGCCACCGGGTAATCCAGGAAGGCTCCCGGGTCGCCCTCCAACAGGTGGGCGAGCCTCTCGGCCAGGCTGAGCCGGAGGTCGGCCACCTCGGCGAGGCGGCCGTGCCTCGCATGCGCCGCCAGCACGGCGGACTCCGGGTAGACGACCCACGGGGCGTAGTCCACCGGCAGGTCCACGCCCCGGAGGACATGCGCGCGCAGCGCGGTCACGGCCGCGCGATAGCGGGCCAGTCCGCCGTCCACGTCACCGCGCGCCAGGGCCAGCTCGGCGCTCCCGCAGTGCGCCACCACGCCGCCGCCGAACACCGACCGGCTGCGCCCGTCGGCCCCGATGAGGCGCATCAGCTCCTCGGCCTCGTCGAGACGACCGTCGTGCAGTGCTCCCGCGACCAGGAGGGCACGAAGCTGGGTGAGGTCCTCGGCGGCCCCCAGCGCCTCCATCGTCGGCAGCGCTGCCTCGGCGTACCCCCGGGCGGCGGCGTGGTCGCCGGTCTGCACCGCCAGTCCGGCCAGCTGTGCCTGCAACAGCGCCTTGGTCCACGGACCGTCCGTGTCGTCGCAGAGCGACAGCCCGCGCCGCGCGGTCGCGATGGCGTCGCGGACCAATCCGGAGTTCTCGAGCGCCCGGGTCGACCACGCGGTCGCGAGCAGCGCGACGGCGGGGTCGTCGTCTTCGCACAGCGGCGCGAGCGTGTCCGCGCTCCCGAAGCCCGCCGTCCCGGCGTCCGCGATCGCCAGCAGCACCCGGGTGAGCGCCCGGGTCCTGGCTGCGCCCTCCCCTGGGCCGAGCCGGCGCAGCCGGACGAGCGCCCGCTCCGCCGGGCATCCGGCGAACAGGAACGAGTTGAAGGTGATCACGGCCAGGACCGCCCGGAGCGGGCCCTCCAGCTCGGGCGGGACCTCGGCCTCGGCGACCAGGTCCTCCACTCCGGAGGCGACGGTCACGAGCTGGACGTGGTTGCCCTCGACGGTCCACAGGTACGACAGCGTGGCGGTCACCGGGACGACCGTCGCCACGTCGCCGGCGTCCAGTCCCCGGCGCAGCACGTCGACCAGGTTGCCTTCCTCGGCGCGGACGGCACCCAGGGTCTCCACCTGGGCCGAGGTGAACAGGTGCGCCTCGGCGTGCCCGGCGAACCCGACCGCCCACGCCCGCAGGCGCCGCTCCGTGTCGCCCTCGTCCCCCGCCTCGGCCAGCTTCGCCCGGCCGAACTCACGGACGGTCTCCAGCAGCCGGTAGCGCAGCCCGTGCACCGACTCGGTGACCACCACCAGGGACTGGTCCACCAGCCGGGTAACCAGCTCCAGGGCGTCCCCCACAGCCACGACGGACGCGGCCCCGTCGAGCGAGAAGCCGTCGCGGAAGGCGGCCAGCCGGCGCAGTGCCGTGCGCTCGTCCGCGTCGAGCAGGTCCCAGCTCCAGTCGATCACCGCCAGCAGCGTCTGGTGGCGCTCGGGGGCCGCCCGGCTCCCTCCGCGCAGCAGCCCGAACCGGTCGTCGAGGCGGCGCTCGATCTCCTGCACGGCCATCACACGGACGCGTGCCGCGGCGAGCTCCACGGCCAGCGGCAGCCCGTCCAGCCGATCGACGACCGCCGCGACCCGCTCCTGGTCGAGGCGTACGCCGGGGCGGGTGGCCGTGGCACGCTCGCAGAACAGCCGCACCGCGTCGTCGCGGGACAGCTCCGGCAGCGGGTAGACCCGCTCCGCCGCCAGACCGAGCGGCGCGCGCGAGGTGGTGAGCACGTGCAGCGCCGGCGTCCGGGCGACCAACTTCGCCACCAGGTCGGCGACGGCGGCGACCACGTGCTCGCAGTTGTCGAGGATCAGCAGGGTGGGGGTGGCCCCGATCTGTTCGACGATCCGCGCATCGAGGTCGGCTCGCCGGGCGGCTTCCCCGACCCGGGGTCGGTTGGCGACCGAGTCACGGACACCGAGAGCTGACCCGACTTCTGCGGCCACGCCGTCGGGTGAGCGGACACCGGCCAGCTCCACGAATTGGACGACGGGCTGCTCCGCGACGCGGCCCATCACGTGCGCCAGCCGGGTCTTGCCCAGGCCGCCGGCGCCGACGATCGAGGCCACCCGGGACGACCTGAGGGTGGTGGCGAGCGCGGCGACGTCGCGGTCGCGGCCGATCAGCTCGCTGGCGTCGTACGCGAGACCCGCGCGGACGGGACGGTCCCGCGCCAGCAGCTCGGCGTGCAGCCGCTGGAGCTCGGGGCCGGGGTCCGTGCCGAGCCGGTCGCGGAGCCGGCTGCGCTGCCGCTCGTAGCGCTCGAGCGCGGCGGGGGCGCCGTGCACCGCCGTCTCGCTGCGCAGCACGGCCGCGAGCAGCGCCTCGTCGTCGGGATCGGCGGTGAGCTCCGGCACCAGCAACTCGAGGGCCTCCTGGTGCGTCCCGAGCCCGGAGAGCGTGCGACCCAGGATCCTGCGGCCCTGCGCGACGTGCTCGCGAGCCCGACGGCGCAGCTCGCCGAGCGGGCCGGCCGACGCGTCGGCCCGCACGACGACCGCAGCGACCTCGCGGGCCTCGTCGCGTGCGGCCCCGAGGTCGACGGCCGCCTGGGCGGCACGGGCCGCCGCCAGGTGGCGGGACAGCCGGAGCGCGTCGACGAGCTCGTCAGCCAGGCCGAGCCGGTATCCACGCGCGGCGTGCACCACGACGTCGTGGTCGGTCTGCGCCCGGGTCCGTGAGACGAGGACCTGCAGCCCCTTGGCCGGGTTGGCGGGCGCGTCCGCGGGGCCCCAGATCTGGTCGACGAGGGTGTCGGCGCCGACCGCACGGTCCCCGGCGAGGGCCAGGGCAGCGAGCAGGGCGTGGGTCCGCTCTCCTCGGAGCGGCTCCCCCCACCAGCGCACCTCGTCGAGCAGCGTCAGCCCGGCGTCGCGGGTGCCGCGCTCCCGGCCCGCCGTCATGCCCGGTGGACGGCTCCGTGCCGCTCGACGGCCAGGGCCACCGCGGCGTCGCGCGCGGCGGCGGTCTCGGCCTCGGTGAGCGTCCGGTCGGGGGCCCGGAACCGCAGAGCGAAGGCCATCGACCTCCTGCCCTCGCCGATCTGCTCGGCCGTGTAGACGTCGAACAGCCGCACCGACTCGCACAGCTCTCCGGCACCCTCGCGCAGCGTCTGGGCGAGCGTCTCCGCGGGCAGGCCGGCATCCACCACGAGCGCGACGTCCTCCTTGGCCACCGGGTAGCTGGAGAACCGCGGCCCGGGCACCACCGCTGGGGCGGCCGCGATCAGCGCGTCCAGGTCCACCTCGGCCGCGGCGGCCCGAGGCGGGACGCCGTACGCCTTGCAGACGCTCGGGTGCAGCTCGCCGGCGTGCCCGACCACCCGGTCCCCGACCCGGATCTCGGCGCACCGGCCGGGGTGCCACGGCGCGCGTGCCGCCGCTGTGACGGAGACCGTGACGCCGAGCACCCGCGCGGTCTCACGCACCACCTCGATCGCGTCCGCCCACGTTGCGGGGCGGCCCGCGCCCCACCAGCCGGCCGTCTCCCGGTCACCGCTCAGCAGCACCGCGAGGTGCCGCGGCTGGTCCGGGACCGCGGCCTCGAGGGCCGCGAGCTCCGCCTCCGAGGGTCGGGCGTCGACCGCCAGGATCGGCGCGGCGGCCCGGTCCGCCGGCGGCCGGAACACCGCCGCGGTCTGGAACAGGCCGAGGTCGGACCGGCCGCGCCCGACGTTGCGCGCCGCGGTGTGCAGCAGCGCCGGCAGCAACGTGGTGGCGAGGAGCGGCGCCTCCTCGGAGAGCGGGTTGGCCACGGTCAGGGTGCGCCGGCGCGCGTCGTCGCCGGACAGGCCGAGAGCGTCCAGGTCCCGGGTGCCCAGGAACGGGTAGGTGGTGACCTCGACCAGCCCGGCGCCGGCCAGCGCGAACCCGACCCGGCGGCGCAGCCGCTGGCCCGGGGTCAGGCCCCGCCCGGCGGGCGCGGTCGGCAGCACGGACGGCACCTCGGTGTAGCCGACGATCCGCGCGACCTCCTCGACCAGGTCGTAGGGGTCGGTCAGGTCCGGCCGCCAGGGCGGCGGCAACGCGGTGAGCCGGTCACCCTGGCGGGTCACCGTGCACCCGACGGTCTCCAGGTGCGCGAGCGTGGTCCCGGCGTCGATCGGCATCCCGGTGACCCGGGCCGGCAGGTCCACCGTCGCCTCGATAGGGGCCGGGGCGGGCGGGCTGCCGACGTAGGTGACGCCCTCCTCGATCCGACCGCCGCCGTGCTCGACGAGCAGCGTCGCGACCCGGTCCGCCGCGTAAGCGGGCAGCAACGGGTCGACACCCCGCTCGAAGCGCCTGGATGCCTCCGAGGGCAGCTTGTGCCGGCGTGCGGTGCGGAAGATCGAGGCCGGGGTGAAGTGCGCGGCCTCGATCACCACGTGGCTGGTGCTCCCGGACAGCTCGGTGGTCTGCCCGCCCATCACACCCGCGATGCCGATCGGGCCGGTGTCGTCGGTGATCAGCAGGTCCTCGGCGGACAGCGTGCGCTGCACCGCGTCGAGGGTGGTCAGCCGCTCCCCCTCGGTCGCTCGGCGCACCTCGATGGGACCGGTGAGCCGGTCCCCGTCGTAGCCGTGGATCGGCTGCCCGAGCTCGAGCATCACGTAGTTGGTGATGTCGACGGCCAGCGAGATCGGTCGCATCCCGGCGAGCTGCACTCGCCGCGCGAGCCACCGCGGCGTCGGCGCGGACGGGTCGAAGCCGGTCACGCTGCGGGTCGCGAACACCGGGCAGCCGTCCTGCTGGACCGCCGGGTCCACCCGGACCGGGTAGCCCGAGGCGTTGGGCGCCGGCACGTCGCGGTCCGCGGGGTCGTGGAACGGCGCACCGTACGCGATGGCGGCCTCGCGGGCGATGCCGCGCAGCGACAGGGCGTAGGCCCGGTCGGGGTTGATCTCGAACTCGATCACGTCGTGCCGCAGCCCGAGCAGCGCCACCGCGTCGTCCCCGGGCTTCACGTCGCCGTCGATGCGGGGGTCGAGGACCAGGATCCCGCCGTGGTCGTCGCCGATGCCCAGCTCGCGGGTGGAGCAGATCATCCCGTCGGACAGGTGCCCGTAGGTCTTGCGCGCCGAGATCGCGAACCCCCCGGGGAGCACGCAGCCGGGCAGCGAGACCACCACCAGGTCGTCGACGGCGAAGTTGTCGGCACCGCACACGATGCCCCGTCCGCCGTCCTCGTCGTTGTGCCCGGGGCCGACGTCGACCCGGCACCAGCGGATCGTCTTGCCGTTCTTCTGCGGCTCCTCCTCGAACGACACCACCCGGCCCACGACCAGCGGCCCCTCGATGTCGGCGCCGGGCGCCTCCAGGGCCTCGAGCTTCAACCCCAGGGCGGTCAGCCGGTGCGCGAGGTCCGCGGGCGTCACGTCGTCCGGCAGGTCGACGTACTCCCGGATCCAGGAAAGCGGGGCCCGCATCAGATCTCCGTTCCGAAGGGCAGGGTGAACCGGACGTCACCCTCGACGATGTCGCGCATGTCCTCGACGCCGTGCCGGAACATCAGCGTCCGCTCCAGACCCATCCCGAACGCGAACCCGGAGTAGACCTCGGCGTCGATCCCGCAGGCGGTGAGCACCCGCGGGTTGACCACGCCGCAGCCGCCCCACTCGATCCAGCCCTCGCCCTTGCAGGTGCGGCAGGACTCGACCTCCGGCTGCCGGCCCCGGCACACGAAGCAGACCAGGTCCACCTCCGCCGACGGCTCGGTGAACGGGAAGTACGACGGGCGGAACCGGGTCGTGATCCCGTCCCCGAACATCGCCTGGGCGAAGTGGTCGAGGGTGCCCTTGAGGTGGGCCATGGTGATCCCCTTGTCGACCACCAGGCCCTCGACCTGGTGGAAGACCGGCGTGTGCGTCGCGTCCAGCTCGTCGGTGCGGAACACCCGGCCCGGGCAGATCACGTAGATCGGCGGCTGCTGGGAGAGCATCGTGCGCGCCTGCACCGGCGAGGTGTGCGTGCGCATCACCAGGCCGCCGTCCGCGGGCTCGAGCCAGAAGGTGTCCTGCATGGTCCGCGCCGGGTGGTCCGGACCGAGGTTCAGCGCGTCGAAGTTCAGCCACTCGGCCTCCACCTCGGGGCCCTCGGCGACCTCCCAGCCCATCGCCACGAACACGTCGGCGACGAGCTCCTGGATCGTGGTCAGCGGGTGCCGGGCGCCCGGGCTCCTCCGGTCCCACGGGAGCGTGACGTCGACGGCCTCCTCGACCAGGATCCGGGCCTCGTGCTCGGCCTCGAGCTCGGCCTGCCGGGCCGCGAGCGCCTGGTTGACCGCGCCCCGCGCCTGCCCGACGCGCATCCCGGCCTCCTTGCGGGCCTGGGGCGGCAGCGACCCGATCTCCCGGTTCGCCAGCGCCAGCGGCGAACGCTCGGCGGCGTGCTCGATCCGGGCCCGCTTGAGGGCGTCGAGGTCGGCGGCCGCGGCGATCGCGGCCAGCGCGGCCTCGCGCATCGCCTCGACCTCGTCCGCCTTCAGAGGGGTGACCTCGACGGGGTCGTAGTCGGTGTTGGGGCCGGACATCGCTGCCTTTCCGGTTCGACGAGGAGCGGCGTACACCCCGCAGTCTAGGAAGTGCCCGTCAGGGCACGCGAACCGGTTTCACCCTGTGGCGGTGCCGGGTCACCGGGGGTCGTCGGCCGCCGGCCACATGATCGTGATCCGCGCCCCGCCGCCCGGGGCGTCACCGATCTCCACGTGCCCGCCGTGCGCGCGGGTCAGGCCGTGGATGATGTACATGCCCAGCCCGCTGCCGCCGCGGCTGCCGTGCTTCCAGAACTTGGTGAACACCCGGCTGCGGATCGCCGGGCTGATCCCGTCGCCCTCGTCGTCGACGTGCATCAGCACGCCGCGGAACGGGTCGTCCCCGGCGATCGGCGCCACCGTGATGGTCACGTGGCCCTCGCCGTGCCGCACCGCGTTGTCGACCAGGTTGGTGACCACCTGGGCGAGCTTGTCCGGGTCCGCGCCGACGGTGGGCAGCTCGCCGACCACCTCCAGGCTGATCTCCCGGCCGGTGCCGGCCCGGACCGAGGCGAGCACCCGCTCCACCACCGTGGTCAGCTCGAGCGGTCGCGGGTACAGCGAGAGCCGTCCGGTGTCGATGCGGGCGACGTCGAGCAGCTCCGCGATCAGCCGCGTGAGCCGGTCCGCGTCCACGTTGACGGTCTCGAGCATCATCTTCTTCTGCTCGTCGTTGAGCTTGTCCCACTTGGACAGCAGCGTGGCGACGAACCCCTTCACGCCGGTCAGCGGCGAACGCAGCTCGTGCGCGACGGTGGCGACCAGGTCGGAGCGCTCCCGGTCCAGACGTTCACGGGCCCGGGCCGAGCGCAGCGAGACCACTACCTGCTGCACCGGGCTGCGCGGTGCCTCGCGCACGATCCGGGCGGTCACCAGCAGCTCGGTGCCGTCGGAGAGGTACCACGCCTGCTCGGTCAGCTGGGTGCGCGTCGCGAAGCCGTCGTAGGGACGGGTGCAGCCGAACCAGTCGTTGCCGGCGCGGTCCTGCAGCGCCACCACGTCCGAGAGCTGCTTTCCGACGCCGTCCGCGACGTGCAGCAGGTCGGCGGCAGCGGCGTTCAGCACGCTCACGCAACCGTTGTCGTCGGCCACCACGACCCCGTCGGGAAGGATGTCGAACATGCTCACCCCCCGCTGCTCCTCCACACCCACGCGCCTCAGGTTAGCCCCTCGGGGGCGTTCTGGGGCAGGTCAGTCTCGGGTACGGCGCTGCGCGCGTGCCGACGCGTACAGGCAGATCGCGGCCGCCGTGGCCAGGTTGAGGCTCTCCGCGCGGCCGTGGATCGGGATCCGCACCCGGTGGTCGGCGAGCGCGGCCAGGTCCTCGGGCAGCCCCCAGGCCTCGTTGCCGAACAGCCAGGCGGTGGGCCGTGCGAGCAGCCCCGCATCCTCGGCGTCGTCGAGACCGGTCTCCCCCGCGCCGTCGGCCGCCAGGACGGTGACGTCGGCCGCCCGCAGCCGGGCCAGGACCGACGCGGTGTCCTGCGCCAGCACGAGCGGGAGGTGGAACAGCGAACCGGCCGAGGCCCGGACCGCCTTGCCGTTGTAGGGGTCGACCGAGCTGCCGGTGAGCAGCACCCCGCCCGCGCCGGCCGCGTCCGCGCACCGGATCACGGTCCCCGCGTTGCCGGGGTCGCGGACGTCCGCGCACACCGCGAGGAGCCGGGGTGCCGGCGCCAGGACGTCGTCGAGGGGCACGTCGACGAACCGGCAGACGGCGACGAGCCCCTGCGGGTGCACCGTCTCGGCCAGCGAGGCCAGCGCCGCGTCGTCGACGAGCTGCCAGGGCAGGTCCGCGGCGGCCGCGGCGCGGTGCAGGGCCGGGTGGCCGGCCGCCGCCGCGGGCGTCGCGAACACCTCCCGGACGCAGCCCGGCACCCGCAGCGCCTCCCGCACGGCCTGCGGGCCCTCGGCGAGGAACAGCCGCGTCTCGGCCCGGGAGACACGACGGGCGAGCCTCCGTGCCGTCTTCACCCGCCCGCTCCTCGCGGAGAGCAGGGGTGGCTCGGACGTGGGATGCACGGGGCCCGCCTCCGACGTGCTGCTGCGTGCCGGTCGGCTCGCTGCACCGTCGACCCGGGGGTCGTCAGGCAGTGGCCTCTTCCTTCGGAGCGTTGACGTCCACGGGCAGGTTCGCCTTGGCGGTCTCGACCAGCGAGGCGAACGTCGCCGCGTCGTTGACGGCCAGGTCGGCCAGGATCTTGCGGTCCACCTCGACACCGGCGGCCTTCAGGCCCTGGATGAACCGGTTGTAGGTGATGCCGTTCGCGCGGGCAGCGGCGTTGATCCGCTGGATCCAGAGCTTGCGGAAGTCGCCCTTCTTGGCCTTGCGGTCCCGGTAGCTGTAGACCAGCGAGTGGGTGACCTGCTCCTTCGCCTTGCGGTAGAGGCGCGAACGCTGACCGCGGTAACCGGATGCCCGCTCGAGGGTTACCCGGCGCTTCTTGTGGGCGTTGACCGCCCGCTTGACGCGTGCCACTTCTTACTCCTTGATGCTGTGTCGACTAGGGGGTGCTCTGCCGTTCGCCGGCGCCGGCTCAGCGGCCGAGGAGCTTGCGGACCTTCTTGTTGTCGGCCTTGGACACCTCGGTGGTGCCGCTCATCCGCCGGGTGACCTTCGAGGCCTTGTGCTCCAGGTTGTGGCGCATCCCGGTCTTCTGGCGACGGAGCTTGCCCGAACCGGTAACCCGGAATCGCTTGCTGGCACCGGAGTGCGTCTTGTTCTTCGGCATTTGTTCGTCCTTGTTCGGTTTCGGTGGGCCGGCACCCGGGGCTTCCCGGGCACCGGCCCGCGGTCACATGTCGGGGTCGAGGCTCTCCGAGCGGCGGCGCGGCTTGCGGTCCTCGGGTGCCGTCGGAGCGGTCGCGGTGCGCTCGGCGTGCTCCGCCTCGCGCTCGGCGGCCAGCTCGGCGGCCCGCTCCTGCTTGGCCGCCTTGACCTCGGCCTTGGCCTCGGACTTCTTCTTGTGCGGGCCGAGCACCATGACCATGTTGCGGCCGTCCTGCTTCGGCGCCGACTCCACGAAGCCCAGCTCGTCGACGTCCTCGGCAAGCCGCTGGAGGAGACGGAAACCCAGCTCGGGCCGGTGCTGCTCACGACCGCGGAACATGATCGTGATCTTCACCTTGTCGCCCTGCTTGAGGAACCGCACCACGTGACCCTTCTTGGTCTCGTAGTCGTGGGCGTCGATCTTGGGACGAAGCTTCATCTCCTTGATCACCACGTTGGTCTGGTTCCGTCGCGCCTCGCGGGCCTTCTGGGCGTTCTCGTACTTGAACTTGCCGTAGTCCATGAGCTTGCAGACCGGGGGACGCGCGGTCGGGGCAACCTCGACCAGGTCGAGGTCGGCCTCCTGCGCGAGCCGCAGGGCGTCGTCGATGCGGACGATGCCGACGGTCTCACCGTTGGGTCCAACGAGACGGACCTCGGGCACCCGGATCCGGTCGTTGATTCGCAGCTCAGTGCTGATGGGTCCTCCTGGGTTGAGTTCTGGGGGTTGCGACGTGATCCGCCATGGCCCAGCAACAAAAAAGGCCTCCGCTTCACACACAAGCGGAGGCCAGCCTCGGCGAGAACGCGCGGCGCCCTCACCTGGCGAGAACCGGGTCCGAGCCCGTCGTACGACGGACCAGCCTGCTCCTCGCGACCGGACCCGACGACCTGCGGCGGTCGATGCGGGTGGGAGACTCGTCTCCGCTTGTCAGATCACGTTGGTTTCAACCAGCGGCACGTCCCGGGTATTCCACCCGGGGCGCACAGTCGGCCGACCCAACCTGATCGGTCCCCACAAGTCTAGCAAGCCGGTGCCCCCGGATGCACATCGCGGCGCGCGTGACACCCTGGTGCCATGACTGACGCCCCTCCCCCGATCGCCGGTGAGGCCGCCTCGGCGCGCGACATCGCGGATGTCCCCGCCCTGGAGATCGTCTCCACGGCCGCGCTGCACCTGATGAGCGCTGCCGCGGTGAACCTGGGTCTGGCCGAGGACCTGCCCGAGCACCAGGACCTCGACGAGGCGCGCACCCTGATCGACGCGCTGGCCGGGCTGGTCACCACCGCCGCGCCCCGGCTCGGCCACCACCACGCGGCGCCGCTGCGCGACGGCCTGCGGACCCTGCAGCTGGCCTTCCGGGAGGCCTCCGAGGTGCCGGACGCGCCCGGCGAGGGGCCCGGCGAGCAGCTCACCGGCCCGGTGTCACCCAGCCGTAGCGGTCGCTGACCCGCACCAGGGTGTGCCCGGCCGCAAGCGAGCGCAGGTCGTCCTCCTCGACCACGAACATGCTGGGACCGGCGACGTCCACCACGAGCGCCGTGGCCCCGTCCTGCAGCGCCGCTTCGGCCGCCTTGTCCACGGGCACCGGCACCGGCCGCGCCTCGGGGTCCCAACGGCGCAGCGCCTCGGTGCCGGTGAAGGCGAGCAGGGCGGTGCGTCCGTCGCGTCCGCGCATCAGCACCGCCGCCATGTCGGAGGTCTTGTCGTGCGCCAGCCCCTGGTCGTCGTGCTCCACCTCGCCGAGCACCGCGACCACCGGCACCAGCAACCGGGCGTGCTGCAGCACCGCCAGGGTTGCCGACTGCAGCCGGTCCGGATCAGTGGCGTACGCCGCCAGGGCGGCCGTCACCTCCGGGTCGGCAGCGCCGTCGTCACCGGAGAAGCCGGGATCGGGGATCGCACGCATCACCCGATCCTCGCAGGTCGCCCGCCCGGCGCCGTAGGCTGGTCCCGTGGGCGGAATCGACTCGACGACCTGGTCGGCACTGGGGATCACCTTGACGCTGCTCGGGCTGGTGGTGAGCGTGCTCGTCTGGCGGTCCCGCGGAGCCGCCGCCGGGCTCCGCGGGGTGGCCTGGTCGCTGCTGCCCGCCGCGGCCGGGCTGACCGGCACGCTGCGGCTGCTCGCCGACATCGCGGACTCCGTCGGCTCCTGGGCGGTGCGGCTGGTGTTCAGCCCCGCCGTCTGGCTGGGCATCGCGCTCGCGGGCGTCGCCGTGGTCCTGTTCGGCGTCTCCGGCGTGCTTCGCCGCCGCCGCGGTACGACGGCCGGGCGGGCCGGACGCGGGGCCGCCCCGGTCGGGGGGACCGGCCCGGGCAAGGCCGTCGCGGCCAAGCCTGACGACGACATGGACGACATCGAGGCGATCCTGCGCAAGCACGGGATCTCATGAGCGGCCCCGACGTGCCGTCCGCGGTCGAACGGCACCGGCTGGCCGCACGCCTCAACCGGGCGGTGGCGGACCTTCCCGACCTGACCACGCCCGCCTACGTCGTCGACGTCGACGCGTTCGACGCCAACGCCGCCGACCTGGTCCGGCGCGCGGGCGGGACGCCGGTCCGGGTCGCGTCCAAGTCGCTGCGGGTGCCGGCGCTGATCTCCCGCGCCCTCGCGACGCCCGGGTTCCGCGGCGTGCTGGCCTACGCCCTGCGCGAGGCGCTGTGGCTGTGCGAGGAGGGGGTCAGCAACGACATCGTGCTGGGCTACCCCACCGTCGACGCCGGCGCGCTCGCGCGGCTCTGCGACGACGAGGACGCCGCCCGGGCGATCACGCTGATGATCGACGACCCGGCACACCTCGACGCGGTGGACGCGGCCCGCGGCAACGGCGGCGCCCTGGTCCGGGTCGCCATCGACGTGGACGCCGGCCTGCGGGTCGGCCGGCTGCACGTCGGCCCGAAGCGGTCCCCGCTGGCCACCGGCGACGACGTGCTGGCGCTGGCGCGCGCGGTCCTGGACCGCCCGGGGTTCGACCTGGTCGGGGTGATGACCTACGAGGGCCAGGTCGCCGGCGTCCCCGACGGCGTGCCGCGGCGGCGCGCCCGCTCCACGGTGGTCCGCGGGCTCAAGTCGGCGTCCGTGCGGCAGCTGGGCGCGCGCCGCGCCGCGGTCGCCGCGGCCCTGCGCGACGTGGTCGAGCTGGAGTTCTGGAACGCCGGGGGCTCGGGCTGCCTGGAGACCTCCTCGGCCGACCCGGTGGTGACCGAGGTGACCGCCGGCTCCGGCCTGCTGGGGCCCGCGTTGTTCGACCATTACCGCAGCTTCACGCCCCAGCCGGCGGCGTTCTTCGGCCTCCCGGTGGTGCGGCACCCCTCGCCGGCGTGCGTCACCGTCTCCGGCGGCGGGCTGGTCGCCTCCGGACCGCACGGCGCGGACCGCTCCCCGCTGCCCTGGGCCCCGCCGGGCCTGACGCTGACCGGACTCGAGGGCGCCGGCGAGGTGCAGACCCCGCTGGTGGGCGCGGCGGCCGGCACGCTGTCGGTCGGCGACCTGGTGTGGTTCCGGCACGCCAAGGCCGGCGAGCCCGCGGAGCACGTGCGCCGCGCGCTGCTGGTCTCCGGCGAGACCGTGGTGGACCGGGTGCCGACCTACCGGGGCACCGGGAACGCCTGGTGACCGCTCCCCCACCGTCCGCCGTCGGGGCGGTGCTGGCGCACGCCCTCGCCCGCGACCCCACGCTCGGCCGGACCAGGCTGGTCTGCATCGACGGGCCGGCCGGCTCCGGGAAGACCACGCTGGCCGGCGCCCTGGCCGCGTTCGTCGCGCACCGCGCGTCGGTGGCCGAGGTGCACATGGACGACCTGTACGACGGGTGGGCCGGCCTGGCCACCGCCCCGGAGCGGGTCGCGCGCGACATCGTCGACCCGCTGCGCGACGGCCGGCCGGGGCGCTACCGGCGCTACGACTGGCTGGCGGGCCGCTTCGCGGAGACCCGCGACGTGCCGCCGGTCGACGTACTCGTGCTCGAGGGGGTCGGTGCCGGGGCGCGCCGCTACGCCGACGCGATCACCACGCTGGTGTGGGTGGAGGCGCCGGCCGACCTGCGGCTGCGCCGGGGGCTGGCCCGCGACGGCGAGGACCAGCGCGCGCACTGGGAGCGGTGGATGTGCGACGAGCAGGCGCACCTCGCGGCCGAGGACACCCGCGACCGGGCCGACCTGTGGGTCGACGGCCGCGACCTCAGCTGAGCGCGGGCAGGTCCCGCACGTAGTCCGTCCAGCGCCGCTCGACCCGGAAGCCGGCCCGCGCGTAGACACCGAGGGCGCCGGTCGGGTTCTCGGAGTCCACGTCCAGCGACGCCTCGTCCAGGCCCGCGTCCCGGTACGCGACCAGGCAGTGCTGGAGCAGCGAGGTGGCCACCCCACGGCCGCGGTGCTCCCGGCGTACCCCGACCTTGGCGACGTAGCCCTCCCGGCGGCCCGTCGCCTCGAAGTAGGCGTCGTACTCGCTGGACTGCACGTAGCCCACCACCCGGTCGGGCGCACGCGGCTCGACCACCACGAGACTCAGGTCGGGGCGGAAGTTCCGGCTGCCGGTGACCCACTGCTTCCACTCGGCCTCGGTCCACGGGGTGAAGTTCGGGTGGTCGAGGAACGCCGCGTTGTGGGCCGCGAGCATCGACTCCGACACGCTGTCGTCGTAGCGACGGAGCTCCAGTCCGGAGGGCAGCGGCCCGGGATCGCCCACGGCGGCCAGCTGGGCGCGCATCCCGAAGCTCCACCGCTGGGGCAGCAGCCCGAAGTCCGCGAGCAGCGACTGCTGGGCGGTACTGCTGGACAGCCCGGTCGACATCAGCCGGGCCGTGCCGTGCGGGTGGCGGGCCCGGTGCACCTCTCCCGCGCGGGCCAGCATCGCCGCGACCATCAGCGTGCCGACGCCCCGCCCGCGCCGGTCGGGACGGGTGCTGCCGGCGGTCCCGATCTTGAGGAGTCCCGCCGACACCGCCCGGCCGCGCACCTCGTAGTAGCCGACCAGGTCGGCACGGTCGAAGGCTCCCACGTAGTCACCGGGCTCGAGCTCCGGGTTGTCGAGCTCCTCGGCCAGGTCCGCCTCGTTGTAGTGCTCGCCGGTGTCGTCGGCCGCCACGACCTCGGCGAGCAGCCGGTTCCACGCCGGGATGTCGCAGGACGTGAGTCCACGCAGCGTCAGCTCCATGCCGGGAGCGTAGGCAGCGATCCACCCGGCCGCACCTGGGTTTCGTGGCAGGGTGGGCCCCAATCGACCAGAGGAGGTGGCGCGTGGTCGCGCCCAGTGGGGAGCAGTACGAGATCACCGGCGGGGGCTACCGCGCGGTGGTCACCGAGGCGGGTGCGGGCCTGCGCGTCCTCGAGTACGACGGGCAGCCGGTCGTCGCGGGCTTCGGCGAGGACGAACGCGCCGTCGGGGGCCGCGGGCAGCTGCTGCTGCCGTGGCCCAACCGGATCGCCGGGGGCCGCTACACGTTCGACGGGCAGGAGCAGCAGCTGCCGCTCAGCGAGCCGGCGCTCGGGAACGCCAGCCACGGGCTGACCCGGTGGGCGCCGTGGACGCTGGAGGAGCGCACCGCGCACTCCGTGTCGCTGATCCACCGGTTGATGGCGCAGCCCGGCTACCCGTGGACGGTCGACCTGCACGTGCTCTACGACCTCTCCGCCGACGGGCTGACCGTCACGGTCACGGCGACGAACCTGAGCAGCCGCCCGGCGCCGTACGCCCAGGGCGCGCACCCCTACGTCACGGTGGGCGACGGCCCGGTGGACGGCTGGGAGCTGACCGTGCCGGCCTCGACGAGGTTGACCGTCGACGAGGTGAACATCCCGGACGGGCGCGAGGGCGTCGAGGACAGCGAGTACGACTACCGGGTGGCCCGGCCGATCCGCGGCATCCTCCTGGACACGCCGTTCACGGATCTGGACCGCTCGGAGTCCGGCCGCGTCGAGGTGCAGCTGCGCGACCCGGTGTCCGGCCGCGCCGTGGAGGTCTGGATGGACGCCGCGCACCGGTGGGTGCAGGTGTTCACCGGCGACACGCTGCCCGAGGCCGACCGGCGCCGGTCGCTCGCGGTGGAGCCGATGACCGCGCCGCCCAACGCGTTCGGCACCGGCGAGGACCTGGTGGTGCTCGCCCCCGCCGGTTCCGACGGGGACGAGCACTCCTCCTCCTGGGGGATCCGGGCGCTCTGAACGGCCCGGGTCCTCAGCCCTCCGGCGGGACGTAGCCGGTGGGCTCCTCGCCGAGGTCGACGATCGCCGCGACCGGGCCGCCGCCGTCGGGGCCCTGGTGCGCGGCCGACACCGACACGAAGACCGCCGGGTCGCCGGTGACCGCGGCGGTGACCCCGCCGACGCAGGACTTGATCTGCCGGTGCCAGTGCACGTCGGAGTCGTCCAGCATCGCGTTGCGCCGGCCGTGCACCGTGCCGTCCTGGCTGACCTCGCACTTGAGGAACACGTTGACCAGCCGGCCCCGCAGGTCCGCGCTGCGCGGGCGCTCCGGCAGGTCGAGGCCGGCGTCTCGGATTGCCTCCCAGATGCCGTCCTGGTCGAGCGCGTCGCGCATCACCGAGTGGCCGATCCGGTAGCGCCCGCCGACCCCGCGAGCGTTGCCCACCACCACCACCTGGGCCCGGTCGAGCTCGACCCCGCTGGAGCAGGAGGCGACGCTGGAGTACAGCGACCGGTCGTGCATCACGTCGGCGTCGGTCGGCATCTCGACCTCGCCCAGGGCGACCGCGACGCCGAGCGCCGTGCAGCCGTTGGACAGGTCCATCGACTCGTGGGTGTGCTCGGTCCACACCGTCTTGCCGCGGCTCTTCGCGTCCCGGATGGTGTGGATGGTCAGCAGCGGGGTCTTGGTCTGCACGTAGTGCACGTCGGCGGGGTCGGTGATCCCGGCCCGCTCCATCGCCACCCGCACGGCGTCGGCGACCTTCTCGATCATCGCCACCCGGCCGATGTCCTCGGGCTGCAGCACCTCGCTCATCGCGAACCCGACGGTGAGCCGTGGCTCGTCGGTCCGCGCGGCCTGCGCCCCGGGCACGGTGGCGAAGATCGTCGCGTGCGGACTGATCACCCCGTCGGTGCCGCCGGACCAGACGATCGGGACCTGCTTGACCTCCTCGGCGCTCCGGCTGCCCTTGGCGACGAGCACCTCCCGGAACGCCCGGTCGGCGATGATCCGGGTGTAGTCGTTGACGCCGCCGTTGCCCTCGGTCTTGCCGATCACCGCGACCACCCGGTCGGCCTCGAGCACGCCCGAGTCGATCAGCTCGGCCAGCCCGCCGGCGTCGGACACGTTCAGGATCGGGACCTTGCGGACCTCGATGGGCTCAGGCATCTGCGTTCTCCTTGGTTGGGTTGGGTACGACGACGGTGCCGGCGTTGCCGGCCGCGGCGTCGACGATCTGCTCGAGGCTGCCGATCACGGCGTACGCACCGCCCGCCTCGACGAACCGGCAGGCGGCGTCGACCTTGGGGCCCATCGAGCCGCTGGCGAAGTGCCCCTGGGCGGCCAGCCCGCGCAGCTCGGTGACGGTGACGCGGCCGAGCGGCTCCGCGTCGGGGCTGCCGTAGCGGAGCACCGCGTTCGGCACGTCGGTGGCGATCACCAGCACGTCCGCGGCGACCGTGCGGCCGAGCAGCGCGGCCCCGAGGTCCTTGTCGATGACTGCCTCGACCCCGCGCAGCACGCCGTGCTCGCGGACCACGGGGATGCCGCCGCCGCCGTTGGTGACGACGACGAAGCCCGCCTGGACGAGCGCCTGCACGGCGGCCGCGTCGAGGATCTCCAGCGGCTCGGGCGACGCGACCACGCGCCGCCAGCCCTTCTCGCCGCGGTCCTCCCAGGTCTCGCCGTGGTCCACCAGCACCGCCGCCTCCTCGGCCGGCAGGAACCGGCCGATCGGCTTGGAGGGCCGGGTGAACCCGGGGTCCCCGGCGTCGACCCGGGTGCGGGTGACCACGGTCGCGGACGGCCGGGCGGCACCACGGCGCGCGAGCGCCTCGTCCAGCGCGTTCATCAGGATGAAGCCGAGCGTCGCCTGGGTCTGCGCCCCGCACCAGTCGAGCGGCACCGGCGGCACGACGGACGCGGCCAGCTCGTTCTTGACCAGCAGGTTGCCGACCTGCGGGCCGTTGCCGTGCGTGACCACGACCTCGAGTCCGTGCTCGATGAGGTCGGCGACGCTCTCCATCGCGACCCGCGCGGCCGCGATCTGGTCCTCGGGCCGGGCCCGGCCGTCGGGCGAGGTCATCGCGTTGCCGCCGAGCGCGAGCAGCACCCTCATCGACGTACCTCCGTGCGGGTCGGGCGACCGGGTCCCGTCCGACCGTGTGCTCGGCGGCGTCGCTGGGTAGGGACAGGGTGACGGCGACACGCAACCGCCCAGGAGGGCCGATGGACATCACCGAGGTGATCTTGCACCAGCACGCCGAGCAGCGACGGATGTTCGCGATGCTCGACGAGGTGCCGCGCGACGACACGGAGACCCTGGCGGCGCTGTGGAAGCGCCTGGAGATCCTGCTCGAGACGCACGCGGAGGCCGAGGAGCTGCACTTCTACCCGGAGCTGCTCCGGCTCGGGCGCGGCGCCGCCGACGCGGACAGCGCCGACGAGGAGGTCGAGGACGCGGTCAAGGACCACAACGACATCCGGGAGGCGATCCGGAAGGTCGGCGACCACCCGACCGGCAGCGAGGACTGGTGGAAGGCCGTCATCGAGTGCCGGATCGCCAACAGCGACCACATGGGCGAGGAGGAGCGGCAGGATCTCGCGGACTTCCGGCAGCGGGCGAGCCTCGAGCTGCGGCACGACCTCGCGGTCCGGTTCCTGCGCTACGAGTCGCTGCGCGCGGCGCACGGCATCGCGTCTCCCCGGGACAAGGACCCCGAGTCCTACGTGGCGAACGCGAAGGCGGGCACCGCCTGAGCCACGCCGCGCGCGACCGTGCTGCCCCCTCATCGGCCACCGGCCACCCGGAGCACCGCCCCGGTTGCGTACGGGCAGGCGTCGCCCAGCAGCCAGGCGACCGCCTCGGCGACCTCCTCGGGCTCCCCGGCGCGACCGATCGGCACCGCGGCGCCGACCCGCTCGACGCGTCCCGCGTCCCCGGCCGCGGCGTGGATGTCGGTGCGCACGATCCCGGGGGCGACGGCGTTCACCCGGATCCCGCGCCCGGCGACCTCGGCTGCCAGGCCCACCGTCAGCGCGTCGAGCCCGGCCTTCGCGGCGGCGTAGTGGACGTACTCGTGCGGTGAGCCCAGCGTCGCCGCCGCCGACGAGATGTTGACCACGGCCCCGCCGGCGGGCAGGTCGCGCACGGCCCGCCGGGCGACCAGGATCGCGCCGGTCAGGTTCACCTCGACCACGCGCCGGACCACGTCGGCGGGGGTGTCCGCCAGGTCGCCGACGTGCAGGGTGGCCCCGGCGTTGTTGACCACGCCGGTCGGCCGCCCCCACTCGGCGACCGCGTCGAACAGCCCCTCCACCTGGTCGGGGTCGGCCACGTCCAGCCGGAACGTCCGGCAGGAGGCGCCGGCCGCGCGCACCCGGTCCGCGGTGCCCTCGGCGGCCGCCTCGTCACGTGCGTAGCCGAGCACCAGGTCGTGCCCCTGCGCGGCGAGCCGGACCGCGACGGCGGCCCCGATCCCGCGGCCGCCGCCGGTCACCACCGTGAGCCGGCCGCCCCCGGTCACGCCGGGCCTCCGGCGGAGGCACGTTCGTGCGGCGCCACCCAGTCCACGTCGGCGGCCGCCGCACCCGCGGCCAGCGTCGCGTAGCCCGGGCCCCGGTCGAAGAACGGCTGCTCGCCGCGGCCGGCGCGCAGCTGCCCGCGCAGGGCCTCGCTGGCGCCGAGGTCCACGGTGGGCTCCTCCGCGGGCCCGGTCACCACCACGCCGTAGTCGGCGCGGGCGGCGTCGCGGGACACCTTCCCCCACAGCACGTCGCGCGCCACCTCGTCGTACGGCCGCTCGAGCGGGTCGCCCCACCCGCCGCCGCCGGTGGTCCGGATCCGGATCACCTCGCCGGCGCGCACCGGCTCGTCGTCGGCGAGCGCGTCCACCTCGCGCTCGCGCGGGCCGCCTGGGTCGATGGTGACCTGGAACGGCTTGCCGGCGCGGCCGCCCTTCACGCCCCAGCAGGACAGGATCGAGCGGTCCGCGATCGACATGAAGTGCGCGTCCTTGAGCATCCGGATGTGCTTCTCGTAGCCCAGGCCGCCCCGGTGCCGCCCGGCTCCCCCGCTGTCCACGGCCAGGCCGAGCCGCTCGACGACGAACGGGAACCGGGCCTCGGAGAACTCGCTGGGCAGGTTCCGGGAGTCCGGGACCACGTGGATGGTGTCCTCGCCGTCGGCGTAGTACCGCCCACCCGACCCGCCGCCGAGCACCTCACGCATCAGGTACGGCGCCCCGTCGAGGTCCTCGCCGTACACGCCGGTGTAGCGGATCGTCTCCTGGTCCGCCGGCATCCGCCCGTCGACGGCCTTGGCCAGCACACCGGCCAGCACGCCGAGCAGCCGCAGGATCACGAAGGTCCGGGCGTTGGTGGGCGCGGGGAAGACCGGCGTCAGCAGGGTGCCCGGCGGCGGGAAGCGCATCTCGATCAGCGGCACCACGCCCTCGTTCACGTCCAGCTCGGCCATCCGCTCCGGCGAGTCGGCCAGGTTGCGCAGGATCGGGGCCAGCCACTTCTTCAGGAAGTTGCCGTCGGCGTAGTCGCCGCAGTGGTTGATCGGGCCCCTGGCCTGCGGCGCGGTGCCGTGGAAGTCCAGCACCAGGCGTTCGCCGCCGGGGTCGTCGGCCGCGGTCTTGGTGAGCGTGATCCGCTGGGTGTGCAGCCGGGGCGCGTCGACGCCGTCGTGCTCGGCGTAGTCCTCCCAGACGTACTCCCCCACCGGGATCTTGGACAGGATCTCCCGGCGGAAGGTGGCGGTGGTCTTGTCGAGGATCGCCTCGAAGCAGGACTCGACTGTGGCGCGCCCGTAGCGGGTGAACAGCTCCCCCATCCGGCGGGCCCCCATCAGGCACGCGGAGCACTCCGCGTCCAGGTCGGCCGCGAGCGACTCCGGCATCCGGGAGTTGCGGGTCATGATCTTCAGCGCCTGCTCGCAGGGCACGCCCCGGTCCCACAGTCGGATCGGCGGGACCATCAGGCCCTCCTCGAACACGCTGGTGGCGTGGCTGGGCATCGACCCGGGTACGGCGCCGCCGATGTCGTCGTGGTGGCCGAACGCCTGCACGAAGGCCACGACCTGCGGCCCCGCGCCGTCGCCCGCGTCGTGGAAGACCGGCGCGGTCACGCACAGGTCGGGCAGGTGCCCGATGCCGCCCTCGGACAGGTACACGTCGTTGTGGAAGAACACGTCCCCCGGCCGCATCGTCTCGATCGGGTAGTCGCGCACCACCGGGTGCACCAGCGCCGAGTAGGACCGCCCGGTGAGCTTGCGCAGCCGCCGGTCGTGGATCCCCGCGCGGTAGTCGTGGGCGTCGCGGATCATCGGCGACCGCGAGGTGCGCCCGATCGCGGTCTCCACCTCCAGCTCGACCGACGCCAGGTAGCCCGCGACGATCTCCACCAGCACCGGGTCGGGCGCGGCTCCGCCCCCGGCCGACTTGTCAGGCGCTGAGGTCGTCATGGCGCGCTCAGCGCCTGACAAGTCGGTCATGAGGTGCTCCTCGTGATGATCAGGTTCCCGTAGCTGTCGACGCGGGCGGTGAAGCCGGGGTGCAGCGGGACCGTGGAGCTGAACTCCTCGAGCACCGCCGGGCCCTCGACCACGTCCCCGGCGCCGAGCCGCGCCCGGTCGTAGACGGCGGTCTCGACCCACTCGTCGAAGCACACCCGCCGGGTCCCGGTCCGCGCGGACTCCGGACCGGCGCCCGCGGCGACCTCGAGCACCTCGGGCTTGCGGATCGGTCCCACGCCGGTGACCCGCAGGTTCACCCACTCCACCTCCTGGCGGGGGTCGTCGCGGAAGTCGTAGTCGTAGAGGCTCTTGTGCTCGTCGTGGAACCGGGCGGCCACGGCGGCCAGCAGCTCCGCGTCGACCGGCTCGTCCGGGACGTCGACACGCACCTCGTAGGCCTGCCCGTAGTAGCGCAGGTCCGCGGTCCGCACGAAGCGCCGGTCCGCCACCGCGAAGCCCTCCCGGGCGAGCGCCGCGTCGGCCTTGGCGGTGAGCTCCTCGAGCACCTGGCGGACGGTGCCGGCGTCGAGCCCGGACTGCCGGGACACGTGCGTCTGCACGTAGTCGTTGCGTACGTCGACCGTGAGCAGGCCGTACGCAGAGAGGTTCCCGGGGTTCGACGGGACCAGCACGCCCTCGAGGCCGAGGAGGTCCACCAGCCGGCACGCGAGCAGGGACCCGGACCCGCCGAAGGTGACCATGGTGAAGTCCCGGACGTCGAGCCCGCGGTTCACGGTGATCTGCCGCAGCGCGTTCGCCTGGTTCCACGCGGAGATCTCCAGCACCCCCTGGGCGCACGCCTCGAAGCCCAGGCCGAGCCGCTCGGCGAGGGTCCCGATCCCCTGGGCGGCCAGCTCCACGTCGAGCGGGACCTCGCCGCCGAGCAGGTGCGGCGGGATCCTGCCCAGCACCGCGTGCGCGTCGGTGATCGTGGGCTGCCGCACCGCCGGAGCCGTAGCACATCGGGCCCGGGTCGGCGCCGGCCGACTGCGGCCCCACCTTCAGCGTGCCCTCCGGGGAGACCCAGGCGATGGACCCGCCTCCGGCGCCGACGGTCACCACGTCGATCATCGGGATCTTGCTCGGGTACGCCCCGACGTGGCCCTCGGTGGTGAGCGCGGGCCGACCCTCGACCACGACGGTCACGTCGGTCGACGTACCCCCGCCGTCGAGGGTGACCACCTGCGGGAAGCCGGCCTTCTCGGCGACCACCGCGGCCCCCAGCGCGCCGGCGGCGGGACCGGACAGCACGGTGGTGATCGGCTGGTGCACGACCTCCTCCGCGGAGAGCACTCCCCCGTTGCTCTTCATCACGTAGAACGGCACCGCACGGGGGGCTCCGCCCCCCGTGGACCCCCCACGGTCGGTCACCTGCGCCGTGGACTCTCCGGACCCCGCCTCCGGGTCACCCAGCCGCGACAGGTGGGAGGCGATGTTGGCCACGTAGCGGCGGATGTTCGGCTTGACCGCGGCGTCCACCAGCGTGGTCACCGAGCGCTCGTACTCGCGGTACTCGCGGAGCACCTCGCTGGAGATCGACACCACCGCGTCCGGGTGCTCGCGCGCCAGCACCTCGCGCATCGCGACCTCGTGGGCGTCGTTCGCGTAGGAGTGCAGGAAGCACACCCCGATGGTGTTGATGCCGGTCTTCCGGAACCATCGGGCGGCCGCCACCGCACCCTCGACGTCGAACGGGCGGATCTCCTCGCCCCCGACCGCGAGCCGGCCACCAACGGTCCGGACCCGGTGCGCCGGGACGATCCGGTCCGGCTTCACCCAGAAGTAGGAGTTGCCGTAGCCGTCGGGCACGGACTGCCGGGCGATCTCCAGCATGAACTCGTAGCCCTCGGTGGTGAGGAACCCGAGGTTCTCGACCTTGCCCTCGAGCAGCTTGTTGGTGGCCACCGTGGTGCCGTGGCTGACCGCGCTCACGGAGGCACCGCTGAGCCCGAGCCGGTCCAGCACCTTGTGCACACCGGTCATGAAACCCACGGCCGGGTCCTGGGGCGTGGACGGGGTCTTGGTCGCGGCGAGCTCACCGGTCTCCTCGTCCACCGCGACGACGTCGGTGAACGTGCCGCCGGTGTCGATGCCGATGCGGATCCTGCGGTCGTTGGTCATGTCGCGTCCTCGAAGGTGGGTCGGCGGTCGCCGACGCGGGTGGCCCGCTCGAACGCGTGCGCGACCTCGAGCAGGCGCCGCTCGTTGCGGGGGGCGGCGACGAGCTGGACGCCGACCGGCCAGCCCTCGGCGGTGAACCCGGCGGGCACCGAGATCGCCGGGCAGCCGGTGACGGTGATCAGGTAGGCCGAGCGCATCCAGTCCAGGTACGTCGCCTGGGGCTCGCCGTTGATGGTGGCGGGGAACTCCTCGTCGACGCTGAACGGCGGCACCTGGCTCACCGGGAGCACCAGCACGTCGTAGTCATCGAAGAACGAGCGCACCCGGTCGGCGATCGAGGTGAGCTGCTGGTAGGCCCGTGCCACGTCCGCGCCGGTCAGGTCCGCGCCCAGCAGGATGTTGTCCCGCAGCGACTGCTTGAACGCCTCGGGCCGCTTGTCGAGCATCGACCCGAACCGGTGCTGGAACAGCCAGGCGCGCAGGGTGCGGAACGCGGCGTCGGCGCTGTGCAGCACCGGGTGCGCCTCCTCCACCACGGCCCCGGCGTCCTCGAACACCCCGGCCTGGGCCCGGACCACGTCGGCCACCGCGTGGTCGACCTGGAAGGCGCCGCCGAGGTCGACCGAGAGCGCCACCCGCAGCCCGGCCAGCCCGCCCACCAGGGGCGGCGCGAACGCCGACCCCGGGGTCTCCAGGGACAGCGGTGCCCGGGTGCTCGGCCCGGCGACCACGGAGAGCAGCAGCGCCAGGTCCTCCACGGAGCGGGCCATCGGGCCGCCCACCGAGGTGAGCTCCCAGGCGTTGGTGCTCGGCCAGGCGGGCACCCGTCCGACGCTGGGCCGCAGCCCGACCACGTTGCAGAACGATGCCGGGTTGCGCAGCGAGCCGCCCATGTCGCTGCCGTCGGCGAGCGGCACCATCCCGCTGGCCAGCGCGGCCGCGGCCCCGCCGCTCGAGCCGCCCGCCGACCGGGACAGGTCGTAGGGGTTGCGGGTGGTGCCGAAGACCGGGTTGAAGGTGTGCGAGCCCGCCGCCCACTCCGGCACGTTGGTCTTGCCGACGGGTACGGCGCCGGCGGCCCGGATCCGCTCCACGATGAGCTCGTCGCGCCGGGGCACGTAGTCGGCGCGCAACGGGGAGCCGAACGTGGTCCGCCAGCCCGCCACCTCGTGGGTGTCCTTGAACGCGAACGGCAGCCCGTGCAGCGGGCCGAGCCGGGCCCCGGACGCCGTCAGCTCGTCGGCCTCGGCGGCCCCGGCACGGGCCCGCTCGGCGTCCAGGCTCACCACCGCGTTCACCGCGGGGTTGACCGCGGCGATCCGCTCCAGGTGCAGGTCCAGCAGCTCACGGGCCGAGATCTGCCGGCCCGCGACGGCGGCCGCCATCGCCCGGGCGCTGCTGTAGACGTCGATGTCGCTCATGCACTCACTCTTACGCTCCGATGTCGGGGTGCGAACCTGGTCCGCGGGTCACTGCTGGGCACCGGTCATCGGTGCCGGCGGCCGGCGATCCAGCCGCCGACCAGGGCGCCGGCGAGCGCGGCGGCAGCCCCGACCACGACGCCGAGCGCGAACCCGGTCCCGCCCCGGGCCGGGGCGGGGGCAGGCGCGGTGAACACGGTGCCCGGCGCGGGCGCCGCCGGGGTGGGCTGCGCGGGCGCCGCCGGGGTGGGCTGCGCGGGCGCCGCCGGGTGCGCGGGCGCGCCGGGGCGGGCTGCGGCGCGGCCGGAGGGGGCGGGGCCGCCGGCCAGCACCGTGTCGACGTTGGCGAAGAACTCCGCCGCCATCTTCTTCGAGACCCCGGTCAGCATCCGTTGACCGACCCCGCCGATCATCCCGCCGACCACGGCGTCGGCCGCGTAGGTCAGCTCGGTGCCGCCATCGGGCCCCTCCACCAGCGTGACCGCCACGTCCGCGCCGATGGTCCCCGGAGCGCCCGCGCCCTGCGCCTGCATCCGGAACGACCCGGGCTCCTGCTGGTCGGTGAGGCGGACCTCGCCGTCGTACACGCCCTTGATCGACCCCACGCCCGCCGCGACCGTCATCTTGTACGCGTCGCCGCCGAGCGCCTCCAGCCGCTGGCAGCCCGGGATGGTCGCGACCAGCACCGAGGGGTCGTTCAACGCCGCCCAGACGCGGGCCCGGTCGGCGGCCAGGGTGGAGGTGCCGGTGATGTTCATCTGTCGTCCTGTCGTTCGGCGCGGAGATGGAAGAGCTCGCTCGGGGAGATCGGCATCCGCCGGATCGGGATGCCCTCGGCGTCCTCGATGGCCGAGGCGATGGCCGCCGAGCCCGGGATCACCCCGGCCTCGCCGGCGCCCTTGACCCCGAGCGGGTTCAGCGGCGACGGGGTGACCAGGTGGTCGATCTCGATGGTCGGCACCTCGGAGGCGTAGGGCATCAGGAAGTCCATGTAGGAGGCGTTGAGCAGCTGCCCGTCGGGGGCGTACTCCATCCGCTCGTAGAGGGCGCCGCCGACACCCTGGGCGACCCCGCCGTGGATCTGCCCCTCGACGATCATCGGGTTGATCAGCGTGCCGCAGTCGTGCACCACGCAGTAGCGCAGGATCCGGACGGCGGCGGTCTCCGGGTCCGTCTCCACGACGACCGCGTGCATCCCGTTGGCGAACGTCGAGCGGGTCGGCGAGTAGAAGTCGCTGCCCTCGAGTCCCGGCGACTCGCCCTCGCCGACCGGCGGCCGGTCCGGGTCGGCCGGTGAGGCGAACTGGGTGGCCCGCGCGGCAGCCTCGTCGAAGGCGTAGCGCAGCGGGTTGGACAGCACGGCGACCGCGCCGAGGTCGATGCTGCCGACCTGCCCGTCGCCGGTGCCCCGGACCCGGACCTGGCCGTCGACGATCTCCAGGTCCTCGGCGTCCGCCTCGAGCGCCTGTGCCGCGATCCGCAGCGCCTTGGCCCGGACCTGACGCGCGGTCAGCGCCACCGCGCTGCCGCTCATCACCGCGGTCCGCGAGGCGAACGTGCCCACGGCGTACTTGAACCGGCGGGTGTCCCCGGTGGTCACCCGGACCCGCTCGAACGGCACGCCCAGCTCGTCGGCGACGATCTGCGCCAGCATGGTCTGGTGGCCCTGCCCCTGGGTGGTCAGCCCGGTCGAGACGACCACGGTGCCGTCGGTCTCCACCCGGATGTGGCCACCCTCGTACGGACCCACCCCGGTGCCCTCGACGTAGCAGGCCAGCCCGATGCCGACCCGGCGACCCTCGGCGCGCGCCTGGTCCCGGAACGCGGTGAAACCGTCCCAGCCGACGAGCTCCTTGAGCTTGGCCAGCGAGGCCGGGAAGTCGCCGGAGTCGTACATCAGCTGCCGGCCGTCCTGGAACACCAGGCCCTGGTCGTAGGGCATCTCCTCGGGCTGGATGAAGTTCCGCTCGCGCACCACCGTGCGGTCGAGCCCCAGGTCCGCGGCGATCGCGTCCATGGTCCGCTCCATCACGAAGCAGCCCTGCGGCCGGCCGGCCCCGCGGTACGGCGTCACGATGACCGTGTTGGTGTACAGGCTGGTGAACTCGACCCGGTAGACCGCCGGCTTGTAGGGGCCGAGCAGCTGGGTCGAGGTGATGATCGGCACGATCAGGCCGTAGGGGATGTAGGCGCCGTTGTCGTGCCAGAACCGCACCGACAGCCCCAGCAGCCGGCCGCCGTCGTCGTAGCCGACCCGCACGTGGTGCAGCTGGCCGCGTTCGTGCGCGCTGGAGACGAAGTGCTCGCGGCGGTCCTCGGTCCACTTCACCGGGCGGCCCAGCCGGAGCGCGGCCCACGGGACCAGCACCTCCTCGGGCCACGGGTGCACGATCTTCACGCCGAACCCGCCGCCGACGTCGGGGGTGACCACCTCCACCCGGTCCACCGGCAGCGCGAGCTTGGCGGCGATGGCCTGCCGCACGCTCGTCGAGGTCTGCGTGGAGGTGTGCACCAGCAGCGAGCGGTCGTCGGCGTCCCAGCGCGCCAGCACCCCCTTGCCCTCCATCGGCATCGACGCGCTGCGCTCGATCGCGAGGTCGAGCTCCAGCACGTGCGGCGCCCGGTCGATGGCGGCGTCCGCGTCGCCGGTCTGCTGCACCATCACCGCGGCGACGTTGCCGGGCACGTCCTCGTGGACCAGGTGCTCGGCGGCGCGCGCGGCCTCGACCCCCACGACCGCGGGCAGGAACTCGTAGTCCACGCGGATCCGCGACGCCGCGTCCTCGGCGAGGTAGCGGTCGGTGGCGACCACCATCACGATCGCCTCACCGACGTGGTTCACCTCCTGCCCGGCCAGCGCGTGCTGGGTGCGCCCGTGGGTCAGGGTGGGGTGCGGGATCAGCAGCGGCAGCGGCTCGGCGACCCGGGTCCCGTGCTCCTCGCTGTCGGCGACCAGGTCCTCGTAGGTGTAGATCGCGACCAGGCCCTCCACCTCGAGGGCGTCGGTGACGTCGATGCCGACGATCCGGGCGTGCGCGTGCGGGCTGCGCACGAACGCCGCCTCCCACGCGTCGTGCCCGAGGTCGTCGAGGTAGCGGCCGTTTCCGGTGACCAGCCGGGGGTCCTCGGAGCGCTTGACCGGCTGGCCGAACAGCTTGGTCGTCATGTGTCCGCCCTCAGCTCGGCGGCGCGCTGCACGGCGGCGACGATGTTCTGGTAGCCGGTGCACCGGCACAGGTTGCCGCTGATCGCCTCCCGGGCCTGCTCGGCCGTGGGGGCCGGCTGCTGCTCGAGGTAGGCGGTGATGGTGGTGATGAACCCGGGCGTGCAGAACCCGCACTGCAGGGCGTGGCAGTCCTGGAACGCCTGCTGGACCGGTCCCATCCCGCCGTCCGGCGCACAGCAGCCCTCGACGGTGGTGATCCGGGCGCCGTCCAGGCTGACCGCGAAGATCAGGCACGAGCGGACCGGTGCGCCGTCGACGAGCACCGTGCAGGCCCCGCACACGCCGTGCTCGCAGCCGACGTGGGTGCCGGTCAGCCGCAGGTCGTGGCGCAGGGCGTCGGAGAGCAGCCGGCGGGCCGGCAGCTCCAGGGAGTACGGCGTCTCGTTGACCGTGAACGCCACGGGCACGAGGGTCTCGCTCATGCCGCCCTCCCGTCGCGCCGGACCGCCCGGTCGTGCGCGGCGCCCAGGGCCCGCTCGGTGAGCACGTGCGCGAGGTGGCGACGGTAGTCGGCGGTGGCGTGGATGTCGGCCTCCGGCTCGATCCGCGCGTCCACCAGGTCGCGGACCCGGGCCGGGTCGAACCCGCCGCCGCTGCCGGTCACCGCCTCGGTGAGGTCGACGCGCACCGGCCCGGGACCCAGGCTGATCAGCGCCGCCCGCGCGGCCGTGATGGCACCGTCCGGGTCCGTGGTGACCAGCGCGGCGAGCCCGGCCAGCGCGTAGTCACCGTGCCGGCGGGCCAGCTCCACGAACGCCGAGCCGCTGCCCGGCGGGGGCCGGTGGAAGCGTGCGGCGACGGCCAGCTCACCGGGACGCAACGAGCTCTCCATCGGTCCGAGGAACAGGTCGCGGGCCGCGACCTCGCGGCTGCCGGTGGCGCTGCGGACCTCCAGCACCCCGTCGAGGATCGCGAGCACCGCCGGTATCTCGGCTGCCGGGTCGGCGTGCACCAGGCTGCCGACCGTCGTACCCCGGTTGCGGATCGTCGGGTGCGCCACGTGCTCCAGGGCCTGCCGGAGCAGGGGTACGGCGTCGTGGACCCGGGCGTCGTGCTCGACCCGCGAGTGCCGCGCCAACGCGCCGACACGCACGTGGTCGCGGGTGACCTCGACGGTGTCGAGCTCGCTGAGGTGGTTGATGTCGACGAGGTGTCCGGGTGCGGCCAGCCGCATCGACATCAACGGCACCAGGCTCTGGCCACCCGCGAGCACCTTGCCCTGCTCCCCCAGCTCGGTCAGCAGGCGCAGGGCCTCGTCGAGGGTGGTCGGGCGGTGGTAGGTGAACGCGGGTGGCTTCACGAGCTTCCTTCGGGCGGCGGCTAGTGGCGGTGGGTGCCGTGCTCGTGGCCGGGCACGTCGTCCTCGGTCTGGGACCCGGGCGGCCCTGCCACGATGATCGCACCCTCGTCGAGGTCCTTCGGCGCAAACGCGTTCGCGAGGTGGTAGCCGAGGACCGCGACCAGCGTGCCGAGGGCGATCCCGCTGAGCGTGAAGCTGTCGGTGAACTTCAGCTCGCCGTTGCCGATGGCCAAGATGATGCCGGCCGCGACCGGGACCAGGTTGACCGGTCGCGAGAAGTCGACCCCGTTCTCCTTCCAGATCTTGGCGCCGAGCAGGCCGATCATGCCGTAGAGCACCAGCGTGATCCCACCGAGCACCCCGGGCGGGGTCTGGTTCACGATCGCCCCGAACTTCGGCACCAGGCCGAGCAGGACCGCCGTGAACGCCGCCACGAAGTAGGCGGCGGTGGAGTACACCCGGGTCGCCGCCATCACGCCGATGTTCTCCGCGTAGGTGGTGGTGGGCGAGCCGCCGACCGCCGAGGCGATGACCGTGCCGACGCCGTCGGCGGCGACCGCGCGGCCCATGTAGGGGTCGAGGTCCGTCCTGGTCATCTCGGAGACCGCCTTGACGTGGCCGACGTTCTCGGCGATCAACGCGATCACCGCGGGCAGCACGAGGAGCGTGAAGGTGATCGAGAAGCTCGGCAGGTGCCAGCCGACCGCGCCCAGGTTGCCCGCCTGCAGCTGGTTGCCGACCAGCCCGTCGGCGGTGTGCTTGGGGAAGCCGAACCAGCTCGCGTCCCTGACCGCGGTCCAGTCCACCCGCCAGTGCGGGCCGGGGTCGGCGCTGCTCGGCAGCGGCAGGCTGGTCTTGCCGAACAGCAGGTCGGCGAGCCAGGAGACCAGGTAGCCGAAGATCAGCCCCAGGAAGATGGCGATGCGGCCGAGGAAGCCCCGGAAGCCCACCGCCATCAAGATGACCGCGGTCATGGTGATCAGCGCGATCCACGGGTCGGAGGGCATGTAGGTCTGGGTCGCCACCGGGGCCAGGTTGAACCCGATCAGCATCACGACCGCGCCGGTGACCACGGGCGGCAGCACCGCGTTGACGACGTGCGAGCCGAGGAAGTGGATCACCAGGCCGACGAGCGCCAGCACCACGCCGGCGACCAGGATCGCGCCGGTGACGTCGGAGGGCCCACCCTTCTGGGCGTAGATGGCCGTCGCCCCACCCACGAACGACGCCGAGGTTCCCAGGTAGCTGGGCACCTTGTTCTTCACGATCAGCAGGAAGCAGATCGTGGCGATGCCGCTCATCATGATCGCGAGGTTCGCGTTCAGCCCCATCACGATCGGGAACACGAACGTGGCGCCGAACATCGCCACCACGTGCTGCGCCCCGAGTCCGACGGTCCTCCCCCAGGACAGTCGCTCGTCGGGCGCTACGGCCGCCCCGGGGGGCGGCGTCTTGCCTTCGTAGACGACTTTCCAGCTCACTGCCATTGCCGGCCTCCCTGCCCAGCGCCGCCCGGTCGGGTACGGCGCGCCTGAGTGACCCAGGTCACGCGGGTCACGGTCACTGTGCACCAGATCGGGTCCGGGCGCATGCCGACGCGGTCCGAACTGTTGCCGAATCGAACGTCGAGTGGTTGTGCATCTGTGCCAAAATGCTGGGGGTAGGACTAGGCCAGCCTCCGACCGTGAAAACGGACCCGCTAGGGTCAATGACTGTGAATTCATGAGGAATCTGCTGAGAACTAGGTGAACACGACCCGAAGGAGGTGGCGCCCGTGGGCGGACTCTCCTTCGGCGAGTACCTGTCCGAGCACGCCAGCAAGATCATCCTCGACACCGAGCAGCACGCGTTGCTCTCGCTCTACTCCATCCTGATCGCTACCGTCCTCGGACTGCTGATCGCGGTGGGAACCTACCGCTGGAAGACGCTGGGGAACCTCACCATCTCCGCGACCGCGGTCGGCTTCACGCTGCCGTCCGTGGCGCTGTTCGGATTCCTGGTGTCGCTGGTCGGCGCCAATCTGCTGGCGGTGCTGCCGCCGCTGGTGCTCTACGCGCTGCTGCCGATCGTGCGCAACGGCATCGTCGGCCTGCAGTCGGTCGACCCCAGCGTGCTCGACGCGGCCCGTGGGATGGGCGTGGGCAGGTTCCGGATGCTGTGGCAGATCGAGCTCCCCATCGCGTGGCCGGTGATCCTGGCCGGCATCCGGGTGTCCGCCCAGCTGACCGTGGGGATCGTGGCCATCGCCGCGTTCGTCTACCAGATCGGGCTGGGCCAGTACGGCTACGCGGCCCTGGACAACCTCGGGTCGGTGAACACCAAGGACGAGGCGCTCGTGTGCGTGCTGTTCGTGACCGCCATCGCCCTGCTGTTCGACGCAGTCTTCATCTTGATCCGCACCCTGACCACCCCGAGGGGGAGCCGTGCCTGAGACCCAGACGACGACCACCGCTCCGGAGCGCACGGGCGGCGTCCCGATCGAGCTCGAGGACCTGACCAAGCACTACCCGAACACCGAGACCCCCGCCGTCGACGCGATCAACCTGCACATCCCCGCCGGCGAGATCGTGGTGCTGGTCGGCCCGTCCGGGTGCGGGAAGACCACCACGATGCGGATGATCAACCGGCTGATCCAGCCCACCTCCGGCCGCATCACGATCGGCGGCGAGGACGCCGCCAACCTCGACGACGTGCACCTGCGCCGCAAGATCGGCTACGTGATCCAGCAGATCGGCCTGATCCCGCACCTGACCATCGCGCAGAACGTGGCGCTGGTGCCGAAGCTGCTGAAGTGGGACAAGAAGCGGATCGACAGCCGCGTCAACGAGATGCTCACGGTGGTCGGGCTCGATCCGGACGAGTACCGCAAGCGCTACCCGCGGCAGCTGTCCGGTGGACAGCAGCAGCGCGTGGGCGTGGCCCGGGCGCTCGCGGCGGACCCGCCGATCATGCTGATGGACGAGCCCTTCGGCGCGGTGGACCCGATCACGCGCTCGCGGCTGCAGGACGAGTTCCTGTCCCTGCAGCAGACCCTGGGCAAGACGATCGTGTTCGTCACCCACGACTTCGACGAGGCGCTGAAGCTCGGCGACCGGATCGCCGTGCTCCGGGTCGGCTCGCAGATCGCGCAGTACGACACCCCCGAGCAGATCCTGGCGCACCCGGCGGACGACTTCGTGTCCGGGTTCATCGGCGAGGGTGCGGCGCTCAAGCGGCTGCACTTCGAGCGGGTGGACTCGCTGGAGCTCGGCCCAGCCCCCGAGGGCGCCGCCGGCGAGGCGGTGGACGTCTCCTCGACGCTGCATGCGGCGCTCGACCTGATGGTCGGCAAGGGCCTGCGGTCGGTGACGGTGGCACGCGACGGCCGACCGGTCGGCAGCGTCGGCGTCGACGACATCCTCGCCCGGGTGCGGGCCGAGGACCCGAGCGACCAGGTGGGCGCCGGATGAGCACCGAGACCCAGGCGCCCCGCGAGACCGAGCGGCCGGACCAGCCCGAGCACCTCTCGTCCGCCGAGGCCGAGCGCTCGGCGCGCACGGGGATCTTCGGCTGGCAGGACCTGATCACCCCGGTGGTGTGCGGCACCGCCCTCGCCGTGCTCTTCCTCGACCTGAGCGGCCGCAACCTGGACACGATCGAGCGCAACGTGCTGAACCCGCACACGCTGTCCAACGCGACCATCCAGCACATCTACCTCAGCGTCACCATCGCCTTCCTGGTGCTGCTGATCGCGGTGCCACTCGGCGTGCTGGTCACCCGGCGCCGTACCCGCCGGCTCGGGCCGGTGTTCCTCGCGATCGGCAACATCGGGCAGTCGGCGCCCAGCCTGGGCCTGCTCGCGCTGGTGGGCTTCTACTGGATCGGGTTCTGGGCGGTGGTGCTGATCCTGACCGCGTACACCGCGCTCTCGGTGCTGCGCAACACCATCGTCGGGCTCCAGGGGGTCGACGAGGGCGTGCTGGACGCGGCCCGCGGCATGGGCATGTCGCCCGCCCGGGTGATGCTCACCGTCGAGCTGCCCCTCGCGGTGCCGGTGATCGGCGCCGGCGCGCGCACCGCCCTGGTGCTTGCGGTCGGCACCGTCCCGCTCGGCTACGCGCTCAACGCGGGCGGCCTCGGCCAGCCGCTGTTCGGCGCCATCAAGACCAACCGACCGGTGGCCGTGTTCACGGTCGCCGCGTTGATCGCCGTCCTGGCCCTGCTCATGGACTGGGCGGCCGGGATCCTGCAACGCGCGCTCACCCCACGCGGCATCCGTTGACGCCGTGAGCCGCGGTGGCGGCCGGGGGGACGTGCACCAACTGATGAAGGGAAACAGATGAGAAAGCCAGCAAGACTCTGGACCGCGGGGGTCGCCGGGATCGCCCTGGCGACGACGGCGCTCAGCGGCTGCGGCCTGGGCAGCTCGTCGTCGGCGACCGGTCCGTGCCAGGACGTCAAGGCCGGATCGGTGGACAGCAGCGCGCTCAAGAATGTCAAGGTCAAGGTCGGGTCCAAGGAGTTCGACGAGCAGCTGCTGCTCGGCCAGCTCACCCTGAAGATGATGTGCGCGGCCGGCGCGAACGCCCTGGACGAGACCGACACCAAGGGCAGCACCCAGACGCGGCAGAAGCTGCTGCGGGGCGGTAGCGACGTCTACTGGGACTACACGGGCACCGGCTGGATCACCTACCTCGGGCACGACAAGCCGATCCCGGACGCGCAGAAGATGTACGACTCGGTGAAGAAGGAGGACCTGGCCAAGAACAACCTGGTCTGGGGTCCGCTGGCGCCGTTCAACAACACCTACGCGTTCGCGGTGAGCAACGACTTCGAGCAGAAGACCGGGGTCAAGACAGACTCGGACATGGCCGCCTACCTCGGCAAGAACCCGGGCTCCACGGTGTGTGTGGAGTCGGAGTTCGCCGCCCGCCCGGACGGCTACCCCGGGTACAAGAAGGCCTATGGCATCACCGGCGGCAAGACCAAGAGCCTCGGCACCGGCGTGGTCTACACCCAGACCGCGAAGGGCGGCTGTGACTTCGGCGAGGTGTTCACCACCGACGGCCGGATCAAGGCGCTCAACCTGACCGTGCTCGACGACGACAAGAGCTTCTTCCCGCTCTACAACGGTGTCCCGATCGTGCGCAAGGAGACCAACCAGGCGCACCCGGAGATCCTGCAGGTGCTCAAGCCGCTGGCGGACACGCTGACCACCGATGTGATGGCGCAGCTGAACGCCAAGGTCAGCGCCGAGGGCCAGGACCCCTCGAAGGTGGCGGTCGACTACCTGAAGAAGCAGGGCTTCCTGAAGTAGTCGGTTCGTCGCGCGGCCCTCACAGGGCACGCATGGCGACGATCCGCAGCGCGAGGGCAAGGTCGAGGCGGAGGTTCGGGTCGGTGGTGAACGGCCCGACCATCCGCTCGATCTTGCCGATCCGGTAGCGCAGCGTGTTGTAGTGGAAGTGCAGGGTCCGTGCGGTCTCCGCGACGTTCAGGTTGGTGTCCAGCAGCACCTGCAGCGTCTCGCGCAGCGTGGTCGACTCCTCCGACGTACCGTCCGCCAGGTCCTTGAGCGTCTCGGCGACGAACCGGTCCAGCTCGCCGGGGTCGTCGATCAGGCTGAGCAACCGGAACACGCCGAGGTCGTCGAAGTGCACCACCGCGGTCGGCCCGTGCAGCCGGCGGCCGGCCGTCAGCGCCTTCTGGGCCTGCTCGTAGGCGCCGGGCAGGTCCGCCACGGACCGGACCAGCCGGCTCACCCCGGCGGCGAACGGGCGCCGGCCGCCACCGCCGTCCCCGCGGACGCCGCGCACCGCCTGCTCGACCACCGCGCGCTCGTCGGCCCCGTCCGGGACCGGGAGCAGGGCCACCACCTCGGCGGCGAAGCCGACCACGGGGATGCCCGGGTGGCTGCCGGTGACCACCGTCGACCAGGCCGCGGAGAACCGCTCGAGCTCGAGCGGCCCCTGGTAGCCGCGTGACATCCGCGGACCGCTCTCGGTCTCCAGCGCGGCGACCACGACCACCAGCGGCTGGTCGAGGTCCCAACCCAGGGTGCGCGCGTGCGCAAGCACGTCGGCAGCGGCGCCCGCCCGGCCGCCGAGCACGTCGCGCAGGAAGTCGCCGCGGTACTTGCTCTCCACCGCGGTGACCGCGAGCTCCTTGGTGAGGCAGATCGCTGCGACGTCCGCGGCGCGTTCGAGGACGGTCAGGTCGGCCGGGGTGAAGGCGCGGTCCTCCGCGAAGACCACCAGCCGTCCGTGGTCGACGCGGCCGCCGCCCACCGGGACCACCGCGTGCGAACCGGGCAGGTCGGCCACCTCGTGCAGCCCCGGGGTGGACCGCTCGGTACGGAACCGGCCGCTGGCGTGGAAGACCGAGGAGGCGCGGACCGCGGCGCGCTGCTGGTCGCTGCCGGCGTCGCTGAGCACCCGGCCGTCGACGGTGGTGACCATCGCGAGCCCCGAGAACAGCTCACCGACGATGCCGACGACCTCGGCGAGCCCGCCTCCGGCGAGGACCGCGTCGACCAGCTGGCGGTGGGCGTCGTCACGCCGTTCGAGCAGCGACGCACGCTCACTGGCGACGCTCGTGAACACCTGGGTGAGCACCTCGTCGAAGCCGACGCTGTCGGGCACCAGCACCAGCGGCAGGCCGCGACTGTCGGCTTCGGCCAGCATCCGCGCGGGGAGCGCGTCCAGGTACCGGTGCAGCTTGACGGCCAGCGCCGACACGCCGCGGTCGTCGAGGTCGGCCACCAGCGCGGCCAGGTCGTTGCCGGGCTCCCGCAGCGGGTAGCCGGTGGTGAGCAGCACGCCCTCGGGCCGCACCCAGGGCACGATGTCCGGCACCTCCATCACGTTCGCCCTGCGCACCGGTCGGCCGACACCGGACCGGCCGGCCACCACCTGCGCCCCGGCCAGGGCGGGCAGCCGCAGCATCGCGGAGACCGTCATCGGCGCGCCGTCCGCTGGCAGATCCGGCCCGGGGAACGCGGGATCGTTGGCAAGTTTTCCCATGCGGGCGACGCTACCCGCCCCGTAGGCTCTGCTGGGTGACATCGACGACCACCGCAGCCTCCGGCTGCGCAGCGTCGTCCCTGCTCGCGCCGTTGTTCGACGGCCCGCCGCTGCGGCTGGCCGAGGCGGCCCGCACCCGGGTGAGCGTGCACTACGAGACCGGCGTGGCGGGGCTGCCGGTGCTGTGCGTGTGCACCCCCGAGGCGGTGCTGCTGCCGAACGCGGTGGTCTTGTCCACCCTGCCCGACCGTGGCGCGGTCGCCGTCGGTGCGGGCACCATGGACAGCGACGACACCACCTGGCGGGTTACCCGCTGGTGGAGTCCTCCGCGACCCTCCGGGTTGGCACCACCATCCCACCCGGGGCCGGTCCTGGAGTGGTTCCGGGCGGTCCGGGTGTCGGGGGGCCCGGCCGTCCGTCCGACGTACCACGGTCTGGTGCCCGCGGAGCTGGTCGGCGCCGGGCCCGGCCTGACCCCCAGCGGCGACGACGTCCTCGCCGGCGCCCTGGTCGCCGCGCACGCCACCGCCGACCCCCGGCTCCCCCACTGGCGCCGGGCCACCCGCCTGGCCCTCGTCCACCGTGCCACCACCGTGGTGTCCCGCGGCCTGCTGCAGCACGCGCTCGACGGCTACGCCACCCCCGAGCTCGCCGACGCGGTGGTCGCGCTGTGCCGCGGCGAGGACCCCGCGGTCGCGCTGGACCGACTGCGTGGTGTCGGGCACACCTCCGGCTCCGCGCTGCTGGCCGGCGCGCTGTACTCCCTGACCACCCGCACCCTGCGAGGAGCCGCATGACCAAGACCCTGCAGACCCGGACCGGGGCCTACGTCGACTCGGTGACGCTGATGCAGGTCAGCAAGCGGGTCGCCTCGCTGTCCGGGGTGCGCGCCGCCCTCGTCGCGATGGCCACCGACCTCAACCTGGAGCTGGCGGAGGGCATGGGGTTCGAGGTGCCCGCCGGCCTGGCGGCGAACCAGATGCTGGTCGCTCTCGACGCCGAGTCCGACGACGCGATCACCGCCGGGCTCGGCGAGGTGGACGCGGCGCTGGCGGAGTCCGGCCGCCCGGGTGCCGTCGGCTTCGGGTCCGCTCCCCCGCCGGTCACCGTCGGCGCGGCCGCCCGGTCCGGCGAGGCCACGGTGGCGCTGATCTCCACGCCGGGCGAGTACGCGTTCGCCGACGCCGTGGACGCGGTCGACGCCGGGCTGCTCACCATGGTGTTCAGCGACAACGTCCCGCTGGAGCAGGAGGTGGCGCTCAAGGAGTACGCCGACCGCGCCGGCGTGCTGGTGATGGGGCCCGACTGCGGCACGGCCGTGGTGGGCGGCGTCGGGCTGGGCTTCGCCAACGTGGCGCGGCCGGGCCCGGTCGGGATCGTCGCGGCGTCCGGCACCGGCGCCCAGCACCTGATGTCGCTGCTCGATGGCGCCGGCGTCGGCGTCTCGCACTGCCTCGGGGTCGGCGGCCGTGACCTGTCCTCCGCCGTCGCCGGGCGGTCCACGCTGCGCGCGCTCGAGCTCCTGGACGCGGACCCGGCCACCGAGCTCGTCGTCGTGGTGTCCAAGCCCCCCGCCCCCGAGATCGCCGAGGCGGTGCGCGCACGCGCGGGCGACCTGGCCACCCCGGTGCTGTTCTGCCTGCTCGGCGCGGGACAGCCGGACCTGACCGCGACCGCGCAACGCGTGGTCGGCGCCGTCGGCGGGACCTGGAGCGCCCCCGAGCACTGGCCGGGAGCGGTCCCCTGCGGTCGCCCGGGGGGCGCGTTGCGGGGACTGTTCGCGGGCGGCACGCTGTGCGACGAGGCGATGCTCATCGCGACCGAACGGCTCGGGCCGATCGCCTCCAACATTCCCCTCGACCCGGCCTGGGCGCTGGGCGGCGACCTGGCCTCCCGCGGACACACGATGGTCGACTTCGGCGACGACCGGCTCACCCAGGGACGCCCGCACCCGATGATCGACGGGTCCCTGCGCGCGGCCCGGCTCCGACGGGAGGCCGACGACCCCGGCACCGGGGTGCTGCTGCTCGACGTGGTGCTCGGCCTCGGCGCCGCCGACGACCCCGCCGCCGAGCTGCTCGAGCCCGTCCGCCACGCCACCTCGGGGGGCGTCCCGGTGGTCGTCAGCGTGGTCGGCACCCGCGACGACCCGCAGGACGTCCGCCGCCAGGTCGCGGCGCTGACCGACGCCGGCGCCGCGGTGCACCTGTCCAACGCGGCGGCCACCCGGGCCGCCCTCGACCTGCTCGCCGCGCCCACCGGAGGCACCGCATGACCTCTCCCCTGTCCACCCCGACCGCGGTCGTCACCGCCGGCGCAGAGCTGCTCGCGGACGCGCTCGACCGTCAGGCGGTGCACACCGCCCGGGTGCGCTGGCAGCCACCCTCGGGTGACCCGGACGCGCTCGCGGCGGTGATGGGTGACCGCAGGCGCCGGGACGCGAACGCCGCCGCCCTCGAGGCGATGCTCGGCGCGCAGGCGCGGCTGGTCGACGTACTCCCGGCGTCCGAGGCGCTCGGGCTCGAGCGTGGCCAGTTCCTGCACGCCGGCCCGCCGGTCACCTGGGAGCGGGCGTCCGGCCCGCTGCGCGGGGCGCTGATCGGGGCGATGCTGTTCGAGGGGCTCGCCGCGACGCCCGAGGAGGCGGAGCGCACGCTCGCGGCTGGCCGCGGCGTCTCGTGGGAGCCGTGCCACCAGCGCGGCGCCGTGGGCCCGATGGCCGGGGTGGTCTCCCCGTCGATGTGGATGTTCGTGCTCCGCGACGAGGCGCACGGCAACACCTCGTGGTGCTCGCTCAACGAGGGGCTCGGGAAGGTGCTCCGCTACGGCGCCTACGGGCCGGAGGTGGTCGAACGGCTGCACTGGATGACCGACGTGCTCGGGCCGCTGCTGCAGCAGGCGGTGCGCGCCGGCGACCCGATCGACGTGAAGGCGATCATCGCGCAGATGGTGCAGATGGGCGACGAGGGGCACAACCGCAACCGCGCCGGCACCCTGATGCTGCTGCGGGAGCTGTTGCCCGCGATGATCGACTCCGGCAGGCCGAGCCGCGACGTGGCGGAGGCGGTGCGTTTCGTCTCCGGCAACGACCACTTCTTCCTCAACCTGGTGATGCCCGCCTGCAAGCTCCAGGGCCGCGCGGCCGCGGGCACGCCCGGCTCGACCGTGGTGACGGTGATGGCGCGCAACGGCACCGACTTCGGCATCCAGACCGCCGGGACCGGGGACACCTGGTTCACCGCACCGGCGGGCACCCCCGAGGGGTTGTTCCTCGGCGCCTACGGGCCCGACGACGCGAACCCGGACATCGGTGACTCGGCGATCACCGAGACCGCGGGGCTGGGCGGCTTCGCGATGGCCACCGCACCCGCGATCGTCCGGCTGGTCGGCGGGTCGGTGCCGTTCGCGCTCGAGACCTCACAGCGGATGTACGACATCACCGTCGGGGAGAACCCGGCGTTCGCGATCCCGATTCTCGAGTTCCGTGGGGCGCCGACCGGGATCGACGTCACCGCGGTGGTGCGCAGCGGCGTGCTGCCGCAGATCAACACCGGGATGGCCGGGCGGGTCGCCGGCACCGGTCAGGTCGGGGCGGGGCTGGTGACACCTCCGCTGGCGTGCTTCACCCAGGCCCTGCGGGCCCTGGCCGACTTGTCAGGCGCTGTGGGCGCCCCGGCGCCCTGAGCGCCTGACAAGTCGGTCAGTCGTCGGTGTCGGTGTGGGAGAACCGCTCGACCAGCGCCCGGACCTGCCGCACCTGGCGCGACGCCCGGGACCCGTCCGACCCCTGGATGCCCATCGCCGGCACCGAGGTCCCGTCGGAGAGGTCCAGCACCGCCCACGGGCTGCCCGGTCGCAGCGTGATCGCGAGGACCTGGGGCCAGGCGTAGCGGCGGGTGCGGTAGCCGTTCACCACGGTCAGCCCGTCCGCGCGTGCCACCAGCCGGCTGCGCGCGAGCGCGTAGCCCCCGGCGGCGAACATCAGCCCGAGGCCGACGATGGTGAGCCGCTCGAAGACGGTGAACTGGTCGCGGATGTCGGCGGGGAACGCGTACCAGGTCACCACGCACACCACCAGCAGCAGGGTGCCGAGGACGTAGATGGCCAGCCGGACGCCGAGCGGCCGGAAGGTGTGCGGCAGCGGCGTCGTCGCGCCGTCAGAGCCGGCAGGCATGGATGTCGGTGGACAGGATGCCGCGGGCGCCGAGCTGGTACAGCTCGTCCATCACCTTCTGGGCCTCGTCGCGTCGCACCATCGAGCGGACCGCGAACCAGCCTTCGCGATGCAACGGCGAGACCGTGGGGCTCTCGATGCCGGGGGTCAGTGCCACCGCCGCCTCCACCCGCTCGGCCCGGATGTCGTAGTCCATCATCACGTACGAACGCGCCACCAGCACGCCCTGCAGCCGGCGCTGGAACACGTCGAACCCCGGCGGCAGCGTCGCACCGGAGCGGGTGACCAGCACCGCCTCGGACTCCAGGATCGTGTCGCCGACGATCTCCAGACCGGCGCTGCGCAGCGTGCTGCCGGTCTCCACGACGTCCGCGATCACGTCCGCGACACCGAGCTGCACGCTGGTCTCGACCGCCCCGTCGAGGCGGGTCACGGTCGCGTCGAGCCCGCGTTCCTCGAGGAACCGGCGCACCACGCCGACGTAGGAGGTGGCGATCCGCTTGCCGGCCAGGTCCTCGAGACCGCCGATGGTGCCGGGCACCGCGGCGAACCGGAACCGGGAGCGGCCGAAGCCGAGCTGCAGCACCTCCTCCGCCTTGGCGCCGGAGTCCAGCAGCAGGTCCCGGCCGGTGATGCCGAGGTCGAGGGTCCCCTCGCCGACGTACAGGGCGATGTCGCGGGGGCGCAGGTAGAAGAACTCGACGTTGTTGCCGGGGTCGGTGAGGGTCAGCTGCTTGGTGTCGGCACGCTGCTTGTAGCCGGCCTCCCGCAGGATGTCGGAGGCGGACTGGGACAGCGAGCCCTTGTTCGGGATCGCGATCCGCAGCACGTTGTCGGTGGTGTCGCTCATCGGGTGACGGCTCCGTCCTGGGTGGGGTCAGAGGTGGGCGTAGACGTCGTCGAGCGACAGCCCGCTCGCGATCATCAGCACCTGGGCGTGGTAGAGCAGCTGGCTGAGCTCCTCGGCGGCGCGCTCGCGCCCTTCGTGCTCGGCGGCCATCCAGGACTCGGCGGCCTCCTCGACCAGCTTCTTGCCGATCGTGTGGACGCCGGCGTCGAGGGCCCGCACCGTGCCCGAGCCCTCGGGCCGGGTCTGCGCCTTCTCGTTGAGCTCGGTCCAGAGCTCCTCGAACGTCTTCATCCGCACGCTTTCTCGTCGCCTCGTCGGGCCGTCACTGGCCCGGCCCAAGCCTACGGGGTACGACGTCCCGCCGGAGGTGCGCACCCGGGCGACGAGACACCCGCCACAGCGTCATGCGTCCTGGTCGTCATGCGTCCTGGTCGTCATGGCGACCGGGACGCATGACGTCCCGGGGTGGGTCAGGGGAACTCGTAGCCGCGGCGGATCCTGCGCAGCGTCACCGCCGTGGTCAGGGCGGCCGCGGTCGCCTCGTAGCCCTTGTCCTCCGTCGAGCCCTGCAGCCCGGCCCGGTCCAGCGCCTGCTGCTCGGTGTCGCAGGTGAGCAGGCCGAACCCGACCGCGGCACCGGTGTCCACCGCGACCCGGGACAGCCCGTCGGTGGCCGCGGAGCAGACGTAGTCGAAGTGCGGGGTGCCGCCGCGGATCACCACACCGAGCGCGACGATCGCCTCGTAGCCCGTCTCCGCCAGCGCGTTCGCGACCACGGGGAGCTCGAACGACCCGGGCACCCGGACGACGCTGGGCGCCTCGACCCGGAAGTCGTCGAGCGCCCGCTTCGCGCCCGCGAGCAGCCCGTCCATGACGGTCTGGTGCCAGCTCGCCGCGACCACGGCGACTCGCACGTCGTGGCAGTCGATCGGCTCGGTGGCCGCAGCGCCCTCGCCGCTCATGCACGTTCCCCTTCCATCAGGTGGGGCAGGTCGTGCCCCATCCGGTCCCGCTTGGTCATCAGGTAGCCGAGGTTGTGGTCGTTGGGGTGCGGCGTCAACGGCACCCGCTCGCTGACCGGGACGCCGTACTCCCGCAGGCTGGTGGTCTTCGCGGGGTTGTTGGTCATCAGCCGCACCGAGGTGATGCCCAGGTCGCGCAGGATCTGCGTGGCCGCCCCGTAGTGGCGCGCGTCGGCGGGCAGGCCGAGGTCGAGGTTGGCGTCGACGGTGTCCCGGCCGCCGTCCTGCAGCTGGTAGGCCTGCAGCTTGGCGACCAGGCCGATGCCGCGCCCCTCGTGCCCGCGCAGGTAGACGACCACCCCGCGGCCCTCCGCGACGACCCGGGCCAGCGCCTCGTCGAGCTGCGGGCCGCAGTCGCACCGGTGCGACCCGAACACGTCGCCGGTCAGGCACTCCGAGTGCACCCGGGTGAGCACGTCGGCCCCGTCGCTGATGTCGCCGTGGACCAGGGCGAGGTGCTCGCTGTCGTCGATGGTGATCCGGTAGCCGTAGGCGGTGAACTCACCGTGCGCGGTGGGCAGCCGGGTCTCCGCGACCCGCTCCACGTGGGTCTCGTGCCGCCGCCGGTAGTGGATCAGGCTCTCGATGGAGATCATCTTCAGCCCGTGCTCGTCGGCGAAGTCGCGCAGCTGCTGGCCGCGCTTCATGGTGCCGTCGTCGTTCACGATCTCCGAGATCACCCCGGCGGGCTCGAGGCCGGCGAGCCGCGCCAGGTCGACCGCCGCCTCGGTGTGCCCGGGGCGCACCAGCACCCCGCCCTCGGCGTAGCGCAGCGGGAACACGTGCCCGGGCTGCACGATCTCGAACGCCTCGGTCGCGGAGTCGATCAGGGTCCGGACCGTGTGCGAGCGGTCGGCGGCCGAGATCCCGGTGCTGACCCCGTCGCGCGCGTCGACCGACACCGTGTACGCGGTCCGCATCCGCTCCCGGTTGTGCGGGGTCATCAGCGGGATCCCGAGCCGGTCCAGGGTCGGGGCGGTCACCGGCACGCAGATCACCCCGGAGGAGTAGCGGATCGTGAACGCCATCAGCTCGGGGGTGGACCGGCTGGCCGCGAAGATCAGGTCGCCTTCGTTCTCCCGGTCCTCGTCGTCGACGACGACCACCGCCCGGCCGGCCGCGATCTCGGCGACCGCGTCCTCGACGCTGTCCAGGCGTACGTTGGGGGCGCTCATGCGGGTACCTCCTCGGGTTCGCGGACCACCCCGGCCCGCGCGGTGAGTGTGCGCTGGGTGCGCAGCCAGGCCACGAAGCCCGCCACGCAGAACCCGCCGTAGACCAGGTAGAGCAGCGCGGACGGGTAGTAGCCGGCCCGGAACAGCAGCGGGACGCCGACCACGTCGACCGCGACCCACACCAGCCAGAACTCGGTCCAGCCCCGGGCCATCCCGTAGGTGGCCAGGATCGAGCCGGTCAGGATCCAGGCGTCGGCGAGCGGCCCCCAGGAACCGAGCGCCTTCAGCACGAAGTAGAAGCCGGTGGTGCCGAGGACGCCGAGGACCACCAGCCGGGCCCGGCCCCGCCGGCCGGCCCAGGTCGGCACGATCGCGCCCCCGTCCGCGGACTCACCGCTGCGCTGGGCGGTACGCCACCGCCACCACCCGTAGAGCGACACGGCGAGGAAGAACACCTGGCGCCCCGCCTGGCCCCACAGGTCGTGCGCCTGCGGCTTGTCGAGGATCCCCCCGACGAACACCGTGAACAGCACCAGGTTGCCGACGATGCCGGCCGGCCAGGCCCAGACCCGGCGACGCATCCCACCGACCGCGCTGGCCAGGCCGAAGGCGTTGCCGACGACCTCGCGGACCAGGATCGCGCTGGCGGGCACCGTGCCGCCCAGCAGCGACCACCGCGGGATGTCGATGGTCCCCTCCAGGAGCCACTGCAGGGGGTTCATGCGTCCTCCTTCGTCTCGTCGGCGGGGTTCGCCGGGACCACCAGTAGCCGCTCGACGTACTTGGCGATCACGTCCACCTCGAGGTTCACCGGGTCGCCCGGCTGCTTGACGCCGAGCGTGGTGCGGGCCAGGGTCTCGGGGATCAGGGAGACCGTGAAGGTGCCGGTGGCGTCGTCGATGTCCACCACGGTGAGGGAGATGCCGTCCACGGTCACCGAGCCCTTCGCGACCAGGTAGTGCGCGAGCCCCGGCGGCACGGTGATCTCGACGACCTCCCAGTGCTCGGACGGCGTCCGCCGCACCACGGACCCGGTGCCGTCGACGTGCCCCTGCACGATGTGCCCGCCGAGGCGGGTCGTCGCGGTGACCGCGCGTTCCAGGTTGACCCGGGAGCCGGGCTCCAGGATGCCGAGCGAGGTCTTGTCCAGGGTCTCGCGCATCACGTCCGCGGTGAACGTCTCGTGGTCGCGCGCGGCCACGGTCAGGCAGCAGCCGTTGACCGAGATCGAGTCGCCCGGCCCGGCGTCGGTCACCACGTGCGGCCCGCGCACGGTCAGCCGCAGCGCGTCGCCCTGGTCCTCGATCGCCTCGACGACGCCGAGCTCCTCGACGATTCCGGTGAACACGTCACTCTCCTGTCTGCTGGTCGCTGGTGCACGGCGGTGGCCGCATGGTCAGCCGCACGTTGGCCTCGGCGCCCTCGCCGAGCACGGTCACGTCGGTCGGGTCGAGCCGCCAGGCGTCGGCGATGGTGGAGACGCCGAGGTCGCCTACCGCGGAACGACCGGCGCCGAGCAGCATCGGCGCCAGGTAGGCGACCACCTCGTCGACCAGGCCGGCGCGCAGGAACGCCGCGGCGAGCGTCGGCCCACCCTCGAGGAAGACGTGCTGCCGGTCGCGCGCGTACAGCTCCGCGAGCACCTGCCGGGGGTCCCGGGTGGCGAGTACGACGGTCTCGGCGGCGTCGTTGCGCACCCGGCGGTCCGGGGGGACCTCGCGCAGGCCCATCACCGCGCGCAGCGGCTGGCGTTCCCGCGGGAGCGGCTGGTCGCGCTCGTCGCGCACGGTCAGCTCCGGGTCGTCGACGAGCACGGTCCCGGTGCCGGCCAGGATCGTGTCGCACAGGCCGCGGAGCCGGTGGGTGTCCCGCCGGGCGGGCAGCGAGCTGACCCAGCGGGAGGTGCCGTCGGCGGCCGCGCTGCGACCGTCCAGGGTGGCCGCGAACTTCCAGGTCACGAACGGCCGCCCGTGCTCGACGGCGAAGGTCCACACCTCGTTGACCGCACGCGCCTCGTCGGCGAGCAGGCCGCCGACGACCTCGACGCCGGCCTCCCGCAGCGTCTCGGCTCCCCCGGCCGCGACCGGGTTGGGGTCCGCCTGGGCGTGCACCACCCGGGCCACCCCCGCCTCGACCAGCGCCCGCGCGCAGGGCCCGGTGCGGCCGGTGTGGTTGCACGGCTCGAGGGTGACCACCGCGGTGGCGCCGCGGGCCCGGCCACCGGCCAGCCTCAGCGCGTCGACCTCGGCGTGCGGGGTGCCCGCCCCGCGGTGGTAGCCCTCCGCGACCGTCGAGCCGTCCGGGGCCAGCAGCACGCAGCCCACCCGGGGGTTCGGGCCGAGCGGCACGTCCGGGGTCCGGGCGAGCAGCAGCGCGCGCGTCATCGCGGCGCGCTCGGCAGCGCTGAACACCCCGGCGGGGTCGCTGCGGCCGGTCATCGCGGGCTGCCCCTCTCGTCCGTGCGCGGACCCCGGGGCTGACAACGGTCGCCGTGGACGCCGTGCCGCGGCCGGTGCGGCCGGGACGGCGGCGGACGACTGCGTGCGCTTCCCATCCGGACTTTCACCGTCGGTCCAGGAGTTCCACCTGGTCAACCGGCTGCTGGCTGCAGCCGGGTCGCGGACTTTAACCGCCGGCTCGGAATTGCACCGACCCCAGAGCACGCGAGCTCGTTCACTCGTCGAGGCAAGCCTGCCACATCGACGAAGCCGGTGGCGTGTGAGGCTGCCCACGCCCGCCGCCGGGGACCGGCGGCGGGCCTGGGCAGCGAGCCCGGCAGCGGGGCGGAGCAGCGAGGCGGGGCAGCGAGGCAGGGAGGGGCAGGGCAGCGGCGCAGGGCAGCGGCGCAGGGTCAGGCGTCCACCAGCTCGCGCGCCTCCTCGTCCGAGGCGACGGCCGGTGCCGAGCCCCACAGGTGACGCCCGTTGGACTCCCGGGTGAAGTAGATCGACAAGGCGCCCACCACGCCCGCGGCGATCAGGTAGTACGCCGGCCAGTTGAGGTCACCGGTGGCCCCCACCAGCGCCCCCACCACGAGCGAGGTGGTGCCGCCGAACAGCGAGATCGAGACGTTGAAGGCGATGGACAGCCCGCCGCTGCGCACGTCCGTCGGGAACAGCGACGGCAGCGTCGAGGGCATGGTGCTGCTGAACAGGATCAGCAGCAGGCCCATGATCAGCAGCCCGGCGAAGATCGCCACCGCGCTGTGCGCCCGGATCAGCAGGACCGAGGGCAGCGCCAGCACCATCAGCCCGATCGAGCCGGTCCACACCAGCGGCTTGCGGCCGAACCGGTCCGACATCCGCCCGAGCAGCGGGATCAGCACCAGCAGCACCGCCATCACGATGATCTGCAGGATCTGCGACGTCGTCGAGGAGACGCCCGACCCGTGCTGGTACTTCGGGACGGTGCTCGTGACGTAGGTCGGCATGTACGACGTGAGCATGTAGTTCGTGACGTTCCAGGCGAGCACCAGGCCGATGCACACCAGCATGAACGGCCACAGCCGCGCGATCCGACCGAACTCGTTGCCCTTCCGGTTCTCCTGCTCGCGCTTCTCGGCCTGCTGCTCCAGCTCCAGGAACGCGGGGGTGTCCGCCAGCCGGGTCCTCAGGTAGACGCCGATGATCCCCAGCGGCAGCGCAACGAAGAACGGAACCCGCCAGCCCCAGGACAGCAGGCTGTGGTGGGACAGCGTCGCGTCGGTGACCGTCACGATGATGGCGCCGAGCAGGTACCCGGTGAAGGTGCCGAACTCCAGCCAGCTGCCGAGGAACCCGCGGCGCCGATCCGGGGCGTACTCCGCGATGAACGTCATCGCGTTGCCGTACTCACCGCCGGTCGAGAAGCCCTGCACCAGGCGGGCGAGCAGCAGCAGCATCGGCGCCGCGATGCCGATCGACGACTGGCTCGGGATGATGCCGATGCTGAACGTGCCGAGCGCCATCAGGATCATCGTGGTGGCCAGCACCTTGTTCCGGCCGATCCGGTCCGCCAGGGGTCCGAAGAACATCCCGCCGAACGGTCGGATCAGGAACGCCACCGCGAACAGCGCGAAGGTCGCGACGGTGCCGGCGGTGTCCGGCAGGTTGTCGAAGAAGACCTGCTTGATGGTCGGCTCGAAGTAGGCGTAGACGCCGAAGTCGTACCACTCGGTGATGTTGCCGATGGCGGCGGCGCCGATCGCACGGCGAATCACGTCGGGCTCGGTGACCACGACCTGGTCCAGGGACCAGTCGGTGCGGTGCTCTGGCGTGACAGCGTTGCTCACTCGGTGAAAGCCTCACGTCTCGGGAACTGGGTACAAACCGGACCGATTCCCGATCCCGTGCAGACCCAAACCATCACCGGGCCGTGACCGCGCTCACGGCTCCGGGGACCGTGGCCCGGCCTCAGCCGGCGGCGGCCTCCGCCGCGGTCCGCAGGTCGTCGATCATCACGCCCGGCTCGTCGGCCTTGTAGACCGCCGACCCGGCCACGAACACGTCCGCGCCCGCCTCGGCGCAGCGTTCGATGGTCTCCAGGGAGATCCCGCCGTCCACCTGGAGCCACAGCTCCAGCCCGTGCTTCTCGATGAGCTCGCGGGTCCTGCGGATCTTGGGCAGGCAGAGGTCGAGGAACGCCTGGCCGCCGAACCCCGGCTCGACGGTCATCACCAGCAGCATGTCCAGCTCGGGGAGCAGGTCCTCGTACGGCTCGATCGGTGTCGCCGGCTTGAGGCCCATGCCGGCCCGCGCGCCCTGGGCCCGCAGCTCCCGGGCGAGCCGGACCGGTGCGGCCGCGGCCTCCACGTGGAAGGTCACCGACCGGGCTCCCGCCTGCACGTACTCGGGCGCCCAGCGGTCGGGGTCCTCGATCATCAGGTGGCAGTCCATCGGCGTGGAGGTCGCCTTGCCGAGCGCCTCCACGACCGGCAGCCCGACCGTCAGGTTCGGGACGAAGTGGTTGTCCATCACGTCGACGTGCAGCCAGTCGGCGTTCGCGACGCGCTCCGCCTCGTCGGCGAGGTGGGCGAAGTCGCAGGCGAGCAGGCTCGGAGAGATCTGGATTCCCATGGCGCCCCGATCCTAGTGGCCCGGCGGTGCTCCCGGTGCTCCCGGTGCGCTACCGCCTGCGCAGCAGGGCGAAGAACATCGCGTCGGTGCCGTGCCGGTGCGGCCACAGCTGCACCGTGCCGGGGACCGGCCCCGCGGCGTCCTCGACCCCCGGGAACAGGGGTACGGCGTCCTCGAGCTCGACGTCGGGACGCGAGGCCAGCAGGGTCGACACCACCCCGGAGGTCTCGGCCGGCACCGGCGAGCAGGTGGCGTAGCCCACCACTCCCCCGGGCCGCACCGAGTCGAGCGCCGTGGCCAGCAGGGCCCCCTGCAGCGGGACCAGGTCGTCGAGGTCGGCGGGCGAACGCCGCCAGCGCGCCTCCGGCCGGCGTCGCAACGCCCCCAGGCCGGTGCACGGCGCGTCCACCAGCACCCGGTCGAGGCTGCCGGGGCGCCAGGCGGGACGGGTGCCGTCGGCGACGACCACGCCGAGCAGGCCGCGCCCGCGGGAGACGGCGGTCGCCGCGCGGACCAGCTCGGCGCGGTGCGGCTGCCGCTCGGCGGCCAGCAGCCGGGACCCCCCCTCGCCGGCCAGGGCGGCCAGCAGCGCGGACTTCCCGCCCGGGCCGGCGCACAGGTCGAGCCACCGCGCGTCGCTGCCGCCGACAGCGGCCCCCGCCAGCGCGAGCGCGACCAGCTGCGACCCCTCGTCCTGCACCCCCGCGCGCCCCTCCACCACGGCGGGCACGTCCCGCGGGTCGCCGCCGGCCAGCTGGACGGCGTACGGCGACCGGTCCGACGCCGTACCTCCGGCCGCGACCAGCTCCTCGACGCTCGCCTGCCCGGGCCTCGCCACCAGGGTCACCCGCGGGGGCGCGTTGTCCGCCTCGAGCAGCGCCTCCAGCTCGCCGGCGGCCGGGCCGAGGGCCTCGGCGAGCGCGTCGACGACCCAGCGCGGGTGCGAGTGGGCGACCGACGCGTACCCGAGCGGGTCCGCGCCGGGGTCCGGCGCCACCCGGCGGATCCAGCCGGACAGGTCGCTCTCCCCGACCCGCCGGAGCACCGCGTTCACGAAGCCGGCCGGTCCCTGCCCGACCGTGGCGCGCACCAGGTCGACCGAGGTGCCCACCGCTGCGTGCGGGGGCACCCGCATCGACAGGATCTGGTGCGTCCCGAGCCGCAGCACGTCGAGCACGGCGGGCTGCACCTTGGCGAGCGGACGGTCCAGGTTCGCGGCGAGCACCGCGTCGTAGGTTCCCTGCCGCCGGATCGTCCCGGAGACCAGCTCGGTCGCGAACGCGGCGTCCCGACCGGTCACGCCGCGGCCGCGGAGCAGCCGTGCGAGGGCCAGGTTGGCGTAGGCATCCTGCTCGCGCACCGCCGCGAGGACGTCGAAGGCCAGCTGCCGCGCCGGGTCGACGCGGGCCCGCCGGGGCCGACGCCCCCGCGGGGGGCTCACGCGAACCGTGCGCCGGACTCCACGCGCACCCCGCGGGCCCAGTCCGCGGCGCCCATCTGCCGCTTGCCGAACGCCTTCACCTCGCCGAGCCGCACCGGCTCGGTGCCGGTGCCGACGAGCACTGCCTGCTTGGTCACCTCGAGAGCCCCCGGCGCGAGCGGCTCCCGGTCGCGCACCACGGTCACCGGCGCGATCTTGATCCGCTCCCCGTCGTGCGTCGACCACGCCCCCGGGCCGGGCGTGCAGGCACGGATCCGGCGGTCCACCGCGGCTGCCGGCTCCGCCCAGTCGACGCGGGCGTCCTCGACGGTGATCTTCGGCGCGAAGCTGACCCCCTCCTCGGGCTGCTCGCGCGCCTCGAGCTCCCCCGACGCGATCCCGTCCAGCGTGCGCACCAGCAGCTCGGCCCCGCCCTCGGCGAGACGGCCGAGCAGGTCGCCGGCGGTGTCGGTGGGGCGGACCAGCTCGGTCATCACCCCGAACGTCGGGCCGGCGTCGAGCTCCTTGACGATCCGGAACGTGGTGGCGCCGGTGATCTCGTCGCCCGCCCACAGCGCGTGCTGGACCGGTGCCGCTCCCCGCCAGGCGGGCAGCAGCGAGAAGTGCAGGTTGACCCAGCCGTGCGGCGGGATGTCGAGCGCGCGCTGCGGCAGCAGGGCCCCGTAGGCCACCACGGGGCAGCAGTCCGGATCCAGGTCCTTCAGCCGCTGCTGGAACTCCTCCTCGCGGGGGTGCTGCGGCTTGAGCACCGGCACGCCGAGCTCGGCGGCGCGCTGCGCCACCGGCGAGGCCACCAGCCTGCGGCCGCGCCCGGCCGGCGCGTCGGGGCGGGTCACCACGCCGACGAGCTCGTGCGCGGACGCCGCGATCGCGTCCAGCGCGGGAACGGCCACCTCGGGGGTGCCGGCGAAGACGACACGCATCACAGGCCCAGCCCGTTGGTCGGGTGCGGCGAGACCTTCACCGTCGGCGCGCCGACACCGGCACCGAACCACTCGGACTCCCGGATCGCCTTCATCGCCGCCTTCCGGGCCTCCCGGTCCAGCCGGTCGATGAACAGCACGCCGTCGAGGTGGTCGGTCTCGTGCTGGATGGCCCGCGCGAGCAGCTCGCTGCCCTCGATCGTGACCGGGTCGCCGTGCATGTTCCAGCCCTTCGCGACCACCCGCAGCGCCCGCTTGCAGTCGAAGGTCAGGTTCGGCAGGGACAGGCAGCCCTCGGGACCGTCCTGCTGCTCCTCGGACAGGTCCAGGCTCGGGTTCACCAGGTGGCCGAGCTCGCCGTCGACGTACCAGGTGAACACCCGCAGGCCGACCCCGATCTGGGGCGCGGCCAGGCCCGCGCCGGGAGCGTCGACCATCGTGTCGGTGAGGTCCGCGACGAGGCGGCGCAGCTCCTTGTCGAAGTCCACGACCGGGGTCGCCGGGCTGCGCAGCACCGGGTCACCGAACAGTCGGATCGGCTGGATGGCCACGGGGCTCCTCGGGGGTACGACGGGCGGACGACTGCCCAGTCTACGAACTGCCGCCGGCTACTCGAGACCGACGGGGTCCACCTGCACCCGCACCGGCGGGAGCTTCTTCGCGTCCCGGACGCCCTGCATCTCGACGAGGGTCCGCGACAGCGCAGCGCCCGCGGCCCGCGGGACCCGGAGCACGGCCCGCACCTCGACCGGCTCGTCGCGGGCCGGCGCGCCGGTCCGCGGCACCGGCGCGGGCCCCAGCACCTCCGCTCCGGCGGGCAGGGCGAGCGTGGCGATGGCCGCCGCCACGTCGTCCTCGGGCCCGGTCAGCGTGGCGAGCCGCGACGCCGGCGGCAGGTGCGCGGACTGCCGCTCGCTCATCTCCCGGAACGCGTAGCCGCCCGGGTCCCAGCGCACCAGGGCCTGCAGGGCCGGGTCGGAGGGCTCACCGACCGCGACGACCCGGCCCCCCGCGTCGGCGGGCCGGGCCAGCGCCGCGGCGTTGAACCAGCGCCGCAGCGACTCCTCGCCGGTCCGAAGGTCGGTGCGGGCGAGCATCAGCCAGGTGTCGAGCAGCACCACGCAGGCGTAGCCGCCGTCGGCCACCGGCTCGGCGCCGGGGGTGGCGACCACCACCGCGGGCGCCGCGTCGACGGCCGCGAGCACCCGGTCGCCGCCGGAGCTGCGGACCGGGAGCTTCGGGAACGCCCGGCCGATCTCCTCGGCGGTGCGCCGCTCCCCCAGCACCGGGGCGCGCAGGCCGTGGTCGCCGCACTCGGGGCAGCGCCAGGCCCGTTCCTCGGCGCCGCACCACCGGCAGGCGGGCGGCAGGTGCGGTGCCGGCAGGTGCAGCGGCCCGCGGCACGCCCCGCAGCGCGCCGGCGTGCGGCAGCGCGCGCAGGACAGGCTGGTCGCGTAGCCCTGGCGCGGGGTCTGCAGCAGCACGGGGCCCTGCTCGAGGCCCGCCCGGATCGCGTCGTACGCCTGGCGTGGGAGCCGGACGGAGCGGGCCAGCGGGTCCCGCTCCAGCTCCCGGTCGGTGGCGCCGGTGATGTTCACCACGGGCGCGCTGCGGCGCAGCGTGGCCCGGTCCGCGACCAGCTCGGCGGCCCAGCCGGTGCGGACGAGGTACTCCCCCTCGACGGTGCGGGCGAACCCACCCACGAGCACCGCGCAGGACTGCTCGGCGGCCCGCAGCAGCAGCACCTCGCGGGTGTGCGGGTAGGGGGCGCGGGGCTCGGCGTAGAGGTCGTCGCCGTCGTCCCACAGCGCCACCAGCCCCAGGTCGTGCACCGGCGCGAACGCCGCGGCCCGGGTGCCGACGACGACCCTGACCGCGCCCCGCGAGACCGCCAGGAACGAGCGGTAGCGCTCGGCGGGCCCGAGGTCGGCGGTGAGCACCACGTGCTGCCCGTCGCCGAGCAGCCGCCGCAGCGCCGCGTCGAGCCGCGCGACGTCCTTGTGGTCGGGCACGCACACCAGTGCGCCCCGGCCGGACGCGTGGGTCGCGGCCACCGCGTGCGCCAGCAGCTCCGCCCAGTCGCAGCCCGGCAGGGCGGCCCACACCGTGCGGGGGCTCTCCCCCGCGGCCAGCCGGCCGACGAGCTCGGCTCCGCCGGCGTACGGCGTCCAGGCGCGGGTGGCCGGCTCGACGGGCAGGTCGACGGGCGTCGCGGGAGGCGAGTCCTGCCGCTCGACGGTGGCGTGCCGGTGCGGCACGGCCAGCCGCAGCACGTCCGATCGGGTCCCGGCGTAGCGGGCGGCGACCAGCTCCGAGAGCCGGGCGATCTCGGGGGCGAGGACCGGCTCGGGGCTCACCGCGCGCCGCAGCGGCGCCAGCCGTCCGTCGTGCTCGCTGCGCGCGACCCGCTCCACGACGAACCCGTCCACGACCTGGCCGGCGAACCGCACCTTCACCCGCGACCCGGCCCGGACCTGGTCGTGCAGCTTCGTCGGCACCAGGTAGTCGAACGGCCGGTCCAAGTGCGCCAGGGGCACGTCCACGAGCACCCGTGCCACGGGCAGCTCGGGGGCCGGGTCGACCGGTTTCGGCCCCGACGCGCTCGCGTCGGCCCGTCGGCGGGCCTTGCGCGCCTGGGCACGGACCAGCCCGGGCAGCTCCAGCTGCCCGTCGGCGTCGCGCTCCTGCTCGGTCACGGGGGAAGTCTCCCAGCCCGCGGGGACAGGGCCTTCCCGGGGCGCCGGCCGTGCGGACGCCGCCGCGGGGCCACAACTGCGCACCTGCGCACCTACCGCCCCCCGCACCGCACCCGCAGGGGCCACAACCGCGCACGTGCGCACCTGCGGCCCCCGTGCCTCACCGCCCCGGCGGCGGACAGGTCAGATGCCGGCGGCGGACCTGAGGGCGTCCACCCGGTCGGTCCGCTCCCAGGTGAACTCGGGCAGCTCGCGACCGAAGTGGCCGTAGGCGGCGGTCTTGGCGTAGATCGGCCGGAGCAGGTCGAGGTCGCGGATGATCGCCGCCGGGCGCAGGTCGAAGACCTCGAGCACGGCCTTCTGGATGGTCGCGACCGGCACGCTCTCGGTGCCGAAGCAGTCCACGTAGAACCCGACCGGCTGCGCCTTGCCGATCGCGTAGGCGACCTGCACCTCGCAGCGCCGGGCCAGGCCCGCGGCCACGACGTTCTTGGCGACCCACCGCATGGCGTACGCCGCCGACCGGTCCACCTTCGACGGGTCCTTGCCGGAGAACGCGCCACCGCCGTGCCGGGCCATCCCGCCGTAGGTGTCGATGATGATCTTGCGGCCGGTGAGGCCGGCGTCGCCCATCGGGCCACCCACCTCGAACCGGCCGGTCGGGTTCACCAGCAGCCGGTAGCCGTCGGACGGGATGTCGAACCGGGCCAGCACGTGGTCGACCACGTGCTTCCTGATGTCCGGGGTGAGCATCTGCTCGAGGTCGATGTCCTTGGCGTGCTGGGTGGACAGCACCACGGTGTCGACCCGGACCGGTCGGTCCTCGTCGTCGTACTCGATGGTGACCTGGGTCTTCCCGTCCGGCCGCAGGTAGGACATCGTCCCGTCCTTGCGGACCTCGGAGAGCCGCTCGGCCAGCCGGTGCGCGATGGTGACCGGCAGCGGCATCAGCTCGGGGGTGTCGTCGCAGGCGTAGCCGAACATCAGTCCCTGGTCGCCGGCGCCCTGCCGGTCGAGCGGGTCGGCCGAGCCCTCGCTGCGCGACTCGTAGCCCGAGTCCACGCCCTGGCCGATGTCCCCGGACTGGCCGCCGATCGCCACCTGCACGCCGCAGGAGTGGCCGTCGAAGCCCTTCAGGGAGGAGTCGTAGCCGATCTCCAGGATCTTCTTGCGCACCAGCTCCGCCACCGGGGCGTACGCCGTGGTGGTCACCTCGCCGGCCACCACCACGAGGCCGGTCGTGAGCAGGGTCTCCACCGCCACCCGGCTGCCGATGTCGTCGGACAGCAGGGCGTCCAGGACCGTGTCACTGATCTGGTCGGCGATCTTGTCCGGGTGCCCCTCGGTCACGGACTCCGAGGTGAATAGACGTCCAGCCACTTGCGGTTACCCCTGTCGTCGTTGCTGTCGGTGTCGGCCGGTCCCGGCTCCGGAGGGCGAGACGGCCTGCCTGAAACAATAACCCGTTGCGCCCGGCGCGCTCAGGACGTCTCGAACCGGGCGCCGACCCGGTCCCAGATCACCTGGGCGAGGGCGGCCTTGGACCCGCGCGGCACCCGCGTCGCCTCGCCCGAGGCGTCGAGCACCACCGCCTCGTTCTCCTCGCTGCCGAACACCCGGCCGCCGCTCACGTCGTTGACGACGAGCAGGTCACAGCCCTTGCGGGCGAGCTTGGCCCGGCCGTGCTCGAGGACGCTGCCGGAGGCGTCGCCGGTCTCGGCGGCGAACCCGACGATGACCGAGCCCGGCCGCGCCCGGTCCCGGGAGACCTCCGCCAGGATGTCCGGGTTCTGCGCGAGGGGCAGGCTCGGCGCCGAGCCGTCCTCGGGCTTCTTGATCTTGGCGTCGCTGACGGCGGTCGGACGGAAGTCCGCGGGCGCCGCCGCCATCACCACGGCGTCCGCGGTGGCCGCGGCGGAGAGCACGGCGTCCCGCAGCTGCGCGGTGGTCTCCACCCGGACCACCTTCACCCCGGCCGGGTCCGGCAGCGTGGTGTTGGCGGCGACCAGGGTGACCTCGGCTCCCCGCGCGGCGGCCGTCCGCGCCAGCGCGTAGCCCTGCCGGCCGGACGACCGGTTGCCCAGGAACCGCACCGGGTCGAGGTACTCGCGGGTGCCGCCCGCGGTCACCACGACGCGCCGGCCCGCCAGGTCCAGCGGGTTGGGGGCCGCCGCCCGGCCGAGCACCGCCCGGGCGACCTCGAAGATCTCGGCGGGGTCGGGGAACCGGCCCTTGCCGGTGTCCGTCCCGGTGAGCCGCCCCTCGGCGGGCTCGACCACCACCGCGCCGCGCTCACGCAGCGTGGCGACGTTGGCCACGGTGGCCGGGTGCTCCCACATCTCGGTGTGCATCGCCGGGGCGAACACCACCGGGCACCGGGCGGTGAGCAGCGTGTTGGTGAGCAGGTCGTCGGCCAGGCCGTGCGCGGCCTTCGCGAGCAGGTCCGCGGTCGCGGGCGCGACCACGACCAGGTCCGCGGCCTGACCGATGCGCACGTGCGGCACCTCGTGCACCGAGTCCCACACGTCGACGGCGACCGGTTTCCCGGACAGCGCCGCCCAGGTGGGCGCCCCGACGAACTCGAGCGCGGCGGCCGTGGGTACCACGGTCACGTCGTGACCGGACTCAGTGAACCTGCGCAGCAGCTCACAGGCCTTGTAGGCCGCGATTCCGCCGCTCACGCCCAGCACCACGCGCGTCGGCGCTCCGGCGGCCGCGCTCAAGGCAGGGCCTCAGGCTCCCGCGTCGGAGTCGGTGTCGGCGGCGGCCGCGGCGGCCGCCTCGGCCTCGGGGTCCACGTCCTCGCAGGTCAACAGGTCATCGTTGATCTCGCGCAGCGCGATCGACAGCGGCTTCTCCTGCACGTGGGTGTCCACGAGGGGGCCGACGTACTCCAGCAGTCCCTCACCGAGCTGCGAGTAGTAGGCGTTGATCTGCCGCGCACGCTTGGCGCTGTAGAGGACCAGCTTGTACTTCGAGTCGGTCTTCGTCAGCAGCTCGTCGATGGAGGGGTTGGTGATGCCCTCCGGGGCAGGCACGGTTCCGGACACGCTGTTAGGCCTCACAAGGTCAGGGGTTGGTTCGCGAACTCTTGATCAAGGCTACCAACTCCTCGCTGGCAACGTGAACTTCGGTGTTCACCACCGTCACGTCGAACTCCGTCTCGGCGGCCAGCTCCTCGCGGGCGGTCTCCAGGCGGCGCTCGCGCTCCGCCTCGGACTCGGTCCCCCGGCCCACCAGCCGGCGCACCAGCTCTTCCCACGTCGGTGGCTTGAGGAACACGAACAGCGCGTCCGGCATCGTCCGCCGCACCTGTCGGGCGCCCTGCAGGTCGATCTCGAGCAGCGCCGGGCGGCCGGCGGCGAGCGCGTCCTCCACGGGCCGCCGCGGGGTGCCGTACCGGGCGGCCTTGTGCACCACGGCCCACTCGAGCAGGTCGTCCTCGGCGACGAGCTTGTCGAACTCCTCGTCGCTGACGAACCAGTAGTGCCGGCCGTGCACCTCCCCGCGTCGCGGCGGGCGGGTGGTCACCGACACCGAGATCCACACCTCGGGGTGGGTCTTGCGGATCTCCGCGGCGACCGTGCCTTTCCCGACCGCGGTCGGACCCGCCAGCACCGTCAGCCGGCTGCGTTCAGTCACGCGCGCCGAACTCGCGGTGCAGGGCGGCGATCTGGTTGGCGCCCAGCCCCCGCACGCGCCGGCTCTCGGAGATGTTCAGGCGCTCCATCATCTGCCGGGCCCGCACCTTGCCCAGGCCGGGCATCGACTGGAGCAGGTCGAGCACCCGCATCTTGCCGATGACCTCGTTCTCCTGGCCCTCCTTGAGCACGTCGACGATGGACGCGCCCGAGTGCTTGAGCCGGTTCTTCACCTCGGCCCGCTCGCGTCGGGAGGCCGCGGCCTTCTCCAGGTTCGCCTGGCGCTGTTCGGGGGTGAGTCGCGGCAAAGCCACTGTGCAGACCTCGTCTTAGTCGATGGGACGCGTGCGCGGTAGGTCGAAATGTAGTCATGGTGGCGATCCGCCCGCAACGCGGACGGAACCGACCGCGGGGACGGTCACAGCCCGCCCCCGGCGCCCAGGCCCGAGCCGCCGAGGTCCACCTTGCAGACCGTGCGGCCGTGGTCCTCGATCCGGCCGGCCGCTCCCTGCACCTTCTGGGAGCCGAGCTCGGCGGCCGCCTGCTTGATCGCGTGGAACTGACCGGTGCTCATCCCGGCGGGCTTCTTGTCCGGGGTGAAGTCGGGCGGCGCGATCCCCGCCGCGTCGAACGCGTCCACCACGGACCGCCAGGCGTAGACGAAGTCGTTCCAGTCCGGCGCGATGTCGTGCGGCGCCTTGCCCTGCAGGTCCTCGAAGATCCTCAGGCTGCCGTGCAGCACGTCCCCGGCGGGCTTGTCCGAGGAGGAGGCGAGCTTCTGCAGCGCCGCCTTGTCGTCCTTGAGCGCGGAGCAGTACTTCTCGGTGTCGCTGGCGCAGCCGGCCAGGCTGCCCACGAGGAGCAGCCCGGCCATCAGCCGGGCCAGGGACCGCACCGGCTCAGTCCCGCAGCCCGCGCCGGCGCAGCAGCGGGTCGGTGGAGGGGGCCCGGCCGCGCACGGCGGCGAAGGCCTCCATCGGGTCGACCGTGCCGCCGCGCGCGAGCAGCCTCGCCCGGAACACGTCGCCGTTCTCCCGGCGCAGGCCGCCGTTGTCGGTGAACCAGTCGACCATGTCCGCGTCGAGAACCTCGCTCCACAGGTAGGAGTAGTACCCGGCGTCGTACCCGCCGGCGAAGATGTGGGCGAAGTAGCCGCTGCGGTAGCGCGGCGGGACCAGCGGGGACCGCACGCCGTGCCGGGTGAGCGCCTCCGCCTCGAACTTCTCCACCTCGCCGGGGGCGATCGACGCCGCCTCGGCCGACAGCCGGTGCCACTCCTGGTCGAGCAGCGCGGCCCCGAGCATCGACACCGTGTCGAAGCCCTGCCCGGCGTTCTGCGACTCCACCAGCCGGTCCACGACCTGCTGCGCGAGCGGCTCGCCGGTCTCGTGGTGCTTGGCGTAGTTGGCGATCACCTCCGGCCACCACGCCCACATCTCGTTGACCTGCGAGGGGAACTCGACGAAGTCACGGGGGACCTCGGTGCCGGCCAGCCGCGGGTAGGTGGCGTCGGAGAAGAAGCCGTGCAGCGCGTGGCCGAACTCGTGGAAGCCGGTGCGCACCTCGTCGGTCGTCATCAGCGCGGGTTGCCCCTCCGGCGGCTGCGGCACGTTCAGGCAGACCACGACGACGGGCTTGGTGCCGTGCAGGTGGGACTGGCCGACGAACTCGTACATCCAGGCCCCGCCCCGCTTGGTCGGCCGGGCGAACCAGTCGCAGACGAACAGCGCGAGGCTCGCGCCGTCCCCCGGGTCGCCGTCGAACACCTCGAACACCTTCACGCCGTCGGCGTAGACCGGCAGGTCGGTGCGCTCCTCGAAGGTGACGCCGTACAACTTCTCGGCCGCGAAGAAGATCCCGTCGTGCAGCACCCGGTCCAGCGCGAAGTACGGGCGCAGGGCGTTGCTGTCGACGTCGTACGTCGCGGCCTTCACCCGCTCGGCGTAGTAGGCCCAGTCCCACGGCTGGACCGGCCCCTCGACCCCGTCCTCGCGCATCGCCTGCTCGATCCGCTGCCGCTCGCTCTCGAGGTTGCGCATGGCGGGCTCGGCCATCTCGTCGAGCATCTCCAGGATCGCCTTGGTGGAGCCGGCCGTCTGGTCGGCGGCCACGTAGCCGGCGTGGTCGGCGTAGCCGAGCAGCGCCGCCCGCTCGGCGCGCAGCCGGGCCAGCGTGGTGAGCAGCTCACGGGTGTCGTGCTCGCCCCCGGTCGTCCCGCGGGTGGTGGCCGCCTGGTGCAGCCGGCGGCGCAGGTCCCGGTTGGCCAGCGATCCCATCGCCGGCTGGATGGTCGGGGACGACAGGGTCAGCAGGTAGCCGTCGAGGTCGCGCGAGCGTGCCGCGGCGGCCGCGGCCGCGACGGTGTCCTCGGCGAGCCCGGCCAGCTCCTCGCGGTCGGTCACGTGCACCGCGGCCGCGTTCGCCGCCGCGAGCAGCCGGTTGCCGAACTCGGTGGTCGCGCTGCTGATCCGCTCGTTGAGCGCCCGCAGCCGTTCCCGGCCCTCGGCCGGGAGCGCAGCACCGGCGCGCACGAAGTCGAGGTGGTAGCGCTCCACCAGCCGCCGCTGCTCCTCGTCGAGGCCCAGCTCGTGGCGCTGCTCGTGCAGCGCGTCGATCCGGGCGAACAGCCGCGGGTCGAGCCGGATCGCGTCCTGGTGTGCCGAGAACAGCGGGCTGATCTCCGCGTCGAGAGCCTGCATGCGCTCGTCGGCCATCGAGCCACTCAGGTTCCACAGCACCAGCAGCACCCGCTCGAGCAGCCGGCCGGAGCTCTCCAGCGCCGTCAGGGTGTTCTCGAACGTGGGCGGGTCCGGGTTCTCCGCGATCGCCTCGATCTCGGCCCGCTGCTCGGCCACCCCGGCGTCGAACGCGGGGCGGTAGTGCTCGTGCCGGATCGCGTCGAAGGGCGGGAACGCGAACGGCAGCGTGCTCGGGGATGCGAAGGGGTTGGTGTCGTCCAGAGGCATGCCCCAGTTCTACACGGTGCCCAGGTCCTCGAACGAGGCGACGGCCCGTTCGGCCGCGTCGTGCAGGGCCTGCTTGTCCGGCCCGGCGGAGAGGATCTCGCGCGAGCTGCTCGGCAGCACGTGGCGCGCCGCGCTCCCGAAGATCCGGCGTACGTCGGCCACGGTGCCGCCCTGGGCGCCGATCCCGGGCACCAGCAGCGGCCCGTGCACGTCGAGGTCCTCGGTGGTCTCCCCGATCGTGGCGCCGACCACCGCGCCGACCGACCCGAGGTCGCGCGCACCCGCGTTCCAGGCGGCGACCGCCGCCAGCACGGTACCGGCCACGGTCCGCCCGTCCGCGGTGGTGGCGTGCTGGAACTGCGGACCCTCGGGGTTCGACGTCAGCGCCAGCACGAACACCCCCGCGTCGTTGGCCAGCGCGGTGTCCACCAGCGGGGACAGCGACCCGACGCCGAGGAACGGGCTGACCGTGACCGCGTCGGCGGCCAGCGGGCACCTCGGGTCCAGGTAGGCGTCGGCGTAGGCCTGCGCGGTCGACCCGATGTCCCCGCGCTTGACGTCCAGCACGACGAGCGCGCCGAGCTCGCGGCAGCCGGCGATGACGCTCTCCAGGACCGCGATGCCCTTCGCGCCGTGCCGCTCGAAGAACGCCGACTGCGGCTTGACCGCGGCCACCGTGCCGGCCAGCCCCTCGACGGCGGTCATCGCGAACCGCTCCAGCCCGAAGGCGCTGTCGGTGAGCCCCCACGCGTCGAGGAGCCCCGGGTGCGGGTCGATCCCCGCGCAGAGCCGTCCGCGTCCCTCCATCGCCTTGTGCAGCCTGCTGCCGAACGTCATGACGGTTCTCCTTCTTCCGGTGGCTGGTCGCCGCGGTGGGCGAGACCGACGACGTCGGCGACCCGGGCCGCGCCGCGCGCGGTCAGCTCGTCGCGCAGCTCGCAGAGCACCCGCGACGGCGCGGACGGGTCGCGGAACAGCACGCTCCCGAGCTGCACGGCGACCGCCCCGGCCAGCAGCATCTCCAGCGCGTCGTACCCGGTGCTGACGCCGCCGACGCCGACCACCGGCACCTCGGGCATCGCGGCGTGCAGCTCCCACACCCGGCGCACCGCCAGCGGGCGCACCGCGGGCCCGCTCAGCCGTCCCGTGCCGGCGCCGAGCGCGGGCCGCCAGCCGGCCCGGTCCACCGCCATCCCGGCGAAGCCGTGCACCAGCACCAGCCCGTCCGCGCCGTTCTCGGCCGCGGCCCGGCCGACGTCCACGACGGACGACTCCGGGACGAGCTTGGCCAGCACGGGAACCCCCCGAGGGACCTCGCGCCGCACCACGTGCAGCACCTTGCCGGCCTGGTGCGGCGCGGTCCCGAACAGCCGGCCACGGCCGTCCCGGTCCGGACTGTCCAGGTTGACCTCGACGGCGGCCACCCCCGGGCTGGCGCCCACCCGGCGGGCCAGCTCGGCGTACTCCGCCAGGGTCTCGCCGGCGATCGAGACCACCGTGCGCACCCGGCGCTGGGCCAGCCACGGCAGCTCGGTGGCCAAGAAGCCCTGCAGGCCCGGGTTCTGGTTCCCGCCGGCGTGCAGCACCCCGCTGGGAGTCTCCACCAGCCGCGGGCCGGCCCAACCCGAGCGCGGGTCCAGCGTCACCGTGCGGGTGACGAGCGCGCCGAGCCCGGCGACGTCGGTGAACTGGTGCAGCTCCCGGCCCGCGACGGCGCAGCCGGCTGCGGTCATCACCGGGTGCGGCAGCACCAGGTCGGCGAGCCGGGTGGTCAGGTCGGGGCCGGTCACGGGCGCTCCCCCATCGCCGCGGCCCCGGCCGCGTCCGCCGGGAGCGTGCCGATGTCGCGCCAGCGCACCCGGTCCCCGCGGAAAACCGGGCCCTCGGTGCAGCCGCGGACCATCCGGGTCACCCCGTCCTCACCGACGACCGGCAGCACGCAGCCCAGGCAGAGGCCGGTGCCGCACGGCGCTGCCACCTGCACGGCGGTCTGGCTCCATGCCCCGTGCGCCTCGGCGGTGGCCGCGACGGCGTGCAGCACCGGGGTCGGTCCGGCGGCGTAGACCACGTCGGCCCCGGTGCGGGCGAGCAGGTCCGGGAGTACGTCGACCACGCCGCCGGGGGTGCCGACCGACCCGTCCGCGGTGGCGACGGAGACCCCGCGCGTGGCACGCCGCGCCTCGAGCACGCCGAACAGGTGCGCCTCCGTGGCGCCCCCGAGCAGCATGTGCACCGCGCAACCGCGCTCGCGCAGCCGCTCCGCCAGCGCGAACAGCGGCGCGCTCGCGCAGCCGTCCCCGACCAGCACGCAGGTGACCGGCTCCTTGGGCAGCGCGAACGGCCGGCCGAGCGGTCCGACCACGTCGACCTGGGTCCCCGCGGGTACGCCGGCAAGCCACGCTCCGCCGTGCTCGGTCGCCTCGAACACCACCTCCACGGTGCCGCCGTACGCGCCGGTGGGGCGCGCCCGGTGGATCGGGAGGGCCCGGCGCAGCAGGCTCGCCGACAGCGGGCCGCCGACCGCGAGCGCGGCCAGGGTGCCCGGACGGAACCGCTCGGCGACGCCCGGGGCGACCAGGGTCAGGTGGTGGAAGGCGCCGGCGCGCTTGACGCTCAGCACCTCCCCCAGCACCTGCACCGGCCCGGCCCCCGGCACGCTCATCCGACCGCCGTCTCCCGGTGCGCCAGCTCGCGCTGCACCGCGGCGGGCCAGCGTGCGCCCTCGTAGACGAACGCGGTGTAGGCCTGCAGCAGGGTGGCCCCGGCCGCGAGCCGCTCCCGGGCGTCCGCGGCGTTCCCGATCCCCCCGACCGCGATGATCGCCAGGCCGTCCCCGACCCGGGAGCGCAGCAGCCTGAGCACCTCGGTGGCGCGGGCCTTGACCGGCGCGCCGGACAGCCCCCCGGCGCCCGCGCGCTCTACCTCGGCGGGCGTGGAGGCGAGACCCTCCCGGCTGGTCGTGGTGTTGGTGGCGACGATGCCGTCCAGCCCCAGCCCGACGGCCAGGTCGGCCACCGCGAGCACGTCCTCGTCGGACAGGTCCGGGGCGATCTTCACCAGCAGCGGCACCCGCCGCGACGGCCCGGTCGCGACGTCGGCCTCGCGTCGTACCGCCTGCAGCAGCGGCCGCAGCCGCTCGGTGGCCTGCAGGTCGCGCAGCCCGGGGGTGTTCGGGGAGGACACGTTGACCACCAGGTAGTCGGCGTGGGGCGCCAGCAGCCGCGTCGACTTCTCGTAGTCCGCGACCGCTTCGTCGTCCGGCACGGCCTTGGTCTTGCCGATGTTCACCCCCACGATCACGTCCCGGTGCCGGCCGGCCGCGCGGCGGGCCAGCCGCCGGGCGACCGCCTCGGCGCCGTCGTTGTTGAAGCCCATCCGGTTGACCACGGCCCGGTCCGCCGGCAGCCGGAACAGCCGCGGGGTCGGGTTCCCCGGCTGCGGCTCGCCGGTGACGGTGCCGACCTCCACGAACGCGAAGCCGAGCGCGGCCAGCGCGTCGATGCCCTTGCCGTTCTTGTCGAAGCCCGCGGCCAGGCCCAGCACGCCCGGGAACTCCAGCCCGAGGGCGTGCACCGTGCCGGGGCACTGCCGGGCCCCCGCCAGCAGCGGCAGCAGCGGACGGGCGGCACGCAGCGCCGCGAAGCCCGTCCGGTGCGCCCGTTCGGCGTCCACCCGGACCGCGAGATGGTCGAAGAGCCAGCGGTACGACGTCATCGGGGCGCTCACCCGCGCGTCACGCCGCTCTCGGCCGCCGCCTCCCGCATCCAGTCCTGCAGCGAGCGCACCCCGATGTCCCCCGCCCGCATCGCCTGGATGCCCTGCACCACCGCCGCCAGACCCTGCACCGTGGTGATGCACGGGATGTTGGTGAGGATGGCCGCGGTCCGGATCTCGTAGCCGTCCAGGCGCGGCGAGCCGCCCGCGGTCGTGCCGTGCGGGGTGTTCACCACCAGCCGCACGTCGCCGGCCAGGATCCGACCCACGATCGTCGGCTCTCCGTCGGCGCCGGTGCCCTCGCTGTGCTTGCGCACCACCTCGCACTCGACGCCGTTGCGGCGCAGCACCTCCGCGGTGCCGGCGGTCGCGAGGATCTCGTAGCCGAGGTCGGCCAGCATCTTGATCGGGAAGATCATGTGCCGCTTGTCGACGTTCGCGACGCTCACGAAGATCTTGCCCTCCGTGGGCAGCGGGCCGTAGGCGGCGGTCTGCGCCTTCGCGAACGCGGTGCCGAACACCGCGTCGAAGCCCATCACCTCTCCGGTGGACCGCATCTCCGGCCCGAGCACCGCGTCCACGGTCTTGCCGTCGGGGGTCTTGAACCGGTTGAACGGCATCACCGCCTCCTTGACCGCGATCGGGGCGTGCGGCGGCAGGTCACCGCCGTCGCCCTCCGGCGGCAGGATGCCCTCCTCGCGCAGCGAGGCGATGCTGGCGCCCAGCATCACCCGGGCCGCCGCCTTGGCCAGCGAGCTCCCGGTCGCCTTGGACACGAACGGCACGGTCCGCGAGGCGCGCGGGTTGGCCTCGAGCACGTACACCACGTCGGAGGCCATCGCGTACTGCACGTTCAGCAGACCCCGGACACCGACGCCGCGGGCGATCGCCTCGGTGGAGCGGCGGATCCGGTCGATGGTCTCCCGGCCGAGGGTGATCGGCGGCAGCGCGCACGACGAGTCCCCGGAGTGGATGCCGGCCTCCTCGATGTGCTCCATCACGCCGCCGAGGAACAGCTGCTCGCCGTCGTAGAGCGCGTCCACGTCGATCTCGACCGCGTCGTCGAGGAACTTGTCCACGAGCACCGGGTGCTCCGGGCTGATCTCGGTCGCGCGCTGGATGTAGCCACGCAGCGCCGCGTCGTCGTACACGATCTCCATCCCCCGGCCGCCGAGGACGTACGACGGGCGGACCAGCACCGGGAACCCGATCTCCTCGGCGATCGCGCGCGCCTCGGCGTAGGAGGTGGCCATCCCGTGCTTCGGCGCGGGCAGGCCGGCCTGGGCGAGCACCCGGCCGAACGCGCCGCGCTCCTCGGCGAGGTGGATCGCCGCCGGGGACGTGCCCACGATCGGCACCCCGGCGTCCTCGAGGCCCTGGGCGAGCCCGAGCGGGGTCTGCCCGCCGAGCTGGCAGATCACGCCGGCGACCGGACCGGCCGCCCGCTCCGCGTGCACGATCTCCAGCACGTCCTCGAGGGTCAGCGGCTCGAAGTAGAGCCGGTCGGAGGTGTCGTAGTCGGTGGAGACCGTCTCCGGGTTGCAGTTGACCATGATCGTCTCGTAGCCGGCCGCCGACAGGGCCAGGCTGGCGTGCACGCACGAGTAGTCGAACTCGATGCCCTGGCCGATCCGGTTCGGCCCGGACCCGAGGATGATCACCGCCGGCTTCTCGCGGGGCTCGACCTCCGTCTCCTCGTCGTAGGAGGAGTAGTGGTACGGCGTCCGCGCGGCGAACTCGGCGGCGCAGGTGTCCACCGTCTTGTACACCGGGCGCAGGCCGAGCGCCCAGCGGACCCCGCGGACCACGTCCTCGCGCATCCCGCGCATCGCCGCGACCTGGGCGTCGGAGAACCCGTGCCGCTTGGCGAGCCGCAGGGTGGCCCGGTCGAGCTCGGGGACAGCGGCGACCTCGGCGGCCACCTCGTCGAGCAGGAACAGCTGGTCGAGGAACCACGGGTCGATGGTGGTCGCCTCGTGCAGCTGCTCGAGCGTGGCGCCCGCCCGGATCGCGTCCACCACCTCGCGGAGCCGGCCGTCGTGCGGGACGCGGATGCTCTCCAGCAGCTCCGGCAGCGGGCGCGGAGGGGCGCTCCAGTCGAACGGCGCCGCCCGGTTCTCCAGGGAACGCAGCGCCTTCTGCAGGGCCTCGGTGAAGCTCCGGCCGATCGCCATCGCCTCGCCCACCGACTTCATGTGCGTGGTCAGCGTCGGGTCCGCGAGCGGGAACTTCTCGAACGCGAAGCGCGGGACCTTGACGACCACGTAGTCGAGGCTCGGCTCGAAGCTGGCCGGGGTCTCCCGAGTGATGTCGTTGGGGATCTCGTCGAGGGTGTAGCCGATCGCCACCTTGGCGGCGATCTTCGCGATCGGGAACCCGGTCGCCTTCGACGCCAGCGCGCTGGACCGGGAGACCCGGGGGTTCATCTCGATCACGATCAGCCGTCCGTCGGACGGGTCGACCGCGAACTGGATGTTGCAGCCCCCGGTGTCCACGCCGACCGAACGGATGATCCCGATCGAGAGGTCGCGCATGTGCTGGTACTCGCGGTCGGTGAGCGTCATCGCCGGCGCCACCGTGATCGAGTCGCCGGTGTGCACGCCCATCGGGTCGAGGTTCTCGATGCTGCACACGATCACGACGTTGTCCGCCTTGTCGCGCATCACCTCGAGCTCGTACTCCTTCCAGCCGAGGATCGACTCCTCGAGGAGGACCTCGGTGGTCGGGCTGGCCGCCAGGCCGGCGCCGGCGATGCGGTACAGGTCCTCCTCGTCGAACGCCATCCCCGAGCCGGTGCCGCCCATCGTGAACGAGGGCCGGACCACCATCGGGTACCCCAGCTCCTCGGCCGCCCCGAGGCAGTCGTCCATCGAGTGGCAGATCACCGACCTGGCCACCTCGCCTCCGAGCTCCGTGACGATCTTCTTGAACGACTCCCGGTTCTCGCCGCGGTCGATCGCCTCGATGCTCGCGCCGATCAGCTCGACGCCGTACTTCTCCAGGATGCCGGCCTTGTCGAGCGCCATCGCGGCGTTCAGGGCGGTCTGCCCGCCCAGCGTCGCCAGCAGCGCGTCGGGGCGCTCCTTCTCGATCACCTTCTCCACGTACTCCGGGGTGATCGGCTCGACGTAGGTGGCGTCGGCGAACTCCGGGTCGGTCATGATCGTCGCGGGGTTGGAGTTGACCAGGATCACCCGCAGGCCCTCGGCCTTGAGCACCCGGCAGGCCTGGGTGCCGGAGTAGTCGAACTCGCAGGCCTGCCCGATGATGATCGGCCCGGAGCCGATGACCAGGACGGACTCGATGTCAGTGCGTTTGGGCATGTCAGATGTCCTCGCCGTCGGTGGTGGAGGAGCGGGCCTGCGAGCGTCTCGAGACCTCGCCCATCAGCTGGGTGAACCTGTCGAACAGGTAGCCCGCGTCGTGCGGACCGGCCGCCGCCTCCGGGTGGTACTGCACGCTGAACGCCGTCAGCGCGCCCGCCTCGTCACGGAGCTCCAGGCCCTCGACCACGCCGTCGTTGAGGCAGACGTGCGAGACGCTCGCGGGCCCGTACGGCGTCGGCACCGGCTGCTCCGGCGGGACGCCCTCCGGCCAGCGGACCGCGAACCCGTGGTTGTGCGCGGTGACCTCCACCTTGCGGGTGGTGCGGTCCATCACCGGCTGGTTGATCCCGCGGTGGCCGTACTTGAGCTTGTAGGTGCCCAGCCCCAGCGCCCGGCCGAACAGCTGGTTGCCGAAGCAGATCCCGAAGTAGGGGATGCCGCGCGCGAGCAGGCCCTGGAGCAGCTCCACCTGCTGCGTGGTCGCGGCCGGGTCGCCCGGGCCGTTGGAGAAGAACACCCCGTCGGGCTCGACCGCGAGCACGTCCTCGAGGGAGGAGAGCGCGGGCAGCACGTGCACCTCGACACCGCGCTCGGCCAGCCGCCGCGGGGTCATCGCCTTGATGCCCAGGTCGAGCGCGGCGACGGTGAACCGCCGCTCGCCGTCCGCGGGCACCACGTAGGTCTCGCTCGTGGACACCTCGCCGGCGAGCTCGGTGCCGGCCATCTCCGCGGACTCGAGCACCCGGGCCAGCAGCGCCTGCGGGTCGGACTCGGAGGTGGAGATGCCCACCCGCATCGCGCCGCGCTCGCGCAGGTGCCGGGTGAGCGCCCGGGTGTCGACGCCGGAGATCCCCACCACGCCCTGCGCGCGGAGCTCGTCGTCGAGGCTGCGCACCGAGCGCCAGCTGGACCGGCGCCGCGCCGGATCGCGGACGACGTACCCGCTCACCCAGATCCGCCGGGACTCGGGGTCCTCGTCGTTGACCCCGGTGTTGCCCACGTGCGGTGCGGTCATCACCACCACCTGGCGGTGGTACGACGGGTCGGTGAGCGTCTCCTGGTAGCCGGTCATCCCGGTCGAGAACACGGCCTCACCGAACGTCTCCCCCTCGGCGCCGAACGACTCGCCCCGGAAGGTGCGGCCGTCCTCGAGCACCAGCAGGGCGGGCCGGCGGTCGGACTGGTCGAGACTCATGCGGCGTTCTCCTTCGCCATCTTGCCGATCGTGCGGATCCAGGTGTTGTGCATCTCGGTCACCGACTTGTCAGGCGCTGTGCGCGTCCCGGCGTCCGCAGCGCCTGACAACTCGGTGAGGCGGAAGCCGGTGTCGAGGAGCAGGTCGCCGTGCTGCCAGGTGACGACCAGCAGGCCGTGCGGCGGCACCACCTTGCCGGCGATCCCCTGGTCGTGGCGGGCGCCCCGGATCGCCGTGGCCGGGATCCGGAACGAGCCCGCGAGGCGGACCACGTCGAGCCCCTCGGTCGACAGGTTCAGCCGGCAGCTGCTCCGGGCGCCCAGACCTCGGGCGGCCACCCGGTCCAGCCAGTCCCCGCTGACCGTCGTACCGAAGTAGCGGCCACCGCCCTGCAGCTTCGCCGGCGGCAGGTCCGCCACCGCCGGGACCGGCACCAGCGGCGGCAGGTCGTGCCGGCCGGCCCGCCGACGCCAGCCGCGCCACATGCCCAGGTAGGCCAGCAGCAACACGCCGAACAGGATCAGCACCGAGACCCAGACGTCCCCGAGCCCCGAGCCGTCCCGGACCGCCGCGGCCGTCATGCCGGCTTTCCGTCCAGCACGGTCGGGGTGCCGCGCAGGAACGTAGCCATCACCCGGCCGGGCAGCTCCCGGCCGGCGTACGGGGTGTTGCGGGACAGCGACGCCAGGTCGCTGGCGTCGACGAGCCGGGAGACGTCCGGGTCGTAGAGCACCAGGTTGGCCGGCTCGCCCTCCGCCAGCGGGCGGCCGTGGCCGGACAGCCTGCCGATCCGCGCCGGCACCGTGGACATCCGCTGGGCGACACCGGCCCAGTCGAGCAGGCCGGTGTCCACCATGGTGGCCTGCACGATCGACAGCGCGGTCTCCAGGCCGAGCATCCCGAACGCGGCGGCCTGCCACTCGCAGTCCTTGTCCTCGTGCGGGTGCGGCGCGTGGTCCGTGGCGACCACGTCGATGGTGCCGTCGGCCAGCCCGACCCGCAGCGCCTCGACGTCGGCGGCCGAGCGCAGCGGCGGGTTCACCTTGTAGATCGGGTCGTAGGTCGCGGCCAGCTCGTCGGTGAGCAGCAGGTGGTGCGGGCACACCTCCGCGGTCACCGGCCAGCCCTTGCTCTTCGCCCAGCGGACGATCTCCACCGAGCCGGCCGTGGAGACGTGGCAGACGTGCAGCCGCGAACCGACGTGCGCGGTGAGCAGGCAGTCGCGGGCGATGATCGCCTCCTCGGCGACCGCCGGCCAGCCGCGCAGGCCGAGGCGGCCGGAGAGCTCGCCCTCGTTCATCTGCGCGTCCTCGGTGAGCCGCGGCTCCTGCGCGTGCTGGGCGACCACCCCGTCGAACGCCTTGACGTACTCCAGCGCCCGACGCATCAGCACCGGGTCGGAGACGCACTTCCCGTCGTCGGAGAACACCCGCACCCGGGCGGCCGAGTCGGCCATCGCGCCGAGCTCGGCGAGCTGCTCGCCCTTCAGCCCCACGGTGACCGCGCCGACCGGGTACACGTCGCAGTGCCCGGCCTCGCGGCCCAGCCGCCACACCTGCTCGACCACCCCGGCGGTGTCGGCGACCGGGTCGGTGTTGGCCATCGCGTGCACCGCGGTGAAGCCACCGAGCGCCGCGGCCAGCGTGCCGGTCTCCACGGTCTCGGCGTCCTCGCGGCCGGGCTCGCGCAGGTGCGTGTGCAGGTCGACCAGCCCGGGCAGCGCCACCAGGCCGGCGGCCTCGATCACCTCGACGTCCCCGGGGGCGCCCTGCGCGCCCCTCGAGACCTCCGCGATCACGCCGTCGCGGACCAGCAGGTCGGTGGGCTCGGCGCCGAGGACCCGGGCGCCCTTGATCAGGTAGCTGCTCACTCGCTCGCTCCGTCGGTGTTCGGGTCGTGGGACAGGGCCGGTTCGCTGCCGCCGAGCAGCAGGTAGAGCACCGCCATGCGTACGGCGACGCCGTTGGTGACCTGCTCCACGATGACCGAGCGCTTCGAGTCGGCCACGTCGGCGGTGATCTCCATGCCGCGGATCATCGGGCCCGGGTGCATCACCAGGGTGTGGTCCTGCAGGTTCGCCATCCGACGCCCGTCGAGGCCGTAGCGGCGGCTGTACTCGCGCACGGTCGGGAAGAACGAGGCGTTCATCCGCTCCCGCTGCACCCGCAGCATCATCACGACGTCGGTCTTGGGCAGCACCGCGTCCAGGTCGTAGCTGGTCTCCACGTCCCAGCCGTCGACGCCGAAGGGCAGCAGCGTGGGCGGGCCGACCAGGGTGACCTCGGCGCCGAGCGTCTTGAGCAGCAGGGCGTTGGACCGCGCCACCCTGCTGTGCAGCACGTCGCCGACGATCGCCACCTTGCGGCCGTCGAGGTCGCCGAGGTGCCGCCACATCGTGAACGCGTCGAGCAGCGCCTGGGTCGGGTGCTCGTGGGTGCCGTCGCCCGCGTTCACCACGCTCGAGCGCGACCAGCCCGCGTTGGCGAGCAGGTGCGGCGCCCCCGACGCCCAGTGCCGCACGACGACCGCGTCCGCGCCCATCGCCTCCAGGGTGAGCGCGGTGTCCTTCAGGCTCTCGCCCTTGCTCAGGCTGGAGCCCTTGGCCGAGAAGTTGATCACGTCGGCCGAGAGCCGCTTGGCGGCGGCCTCGAAGGAGATCCGGGTGCGGGTGGAGTCCTCGAAGAACAGGTTGACGATGGTGCGGCCGCGCAGCGCCGGGAGCTTCTTGATCGGCCGGTCGGCCAGCGACCGGAGCTCCTCGGCGGTCTGCAGGACCAGCTCCGCGTCGGCGCGGGTCAGGTCGGCCGCGCTCAGCAGGTGCCGCTTCATCGGACCGCCTCCCGCGTCGAGCCGTCCCCGGCGGCAGGTCCGTCCCCGGCGGTCGAGCTCGTCGAGACCCCCGAGATGGTCACTGCGTCCTCGCCGTCGAACTCGTCGAGGCGGACGGCCACCTTCTCCACCAGCGAGGTGGGCAGGTTCTTGCCGACGAAGTCGGCCCGGATCGGCAGCTCGCGGTGGCCGCGGTCGACCAGCACCGCGAGCCGCACCGCCTGCGGGCGGCCGACGTCGTTCATGGCGTCCAGCGCGGACCGGATGGTGCGGCCGGAGAACAGCACGTCGTCGACCAGCACCACCACCTTGTCGTCGATCCCGCCGGGCGGGATCTCCGTGGGGAGCAGGGTGCGGGCCGGGCGCATCCGCAGGTCGTCGCGGTACATCGTCACGTCGAGCGACCCGACGGGGACCTCCACGCCCTCGACCGAGGCGATCTTCGCGGCGATCCGCCCGGCCAGCGGCACCCCGCGGGACGGGATGCCGAGCAGCACGAGGTCCGAGGCACCCTTGTTGCGCTCGAGGATCTCGTGGGCGATACGGGTGAGCGCGCGAGAGATGTCACGCGCGTCGAGGACCACGCGGCCCTCGGGGAGCTGGGCAGGCATCAGCCGCCGGACCTCCTTCTCCGCCTCACGGGACGGCTCGTTAAAGGATGTCGATCGTCGGGAAGACTAGCAGCCGCTCCCCCGGGAGCACGACCCGACGGGCCGGTGGTGAGACGCGGGCCCCCGTACGCGTGCCGGGCGCGTGCCGGGCGCGTGCCGGGCGCGTGCCGGCCGCCCCGGCGCGCTGCGCGCCGACCTCACCGACCAGGAGGTCGCGTCAGCCGAGCCGGCCGAGGGCGGCCTCCACCGCCCGGTGGAACGTCGGGTAGGCGTAGATCATCGACCGCAGGGTGGCGGTGGGCACCTCCGCGTGCACCGCGGTGGTGAGCATCGAGAGCATCTCCCCGCCGGAGGGCCCCGCGGTCGTGGCGCCCACGAGCACCCCCCGTCCGGCATCCTCGACCAGCTTCACCAAGCCGTCGTTGCCGGCCTTGTGGATCCACCCGCGGGTGGACTCGGGCAGCTGCGAGACGCCCACCCGGACCTCGAGGCCGGCGGCGCGGGCCTGGCTCTCGGTCATCCCCACCGACCCGATCTCGGGGTCGGTGAAGGTCACCCTCGGCACGGCGTGGTACCGCGCCGGGGGTCCGTCCTGCCCGAGGACGTCGCGGGCCGCGATCGCCGCCTGGTACATCGACATGTGCGTGAACGCGCCCTTGCCGGTGACGTCCCCGATCGCCCACAGTCCGTCACCGGCGCGCAGCCGCTCGTCGACCTCCAGGGCCCGCGCGGCCGGGTCGAGCCCCACCGTCTCCAGGCCGAGGTCGCGCAGGTTGGGCCGGCGCCCGGCCGCGACGAGCAGCTTGTCGGCGTGCAGGGTCTGCTCCCCCGCACGCACGGCGAACCGTCCCCCGTCGTACGCCACCGACCCGATCCGGACCCCGGTCAGCACCGCGATGCCCTCGCGGGCGAACACGTCGGCGACCAGCGCACTGGCCTCCGGCTCCTCCGGCGCCAGCACCCGGTCGGCGACCTCCAGCACCGTGACCTGCACCCCGAACCGGGCGAACACCTGGCCGAGCTCAGCACCGATCGCGCCCCCACCGATCACGATCAGCGAGGCCGGCAGCCGCTCGGCCCGTACGGCGTCCCGGTTGGTCCAGTACGGCGTGTCGGCGAGCCCGTCCACCGGGGGCACGCCGGGCGCCGTGCCGGGGTTGAGCACCACCCCGCGCCGGGCACGGAAGCGGCGCCCGTCCACGTCGACCGACCGCTCGCCGGTCAGCCGCGCGTGTCCACGCACGAAGGTCACCCCAGCCTGCTCGAGGCGCTGCACGGCGACCCGGTCGTCCCAGTCGTCGGTGGCCTCGTCGCGGATCCGGTCGGCGACCGGACCCCAGTCGGGGGTCTCGCTCGCCTCCCCCGCCATCCCGGTGACCCGGCGCGCCTCGGCGAGCAGGTTGCCGGCGCGGACCATCATCTTGCTCGGCACGCACCCGAAGTAGGGGCACTCGCCGCCGACCAGCCGCTCGTCCACCCCGACGACCCGCAGGCCGCCGTGGGCGAGCGTGGTCGCCACCGACTCCCCGCCGGGCCCCAGCCCGACCACCACGACGTCGACGTCTTCAGTCATGCCGCCACTCAACCACGCGGTCGGTGGCGGCGCACTCAGTGCAGCGGCTGCCAGTCCGGGGCGAACCAGCGGTTGGCGCCGCTGAGCACGGTGCGCCGGTGGTAGCCGCGCAGCCCCGCCGTGAACAGCCCGGCGTCGGCCGCGGCGCTGCCCGTCGGCCCGTCGAGCACCTGCCAGACCACCCGGTGCCCGTCCGGGGACCAGCGCGGGTCGATGTCGGAGCACCCGGTGTCCACGACCTTGCGGGTGTGCCCGGTGCCGAGCCGCAGCAGGAAGATCCCGTCCCCGAAGCAGCCCTGCTGGTAGCCGGTGTAGCGGTAGTACACCAGCCGGTTCGCGTTCGGCGCCCAGTCCGGGCCCATCTCCGACACGTCGGGGGTGTCGGTGAGCCGGCGCAGGTCCTTGCCGCTGGTCCGGATCGTGTACAGGTCCGACTGCCCGCCGGTGTCGCGCACGAACGCGATCGGCCCCCCGGTCGGCGCCCAGACCGGCTCCGACGCCCGGGCGCGGGCCCGGCCGGGCTCGGTCAGCTGCCGGGTCGTGCCGGTGCGCAGGTTGTAGATGTAGAGCTGGTCGCCGTGCCCCCGGTCGCTGATGAAGGCCACTCGTCGCCCGTTCGGCGCCCAGGTCGGCGCGGTGTTGTACCCCGCGGTCACCAGCCGGCGCTTGTGCCGCCCGTCGCCCCGCATCACCATCACGGCCCCGGCGTCGATGTACGCGATCCGCCGGCCCGACCTGCTCCACACCGGCGCGGACGCCGTACCGGAGCCGGTGAGCTTCACCGGGTGGCTGCCGTTCGGCCGACTGCTGTAGATGTCGCTGGTGTCCGGGGCGGCGGAGTGCCGCGTGACCTGGTCGTAGACGATCCGGCCGCGGTGGCCCGGGAACGTCGCGTCGGCGGACGGCGTCGCGACCGCACCGCCGACCAGGAGCGCGGTCGCGGTCACCGCGGTGATCCGGATGGCGTACTTCACGAATGGTCTCCCTCGGGTGCGAGTTCCTTTACCTTAACAAGGGCGCACCGTCTTGTCGGGGACTTCGCGGATCCGGCGGGAGCGGCGTGGCTCAGGCCGACAGCGCCGGCTTGTTGCGCACGATGTTGCCCAGCACCCCGTTGACGAACGCGGGCGACTCGTCCGTGGACAGGTCGCGGACCAGGTTCATCGCCTCGCTCACCGCGACCGCGTCGGGCACCTCGTCGACGTACAGGATCTCGAAGACGCCGAGCCGCAGCGCGTTGCGGTCCACGGTCGGCATCCGCTCCAGGCTCCAGCCCTGGGCGTACGTCGAGAGCACGTCGTCGATGCGCCGCTGGTGCTCGGCCACGCCGCGGATCAGCCGGACGGTGTACTCGTTGACCGGGGGCTCACCCGCGATCACCCGCTCGTCGAGCGTCTCGCCGAGCGGAATGCCGCGGACCTCGCACTCGAAGAGGATGTCGAGCGCGCGCTTGCGTGCCTTCGAGCGAGCGGCCATCAGGAGCTGACGCGGCCCAGGTAGCTGCTGTCACGGGTGTCGACCTTGATCTTCTCGCCGGTCGTGATGAACAGCGGCACGCTGATCTCGTGGCCGGTCTCGAGACGGGCCGGCTTGGTGCCGCCGGTGGAGCGGTCGCCCTGCAGGCCGGGCTCGGTGTACTCGACGGTGAGCTCGACCGAGGCGGGCAGCTCGACGTAGAGCACCCGGCCCTCGTTGGTGGCCACGATCGCGTCCTGGTTCTCGAGCATGAAGTTGCTCGCGTCCCCGACGATCTCCGGCGCCACCTCGAGCTGGTCGTAGGTGCCGGTGTCCATGAACACGTAGGACGTGCCGTCGTTGTAGAGGTACTGCATGGTGCGCTTGTCGACGTTGGCCACCTCGACCTTGACGTCGGCGTTGAACGTCTTGTCGACGGTCTTGCCGGACTCGATGTTCTTCAGCTTGGTGCGCACGACCGCGCCACCCTTGCCGGGCTTGTGGTGCTGGAACCAGGTCACGGACCACAGCTGGCCGTCCAGGTTGAGCACCATGCCGTTCTTCAGGTCGTTGGTCGTTGCCATGCGGGGGTGGTCCTGCTTTCGGTGAGGTCGGGGAACAGCCGCCCAGTCTAACGACAGCCCCGGACGTCATACGAATCGGCGGCTATCGCGACCACCTCGTATGACGTCCGCGGGGACGTCATACGAATCGGCGGCCATGACGACCATTTCGTATGACGTCCGCGGGGACGGCGGGGGTCAGCCGGCGATCTCGCCGTACGCGGCGGTGAGCAGCGCCGGGTCGGGGCCCTGCAGGATGGTCGGCCGGGCCAGCCCCTCGAGCACCACGAAGCGCAGCTGGTCGCCGCGCGACTTCTTGTCCACCCGCATCGCCTCGTGCAGCTGGGACCAGACCCCGCCCCGGTAGCGGGTCGGCAGCCCCACCAGCTCCAGCACCGACCGGTGCCGGTCCGCGGTGGCCTCGTCGAGCCGGCCGGCCAGCCGGGCCAGCTCGGCGACGTACATCATCCCGATCGCGACCGCGGCACCGTGCCGGAACTTGTAGCGCTCGGCCTTCTCGATCGCGTGCCCGAGCGTGTGCCCGTAGTTGAGCACCTCACGCCCGGGGTGAGCGGCCGCGCCGCCGGTCTCCTTCAGGTCCGCCACGACCACGTCGATCTTCACCCGGATCGCCCGCTCGATCAGCTCGCGGAGCACGTCCGAGCCGGGCGTGACCGCCGCGACCGGGTCACGCTCGACGAGGTCGAGGATGTCCGGGTCGGCGATGAACCCGCACTTGATCACCTCGGCGAGGCCGCTGATCAGCTCGTTCTTCGGCAGCGACTCCAGCGTGGCCAGGTCGCACAGCACCCCGGCAGGCTCGTGGAACGCGCCGACCAGGTTCTTGCCCTCACTGGTGTTCATCCCGGTCTTGCCGCCGACCGCCGCGTCCACCATCGCGAGCAGGGTGGTCGGCATGTGCACCACCTTCACCCCGCGCAGCCAGGTCGCGGCCACGAAGCCGCCCATGTCCGTGGTGGACCCGCCGCCGACCGTGACGACGGCGTCCGAGCGGGTGAACCCGGTCTGGCCGAGGACCTGCCAGCAGAACGACGCCACCGGGGCGAGCTTGGCCTCCTCGCCGTCGGGGATCTCGATGCCGTGCGCGTCGTAGCCCTCGGCGCCCAGGTCGTCCCGGATCGCCTCGCCGGTCGCCGCCAACGCCCGCGGGTGGATCACGGCCACCCGCCGCACCTCCGGCCCCAGCATCCGCGGCAGCTCGCCCAGGAGCCCGGTCCCGACCACCACGTCGTACGGCGCGGCGCCCCGCACCGCCAGCACGGACTGGTCAGCCATTCTGCCCTCCTGCCTGCTCGACGACGGCCGCCACCTCGTCGGCGACCTCCTGCGGCGACCGGCCGTCGGTCTCCACCACGAACGTAGCCACCTCCCGGTAGACCGGGGTGCGCTCGTCGAGCAACGCCTTGATCCGGGACCGGACGTTGCCGAGCAGCAGCGGGCGTCCGACCCCGAGGCCGACCCGCTTGACAGCGTCCGCGAGACCAACGTTCAAGAACACCACCCGGTGCTCGTGCAGCGCGTCCCGGGTGTCCGGGTCCAGCACCGCACCACCGCCGAGCGCCAGCACCCCGGCGTGCGACGCCAGTGCCTCGGCGACGGCCTTCCGCTCCAGGGAGCGGAAGTGCTGCTCGCCGTCGTCGACGAAGATCTCCGAGATCTCCCTGCCCTGCGCCGCCTCGATGTCGTGGTCGGTGTCGCGGACCTCCAGGTCCCAGCGGACGCCGAGCAGGGTGGCCACGGTGGTCTTGCCCGACCCCATCGGGCCGACCAGCACCACGCGGGGCCGCGGTGCGGGGACGGGCGCGGCGTCACCCATGCGACGACCCTTCGGCGGCGTGGGCGTGGCTCCGGGCGGCCCTCATCCGAACCCCAGGGAGGACAGGTAGCCCTCCAGGTTGCGTCGGGTCTCCCCCACCGAGTCGCCGCCGAACTTCTCCAGCACCACGTCGGCCAGCACCAGGGCCACCATCGCCTCGGCGACGATCCCGGCGGCCGGGACCGCGCACACGTCGGAGCGCTGGTGGTGCGCGACGGCCTCCTCGCCGGTGGCCACGTCGACGGTGCGCAGCGCCCGCGGGACGGTGGCGATCGGCTTCATCGCGGCCCGCACCCGCAGCGTCTCCCCCGTGGACATCCCGCCCTCGGTGCCGCCGGAGCGCCCGGACGTGCGCCGGATGCCGTCCTCGGTCGGCACGATCTCGTCGTGCGCCTTCGAGCCCGGCGTCGACGCGAGCTCGAACCCGTCGCCGACCTCGACACCCTTGATCGCCTGGATGCCCATCAGCGCACCGGCCAGCCGCGCGTCCAGCCGGCGGTCCCAGTGCACGTGCGAGCCCAGGCCCGGGGGCAGTCCGTGCACGGCCACCTCGACCACGCCGCCGAGGGTGTCGCCGTCCTTGTGTGCCTGGTCGATCTCCGCCACCATCGCCTTGCTCGCGTCGGCGTCCAGGCAGCGCACCGGGTCCGCGTCGAGGTACGCGACGTCCGCGGCCCCCGGGACCGAGCCCGCCGGCGCCTTGGCGGTGCCGATGGCGACCACGTGCGAGACGACCCGTGCGCCGACCGCCTGCTCGAGGAACGCGGCGGCCACGGCGCCCAGGGCCACCCGCGCCGCGGTCTCCCGCGCGGACGCGCGCTCCAGGATCGGCCGGGCCTCGTCGAAGCCGTACTTCTGCATCCCGACCAGGTCCGCGTGGCCCGGCCGGGGCCGGGTGAGCGCGGCGTTGCGCGCGAGCGCCTCGAGCTCCGCCTCGTCGACGGGGTCGGCGGCCATCACCTGCTCCCACTTCGGCCACTCGGTGTTGCCGACCCGGACCGCGATCGGGCTGCCCAGCGTGCGGCCGTGCCGGAGCCCGCCGATGAAGTCGACCTGGTCCTGCTCGAACTTCATCCGGGCGCCCCGGCCGTAGCCCAGACGCCGTCGGGCCAGCGCCTCGACGACGTCCGCGGACGTCACCTCGACGTGCGCCGGGAGACCTTCGAGTACGGCGACCAGGGCAGGGCCGTGGGACTCGCCCGCAGTGAGCCAACGCAGCATGTCGCCCAGTGTTTCACGGCCGTCTCAGCCGAGACTCACGCGTACCACGCAGCGACATAGGGGCCGGCCACCACGCCGACCAGCGCGCCGACCAGCATGAACGGGCCGAAGGGGTAGGCCTTCCGGTCCACCACCCGGAGCAGCGACAGCAGCAGCCCGCCGACCCCGCCGACCAGGAACGCCGCGTAGACCCCGGTGATCAGCGCCGCCCAGCCCAGGTAGCCGAGCGCGATCCCCAGCACGCCGGACAGCCGCACGTCCCCGTAGCCCATCCCGCGCGGGTAGACGAACCAGAGGACGAAGAACGTCCCGCCGGCCACCAGCCACCCCCAGCCCGCGGTGACCAGCGCGTGCCGGTCGCCGCTGACCAGCGTGGACAGCACGGCCAGCACGATCACCACCAGGTAGGAGGGCGCGATCACCTTGGTGGGCAGCAGCCGGGTCCGCCAGTCGATCACCGCCAGCGCCACCCCGACGGGGGCGAGGTAGAGCAGGAACGACAGCTCCGGCGCCCAGCCGGTGCGGGCGCCGACCAGCCCGGCGACCACCGCGGTCGCGGCACCGGCCCGCCACCGCAGCCCGGGGCTGCGGGCGATGTCGGCGTAGAGCTCCTTGGGCTCCTCGGCCGGCGGTGACCCGGCGACGAGCGGCTCTTCCTCGGGCTCGCGGGACGCGCCGGCCTCGTCCACCGGGGGCCCCTCGGGAGGCGGCACCGGCTCCGGCTCGGGGATCCGCGCGATCAGGGTCGGGACCAGCAGCCCGGCGAGGGCGCCGACTCCCGCCGAGACGAGGGCGGTGTCGAGGTACCAGGTCACATCCGGACCCTAGCCGCTCCGGCGGGCCAGCTCTCGTTCCCCCGCGGCTCGCATCGCCGCCAGCGGGGCCTCGCTGCACCCGGTCATCAGCTGGACCTGCAGCACTGCCTGGTGCACGAGCAGGTCCAGGCCCGCGACGAGGGTGCGGCCGGTCTCGCGCGCAAAGCCGGCCAGCGGCGTCGGCCAACCGTCGTAGACCACCTCGAAGACCACCCGGGCGCCCGCCGCCAGTCCGACCGCGTCCGGGGTCTGCGCCGCGGCGGGGATGGTCGAGACCAGGATGTCGGCGGGCCCGGGGTCGGCGCCGAACGGGCGGAGCGCGACCGCCGGCGCGGTCGGGTGCCGTCCCGCGGCCGCGACCGTGTCCGCGGCCCGACGCTCGTCGCGCACCACCAGGGTGAACCGCGGACAGCCGAGGTCGGCCAGCGCCAGCAGGGTGGAGCTCGCCGTGGCCCCACCTCCGAGGATCACCGCGGCGTCCAGCGGCCCGTCGTACCGCTCGCGAATGGCCGCGGCGGCGCCCGGGATGTCGGTGTTGTGCCCGACTCGGCGTCCGCCCTCCTCGAGCACCAGGGTGTTCGCGGCCATCGCCTGGCGGGCCCGCTCGCTCATCTCGTCCAGCAGCGGCACCACGCGCCGCTTCAGCGGCATGGTCAGCGAGAGCCCGCGCCAGGCGCCGTCGAGGCCCGCCAGGAAGTCGGCCAGCCCCTCCTCGGGGACCTCGCACGCCTCGTAGCTCCAGTCGAGCCCGAGCTCGTCGTACGCGGCCCGGTGCAGCACCGGCGACAACGAGTGCGCGACCGGGCTGCCCACCACGGCGCAGCGCCTGCTACCGGCGATCATCGGCTCAGCAGTGGTCCGACTTCGCGCACCAGCGGTCGAACTCCCTCTTGTTCTTCAGGTGCTGGGCGTAGCTGGTGGCGAACTTGGTCTTGCCGGTGTCGGGGTTGGTCGTCACGAAGTACAACCAGGACCCGTCCGCGGGTGCCAGGGCGGCCTTGATCGCCTTCTCCCCCGGCGCCGAGATCGGGGTGGGCGGCAGTCCCGGGTACTTGTAGGTGTTGTACGGCGAGCTCGAGGCGCGGTCGGCGTTGCTGGTGCCCACGCCCCCGTCCTTGCCCACCGCGTAGTGCACGGTGGAGTCGAACTGGAGCGGCATGTCCTTGTCCAGCCGGTTGTAGATCACCCGGGCCACCTTCGGGAAGTCCTTGTCGAAGCGCGCCTCGGCCTGCACCAGGCTGGCGACGGTCATCACGTCGTGCGGGGAGTAGCCGAGCCGTTTGGCCCGCGTCCGCAGGTGGAGGCTGCCCGCGGACTCCTTGTAGCGGCTCACCATGCTCGCGAGGATCGACTTGGGGGTGGCGTCCGGCGGGACCATGTAGGTGGCGGGGAAGAGGTATCCCTCGGGCTTGCCCTGCGCGTAGCCGGGCAGACCGATCGACTTCGGCCGCTTGAGCACCTTGCGGAAGTCGGCCTTCGAGAAGTCGGTCTTCTTCGCCAGCTGCGCGACGATCTGCTGGACCGTCCAGCCCTCCGGGAACGTGACGGCGCTCTGCATCAGGTTCTTCGGGTCCACCAGCACGGCGAGGGCGGCCTTGGCGGGCATCTTGTGCTTCAGCTGGTAGAAACCCACCTGGATGCCGACCGACCGCGGGTCCTTGCGGGCGGCGTCGGTGAACGCCCCCGCGCTCTTCACGACGTGCTTGTCCACGAGCGTGGCGGCGATGTCGGAGGCCGCGTCACCCTTCTTCACCTCCACCAGCACCGACCCGGCGCCGGGCCCGGCGTAGTCGGGTGGTGGGCTGAGCCGCTTCTCCAGCGCGGTCACCCCGACCGAGTAGACGAAGTACGCGCCGGCGGCGAGCACCGTGAGCGCCAGCACGACCGCGAGGCAGCCGAGGCCCCGGCGTGGTCGGTGCTTCCTGCCGTGCCCGAGATGAAGTCCCACGTCGCTCAACTGCTGGCTCACACCTAACTCTGGTCGCCCCGTGCGGTCTGGTCCGGCGTGGCGACGATCTCGCCCGGCGCCGCCCCCGTGCTGCGTTCGGTATCCAGTGCATTCTGCAGGATCACGACCGCGGCGGCCTGGTCGACCACCGCACGACGTCGCTGACCCTTCCTGCCCTGACCCCGCAGGACCGCCTCCGCGGTCACCGTGGACAGGCGCTCGTCGCACAACCGCACCGGGACGGGATCGACCGCCTCGGCGAGCCGCGCAGCGAACTCGCGAACTTTAGCCGCCGCGGGACCCTCGCCGCCAGACAGGGACCGCGGCAGGCCCACGACGAGCTCCACGGCCTGCTCCTCGCCGGCGATCGCGCGCAGCCGGGCGAGGTCGCCCCGGCCGCGGGCCACGGTCTCCACGGGTGTGGCGATCAGCCCGGCCGGGTCGGACCGGGCGACGCCGATCCGGGCGTCACCGGCGTCGACCCCGAGCCGCACGCCACGCCTCACGGGCACGACCTCACCGGGTGGTGGCCATCCGGCCGACCTCGTGCTCGACGTCACGCAGTGCCTGGTCGGCGTTGCTCAGGTCGGCCCCGCCACCCTGGGCGACGTCGTCCTTCCCGCCACCGCTGCCGCCGAGCGCCGCGGCCGCGGCCTTGACCAGCGCGTTCGCGGAGACCCCCCAGGCCCGGGCCTCGTCGTTGACCGCGACCACCACGGCGGGCTTGCCGCTGCTCGAGCCGATCACCGCCACCACGCCCGGCTTGCCCGCCGGCAGGCGGCCACGCACGTCCAGAGCCAGCTTGCGCACGTCGCCGGCACCGGCCCCGTCGGCGCGGTGGCCCACGAAGCTCACCCCGTAGACGTCGACCGCCGCCCGCGCCAGCTCGCCGGCCGCGGCCAGCAGCTGCTGGACCCGCACCCGCTCGATCTCCTTCTCCGCCGTCCGGAGCCGCTCGACGATGTCGTTGACCCGCTCGGGCAGCTCTTCGGCGCGCACCTTGAGCACCTCGCTGAGCTGGGAGACGAGCACGTGCTCCCGGGCGAGGAACCGGTAGGCGTCGCCGCCGACGAGCGCTTCGACGCGGCGCACCCCGGAGCCGATGGACGACTCTCCGAGCAGCTTGATCACGCCCAGCTGCCCCGATCGACCGGCGTGCGTGCCGCCGCAGAGCTCGCGGGCCCACTCACCGACCGAGATCACCCGCACCTCGTCGCCGTACTTCTCCCCGAACAGAGCCATCGCACCGGACTTGCGCGCCTCCTCCTGGGTCATGATCTCCGCGTGCACCGCCAGGTCGGCCAGCACCAGGTCGTTGACCCGGGCCTCGACGTCGGCCATCGCGGAGGCCGGCACCGCCCCGGCGGCGGAGAAGTCGAACCGGAACCGGCCCGGCGCGTTCTCCGAGCCCGCCTGCGTCGCGGTCTCGCCGAGTGCCTCCCGGAACGCCTTGTGCACCATGTGCGTCGCGGTGTGCGCGCGGCTGATCGAGCGCCGGCGCTGGACGTCCACCGTCGCCTGGGCGCGCGCCCCGACGGTCACCTCGCCGCTGAGCACCTTCGCCCGGTGCACGATCATGCCGGCGATCGGCGACTGCACGTCCCGCACCTCCAGGACGGCGCCGTTGGCCAGCTCGACGACGCCCTGGTCGGCGAGCTGGCCGCCGCCCTCGGCGTAGAACGGGGTGCGGTCCAGGATCAGCTCGATCTCGTCGCCCTCGCGGGCCACCGGGACCGCCCCGGCCCCGGACACGATCCCAGCGACCGTCACCTCGGAGACGACCTCGGTGTAGCCGGTGAACTCCACCGCACGGCCGAGCCGGTCCGAGGCCTCGCGGTAGGCACCGGCGTCGGTGTGCTGGCCCTTCTTCGACCTGGCGTCGGCCTTCGCGCGCTCCCGCTGCTCGGTCATCAGCCGGCGGAAGCCCTCCTCGTCCACCGCCAGGCCCTGCTCGGACGCCATCTCCAACGTGAGGTCGATCGGGAAGCCGTAGGTGTCGTGCAGCGCGAACGCCTTGTCGCCGGACAGCTGCGGCCGACCCGCCGTCTTCGCCTCCTGGGCGGCCATGTCGAAGATGGTCGTGCCGGTGCGGAGCGTCTGCCGGAAGGCGTCCTCCTCGGCGTAGGCGATCGTGCTGATCCGCTCCCAGTCCTGGTGCAGCACGCCGTAGGTCTCGCCCATCTTGTCGCGGCTGACCGGGAGCAGCTCGGGCAGCGCCCGGTCCTCGTAGCCGAGCAGCCGCATCGAGCGCACGGCCCGGCGCAGCAGCCGCCGCAGCACGTAGCCGCGCGCCTCGTTGCCCGGCGTGACCCCGTCGGCGATGAGCATCATCGAGGACCGGACGTGGTCGGCCACGACCCGCAGCCGGACGTCGTCGCCGTGGTCGGCACCGTAGCGCCGGCCGGTCAGCTCCTGCGCGCGCTGGACGACCGGGAACATCACGTCGATGTCGTACATGTTCTCGCGGTCCTGCAGCAGGTAGGCCACGCGCTCCAGGCCCATGCCGGTGTCGATGTTCTTGCGCGGCAGCGACCCGGAGATGTCGAAGTCGGACTTCGACCGGACCGCGCTCAGCTCGTCCTGCATGAACACGAGGTTCCAGATCTCGAGGTAGCGGTCCTCGAGCTCGACCGGCATCTCGGTGCGGTCGGTGGTGCCGAACTCGCCGTCGGGCCCGTACCGGGGGCCGCGGTCGTAGAGGATCTCCGAGCACGGGCCGCCCGGGCCCGGTACGCCCATCGACCAGTAGTTCTCCTTGTTCCCGAGCTTCACGATCCGCTTGTCAGGCAGACCGGTGACCTTCTTCCACAGCGACAGCGCCTCGTCGTCGCCGTCGAGGATCGACGGCCACAGCCGGCTCTCGTCCAGCCCGAACCCGCCCTCGGCGACCGGTCGGGTGACCAGCTCCCAGGCGAACTCGATGGCCCCCTCCTTGAAGTAGTCGCCGAAGGAGAAGTTGCCGCACATCTCGAAGAAGGTCCCGTGCCGGGTGGTCTTGCCGACGTCCTCGATGTCCGGCGTCCGCACGCACTTCTGGACGCTGACCGCGCGGCTGTACGGAGGGGTCTCCTGGCCGAGGAAGTACGGCTTGAACGGCACCATGCCGGCGTTCACGAACAGCAGGTTGGGGTCGTCGAGCAGCAACGAGGCCGAGGGCACCACCTGGTGGCCACGCGCCTCGAAGTGCGCAATGAACCGTCGGCGGATCTCCGCGGTGTCCATCAGTCGTCGCCCTTTCCGTCGTTCGCTGAGTTGTCATGCGCTGCGCGCGCCATGGCGTTCTCCGCACCTGACAACTCGGGGGTTCCATGGAGCGTGAGGCCGAGCCGCTCACGCAAGTCGTTTTCCTTCTCCGCCATCCCGGCGCGGACCTCCTCGCCGAACAGGTGGGCGCCCAGCGACAACCCGGCCAGCCGGTCGGCGAGCCCGTCGGGGGTGAACGCCTCGGCGGCGCGGCGCGCCCTCGCCATCGCGTAGACGCCCGCGCCCGCACCGGCCACGAACCACAGGGTGCGGCTCACGCGGCCTCCTCACCGGGGTCGGTGCGCAGGTTGCGTCTCGCCTCCTTGAGGTCACGGCGGCGGCGCTTGCGCGATCGTCTGACCTCGCGGCGCACCTCGAACCGGATCCGGTTGCGGTTCTCCGGCGAGAGAGCCCGGCGGACGCCGTACCCGACGGAGAGGATCCGCACCAGGGACTCGCCGAGCGCCACCGTCGCGAACTGTCGCGCCGAGATCGGCTCGAGCCCCGCCCCGGGCTCGGGTGCGGCCGGCTCGGCGCCGACCGACGTGATCAGGTACTCCCGCTCGGGCGTCGGCACCGGCCTGCGCTCCGGAGCGTGCTGCAGCGCCTCCACCCGCCGGACCAGTGCGGCGAGCTGCTCCCGGGACTCGGCGAGCTCGCGCCGCAGACGACGGCGGCCGGCGAGCACGACGAGCAGCAAGCCGAGCGCGGCCAGCAGCACCGCTGCGGCCGCCCCGAGTGCCACGCTGAGCGGTAGAAGCGCCGGATCCATAGGACGTGACCCTACCGCGAGCCCTCACGTCCCGACTGCTCCCCTCGGACCATCCGGCGGATCCGGTCCCAGCGCTCCTTCACCGCGGCCTCGGCGCCCAGGGAGGTGGGTTGGTAGTAGCTCGCGTCCACGACCACGTCGGGCGCGTACTGCTGCTGGGCGACGCCGTACGGCTCGTCGTGCGCGTAGCGGTAGCCCGAACCGTGCCCGAGCTTCTTCGACCCCGGGTAGTGGGCATCGCGCAGGTGGCTCGGGACGGGACCGATCTTCCCGGCCCGCACGTCGGCGCTCGCCGCGTCGATGGCCTTGATCACCGCGTTGGACTTCGGCGCGAGCGCCAGGGCGATCGTGGCCTGCGCCAGGTTCAGCCGTCCCTCCGGCATCCCGATCAGCTGGACCGCCTGTGCGGCGGCCACCGCGGTCGTCAGCGCCGTCGGATCCGCCAGGCCGACGTCCTCGCTGGCGAGAATCACCAGCCGCCGGGCGATGAACCGTGGGTCCTCCCCCGCCTCGACCATCCGGGCCAGGTAGTGCAGCGCCGCGTCGGCGTCGGAGCCACGGATGGACTTGATGAACGCGCTGGTCACGTCGTAGTGCTGGTCGCCCTGCCGGTCGTAGCGCACCGCGGCCCGGTCCACCGCGGTCTCGGTGGTCTCCAGGTCGACCAGGTCGCGGCCCTTGGCCAGCGCCGCCCCCGCCGCCGCCTCCAGGTAGGTGAGGGCCCGCCGCGCGTCGCCTCCGGCAAGCCGGACCAGGTGCTCCAGGGCGTCCTCGGCGACGCCCACCTGCCCGCCGAGCCCGCGCTCGTCGGCGACCGCGTCGGCGATCACCCCGCGTACGTCGTCGTCGGTGAGCGGTTCCAGGGTGAGCAGCAGCGACCGGGACAGCAGCGGCGAGATCACCGAGAAGAACGGGTTCTCCGTGGTCGCCGCGACCAGCGTGACCCAGCGGTTCTCCACCCCGGGGAGCAGGGCGTCCTGCTGCGCCTTGGTGAAGCGATGCACCTCGTCGACGAAGAGCACCGTCTCCGGCCCGCCGCGCGCCAGCCGGTTGCGGGCGGCGTCGATGGCCGCCCGGACTTCCTTCACGCCGGCGGCGACGGCGGAGACCTCGACGAAGCGCCGGTTGGTCTGCTGGCTGACGATCGAGGCGATCGTGGTCTTCCCGGTGCCGGGCGGCCCCCACAGCAGCAGCGACATCGGCTGGTCGCCCTCGATCAGCCGGCGCAGCGGCGCCCCGGGTGCGAGCAGGTGCTGCTGACCGACGAGCTCGTCGAGCCGCCGCGGCCGCATTCGCACCGCGAGCGGGGCGGAGGCGTGCGTGTTGCCCTCGAGCGTGCCGCCGGAGCCGCCGGGGCGCGACGCCGCGTCGTCCGTCGTACCCATCTCGAAGAGCCCGTCCACGCCCGCAACCCTAACCGGCGCGCGGTGTCGGCCCGGAACCGAGCGCGGCCCGCCCCCGGAGCGGGGACGGGCCGGTGCCGAACGCGCGTCAGCGGATCGTGCCGCCCTCGCCGCGCTGCTCGTCGGTGAGGCCCGGTCCCACGCCACCCTCGCCGACCATCGACGCGGACTCCTTCCGGTGCGTCTCCAGCGGGGTCCAGGAATCGGCGTACCCGGGCCTGTTCAAGTCCTCCGAGCTCGGGGCGGCCCCGGGAACGGGAGCGCCCTGGCCGTCCACGCCGAGCGCACTCAGCGTGACGGGGGTGGACGGCATCGCGCCGAACTCGCCGGCGAAGTGGCACGCGACCTTGTGGCTCTTGCCGATCTGCAGCAGCGGCGGCTCCTGCTTGGCGCAGATCTCCTGCGCCATCCAGCACCGCGTCCGGAACCGGCACCCCGACGGCGGGTTGATCGGGCTGGGTACGTCGCCCTCGAGCCGGATCCGCTCACGACGCCCGCCGATCGCCGCCTGCCGCACGTCGGGCACGGCGGACAGCAGCGCTTGCGTGTAGGGGTGGTGCGGGTGCTCGTAGAGCGTCTCCCGGTCGGCGACCTCCACGATCTTGCCGAGGTACATCACCGCGACCTCGGGGCAGAAGTGCCGGACCACCGCCAGGTCGTGCGCGATGAACAGGAAGGCGATGTCGAACTCCTTCTGCACGTCCTGCAGAAGGTTCACCACCTGCGCCTGGATCGACACGTCGAGCGCCGAGACCGGCTCGTCGGCGACGAGCAGCTTCGGCTGGAGGGCCAGCGCCCGGGCGATGCCGATGCGCTGGCGCTGCCCGCCGGAGAACTCGTTCGGGTAGCGGTTGTAGTGCTCGGGGTTCAGGCCGACGAACTCGAGCAGCTCCTGGACCCGGGGCAGCACCTGCTTCTCGGGGACCATCTTGTGCACCCGCAACGGGGTGCCGACGATGGTGCCCACCGTGTGCCGGGGGTTCAGCGAGCTGTACGGGTCCTGGAAGATCATCTGGATCTGGGACCGCAGGGGCAGCATCTGCTTGCTGGACAGGTTGCCGATCTCGCGCCCGTCGAACCGCATCGACCCGGAGGTGGGTTCGTAGAGCCGGGAGATCAGCCGGCCGGTGGTGGACTTCCCGCACCCCGACTCCCCCACGAGCCCCAGGGAGCTTCCGCGGGGCACCTGGAACGAGACCCCGTCCACCGCCTGCACCTGGCCGATGGTGCGGCGCACGAGCCCCGAGGACTTCACGGGGAAGTACTTGCGCAGGTTGGTCACCTCGAGGATGGCGCCGTTGCTGGTCGGCTCCGTGCCAGAGGCAGGCGTGAGGTCAGGCTGGGTCATAGCAGTCATTGTCCTCAATCCCGAATTTCTGACGCAACCGTGGGGTCGCCACCGGGCGCGTCGTTGGTGTCGGCGTCCTCGATGCCACCCATCCCGATCTCCTCCTGGACCTCCCGGGCGTAGATCGCCTCGGGGTCGGCGAGGTGGCAGCGCTTGAGGTGGATCGCACCCCGGCTGCCGGGCACCAGGTCGGGCAGCTCGGTGCGGCAGAGATCGCCCGGCACCTTGTCCCGGTGCGTGCACCGGGGGTGGAACGGGCAGCCGGTCGGCGGGTCCAGCAGGCTGGGCGGGTTGCCGGGGATCGGGATCAGCCGCGAGGCGTCCGAGCCGACCTCGGGCACGCTGGAGAGCAGCCCCCACGTGTAGGGCATCTCCGGGTGGGTGAGCAGCTCGCGCGTCGGGCCGTGCTCGACCGCACGTCCGGCGTACATCACCAGGACGTCGTCGGCCATCTCCGCGACCACGCCCAGGTCGTGGGTGATGATGATGATCGCGGAGTCGAAGTCGCGCTGGAGCTCCTGGAGCAGGTCCAGGATCTGCGCCTGCACCGTCACGTCGAGCGCGGTGGTGGGCTCGTCGGCGATCAGCAGCTTGGGGTCGTTGACCAGCGCCATCGCGATCATCGCCCGCTGCCGCATGCCGCCGGAGAACTGGTGCGGGAAGTCGTCGACCCGGCTCCGGGCCTGCGGGATGCCCACCCGGTCGAGCATCTCGATCGCCTTGGCACGCGCCTTGGATCGCGAGACCTGGTTGTGCGCCCGGTAGGACTCGGCGATCTGGAACCCGATGCTGTAGAAGGGGTGCAGCGAGGTCAGCGGGTCCTGGAAGATCATCGCCACGTCCGCGCCGCGGATCGCCTGCATCCGGTTGTTCGAGAGTCCGACGACCTCCTGGCCGCCGACCCGGATCGAGCCGGTCATCTTCGTGCGCTTGTAGTCGTGCAGGCCCATGATCGCCATCGACGAGACGCTCTTGCCGGAGCCGGACTCGCCCACGATGCCGAGGGTCTTGCCCTGCTCGAGCGTGTAGCTGAGCCCGGTGACCGCCTGGACCACCCCGTCGGCGGTCGGGAACCGGACCGTCAGGTCGTCGACGACGAGGTACGGCTCGGCCCCGTGGCCGGCCCCGGCCGGGGCGGTCTGGCCGTGCAGCTGCTGGGAGGTCTCGGTCATGACAGGCGCACCCTCGGGTCGATGACGCTGTAGATGACGTCCACCACGAGGTTCGCGGTCACCACGAACGCGGCGGCGATCAAGACCGTCGCGGAGATCATCGGCAGGTCCTTCTGGTAGATGGCGTTCAGCGCGGTCAGTCCGATGCCCTGGATGTCGAAGATCCGCTCGGTGAAGATCGTCCCGGCGAGCAGGATCGCGAAGTCGAGGCCGAAGATGGTGACCACCGGCACGATCGCTGCGCGCAGCGCGTGCTTGAGGGTCACTCGCCGGTCGGAGAGCCCCTTCGCCCGCGCGGTGCGGACGTAGTCCTCGTTGAGGGACTCGATCATCGAGCCGCGGCTGAACCGGGCGTACTGCGTGGAGTTGTAGATGCCGATCACGATCCAGGCGAGCAACAGCCCCTTCGCCCAGGCCACTGGTCCGTACGTGGTGATCGGGAAGTAGCCGCTCTCGGGGAAGATGCCCCACTGGCTGATCAGCATCAGGAACGCCAGCAGCGCGAGCAGGTAGTAGGGGATCGCGTTGATCAGCAGGCTCGCGCCCACGATCACCTTGTCCGTCGATGTGCCCCGCACCCGCGCGGCGGCGATGCCCATCGAGGTGCCGAGGGTGAGGAAGATCACCGCCCCACCAAGTGCCAGGGAGAGGGTCGCCGGGAACCGGGTCCACAGATAGTGGCTGACGTTGAGCCGTTGCTTGAAGGACACGCCGAGACAGGGTGCGTCGCACTTGATCGTGATCGCGCCGGCGTGGAAGTCGTTGCCGACGAAGATGCCCTTCATGTACTCGCCGTACTGCGTCAGCACGGGGCGGTCCAAACCGAGGCTGTGGGTGATGTTCTCGAGGCGCTGGGGGGTGCACCGGGTCTCGGGGCAGTACGCCAGCGCGGGGTCGGCGGGGCCGAAGAAGAACAACGCGAAGGTTGCGATCGACACCACCACAAGGACCAAAACCCCGGAGATGACTCGGCGGACGATGTAGCCGAACATGGACGTTGGCTCCCTCTGGATCTGATCGGCTCGATGGGGGCGGGTGGTGACCCGCCCCCATCGAGGTTGGCTCTCAGCTAGTCGCTGAGCGTTCGCTCAGGATGCCATCACTGGGTGATGTACATCCGGGCGAAGGTCGGCATGCCGCGGACGTTGTCGTTGGCCATGCCACCGACCTTCGAACCGTGGATCATCGCCGTGCCCGAGTAGCCGGTGACGACTGCCGGGTAGTACTTCTCCTCCATGGTCTTGTCGAACTGACCCCACGCCTTGACGGCGTCCTGCGGGGACAGCGTGTCAAGGATGCGGTTCTGCTCCTTGTCCATCTTCTTGACCTTGAAGTTGGCGATGTTCGGCATTCCGTCGAGCCCGACCAGGTTGCCGGCCCACTGCGCCGGGAACCAGGAACCACCGGACGGCCAGTCCGAGCACCAACCGCTCGACCGCACGTTGATCGGCGAGTTGTAGTCGGTGCGGTCGGTGCGGATCGTCGCCGTGGTCGACGCGATCGGGGTGGCCTTGAAGCCACCGGCCTGCAGGCCCTTGACGATCTCGTTCTTGGCCTGCACCGACTGGTCGTCGTCGGTGGCGAACAGGAACTTGATCTCGTACTGACCCGGCTTGTAGCCGGCCTTCTTCAGCAGCTCCTTGGACTTGGCCGGGTCGGTGTTCTCACCCTTGATGCCCAACGCGTCGTACTCGACACGACCGGCGGTGCCCGGCGGCAGGACCGAGGTGCCCGGCACCCGGGTGACACCGATGATCTCGCCCGCGGCCTTCCACGCCGACTTGTACGGGTACGCGTAACCGATCGCCTTGCGGACGTTGATGTCCTTGATCTTGGTCATGTCGATGTACCACATGTACGTGCACGGGCTGGTGCCCGTGACCAGACGCTGCTTGTCCGACGAGATCTGCCGGTACGACGACGCGCTCACGTTGTCGTAGGTCAGCGTGGTCTGCGCCGAGCCGTTGTCGTTGATGATGATGTTCTCGAGCTTGGCGGTGTCCTGGGCGAACTTGAAGTCCCACCCGTCGACCATCTGGATCCGGCCCGGGTCGGTGTTCGGGTCCCACTGGTCGTTCTTGACCAGGGTCAGCTCCTGCTGGGGCTTGTAGTCCGCGAACTTGTACGGACCGGTCGCCATCGGGTGCTTGCCGTAGGTCTGCGGGTTGTCCTTCGACTGCGGGATCGCGGTGAAGGCCGGGAACGACGCGTAGTAGTCCATGTCGGTGAACGGACGACGCATCTTGATCGTCACCGTGTTCCCGCTGACCGAGACGCCCTTGTACTTGCCCTTGTCCTTGAACGGGCCCTTGTACTTGTCACCGTCGAGGAAGAACGTGGTCTGGTAGGTCGGGCCGTCCGGCAGCTCGGCGATCGCGAACGACCGCTTCACCGCGTAGGCCACGTCCGCGGCCTTGACCGGGGTGCCGTCCTCGTACTTCAGACCGTCACGCAGCGTGAACTTCCACTCCGTGTTGTCCGCGTTCGGCTGGCCCAGGTCGGTCGCCATGTCCGGGATCAACTGCATGTCGTTGGTGTCCGGGTTGTAGGCGTACTGCGTCAGGCCACGGGTGACCAGGTCCGAGAGGATCGCGGTCGAGTCCGTGTAGTAGGCCTGGGTCGGGTCCAGCGTGGACGGCGCGTTGGCGGTCAGGACCGTCAGCGTGCCGCCCTTCTGGGCGCCGTCCGGAACCGCCGCCGGAGCCTTGGCGCTCGCGTCCTTGAACGAGCCCGCGTTGCCTCCGCCCTTGTACGAGGCACCATCAGTTGGGTTGGTGTTTCCGTTGCCGCTGCCACCACCACAGGCAGCGAGCGTGAGAAGTGCAGCAGTGGCAAGCACCACGGCTGGTTTCTTCATGCGCATCTAGGTGTACCCACCTTTCTTGGCTGGTCGATGCTGCTCCCGACCGGTGTCAGATTCACCGGCGAGTCTTGGGGTCGAAGGCGTCGCGTACGGCGTCTCCGAGGAGGTTGAGCGCGACCACGAGCAGGGTGATGCCCACGACCGGCGCGTAGAGGTAGAGCGGGTAGGTGTCGAAGAAGGTGACGGCCTTGTTGACCGTCTGTCCCCACGACGGGATGCCCACCACGCCGATGCCGAGGTAGGCCAGCCCGGCCTCCGCGGTCACGAACAGCGGAAGGGCCAGCGAGATGGAGACGATGATCGGCGCCATCAGGTTCGGCAGCAGCTCCTTGAACAGGATCCGCCGGGTCGGCACCCCGATCACCCGGGCCGCCTGGATGAACTCCTGCTCGCGCAGCGACAGCACGGACCCTCGGACCAGGCGCGCCAACGTCATCCAGCCGAAGAAGGACAGCACGCAGAGCAGGGCGACGAACTGCCAGAACACCAGCTGGTCGGGCTTGTCACCGAACCGGCTCACGATGATCGGCGCCAGGGCCAGCGCCACGATCAGGAACGGCAGGGACAGGAACACGTCGATCAGGAAGGTCACGGCCTTGTCGACCCAGCCGGTGCTGAAACCGGACACCAGGCCCACCACGACGCCGATCAGGGTGGAGAAGAACGTCGCGATGCTCGCGACCGCCAGCGAGGTCCGCGCGCCGTAGAACCACTCCGCGAGCAGGTCGTCCCCGGTGTTCGGCGCCAGGCCCAGCGGGGCCTTCCAGGTGAAGCCGTGGTCGGGCGGGCCGATGATCGGGAAGTTGAACTGGTCGGTGTCCGAGGAGGTGCCGGCGCGGAGCTTGACTCCGAACAGGTGGGTGAGCAGCGGCGCGAAGATCGCGATCATCACGAAGATCAGCACGATCACCAGGCAGGTCATCGCGATCTTGTCCTTGCGGAGCCGGGCGATGGCGATCTGGGTCGGAGAACGGCCGGCGATCTCCTTCTTGACGAGCTCGGGCTCCTCGGCGAGGTCGCGCTCTGCAAGTTCCGTGGGCGAGATACCCATGGTCACCTTTCTGGTCGAGGCTGGCTCGCAGGGGCATCGGGACGCCTGCCGGGTGAGGCGCGTCACGAAAGTGCCCCCTGAGCCGAAAAGGACTCTAAACGACGGACAGTCAAAGTTCGGCGCAGGTGAGGTAACGAATTGATACCAGGATCGAGCGGGACGAATGGGGCGTCCGAGCACGGCAGGTCCGCAGGGCTCCCGCCCTCCGGGCCCGCCGTGGGATCCGAGGGCCGCTAGCCCTCCGTTCGCCGCCTCCGGCTTCGCGTCCACGCCCGCCTCCTTGCGCTGCTCCGGCGTGATCGGCGCCGGGGCGGCGGTGAGCGGGTCGTAGCCGGCCCCGGTCTTGGGGAAGGCGATCACGTCGCGGATGGAGTCGGTGCCCGACAGCAGCGCGCAGATCCGGTCCCAGCCGAACGCGATTCCGCCGTGCGGCGGGGCGCCGTACTTGAACGCCTCCAGCAGGAAGCCGAACTTCTCGTCCGCCTCCTTCTCGCCCAGCCCCATCACCGCGAAGACCCGCTTCTGCACGTCCTCCCGGTGGATACGGATCGAGCCGCCGCCGATCTCGTTGCCGTTGCAGACGATGTCGTAGGCGTACGCGAGCGCCGACCCGGGGTCGGTGTCGAAGGTGTCCAGGCACTCCGGCTTCGGGGACGTGAACGCGTGGTGCACGGCGGTCCAGGCGCCGCTGCCGACCGCGACGTCGCCGGCGGCGGTCGCGTCGTCAGCGGGCTCGAACAGCGGGGCGTCGACCACCCAGACGAAGCTCCAGGCGGACTCGTCGATCAGCCCCCCGCGGCGGCCGATCTCGAGCCGGGCAGCGCCGAGCAGCGCGCGCGCGGGCTTGGCCTGGCCCGCCGCGAAGAACACACAGTCCCCGGGGGCCGCGCCCACGTACGCCGCCAGGCCGGCCTTCTCGCCCTCGCTCAGGTTCTTGGCGACCGGTCCCCCGAGCTCGCCGTCCTCGCCGACCAGGACGTACGCGAGGCCCTTGGCTCCGCGCTGCTTGGCCCACTCCTGCCATGCGTCGAGCTGCTTGCGCGGCTGGCTCGCCCCGCCCGGCATCACCACGGCGCCGACGTAGGGCGCCTGGAACACCCGGAACGGGGTGTCCTTGAAGTAGCCGGTGCAGTCGACCAGCTCGAGGCCCATGCGCAGGTCCGGCTTGTCGGTGCCGTACCGGGCCATCGCGTCCGCGTAGGTGATCCGCTCGATCGGGGTCTTCACCTCGTGGCCGGCCAGCGCCCAGACCGCCTGGAGCACCTGCTCGGCGAGCGCGATCACGTCGTCCTGCTCGACGAAGCTCATCTCGATGTCGAGCTGGGTGAACTCCGGCTGCCGGTCCGCCCGGAAGTCCTCGTCGCGGTAGCACCGGGCGATCTGGAAGTACCGCTCCAGGCCGGCCACCATCAGCAGCTGCTTGAACAGCTGCGGGCTCTGCGGCAGGGCGTACCAGCTACCCGGCCGGAGCCGGGCCGGGACCACGAAGTCCCGGGCCCCCTCGGGGGTCGACCGGGTCAGCGTGGGGGTCTCGACCTCCACGAAGCCCTGGGAGCCCAGCACCTCCCGGGCGGCCCGGTTCACCTCCGAGCGCAGCCGCAGGGCGGCGGCGGGCCCGGAACGGCGCAGGTCGAGGTAGCGGTGCGCCAGCCGGACCTCCTCACCCACCTCGACGTGCTCGTCGATCGGGAACGGCAGCGGTGCCGCCTCGCTCAGCACCTCGACCGCGGTGGCGATCACCTCGACGTCGCCGGTGGGCAGCTGGGGGTTCTGGTTGCCCTCCGGCCGCGCCGACACCTCCCCGGTGACCTTGAGGCAGTACTCGGCGCGCAGGTGGTGGGCGACCGCTTCGTCGCGGATCACCACCTGGACGACACCGGAGGCCTCGCGCAGGTCGATGAAGGCCACGCCGCCGTGGTCCCGCCGACGGGCGACCCAGCCGGCCAGGGTGACGGTCTGTCCGACGTGCTCGGCCCGCAGGCTGCCGGCGTCATGGGTGCGGATCACTGTTCCAACTCCTTGCCACGCTCGTCACCGAGCGGGTTGTTCGGGTGCGTGCGGACCTGCGGGACCAGGTCCTCCTCGGGTGGTCTCCAGGTCGCCGGGTCGGCGTCGTGCTGCTCGCCGCTGCGGATGTCCTTCACCTGGTGCTGGTGCGGCCGGCCGGAGTCGTCGACCCCGAAGAACCAGACGTAGGGGATGCCGCGCCGCTCGGCGTAGCGGATCTGCTTGCCGAACTTCTGGGGCGCGGCCGCGACCTCCGTCGGGACGCCGCTTGCGCGCAGCTGCTGCGCGATCCCGTCGCTGAGCGGGCGCGCTGCCTCGTCGGGCAGCGAGACCAGGACCGCCGACGGGACGGCCCGGCTGCCCGCGAGCACCCCCCGGGTCAGCAGCGGCACCAGGGTCCGGGAGATGCCGAACGAGATGCCCACGCCGGGGTAGCTGGTCCGGCCGTCGGAGGCGAGCGCGTCGTAGCGCCCGCCGCCGCCGACCGACTTCAGGAACTCGAAACCCTCCATGTAGATCTCGAACACGGTGCCGGTGTAGTAGTCCAGGCCGCGGGCGAGGCTGAGGCTGGCCTGCACCCGGAACCGCTCGTTCCGCACCGCGGCACACCCCTCGACCACCGCGGCGAGCTCCTCGAGACCGACGCTGAGCAGCTCGTGGTCGACACCCAGGGCGCGGACCCGCTCGACGAAGGACGTGTCCTCGGCGCTGATCGCGGCGAGGGCCAGGCACCGCTCGGCCTGCTGGTCGGTCAGCTTGGCCTCGCTGACCAGGAGCTCCGCGACCGCCTCCGCCGGGAGCTTGTCGAGCTTGTCCACCACCCGGATCACCTCCGCCGGGTCCGGCGCGCCGATCCCGCGGTAGAACCCCTCGATGAGCTTGCGGTTGTTGACCCGCAGGGTCAGCGGCGGCAGCGCCAGTCCGGAGAGCGCCTCGGCCATCACCCGGGCCACCTCGACGTCGAAGTGGAACGGCAGCTCGTCCTTCATCACCACGTCGATGTCGGCCTGGGTGAACTCGCGGAACCGTCCCTCCTGGGGGCGCTCCCCGCGCCAGGCCTTCTGGATCTGGTACCGGCGGAACGGGAACTCGAGCTTCCCGCTGTTCTCCAGCACGTAACGGGCGAACGGGACGGTGAGGTCGAAGTGCAGCCCGATCCCGGCGTCGGTGTCCGCCTGCTCCGGGTCGGCCTGGAGCCGGCGCAGCACGTAGACCTCCTTCGAGGTCTCCCCCTTGCGCAGCAGCTGGTCCAGCGGCTCCACGGCGCGGGTCTCGACCGGGGCGAACCCGTGCAGCTCGAACGTGCGTCGGAGCCGGTCGATGACGTGCAGCTCGACGTAGCGCTGTTCGGGCAGGAACTCGGGAAACCCGCTCAGCGGGGTGGGCTTGCTCATGATGTGTGTCTAGAGACCTCGGTTGGGGGCGCTGATGGGCGTACCGCTCTGGTCCGTGCGCACCAGCTCGAGCAGGAAGGGGTTGGTGGCGCGCTCGCGGCCGATGCTGGTCTGCTCCCCGTGCCCGGGCAGCACGGCGATGTCGTCGTCGAGCGGGAGCACCTTCTCGGCCAGGCTGCGCAGCATCGTCGGGTGGTCCCCGCCGGGCAGGTCGGTGCGACCGATCGAGCCCGCGAACAGCAGGTCGCCGGAGAACATCACCTGCGAGACACCTTGGTCGGCGTACGGCGTGCGGAACGTGACCGAGCCCTCGGTGTGCCCGGGCGCGTGGTCCACGGTGAACCGGACCCCGGCGAGCTCCAGCACCTGCCGGTCGGCGAGCTCGGCCACGTCGTCGGGCTCGGCGAACTCGTAGCTTCCTCCGAGCAGCATGCCGGCGGTCTCCGGGGACATCCCGGCCATCGGGTCGGTGAGCAGGTGCCGGTCCCCGGGGTGGATGTACGCCGTCGCGTCGTACGCGCCGGCGACCGGGGCCACGGACCACATGTGGTCGATGTGGCCGTGCGTGAGCAGCACCGAGACCGGCTTGAGCCGGTGCTCCCGGACCACCTCCGCGACGCCGGCGGCGGCGTCCTTGCCGGGGTCCACCACCACGCACTCCGTGCCGGGCCCGGAGGCCACGACGTAGCAGTTGGTGCCCCACGGACCGGCCGGGAAGCCTGCGATCAGCACGCCTGCTCCTGTTCGTTTGCTCGGGGATGACCGTTGCAGCCTACCGAGCCGGCCGGGTGGGCCGGTAACCGTGCCTACCGGACCGATACCAGCGAGTACCGCAACTCCGTGGTCGGGCGGCGCTGCGGACTCTAGACTTCCCGTCCGTGGTCACAAAGAAGCAGCGACGCAAGCAGCTGGCCCGCGCGAGCGCCGAACGCAGGCAGCTGCGGCGCAGCGGTCGCGCGGTACGGCGGCGCCGGGTCCGCGTGGTCGCCACGACGCTGGTCGTCGCGGCGGCGGTGGTGGCCCTGGTGCTGTGGATCGCCCTGCACCAGGGCGGTAGCACCGGAAGCACCGCTTCCGTTGACTACGATGCTGTTTCCGTGCACCACAACCCGATCGCGAACGCAGAGGTAACCCGGTGAGCACCCCCGAGAACCAGCAGCCCACCGACGAGTGGGGGCGCGTGACCGACGACGGCACCGTCTTCGTCCGCACCGCCGACGGCGAGCGCCAGGTCGGGCAGATGCCCGACGCCACGCCCACCGAGGCGCTGGCCTACTTCAAGAAGAAGTACGACGACGTCGCCTTCGAGGTCGGCCTGCTCGAGCAGCGGGTCAAGGCGGGCGCGCTCGCCCCGGACGAGGCGGCCGCCTCGGTCAAGCAGGTGCACGCGACCATCGCGGAGGCGCCGGGCGTGGGCGACCTGGCCGGCCTGGACGCCCGGCTCGACGCGCTGAGCAGCACGATCGACGCGCAGCGCGAGAAGCGCCGCGAGGAGCGGCACCGCAAGCTCGAGGAGGCGCACGTCCGCAAGGAGCGGATCGCCGCCGAGGCCGAGCGGCTCTCCGAGGGCACCGACTGGCGCAACGGCGCGAACCGGATGCGCCAGCTGCTCGACGAGTGGAAGGGACTCCCCCGCCTCGAGAAGGCCGTGGACGACGGCCTGTGGCGGCGGTTCTCGACCGCGCGGACCACCTACACCCGGCGGCGCAAGGTGCACTTCGCCGAGCTCAACGAGAAGCGCGAGGCCGCCAAGGACGTCAAGGAGCGGCTGGTCGTCGAGGCGGAGTCCGTCTCGAGCTCGACCGAGTGGGGCCCCACCGCCGGCCGGTACCGCGACCTGATGCGCCAGTGGAAGGCCGCCGGACCGGCTCCCAAGGGCATCGACGACCAGCTGTGGAAGCGGTTCCGAGCCGCACAGGACACCTTCTTCGGCAACCGGGACGCGGCCAACGCCGAGCTGGACCGCGAGTTCGCGGCCAACGCCGAGAAGAAGGAGGCGCTGCTCGTCGAGGCGGAGGCGCTGCTGCCGGTGACCGACCTCCGGGCGGCCAAGGAGGCGTTCCGGGACATCGCGGAACGCTGGGACGCGGCCGGCAAGGTGCCCCGGGACCGGATGAAGGAGCTCGAGGGCCGGATCCGCAAGGTCGAGCAGGCCATCCGCGGGGTCGAGGACGACCAGTGGCGCCGCTCCAACCCGGAGGCCCGGGCCCGCGCCGCGGACACGGTGTCCCAGCTCGAGTCGTCGATCAGCGACCTGCGGGCCAAGCACGACAAGGCGGTCGCCGCCGGCAACGCCAAGAAGGCCGAGGAGCACGCCGCGGCCATCGAGGCACGTCAGGCCTGGCTGGCCGAGGCCCAGAAGGCGCTCGAGGACTTCTCCGGCTGACGCGGCGGGGCCTGACGCGACGGGGTCTGACGCGGCGGGGTCCGACGCGGCGGGGTCCGACGCGAGCGGCTCACTGGGTGACGCGGTAGGCGTCGAACACCCCGTCGACGGAGCGCACCGCCTTCAGCACGTGGCCGAGGTGCTTGGGGTCGCCCATCTCGAAGGTGAACCGGCTCTTGGCCACCCGGTTGCGTGAGGTCTGCAGGGTGGCGGACAGGATGTTCACGTGCACGTCCGAGAGCACCTTGGTGATGTCGGACAGCAGCCGGGCCCGGTCCAGCGCCTCCACCTGGATGTTCACCAGGAACATCGACTTGGCGGTCGGCGCCCACTCCACCTCGACGAGCCGCTCGGGCTGGGCGTTCAGGCTCGCCGCGTTGGTGCAGTCGGCCCGGTGCACCGACACCCCGGCGCCGCGGGTGACGAACCCGAGGATCTTGTCGCCGGGCACCGGTGTGCAGCACTTCGCGAGCTTCACCCAGACGTCGGTGAGGCCCTTGATGATCACGCCCGCGTCGCCGCCGGCGACCGGTTTGCCGAGGCTGCGGCCCTCGGTGATCTGAACCCCCTCGGAGAGGTCCTCGCTGGCCCCCTCCTCACCACCGAACAGGTCGATCACCCGGCGCACCACGGTCTGGGCGCCGAGGTTGCCCTCGCCGACCGCTGCGTAGAGCGCGGACACGTCGGCGAGTCGCATCTCCGCGGCCACCGTGGAGAGCGTCTCGTGGCTGAGCACGCGCTTGAGCGGCATGCCCTCCTTGCGCATCAGCCGGGCGATCTGGTCCTTGCCCTGCTCGATGGCCTCCTCGCGCCGCTCCTTGGTGAACCACTGCCGGATCTTGTTGCGCGCCCGCGGGGACTTCACGAACTGCAGCCAGTCCCGGCTCGGCCCCGCGTTCGGCGCCTTCGACGTGAACACCTCGACCACGTCGCCGTTGTCCAGCGTCGACTCCAATGGCACCAGCCGGCCGTTCACGCGGGCGCCGATGGTGTGGTGGCCGACCTCGGTGTGGATCGCGTAGGCGAAGTCGACCGGGCTCGACCCGGTCGGCAGGGGCAGCACGTCGCCGCGGGGGGTGAAGACGTAGACCTCGGCGGAGTTGATCTCGAACCGCAGGGACTCCAGGAACTCCCCCGGGTCCTCGGTCTCCTGCTGCCAGTCCAGGAGCTGGCGGACCCAGGCCATGTCGCCGCTGCCGGACTCGACGAGCGACTTGTCGGTCTCCCGCCCGGACCGGACGTCCTCCTTGTACTTCCAGTGCGCGGCGACGCCGTACTCCGCCCGCCGGTGCATCGCGAAGGTGCGGATCTGCAGCTCGACGGGCTTGCCCTGCGGGCCGATGACCGTGGTGTGCAGGGACTGGTACATGTTGAACTTCGGCATCGCGACGAAGTCCTTGAACCGGCCGGGCACCGGGTTCCACCGCGCGTGCAGCACGCCGAGCGCGGCGTAGCAGTCCCGCACGTCCTCGACCAGGATCCGGATCCCGACCAGGTCGTAGATGTCGGAGAACTCGCGGCCCCGGACGATCATCTTCTGGTAGATCGAGTAGTAGTGCTTGGGGCGCCCGGTCACCAGGGCCTTGATCCGCGCCTCGCGGAGATCCGTCTCGACCTCGGAGACCACGTCGGCGAGGACCTTGTCCCGCGACGGCGCCCGCTCGGCGACCAGCCGCACGATCTCGTCGTACATCTTCGGGTGCAAGGTGGCGAACGCGAGGTCCTCCAGCTCCCACTTCAGGGTGTTCATGCCGAGCCGGTGCGCCAGTGGCGCGAAGATCTCGAGGGTCTCGCGCGCCTTGCGCTCCTGGGTCTCCTGCTTGAGGTAGCGCAGCGTGCGCATGTTGTGCAGCCGGTCGGCGAGCTTGATCACGAGCACCCGGATGTCGCGGCTCATCGCCACGATCATCTTGCGGATCGTCTCCGCCTGCGCGGTGTCGCCGTACTTGACCTTGTCCAGCTTGGTGACGCCGTCGACGAGCACCGCCACCTCGTCGCCGAAGTCCGCGCGCAGCTCGTCGAGGGTGTAGGGGGTGTCCTCGACCGTGTCGTGCAGCAGCGCCGCGACCAGGGTGGGCTCGGTCATGCCGATGTCGGCGAGGATCGTGGTCACCGCGAGCGGGTGGGTGATGTACGGGTCGCCGCTCTTGCGGGACTGGCTGGCGTGCAGCCGCTCGGCGGTGAGGTAGGCCCGTTCGAGCAGCGCGAGGTCCGCCTTGGGGTGGTTGGCCCGCAGGGCGCGGAACAGCGGCTCGAGCTCCGGGTTGCCCTGCTGGCTCTTGGTGGTCATCCGGGCGAGCCGGGCACGCATCCGCCTGCCCGCCGGCCCGCCCTGTCCGCGGCCCCGCTCGTCGTCCTGGGCAGGCGGCAGCTCCGGCGCGTTGGCCACGCGTTCCTCAGCCACACCTGCTCCTGATCGTCGACCCTCTGCCAGTCTACGCAGCCGGGCCTGACCCGTCAGACCGTCTGCAGGGCGAGGAGAGGCAGATCACCGAGCCGCTCGCGGCCGTGCAGGAACGCCAGCTCGATCAGCACCGCGAACCCGGCGACCGCGCCGCCGCAGTCCTCGACGAGCCGCCGCGTGGCCTGCGCGGTGCCGCCGGTCGCGAGCACGTCGTCGACGAGCAGCACCCGCTCCCCCTCGCGTACGGCGTCCCGGTGCATCTCCAAGGTGGCCTCGCCGTACTCCAGCGAGTAGGAGACCGCACGGGTCCGGCCGGGGAGCTTGCCGGCCTTGCGCACCGGCACGAACCCCGCCCCCAGGGCCAGCGCCACCGGTGCGGCCAGGATGAACCCGCGGGCCTCCATGCCGACCACCTTGTCGACCACGACGTTGCCGTCCGCGTCGCGCCCGGCCGCGGCCAGTGCCCGGACCACCGCGGAGAACCCGTCGTGGTCGGCGAGCAGCGGGGTGATGTCCTTGAACACCACGCCCGGCTCCGGGAAGTCCGGGACGTCGCGGATCAGCTCCTCGAGCCGACGGTCCAGGGCCCGCTGGTCGCTCCCGCTCACTTCTTCCCGCGCCGCGACCGCGGCTTGCGCTCGGGCTGGGCGCGCTTCGAGGAGGCGGAGCGGGTGACCGACCGTCCGGCGGGACGCTCCCCCGCCGTGTAGCGAGGCTCCCGCGCCGGCTGCGCGGCGGGGCTGGTGACCCGCTCCTCGGCCGGTGTCGGCTCGACCCCCGGCTCGTCGTGCACCGGCATGTCCTCGGTGAACGCCGGCACCGACGCGTAGCGGTCGGCCTCCTTGCGCTTGCGGTGCCGCAGCGCCCGGGCGTCGCCGGCCTTGACCCCCGGCTCCCTCTCCTTGAGCTGGGCCACCAGCGGGGTGGCGATGAAGATCGAGGAGTAGGCACCGGCGGCCATCCCGACGAACAGCGCGAGGGCCAGGTCCTTGAGCGCCCCGGCGCCGAGGGAGTTGATGCCGACGTAGAGCAGCGCCCCCACCGGGAGCAGTGCGACCACCGACGTGTTGATCGACCGGACCAGGGTCTGGTTGATCGCGAGGTTCGCGGCCTCGCCGTAGGTCTGGCGGGTCCGCGCGAGGTTCTTGGTGTTCTCCCGCACCTTGTCGAACACGACGACCGTGTCGTAGAGCGAGAACCCGAGGATGGTCAGCACACCGGTGACGGTGGCCGGGGTGACCTCGAAGCCCGACAGCGCGTACACGCCGACCGTGATCACCAGGTCGTGCGCGAGCGCGACGATGGCGCCGACGGACATCTTCCATTCTCGGAAGTAGGCCCAGATGAACAGCACGACCAGGACCAGGAAGACCACCAGGCCGAGCACCGCCCGGTTGGCCACCTGGGCACCCCAGGTCGCGCCGATGGAGTCCTGGCTGATCTCGGCCCCGGAGCCCGCGGTCTTCTGGATCACGGTCGCGACCCGGTCCGCCTGCGCGTTGCTCAGCGGCTCGATCTGGACGCGGATCTTGTCGTTGCCCGACGTGTTGACGATCGGCGACTTGGCGGCCTCCAGCCCGGTGGCCGCGACCGCGCCGCGGATCTTGACCACGTTGTCCTGGGTGGCCTGGCCGGCGGGCATGGTGACGGTGTACTGGTTGCCGCCCTTGAACTCGATGCCGTAGTTGAGCCCCTTGGTGGCGAGGCCGAGCACCGCCAGCAGCACGATGACTCCGGAGATGGAGTACCAGAGCCACTTCCGCCCGACGAAGTTGATGGAGAGCTCGCCCGTGTAGAGGGCGTGGCCCATTCTCGTCAGCTTGCTCATCAGGCGTTACCTCCGGCGGGGTTGGCGCGGGTGGCCCCGGCGATCTTCGAGATACCGACGTGTTCCGGCGACAGCCCGGACAGCTTGTGACCGGAGCTGAAGAACCGGAAGGTGGCCAACCAGGACACCATCGGCTTGGTGAAGGTGAAGAACACCGCGAGGTCGATCATGGTGCTGATCCCGAGCGCGAACGCGAAGCCCTTCACGACCCCGATCGAGAAGATGTAGAGCACCACCGCGGCGAGCAGCGAGACCGTGTCGGCGGCCAGGCAGGTGGCCCGGGCGCGCACCCAGCCCGCCTCGACCGCGACCCGCATGGACTTCCCGGTGCGCATCTCGTCCCGGATCCGTTCGAAGTACACGATGAACGAGTCCGCCGTGATGCCGACCGCGACGATCAGACCCGCGATACCGGGCAGCGTGAGGGTGAACCCGATGGCCGCGCTCATCGCCAGCACCACCGCGTAGGTGATCACCGCCGCCACGAGCAGGGACGCGATCACCACCAGGCCGAGGCCTCGGTAGTAGAGCAGGGCGTAGATCATCACCAGCGCGAGGCCGAAGGCGCCGGCCCACAGCCCCGCGGTCAGCTGGTCCGCGGCCAGCGTCGGGCCCTCCTCGGTGACGACCGGGGCCTTGAACTTCAGCGGCAACGCGCCGTACTTGAGGCTGTTGGCGAGCGACTGCGCCTCGGTCTGGCTGAAGTTGCCGCTGATCTGTGCCTGGCCGTTGGGGATCGGCGAGTTCACCACGGGCGCCGAGATCACCTTCCCGTCCAGCACGATCGCGAACTGCTTCTGCTGCCGGGTCAGCGGGCTGGTGGCGTTCGCGATCTGCGAGGTGACGGTGGCGAAGGTCTTGCGCGCGGTGCTGTTGAAGGTCAGGTCGACGACCCACTGCACCTGGTTCTGCGGGATGCCGGCGGACGCCCGGGTCAGCTGGGTGCCCTGGATCATCGACGCGGAGAGCAGGTACTTGTTGCCGGCGTCGTCGCAGGTGACCAGCGGCTTGTCCTTCGCGTCCACGATCGGCGCCGACTTCTTGCCCTTGGTCGGGCAGGTGTAGGCGGAGAACTTCTTGAGCCACTTGGTCCCGGGGTTGTCCATCCACTTGAGCGGCTGGCCGACGGGAGCGCCCTTGGGGCTGGTCTGCGGGGTGGCCGCGGCGCTCGGCAGCGGGGTCGCGGAGGCGCTCTTGCCCGGCTTCTTCGAGGGCTTCGCGGACGGCTTGCCCTTGTCCGCGGCGACCAGGCCACCGGACAGCGCGCGTCCCTTGGGGCTCGCGCTCGCGGACGGCCCGACGGAGGCCTTCGAGCTCGCCTTCGGGCTCGGCGACGAGGAAGCCGTCCCGGACGGCGCGGCGCTGGGCGAGGCCGACGGCTTGGGCTGCGGGGTGCCCGGTGCCTCCGCGGCCACGAGACGGAACCGCAGCTGTGCGGTCTGCTTGACCGTCTTGACCAGGTCCTTGCGGTTCTGACCGGGGATCTGGACGACGATGTTCGTGCTGCCCTGGGTGGCAACCGACGCCTCGGCCACGCCGCTGGCGTTCACCCGCTGGTCGATGATCCCCCGGGCCTCGTTCAGCTTCTCGGGGGTCACCTTCTCCCCGGTGGCCGTGCTCGCCACCAGGGTGATGCTGGTGCCACCCTGCAGGTCGAGACCCAGCTTGGGCTTCCAGTTGCCGCCGAGTGCCACACCGCCGTACAGCGCCGCGATGACTAGCGCCAACGCGATGAGCCGGCGTCCGGGGCGGGACGCATTTCTCGCCACTGCTATTCGCTCCTCACAGGCCGGGCCGCATGCCCGGAAAGGTCTACTGGTCCTGCTGGTCCGGCCGGTCGTCCGAGGGGTCCGCATCCGACGGTACGTCGGGCGCGTCCGGCTCGGTGCGGGTGACCACGCGGACGACGGCCTGCTTGGCCACCTTGACCGTGGTGCCGGGGGCAACCTCGAGCAGCAGCGTCTCGTCCTCCAACGAGACGACGGTGCCGAAGATCCCCGATCCGAGCATCACCTCGACGCCGGGGCCCAGGCTCGCCTGGGTGCTGCTCAGCTCCTGCTGACGGCGCCGCTGCGGTCGCACGATCAGCAGCCAGAAGACGAGTGCGATCAGTACGAACGGGAGAAGAGATCCCAATTGCTTCACGAAAACAACAGCTCCTGGCCATCGACATACGGGCACAACACAGGGCCGAGACGGCCCGGACAACCGGTTGAGTCTAACCGGCCGCCTGGGGTGCCGCCGACCGCACCTGACCGGAGCGTGTCACGATCCGGTCTCGGGGGGTCTGCTCAGTCCTCGTCCCCGTCGAAGAGGCTCGGCTCCACGCCCCCGAACGGGGCGCCCGCGGGCGCGGTGAGCCCCAGGTGCGCCCAGGCCGCGGGGGTGGCCACCCGGCCCCGCGGGGTGCGGGCCAGGAAGCCGGACCGGACCAGGAAGGGCTCGGCCACCTCCTCGACGGTCTCCCGCTCCTCGCCGACCGCGACCGCGAGCGTGCTCACGCCCACCGGTCCCCCGCCGAACCTCCTGCAGAGCACGTCGACCACGGCCCGGTCGAGCCGGTCCAGGCCCGACTGGTCCACCTCGTAGAGGTCGAGCGCCCGGTGGGCCACGTCGAGGGTGACCACCCCGTCCGCGCGGACCTGGGCGAAGTCGCGGACCCGGCGCAGCAGCCGGTTCGCGATCCGCGGGGTGCCGCGGGACCGGGAGGCGATCTCGGCGGCCCCCTCGTCGGTCAGGTCGACACCGAGCAGGCCCGCGGAGCGGCGCACGATCAGGTCCAGCTCGGCGGGCTCGTAGAACTCCAGGTGGGCGGTGAAGCCGAACCGGTCCCGCAGCGGGCCGGGGAGCAGCCCGGCCCGGGTGGTGGCCCCGACCAGCGTGAACGGCGGGATCTCCAGCGGGATCGCGGTCGCCCCCGGTCCCTTGCCGATGACCACGTCGACCCGGAAGTCCTCCATCGCCATGTAGAGCATCTCCTCGGCGGGACGCGACATCCGGTGGATCTCGTCGACGAACAGCACGTCGCCGTCGTTCATCCCGGACAGGATCGCGGCGAGGTCGCCCGCGTGGGTGATCGCCGGGCCCGAGGTGAGCCGGAGCGGGCTGGACATCTCCGCCGCGATGATCATCGCCAGCGTGGTCTTGCCCAGACCCGGAGGACCGGACAGCAGCACATGGTCCGGGGCCCGCTCGCGCCCGATCGCCGCCTGCAGCACCAGGGACAGCTGCTCGCGGACCCGTTCCTGGCCGATCACCTCGTCCAGGCTGCGCGGTCGCAGCGCCGCCTCGACCGCGCGCTCGTCGCCCTCCGCCTCGGCCGCGACCAGGGCCCGGCTCTCGGCGTAGGCCGACTCGGCGGCCTCGAGGTCGTCCTCGGTCGCCCGACCGTCGTACCGGCTCACCGGCTCAGGCCTTGCTCAGCGTGCGCAGCGCGGCGCGCAGCAGCACGGCGACCTCGGGCGCGTCGGTCTGCTCGGCCTCGGGGGCGACCGCCTCGACCGCCTTGTCGGCCTCCTTCGCCGACCAGCCGAGACCCACCAGGCCGGCGTGCACCTGGCCGCGCCAGGGCTCCTCGTCCCGCCCGGCAGCCGGGGCCCGGCCCGGCTGGCCGCCGGTGGGCGTGCCGATCCGGTCCTTGAGCTCGAGGATGATCCGCTGGGCACCCTTCTGGCCGATCCCGGGGACCGCGGTGAGCGTCCGCACGTCCTCCTGGCCGACCGCCCGGCGCAGCTCGTCCGGACCGTGCACCGCGAGCATCGCCTGCGCGAGCTTCGGGCCGACGCCGCTGGCGGTCTGCAGCAGCTCGAAGAGCGACTTCTCGTCCTCGTCGAGGAAGCCGAACAGGGTCAGCGACTCCTCCCGCACCACCATGCTGGTGGGCAGCGTCGCCTGCGCGCCGACCCGCAGCGTGGCGAGCGTGCCGGGCGTGCAGTTGAGCTCGAGGCCCACCCCGCCGACCTCCACGACGGCCGAGCTGAGCGTCACCCCGGCCACCTTGCCGCTGACGAACGCGATCACCGCTTGCTCCTTCCCGCGGCGGCCAGCGCCGCGTCGATCCGGGCCTGGGCGCCTCCGCGCCAGATGTGCGTGATGGCCAGCGCGAGGGCGTCCGCGGCGTCCGCCGGCTTCGGCGGCGCGGACAGCCGCAGGATCCGGGTCACCATCGCGCCCACCTGGGCCTTGGCCGCGCGGCCGCTGCCGGAGACCGCCGCCTTGACCTCGCTGGGGGTGTGCAGCGCGACCGGGATGCCCCGTCGCGCGGCCACCACCATCGCGATCCCGCTGGCCTGCGCGGTGCCCATCACCGTGCTCACGTCCGAGCGGGCGAACACCCGCTCCACCGCGACGGCGTCGGGGGCGTACTCCTCGATCCAGGCCTCGATGCCCTTCTCGATGGTCACCAGCCGCACCGCCACCGGCTCGGACGCCGAGGTGCGCAGCACGTTGACGTCCACCAGGGTGAGCGGCCGGCCGACGTCGCCCTCGACCACGCCCATGCCGCAACGGGTCAGGCCGGGGTCGATTCCCAGCACGCGCATCCGGTCGCCTCCTCGAACATGTGTTCGCAGGCAACGCTAGACGACGTCGCCCCCGATCCGGCGCAGGACACTCCCCGGCACGCCGTGCTCAGGCGTCGAGGGACTCCATGATCTCGTCGGGGACGTCGAAGTTGCCGAAGACGTTCTGCACGTCGTCGAGGTCCTCGAGAGCCTCGACCAGGCGGAGCACCGCGCCGGCGGACTTCTCGTCCTCCAGCCCGACGTTCATCGACGGCACGAAGGACGCGTCGGCGGAGTCGTAGTCGAGGCCGGCGGCCTGCAGGGCGGTGCGCACGGCGACCAGGTCGGTGGCCTCGCTGATCACCTCGAAGGACTCCCCGAGGTCGTTGACCTCCTCGGCGCCGGCATCGAGGGTGGCCTCGAGCACGTCGTCCTCGGAGGCCTCCTTGCCCTCCTGCGCCTTCGGGACGATCACCACGCCCTTGCGGTTGAACAGGTAGGACACCGAGCCGGGGTCGGCCAGCGAGCCGCCGTTGCGCGTGACCGCCGTGCGCACCTCCATGGCCGCCCGGTTCTTGTTGTCGGTGAGGCACTCGATCAGCAGCGCGACGCCGTTCGGGCCGTAGCCTTCGTACATGATCGTCTGGTAGTCCGCCCCGCCGGCCTCCGCGCCGGAGCCGCGCTTGACCGCGCGGTCGATGTTGTCGTTGGGCACCGACGACTTCTTGGCCTTCTGGATGGCGTCGAACAGCGTCGGGTTGCCGGCCGGGTCGCCGCCGCCCATCCGGGCCGCCACCTCGATGTTCTTGATGAGCTTCGCGAACATCTTGCCGCGCCGGGCGTCGACGACCGCCTTCTTGTGCTTGGTGGTCGCCCATTTGGAGTGGCCAGACATGAGGGGTGTCCCTCTCCTCCCGCTGTTGCTTGTTCGTCAGTGCCCGTCGGCGCCGCGCACCATGTCCGCGAAGAGCTCGTGGATCCGGTGGTCGCCGGTGATCTCGGGATGGAACGACGTGGCGAGCAGGCTGCCCTGTCGAACCGCGACGATCCTACCCGCAGCGTCTCCCGACACGATCCGGGCGACGACCTCGACGCCCTGCCCCACCTTCTCCACCCAGGGCGCCCGGATGAACATCGCGTGGAACGTGGTGTCGAGCCCGGTGACGTCGAGGTCCGCCTCGAACGAGTCGACCTGGCGGCCGAAGGCGTTGCGGCGGACCACGACGTCGAGGCCACCGATGGTCTCCTGGCCGGCGACGCCGCCCTCGAGGCGGTCGGCGAGCATGATCATCCCGGCGCAGGTCCCGAACGCGGGCAGCCCGTCGCGGATCCGCTCGCGCAGCGGCTCGAAGATCTCGAACGTGCGGGCGAGCTTGTACATCGTGGTGGACTCGCCGCCCGGCAGCACGATCCCGTCGACGGCGTCCAGCTCGCTGGCACGCCGCACCGGAATCGTCCGGGCACCGCCGTGCTCGAGCATCGCGCGGTGCTCGCGCACGTCGCCCTGCAGCGCGAGCACGCCGATTGTCGGGAAGTCAGTCACTTGTCCATGGTAGGCGCCACCGACGACCGCCGCCGCGCCCCTCAGACGAGCCGCCGCCGCCAGTGCGCGGAGACCTCGATGCGCCCCTCGTCGAAGTGCGCCTCCAGGCCGTGCCGGGACAGCACCGCGACCACGTCGTCGAGCAGCGGGTCACCGGGGGCGGCGTTGGCGGTGCTGCCGTGCCAGAGGTTCACCTCGAGCATCCCCTCGTCGATGGCGTGCCACACGTCCGGCGGGGTGAACCAGGCGATGCCGCGCGGCGGGTCGCCGTCCGCGGCCCGCGCGTCCAGGAGCGCCTTGGCCGCCCAGTGGTCGTCGCAGCCCTGCAGGACCACGACGTCCCCGGTGGCCAGCTCCGCGAACGCGCCCTGCAGCCGGTCGTAGTCGGTGACGGCCGGCCAGCCGGCCTGGTCGGCCTTGAGCTCCGCGCGGAACTCGCGCACCCAGGCGCCCGCAAGACCCTCGGCGTCCGCGGCGCGCGACGGCAGCTCGGTGGTGATGGCGAGCACCACCTCGTCGTACAGCTCCCGCTCCCCGAGCAGCCCGGCGCGCACGCAGGAGCGCGCGAACTCCCGGACGTGCTCCTCCGCGAGCGAGCCCGACAAGCCGTTACCAGCCGCGCTCGGCGAGCCGGTGCGGCTGCGGGATGTCGTCGACGTTGATGCCGACCATCGCCTCGCCGAGACCGCGGGAGACCTTCGCGATGACGTCGGGGTCGTCGAAGAACGTGGTGGCCTTGACGATCGCCTCCGCGCGCTGGGCCGGGTTGCCGGACTTGAAGATGCCCGAGCCAACGAACACGCCCTCGGCCCCGAGCTGCATCATCATCGCGGCGTCCGCGGGGGTGGCGATGCCGCCGGCGGTGAACAGCACCACCGGCAGCTTGCCGGCCGCTGCGACCTCCTTGACGAGCGGGTAGGGCGCCTGCAGCTCCTTGGCAGCGACGTAGAGCTCGTCGGCGGACAGCCCCTGCAGCCGCCGCAGCTCGGCGCGGATGGTGCGCATGTGCGTGACCGCGTTGGAGACGTCGCCGGTGCCGGCCTCGCCCTTGGAGCGGATCATCGCCGCGCCCTCGGTGATCCGGCGCAGCGCCTCCCCGAGGTTCGTCGCTCCGCAGACGAACGGCACCGTGAAGGCCCACTTGTCGATGTGGTTGGCGTAGTCGGCCGGGGTGAGCACCTCGGACTCGTCGATGTAGTCCACCCCGAGGCTCTGCAGCACCTGGGCCTCGGCGAAGTGGCCGATCCGGGCCTTTGCCATCACCGGGATGGACACCGCCGCGACGATCCCGTCGACCATGTCGGGGTCGCTCATCCGCGACACCCCGCCCTGGGCGCGGATGTCCGCGGGGACGCGCTCGAGCGCCATCACCGCGACCGCGCCGGCGTCCTCGGCGATCTTCGCCTGCTCGGGGGTGACCACGTCCATGATCACGCCGCCCTTGAGCATCTCGGCCATCCCGCGCTTGACGCCGGGGGTGCCGGTGGCGGAGGTCTGGTTCTGGGGCTCGGTGTTCGTCACTGCTCGACCTTCTGCTGTTCCGGGGCGTGCGTGGGTGGCCGCCCGAAGAATGGAGGATGGCTCCAGCCTACGACCCGGGGTCGAAGCAGGCGAAACCGGTTCAGCGCGCGACCAGGTGCTCCGGTGGTACGTCGTCGAGGTCGACGGTGTGCAGCTCGGCCGCCCGTCCCGCGAGGCGCAGCCACCGGACCCGCCGGCGCGAGCGCAGGGCCCGCGCGGACACGACCACGTCGTTGTGGAAGCGACGGGCCAGCTCGACCTTGCGGCAGTCCGCCGCCAGCTCGTCCACCAGCGGGCCGACGTCGGGGTCCACGCGCAGGCTCTCCACCTGCTCGGGGTCGGTGAGCACCGCGCGCAGCACCTCGGAGAGCTCGGACTCGGCCGCCTCGAACTCGTCCGCGCCCGCGGCCCGCGCCCGATGGGCCGCCTGGTAGAGGATCAGCTCGCTGGCCTTGTCCAGCACCGCCGCGGCGACCAGCTCGATGACGGTCCCGGAGCGACGCAGCAGCTGGCCGTCGAGCGAAGCCCGTGCCACGTCGATCCGGTGATGCATCCGGTCCAGCCGGTTGGCCGTCCACGACAGCCAGAACCCCAGCCCGACGAGCACCACGACGCCGAGAAGCACCCACAGCCCCGTCATCCGCGGCTCCTCTCCCCCTGGTCCAGGGCGACGGTCTCGTAGACCTGCTCGATCTGGCCGGCCACCGCGGACCAGTCGTAGCGCCGCACCGCGGACAGCGCGGCCCGGTCCAGCTCGGCCCGGCGGCCCGGGTCGTCCAGGAGCGCGGAGAGCCGGGCCGTCAGGTCGTCCACGTCCTCGGAGAGGAACAGCTCGCCGAACCGGCCGTCGCCCGCGACCCGCCGGAACGCGGGGATGTCGCTGGCCAGCACCGTGGCGCCGGCCGCCATCGCCTCGACCAGCACGATGCCGAAGCTCTCGCCGCCGGTGTTCGGCGCCACGTAGACGTCCGCGGTCCTCAGGGCGCTGGCCTTGTCCGCGTCGGTGGCGGCGCCGAGGAAGGTCACCTGGTCGCGCACCGCGGCCGGGAGCCGGGCCCGCGCACCCTCGATGTCGCCGCGGCCGACCACCAGCAGCCGGAGCCCGGGTCGGTCGGCGGCCAGCCGGGCAAAGGCCTCGGCGAGCAGCGGGAAGCCCTTGCGCGGCTCGTCGAGCCTGCCCACGAACGCCAACGTCCCGGCCTCCCCACGCCACTGCGGCCGCGGCTGCGCGGAGGCGAACCGGTCGACGTAGAGCCCGTTCGGGATCACCACCGGCTCACCTCCGACGTGGTGCACCAGGCGGTCGCGGGCGTACTCGGAGACCGCGATCCGGGCGGTGATCTTCTCCAGCGAGGGACGCAGGATCGCCGCCGAGGCGAGCAGCGCCCGGTCCCGCCCGTGCGAGCCGTGGAACGTGGCCACCACCGGGCACTCGGCCGCCCACAGGGCGAGCAGGGAGATGCTGGGAATGATGGGTTCGTGCAGGTGCAGCACGTCGAAGTGGCCCTCCCGCACCCAGCGGCGCACCCGGCTCGCCGCCACCGGGCCGAAGGTGAGCCGCGCCACGGCACCGTTGTAGGGCACCGCCACCGCCCGCCCGGCGGGGACGACGTACGCCGGCAGGTGGTCGTCCTCGCTGGGCGCGAGCACCGAGACCTCGTGCCCGCGGGCGATCAGTGCCTCGGCGAGGTCCTTGACGTGGTTCTGCACCCCGCCGGGGACGTCCAGCGAGTAGGGGCAGACAATGCCGACTCTCACGGCCCGCCCGCCCGGCCCCCGGCGAGGTCCTCGGAGAACACCTTCTGCATCATGTGCCAGTCCTGGGGGTGCGCGCGGATCGCCGCCGTGAACGCGTCCGCCACGCCCTGCATCATCTCCACGAGCCCGGCGTCCCCGGCGCGGTGCGGCACCGGTTCGTGGACGGTGATCACCATCGCCTCGCCCTCGTAGTGCAAGGTGGCCGGCAGCAGCGGCGCCCCGGTGCGCCGCGCCAGCAGCGCGGGGCCGCGCGGCATCCGGGCCGGCCGCCCGCACAGCTCCACCTCGACGCCGGTGCGGGACAGGTCCCGGTCGGCGAGCAGGCAGGCCAGCCCGCCGGCGCGCACCCACTCCTCCAGCCGCGGCATCGTCGGCTCGCCGCCGCTGAGCGGCAGGATCTCCATGCCCAACGTGTTGCGGTAGGCGACGAACTCGTCGTACAGCCGCTCCGGCCGCAGCCGCTCCGCGACGGTCACCAGCGGCATGCCGGTCGCGCACGCCCACGCGCCGGCCCAGTCCCAGTTGCCCATGTGCGGCAGCGGTACGACGACCCCGTCGCCGGCCGCGTAGGCGTCGCGGAGGTGGTGCTCGCCGACGGTGCGGGTACGTCGGACGAGGTCCTCGATCGGCCAGGACGGCAGCCGGAAGGACTCGCACCAGTAGCGCAGGTAGGACCGCACGCCTTCCCGGGTCAGCGCCTCCAGCTCGTCGGGCGTCGCCTCGGGGCGGACCCGGGCCAGGTTGGCACGCAGCCGCTGCACCGACCTGCCGTCACGCCGGCTGACCCGCAGCGCGATCCGGTCGAACAGCCGCCGGGCGGAGGCCTCCGGCATCCAGCGCACCGCCCGCCAGCCGCCGACGTAGCCGAGCGCCGTGGCCTGGTCCGCGGCCGCACCGGCGGCCCGCCGCAGCCCCCGCACCGCCTAGACCGCGGCCTTCGCCTGGCTGCGCACCGCCATGACGCGCTGCACGACCGTGACCGTGCTGGCCACCGCGAGCACGGCCAGGGTGAGCGGCACCAGGACGGGCAGGTCGAAGATGTCGGAGAGCCCGGTCATCACCAGGATCGCGACCAGCCGGTCCGCGCGCTCGGCGATCCCGCCCCGGGCCTCCATCCCGAGCGACTCGGCCCGGGCCCGGGCGTAGGACGTCACCGATCCCATCACCAGGCAGTACATCGCGAGGGCGGCGAACCCGGCGGAGTCGCCGGGCCCCACGTAGTACATCGCCAGACCACCGAAGATCGCCGCGTCCCCGAGCCGGTCCAGCGTGGAGTCGAGGAACGCGCCCCACTTCGACGACTGCCCCGACAGCCGGGCCATGTGCCCGTCCACCAGGTCGGAGAACACGAACGCGGTGATCACCAGCACCCCGACGAGCAGCTGCCCACGCGGGAAGAAGATCAGTGCACCTGCGCAGACCCCGAGCGTGCCGACCAGGGTCACCGCGTCCGGGCTGATGCCCAGCCTCAGGAACAGGTGGGCGGCGGGCGAGATGACCTTCGTCCAGAAGGCGCGGAATCTGTTCAGCATGGCGAGCAAAGGCTATCCGGTCCGGGCCGGCCGCCGACGCACCGGTCGAGCGTCGCTCAGCCGCTGACCGTGGGGCGATCCTGGAGCGGGTAGCCTCCGGCGGGTGACCGAGCCGGCGCACCTGACCGCCACCCGTGCCTTGGCTGCGGACCGGGACGGCTCACGCCGCACCTGGCGGGCCTCGGCCTGGACGCCTTCGGCGTGGATCTGTCCCCGCGGATGGTGGGGCTGGCCCGGTCCCGGCACCCGCAGCTGCGCCCGGGCGGCCGGCTGCTGCTGGCGTTCAAGGCCGGCGCCGAGACCCGGAGCATCGAGCGGGGCTACGGCAACCCAGACGCCCCGCCGCTTGACGTGCACTGGCTGCCACCGGAGCACGTCGCCGCCCTGGCCCGGGTGACGGGCCTCCAGGTGCACGCCGTGATGGTCCGCGCCGCGGCCCCGGACGAGCGGCAGCCACAGGCGTTCCTGCTGGTCGGGCGGCCCGGCTAGCCCGGCTGCTGGTCGGCCGGACGGGCAGCCGGGCTAGCCCGGCCAGGCGCCGGCGAGCAGGTTGCGGGTGTCCGCGAGCAGCTGCGGCATCGTGCGGGTGTGCCCGATCACCGGCAGGAAGTTCTGGTCGCCTGCCCAGCGCGGGACGACGTGCTGGTGCAGGTGCGCCGCGATGCCCGCGCCGGACACCTCTCCCTGGTTCATCCCGATGTTGAACCCGTGCGCCCCGCTCACCGAGCGGATGACCCGCATCGCGGTCTGCGTCAGCGCGGCGACCTCCGCGGTCTCCGCCGCATCGAGCTCGGTGTAGTCGGCCAGGTGCCGGTAGGGGCAGACCATCAGGTGCCCCGGGCTGTAGGGGTACAGGTTGAGCACCGCGAACGCCTTCTCGCCGCGGCGCACGACCAGGCCCTCGACGTCGTCGAGCGTCGGGATCCGGCAGAACGGGCAGCCCGTGCCCGCGGCGGCGTCCGCGGGCTTGTTCTCGCCCTTGATGTAGGCCATCCGGTGCGGGGTCCACAGCCGCTCGAGGTGGTCCGCGTCCCCCACCCCGTCCTGACGGATCACCTGTTCGGCCGGCCCGCGCTCGTCCGCGGTGGTCATACCTGGACCCGGCGCTCCACCGCGTCGACCACCCGGGCGATCGCGTCGTCCACCGAGACGCCGTTGTCCTGGTCGCCGTTGCGGTAGCGGAAGGACACCGCACCGTCCTCGACGTCCCGGTCGCCGGCGATCAGCATGTACGGCACCTTCTGCAGCTGCGCGTTGCGGATCTTCTTCTGCATCCGGTCGTCCGACTCGTCGACCTCGACGCGGATCCCCCGCGAGCGCAGCTGAGCGGCCACCTTCTGCAGGTAGTCGTTGTGCCGCTCCGCGATCGGGATCGCCACCACCTGTACCGGCGCGAGCCAGGGCGGGAACGCGCCCGCGTAGTGCTCCACCAGCACGCCGAGGAACCGTTCGATGGACCCGAACAGGGCGCGGTGGATCATCACCGGGCGCTGCCGGGAGCCGTCCGGGGCGGTGTACTCGAGCTCGAACAGCTCGGGCTCGTTGAAGTCGAGCTGGATCGTCGACATCTGCCAGGTGCGGCCGATCGCGTCGCGCGCCTGCACGGAGATCTTCGGCCCGTAGAAGGCTGCACCTCCCGGATCGGGCACCAGCTCGAGGCCGGACTCCTTGGCCACCTCCTCGAGGGTGGTGGTGGCCTCCTCCCAGACCTCGTCGCTGCCGACGTACTTGTCCGGGTCCTTGGTGGACAGCTCCAGGTAGAAGTCCTCGAGTCCGTAGTCCTTGAGCAGGCCCAGCACGAACGTGAGGAGGCTGGCCAGCTCGTCGCGCATCTGCTCGCGGCTGCAGAAGATGTGCGCGTCGTCCTGGGTCATCCCGCGGACCCGGGTCAGCCCGTGCACGACGCCGGACTTCTCGTAGCGGTACACGCTGCCGAACTCGAAGAGCCGCAGCGGCAGCTCCCGGTAGGAACGACCCCGGGACCGGAAGATCAGGCAGTGGAACGGGCAGTTCATCGGCTTGAGGTAGTAGTCCTGGCCCGGCTTGATCACCCTGCCCTCGAGGTCGTGCGTGGCGTCGAGGTGCATCGGCGGGTACATCCCGTCGGCGTACCAGTCGAGGTGACCCGAGGTCACGAACAGCTCGGCCTTGGTGATGTGCGGGGTGTAGACGAACTCGTACCCACCGTCCTCGTGCCGGGCGCGGGAGTAGTCCTCCATCGTCTTGCGGAGCACGCCGCCCTTGGGGTGGAAGACGGGGAGCCCGGACCCGATCTCGTCGGGGAAGCTGAACAGGTCGAGCTCCCGGCCCAGCTTGCGGTGGTCGCGGCGCTCGGCCTCCTCGATCCGGTGCAGGTGCTCCTCGAGCGCCTCCTTGGTCTCCCAGGCGGTGCCGTAGATCCGCTGCAGCTGCTTGTTCTTCTCGTCGCCGCGCCAGTACGCCGCGGCCGAGCGCATCAGCTTGAACGCCGGGATGCGCTTGGTGGTGGGCAGGTGCGGCCCGCGGCACAGGTCCTTCCAGGCCAGCGACCCGTCGCGCTTGAGGTTGTCGTAGATGGTGAGCTCGCCGGCGCCGACCTCGACGGACGCACCCTCGGCCGCGCCCTCCGCGTGCCCCGACCCCTTGAGGCCGATCAGCTCGAGCTTGTAGGGCTCGTCGGCCAGCTCCTCGATCGCCTCCCCGTCGGCGACCGGGCGCCGCGAGAACCTCTGACCCTCCTTGATGATCTTGCGCATCCGGGACTCGATCTTCTCGAGGTCCTCGGGCACGAACGGGGTCTCCACGTCGAAGTCGTAGTAGAAGCCGTTCTCCACCGGGGGGCCGATGCCGAGCTTCGCCTCGGGGAAGAGCTGCTGCACGGCCTGCGCCATCACGTGCGCGGTGGAGTGCCGCAGGATGTCGCGGCCGTCGGAGGAGTCGATGGTGACCGGCTCGATCACGTCGCCCTCGCCGAGCTCGTGGGCGAGGTCCTTGAGCCCGTCGCCGACGCGCGCCGCGACCACCGTCGCGTCGTCCGCGAACAGCTCCCAGGCCTTCGTGCCCGTGGCCACGGTCCGCTCGGCGCGCTCGGCTGCGTCGACAACGGTGACCTTGATCTCGGGCACGGAAATCCACTCCTCGGGTGCTGGGCTGCCGCACCGCGGGTGCGGGCGGTCAGACGGACGCGTCGATCGTATCCGCCGCCCCGGCGCGCCGGCCTGCGGGTTTCCTGCCGGCCGGCACCGGCTCCGCCGCGAAGCGCTGCGGCCGGCCCCGGAGACGCCGAGAGGCCGCCTCCCTGCGGGAGACGGCCTCCGGGCTGTGGTTGCTCGTGGGCGATACTGGGTTCGAACCAGTGACCTCTTCGGTGTGAACGAAGCGCGCTACCACTGCGCCAATCGCCCGAGCTCGACCGGTGGCGTCCACCAGGTCGGTGCGCCGGAAAGAGTAGCGCATCAACGCGACGGGCTCACATTCCGGGGAGGTCCGGGACCCACCCGGCCACGCCCTGCACCCAGTCCCAGGCGTCCACGGCGAACCCCGGCCAGTCGTAGAGCGCGACGTAGCCGGCGACCGCCCCGACCACCGCCAGCACCGCGAGGACGGTGAGCAGCATCCGCCGACGCCGTACCTTCGGGTCGACCGCCTGTGCCCGGTCCCGGGCCTCGCGGGCCTTGGCTCGGGCCTTCTCCAGCCATCGGTGGGCCCAGTCGAACTCGGTGGCGAGGATCGCCAGCCCGACCGGGATCAAGACGAACGCCGGCCCCGGGGTGACGATCATCACCACCCCGACCAGCAGCACTGCGGTCCCGACGAGCGCAACCACGACCTTGGTGGTCAGCGACACGGCGGCGTTCGCGTGCAGCCGGCGGTGCACCGGCCCCCGCCGGCGCCCGTGCCGCCCGGTTCCGTCGGGTCGCGAGGCGTTCGTGGCTTCGTCCTTCACGGCCGCCTTCCTGGGGTCGCCGGGGCCTCCCGCCCGCGAGCCTAACCGGCCCGGCACCGCCCACCCGGTCGGGCAGAACCGGTCAAAACCGGACACACCACCACGCCAGCCGCGGCCGAGCGAAAAAAACTCCAGAAACCTCGTTTCATTCGCCGTCATACCGCCAACCCAAGAGCGTCTCCTCCTCGAAGGCCGGAGGGGCCAACTTGGGAGGAAAGGCACGACCATGGATTTCTCGATGAACACAGCTCCGCTGACGGTGACGCAGCCGGTCACCCTCGAGCTGATCGACGCCACGGGGGCCGCGACACCGATCGACGCCGAGTTGCACTACGACGCGCGTGACCCGTACGCCGTCACCACGGTCTTCATGACCGGAACCAGCCAGGTGCGCTGGACCTTCGGGCGCGACCTGCTCTGCGACGGCCTCTACGAGCCGACCGGCGACGGCGACGTGCACGTGTGGCCCTGCCTCGACTCCGCCGGGCACGCGGTGGTGATCATCGAGCTGTGCTCGCCCGACGGCGAGGCGCTGATCCAGGCCAAGACCGGCGACCTGTCCACGTTCGTGGAGCGGATGGGCAAGGCGGTCGCACCGGGCGCCGAGTCGGCGCACGTCGACGTCGACGCCGTCATCGACGCGATCCTGTCCGGCGAGGCAGCCTGAGGGACGACGCTAGGGTTGGCTGGGAGGATCAACCCGAGCGCCGTCCAGGGGGCCCAGTGCTGTTCAGCCACGACGTCGAGCACGCGTTGGCGTGCGTCGTCGACCTGGTGAACTCCGCCTCGACGGGGAGCACCGCGGAGAACCTCGACGACCTCGAGGCGCTGAGTGCCTTCGTCACGCGCCACGACGTCAGTGAGGTCGGCCGGCTCACCCAGGCCGACCTCGACGCCGTACGCGACCTGCGGGCCGCGATCCGGCCGGTCTTCGACTGCGCCGACGACGCCGAGGCGGCCTGGCTGGTCAACGCGCTGGTGTCCGGGTCGAGCGTCACGCCCCGGCTCACCGACCACGACGGCTACGACTTCCACGTCCACTACTTCTCCCCCGGCGCCTCGCTGGCCGAGCACCTCGCCGTCGACTGCGGCATGGCGCTGGCCCAGGTGATCGCGGCCGGCGAGCGCGAACGTCTCCGCGAGTGCGACGCCCCCGACTGCGACCAGGTCCTCGTCGACCTCTCCCGCAACCGCTCGAAGCGCTACTGCGACGCACGCACCTGCGGCAACCGGCTGCACGTGGCCGCCTACCGCGAACGCCAACGCGCGGCCGGCGACTGACGCCGAGCCGCTCAGGGGTCGACGTCCTGCGGCTCCCGCTCGGCCCAGACCTTCATGCACGCCGCGGTCACCGGCCCCGGCGCGGCCAGCTCGCGACCGTCGCAGCGCACCACCGGCTGCACGTCCCGGGTGGTGGAGACCAGGAAGATCTCCTCGGCCCGGGCGAGCACCTCGACGCGGCTCGTCGACCTCGCGCCCGCCGTACCACTCCAGCAGCAGCGCCCGGGTCACTCCCGCCAGGCAGCCCGAGGCCAGCGTGGGCGTCCGCAGCTCGCCGTCGACCACGTAGAAGACGTTCGACCCGGTGCCCTCGCACAGGTTGCCCGCCGTGTTCGCGAAGATCGCCTCGTTGCCGCCGCGCTCGGCGGCGTAGGCGAGGGCCACCACGTTCTCGGCGTACGACGTGGTCTTCAGGCCCGCGAGGGCACCGCGCTCGTTGCGCGGCCAGGGCACCGTGACGACCGCGGCGGCGGCGGCGCGCGGCGTGCAGCGCGTCGGCCACCACCACCAGCGTCGGCGGGCTCGTCCCCGCGGCCCGAGCCCAGCGGCGCGACGCCACCGGTGTAGGTGATCCGCAGCCGGCCCAGCGGCGAGCCCGGGACCCCCCAGCACGGCGGCCACCCCGCGGCGCACCTGCGTCGGGGTCGAGGGCCGGGCAGCCCCAGGCCGGCACGCCGAGCGGGCCAGCCGGTCGAGGTGCCGGGTCAGCGCGAACGGCTGCCCGGAGACCACCTTGACCGACTCGAACACCCCGTCCCCGACGGTGAGTCCGTGGTCGCTGACCGGCACCGCCGGCGCCGTCGCATCGTCGAGGAGCCGTGCCGTTGATCCATGCGCGCACGGTGGGAGCCTACGGCCGTCGGCGGCCAGAACACGCGTGGCCCGGGCCGAATTTGTCATTCGCCCGATGTCGGCTAAAGTTCTCACGCACCGCCGGTTCGGGGAAGCCCGGAACGACAGTGACAAGCGGACGTAGCTCAGTTGGTAGAGCGCAACCTTGCCAAGGTTGAGGTCGCGAGTTCGAGCCTCGTCGTCCGCTCGGAGAAGGGTCGCAGGTCCCCTCCTTGGTGGAGTGGCCGAGAGGCGAGGCAACGGACTGCAAATCCGTCTACACGGGTTCAAATCCCGTCTCCACCTCGATTGCTCGAGACTCCCGGATGTGGGACCTTCGAGTCGTCACGGGCGATTGGCGCAGTGGTAGCGCGCTTCCTTGACACGGAAGAGGTCACTGGTTCAAACCCAGTATCGCCCACCAGCAGCACTCGAGCCCCTCGGCCACCGGGTCGGGGGGCTCGTCGCATCCCTGGCGGTCCGGCCCCGGGCACGTGGCGCGGTCGGCGATGATCGTCCCCGAGCGCGTCCCACGGGAGAGGTGGCCCTGATGGCTGAGCTGGTCCGGACGAACGACCCGGCGGTGATCTCGGTGGTCGAGGGGCTGCTCGCCGGGGCGCACCTCCCCTACCAGGTGACCGACCGGATCATGAGCGTCATGGAAGGCTCCATCGGCGCCATCCAGACCCGGATCCTGGTGCCGGACGAGAACGCGGCAGAGGCCCGTGAGCTGCTCGTCGACGCGGAGCTCGGCCACTGGCTGAGTCCCTAGGCCGGCGAGCCGTTGGTCCGGCCCGCGCTCACGGCGTCCGGACCTGCGCGTTGCCTCCCCCGAGGGTCCCGGAGTCGTGGTAGC
>CAVSLP010000015.1:0-76175 GCA_963728775.1 uncultured Actinomycetota bacterium
GCCGGGTGCGATGTCGTCACTGTCCAGCGGGCGATGGGACACGCATCGGCCACGACAACGCTCAGCACGTACGCGCACCTGTGGCCGACAGCAGAGGACAAGACCCGCGTCGCCGCGGCTGGCATGGGTGTCGAGGTCATGGCAACGCGGCCTAATCGCCAGGAGGTTCGCTGACCGACGATCTCGCAGATCCAGTCGCCTGGCCTTCGTCAGGCAGGGCGACAATCTCCGCATGGGCCGGCAGATCTTCACCTGTGTGGACTGCGGACGGCCCTCTTGCTGGCCTCGTCCGCTCTACTTATCCGGCAGTTCGGGGACCGGGACGGTGGTGGGGGAAGTCGATGATGTCCCCGTCTTGATCGAGAAAAGGCGTCCCCGACCGTTGCGAGCCGGAACTTGCGGATCATCAGCGAGAGCTCGTCGGCGGTGTAGTCCGCGTTGAGTAGGAGCGCTGCGAGCTTGCGCTCGACCTCGCGGAAGAACGCGGCCAAGGGACCCGGGTCCCCGGCAGCTACTCGACGGGTCAAACTCGCGTAACCACGCCAGTCGGCTGAACCGCCGTTGCGCCAGCCAGCGGTGAGCTCACCAGACCCTTGTACTTGCCGGACTCGATGGGCTTCGCGGTGACACGGAACACCCGTGCCCGCCGGGTCGGCACCCCGGTGGGTAGGTCCATCCCACGTTCCCACGAGGCCTTTCCCGTCGGCGCGCTTCCAATCAACGCATGATGCGTTCGCCAGGGATCGCTGCCTCCGCCGGATCGACGAGGCGACCAGCAGCACCTGGCGGTCGATGAGCACACGGTCGCGGACAAGACCGGAGCGGCAGCTTCAGGAGTGGCATCGGCATTCTCTGCCACGCATCTGCCACGCATGGGGGCCCATTAGGCCTCTGACCTGCGAAAACGCCCCGATTCAGTAGTACCAGGGGTACGCGGACCAGTCGGGCTCGCGCTTCTCCAGGAACGAGTCCCGGCCCTCGACAGCCTCGTCGGTCATGTAGGCCAGCCGGGTGGTCTCGCCCGCGAAGAGCTGCTGCCCGACAAGCCCGTCGTCGATCAGGTTGAAGGAGTACTTCAGCATCCGCTGCGCCGTCGGAGACTTGCCGTTGATCTTGCGGCCCCACTCCAGGGCCTCCTTCTCCAGGTCGGCGTGGTCCACGACCTTGTTGACCATGCCCATCCGGTGCGCGTCCTCGGCGGTGTAGTCGTCGCCCAGGAAGAAGATCTCGCGGGCGAACTTCTGCCCGACCTGGCGGGCGAGGTACGCCGACCCGAACCCGCCGTCGAACGAGCCGACGTCCGCATCGGTCTGCTTGAACCGCGCGTGCTCGCGCGAGGCCAGGGTCAGGTCGGACACCACGTGCAGGCTGTGCCCACCGCCGGCTGCCCAGCCGGGGACCACGCAGATGACCACCTTCGGCATGAACCGGATCAGCCGCTGGCACTCGAGGATGTGCAGCCGGCCCAGCTTGGCCATGTCCACCGTCTCCGAGGTCTCGCCGGACGCGTACTGGTAGCCCTGGCGGCCGCGGATCCGCTGGTCCCCACCGGAGCAGAACGCCCAGCCACCGTCCTTCGGCGACGGCCCGTTCCCGGTCAGCAGCACGCACCCGACGTCGCTGGAGGTGCGGGCGTGCTCGAGGACCCGGAGCAGCTCGTCGACGGTGTGCGGCCGGAACGCGTTGCGGACCTCGGGCCGGTCGAAGGCGATCCGCACGGTGCCGTGGTCCACCGCCCGGTGGTAGGTCAGGTCGGTCAGCTCCTCGAAGCCGGCCACCGGCTCCCAGGCCGTGGGGTCGAAGAGCTCGGAGACAGCCGCGTCGTCGGACATGCTCCGCAGGCTACTGCCCCGCGTCCTAGCCCAGGATCTTGAGGGCCAGCACCGGGCACACGTCCACCGCGTGCCAGGCGTGCTCCTCCAGCTCGCCGGACAGCTCCAGCGAGCCGCGCGCCACCGGGTAGCCCCACTCGTCGCGCGCCAGCAGCTCGGGGAGCAGCTCCACGCAGGAGCCGTGCCCGTCGCAGCGGGTCCAGTCAACGTGCAACCTGGGCACGGCAACCACCCCCCAGGTGCACGTCGACCTCGTCGGCGAACACGCGCATCGTGCTGGCCACGAACCGGGACGTGCCGTCGGGGTGGCTGCAGGCGCCCCGACGCTCGACGAGCCCCCGCAACCGGTGCACCTCCTCGACCAGCCCGGGCCGGCGGTCACCCCGCGCCAGCGCGGTCAGCGCGTCGGCCATCCGCGGCAGCCCGTTGATGCACGGTCCGCACTGCCCGGCGACCTCGCGGGCGAGGTAGCGGGCGATGCCGGCGCTCTCCACCAGGCCGCACCGGTCGCGGCCGAGCAGCACCTGCACGCCCGCGCCCACCGCGGCGTTGTAGGGCGCCAGGTCGGACCTGGTCAGCCGGACCCGGTCGAGGTCGCGGGCCGGCACCCAGGCGCCGTGGAAGCCACCCACGAGCACCGCCTGCAGGGCGTCGGGGCGGCTGCCGGCGATGCGGACCGCCTGGCCCAACGGGGTGCCGTAGGGCAGCTCGTGGACGCCCGGGGCCGGAGTCGCCCCGGAGACGGTGGCCAGGAACGTGCCCGGCTGCTCCTCGGTGCCGACCTCACGAAACCAGGCCGGTCCGAACCGGGCGACCAGCGCGGCGTGCGCCAGGGTCTCCACGTTGCTCACCACCGTCGGCCGCTTGTTCACCCCGCGTTCGTAGACCCGGACGGTCCGGTCCGAGGGCACCGGGTCCCGGCCGTTGAGCCGGTTCACCAGCGCGGACTCCTCGCCGGAGATGAACCGCTCCTCGGTCAGCTCGACCACCTCCACACGGTTGCGGTCGTCGCGCTCGGCGACCGCCGCGCGGATCCGCTCGGCCACGTCGGGCCGGCCGGTGACCAGGTACGTCGACCGGGTGCCGACCGCGTCCGCGACCAGGGCGAGACCGTCGAGCACCAGGTGGGGCGAGTGCATCAGCAGGGTGCGGTCCTTCGCGCTGGCCGGCTCGCCCTCGGACCCGTTCGCGACCACGACGCCGTGGCCACGCTCGGCCACCGAGCGAAGCTTGCGTGCGGTCGGGAACCCGGCCCCACCCCGGCCGGTCAGGCCGGCGGACTCGACCAGCCGCACCAGGTCCAGCGGGACCGGCTTCGGCCCGAAGGTCTCGCGGTGCCCGGCCAGGGACGACTCGGGCGCGGCGAGCAGCCGGAGCGGGCCGGCCGGCGGGCGGACCGTGGTCCGCACGTCGGTGCCGGACGTGCTGGGCAGCGAGGTCATCGCGGGACCGCCTTCCTCGAGACCCGGTCCCAGCCGCGCTCGATGAACGTCGGGGAGGTGCGCCAGAACAGTCCGCCGAACACGGCGACCGCGCAGGCGAGGGCGATCCCGCGGAACCAGGCGGTGCCGGCGTCGGTGCCGGTGCCCAGGCCGTGCAGCAGCGCCACCGGCCACATCGCGTACGTCGCCCAGTGCACGACCCGGAACACCCGCGGACCGACCCGGTGCCGCAGCAGACTGGTCGCGACGATCGCGACGAGCAGGTCCACGGCCGCCGTACCGAGGCCGAGCCACAGCGGCCGGTAGGAGCCGCCGAACGGCACCACCAGGTCGACCAGCCGGAGCTGGGCGTACGGGTCGAACAGCAGCGAGCCGATGTGGATGGCCACCAGCGTGGTGCCGGTGAGCGCCGCCGTGCGGTGCAGGTCGGCGACCGCGAACCTGGGCAGCCACGAGATGCCGCGGCCGGACCGGTTCAGGATGCCGAGCAGCACCGAGACGGTGAACATGATCAGCGCCATCGTGCCGGTGCCTCGCCCCAGGTACCACAGCGCACTGGTGAGGGTGGGGCTCATGCCGCTACCTCCCGCGGCCAGGCACCGACGGTGCGCACGCCGCCGTCGGCGGCGAGCAGCCGGGCGGGGTAGCCCAGCGACTCCAGCCAGGCCGGGGCGCGCTGGCCGCGGACCAGGGCCGCGGTCGTGGCCGCGTTCGCCTGCACGCAGGTGGGCGCGGCGACGGTGACGCTGCGCCACACCGGGTCGGCGGGCTCGCCGGTCCGGGGGTCGACGATGTGGTGCAGCAGCCGGTCCGTCCCGCGCCACTGCCGAGAGACGGTGCTCGAGGTGGCGATGGCGGCACCGGACGGCAGCGCCACCTGGTCCGCGGGGTCCTCCACCCGGTCCTGGACGTGCACCTGCCAGCCGCCGAGCGGGCCGCGGCCGGCGGTCGCGAGGTCGCCGCCGAGGCTGACCAGGACGCCGGTGCCGAGCTCTCGGCGCACCAGCGCGGCGGCGCGGTCGGCGGCCACCGCCTTCGCGGTCGCGCCCAGGTCGAGCTGCACCCCGCGGGGCAAGCCCAGCCGGTCGCCGACCAGGCGCAGCGTCCGCCAGCCGGGGGCCGGACGGACGACCGCCCGCACCGGGAGGCTGTCGTGCAGCACCAGCTCGAGGTCACGGTCGTAGCCGAGCGCGTTCATCGTCGAGCCGACCGTCGGGTCCACGTCGCCGCCGGTGAACCAGGCCACCGCCAGGGCCTGCGACAGCAGGTCGGCGAGCACCGGGCTCAGCCGGACGTAGCCGTCCGGTCCGGGGGTCAGCCCGGAGATCTCCGAGTCGGGTCGGAACCTGTTCGCGGCGTCGTCGACCCGGGCCAGATAGCCGTCGACCAGGCCGCGGGCCTCGTCGAGCGCGGCGGGGTCGGTCACCACGAGCCGCGCGGTGGTGCTCCACAGCGGCCAGTCGGTGGTTGCGGTGGCCATCTCAGGACCCCGCCGTGCTCGCGTGCGCGGTGCCGCTGCCCGAGGACAGCGCCACCCCCGTGGACTGCTGGCTCGTGGACTGGTGGCCCGTGGCCTGCTGGCTCGAGGCCGGGGCGACCGAGCTCGTGGTGGTCGCGGGCGCGGCCAGGCCGACGCCGAGGACCGTGACCAGGCCGAGGGAGCCGGCGGTCGCGGCGCCGACGAGCGCGACGCGGGCGCGGGCGCTGCGTCGCAGCGACTGCTCGCGGGGGGTGCGGGGAGGTGTCATCGTGATCGCCTGTCGGTGTGGTGGCCGCGGCTCAGGAGCCGCTGGTGCTCGCGTGGGGCGCCACGCCGAAACCCTGCTGCAGGGACGGGGGCGCCTGGTTCTGGTTGCTGGGGAAGGAGAAGCCGTCGTCGGAGCCCTCCCCCTCGTCGTCGCCGTAGGTCCGGGACGGCAGCTGCTGGGAGGTTCCGAGCTGCTGGGTGCCGTTGCCCGTGGGCGTGGGCGCCGCGGCCCCGGTGCTGCCGTGGGTGGCGGACAGACCGACGAGTCCCGCGACGCCGAGAGAACCGAGGACGCCGGCCGAGACCAGGGAGGTCCGGAGCCGTCGTGCGGTTCTGAGCTTGCGTTCTCTTGCGTCCATGGCTCAAGAGTGCGCGCGCACTCTTAAGCCAGCCTGTGAACGCCCTGCGACCGACGTGTGCCTTGGCGGGCGGCAGGCGGGAGGCGGGGCTCAGCCCTTCGTGCCGCCGGCGGTGAGCCCCGCGACCAGGTGCTTCTGCGCGAAGAAGAACACCAGACCGGCGGGGATGGTGATCAGCACCGCGGCCGCTGTGAGGCTCTCCCACTGCGGGTTGAACGCCGGCACGAACTGCTGCAGGCCGGCGCCGAGGGTGAGCTTGCGGTCGGTCTGGATGAAGGCGATCGCGTAGGCGACCTCGCCCCACGCGGTGAGGAAGGTGTAGAACGCGGTCACCGCGAGCCCGGGACGGGCCAGCGGGATCACCACCCGCCAGAAGGTCCCGAACGGGCCGAGGCCGTCGAGGGCGGCCGCCTCGTCGAGCTCGCGCGGGATGGTGTCGAAGTAGCCGCGCAGCATCCACGCGCAGAAGGGGACCGCCACCGTGCAGTAGGCGACCACCAGCGAGGCCAGCGAGTCGATCAGGTGCAGGTCGGCCATGATCGTGTAGATCGGGACGATCAGGATGGCGACCGGGAACATCTGGGTGAGCAGGAAGACCCACATCAGGCCGCGCTTGCCGGGGAAGTTGAACCGGCTGAGCGCGTACCCGGCGGTGGCGGACATGGTGATGCCGATCGCCATGGTGAACGCCGCCACGACCACCGAGTTGAGGAACCAGTGCGGGAAGCTGGTCTCGGTCAGCACGTGCTTGTAGTTCTGCAGGGTCGGATCCTGGAACAGGCTGATCTTGCTGCTCTGGATCGCGTAGCCCGGCTTCAGCGAGCTGAGCAGCACCCAGGCCACCGGGAAGAGCGCGTAGATGCTGGCCAGGATCAACGTGCCGTGCAGCAGCACCGAGCGGAACACGCTGCGCTGCCGGCGGCGGCGGCGCGGGGCGGAGGTGCGCCCGCGCGCCGGTGCGGCGGTCTCGACGGTGCGGGCCGCGAGCACCTCGCTGGACGCCATCAGAACACCTCTCCCTGGCTGCGCAGCGCGCGCCGGTAGACGCTCGCGTAGACCATCAGCATCGACAGGATCAGCACGCCGTACGTCGCGGCGAGCGAGTAGTTGCGGACCCCCTCGAACGCGGCCCGGAAGGCGCCGGTCACCAGGATCTCGGTCTGACCCGCCGGCTGGCCCCGGGTGACGAAGTAGATGATCGGGAACATGTTGAACGTCCAGATGGTGCCGAGCAGGATCACCGTCGAGCTGACCGGCCGGAGCCCGGGCAGGGTCACGTTGCGGAACCGCTGCCACGGGGTCGCCCCGTCGATCTCGGCCGCCTCGTAGAGGTCGTCGGGAATCGACTGCAGCCCGCCGAGCAGCGCCACCATCATGAACGGCACGCCCAGCCAGATGTTGGTCACGATCGCGGTGAACAGCGAGGTCCAGCGGTGGTCGAACCAGGCGACCGGGTCGATCCCGAGCTTCGGGAGCACGGCGTTGATCAGGCCGAACTTCTGGTCGAACAGGAACCGCCAGGCGAACGCGCTGACGAAAGCCGGCACCGCCCAGGGCACGATCAGCAGCACCCGGTACAGCGACCGGGCCCGCATCTTGCGGTTCAGCATCACCGCGAGACCGAGGCCGATCGTGTAGTGGAAGAACACGCAGGCCACCGTCCACACGATGGTGTTGGTGAACTGGAGCCAGAACGTGCCGACCTCGCCGGTCAGCACCTGCTTGTAGTTGTCCAGCCCCACGAACCTCGCCCGGTCCGGGTTGGGCGCGCAGGTCTCGGCGCCGCCGAGCACCTTGGTGCAGATCTGCGACTGCTGGTTGTGCTCGTTGAGGTCGGTGAAGGACTGGTAGACCCCCTGGACCAGCGGGAAGAGCACCAGCACCCCGAGCACCACGACCGTCGGCAGCACCATCGCCCAGGCGTACCAGTGCCGGTCGAAGCTGCGCCTCAGGCGGCCCGGCTCACGGGGCCGGCGGGGGGGTGCGGCCTCGGGTGCCGGGGTGGCGGTCGTGGTCATCGCTTCTCCGGAGCTGGGAAGGTGAGCGGTGAGGGCGGCCCACGCGGGCCGCCCTCACCGGGGTCAGTTGAGGCTGTAGTCCTTGACGACCTCGTTCTTGTACGTCTTCGCCGCGGCGTCGAGCGCCTTCTTCGGGTCCATGCCCTGGACCATCACCTGGGTGGCCATCTTGTCGAGCGCGGTGAAGAACTGGCCGCCCTCGGGGATCCACGGCCGGGCGTGCGCCACGTCGAGAGCCGGCTTGAACGCAGCGACCGCGGCGTTGTTCTTGACCTCGGGCAGCTCGTAGGCGCTCTTGCGGGTGGGGAGCAGGCCGAGCTGGTCGGCGACGAAGGCCTCGGACTTGGCCGAGCTCATGAACTTCACGAACGCGATCGCCGCGTCCGCCTTCGACTCCGGCATGTCGGCCGAGATCACGTAGTTGTGCCCGCCGACGGGGGCGCCCGCCTGGACCGAGCCGGCCGGGACCGGCGCGATGCCGAGGTTGTCGAAGCCGCCGAAGTGCGGGTCGGACTCGATGTTCTTGACCTCCCAGGGGCCGTTGATGATCATCGCGACCTTGCCCTCCTTGAAGAGGGTCATCATCGTGCCGTAGGGGTCGTTGGCGACCGGCTTGGTGGCCGCGCCGTCCTTGACGAGCTTCTGGGCCTCGGAGATGCCCTTGACGTTCGCCGCGGAGTTCACGGTGATCTTCTTGGCGTCGGTGTCGACGAGGTCACCGCCCTCGCCGTACATGAACGGGAGCAGGAAGTAGCCGGCGGAGTTGATGTAGATGCCGTCGACACCGGCCTTGCTCTTGAGCTTCTTGGCGTCCGCGTCGACCTCGTCCCAGGTCTTCGGCGGCGAGGAGATACCGGCCTTCGCGAACAGCTTCTTGTTGTACATCAGCGCGAGCGTGTCGGTGACCTGCGGGATGCCGTAGGTCTTCCCGTTGTACTGGTCGGCCGACAGCGGCGTCTGCAGGAAGTCGCTCTTGTCCTGGAGCAGCGGGGTGCCGTCGAGCTGGTAGAGGTAGCCCTGCGCGGCGAAGTCCGAGACCCACGCGACCTCGGCCCGGAGGATGTCCGGGGTGCCCTTGTGCGAGGCGGCCGCGGTCTTGAACTTGTTCTGCGCGTCACCGAACGGCACCGACTGGTAGTTGATGTGCACGTTCGGGTACTCGGCGTTGAACTTCTTGATCAGCGCCTTGAAGGTGGGGGCCTCGTTGGTGGGGTCCGAGGTGTCCCACCAGGTCAGGTTCGCCTTCAGGCTGGCCGGGTCGACCGACGTCTGGTCCGATGCCTTGGTGTCGCTGCTCCCGCTGTTCCCGCCGCAGGCGGCCAGGACGAGGGCGAGCGCGGCGGTACCGGCGATGCCGGCCACGGTGCGGCGCATGTGTGCTCCAGGTTGCTAGTGAGAGTGGAAGACTGTGCCGAAAGTTAGCAAGAACTTGCGAGGTTTGGAAGAGTTTGCACACTGGCGTGTCCAAGGGGTTACATTTCGTGCATGGGCACCCTGGCCGACGTCGCGGCGCACGCCAACGTCAGCGAGGCGACGGTCAGCCGCGTGCTCAACGACAAGCCCGGGGTCAGCGACGCCGCTCGGCAGGCGGTGCTGATCGCGCTCGACGTGCTCGGCTACGAGCGCCCGAGCCGGCTCAAGCGCCGCAGCGCCGGGCTGGTCGGCCTGGTGGTGCCCGAGCTCGACAACCCGATCTTCCCCGCGTTCGCGCAGGTGATCGAGACGGTGCTCGCGCAGAAGGGCTACACCCCGGTGCTGTGCACCCAGACCCCGGGCGGGATCAGCGAGGACGAGTACGTCGAGTCGCTGCTCGACCACGGGGTGGCCGGCATCATCTTCGTCTCGGGGCGGCACGCGGACACCGAGGCCGACCACCAGCGCTACCAGGCGCTCATCGAGCGCGGGCTGCCGGTGGTCTTCGTCAACGGCTACGCCCCCGAGCTGGACGCGCCGTTCATCTCCGACGACGACGTGGAGGCGATGGACCTGGCGGTCGGCCACCTGGCGCAGCTCGGCCACACGCGGATCGGCCTGGCCGTCGGCCAGGAGCGGTTCGTGCCCGTGCAGCGCAAGTGCGCGGGCTTCGTCGCGGCGCTGGTCCGGCTGCTGGGGCTCTCCGAGGCGGAGGCGAGCGGCTGGGTGGAGCAGTCGCTGTTCACCCTCGAGGGCGGGCAGGCCGCCGCGCGCGAGCTGATCGACCGGGGCGCGACCGCGATCGTCTGCGGTTCGGACATGATGGCAATCGGGGCGATCCGGGCCGCCCGCCAGGCCGGGCTGGAGGTGCCGCGGCAGGTGTCCGTGGTCGGGTACGACGACTCCCCGCTGGTCGCGTTCGTGGACCCGCCGCTGACCACCATCCGGCAGTCCGTCCAGGCCATGGGCACGGCCGCCGTGGGGGCGCTGATCGAGGCGATCGCCGGCACGCCGATCCCGGCGCACGAGTACGTCTACCGTCCGGAGCTGGTGCTCCGCGGGTCCACCGCCGCCGCCCCGGGCGACTGACCCGGCCGGTCGGCCGGCTCAGCCGGACGTGCAGATGGTCACCGCGAGCGCCGCCAGGTGCTGCAGCCGGGCGAGCTCGGAGTCGAGCACGTCCGGGCCGCCGCGGCGGCCGAACAGCACCACCTCGTCGCCATCGGCCAGCGGCGCCCCCGCCAGCAGCGCGCCGTCCGCGCTGTGCGTCCACTCGACGGGCAGGTCGAGCCGCGCGGCCTGGGTCAGCGGGAACCAGCCCGGGTCCTCGCCGAGGTCCGGGGCGGCCGACGTGCTGTGCAGCACCTTCGGGCCGCCGTCGGTGCGCCGCACCCGCAACCCCCAGTCGGCCCGGAACGTGATCGGCAGCAGGTCCACCAGCTCGTCGTACGCGGTCTTGGGGTTCTGGGTGAGCGTCTCGACGGCCTCGAGGTCGAGGAACAGGTTGCCGCCGGCCGCGTAGCGAGACACCCACAGCACCGCCACCCCGTCCAGCCGGCTGCACGCCGACAGGATGGAGTCCGGCATCACCCCGGGCGCGGTCTCCAGGAGGACGTCGTCGACCGCCGTGCCGTCGGGCCGGTGCTCGACGATCTCGATCGCCTCGATGTCGCCCCCGGCCTCTCCGATGGCGCTGGCCACCCGGCCCAGGGAACCGGGCACGTCCGGCAGCTCGACGCGCAGCAAGTAGGGCATCCGCGTTCAGTCCCTTCCCAGCTCGACGCGATCACCGGTCACGACCCGACCGGGCGCGATCACCTCTGCGTCGACGCCGAAGCTGACCTCTCCCTGGTGACGACGATAGACCGCCAGGGTCGCCAGCACCTCCGCATCCCGAACGCCGGAAGCCGGGTCCAGGTCGACCACGGCACAGCGCGGCACCGCGCCGCGCACCCGCAGCCGCGCGGTCCCGACCCGCAGCGTGCGTCCCGCCCAGTCGTCCTCGACGTGCGCACGCGCGTCCCCGGAGTCGACCTCGAAGGTGGCCCGGAACCGCGCCCCGACGGCCGGCCGGCCCAGCCGCTCGGCGAGCAGCGCCAGCGAGCCACTGGTCACCAGCGTCACCGAGCCGCCGTAGACCACCTCCCCGGGCGCGGCCCGGGCCAGCAGCACCTCCCGGCCCAGGTGCGCGCGGTACGCCGCAGCCCAGGGCCCGTCGACCACCTCGACCCGCGCGCTCCTGCCCCAGTAGTCGACCTCGCGCACCTCGCCGGTGGGGGCCGGCTCCGCCGCCACCGTGCCACCCGGCAGCTCGACCGTGAGCACCCCCGACGCGAAGGACGCCTGCGCCTGGAGCAGGCTCGGGTTCTCGACGGTGCGCAGGCACCGGTCCTCGGCCGGGTCGACCAGGCAGAAGACCCGGTCGCCCACCGGGCCCCCAGCGTCCAGCCGCACCGCGTCGTGAGCGCGGTGCCGGCCGCCCTTCAGCGGGGTGAACCCGATCCTCTCGATGCGCACCAGGCCAGCCTGTCAGGTGCCGGTTTCGCCGATGTTTCCCAGGGGGAAGGCCGCGACCCGCTCGTAGCGCGGCCGGCGCCGCGGGCCCTCGCCCAGGTGGGAGGCGATCAGGGTCACCTCGGTCGCGCTCCAGCGCGGCCCCCGGTACTCCTCCAGAACCCGGAGCCACCGGGTCGCCTCCACCGGCCGGCCGGTCCGGGCCAGCGTCAGGTGGGCGTGGAAGCGCCCGCCGTCCGTCTCCGCGCCGGCCTTGCTCGCCGCGGCGCGGGCTCCGGTGGCGAGCCGGCGCAGCTCCTCCTGGTGACCGCCGGCGTCGACCCCGGCGAACAGCACCTTCGCCCGGGCCGGGTTCGGGAACGCGCCCGCGCCCGCGAACGACACCGGGAAGCCCGTACGGCGTCCCGCGGCCCGTTCCAGCCGGGCCAGCAGGTCGTCGAGGTGCCGGTCGGCGACCTGGCCCATGAACGCGAGCGTGACGTGCCACTGCTCGGGAACGGTCCACCGGAACCCCGGCTCGGCGTCCTGGCGCGGCTCCAGGAACGCGGCCAGGTCCGCGACCACGGGCGCCGGCGGGACCAGCGCGACGAACATCCGCATGCCCCGACGGTAGCCGCCGTGGCGAGCGGAACCCTCAGCCGGCGAACGCGTCCAGCGCGCCGGCCGAGGTGCGCGCCTGGGCGAGCACCGCCTGGCGGAAGTCGATCGAGTCGCTCGGGGAGCCGTCGTCGGCGACCGAGGCTGCCGGGTCGACGACCCGGGTGAGCACGATCGCGTTCTGTTCGCGGGAGAGCACCGTCCACCAGCTTCCGCCGGTGCCGCCGCCCACGGACAGGGAGGTCTCGGCGGCCAGCGTCGTGTCGTGCTGGGGGACGTCGAGCTCGCCCGCGTCGCGGAACTCACCGTAGGAGGCGGCGGTGACCGGCTTGCCCCCGAAGTGGTCGCAGTGCTGGGGGGCACTCGACATCTCCCGCAGCGCCGCGGTCGCCTCGGCGACGTCGTGGTAGACGGTCAGCTGGCGGGCGACGACGTAGTCACCGGCCCGGAACAGGGTGGCGGCGAAGCCGGCCGTGTGCCGGTCCGAGGGGTAGTGGGTGGCGGACCCGGTGTCGCAGGCCGGCAGGCGCCGGTCGACGCGGACCTCGCGGCGCCCGTCGACGGTGGCCTGCTCCGGGCTGGTGGAGATCCAGTCCGCGTAGGACGCGGGCACGCTGCCCTGCTCGAACAGCGAGGTGCGCAGGCCGTCGGGGATCCGGTCGACGTACCGCCCCGACGCCGGCGCGCTGGGAACCGTGCTCGGCGAGGGCGTGGCGGAACGGCTCGGCGACGGGCTGGGCGTGGGCGACGTGGCCGACGTCGGGGCGCTGGCCGCGTCCCCGGCCGCGTCTCCGGCCGTGTCGGACGGCGAGGACGAGCAGCCGGCGAGGACGAGCGCGAGCGCGGAACCGAGGGCCGCGGTGCGCGCGAGCGCGGCCCGGACGTGAGGGTGCGTGGTCACCCTCAGAGGATGGCCGGTCCCGCGCCGATCCCCTAATCTGAATCTAGAACATGTTTCAGTTATCGCTCATCGGCCCCAGGAGGCGCAACCCGTGAGGTACGGCATCGTGTTGTTCACCAGCGACCGCGGGATCAGCCCCGCCGGCGCCGCCCGGGCCGCGGAAGAAGCCGGGTTCGACTCCTTCTACGTGCCCGAGCACACCCACATCCCGGTCCGGCGCGAGGCCGCCCACCCGGGCACCGGGGACGCGACGCTCCCCGACGACCGCTACCTGCGCACCCTCGATCCGTGGGTCGCGCTCGGCACCGCGGCCGCGGTCACGCACCGGATCCGGCTGGCCACGGCGGTGGCGCTCCCGGTGGAGCACGACCCGATCACGCTCGCCAAGACGATCGCCACCCTGGACCACCTGTCCGGCGGCCGGGTCACCCTCGGTGCCGGCTTCGGCTGGAACCACGACGAGCTGGCCGACCACGGCGTGCCTGCCGGCAAGCGTCGCGATGTCCTGCGCGAGTACCTCGAGGCGATGCGTGCGCTGTGGACGGCGGACGAGGCGTCCTACATCGGCGAGCACGTCGCGTTCGGGCCGAGCTGGGCGTGGCCGAAGCCGGTGCAGGACCCGCTCCCGGTGCTGGTCGGGGCTGGCGGCACCGAGCGCACCTTCGCCTGGATCGCACGCTCGGCCGACGGCTGGATCACCACGCCGCTCGAGCGGGACGTCGAGGACAAGGTCCGGTCGTTGCGGCAGGCCTGGAAGGAGGCCGGCCGCGATGGCGACCCGGAGATCGTCGTGCTCTCCGGCAAGCCGGACCCGGGCGCCCTCGAGCGCTGGGCGGCCGTGGGGGTGACCGAGGCACTGTTCGGGCTCCCGGACGCCGACGAACCCGCGGTCGTCGCCTACCTGGGCCGGCTGGCCGGGAAGCTGGGCCTTCGGGTCACGCCTCGAGGTGCGCCTTCAGGCCGGTCAGCGTGCTGTTCACCAACCCCTTGATCACCCGGTTCCGGATGAACCCCGGCAGCGGCAGGTTGTGGTGGATGGTCAGCTCGTAGGTCACCGAGGTGCGGTCCGGAGCGAGCTCCCGCAGCGAGTACCGGCCCTCCTGCCCGGTCTGCAGCCGGCCCTGCACCATCGACCAGCTCATCGAGTCGTCGGTGTGCTCGTAGGACAGCGTGTACTCGTCGGTGCCGACGGTCGCCGACGCCTTGAACCGGGCCGTCGCGGGCAGCTCGTCGTCGGCGTAGACCTCGAGCAGCTCGGCCTCCAGGATCTCCGGGATCCACTCTGCCTGGCCCTCGACGTCGCGGATCGTGGCGAGCACCTCGTCGAAGCCCGCCTTCACCTCGATCGTCTGGGTCGCGGAGTCAGTCGGCATCGGACGCACCTCCGTAGTAGCCGAGCCGCAGCAGCTCGGTGATCTCGGCGACCAGCGGCATCCGCGGGTTGGTCCGGTTGCTCAGGTCGGCGAACGCCGTCATCGCCAGCTGCGGCAGCGCCACCAGGAAGTCCGCCTCCGGCACCCCGACCTCCCGCAGGGACCGCGGCATCTCCAGCCGGTCGAGCAGGTCCTCGACGCCCTGGAACAGCCGACGGCGGCTCTCGTCCGGCTCCCGGCCGCCGAAGACGACCCGGCCGAGCTGGGCGTACTTCTCCGGCGCGATGTACGCGGAGTAGCCGGGCGCCGGCATGAACTTGCTCGGCAGCGACGCGTTGTAGCGCAGCAGGTGCGGCAGGAAGACCCCGTTGGCCCGCCCGTGCGCGATGCCGAACTCGGCCCCCACGGCGTGCGCCAGTGCGTGGTTGGTCCCCACGAACGCGTTCGAGAACGCGAGCCCGGCCAGCGTCGCGGCGTTCGCCATCTCGGTCCTCGCCGCGAGGTCACCGGGGTCGTCGTACGCCCGCGGCAGCGCCTCGAAGATCAGCCGCGCGGCCTGCACGCAGAACGCGTCGGTGTAGGGCGAGGCGAAGATCGACACGGCGGCCTCGAGCGCGTGCGTGAGCGCGTCGATGCCGCTGTCCACGGTGACCGACCGGGGCATCGACAGGGTCAGCAGCGGGTCGACGATCGCGACGTCGGGGACCAGGCAGTAGTCGACCAGGGTCTCCTTGCGGTGACCGACGGTGATCACCGCGGCGGGCGACACCTCCGAACCGGTGCCGGACGTGGTAGGCACCGCCACCAGGCGCACCGTGTGCGGGTCCCGCGGGTAGTCGGCGACCCGTTTGCGCGGGTCGAGGAACGGCAGGGTCAGGTCGTCGAGGCTCTTCTCGGGGTGCTCGTAGAACAGCCGCATCGCCTTCGCCGCGTCCATCACCGAACCGCCGCCGACCGCGACCAGCAGGTCCGGCCGGGCCCGCTCGAGCAGCGAGACACCGCGGCGGATGACGGCCTCGGTCGGCTCCGGCTCGACCTCGCTGAACACCTGCACGTGGCTGGTCCGCAGCTTGCCGCGCAGCTCGTCGACCACGCCGCGGCGCTCGCTGTCCGCGTCGGTGACGACCACCGCCACCTCGCACTCGATGTCGCGCAGGTTCTCCAGGGCGCCGGCGTTGAAGAAGGTGTTCGACGGGACCCGGAACCACTGCGGTGGGGTACGGCGCCGCGAGACCGTCTTGACGTTCAGCAGCTGCAGGTAGTTCACGTTCTCGGTGGTGCTCGACCCACCCCAGGTGCCGCAGCCCAGGGAGAACGTCGGCGTCAGGTTGTTGTACACGCCGCCCAGCGCCCCCACCGCGGTCGGCGCGTTCACCAGGATCCGGCCGGTCCGCACCGCCAGCGAGTAGGCCTCGACCACCGCGTCGTCGTTCGCGTACACCGCGGACGTGTGCCCCAGCCCGCCGTGCTCGGTGACCAGCACGGCGGCGTCGATGCCGTGCTGGACGCTGCGCGCCCGGACCAGGCCCAGGACCGGCATCAGCTTCTCCTGCACCAGCGGGTGCGCCGCAAGCTCCGCCAGGTCGTCCGGGAGCGGCGCGAGCAGGACCTTGGTGGCGGGCGGCACTGCGATCCCGGCCCGCGCGGCGAGCTCGGGAGCCTGCTGCCCGAGGGCGTCCATGTTCACCTTGTCGCCGCAGCCGAACGCGAACTCCGCGAGCGCGGCCACGTCCTCGTCGCCGAGCAGGTGGGCCCCCATCCGTTCGAACTCGGCGACGGTCTCGTCGTACACCTCGTCGTCGACGATGCAGGTCTGCTCGGCCGGGCAGATCACCGAGGCGTCGAAGGTCTTCGAGATCAAGATGTCGACCACCGCGCCCCTGACGTCCGCGCTGCGGTGGATGTAGATGGGCGCGTTCCCCGGGCCCACGCTCAGCCCCGGCTTGCCCGCGGCGTTGGCCAGGGCGACGATCTTCGGTCCGCCGGTCACCCAGATGAAGTCGACCTGCGGATGCTTGAACAGGTAGTGGGTCACCTCGTGCGCGGCGTCCGGGATCACCTGCAGCGCGCCGGCCGGCATCCCGGCCTCCTCCGCCGCGGCACGCAGGATCTCCACGCTCCGCTCGCAGCAGCGCACCGCGAAGGGCGACGGCCGGAAGATCACCGCGTTGCGGGTCTTCGCCGCGACGATCGCCTTGTAGAGCACCGTCGAGGTGGGGTTGGTGACCGGGGTGATCGCCAGCACCACCCCGATCGGCTCGGCGACCCGGACGATGTTGCGCTCGACGTCCTCGTCGACGACGCCGACGGACGGCTTGTCCCGCAGGTAGTCGGCGAGGAACTCGGTCGCGACGTAGTTCTTGACGACCTTGTCCTCGAAGACACCGAACCCGGTCTCGTCGATCGCGAGCTGGGCCAGGTCGGCCGCGGCGCGCAGGCCGGCCCGGACCATCGCCTCGACGATGGTGTCCACCTGGGCCTGGTCGAGCGTGCGGAACGCGGTGGCCGCGACGGCCGCGGCGGCCACCGCGTCGTCCACCTCACGCAGCCGGAGGTCCGAGGGCTGGGGCTGGTCCGGAGGGGCGGGTGCGGCGGGCGTGTCGGGCCGGGTCTGCGTCATCGTGGCTCCAGGGGTTCACTCCCCAGGCTGGTCAGCCACGCCCCGCGCCCGACAGTGCCGATGGTCCCGGTCTACGTGCCGGACGGCTCGTCGCCGAGCCGGTCGCGCAGCAGGTCGTTGTCATGCTCGAGGTCGAGCACGAGCGCGATGCCGGCCAGGTTCAGGCCCTCCTCCAGCAGGTCGGTGATGCGCCGCAGCCGGGCCAGGTCGTTCTCGCTGTAGCGGCGGGTGCCCCCGCCGGTGCGGCGCGGCTCGACGAGCCCCCGGCTCTCGTACACACGTAGGTTCTGCACCCCGGTGCCGACCAGCTCGGCAGCGACCGAGATCGCGTAGACCGCCCGGTCCGGATCGGGCGCGGGGCCCGGCATCGACACCCTCCTGTCCAGGTTCGGGAACGACGTCTCTTGTCTGGATCCATTCCTTGTGTTATATGAAACCTATAGCCGCCACTATAGGTTCTGGCGGCGACAAGGACAACCGTTGTGGAGGTGGGAAACATGTTGATGCGCACCGACCCGTTCCGTGAGTTCGACCGACTCGCCCAGCAGCTCATCGGCGCCGGCACCACGTCGCGGCCCGCCGTGATGCCGATGGACGCGTGGCGCGAGGGGGACACCTTCGTGATCGAGTTCGACCTGCCCGGCGTCCAGCCGGAGACCCTCGACGTCGACGTGGAGCGCAACGTGCTGACGGTCCGCGCCGAGCGGCCGCCGCGCAACGGCGACTGGGAGCTGCTCGCGAGCGAGCGGCCCACCGGGCTGTTCAGCCGGCAGCTGGTCCTCGGTGACAACCTCGACCTCGAGAAGGTCGAGGCGGCCTACGAGGCCGGCGTGCTGCGGCTGCGCGTCCCGGTCGCGGAGCGCGCCAAGCCGCGCAAGATCCAGATCAGCACGGCCGACGCCTCCGACCACGTGATCACCACCTGACCCGCGTTGTCCCGGATCCGGATCGACAAGGCGGCTCGCGCGCTGCTCGAGGGGGGCAGCAGCGCGCCCGTCGGCGCCTGGGAGTACGACGTGACCAGCGGCGAGTGGTCCTGGTCGCCCGAGGTGTTCGCGGCCTTCGGCTTCACGCCCGGCGAGGTGGTGCCGACCTCCGACCTGCTCCTCGCGCACAAGGAGGCCGGCACCGCCGCGTCCGACCCGGTCGACGCCGACGTCTTCGGCTCCGGGGACACGTTCAGCGTGCACCTGCGGATCCGGGACGCCGGCAACCGCGCCCGGGACGTGCTGGTGCTCGGCCGCGCCGAGCGTGACGAGGGCGGTGCGGTGCGGGTGGTGCGCGGACACCTGGTCGACCTCACCGACTGGCGCCGGGTGGGCAACGCGGCCGACGTGCGGGACGGCATCGACGCGGCCACCGAGCACCGGTCGGAGATCGAGCAGGCCAAGGGTGCGCTGATGGCCGCCCGCGGGATCAGCGCCGACGAGGCGTTCGCCGCGCTGGCCAAGCAGTCCCAGGACGAGAACGTCAAGCTGCGCGAGCTGGCGGCGAGGATCGTCCGCGAGCTCGGCTAGCGTTGACCGGCTCAGCGCCCGGTCGCCCCGCCGGTCAGCTTGAGCAGGTCGAGCAGCGCGCGGGCCGCGACCCCGCCGCCGTCCTCGGCGCGGGCCACCGCGGTCGGGACGTCGAGGTCGTCGAGCAGCGCGGCCAGCACGGCGTCCCGGCCGGCGCCGGTCCCGGGCCGGCCCGCCGCCGCGTAGAGCCGGTCCAGCAGCTCCTCGGCGGCGACCATCTGCTCGTCGACGTACTCCCAGGGGCGGCGCCAGTCCCGGTTCAGCAGCATCAGCCGGACCGCGTCGGGCCGGTGCTCGGCCAGCAGGTCGCTGACCAGCACCAGGTTGCGGGTCGACTTGGCCATCTTCGCGCCGGCGTGACGGACCGCGCCCACGTGCATCTGCCGCCGGGCGAACGGGGCCACGCCGCTGGCCGCCTCCACCATCGCGGCCTGGTAGGCGTGGTGCGGGAACGCGAGGTCCTCGCCGCCGGCCAAAACGTCCACGCTGCTGCCGCACACCGCCCACGCCATCGCCGCACACTCGGCGTGCCAGCCCGGCCGACCCCAGCCCCACGGGCTCGGCCAGGCCGGGTGGTCCTCCGGGGAGGGTCGCCACACCGGCACGTCGAACGGGGCCTCGCGCGGGTCGTCCGCGGCGCGGTCACCGAACTCCTCGGCACGCCGAGCCGCCTCGTGCTCGGGCAGGCCGCTGTCGCGGGCCACCTGCGCGCCGCGGAAGAACACGAAGCCGTCCCGTTCGTAGGCCCGGCCGGTCTCCAGCAGCGCCGCGGCGAGCTGCACCACGTGGCCGACGTGCCCGCGCGCGTGCGGGCTGTGCGCGGGCTGCGCCACGCCGAGCGCGGTCATGTCCCGGTCGAACAGGAACTCCTGGGTCAGCGCGAACTCGTCGTAGGGGCGCCCACGACCGCTCGCCGCCGCGGTCAGCACGTCGTCGACGTCGGTCACGTTGCGACACACCACCGGTGGCACGCCGGCCGCCCGGCACACGGTGGCGAGCAGGTCGGCCCACACGAACGTCGCCGCGTGCCCGAGATGGGTGACGTCGTAGGGGGTGATCCCGCACGTGTAGATGCGCGCCGTGCCCGCGAGCGGGAGCGGCGAGCCGTCGAGCACCAGGGCGCTGCTGCGCAGCGGGTCACGGTCGACGGCGGGGACCCGGCCGGCGAGGCCGACCACACCGGAGGAGCTGAGCGAACTGGCCACGCTCCGATCATGCCTCATCTCCCCGGCGCCGTCCGCCGGTGGTCGAGGCGCCCCCGCCGCTGTTACGGTCTTCCAAAGAACTTTGGAGGATCGATGGTCGACCGGGACCGCAAGGGCGAGCTGTTCGCCGAGCTCGCCGTGGTCGGCAAGGCGTTCGCGAGCGCCAGGCGGCTGGAGATCATCGACCTGCTCAGCCAGGGCGAACGCACCGTGGACAGCCTCGCCCGGGCCGCCGGCCTCGGGGTCAGCACCGCCTCGGCGCACCTGCAGATCCTGAAGCTGGCCAACCTGGTCCGCACCCGGCGCGAGGGGACCCGGGTGCACTACCAGCTGGCCGGCGAGGACGTCGCCGCGCTGTACGCCTCCATGCGCACGGTCGCGACCACGCACTCGCCGCAGGTCGACCGGGCGCTCGCGGCCTACCTCGGCGACGGGGACGACGTCGCGAGCGTGACCCGCGAGGAGCTGCTGGGGCTGCTCCACGACGGTGCCGTCGCGCTCCTGGACGTGCGCCCGGCGGAGGAGTACGCCGCCGGGCACATCCCCGGCGCCGCCTCCGTGCCGCTCGGCGACCTGCTCGACCGGATCCCGGCACCCGGCCCGGCGGCGGAGGTCGTCGCCTACTGCCGGGGCGCCCACTGCGTGCTGGCCCACGACGCGGTGCGGCTGCTCCGGTCCCGTGGCGTCCCCGCGCGGCGGCTCGAGGACGGGCTCCTCGAGTGGCGGCTGGCCGGGCACCCGACCGTGGTGGGCCATGGCTGAGCGCCGGCACCCGTGGCGGCACCCGGCCGCGCTGCCCCTGACCGTCGCCGCGGTGGCGGCCCTGGTGGCCGCGGTGACGGCGCTGACCACGCTGCGGCAGGGCGGCTCCGCGGGGGCCGTCGACCGGTACGGCGACCTGGCCGGGCTGGCCCGGCGCACCGCGGGGGACCCGACCGCCCGGGGGGCGCGGGACGCGCCGGTGGTGCTGGTGGCGTACTCCGACTTCCAGTGCCCGTTCTGCGGCAGGTTCGCCCGTGACACCGAGCCCGCCCTGGTCCGGGAGTACGTCGACACCGGCGTGCTGCGGATCGAGTGGCGCGACTTCCCCTACCTGGGCAAGGAGTCCGTACGCGCGGCGCGGGCCGCCCGCGCCGCGGCCCAGCAGGGGAAGTTCTGGCCGTACCACGACGAGCTCTACGCCCACCAGGCCGCCCCGAACTCCGGCAGCCTGACCGAGGCCTACCTCACCGGGCTGGCGGACCGGCTCGGGCTCGACACCGGACGGTTCCGCCGGGACCTGCACGGACCCCTGGTGGCCAAGCTGGTGCAGCACGACTTCGACGAGGGAATGACCGCCGGGGTCACCGGCACCCCGGCCTTCCTGGTCAACGGCCGCCCGATCATGGGCGCCCAGCCGCTCCACGTCTTCGAGAAGGCGATCGACCGGGCCGCGCACGACCGATGACCGTGATGGTTCTCGCCGCGTTCGCCGCGGGGGTGCTGGCGCTCCTGTCGCCGTGCAGCGCCCTGCTGCTGCCGTCGTTCTTCGCCTACGCCTTCGGCCGGACCTCGGGGCTGGTGCTGCGCACCGCCGCGTTCTACCTGGGGCTGCTGCTCACCCTGGTGCCGCTGGGGACGGGTGCGGGAGCCGCCTCGAGGCTGTTCTACGGGCACCGCGCGACCCTGGTCGCCGTGGCCGGCTGGTCGATCGTCGCGCTCGGCGCGGTGCAGCTGCTCGGCGGCGGCTTCCAGGTCCCGGGCGGCGACCGGCTGCGCGCCCTGGTGGCGCGCCGCGATCGCGGTGGCTGGCTCGGCACCGTCGCGCTCGGCGCCGTCTACGGCCTCGCCGGCTTCTGCTCCGGACCGGTGCTGGGTGCCATCCTCACGATGGCCGCGACCGGCGGGTCCGTGCTCGGCGGCGGCCTGCTGCTCGCCGTGTACGCGCTCGGCATGGCGGCCCCGCTGTTCCTGCTGGCGGCGCTGTGGGACCGGTTCGACCTGGGCCGGCGCGGCTGGCTGCGCGGCCGGTCCGTGCGCGTGGGCAGGCTGAGGCTGCACACCACGTCGCTGGTCTCGGGCGCGCTGCTCGTCGGCATCGGTGCGCTGTTCCTCCGCTTCGACGGCACCGCCGGGATCGCCGGCGCCCTGGGCGTCCCGGACACCAGCGGCCTGGAGGCCGGCGTTCAGCAGTCGATCAGCGACCTGGCCGGTCGCCTCCCGGCCTGGGCGCTGCCGGCCGCCGTCGCGGTGACCGCCGGAGTCGTCGGCTGGCGACGGCTGGTGCGGGCGTCGGACACGCGACCGCCGGCTGACTGACCCGCTGCCCGAGGCCGAACAGGGTCAGCGCCGCCGCCAGCGCGGGCCCGGTGAGCGCCGGTCCGGCGTCACGCAGCACCAGCACGGCGCCGAGCACGGTCAGCACGGCCGCGAGCACCGGGACGAGCAGCACGGCCGCCACCCACCGGCGGGCAGGCCAGGACCGCAGCGTCGAGAACACGATGGACCACTCCTCGGCGTGGACGGGGCGGTCAGACCACCGACAGCGGGAGCGCCCGGCCCACCAGGCTGCGGCGTACGACGGGCAGCCCGGTGGCGATGCGCCGGATCTCGACCGCGGAGGCCGACGTCGGTGCGGTCACCATCGCCGGCACGCCGAGGTCTCCGGAGGTCCGCAGCGGCAGGTCCAGCGGCACCTGGCCGAGCAGCGGGGCGTCGATCGTCGCGGCCAGCCGGGCACCCCCGCCCTCGCCGAACATCGGGGTGTGCTCGGCGCACGAGGGGCAGACCAGCGTGGACATGTTCTCCACGACGCCCGCGACGGGCATCCGGGCGGCCCGAGCCATCCGGCCGACCCGGGCCGCCACCGTCTGCGCGGCCGGCTGCGGCGTGGTGACCGCGAGCAGCTGCGCGTCCGGGAGCAGCTCGAGGAGCGTCATCGTGACGTCACCGGTGCCGGGCGGCAGGTCGATCAGCAGGGTGTCCAGCTCGCCCCAGTGCACGTCGGTGAGGAACTGCTCGATCGCCTTGTGCAGCATCGGGCCGCGCCACACCACCGGCTCCTCGTCGTCGACGAAGAAGCCCACCGACATCAGGGCGACGCCGTGCGCCTCGACCGGCAGCATCAGGCCCTTCAGCGCCACCGGGGCCCGGCGCACCCCGAACAGCTGGGGCACGGAGTACCCCCACACGTCCGCGTCGAGCACCCCGACCCGCTGGCCCTGCTGGGCGAGCGCGACCGCGAGGTTGGCGGCGATCGAGGACTTCCCCACCCCGCCCTTGCCGCTGGCCACGGCGTAGACCCGGGTGGCGGAGTCCGGCCCGAACGGGTGCGTCCCCTCGGGGCGCGCGCCGCGCAGCCGCCCGGCCAGCGCGAGCCGCTCACCCTCGCTCATCGCGGCCAGGGTCACCTCGACCCGGCTGACGCCGGCGACCCGGCCCACCGCGGTCGTCACCTCGCCCACCAGGGTGTCCTTCATCGGGCAGGAGGGCGTGGTCAGCCGGACCACCACCCGCACCCGGCCGGCACGGTCGACCTCGACGTCGCCCAGCATCCCCGCCTCGCGCAGCGGCAGCCGGAGCTCCGGGTCCTCGACGCCGCCGAGCGCGGCGTGCACCGCCGCGAGGTCGACACCCGCGTCGGCGTTGCGACGGGACAGCAGGCTCACGGCGCCTCCCCGTCCGTGCGGCCGCCGTCCGCCCGGAACGCCCGCCGTCGCGGCTTCACCGGCCGCATCATGAACTCCGGCCGGCGGAGCCCGGTGCGGCTCGGCCCGGGTCGGGTGTTGTCCATCCAGGCCCGGTAGACCTCGCGCGAACGCTTCGTGTCGACCACCACGTCGCCGTACCGGTCGTCCGCGCGGGCTGCCTCCAGGCGCACCTTCTGGTGCCAGCAGTGCATGCCGGACAGCGGGTCGGGGTGCACCGCGAACGCCAGGTTCTGGTGCACGCCCGGGTCGTCCCAGTGGATCCGCTCGCTGTCCGGGTCGTCGCTCGCGAACGGCTTGACGCCCTCCTTGTAGCGCAGCCGCCAGACGCCGTCGTCGCTCTTGGACAGGTCCACCAGCCCCATCGCCCAGCGCGAGCCGGCGTGCTCCGAGGTGCGCCAGCGGCCCATGTGGTGCGACAGCCCGATCACCCCGGGACGGATCGCCTCGGTGGACCAGACCCGGGCCACGAAGTAGCCGATCTCGGTGTTCACCCGGACCAGGTCGCCGGTGCCGAAGCCGAGCCGGGCCGCGTCGGTGGAGCTCATCCAGAGCGGGTGGGTGTTGGCGATCTCGTTGAGGTACTTCGCGTTCCCGGAGCGGGTGTGGATCAGCGTCGGCAGCCGGAAGGTCGGCATCAGCACCAGCTCGCCCTTGCCCTCGTCGACGGCCCGTCGGCTGACGTGGGACTCGATGTAGCCCGGGGTTGCGTACTCCTCCCAGCCGAAGTCGACCATGGTGTCGCTGAACAGCTCGAGCTTGCGCGACGGCGTGAGCCAGCCCTGGGTGCGGCTGCCGTCCTCGTGCATGACGCCGACCGACCCGGCCTCGCCGACCAGCGGCGGGGTGGAGTCCAGGGTGACCGGCTTGCGCAGCACGCCGTGCCGGTCCGCGGTGGCACCGTCGACCTCGGCATCGGTCAGCGGGCGCTCGTCGAGCCGGTAGGTGTCCTTGGCGACCTCGAAAACGCCGTACTTGCGCATGTACTCCAGCGGCGTGAGGTCCTGCGCCGCGGCCGCGTCGGGGAGTCCGGGCACCGAGTTCTCGAAGACCCACCGGTAGTACTCGTCGACGGTGACCTTCTCGCCCGGCCGGTAGGGGGACTCGAAGTACTTCCGGATCCCCAGGGAGCCGTCCGGGTCGATCCGCCAGGACAGCTCGAACCAGAACTCGTTCTCCTCCCAGACCTCGCCCGGGTTGGCCTCCCGGGAGTCCGCGACGGCCCGGCCCATCTTCTCCAGCGCGACCCGGGTCACCGGCTGCCGGAAGCCCAGCCACTTGCCGGCGTACTGCTCGTAGGACTGGGTGTCGTGCCGCTCGGTGCTGTGCCCCATCGGCAGCACGTAGTCGGCGAACGTGGCGGTCTCCGACCAGGTGGGCGTCAGCGCCACGTGGCAGTCGACCAGCGACTCGTCGGTGAGCGCCTCGAGCCAGCTGAACCCGTCCGGGTTGGTCCAGACCGGGTTGTAGACCCGGGAGAAGTACATCGCGAGCCGGCCGCGACCGTCCTGGAGCAGGTGCGGGAGCAGGATCGACATCTCGTTGGTCGACATCGGGAACTCCGCCGGCCAGAGCAGCTCGTTCCACGAGTCGTGTCCCTCGGGCACGTTCGGGCCGTGGGCGATGATCTTGTCCCAGCCGTTCGGGCTGGTGCCGCCCGTGGTGCCCACGCTGCCGGTGAGCACGTTGAGGAAGAACAGCGCCCGGGACACCTGCCAGCCGCCGAGGTTGCCGGCGGTCGCCGCCCGCCAGACGTGCGCGGAGAGCGCGGACCCCGCGGTGGCCACGACCCGGGCGAGCTCGGCGACCTGCTCCTCGGGGATCTGGGCCTGCTCGGCCGCGTAGCCGAAGGTGTACTCCGCGTAGTCCTCGGTGAGCGCGGCCAGGAACCCCTCGAAGTCGTCGGCGGGCCGGTTGGGATGCCGGTGCTCCAGGTACGTCGACCAGTTCACCCAGCGACGCAGGAAGGCCCGGTCGACCTGGTCGGTGCGCAGCAGGTAGGAGGCGACCGCCAGCAGGATCGCCGCCTCGCTGCCCGGCCACGGCGCGATCCACAGGTCGGCGTGCGAGGCGGTGTTGGACAGCCGCGGGTCGAGCACCACGACCTTCGCGCCGCCGGAGACCTTGCCCTCCATGATCCGCTGCGCGTGCGGGTTGAAGTAGTGCCCGGCCTCCAGGTGGCTGGAGATCAGCAGGATCACCTTGGCGTTCGCGTAGTCCGGGGAGGGCCGGTCGTAGCCGCCCCACAGCGAGTAGCCCAGCCTTGCCCCGGCCGAGCAGATGTTGGTGTGGCTGTTGTGGCCGTCCACCCCCCAGGCCAGCAGGAACCGCTCGGCGAAGCCGTCCTCCCCGGGGCGGCCGACGTGGTAGACCACCTCGTCACGCCGGTCCTCGACGATCGCGGCCCGGATCCGGGCCGCGATGTCGTCGAGCGCCTCGTCCCAGCTCACCTGCTCCCACTCGCCACCACCCCGCTTCCCCTTGCGGCGCAGCGGGTGCAGGATCCGTTCCGGGTCGTTGACCTGGTTGATCGTGGCGGGTCCCTTGGCACAGTTGCGTCCCCGCGACCCCGGGTGGGCCGGGTTCCCCTCGAGCTTCTTGATCGACAGGTCCGCCTTGTCGACGTACGCCAGCAGGCCGCAGGCGGACTCGCAGTTGAAGCAGGTGGTCGGGATCAGCATGTACTCGTGCGGGACCTTGCGCGGGTGCGCCTTGGCGTCGTACTCCACGTGGTGGTCCCACTCCGAGACGGGCGGGAAGTTGCGCAGCCGCTCGTGGGTGCGCTCGCCTGGCAGGTTCATCGGCTCACCTTTCATGACAGCGGCACGTCCTGGCCCGCACGGACGAAGACGCTCTCGTAGGCGACCAGGGCCGGCTGGGCGAGCAGGCCGGCCACGGCCAGGGCGACGGGGGTCAGCCCACCCCAGGTGAGCGCGCCGAGCACCCCCGCGACGGCGGCCGGCACCACGGCCCCGAGCCAGAACGTTCGCGCGTACCGGCCGCGGGTGATGATGTGCGCGGCCACCGTGGCCTGCCGGCTGGCGTGCTTGCCGCCGTACTCGACGAGCAGCATCAGCAGGTGCAGCGCGGTCGCGAGCACGAACGAGACCGCGAGCAGAGTCCAGGCGCTGCCGGACAGTCCGGCGACGATGCCGGCCACCGCCAGCGCGCCGCTGCCGACCATCGCCGCCTGCACCACCAGGTGCCAGAACAGCACCGGGGACTGCCACAGGTCGCGGCCCTCGGCCTGGCCGAACAGGAACGCCGTGTACCCGGCCATCAGTGCCGAGGCGGGCAGCGACAGCCACGCCAGCACGGTCATCAGCCAGCCCACGTCGAGCAGCGCGGCCAGCAGCCACAGCACCGCGCCGCCGGAGAAGGCCGTGAGCACGTAGGCGCCGAGCACCAGCCAGGAGGTCCAGTTGGACTTGAGGAAGATGTAGTGGAACCGGTCCGGGCGCTTGAGGTCCCACACCAGCAGCACGCCGGTGGTGGCCGCGCCGAACAGTCCGAGCAGCGGAGCGACGTAGTCCCCGACCCCGCCGAGACCGATGCCCAGCAGGTGCGCCAGCCCGGCCAGCGCCAGCGCGCCCGCCCCGATGCCCTTGGTCCACAGGTAGGTGACCACCCGCCAGCCCCAGGGCCGGGGGTGCGCGGTGTTCAGCGTGGTCCGCGCGCCGGTGGTCGGGTCACCGGGCAGGTCCCCCGCGGTCGCGAGCCGCTGGGCGTCGGGCGCGGCCCAGATGTAGGTGTCGTCGACCGGTGCCGCCAGCGGGTCCAGCACGGCACGGTCGGCGCCGAGGTAGAACACGTTCGGCCCGGTGTTCTGCTCGGGGGCCCGCACCGTGGTCTCGTGGGTGCTGACCAGCTTCGCGATCCCGCTGCTGGGGTCGTCCAGGTCGCCGACCCAGATCGAGTGGGTCGGGCAGACCACCACGCACGCCGGCTCCTGGTCGTTGTCGACCCGGTGCGCGCACAGGTTGCACTTCGCGGCGGTGTGCGAGTCCTCGTCGATGTAGATCGCGTCGTAGGGGCAGGCCTGCATGCAGCTCTTGCAGCCGATGCAGCGGTCGTTGTCGAAGTCCACGATCCCGTCGTCGCGCTTGAACAGCGCCTGGGTGGGGCAGATCTTCACGCAGGGCGCGTCCGTGCAGTGGTTGCAGCGCATCACCCCGAAGGACCGGGTGGTGTCCGGGAACGACCCGCTGTCGACGTACTTCACCCAGGTGCGGAACTGACCGACGGGCACCTCGTGCTCGGTCTTGCACGCGACCGTGCAAGCGTGACAGCCGATGCAGGTGCGCTGGTCGATCGCGAAGCCGTAGCGCACGCGGCGCCCTCAGCTCTTCCGGATGACGTAGCGGAAGACCCCGTCCTCGCCGCTGGAGTCCAGCAGCTCGTTGCCGGTGTCCTTGGCCCAGGACGGGATGTCGCTGCGCGAGCCTCCGTCGGTCGCTTCGACGAGCATGATCTGTCCGGGCTCGAGCTTCTTGATGCCGCGCGAGGTGAGCAGCACGGGCATCGGGCACTTCTGGCCCTTGGCGTCGATGGTGAGGTCGACCTGATAGTCCATCGGTGGGTGCTCCTGGTTGCTGTGACGGTCAGATGAACAGGTTGATCTGAGAGCGGCTCATCTCCGAGAGGGCCGTGGCCGCACCGACGGGGTCCCCGACCCCCTCGATGAGCTGGTCCTTGCGCAGCCCGAGCAGCTCCATGCTCATCTCGCACGGCCAGAGGTTGACCCCGAGCTCGGTGCACATCTCCACCAGCTCCGTGGGCGAGGCCACCTTCTGGTCCTTCGCGAGCTTCTTCATCATCCACGCCCCGGCGCCTGCCATGTTGAGCTTCGAGAGCTTCATGTGGCCCATGCCGGGGCGGTTCATCCCGGCCAGCGCCTTGGTCATCGCGTTGGTGCCGGTGATCCGGACGTCGTCACGGACCAGGGGGAACAGCCCCCAGAACGTGAAGAAGATCGTGGTCTGCATCCCGTAGGCCGCGCCCGTCGACCCGAGGATCAGCGTCGGCCACATCTTGTCGAGGTCCCCCGACCACGCCACGATCGTCATGCTCTCGGGTACTTCCTGGGACTCCTCCGACATGGTGCGGACCTCTCTCGGCTCGTCGGGATGGAGGCGGTTGCCTTCTGTGATCCACGACACTACATTCGTAGATGCGCATACAACAAGCCCCTGATGGAGGACCGCCCATGGCGCGCACGATCACGGCAGCGGAGCTGTTCCGGGAGCTCGCGGACGGCACGGTCAGCGAGATCCTCGACGTCCGGAACAAGGACGAGTTCGCGGCCAGCCGGGTGGAGGGCCACCGGCCGGTGCCCACCCGCAACGTGCCCGTCTACGAGGTCTTCGACGAGCTCGAGACCCACGCGGCCGCGACGGCCCCGGGGGCGATCGTGGTCTGCGGCCAGGGCAACGGGTCCGAGCTGGTCGCCGAGGAGTTCGGCGAGCTCGGCCTGGAGGTCCGCTCCCTCGAGGGCGGCACCGACGCCTGGGCGCGGCTGCTGGTACCCGTCGAGATCCCGGGGCTGCCCGGCGAGGTGCGGGCCTGGCAGCTCCAGCGGCCGGCCAAGGCCTGCCTGTCCTACCTGGTCGGCGTCCCCGGCGGCAACGCCGTCGTCGTCGACGCGACCCGGCACCCGCAGCCCTACCTCGACCTGGCCGCGGAGCACGCGATGACCATCCCGCACGTGATCGACACCCACGTGCACGCCGACCACATCAGCGGCGGACCCGCGCTCGCCGAGCGGCTCGGCGCGGAGTACCACCTGCCGCCGGAAGACACCGGCGGGGTGGTCCCGTTCCCGAACCGGCCGCTCCGGGACGGCGACGAGATCGACCTCGGCTCGGCGGTGGTGCGCACGATGACCATGCACCTGCCCGGGCACACCCCGGGCACCACCGCGTTCCTGGTCGGCGAGCGGCTGCTGCTGGTCGGCGACACCGTGTTCGTCCGCGGCCTCGGCCGGCCCGACCTCACCGGCCGGGCGGAGGAGCTCGCGCGGGACCTGTTCCGCAGTGTCCACGAGCGGTTGCAGCCGCTGGACCCGGCCACCGTCATCGCGCCCGCGCACTGGTCCACCAGCGAGGAGGTCAACGAGGCCGGCCTGGTCACCACCACGCTGGAGGACGTGTTCGGGGCGACCCTGCTCAACGAGCGGGCGATCGAGCGGTTCGTCGAGGAGATCGTCACCTCGCTGCCCGAGGCGCCGGAGGTCTACGACACCATCCGGCTGGTCAACGCGGGCAAGCTGGCGCCCCCGGAGGACGAGATGGACGTCCTCGACGTGGGACGCAACCAGTGCGCCGCCTCCACCACGCTGCGATGATCTGAGTATGGCGACGGAAGGGTCGAGCGCACGGCGGTCGGGCCGGGCCCCCCTGCACGAGGTGGGGGAGTCCCCGGACTACCGGTTCACCTTGGCGAACGAGCGGACCTTCCTGGCGTGGGTCCGCACGGCACTGGCGATGATGGCCGCCGGGGTCGCGGTGGTCCAGTTCGTGCCGGGACTGGCCGTCGTCCGGCACGCGCTCGGGTTCATCCTGATCTCGCTCGGCGGGCTGCTGGCCGCGGTCTCCTACACCCACTGGGAGCGCAACGAGCGGGCCATGCGGCTCGGCGAACGGCTGCCGCACTCGCCGGTGCCCCGGCTGGTCGCGGCCGTCCTCACGCTGACCGCCGTGGTCGCGCTGACCCTCACCATCATCGACCTGGCGAGGTGACGGTGCCCGGGCGCGCGCTGGCCTGGTGGCGGCCCGGCCGCCGCCCGGAGCCCGCCCCGGACCCGGGGCTGCAGGCCGAGCGCACCGCGATGGCTTGGCAGCGGACCGCGCTGGGGGTCGGCGCCGTCGGCGCCCTGCTGCTGCACCACACCGGCGGCCGGACGCTGGCCGCGATCCCGGGCGGGCTCGGCCTGGTCGTGGCCCTGATCCTGCTGCTCGCCACGGAGCAGCGCTACGTCCGCACGCTCCGTCACGTCGAGTCGGGACGACCGGCCACCAGCCGCTTGCTGGTCCGCCTGGTCTCGGGTGTCACCGTCGTGATGTCCGTCTCGGCGCTGGCCATCGTCGTCCTACACTGAGGAGCACGGCCGGGAGGCCGGATGGGAGGGATGATGGACCGGGAGATCGCGGCGCAGCTGCAGGAGCTGCACGCGCGCGTCTGCAAGGCCATCGCGGACCCGAAGCGGCTGATGATCATCAACGAGCTGCGCGACCGCGAGCTCAGCGTCGGCGACCTCTGCGAGGCCCTCGGCATCAGCCAGTCGAATGCCAGCCAGCACCTCGCGGTGCTCCGCGAGCGGGGCATCGTCTCCTCGCACCGGGTCGGTACCAGCGTGTTCTACAAGCTGCGCAGCCAGAAGATCGTCCAGGCGGTGGACCTGCTGCGCGAGTTCCTCGCCGAGGACCTCGCCGAGCAGGGACGGCTCAGCGGAGCCATCGGCGGCTGAGACCTCACCGGCGGGTGACCGGTTCTCCGCGTCCCGTGCGGCTCGGCCGCTCCCGGACCGGGGCGTCGGGTGACCTGCTCAGCCCGCTCGGCCACCACATCCGCCGCCCGACGTCCAGGTTCAGGGCGGTCACCAGCACCGCCCGCACCACGATCGTGTCGAGCAGGACGCCGAGCGCCACCGCGATGCCGATCTCCGCGAACGTGACCACCGGAAGCGTGCCGAGCACCGCGAACGTTCCGGCCAGGACCAGGCCGGCGGAGGTGATCACTCCTCCGGTCGCGGCCAGTCCGACCAGCGCGCCGCTCCGGGTGCCCGCCCGCCTGGACTCCTCGCGCACCCGGGTCATCAGGAAGATGTTGTAGTCGATCCCGAGGGCCACCAGGAACACGAACACGAACAGCGGCAGCGACGAGTCCGCACCGGCGAAGCCGAACACGTGCCTGAACAGCAGCGCGCTGAGCCCGAGCGCCGCCATGAAGGAGAGCACCACCGTGGCGACCAGGATCAGCGGCGCCACGACCGCCCGCAGCAGCAGGCCAAGGATCACGAGCACGACCAGCAGCACCAGCGGGATGATCACCCGGTTGTCCGAGGACGCGGCCCGCAGCGTGTCCAGCACGATCGCCGTGCTGCCTCCCGCCTTGGCGTCCGCACCGGGGACCCGGTGGACCGCCGCGCGAAGCCGGTCCACGGTGTCCTTGGCCGCCTGGCTGTCGGGGGCGGCGGCAAGGGTGCCCTCCAGGTAGGCCAGCCCACCCGCGACCCTCGGCGCCGTGACCGCGACGATGCCGTCGGTCTCCCGGAACGCGGTGCGCACCTGCCCGGCGTGGTCGGCCCGGGCCACCACCACCAGGGGCTGGCCGGAGCCCGCGGGGAAGTGCCGGGCCAGCACCTGCTCCCCGACCACCGAGTCCGGGCGGCCGTAGAAGCTGTCCTTGTTCGCAAGGCCGTCCGCGTTGAGCGAGAAGATCCCGAGCGAGGCGATCCCGAGCACCACCACGGTGACCACCCAGGTCAGCCTGGGCCGCTGGGCGATCCGCCGGCCGACCCGGGCCCAGACGCCGGTCTCGGTGTGGTCCGCCGAGCCGTAGCCGGGACGCAGCGGCCAGAAGATCCAGCGACCGAAGACGACCAGCAGGGCCGGCAGCAGGGTGAGCATCACCGCGAGCGCCACCGCGATCCCGATCGCGGCCACCGGTCCGAGCCCCCGGGTCGAGTTCATGCTCGCGGTCAGCAGGCAGAGCATTCCGGCGATCACCGTGGCCCCGCTGGCGAAGATCGCCGGCCCCGAGCGGTGCAGCGCGAACGCCATCGCCTCGTGCCGGTCCTCGTGCCGGCGCAGCTCCTCGCGGAACCGGGCCACCAGCAGCAGCGCGTAGTCGGTGCCGGCCCCGAACACCAGCACGGTCAGGATGCCCGCGCTCTGCGCGTTCACGGTCAGGCCGGCGTGCACGGCCAGCAGGTAGATGACCGCCTGGGCGACCGTGAGCGCGACCACGGACGAGAACACCGGCAGCAGCCACAGCAGCGGGCTGCGGTAGGTGAACAGCAAGATCACGACCACCACGGCCATGGCGGAGTACAGGAGCTTCCCGTCGATGCCCGAGAACGCCGCCGAGGAGTCCGCGGCGAAGCCCCCCGGGCCGGTGAAGTGCACGCTCAGCCCCGCGGGCCGGTCCCTGGCAATGTCCCGCATGGTGTCCACCGCCGTCCCCAGCGCCTGCCAGCCGCCGCTGCCGGCGTTGATCGGCACGAAGACCTGCAGCGCCTGCCGGTCCTGCGAGGGCACCGGCCCGACCGGGGGACGGTCGACACCGTCGACGGTGCCGAACTCCTTGGCCTGCGCGGACACCGCGGCGAGGTCGGCGGGGGTGACCCCGCCGGGACGCTCGTACACCACCACCGCCGGGATCTCGTCGGTCGGCTGGAAGCGGGCGCTCTGATGCAGCACCTGGGTGGACTCCGCGCCACCCGGCAGCCACGAGACGGCGTCGTTCTGCTGCGCGCCGGTCAGCTTCCCCGACGGGTTGAACGCGACCACGAGCACGACCACCCAGAACCCGACCACCAGCCACTTCGACGACTTTCCCGAGGGCAACCTGGCCAGCCGGCCGGCCGGGCTCGCCTGCGCAGACCTCATCGGCTCCATCCCTGGGACGGTCGTCTTCGACCGGGCCCCCGTCAACCGACCCAACGGGCCAGATTCGCCTAGTCACCCGCCGGATCGGGGTTAGCCTCGGTGCATGAGCGAGGGCGCCGCCGGCGGCACGGGCAAGCCGCGCAGGGTCCCGAAGTCGGTCTACGAGGCGGAGCTGTTCCGGCTGCAGGCCGAGTTCGTCACCCTGCAGGAGTGGGTCCGCACCACCGGGCAGCGCATCGTGGTGGTCTTCGAGGGCCGCGACGCCGCCGGCAAGGGTGGCACGATCCAGCGGATCACCCAGTACCTCAACCCCCGGGTCACCCGGATCGCCGCCCTGCCGGCGCCGACCGAGCGCGAACGCGGCCAGTGGTACTTCCAGCGCTACCTCGCGCACCTCCCCGCGGCCGGCGAGATGGTGCTGTTCGACCGGTCCTGGTACAACCGCGCCGGGGTCGAGAAGGTGATGGGGTTCTGCACCCCCACCGAGTACCGCGAGTTCCTGCACCAGTGCCCGATCCTCGAGCGGATGCTGGTCGAGGACGGGATCAGGCTGCACAAGTACTGGTTCTCGGTGAGCGACCAGGAGCAGCAGCGCCGGTTCAAGTCGCGGCTCAAGGATCCGATGCGGCGGTGGAAGCTCTCCCCGATGGACCTGGAGTCGATCACCCGCTGGGAGGACTACTCACGCGCCAAGGACGAGATGATGGTGCACACCGACATCCCCGAGGCCCCCTGGTACGTCGTCGAGAGCGACGACAAGAAACGGGCCCGGCTGAACATGATGGCGCACCTGCTGGCCACCATCCCCTACGTCCGGACGACCGCGGCTCCCGCGCTGAAGCTGCCCGCCCGGCCGAAACCACGGGGCTACGAGCGCCCGCCACGGGAGGACACCACCTACGTGCCCGACCACTGCAGCACCCTGCCAGGCGGGTGACCCAGGATCACACCAGCCTGCGCAGCAGGTGGCCTTCCCCGTCGGAGAGCTCACCGTCCGCGCTGGCCAGGGCGGCCGCCGCCACGAACGCGTCCAGCGCACCCGTCAGCTGCTCCTGGTCCGTGCTGGTCATCCGCGCCACGATCTGCCGCAGCATGCTCCGCCGCTGCCGGACCACGGTGTCGATCAGCCGCTGACCCGCGTCGGTGAGGCTGAGCACGATGCTGCGCCGGTCCCGGACGTCCTCGCTGCGGTCCAGCAGCCCGGAGGTGACCAGACGGTCGACGGCGCGGCTGGCGTTCGACGCGTTCACCCCGAGGCCCTCGGCGACCGCGGACAGGTTCATCGGCCCGCGGGCGTCGACCATCACCAGGACGCGCAGCTGCGGGACGGTCACCGGCGCGTCCAGGGCTGCCAGCGAGTGGGCGACGACCGCGGTCAGGACCCGCGTGGTGTCCATCAGCGCGGTGACGTCTACCTGTCCGTCTGTGGCATCGCTCATCCCCGCAGTCTAGGCAGCCGCCACGGCAGCACAACGCACGACATTTCCTTGCGTAAGCGCAAGCAGTCTGGGTACGGGAGAAACGCCGGTGGGGATCGAACGGAGAGGGATGACAGCTTGAGCACGCAGACACGACCACGCACCGACGACGTCGACCTCGCCGCTGCGGAGGCGGCGCTGCGCGAACGGGTGGACGGCGAGGTCCGCTTCGACGCCGGCAGCCGCGCTGCCTACTCCACGGACGCCTCGAACTTCCGGCAGGTGCCGATCGGCGTGGTGATCCCGCGGACGGTGGAGGCCGCGGAGGAGGCGGTGGCGGTCTGCCGGGAGCACGGCCTGCCGCTGGTCTCCCGCGGAGGCGGCACCAGCCTGGCCGGCCAGTGCACCAACACCGCGGTGGTGCTGGACTTCTCCAAGTACTGCAACCGCCTGGTCTCGGTGGACACCGAGTCGCGGACCTGCGTCGTCGAGCCCGGGATCGTGCTCGACGAGCTGAACCGGCAGCTCGCCGACACCGGGCTGAGGTTCGGCCCGGAGCCGTCGACGCACATGAACTGCACGCTCGGCGGGATGATCGGCAACAACTCGTGCGGGGCGACGGCGCAGCGCACCGGCAAGGTGGTCGACAACATCGTCTCCCTCGACGTGCTGCTCTACGACGGCACCCGGTTCACCTGCGGGGCGACCGACGACGAGGAGTACCGGGCGATAGAGCGCCGCGGCGACCGGCGCGCCCAGATCTACCGGACGCTGCGCCGGCTGCGAGACGAGAACGCCGACCTGATTCGCAAGCGCTACCCCGACATCCCGCGCCGGGTCTCGGGCTACAACCTGGACTCGCTCCTCCCGGAGAAGGACTTCGACCTCGCGGGCTTCCTGGTCGGCAGTGAGGCGAGCCTGGTGACCGTGCTCCGGGCCGAGCTGGAGCTGGTGCCGGTGGTCCCGGCCCGCAGCCTGGTGGTGCTGGGCTACCAGGACATCGCGAAGGCCGGCGACGCGGTCCCCTCGATCGTCGAGCACGAGCCGATCGCGCTCGAGGGCGTCGACCACTTCCTGATCCACGACGAGCAGCTGAAGAAGATGAACTCGCAGGCGCTCGACGAGATGCCCGAGGGCACCGGGTTCCTGCTGGTGCAGTTCGGCGGCAAGGACACCGCCGAGGCCGACCGGCGTGCGCAGGAGATGCTCGACGACCTCGGCCGCGGGGAGCACGACCCCGACGTGAAGTTCTTCGACGACCCCGCGCGGGAGGAGGAGCTCTGGCTGGTGCGCGAGTCCGGGCTCGGCGCAACCGCGCACGTGCCGCACCACCCGGACACCTGGCCGGGCTGGGAGGACTCGGCGGTCCCGATCGACCGGGTCGGCGACTACGTGCGCGACCTGTACCAGCTCTACGAGGAGTTCGGGTACGCCAGCGACGCCGGGCCCAGCATCTACGGGCACTTCGGGCAGGGCTGCATCCACACCCGGATCAACTTCGACCTGACCTCGGCCGAGGGCGTCGCGCACTACCGCCGCTTCCTGGAGCGCGCCGCCGACCTGGTCGCGTCGTACGGCGGGTCGCTGTCCGGAGAGCACGGCGACGGCCAGCAGCGGGCCGAGCTGCTCACCACGATGTTCGGCCAGGAGGTCGTCGACCTGTTCGGCCAGGCCAAGCGGCTGTTCGACCCCGAGGACAAGATGAACCCCGGCAAGGTCGCCTTCCCGGCCAGGCTGGACGAGCACCTGCGGCTCGGCAAGGACTGGGCTCCCCGGGAGACCCAGGACCTGTTCTTCGGCTTCCCCGAGGACGGCGGCTCGTTCAGCAAGGCGGCCAGCCGCTGCGTGGGGGTCGGCAAGTGCCGCCAGCACACCCACGACTCGGGCGCGGTGATGTGCCCGTCGTACCAGGCCACCCGGGACGAGGAGCACTCCACCCGCGGACGCGCGCGGCTGCTGTTCGAGATGCTCGACGGGCACGGCGACAGCCCGGTCCAGGACGGCTGGCGCTCGGAGGAGGTCCGGGAGGCCCTCGACCTCTGCCTGGCCTGCAAGGGCTGCAAGACCGACTGCCCCGCCTCGGTCGACATGGCTACCTACAAGGCCGAGTTCCTGGCGCACCACTACCAGGGCCGGCTGCGCCCACGCGCGGACTACGCGACCGGCTGGCTGCCGATGCTGGCGGCGCTGGCCACCCGGACCCGGCTCGGACCGGTGCTCAACGCGTTCAGCCACGCGCCGCTGCTCGACCGGCTCGGGCCCCGGCTCGCCGGGCTCGAGGAGCGGGAGGTGCCGCTCTTCGCCTCCGAGACCCTGCAGCAGTGGTGGGCCCGGCGCGGACCCCGCGGATCCGGCGAACGGGGGACGGTGCTGCTCTGGCCGGACACGTTCACCAACAGCTTCACGCCGCACGTCGGCAAGGCCGCCGTCCAGGTGATGGAGCAGGCCGGCTGGCGGGTCACCATCCCCACCGAGCCGCTGTGCTGCGGGCTGACCTGGGTCTCCACCGGGCAGCTGGCCACCGCCAAGCGGGTGATCCGGCGCACCGTGCAGATGCTGGCGCCGCACGTCCGTGACGGCGGGCTGGTCGTCGGCCTGGAGCCGAGCTGCACGGCGGTCTTCCGCAGCGACGCGCCCGACCTGTTCCCCGACGACCTCGACGTGCGCAGGCTCAAGGACAAGACCGTGACGCTCGCCGAGCTGCTCACCGAGCACACCGACGGCTGGACGCCCCCGCGGCTGGACCGCGACGGGCCGGTGTCCGCGGTGGCCCAGGTGCACTGCCACCAGCACGCGATCATGGGCTGGGACACCGACCAGAAGCTGCTCGGGGACGCCGGCGTCGACGTCGAGCACCTCGACTCGGGCTGCTGCGGGCTGGCCGGCAACTTCGGCTTCACCGCCGGCCACGGCGAGGTCAGCGAGGCCTGCGCCGAGGACGTGCTGCTCCCGCGGCTGCGCGACGCCGACCCGGGCACCGTGGTGCTCGCCGACGGCTTCTCCTGCCGCACCCAGATCCACGACCTCGACTCGGGCGGCCGTGAGGGCGTGCACCTCGCCGAGCTGCTCGCCGCCGGGTCCGACGGCGGCCGGGTCGACGGGACCACGCTGCCGCTGGTCCGGCCGGCCGCGCCGTCCGGCGCCGCCCGGGTCGCCGCACTGGCCGCCGCGGGTGCGGCGGTCCTCACCGGAGCACGGGTGCTCGCCCGCGCCCTCCGGCACCAGTCCTGACCAGAGAAACAACCGCGGAGGAGGAAACCGTGACAACCACAGTGGCCGACTACCTGCTCACCCGCCTGCGCGCGTGGGGCGTGGAGGACGTCTTCGCCTATCCCGGCGACGGCATCAACGGGATCCTCGGTGCGTTCGGTCGCGCCGACGACTGCCCGAGGTTCATCCAGTCCCGACACGAGGAGATGAGCGCGTTCGAGGCCGTCGGGTACTCGAAGTTCTGCGGCCGGGTGGGCGTCTGCATGGCCACCTCCGGCCCGGGCGCGGTGCACCTGCTGAACGGCCTCTACGACGCGAAGCTCGACCACGTGCCCGTCGTCGCGATCGTCGGGCAGACCAACCGCACCGCGATGGGCGGCAGCTACCAGCAAGAGATCGACCTGATGAGCCTCTACAAGGACGTCGCGAGCGAGTACGTCCAGATGGTCACGGTCCCCGAGCAGCTGCCCAACGTGCTCGACCGGGCGATGCGGACCGCGATGAGCCGCAAGGCACCGACCGCGATCATCATCCCGAACGACGTGCAGGAGCTGGAGTACACCCCGCCGGCGCACGAGTTCAAGATGGTGCCCTCCAGCCTCGGGATCGACTGGCCGACCGTGTCGGCCGACGACGCCGCCGTACGACGGGCCGCCGACGTGCTGAACGCCGGGTCCAAGGTGGCGATCCTGGTCGGCCAGGGGGCCCGTGACGCGCGGGCCGAGGTGGAGCAGGTCGCGGACACGCTCGGCGCCGGAGTCGCGAAGGCGTTGCTCGGCAAGGACGTGCTCAGCGACGAGCTCCCCTTCGTGACCGGGGCGATCGGCCTGCTCGGCACCCGGCCGAGCTACGAGATGATGCGCGACTGCGACACCCTGCTGACGGTGGGCTCGAGCTTCCCCTACACCCAGTTCATGCCGCCCCTGGACCAGGCCCGCGGCGTCCAGATCGACCTCGACGGGCACATGATCGGGATGCGCTACCCCTACGAGGTCAACCTGGTCGGCGACGCCGCCACCACGTTGCGCGCGCTGCTGCCGCTGCTCGAGCGCAAGGAGGACCGCTCCTGGCGGGAGAAGATCGAGACCAACGTGGACCGCTGGTGGAAGGTCGTGGACAGCGAGGCGCACGTCGAGGCCAAGCCGGTGAACCCGATGCGGCTGTTCAACGAGCTGTCCCCGCGGCTGCCCGACGACGTCATCGTCTCGGCCGACTCCGGGTCGTCGGCGAACTGGTACGCACGCAACCTGCGGTTCCGCGGGAACATGCGCGGCTCGCTGTCCGGCAACCTGGCCACCATGGGACCGGGCGTGCCTTACGCCATCGGCGCGAAGTTCGCCCACCCGGACCGCCCGGTCATCGCGTTCGCCGGGGACGGGGCCATGCAGATGAACGGCCTCGCCGAGCTGCTCACGATCCGCCGCTACTGGCAGGAGTGGAGCGACCCGCGGCTCGTGGTGGCGGTGCTGCACAACAACGACCTCAACCAGGTGACCTGGGAGATGCGCGCAATGGGTGGCTCGCCGAAGTTCGTCGAGTCGCAGGCCCTGCCCGAGGTCTCCTACGCCGGCTTCGCGGAGTCGATCGGCCTGCACGCCGTCACCGTCACCGACCCGGACAAGCTCGCCGACGCCTGGGACGGGGCGCTGTCCGCGGACCGGCCGACGGTCCTCGACGTGCACTGCGACCCGGACATCCCGCCGATCCCGCCGCACGCGACGTTCGAGCAGATGCAGCAGTCCGCCGAGGCGCTGCTCAAGGGCGACGAGAACCGCTGGGGCATCGTGAAGGAGGGCCTGAAGACCAAGGCCCAGGAGTTCCTGCCCCACAGCGACGACTCGTGACGGTCACGACCGGAACGCCGCCGGCCCTCGACGTGTCGGTGCGGGAGGTGGAGGCCAGCGCCTTCACCATCCCCACCGACGCGCCCGAGGCCGACGGCACGCTGTCCTGGGACTCCACCACCCTGGTGCTGGTGCAGGTCCGCGCCGGCGACGCGGTCGGCACCGGCTGGACCTACGGCCCGCCCGACTGCGTCGGCGTCGTCGAGCACCAGCTCGCCCCGGTGGTCCGCGGCCGGCAGGCCCTCGACGTTCCGCGCAGCTACCTCGCCATGATCGAGGCGGTGCGCAACGCGGGCCGCCCCGGGATGATCTCGATGGCGGTCGCCGCCGTCGAGACCGCCCTGTGGGACCTGAAGGCGCGGCTGCTCGACCTGCCGCTGCACCGGCTGCTCGGTGCGGTGCACGACGAGGTGCCCGTCTACGGCAGCGGTGGATTCACCAGCTACCAGGACCGCCGGCTTGCCGAGCAGCTGTCCGGCTGGGTCGACCAGGGCATCCCCCGGGTGAAGATCAAGATCGGCGAGGACCACGGCCGGGCCACCGCTCGGGACGCGGCACGGATCCGGCAGGCGCGGTCGGTCGTCGGCGACGCGGTGGAGCTGTTCGTGGACGCGAACGGCGGCTACGACGCCAAACAGGCGATCCGGGTGTTCCGGGAGGTCGAGGACCAGGACGTGCGCTGGTACGAGGAGCCCGTCACCTCGGACAACCTGGCCGGGCTGCGCAGGGTCCGCGACGCGGTCGCCACCGACGTCACCGCCGGTGAGTACGGCTACCACCTGTGGTACTTCGCGGACATGCTGTCGGCCGGGGCCGTGGACTGCCTGCAGGTCGACGTCTCCCGGTGCGGCGGGATCACCGAGTTCCAGCGCGTGGCCGCGCTGGCTGCGGCCCACCACGTGGACGTCTCCGGGCACTGCGCCCCGCACCTGCACCTCCCGGTCGCCGCCGCCACGCCCAACCTCCGACACCTGGAGTGGTTCCACGACCACGTCCGCATCGAGCGGATGCTCTTCGAGGGGGCCCAGGACGCCGGCGGGGGCGTTCTCATCCCGACCGATGCGCCCGGCCACGGGCTCGAGTGGCGTGCCAGTGACGCCGGAAAGTACAGGGTTGCATGAGCTCTCACGTTCTCCGCGAGTACGCACTGCTGGCTGACGGGCACCGCGGCATCGTCGTGGGCCCACGCGGCGACTTCGCCTGGCTGTGCCTCCCCCAGTGGGACGGCGAGGCGGTGTTCTCCTCGCTGGTCGGCGGACCGGGCGTGTACGTCGTCTCCCCCGCGGACACCGACTTCGTCTGGGGTGGCTCCTACGAGGACGGCACGTTGATCTGGCGCAGCCGCTGGATCACGGCGGAGGACTCGGTCGTCGAGTGCCGCGAGGCGCTGCGACTGCCCGCCGACCCCGAGCGCGCGGTGGTGCTGCGGCGGATCTCCTGCCTGCGTGGCCGGGCCCGAGTCCGCGCGGTCCTCGACGCCCAGGCCGACTTCGGCGCGCACCAGATGAGCGAGATCTCCCGGTCCGGAGACGTCTGGACGGCCCGTACCGGGGGCGTTGCGCTGCGGTGGAGCGGCGCGGGCGAGGCGACCCGGCGGCAGGGAGCGCTCACCCTCGACCTCGACCTCGAGGCCGGCGACGAGCACGACCTGGTCCTCGAGCTGTCGACGGGCAGCCTGCCCGAGGAGGCCCCGGACGCGGCGCTCTCCTGGGCGGAGACCGAGCAGGTCTGGGCGGAGAGCGTCCCCCAGCCGGAGGTCAGCATCGCGCCGCGAGACGCCCGGCACGCGTACGCCGTGCTCCGCGGGCTCACCCTGCCCGGCGGCGGCATGGTCGCCGCCGCGACCACCTCGTTGCCGGAGCGGGCCGAGACCAGCCGCAACTACGACTACCGGTTCTCCTGGATCCGCGACCAGTGCTTCGCCGGACAGGCGATCGCCGCCGACGGCCCGCACCCGCTGCTCGACGACGCCGTGTCCTTCGTCTCCGCGCGGCTCCTCGAGGACGGCGCGAACCTCACCCCCGCCTACACGATCGGCGGAGAGGCGATCCCCCCGCAACGCCGGCTCGACCTGCCCGGCTACCCGGGCGCCGACGTCCGCGTCGGGAACTGGGTGCGGGACCAGTTCCAGCTCGACGCGTTCGGCGAGGCGCTGCTGCTCTTCGGCGCGGCCGCCCGGCACGACCGGCTGGACGCCCAGCACTGGCGGGCGGCGGAGGCGGCGGTGGCGGCCATCGAGAAGCGGTGGCAGGACCCCGGCGCGGGCGTCTGGGAGGTCAACAACGACCGCTGGGCGCACTCCCGGCTGATCTGCGCGGCCGGGCTCCGCGCGATGGCCCGCTCCGCGCCGCTGAGGCAGGCCGCCGCGTGGGAGAGCCTCGCCGACACCCTGGTCTCCGACGCCAGCAACGACAGCCTGCATCCCGACGGACGCTGGCAGCGCAGCCCGACCGACGACCGGGTGGACGCCTCCCTGCTGCTCCCCGCGATCCGGGGCGCCGTCCCCGCGGAGGACCCGCGCAGCAGGGCCACCCTGAACGCCGTGCGCGACGACCTGGGCAGCGACTACTTCCTGTACCGCTTCCGGCACGACGAGCGACCGCTGTCCGCGGCCGAGGGCGCCTTCGTGATGTGCGGCTTCGACATGGCGCTCGCGCTGCACCAGGTGGGCGAGGAGGCCGAGGCGCTGCGGTGGTTCGAGAGGAACCGCACGGCCTGCGGGCCCCCCGGGCTGTTCTCCGAGGAGTACGACGTGAACCAGCGGCAGATGCGCGGCAACCTCCCCCAGGCCTTTGTGCACGCCCTGATGTTCGAGTCGGCCCGCCGGCTGGCGGAGCCGTGGCCGCAAGACTGAGACGCACAACGAGAGCGAGGATCAAGTGACGAGGAAGAACCAGGTAGTCGTCGTGACCGGTGCCAGCGGTGGCATCGGCCGGGCCAGCGCCGTCGCCTTCGGCAAGCGGGGGGACCGTGTCGCGCTGCTTGCCCGCGGCAGCGCCGGGCTCGAGGGGGCCGCGGAGGAGATCCGCAACGCCGGAGGTGAGGCCCTCACCATCCCCCTCGACGTCTCGGACCCCCAGCAGGTCGAGGCCGCCGCCGCGCGGGTCGAGGACGAGCTCGGCCCCATCGACGTGTGGGTCAACGTGGCGTTCACCTCGGTGTTCGCGCCGTTCGACGAGATCGAGCCGGAGGAGTTCAAGCGGGTCACGGAGGTGACCTACCTCGGTTTCGTGTACGGCACGATGTCGGCGCTGAAGCGGATGAAGGCCCGCGACTCCGGGACGATCGTGCAGGTCGGCTCGGCGCTCGCCTACCGCGGCATCCCGCTGCAGTCCGCGTACAGCGGGGCCAAGCACGCGACCCAGGGCTTCCACGAGGCGCTGCGCTGCGAGCTGCTGCACGAGAAGAGCAACGTGCACGTGACGATGGTGCAGATGCCCGCCGTGAACACCCCGCAGTTCTCCTGGGTGCTGTCGAGGCTGCCGCACCACCCGCAGCCGGTGCCGCCGATCTACCAGCCGGAGGTCGCCGCCCGGGGCGTCGTGTACGCCGCGGACCACCCGAAGCGTCGCGAGTACTGGGTCGGCGGCAGCACGGTGGGCACCCTGGTCGGCAACATGTTCGCCGCCGGGCTGCTGGACCGGTACCTGGCCCGCACCGGCTGGTCCTCGCAGCAGGACGAGGCCAAGGACAAGGACCCCCAGCAGGCGAACCTGTGGGAGCCCGCCGACGGCCCGCAGGGGTCGGACCACGGGGCGCACGGCGTCTTCGACGACAAGGCGAAGGACCGCAGCTTCCAGCTGTGGGCCTCCCACAACCACGGCCTCCTCGCGGCCGCCGGGGTCGGCCTGCTCGGTGCGGTGGGCTCCGCCCTGGTCCGGGCCAAGCGATGAGGGCGCTGGCCGTCGCCCGGCTCGGCACGGGGCTGGCGGAGGTCGCCGGCCCCGACCGGGTCGGCGCCCCGCTGATCGGGCACGCACCGGACGCGCGCGAGCGTGCGGTGATCCGGATCCTGGGCGCCCGGCACCTCGCACAGTTCGCGGCCGCCCAGCGCGGTCACCGGCTGCTCGGTGGCCCGGCGCTCGACGCTCTGCACGCGGCCAGCATGCTCGGCCTGGCGGCGGTCTCCCGTCGCTACCGGCGCTCGGCGCTCGTCAGCGCGGCGGGCGCCACGGCGTTCGCGGTCATGGCCCGCGCCGCCGATCGCCGGTGACTCCAGGGCCGGTGACGTCAGAGGTGGTCGCGGACCCCGGGCTCGTCCCGCAGGGTGGGCCCGTCGGGAGGTGACTGCCGCCCGATCGGCAGCACCGCGCGGCCGTGCACGCCCTCGAGCTCGAAGGCGAGGGCGCCGTACAGCGCGGCGAGGGCGAGCAGCAGACCGGACGCGCCCGCGGCCGTCTGCCAGCCGGGGCTGCCGATCAGCTGGTAGAGGCCGGTGACGGCGAACCGGAGCCCGCTCAGCCCCATCACGAGCGCGGCCACCGGTTTGGACCAGCCGGAGGACACCGGCACGGTGACGGCCAGGGCGGCCGCGACCAGCAACACCCCCAGAGCGTCGCTCGTCGAGCCCGGCGGGCTGGTCAGCGTGGTCACCCCGACGACCGCCCAGGTCCCGGCCAGGACACCGGCACCGGTGCCGGCCACCGGGTCGCGGCTGAGGAACCCGAGCACGGAGGCCAGGCCCTGCAGCGGCGCGGTCAGCAGTACGGCGACCAGGCCGGCGACCCGGGCCTGGCTCGCCGGCACCCAGTGCAGCTCGACCGCTGCGAAGGTGGCGCTCGCCAGTCCGAGCGCCAGGAACGCCAGGGGAAGCGAGGTGCCGAGCGGGCGGAGGGTGACCACCGCCCCGGACCGGGAGACCTGGCCGCCGCTCATGCGAGGGTCAGCGCCGAGCTCACCAGCACCAGCACGCCGCTGACCAGCTCGTCCCACTCGACCCGGCCGACCTGGTGCGGCAGGAGCACCGCACACGCGACCAGCAGCCAGGCCCCGAGCAGCAGGACCCCCAGCACCCCGATCGGGGCCAGCGGCGGAGCCGCGGCCCGGCTCCTGCGGTGGCTGCCTTTGTGAAGAGTGTCCGACATCGTCCCGCCTTTCGCTCGCGCGCTGCTTGGCCTTCGCAAAGATCGGCCGAGGTCGTACCCGACTCGGTGTCGAGCATGCGTGGCGTGCGCTCCCGCGGGCGGGGTCAGCGGTCCTCGAGCACCGCCTTCAGGAAGCCGCGGGTGCGATCGTGGTCCGGGTCGCCGAAGATCTTCTCCGGCGGGCCGTCCTCGACGATGACCCCGTGGTCGAACATCATCACCCGGTGCGAGACGTCCCGGGCGAAGTGCATCTCGTGCGTGACGATCAGCATCGTGATGTCGGTGGTCTCCGCGATGTCCCGGAGCACGTTGAGGACGTCGACGACCAGCTCGGGGTCGAGGGCGGAGGTGACCTCGTCCAGCAGCAGGATGTCGGGCTCCATCGCCAGTGCCCGGGCGATCGCGACCCGCTGCTGCTGCCCGCCGGACAGCTGGCTGGGATGCGCGTCCGCACGGTCGCCCAGCCCCACCTTGTCGAGCAGACCCTGGCCGGCCGCGCGGGCCTCGTCCTTGCTCTTCCCCAGCACCGAGACCGGCGCCTCCATGATGTTCTCGATCACGGTCATGTTCGGGAACAGGTTGAACTGCTGGAAGACCATGCCGATCCGGCGGCGCTTCCGGCGCAGGTACTTCTCCGAGGCGGGCTCCAGCCGCTCGCCCTTGCGTTCGTGGGTGAGCGGCTCGCCGTCCACCCAGATCACCCCGTCGCTGACCTTCTCCAGCGTCATCAGCAGGCGCAGGATCGTGGTCTTGCCGGAGCCGGACGGCCCGATCAGCGTGACCCGCTCCCCAGGGGCGACGGTGAAGTTCATCCCGTCGAGCACGGTGTTGTCGCCGAACCGCTTCACCACGTCGTCGAAGCGGATGATCGCGTCGTCGGCGTGCGGCATGGTCTCCGAGAAGGTCTCGGTGGCGGTCTCAGTGGCCAAGGCGGATCTCCAGCTTTCGCATCAGGACGGAGGTGGGGTAGCTCGCGGCCAGGAAGATCAGGCCGGCGATGGTCATCGGCTCGACGTAGCTGTAGTCGTGGCCCCCGATCGCCTTCGCGGTGGTGACCATCTCGGACACCCCGATGACGATCGCGAACGGTGTCTCCTTGAACAGCGCGATCACCTGGTTGCCGGTGGACGGGATGATCCGCCGGGTGACCTGCGGGAGCACGACCGCGCGCCAGGTGCGCCACGGGGACAGCGACAGCGCGGCGCAGGCCTCCCACTGGCCCTTGGGGATGGCCTCGATACCGGCGCGGTAGACCTCGGACATGTAGCACGCGTAGTGCACCCCGAACACGATCACCGCGCTGGGAAAGGCCCCCAGCCGGATCCCGAAGCCGGTCAGCCCGTAGTAGATCAAGAAGAGCTGGATCGGGATCGGCGTGCTGCGGATGAACTCGACGACGGCGTACGACGGCCACGAGACCCACCGCTCGTGCGCCCGCCGGCCCAGCGCGAGGACGAGGCCGAGCACGATGGCGATCGCGGCCGAGACGAGCGTCAGGCCGAGGGTGAACTCGAGGAACGCGGTCAGGATGTCCGGCAGCACCTGCCAGGTGTAGCTCCAGTCCCAGGTCATGCGACCGCCCCCTCGGTCTCGGTCGCCGGCGCGGCGGCGGACCGGGGCTCAGGCGTCACCGGTCCCCGGCCGACCCGGGCGGCGGCGCGCCGCTCCCACAGCCGCGTCAGGTAGAGCAGCGCCTGCGCGACGAGGAAGTACACCACCAGCGCCAGGGCGTAGGGCACGACCCGGTTGGTGAACTGGTAGCGCAGCTCCTGGATCTCGAACGTGAACTCGGTGATCGCCAGGAAGTACAGCAGGGAGGAGCTCTTCAGGATCTGCACCAGCAGGTTCCCGAACGGCGGGATCATCTCCGGGATGGCCTGCGGCATGATCACCCGCCGCATCCGCTGGTACGGCGTCATGCTCAGCGCCACGGTCGCCTCCCACTGCGCCTTGGGCACCGCGACCAGTGCGCCTCGCACCACCTCGGAGCCGTAGGCACCGAAGTTCAGCCCGAACGCGAGGGTCGCGGCGAACAGCGCCGCGAGCCGGAACCCGAGCTGGGGAAGCACGTAGAAGATCCAGAACAGCTGCACCACCAGGGAGGTGCCGCGGAAGAACTCGACCACGACGCGCGCCACGCCGCGCATCAGGGCCGACGAGGACATCCCCATCAGCCCGAAGACGAACGAGATGACCAGCGCGGCCAGGGCGCCCAGCACGGTGTACTCCACCGTGGTGGCGAGGCCGCGCAGCAGGGTCGGCGCGGCCTCGGCCAGCTGATGCCACATGCAGGGGTCCGCTCAGCCGTTGCAGAGCTTCGCGGTGGTCAGGTCGGCCGGCGGCTTCTCGTTCACGGTGAACCCGAAGGGCTTCACCAGGCCCAGCCACTTCTGCTCGTCGCCCATGATCTTGGCCAGCTGCTGGTTGTAGGCCTGCAACAGGTCCTGGTCGTCCTCCCGGAAGACGGCCGCCCCGGCGCCGTACTGCTTCTTGCCGTCCACGACCGGGGTGAACGGCTCGGCGACTTCGACGCCGCTGGCGTTCTTCGCCAGCGACCGCAGCGAGATGCTGGTCAGGTTCAGCGCGTCGGCGCGGCCGGACGAGACCGCGTCGAGCCCGGCCTGCTGGTCCGAGACCTTCATCAGCTGGGAGTCCGGCACCCCCGCGCCGGTCGCCTGGTCGACCTCGACGGCGCCGCTGAGCACGGCCAGGGTGGCCTTCTGGTCGACGACCGACTGGTAGTCGGTGAGGTTCTTCGGGTTCCCCTGCTTGACCAGGAACGCCGAGGGGACGACGTACTCCGGCTGGCCGAAGGCCGCCTTCTGGCAGCGGTCGGGGGTGATGAACATGCCGGCGGTGACCACGTCCACCCGGCCGGCCCGCAGGGCCGGGATCAGCGCGTCGAACTGGAACAGCTTCCCGCGCAGCTCGATGTTCCCGATCTGACTGAAGATCTCGCGGGAGATGGCGGGCGCCTCGCCGACCAGCTTGCCGCCGTCGCGGTAGCCGTACGGCCGCTCGTTGGCGAACCCGACGGTGACGTAGCCCTGCTTCTTGATCTTCGCCAGGGTGGTGGCGGCCGAGGTGCCGCCGCCCGCGTCGGTCCGGGAGCAGGCGGACAGGAAGCCGCCGGAGAGCGCGACGCCGCCGACGAGCGCGGACCGCCTCAGGAAGTCGCGGCGGGAGGACGGAGAGCTTGTGTACACGGTGGACCCCCAGGGCTCGGAGCTTTGTCGAGGCCTCGAGCCACGCCCAACGTGGATCTGTCCGCACGCCAGACGCGGCTAGCGGCCGCTCTGGATCGTTCGTTCGACCGCCGACCGTATTGGTGGATACAAATGCTGTCAAAGCGGGCGGATGATGCTGGGGCGCGAGGTCGCTCCGTGCGGCGGCTAACGTGTGACCTGGACCACGCGACGACACGCGGACAGTGCACGGCCACGGCCGGGACGGGAGCGGAGATGACCGAGACGGGTGCCCCCGCGGGCGCTACCGCCACCTACCGGGCGGCCCGCGACCAGCTGCTCTCGCTGCGCGGCGACCACCAGCGGGCGGTCGCGGAGTTCCGCTGGCCCGACCTGGGGGACCGCTTCAACTGGGCGGTGGACTGGTTCGACGCGATCGCAGCGGGCAACGACCGGCCGGCCCTGGTCATCGTGGAGGAGGACGGCGGCAGCAGCGAGCTGACGTTCGCCGAGATGTCGCACCGCTCCGACCAGGTCGCGGCGTGGCTCGCGGCGCGCGGGGTCCGCAGGGGCGACGCGGTGATCGTGATGCTCGGCAACCAGGTCGAGCTCTGGGAGACGATGCTCGCGATCATGAAGCTGGGCGCGGTGATCATGCCGACCACGACCGCCGTCGGCCCCTCCGACCTGGTCGACCGCCTCGAGCGGGGCAACGCACGCTTCGTGGTCTGCAACCCCGCCGATGCCGCGAAGTTCGAGCAGGTCCCGGGGGACTACGGACGGCTCAGCGTGGGCCCGGTCGGGTCCGGCGGCTGGGCCGACCTCCGGGACGCCTACGCCCTCGACGACGTGCGCGTCGACCACCCGGGCACCGCACCCGACGACCGGCTGCTGCTCTACTTCACCTCCGGCACGACCAGCCGCCCCAAGCTCGTGGAGCACACCCAGGTCTCCTACCCGGTGGGGCACCTCTCGACGATGTACTGGCTCGGCCTCCGCCCGGGCGACGTGCACCTGAACATCTCCTCGCCGGGGTGGGCCAAGCACGCCTGGTCGTGCTTCTTCGCGCCGTGGATCGCCGAGGCCACGATCTTCATCTACAACTACACGCGGTTCGACGCGGACGCGTTGCTCGGCCGGCTCCGCGAGCACTCGGTCACCTCGTTCTGCGCGCCCCCGACGGTGTGGCGGATGCTGATCAACGCCGACCTGTCCGGCGGTGCGGGCGCGCTGCGCGAGGTGGTCGGCGCCGGGGAGCCGCTGAACCCGGAGGTCATCGACCAGGTCAGGAGGAAATGGGGGCTGAGCCTGCGCGACGGCTACGGCCAGACCGAGATGACCGCCGCGGTGGGCAACACCCCGGGCGCGGAGGTCAAGCCCGGCTCGATGGGCCGGCCGCTGCCCGGCTGCCCGGTGGTGCTGGTCGACCCGCTGACCGGCGCGCCGGTGGTCGGCACCGAGGCCACGGTCGAGGGCGAGATCTGCTTCGACCTGTCCGGCGCCCATCCGGCGAACCTCGGCCCGGGACGTCCGCTACCGCTGATGACCGGCTACCAGGGCGACGACGAACGCAACGAGGACGCAATGGCCGGCGGCTTCTACCACACCGGCGACGTCGCCTCGGTCGACCGGGACGGCTACATCACCTACGTCGGCCGGACCGACGACGTGTTCAAGGCCTCCGACTACAAGATCAGCCCGTTCGAGCTCGAGAGCGTGCTGATCGAGCACCCGGCGGTCGCGGAGGCGGCCGTCGTCCCGGCCCCGGACGAGGTGCGGCTGGCGATCCCGAAGGCCTACATCGCCCTCGCCCCCGGCCACGAGCCGACCCGGGAGACGGCGTTCGAGATCCTCAAGTACGCCCGCGAGCACCTCGCCCCCTACCAGCGGGTGCGGCGCATCGAGTTCTACGAGCTGCCCAAGACCATCTCGGGCAAGATCCGCCGGGTCGAGCTGCGCGCCCGGGAGAACGAGCTCGGCGCCGGCCAGCCGGGCGAGGTCGCCGAGACCGGGGAGTGGCGCGACGACCAGTTCCCGGAGCTGAAGGGCTCGTGACCGCCGGGGTGGTGACCGGCGAGAAGTACGTCGGCGAGGACTGGTACGCCCGGGAGCTCGACGGCGAGCGGTTCGTCGACTGCACGCTCACCGACGTCGACCTGACCGAGTGCCGCAGCCGGGGTGCGGTCTTCGAGGGCTGCCGCTTCGAGGGCTGCCGGTTCAACGTCTCCGAGCACCACGCCTCGGCGTTCGTCGGGTGCGAGCTCGTCCGCTGCTCGTTCTTCGGGGCGGTCCTCGACGGCTGCAAGCTGGCGGGGACCGCGTTCGTCGAGTGCAAGCTGACGCAGCTGACGGTGCGCGGCGGCCAGTGGGTCGACGTACTCCTGCGCGGCGCGGACCTCACGAAGATCGACCTCGGCGGGGTCCGGCTCACCGGCGCCGACCTCTCCGAGGCGGTACTGGCCGGTGCCGTGCTCGCCGGCTGCGACCTGACCGGCGCCACGTTGCGCAACGCCGACCTGCGCAAGGCCGACCTGCGCGGCGCCGAGCTGGACGGCACGGACCTCACCGGCGCCCGGCTGGAAGATGCGCGGATCGACCTGGCCGGCGCCGTCGCGTGGGCACGCAGCCAGGGCGCCGTCGTCGACGGGGGCCGCTGACCCGGTCACGTGCGCACGGTCTCCCGGGCCGCCGGCACGGTGAACGCGGAGGGGATGAGCAGCACGACGAGCAGCAGCAGCGCCCGGAGCACGCCCACCTGGTCGCCGAGGTAGCCGAGCACCGGCGGCCCGGCCAGGAAGGCGCCGTAGCCGATGGTGGAGACCACGCTGACCCGGGCGGCGGCGTAGGCGGGCTCGTCGGCGGCGGCGCTCATCCCGACCGGGAAGCCCAGGGAGGCGCCCAGCCCCCAGCACACGACACCCAGCGCAACCAGCGGCAGCGTCCCACCGAACACCACCACGACCACCCCGACCCCCGCGAGGGCCATGCTCGACCACAGCACCGGCAACCGGCCGAACCGGTCGAGCACCGCCGTGCCCGCGACCCGACCCGCCGTCATCGCCGCCACGAACAGCCCGAACCCGGCCGCGCCCACCCAGGTCGCGACGTGGTAGCCGTCCACGAGCCCCAGGGCGAGCCAGTCGTTCGCGACGCCCTCGGTGAGCGCCATCGCCAGCACCATCAGCCCCAGCGCGAGCGTGCGGCGCTCGGTCCACGCACGCAGTGGGTGCCGCGGCTTCTCCGCCGCCGCGGCCTCGGTGCCGGCGGGCAGGAACGCGCGGACCGCGCCCGCCGGGACGACCGCGACGACCACCGCGCTGACGCCCAGGTGCAGGCTGGTCGGCACCCCGAGCCCCGCCATCGTGGCACCGGCCGCCGCGCCCGCGACCGTGCCGAGGCTGAAGGCGGCGTGGAACCGCGGCATGATCGACCGCGCCAGCCGGCGTTCCACGGCGGCCGCCTCGACGTTCATCGCGACGTCCCACACACCGGAGCCGAACCCCAGCAGGAGCAGGCCGACCGCGGTCACCGCGACCTCGCCACCGGGACGGGCACCCCAGCCCACCACGGCCAGTCCGACCGCACCCACGCCCGCCGCCACGGCCACCACCGTCCCCGCCCCGAACCGGTGGATCCACACCCCCGCCGACGGCAGGGCCACCAGCGAGGCGACCGACAGCGCCAGCAGCAGGGTGCCCAGCTGCCCCGGCGAAAGACCGAGGTCGGTGCGGACCGCGGGGATCCGGGACACCCAGCTCGCGAACGCGAAGCCGTTGAGCGCGAAGACCGTGGCGACCGCGTTCCGGGCGCTCAGCTCGGCCGACGGCCGGGTGGGACGAGCGGTCACGGGATGCAGACCTCCGGTGGCTGAGGGGGCACGCCGATCGTCTCAGACACCGGGCCGCACCCGGTCGGGACAATTTTGTTGCGCAAAGCAACCTTGGGCCTTGCGCACTATCTGACGGCGCTGGTAGACCTGTCCACGGCCTCCGCGCCGAGACCCCGCGCGGAGATTCCGCTGCGACACCCTGACGCAACGGGATGCGGGCCCATGGATTGCTCCCCGAAGCGTGCTCTATGGGCCCGCTTCGGCGTCTGCACGTGGCCTCACCCGCTGGGGTGCGCCTCGGGGACGGCGACAGGCACCAGGAGTTGCGCCTCCGCCTGCCGGGCAGCAAAGAGAGTCAGGATCAGCAGTACGGCGAGGGCGCTGAGCGCAACACTCAGGCCCCGAGTGCCGATCAGGTGGCCGAGGGCCGGTGTTGCGACGAGCACGGGGCCGGTTTGCGCAAGGCCGAGAAGAGAGCTGAAGCGGGCGAGCATCTCCGGCGGCGTGGCATCCAGGAACCGCGGGAAGAGGCGCGTGGTCAGCAGCGAGGTGCCTGCACCGACAAGTGTCAGCGCGGCGACCGCCACCGACTGAGCGTCTGTTGCTGCCAGGAGCAGCACCCCGGTTGCCGCCGCGGCGGGACCCGCGAGGGCGATACGTGGGCTCGGCATGCCCCGCCAGGCGACCACCGTCATCACGAGCAGACCGCCGACGACCCATGCTGCGGAGACCACTCCGCTGCCGCCCGGGCCCCACTCTCGCTGATGGCCGGCCAGTGGGACGCAGAGGGAGACGAGCGGCAGGATGGTGACAGCCATGCCGACGATCGTGAGGATCGTGGCCACCGCGCCGGGGGTCCGCCGAGCGGCGATCAGGGCCTCTTGGAGCTGACTCCCGATGGACTGGGCTCGCTCGGGCCTGGCGGGGGCGGGCTCCCGCGGCGGTCGAACGACGACAAGGATGGCCAGGACCAGCAGAAACGAGCCTGCGTCAAGGGTCGAGGTCAGGGACAGGCCCCCGGCCGCCAGCAGCACCCCGCCCACGGACGGGCCGGCCATCTGGGCAAGTTGTTGGAACATCGTGGTCGTCGCCATGGTGCGCGAAAGCTCGTCGCCGGTTGCGAACATCCGCGGGAAGACCCCCGCCGCGGGACGCCGCAGGGCCGCCGCGGTGCCGCTGAGCAGGGCCACCAGCATCAGCGACCACACCGGGACCGCGATCAGCGCCCCCAGGGCGAAGAGCGCCATCACCGTCACCATGAGGGCGTCGCACCCGATCATGACTCGACGGACTCCCCACCGGTCTGCGATCGCGCCGCCCACAAGGATGAGCAGGCACAGGGGCACCGCCTCGACGGTCAGGACCAGGCTGGCGACGCCGGGGCCGTGGCTCGCTGCGACCCACGCGACGGCAAAGAAGGTGATCGCGTTGCCGAGCGTGGAGAGCGTCGCACCGCCCAGCCACCATCGGAAGCCGAGGCGACCCGGCAGCAAGTCCGTCACCGCTCACGCAGAGGCATGACCAGGGCCAGGAACCCTCGCTGATAGGGCGAGGTGACCCGGAGGGGGCGGTCCGGGGCGGACGCCTCCCACTCGACCTCCGGTCCGAGCGTCGCCGCCAGGGCCCGCAGGATCAGCGCGCTGCCCAGGCGCAACGTCAGGTTCGCCCCCGAGACAGCGGCTTGGATGTCTTGGCCGCGTACGCCGCTGCCGTCGTCGAGGTGAGCTCCGGGCGAGGTGAGGGTCACGGTCACCTCCGCGCGGCCCGCTGTCTCGACGGCGTCCACGAGCTCGGTCCGGGACAGTACCGCCCGCGTCACGATCGGCTCCAGCCCGGCCAGGACGATGCGGTGCGCGGGGTACGGCTCGGTGCGGCCGACGAACACCCGACCGCCGACCGTCACTCGGTGCCCGGCGATCGTGAGCGTCACCAGCTCGAAGCCGTCGAGGTGGGCGGCCAGCTGCATCGCCGTGGCCTGGCCGAGGACGACGCGCGCTGCATCCACCGGGGTGTCGACTGGAACTGTCCGGACTGCCATCCAGTACCGGTTGGTCGCGACCACGTCCAGCGAGCCCGCCGTGACGTCGATCAAGACGGAGGCCAATGGCGAAGTCGTGTCGCTGTCGGCGGCAGCTCGCACCTGGCGCAGCGCGGCTGCCACCTCCGGCCCCCGCACATCCACGCGGGTCGAGCTCTCTCCCCGCAGCGGCGGCGAGACGCCCGAGAGCACGTCGTCGAGGACGGCAGCGGAACGCGCGGACCGGGCAGACTGCTCCTCCACGAACCGCCGTAGCGCGGAGTGCGCCTCCTCCGGGGGACCATCGAGCACCGTGCGCATCGCGGCGATCGACATCCCGGCCTCTCGCATCTGGGCCACCAGCCTCGCCCGTTCGGCCAGATCCGGCGTGTAGTAGCGGTAGCCCGTGACGTCGTCGACCTCTGCGGGAGGAATCAACCCGCAGTCGTCGTAATGGCGCAGCGCACTGGCGGTCAGGCCGACGGCGCGCGCGAACGCGCCAATCGTCAGCAACGGGTCGCTCATGGGACCTCAGCCTGCAGGTTCAAGTAGCCCGAAGGTCAAGAGGCGCCGACGCGGAACGCGACACGGTCTGTCCTCCCGCCGGGTGTCGCCGTACCGTGAAAGCCATGCCGACCACGCCGGAGCGGCTCGCCGAGGCCGCGCAAGCAGCCGTCGCTGCGGGCGAGTGGGCCACGGCGCGCAGCGCGTTCGAGGCACTGACCGCCCACCAGCCCGCGCCGCCGGAGGCGCTTGCGGGCCTGGGCGATGTGCTGTGGTGGCTGGGCGAGACCGACGAGGCGGTCCGCTACCAGGAGCGGGCGTACGCCGCCTTCCAGCACCGCGGCGACCCCGCACGCGGCGCCATGGTCGCGGTGGGGCTGTACCTCACCTACCGGGTGAGCCTGGGCAACACCGCCGCCGCCCGCGGCTGGCTCGCCCGGGCCGCGCGCCTGGTGTCGGAGTGCGGCCTCGCCCCGCTGGAGGGCTGGGTGGCGCTGCTGCGCGCGCACGACAGTGCCGACCCGGTCAGCGCCGAGCGGCTGGCGACGGACGCCCGCGAGCTCGCCGCTCGGTTCGGCGACATCGACCTGGAGCTCTGCGCACTCAGCCAGCTGGGCGCCTCGCTGGTCCAGCAGGGCCGGCGCGAGGAGGGCACCGCCCTTCTCGACGAGGCGATGGCTGCCTCGCTCGCCGGCGAGTCGACACGGCCGCACACCGTCGTCTACACCAGCTGCACCGTGATCAGCGCGTGCGCCCAGACCGCAGAGCTCGACCACGCCCTGCAGTGGATCCGCGCGGCCGACGCGTTCGAGCAGCGCTACGGCAACCCACACCTCTACACCACCTGCCGGACCTATCTCGGCGCGCTCCTGTTCGCCTCCGGGGACTGGGTCGGCGCGGACCGCGAGCTCCAGGCCGCCCTGGACATCGGGGTCTCCGCGGAGCCTGCCGTCTGCGCCGAGGCCGCCGCCCGGCTCGCCGAGCTGCGCCTTGCCCAGGGCAGGCTCGAGGAGGCCGAGCGGCTGCTGGAGGGTTTCGAGGAGTTCGAGACCAGCGGCGTGATCCTGGCCGCGCTGGCTGCGGCGCGGGGCGACCTCGCCGGCGCGCGGAGGATCGCGGTGCGGCGCGCGCACGCCCTGGACGGGGAGAGCGCCGAGCCTCCCGGCGCCTACCGACCCGGGCTCGCCGTCTGCCTCGAGGAGGGAGCCCTGTGGGAGCTGCTGACGCACGTGACCGAGGCTCCGGAGTCCGACGAGGCGGTTCACCACCTGGCGGACCTGGCGTCGCGGACCTGCTGTGCGCAGCTGCAGGCACGGGCACTGCGTGCCGCCGGGCGGGTACGCCGTGACCCCGGGTCCCTCGAGCGCGCGCTCAGCCTGTTCACCCGGCTGCGCCTCCCGCTGGAGGCGGCCCGCACACGGCTGGCGCTGGCCGCCCTGCTGACCGCCGACGACGCCGTCGCCGAGGCCCGCGCTGCCCTGGCGGCCTTCGAGACGCTGGGGGCCGCCCGCGACGCCGACCAGGCCGCGGCCCGGCTCCGCGAGCTCGGCGTGATCGCGCCCCGCGGCGGTCCGAGGGGCCTCGGGAGGCTCACCCAGCGTGAGCGGGAGGTGCTGGACCTGCTCGGCGAGGGGCTGTCGAACCGGGAGCTGGCCGAGCGGCTGTTCCTGTCCCGCAAGACCGTGGAACGCCACGTCCGCAACGTGTTGTTCAAGCTCGGGCTGCGCAACCGCGCCGAGGCCGCGGCGTACGTCGTCCGCCACGGTGCCCGGATGCGCTCCACGAGTTGAGGGTTCCTGTCGATGCGCGGACCGTGGGGCGCGGGCAGGTTGGAGCCGTCCGCCTCCCCGACCCCAAGCAGGCCACCATGACCACCTCCGTCGACATCACCTCCACGCTCGGCGCACGACTCCGCGGCGAGGTGATCGGGCCCACAGATCCGCGGTACGACGAGGTCCGGGCCATCGCGACCCGCTCTCGGGAGTCCCGTCCCGCGGCCGTCGTCCGCTGCGCCGACGCCGAAGACGTCGCCACGACCGTCCGGTTCGCGGTCGCGGAGGGCCTGCCGCTGGCGGTCCGCGCCGGCGGGCACAGCACTGCCGGGTTCAGCTCGGTCGAGGGTGGCGTGGTCATCGACCTGCGAGCCATCGACCACGTCCGCGTGGACCCCGAGCGCCGGATCGCGGCGATCGGCGGCGGCGCGCTGGCCGGCCAGGTCGACCGGGCCACGCACGCCGCCGGGCTGGCCACCACGACGGCGACCGTGTCCACGGTCGGGGTAGCCGGCTTCACGCTCAGCGGCGGGATCAGCTACCTCACCCGCAAGCTCGGGCTCGCCGTGGACAACCTGGTCGGCGCGGACGTCGTCCTCGCCGACGGCACGCTGGTCCGGGCCGGGGAGGGTGGCGACGAGGACCTCCTGTGGGGCCTCACCGGCGGGGGCGGGAACCTCGGCGTGGCCACCGAGCTGCGGATGCGGTTGCACCCGGTCTCGGTGGTGACCGGCGGGCCGATGCTGTTCCCGCTGGAGCGCACCGAACGGCTGGTGCGCCTCTACCGCGACTGGATGCCCCAGCAGCCCGATGACATCTACGCGTTCCTCGCGCTGCTCACCGTGCCGCCGGAGGGGCCGTTCCCGGAGGAGGCCCGGGGACGACCGGCGTGCGCGCTGGTGTGGTGCAACACCGCGCCGGAGACGCGCTCGGAGCAGGCGCTGGCGACCTTCCGCGCCGAGCAGCCGCTGTCCGACACGGTCGGGCGGCTGCCGTACCCCGCGCTTCAGTCGGCGTTCGACGTCGGTGCGTCCGCCGGCAAGTACGGCCACCTCACCGGGCTGCTCTTCGAGGACCTGCCGGACCTTGCGGCCGCGGAGTTCGAACGCTTCGGCGGCTCTCAGCCGACGCCCCTGTGCCAGAGCCACCTCTACCCGCTCGACGGCGCGGCGGCCCGGGCCGACCGGGGCGACACCGCGTGGCCCTGGCGCGACGCCGCCTTCGCCCTGATGGTCGCGGCGGTCGCCCCGATAGCCGGCCACGACGACGCACTGCGGCGCTGGTCGACCGGGTTCCGCGACGCGCTTGCGCCGTACTCGATGCCCGGGTGCTATGCGAACTTCCTGATGGACGAGGGGCCAGAACCCGCCCGGGCCTGCTACGGCCGAAACGCCGACCGGCTCGCCACGCTCAAGGGCCGGTACGACCCGGGCAACGTGTTCCGGCGCAACCAGAACATCGCGCCGGCGGCGCGATAGCCACCGCCGGCAGAGTCGCACTGGCTGCCACCCCTGCCGAGGCCGTGGCCTCTGACCTGCCGTGCGGGCAGCTTCACCGGCTGGTTGAGCGGCGATACTGCCAGTTCGCCAACGGCACGAACAGCACCAGGATGACGCCGGACCAGATCAGCGTGTACAGCTCCGGGTGCGCCAGCGCCCACGACGGCTGCGCCTGGGCGGGGGCGAGCGGATTCAGGTTGCCGAACAGCTCGCGGGCGGACTGGGTTGCCGTCGACACCGGGTTCCACTCGGCGAGTGTGCGCAGCGGCTCGGGCAGCGTCCGGAGCGGCACGAACGTGTTCGCGATGAAGGTCAGCGGAAAGATCACGATGAACGCGGCGTTGTTGACCACCTCGGGGCTTGGCACGAGCATGCCGATCCAGGCCATGATCCAGGAGATCGCGTAGGCGAACACCAGCAGAAGCACGTAGCCCAGCAGCGCCTCGCCCACCGACGTACGGATCCGCCAGCCGACCAGAAGGCCGGTCAGGCTCATCACGATCAGTACCAGCACGTTGTTCACCACGTCCGAGGCCGTGCGGCCGGCAAGGACGGAGCCGGAGGACATCGGAAGGGACCGGAACCGGTCGATGATCCCCTCCTTGATGTCCGTGGCCAGGGCAGCGCCGGTGATCGTGGCGCCGAACACCACCGTCTGCGCGAAGATGCCGGCGATGAGGAACTCCCGGTAGGCCGCGCCGCCGGCTTGCGCACCGATCGCTCCGCCGAAGACGTAGGCGAACAGCAGCACGAACATGATCGGCGAGAGCGTGGTGAAGACCAGCAGATCCGGGACCCGCTTGATCTTGACGAGGTTGCGCTGGGCGACGACCAGACTGTCGGAGACAGCGGTGTACAGGCTCATCAGATGGCTCCTTCGCTCGAGCGCGCCGGCTGCCCCTCGGACTCTGGCTCCTCGGCGTGCGTGGTGTGCCCGGTCAGCGCCAGGAACACGTCGTCAAGCGTCGGCCGCCGCAGCCCGATGTCTGCGACCGCGATCTGCTCCCCGTCCAGCCGGCGCAATGCGTCGATGAGTACGCCGGACCCGCCGCTGACCGGCACCAGCAGCGACCGCCGGTGCTCCTCGACGACCGCGTCCCCGACGCCGAGCGGCTCGACGAGCTCGACTGCACGCCCGAGATGAGCCGCCGCCTCGACGACGATCTCCAGGCGCTCGCCACCGACTTGTTTCTTCAGCTCATCGGCGGTGCCCTCGGCGATCACACGGCCGTGGTCGATGACCACGATGTTGTCCGCGAGCAGGTCCGCCTCGTCGAGGTACTGCGTGGTGAGCAACAGCGACGTCCCCCCGGCGACGAGGTTCTTGATCACATCCCACATGTCCGTGCGACTACGCGGGTCCAGCCCCGTGGTCGGCTCGTCGAGGAAGAGCACCGGCGGGTCGGCGACGAGGGCGCCGGCGAGGTCGAGCCGCCGACGCATACCGCCGGAGTACCCGCGCGCGACCCGGTCACCGGCGTCGTCGAGCCGGAACTGCTCGAGCAGCTCCCGGGCGCGCTCCTGGCTCCGGCGACGGCCGAGGTGGTAGAGGCGGCCGACCATGACAAGGTTCTCGAAGCCCGTGAGGTACTCGTCGACCGCGGCGTACTGCCCCGACACCCCGATGTTGCGCCGAACTGCATCCGGATGCGTGGTCACGTCCAGGCCGGCTACCTCCGCACGGCCACCATCCGGCTTCACGAGGGTGGTCAGGATCTTCACCGCGGTGGTCTTGCCGGCACCGTTCGGCCCGAGCACCCCGAGCACCGAACCCTGCGGCACGCGAAGGTCGAGGCCATCGAGGGCCTTGACGTCCTTGTAGTGCTTCACCAGCCCCTGGGCGGTCACTGCGTCGGTCATGCGCAGCACCTTTCCACCAGGCACCGACGTTTGTCAGAAACAATTTGGTCCTCCGGTGCCGAACGCGACCGCGTCGGCGCCGCCGGCACCCGTCCAAGGTGTGGTCCCCCAGCGGGTAGCCCCCGTCGTTCGGGCGCCGCAGGACGTCGCGAACCTCGGCGAGAAGTGGCGCCCGCCCGTGCTCACCTGGTGGGACCACTCCCCGGCGTCAACCGTCAAGGCAGGGGTCCGGGTGGTGCGACTGCACGACTTCCGCCACGGATGCGTGTCGGTCCTGCTCGGCCTCGGGGTGCCGCCCCGGACCGGGATGGAGATCGTCGGCCACACCACCCTCAAGGTGACCAGCTCTTCGACGACCCGGACGAGGAGGCAAAGTGAAGTCAAGCGGTGCAGTCACCCTGACGACACACCACCCGAAAGCCGGCGTCTCGACGGGCCCGGACACGCAAAAGCCCAGGTCAGTGGTGGACTGCCTGGGCTTTCGGCGTGGCGCGCTCGGAGGGATTCGAACCCCCAACCTTTTGATCCGTAGCCTCGGCGCGGTTGTCTCGGGGCGTCTGGTCCCGTCTGAATCAGGCTCAGCACCGGCAATTCGGCAACTGTTCCGTCTGGCCGCGTCTGGTCCGGTTGCCGTCAAGACTGCAGTCAGCCGGTCAAAGAGCCGGGAAGCTTTCGCGTCCCACAGTCACGCTGTCGCTTCCGACGCGCGCTTGGTTCGTTCGACCCCTGCGAGCCGGTGGCCCGACATCGTCCACAGATGTTCATGCGCCCGTTGCGGCGTGGCTCCCACACTCGACACCTTAAGTAAAGAAAAAGTAAAGAAACTGTCCGTGCTCGCTCGGGGATGCGGCAGGCGCCGTACCTCGACGGGCCATCTCGGGAGGTACTTGCTGATGTCCGCTTCCATCGCTCAGATCATCGCGGCAGCCCCGAACATCAACTCGAACGGCATCGTCGAGTGGGGCGTCAAGAACATCATTCCGATCATCCTGCTCGTGATCGGGCTCGGCATCATCGCCGGTGCTCGCAAGGGCCAGATGAGCCAGAACGCGATGACGATCACCAACGTGATGCTCGGCTGCATGGTGATCGCCGGCGCCGCACTGTTCTACGGCTTCGCCGACAACATCGCGGCCTTCGTCTTCCAGGGCTGAGCCGTGCTGCTTCGTCCCGACGACGACGTGTACCGGGTCGACGCAGTCTGGCTGGGCCCACGTGGCCTGACGCTGCCCTGGTCGGCCAGGTACTCCGCGTACGGCATCTGGCTCGTCCTCTTCGTGGGTGTGCTCCTGATCGAGGCGGTTCTGCCGATGCGCGTGAGCGTCCCGCCTGTCTGGGAGCTCGTCCTCACGATCCTGGCGACGTACGCCCTGACCGGCGTCATCGACCACGACCGCCCGCTGGTCAGCGTCTGGCACCTGTTGCGCGCCGAGGTCACCGCACCTCGCCCCACGGAGCCGGCACGACCGATGCGCATTTCGACTTCTTCCGTCCGAGTAAGGGAAATCCATGCTGGGGAACAGCAAGATCAAGCGTGACCCCGCGGTGCGAGCGAACCTGGCGCTGCGGAACATCGAGGGCAACCTCTGCTTCACCGACCGCGAGGCGTGGGCGTGGTTCGTGCTCCCGACCCAACCCTGGGCCTTCCGCTCGGACACCCAACGCGAGCAGCTTCTCTTCGGTGCGGGTGACGCGATGGCCTGGCTCGCTGGCCACCGGGTCCACTTGAGGGTCACGACGCGTCCCTATCCGGCTGCCGAATGGGCGCGTCAGCTCCACGAGCAGACACCCTCACCGCTGAAGCCCGCATCGGGCTGGGGTGACCACCTGGTGGCGATGCAGGAGCACCTGCGGCACCAGACGATGGCCGAGAAGGAGGTGTTCCTCGGAGTGCGGCTGTCGAATCGCGCCGCCAGTCACCGGCTCGCCGCAGCCATCTGGCGCCGCCCGGGCAACGTCGAGCACGCTCGGCTCCTCGCTCATGTCGAGCGGGTGACCGAGACCGTGAGCCTCCCCGGCCTGGAGGGACGACCGGCGACTGCGCAGGAGATGGAGTGGCTGCTCCGACGCTCGGTGGGGCTGGGATTGCCTGCCCCAGCCTCCCTGGACCCCGCGAGCGGTTCCTGGGACACCGACGACCTGCACAGCTTCACCGACCAGGTCGACTACGCCGCCATGCCGCTGGCCCGGACAGTGTCGGTGACCGGCCGAGGGGAGAAGAAGACGGTCCAGCGGCACGTCTCGGTGATGTCGGTGGGCAGGCTCGAGGAGATCGACGCGCCGGACCCCGGGCACGAGCCGTGGCTGGCCCACACCGACCGGCTTCCCTTCCCCGTGGAGTGGTCGGCCCAGTTCGACATCCTCTCCGGAGGCGAGGCGCGGCAGGCGATCCAGCGCAAGCTCCTGGTCGTGCGAGACATGCAGCGGCACTACCGCGAGCACGACCTCGACGAGCCGCTGGCGCTGGACCGTCAGGCGCGGCAGGCCCGCCAGGTCGAAGACCAGATGAGCCGCGGTGTCGAGGTGGCCGCCGCTCGCATCCACGGCTGGTTCCGGCTCGCGGTTTCCGCCCCCACGGAGGACGAGTGCCTCGAGCGGGTGCGCAAGGTGACGGCGTCCTACCGCGGCCGCCGGGTCAGCATCGAGCATCCCCGCGGCCAGTACGCCCTCCTGCGTGAGTTCATCCCCGGCGAGCCGGTCTCCACCTCGGCGTACCGCCGGCGCCTGCCGATCCTGTACTTCACCGCAGGGGTCCCGATGGCCTCCAGCCAGCTCGGTGACCGTCGCGGGCCGTACGTCGGGTACACGGCGGGGTCGTCGCGCCGCGCCGTCATGTTCGACACCCACTACGCCACCGAGGTCAAGGAAACCTCCGGCCTGGTGCCTGTCGTCGGGGGCCTGGGCGCCGGCAAGAGCGTGCTGCTCGGTCAGATCACCTACGAGGCCGTACGGCGCGGCATCCCGTCCGTCGTGCTCGACCCTTCCGGGCCGCTGGCACGGCTCACGGAGCTGCCTGAGCTGCGTGGGCACAGCGAGCACCTGGACCTGACCACCGCCGCGAGCGGCACGCTCAACCCGTTCGGTGTCGTCGCGAACCCGCGTCGGGCAGCGTTCGCCACGGAGGACGCGTTCCTCGAGGCGCAGGTGCTGGCGGCGCAGGATCGCAAGCTGCTGGCGATGGACGTGGTGAAGATGCTGCTCCCGCCTTCCCTCGACGCGATCCCGGACACCTCCCTGGTGGTCTCCGACGCCGTGCGGGCGACGCGAGGTGAGCCCACGGCCTCGCTGTGGGGCGTCGTCGAGAACCTCGAGCGCCTGGAGTCACCGCACGGGCGGGTGGTCGCGAACTACTTGCGGGACATGGCCGAGCTGCCGCTGGCCCGGCTGCTGTTCCCCAGCGGCGAGCAGAGCGCGGACCGGCTGGACGCCACCCTGACCGTCCTGACCATGCCCGGCCTGGTGCTGCCGCCCCGGTCCGTCCCGCGGGACCACTGGTCGACGTCGGAGCAGCTGGCGGTCCCGCTGCTGCACCTGGCCTCCTGGTACGCCAGCCGCGCCGTCTACGGCCGGAACATGGGCACCCGGAAGCTGGTCGCGCTCGACGAGACCCACTTCCTGGGTGAGTGGTCGGCCGGACGGGCGCTGTTCACCCGACTGGGGCGCGACTCCCGGAAGTGGAACACCTGCGTGCTGGCCGCATCGCAGAACCCCTCCGATGTGCTCGGCATGGACGTCGCCAACTTCATGTCCGCCGCGTTCGTGGGCCGCATCGAGGACGAGGACGCCGCCCGCGACGGCCTCCGGATGCTCCGGGTGCCGACCGGAGTCGGCTACGAGCGAGCCCTGGCCAACCTGTCGGCCTCGCGCGGGGCGGCCGGCTTCCGGGAGTTCGTGATGCGCGACGTCGACGGGCACGTGGACAAGATCCGCGTCGACCTCACCGCGAACCCCGCGCTGCTGGACGCCCTCAACACCACGGCTGGCCGAGCGACGTCGGCCGAGGAGGGGGTGCGGGTCGCATGAACGCGCGCCGGTACGTCGTCCTGCTGCTCTGCCTGGGTGGGCTGCTGCTCACACTGCCGGCGGGTAGTGCGACCGCCGAGCCAGTTCACGGGTTCCCCGGGATCGACTGCAAGGGCGCGCCCACCCCGGACATGCCGGGTGAGGGTCTCGCCGCGTTCTTCCAGAAGCGGCCGAACCCCCTGCCCCCGCAGCGGGACCCGTTCGCACCGGGCGCGAAGTCCACGATCTACCAGCAGTACGGGTTCGCCGGTCTCCGGTGGCACACCTACGACCTCGGCTGTGGGCCGGACGCCGCCCGCAACCCCGACGCCGTGATCGGCACCGCGCTGAGCAACTGGATGCTCAACGTCCCCATCTCGCTGACGGCGGCCACCGCCTCGATCACCGAGGTGGCGTTCCACCCCACCTTCCTCGACGTCTTCGACCCGATCATCACCCGCGTCTCGAAGTCGCTGCACGCGAGCTTGTTCGCAACCTGGGTCCCGGCCGTGATCGCGCTGCTGGGGATCCTGATCCTCGTCAAGGCGCACCGCGCGGCGCTCGCCACGACAGCAGCCGCGATCGGCTGGGCCCTGATGGTGGTCCTGGTCGCCACGGCGATCTTCCGGTGGCCGATCCAGGCCGGGCACTTCGCCGACACGACCGTCACCAGCACCCTCGGCTCCGTCGTCAACGGCCTGGACAGTCGCCACACGCAGGTCAAGCCCGCGGTCGCGGTCGCGTCGAACGTGCAGGAGTCGATCTTCTACAAGTCCTGGCTGGCCGGCGAACTCGGATCCAGCGACAGCCAGACCGCCAAGAAGTACGGCGCCGAGCTGTTCAAGTCCCAGGCGCTGACCTGGCATGAGGCGTACGTCGTCGAGCACGACCCCGCTCGCGGGAAGCAGATCGTCCAGGCCAAGCAGCAGCGGTGGAAGTCGATCGCCGAGCAGATCAAGAACTCCGACCCCTCCGCGTACGAACACCTGACGGGCAAGCGGTCGGACACCCGCGTCGGCTACGCGATCCTGTCCAGCCTCGGCGCGTTCCTGGCTCTCCCGTTCCTGCTCGTCGCCGCGCTGCTGCTGCTCGGGGCGTTCCTGATCGTGCGGCTCGCGGTGATGATGTTCCCGGCGTTCGCCACGCTCGGGGTCTTCCCCGCCGGCCGCGGGCTGGTGATCGGGATCGGCCGCACCGTCGGGGCGGCACTGGTCAACTCGATCATCTTCGGCGTCGGCGCCGCGGTGACGATCCGGGTGCTCGGGCTCATCCTCGACCCGGCGTCCAAGCTCCCCGGCTGGCTCAGCCTCGTCCTGATGCCGCTGTTCGGCGTGATCATGTGGGTCGCGCTCAAGCCGTTCCGTCGCCTCACCACGATGGTCAGCCCGACACTCGGACCCGTTCGGTGACGCCGCCGGGTCCTTCGGTCGAGCCGGCCACCACGCCGGTCGCTGGGCCAAGAAGGCCGCCACCACCGCCGCCGGCGTCTACACCGGAAACGTGGCCGCCGCAGCCACCGTCGACGCCCTCAGCGACGACGACCAAGCGGATGCTGTCCCGGACCGCGCCGAGGCCCGACCCACACCGGCAGCACCGCCCCACGCGGTCGCAGCCCCGTCCCAGCCTCGCGCACTCCCCGCCGCCGACGTTCCCGCCGAGGCGCCGCCAGCGACCGCACCGCAGGAGCCGATGCCCTCGGCACCGGGTGGCAGCCAGCACCTCTCCCCCGAGCCGCAGGCCTTGCCGGAGGGCTTCGTGCCGACGCCAACCTCGGAGGGCGTGCCGTTGCCGCCGACCGAACCCGAGTGGCACGACGGCGAGGAGGTCTACGCGATCTACCGGCCCGGCGACGACGGGTTGGACGATGATGCCGCGTAGTCCCGTCACCTGGGTGCTCTACTCACCCCGGCGCGTGATCGTGCTGGCGGTAACCGCGGTCGTCTTGCTCATCGCGGGCGGCAGTCTGCTCACCCGGCACACAGCCGGCCCGGGACGAGACCACACGGACCCGCGTTCCGTCGCCGCACGGGTCACCAGGCCGACCACGATCGCATGTCCGGCTCTGAGACCGAGCGACCAGCCGACATGCGGGCGGCCCGACGCGTTGCGCGTTCGTTCCTCCAGACGTACCTCACCGCGCCAGGAACCAACCGAACGCACGTCCCGGCGACCCTGCACCGGCTGTCGACCCCTGCACTGTGGCGAGGCCTCCGCCTGGCCGACCCGACGTCGTTCCCGACCGGTTCCCTCGGCTCGTTGCACCTGCACCGGGCCGGCACCTTCCAGGCCGAGTTCTCCGCCAAGGTCCACGCCGGGACCGCCCTGGCCGTGACGGTGGTGGCCTGGGACCGCGGCTGGCGCGTCGCTGACGTCCGTCCGCAGGGGTCCCCGTGAGTGCGAAGCTCGTCGCCCTGGGCGGGACGGCGCTGCTCGGACTGGTTGCCGTTGCCGTGGGGATCCCGCTGGCGATGATGGCGACGTTGATCAGCGGCACCTCGGACTCGCCGACGCTGGTCGCCGGCAGCTCGGGCGTCACGGCCTGCAGCCTCGGATCCACCAGCGTTGCCGTGGACGACCTGGACGCCGACCAGGTGCGCAACGCCCGAACACTCATCGCCGTGGGCAAGTCGCTGCACGTGCCACCCCGCGGGTGGGTCATCGCGATCGCCACCGCCCTCCAGGAGTCGGGGCTCCGGGCGCTCCGACTACGGCGACCGCGACTCGCTCGGACTGATGCAACAGCGTCCATCGACCGGCTGGGGCTCACCGGCCCAGGTCGAGAACCCGGCGTACGCCGCCCGGGCGTTCTACGGCGGACCGCACTCGCCGACGTCGAACACCGGCCTGCTCGGGGTCCGAGGCTGGCAGCACATGCCGCTATGGGAAGCCGCGCAGAGCGTCCAACGCTCGGCCTTCCCGTTCGCCTACTCCCAGCACGAGGCCCTCGCCACCGACCTGGTGCACCGGCTGGCCGGCAAGACCGCCGGATGCGAAAGCCTGACCGCGGGCCCGTGGCAGCTGCCAGTAAGCAGGTCATACGTACTCACCTCCGGCTTCGGGCCACGCATCTCGCCCACCAAGGGCACCGCCGACTTCCACACCGGGCAGGACTTCGCCGTGCCCACCGGAACCCCCGCACTCGCCGTCTCCCAAGGCGTCGTGAGCTTCACCGGCCGCGACGGCGGGTACGGGAACCTGATCCGCGTCCGCCACGCCAATGGCGTCGAGTCGTGGTACGGCCACCTGTCGGCCATCAACGTCCGCGTCGGACGAACACGTCGCCAAAGGCGCGGTCCTCGGGCTCACCGGCTCCACAGGCAACTCAACCGGCCCACACCTCCACCTCGAGATCCGGGTCGACGACAAACCCACCGACCCGCTTCCCTGGCTGCGCTCGAAGGGACTTAGCCCATGACCGACGGATCGCAGGAGAAGCGGTACCCCTACTTCGGGGTGCCGCCCGCCAAGGTGCCCCGGCCCGCCGAGCACGAACCCGCGCTCCGGGGGAAACGGGTCATCCTGTCCACACCCGAAGGCTTCGTCTACGACATGCGCGCCGTCAGCGAGCTCTATAGCGACGGGGACGGCTCAAGCGTGATCGACATCGTGACCGACGAGGACTACTTCCGCTGGATGTTCACGCTGAAGGCGCCCCTTCGGCGTGCATATCCCGCCCGCTTGGTTTGGGTGGAGGGTTGAGATGCACCTGCTTGCAAAGTGGGGGCGAGTGCGGTTGAGGCGCTTTCACGCCTGATCAGGCACGGGGTTCCTCGGCCCACGTCACGACTTGGCGACCTCGTTGCTGCAGGTTGGACCCCTTCATTACGAGGCCGCCCAGGCCGGCGCCGACCGTACCGAATCTGGCTCTAAATAAGGCGAAACGCAGTCGGTGGCCGTTGGCTGTTCAGGCGTGTTTTCGGGCGAGCGGGGGCACCACAGGGGCACGGATCCACACCTGTCCCGATCCCTCATAACCGCCGGGTGTATCGATCACGCAGTGACGCGCAGCGCCCTGGCTCGTGCAGCGGAGGCCGGAGACTGGTGCGGCGGAGGGATCGGGCTGCCGACGCACCCCAAGGTCCCCCATCTGCTGGCTCTCCGTGCGCCCCTAACGACGGTTTATCCCATCGGATCGGTAACCTGCCGTGGTCTAGTTCACAACCCGCAGGGGGAAGTTGAGTGGCTATCGAGAGCCGGCCCGTACGTGCGTTCGTCCTTCATGGCCGAGTGGGAGGCGACCTGCTGGACTATGAAGAGTTCTTTTCCTGGGTCGCAGCGCTTCCGCGGAACGCAACCCGGGTTCAAGTTACTCAGGATCTGGTCCTGGCCATCGAGAAATCGGTGCCCACGACCTCTGGGTTCCACTTCCGCTTCGTGAGCGGCAATCCGAACGAGGTCCCCCTGCTCTATGTAGAAGAGACCGGTGAGACGATCACGGAAGAGGTCAGCGTCGGGCGCTGGCGAGCAGTAGCGACTCGCGTGGCCGTTCACCCCTCGAACCGATTGCTTGCGATAGAGATGCGACGGGCCGGCGTGGGAGCGACCAACCTTGAGCGGTACTTCAGCCGCCTCGCGAAGGACAACGACTACTACTCAAGACTGTCACTTGACATGAATCCCCTACCCAGCCCTTCCTTCGCCGTGGAGCTGGAGGAGTTCGAGAGGATCCGAGAGGCCTCGATCGTGGTCCGGCGCCCAAATACTGACTGGGATGACGCCGATGACGTTCTCTCGCAACTCGCGGACGACTCTTGGGGCACCAGGCCTCAGTCACAGTCAATGCGAGCCGTGGCGAGAGTCTGGCGCGGAACCGCGGGATCATGGAGTTGATCTACCAGCACATCGCTCGCCCTCTTGCCAACGTGGCTAACGTTCGTGTGAAGGGGCAGCAGCCTGGTAGCGACAGAGCGGACAGTCAGCCTGGAGCGGCACCAGATGCAGACCCGCGCCGTTGTCCCGAGTGGCACAAACCTGTCGGACGAGGATGAGACGATCTTTGCCACTGAGGATGAGCTCTTGGATAGGGGGGCAGTGGTGGTTGACAACTTGAAGGATCTGAACCCTTCTGAGGTTGAGTGAGCCGCGATGGCTATCGGCTCGAACTGGTTTCGCTTCTTCCGCCGAGAGGTTCTGCCCCGCGGACGCTCCGTGTTTCTGCACAGAAACGTTCGGCTTGCCACTTCGCTTGCCATTGTCGTCGCGACGGGATTCGCTTCATCCCAAGGGCGGCTCCGTTTCCAGCTATTACCTTTTCCGACTTCTGCACGGCCACGCTTGCTTTCTCCGGCCTGAGTTTCGGCGGGGCCATGACCTGTTCGGTGCTGGCTATCGGCCTTCCTGCGGACCGCGTATTACGCTCGATGGCGGTAAATTCGACTCAGCGCGGTGCAGTTCTGTACCGACCGGTTTCGGATGGGTTGGTCCGTCAGTCAGACGGGGTTCGGTGTCATCAGAGGCTTTCCCGAAGGATTTTCGGTCGCTTTACGCTGACCTCGTTTTTGTCTTCCTGTGGACTGCAGTAACTCAACTGCTCCTCGCGATCGTCAGCATGATCTGTCTTGCCGCTGTAGGCGGGAGTGTCCTGTCCCCGCATCGCTTTGCTCCGGGGCCGTACGTGAGCCTTCTGCTGATGGTCGGGTTCAGCGTGTACGCGATCCTTCAGTTGGCGTCATCGTTAAAGGCTTTGAGCAGCGTGGCGACCAATCGGGATCGCTTCTTACGCCAGGATGTGCTGGCTGGCCGCTAAGCGGCCGTCGAGGACGCCGCGAAGCGGCGCCCGCAGACGGCCTGGCCGGCGTAGCCGGCCCGCTTGACACGTAAGAGGTCAATTCAGCAACGCCGAGCGGCAAGTCTCGTGTGCTACGCAACCGATATCCAGCCCGCTGGCCGGTTCGCGATGGCCATGGTTGAGCGGGGCTTCGAATTCTCGCAGGCGTACGAGCGCCGCCACCGACACGCCGCGGTGACGGGTTCGGAAATGATGCGGTCTCGGGTGACGGCCAACGCGCCCAGGGACATCGGTCGACTCACGTGCCCGTGAACCTCGCGTGGCTCGTCGAGGTGATCGGAGAGGTAGTCCGATGCGCCGGCGCGGCTAAGGCGCGACCCAACGGGTCGGTCCACCTGTCCGCCATGAGGCATCCCGCGGCGACCACGAGGATTCTCTGCAGGTTCCGACGCCGAGGTGGACCGGACTAGGGCCTGCTGCAGTCCGGACGCCTGTTGTGTTGTCGGCCGCGACTCGCAAACGCACCGCAACACTCCCGTGACGCCAATAGTCTTTGCCCGTTATGAGCGCAGGGAGCGAAGAGCGCCGCCTTGCTGCGGAGGGCAGCGTGCCCGAGGCTCATCGACCGGCAAGCTCGAGGCGGCGGGCTGGGTGGTGCAGCACAAGAAGGGCCTGAACCTCTTCGCCGGCGCGGGATCGCCGTGCGCGAGGTCGTGATGAAGCCTGGGCATGGGCGGGTCGACTACCTGCTGTACGTCGACAAGGCGGTCGTCGGCGTCATCGAGGCGAAGCCGCAGGGCACTCCGCTGTCAGGCGTCGAGTGGCAGTCGGCGATGTATGCCGAGGGGCTCCCGCCGACGTACGGCTGAAGGCGCTGACCAGGGACGGTCGGTTGCCGTTCGTCTTCGAGGCGTCCGGCACGGAGACGCACTTCACCAACGGCTTCGACCCCGAGCCGCGGGCCCGGCAGCATCTTCGACTTCCCCAAGCCCGCGACGCTGGCCCGGACTGGTCCGGGCAGCCAAGGACGAGCCCGAGGCGCCGACCTGGCGAGCCAAGGTCCGGCAAACTGCCCGCAGCTAGACACCGCGCCGCTGCGCCCGGCCCAGATCACGGCGATCACGGGCATCGAGAAGAGCCTGGTCGACCAGCATTTCGACCGATCCTGGTGCAGATGGCGACCGGCGCCGGCAAGACCTACACGGCGGTCACCGAGTCGTACCGGCTGCTCAAGTGGGGCGGCTTCAACCGGATCCTGTTCCTGGTCGACCGCAACAATTTGGCCGAGCAGACACTGGCGGAGTTCCAGAACTACCGCACGCCCGGACGACGGCCGCCGGTTCACCGAGCTGTACAACGTCGCCAAGCTCACCGGCGGCGGCATGTCGACTCGCACCAAGGTCGCGATCTCGACGATCCAGCGGGTTTACAAGGTCTGCGAGAACGAGGAGGTCCCCGAGGGCGACGACCCCGGCATGGACGACGTTCGTGCCCGACGAGCCGGTCGAGGTCGCCTACAACCCCGACCTGCCGCCCGAGGCGTTCGATCTGGTCATCGTCGACGAGTGCCCACCGCTCGATCTACGGCGTGTGGCGGGGCGTGCTCGAGTACTTCGACGCCCACATCGTCGGCCTGACTGCGACGCCCGGCAAGCAGACCTTCGGCTTCTTCCGGCAGAACCTGGTCGCGCGAATACACCTACCCGCAGTCGGTCGCCGACGGGGTCAACGTCGACTTCGACATCTACCGGATCAGGACCGAGATCAGCGAGCAGGGCTCCACGATCGAGGCCGGCACGATCGTGCCAGGTCGACGCCGGACCCGCAACGAGCGGCTGGAGAAGCTCGACGAGGACCTGGAGTACACCGCGCAAGCAGCTCGACCGCGCCGTCACGGCCAAGTCGCAGATCCGGCTGGTGCTGGAGACGTTCCGCGACCGGCTGTTCACCGAGATCTTCCCGGGCCGTCGGCACGGTCCCGAAGACGCTGATCTTCGCCAAGGACGACGACCACGCCGAGGAGATCGTCACGCACCGTGCGTGAGGTCTTCGGCAAGGGCAACGACTTCGCCGCGAAGATCACCTACAACGCCACGCGACCCCAAGGGCGCAGCTCCAGGCGTTCCGCACCTCGCCCACGCTGCGGATCGCGGTCACGGTCGACATGATCGCCACCGGCACCGACGTGAAGCCGCTGGAGTGCGTGTTCTTCATGCGCGACGTGCGCTCGGCGCAGTACTTCGAGCAGATGAAGGGCCGCGGCGCCCGCACGATCGACCGACGCCGACTTCCAGGCCGTCACGCCGGACGCGGACGACGAAGACGCGATTCGTGCATCGTCGACGCGGTCGGCGTCACCGAGCACGACTACGTCGACGCCGCCCGCTGGACCGCGAGAAGTCGGTCAGCCTCAAGCAGCTGCTCGACAAGGCCGCCGCACTCAACCTCACCGAGGACGAGACCGCAACGCTCGCCTCCCGGCTCGTCGAAGCTGGAGCTCGCAGCTGACGCCGGAGGAGCGCACCGAGCTCGACGAGGTGGCCGGCGCAGCCGGTCCGCGAGATCGTCCGCGGCACTGGTCGATGCCGTCGACCCGGACGTCCAGGCGCGGCACCGCGAGGCCGGTGGCGCAGATCCAGGAGATCCTCGACGCCGGCCGTCGAGCCGATCGCCGCCAATCCCGAGCTCCGCAACCGGATCCTCGAACTCCGGCGCATCCACGACCGCGTGATCGACGAGGTCAGCGGCGACGTGCTGCTCGACGCCCACGGCGTGGTCGACACCGACCGGGCGCGGAGCATCGTCGAGTCGTGGCGGGCGTACCTGGACGAGCACCGCGACGAGATCACCGCCATCCAAGTCGTCTAGCGAGGCCGGAGCGCCGGATCGCGTTCCCCGACATCCAGGAACTCGCCGACCGCATCGCGCGCCCGCCCTACAACTGGACGCCCGACATCATCTGGAACGCCTACGTCGCTCTCGGGGCAGCACCGCGGGAGCGACGCAAAGCGAGCCCGCCACACGCTCACTGACCTCGTGTCCCTGATCCGCTACACCGTCGGCGTGGACGACGAACTGGTGCCGTACGCCGACCGGGTTCAGCGAGAAGTACGCCGCCTGGCTGACCCAGCAGGACCAGGCTGGCGTCATCTTCAGCGACACGGAGACGCTGGTGGCTCGACCGCATGGTCGACGTCATCGCCGCATCCGCCGGCATCACCGCCGACGACCTCGACAACGCACCCTTCACCGAGCGCGGCGGCGTCGACGGCGCGCTCCGCGACCTCGGCGACCAGGCCGGCGATCTCGGTCGAGGAGCTGAACGCGGAGCTCACCGCGTGACGTGGCAGGGCGACTGGCGAAGCCTGACGCCGCACCAGTTGTCGGAAGAAGATAAGTCGCGGCTTGTGATTGGCCCATTCGGGAGCAGTTTGAAACAACCGACTATCGCCCCGAGGGTGTACCTCTGATCTTCGTCGGTGATATTCGGGAGCGGCGACTTCGCGCACCCGCGACAGTTCGTGTCAGCTGAAAAGGCCGATCAACTGGAGTCGGTGTGCGCTACCCGGGGACGTCCTCTCGCCAAGATGGGGAATCCTCCAGGCGATTCTGTGGTGTACTCCGGCCGCCAGGAGCAGAGCAATGATCACCGCGGACTGTATCCGACTTCGGCCTACCGAGGACTTCGACGCTCGCTTCATTAGCCTGGCGATTGAGTCTCCGGCCGTTCAGCAGCGGATTGAACGAATACCAGCGGAGTCGCGCAGCGGAAGGTCAGTTTTCGCGATTCAGGGCGGGGTTATCAATAACCGGTCTCATCGCTTGAGGAGCAGCGCCGCATCGTCGCCATCCTCGAGGACCACCTCTCACGCCTCGACGCGGCAGACGACTACGCGACTGCAGCGTCAGGCGGTCCCGCATGATGCTTGAGCATGCGATCTCTCGCCGGTTCTCCGAGGCTGAAGGCAAGGTGACGACGCTTGGCGCGATCGCAAGATGGGGCAGCGGTGGACCCCTCGGCTCGGACGCCGTCCTATTACGACGGCGCGGCAGCCGATCCCCTGGGTAAACAGCGGCGATCTCAGGGATGCGGACATCTACGACGCTCCGAAGAAGATGAAGCTGACTCCAGGGCTTGCGAGTTCCTCGGCAAAGTGGGTCCCGGAGGGTTCGGTACTCGTAGCAATGTACGGCGCGACCATCGGGAAGACTGGGCTCACTCGCGCGCCGGTCACGACCGAATCAAGCAATCGCATTCGCCACTCCGCACGCAGGAGCCAGACGTATGTACTTGCGGAATGGCTGCAGTGGTACGTCCGGTCGAAGTACTCATTGCTGCGCGGAGCGGGGAAAGGCGGCGCTAGCCGGACGTTGAGGCCAAAGCGATTCTCAAAGGGTGAGCCGTCGACGGTTCCGTCGCTGAAGAAGCCAGGCTGCCAGGCGAAAGCGGGTGCGGAGATCGAGTCCAGAGTCATGCTCTTTGCGATCGGCAGTGACCGCCGCGAGCCGGCTGGGTCAACCGCCCTGCGCCGTTCCCCTCCTCGCCAAGGCGCGGCCTTCGCTGCGTCGACTACGCGGCCGGACGGGGAGTCCGGGCGCGGGCGAAGGAGTCTGAGTATGTCTGACTTGAAGGTGTTCAGCCTGAGCAACGGCTCGGCGGACCGAGCTCGCCGGTTCGTCGGTCGCGCTGGAGAAGTCGCTGCAGACGTCGTCGAGCGGAACATGGAGACGCTGTTCGGCGTCCGCTTCCTTGCCTCCGAGTACTCGACCGGCACGAAGCACGGCGGTCGCATCGACTCGCTCGGCATCGACGAGAACGGCTCGCCGGTGATCGTCGAGTACAAGCGCGCGCGTCAACGAGAACGTCATCAACCAGGGCCTCTTCTACCTCGACTGGCTCCTCGACCACCGGCCGAGTTCCAGCTGCTCGTCATGAAGAGGCTCGGCCCCGAGGCAAGCCGACGCGATCGACTGGCGCAACCCCGGCTCATCTGCGTCGCTGGCGATTCACCCGGTACGACGAGCACGCCGTGCACAGATCAACCGCAGCATCGAACTGGTCCGCTACCGCGACTTCGGCGGAGAGCTGCTGCCCTCGAGCTCGTCACGACCACCAAGGTCGAGGTGGCGACGCGGCCGGACGCCGAGCTCCGAAGGGCCACGCCGTCCACGGCCTCGTACAAGACGGTCACCGAGTACCTCGCGCAGGCGCCGACGGAGCTGCGGACCTGTACGCCGACCTCGAGGCGTCCTGCGAAGGCTCGGCGACGACGTCACCAAGAAGCCTGAAGCTCTACTTCGCGTTCCGGCGACTCAAGAACTTCGCCTGCGTCGAGGTGCACCCGCAGACGAAGAAGCTGCTCGTCTACGTCAAGGTCGACCCCGACACGCGTCGAGCTCGAGGACGGGTTCAGCCGGGACGTCCGCAACATCGGCCACTTCGGCACCGGCGACCTGGAGCTCCGGTGAAGACCCGCGATCAGCTCGAGAGGCGCTGCCACTGATCACGAGGAGCTACGAGGCAAGCTGATGTCCCGCTGACTCCCGCCGCCTGGTCGACAAGCTTGGTCGTACTGCAACGTGCTGCGAGACGACGGCGTCGGCGTCATCGAGTACACCGAGCAGCTGACCTACCTGCTCTTCCTGAAGATGGCGCACGAGCGCGCGACCCGGAAGCTGAATCCGCAGCAGATCGTGCCCGAGGAGTACTCCTGGCAGCGGCTGCTCGATGCCGAAGGCACGGAGCTCGAGGTCGTCTACACCCGGATCCTGGTCGGCCTGCCCAGCAGCCGGGCACGCTCGGCACGATCTTCCGCAAGGCGCAGAACCGGATCCAGGACCCGGCCAAGCTCAAGCGGCTCATCGTCGATCTGATCGATCAGGAGACTGGTCCGCGTCGGGCACCGACCTCAAGGGTGACGCCTACGAGGAGCTGCTATCCAAGGGTGCGTCCGACAAGGGCTCGGGAGCGGGCCAGTACTTCACCCCGCGTGACTCTGATCCGCGCGATCGTCGATGTCATTCAGCCCACGCCGGACGACACGGTCGTCGATCCTGCCTGCGGCACCGGCGGGTTTCTGCTCGTCGCGCACGAGTACGCCGCTGCAGGGCGCTGAGAACCTGACGCCCACGCAGCGTGACCATCTGCGCGACAGCTTCGCCACGGGTACGAACTTGTGCGACGGCACGGCGCGGCTCGCCGCGATGAATCTGCTGCTGCACGGCATCGGCGCACGCCGACGGCGAGTCGCTGATCGACGTGCGCGACGCTCTGATCGCCGACCCGGGTAAGCGCTGGTCGGTGGTGCTGTCGAACCCGCCGTTCGGCCGGAAGTCGTCGCTGACGATGGTCGGCGCCGATGGCCGCGAGGTGCGCGAGGACACCGAGATCGAGCGGCAGGACTTCGTCGTCACGACCGCGCAACAAGCAGCTCAACTTCCTCCAGCACATCATGACGATCCTCGACATCAACGGCCGCGCCGCCGTCGTCCTGCCTGACAACGTGCTCTTCGAGGGTGGAGCCGGCGAGACGCTGCGCCGCAAGCTGCTGGCGCGATTTCGACCTGCACACGATGCTGCGGCTGCCGACTGGCATCTTCTACGCCCAGGGCGTCAAGGCCAACGTGCTGTTCTTCGACAAGAAGCCGGCGTCCGAGGCAGCCGTGGACGAAGAGGCTCTGGGTCTACGACCTGCGTACCAACCAGCACTTCACGCTGAAGCAGAACCCGCTGCGTCGCCACCACCTCGACGAGTTCGTCGAGTCCTACCTGGCCGGCAAGGCGCACGACGAGCGCGTCGAGTCGGCGAGGAGGCCGCTGGCGGTCGTTCGCGTACGACGAGCTGCTCGCCCGCGACAAGGTCAACCTCGACATCACCTGGCTCCGCGACGAGTCCCTCGAGGACGTGGACAACCTGCCGCGCCCGAGGTCATCGCGCGCGAGATCGTCGAGGATCTGACCGCTGCGCTGGCTGAGTTCGAGGCAGTGGCGGCTGCGCTGGAACGCGCAGCCGACGCCTCAGCTGAAGACGACGACTGATCGACCCCGGTGTCGCCGAATCGCCTTGTCGGGTGCTGCAGCGCGGACAGAAGGGACGAGTCCGGCGTGCGCCCGACGTCGCCGTCGCCTGATCTGCACATCGGTGATGCGGAGACAGATCCGGATGGCGTTGCCGAAGTCTGCAGCGAGGTTGAGCCGGTGCAGTTGCTCGAAAGGCGGTGTGACGCGAGCTTTGCGCGCACGGTGGCGTACCGGAGGCAAGCGATCCGCACCGCCAAGCCACAGCGCGATGACCTCACGGGGGCCCACCCTGCTGGTGCCGGTGGCGTGCCATGACGGCCATGGCGAGGATGCCAGGAGATGAACAGCGCTGGCTGGGCTCTAGGCTCGG